>CAZMOB010000001.1:0-438062 GCA_964567995.1 uncultured Gammaproteobacteria bacterium
ATTAAGTTAGGCAGGGTGATGGTAAAGGTTTGAGGGGGTACAGAGGAGGGAGCCATGCCCAACGGCCCGAACTCTTTCATCTGAGTTTGCGTCATCAACCCCGCTAACCGCGGGGTTTGGGTTTCTTTGGGACAAGAAGAGGTTTTTTGATGCGGAAAAACAAAGGAAAGACTGATGGTTTTGGGGGAATAGGATATGGAGTGGAGAGACTTTTTGGCTATCAGATTTCGTTCCAGGCCTCGCTTAGTTTTGAGGGGATGAAGGAAGGAGAGGAGGGTGGTATGATGGGATCAATACAGACGGATAAATATTGAATGTGGAATTTATGCCCTTAAATATTTTGATATGAAAAACTGTGCCATCTATACCCGTGTTTCCACAGACAACCAAGCAGAGAAGGAATTTTCTTCCTGTGGAGCACAGGAAGAAAAGATGAAAGCATTTCTTCAAAGCCAAGAGGATTGGCGCGTCTTTCATGTTTATTCTGACGCCGGTTACTCCGGTGCAACTCTTGAGCGGCCAGCCCTTAAACGCTTGCTTGCTGATGTGCAAGCAAGGAAGATCGACATTGTTCTTGTTTATAAGATCGATCGCTTAACGCGCTCTCCCAAGGACTTTTATCAACTCATCGAATCGTTTGATCGATCTGGTGTCGATTTTCTCTCTATTACGGAACGATTTGATACCTCTACGCCTGCAGGACGGTTGCTTCGCAATATCATGCTCACCTTCGCTCAGTTTGAACGAGAGCTCACGAGTGAAAGAACCAAAGACAAAATGCTGGAACGAGCCAAGAAAGGCATGTCGAATGGTGGCTATACGCCATATGGTTATCTACGGCGTGCTAAGAAGCTCATTCCTCATCCGACAGAGCAAAAAGAAGTCGTATCCATGTTTGAAATGTATCTTGAAACAAGATCGTTATCAGCTGTATACGAGCTTCTGAAAACAAAAGAAGTGAAGAATAAAAACAATCGTTCCTTTTCCAAAACTAGCATCGCCGCCATCTTACGGAATGTCATTTATGCGGGAAAGGTGAAACACAATACGGAAACCTATCCAGGCCTCCATGAACCTCTTGTGAGTGAAGAACTGTTTTCTCTTGCTCAAGAGGCTCATCAAAACAGAGTGAGAAAGTTTCGTGTGTACAAGCACTTCTTGTTTGGTGGCTTAATTGACTGTGCTGAATGTGGTTCAAAAATGACTCCGTGTTACACGAACAAGCATAAATCTGGAAAACTTCATCGTTATTACTATTATCGGTGTACGTCGACGATGAAGTATGACAAGTCTGCTTGTTCGGTGAAACAGGTGTCAGCAGAACGATTGGAACAATATTGTCTGGAACATCTTGAGCGCATTTCGATCGATCAAAACTATGTTGATAACTTGGTGTTTAGATTAAATAACGATATCAATCTGCCCCAGGGTAGTGGATACGAACTGAAAGAAGGATGCTCGAGATTTTCCAGTTCAGATATCGTGACCACCCTCCTCTCCTTCCTTCATCCCCTCAAAACTAAGCGAGGCCTGGAACGAAATCTGATAGCCAAAAAGTCTCTCCACTCCATATCCTATTCCCCCAAAACCATCAGTCTTTCCTTTGTTTTTCCGCATCAAAAAACCTCTTCTTGTCCCAAAGAAACCCAAACCCCGCGGTTAGCGGGGTTGATGACGCAAACTCAGATGAAAGAGTTCGGGCCGTTGGGCATGGCTCCGAGACTTGGATTCGAACCAAGATACCCTGCTCCAGAGGCAGGAGTCCTACCATTAGACGATCTCGGAATGGGGTCGAATTGTGGCCAGATAGTATCGGACGTGAGCTTGACGGTCAAGCGATTCAATACCCATTTAGCCCCTTTAAAAGGCCTAAAATATGAATGAGAGAGTGCTTATTTTTAGCTATTCCCCCACAATATACAACTTCTTTTTCGCCCGTGTGACCGCCGTATACAGCCAACGTTTCCAATCGTCATCGCTCATCTTTTGGAAACGCTCTTCAAAGAGCAGGACAGTATCCGCTTGGCTGCCTTGGGCTTTGTGGACCGTAAGCGCGTACCCGAAATCGAAGCGTTCA
The DNA here is from genome assembly GCA_964567995.1 of uncultured Gammaproteobacteria bacterium. Lineage (GTDB taxonomy): Bacteria > Patescibacteriota > Patescibacteriia > 2-12-FULL-60-25 > 2-12-FULL-60-25 > JAGOTP01. Next base: position 2,078 of record CAZMOB010000001.1, read on the forward strand.
CCGATTTGTTTGGGAGAAAGTCCTTCTACTTTGTCGAGGACCGTGTCCTTGCCGAATTGATGGCGTGAAATGAGGCCAGTGAATTCACGTTCTTCGCCTGGAAAGGAGATGGTAGCGTCGTACCAGTGCTCACCATCTTCGTTCAGATGTTCGATCGTGCCGATCATGCCGTTATAGAGCGGTTGGCCGGGGATGGCGTAGGAGTTTTTGAGACAGACGACCTTGTCACCGCCTTCTGGTTCGGCAGATTCAAACCCTCGGGTTGCCCGGGCAGCGACGTTCAATTTTTGACGGGTTGTGTTTCGTCCACAGAGAATCAACACATCTTTTCTCGAAGACAAAAGATCATCCGTCAGTTCGCGAATTCGATCGCCGTCATCGTTGGTATGGCTTAATTTTTCTATGCCTTTCCCGTAAACGCCAGGAGCGATCCGCCCACTTGTTCGTGCTTCTTGAGCGAGGGCAAGAATCGGATTCCCAGCGACTTGGCGATGGATTTGTTCCAAACGAATCTTTGGATCCTGGACAAGATTGAATGAACTGCCCACTGGTGGAAGTTGTCCGTGATCGCCAATCGCGATAATTGGTACGTTTAGACTGACCAAATCGCGCCACAGATCCTCGGTCACCATACTAGCTTCGTCCACGATGATTAGGTTCGCTTCGACTTCTTTCGCCCGATGCCAACCAATGATCGCTCCGTCTTTGGAAACATGAGGCACGTAAAGTAATGCATGAAGCGTCGAGCAAGTGTCTTGGGGTAACAGTAGATTGGCTTCTTCCAAGCGCTGACGTAATACGTGTGTTGCTTTGCCAGTGAAGGCGCAAAACGCGACCGAAAGATCCGGATGTCGTTCGTTCAGTACCCAACGTAGGACAGATGCGAGCGTTGTTTTACCAGTTCCAGCATAGCCGCCGAGCGTGATCGTTTGCTCTTGGCCAGCCTTAAACCAGCGATAGAGCTGTTGGACGGCTTGCGCTTGATCCGGAGAAAGGACCATGGAATCAGGGATTCATTAATGCCCTGTTCGAATCTGCCACAGCCGGAAGCGATATAGGAGCTTACGGAACGGATGGATCCAAGTTCCTTTCAAGACGAATGAACCGAGGCGAAAAAACCCAGTCTGCATGACGGTTACAAGGGCCGCATTATACTGGCAGCGAGGGAGGAGGGGTTGTTGGCCTTGTTGGATGCGCAAAATATTTTGCAAGACATCATGCGCCATCTGTAGCGCAAATTGAGCATTCTTATGGAATTTAACCCCATTTTGTTCGTACGTAATCGCATCGCCGGCACCGTACAGATGTTCATCAAGTCGCATGAATGCATCTGGTTTGAGTGGTCCAGCGGGAAGGGCCGGTTGAATCTGTGGAGCGACTGGTTTCACGCCAGCTGCCCAAATGAGTGTGCCGTAGGGGAGAGTGGATTGATCCGAAAGTGTGACAGTTCCTTTCTCCACACCGATCACGCGCACACCACAACGCACAGCGACCCCCGCCTGTTTCAAGGTCGCTTCACTTTGCTGACAGAGAGTTTCTGGAAATCCGTAGAATAACAAATTATTCGACTCGACCAAGGTGATCGAAATGAGCGGAAGCAGCGTTTCGAGGCCACGTTCATTCGCGAGCGTTTTTAGTCGTTCCTTCATAGCCCCTAAGAGTTCTACACCCGTCGGTCCGCCCCCGACGATCAAAAAAGAGAGCATCTGCTTTTTCTCTTCCTCCGTCCAAACTTTGGAGGCTTGTGTGAGAACGTCGGCGAGATGGGTGATGAGTCGATCGATATCAGCCAAGCGCTTCAAGGCGAACGCTCGTTCTTCCAGGCCTGGAATATCGAAGAAGTTGGCCTTAGCACCGGTTGCGAGTACGGCATCATCATACGAAACATCAAGGACGCTTCCATCCGGTTGTTTGACCTTCACGATCTTTTTTTCACGATCAATCAGGTCAATTGCTCCCTGGATAAAACGAAACCCGCGTTCGGCCGCGAGGTTCGTTAAATCGAGCGTGAAGTCTTCCGGCTTCAAATCACCAGCTAGACCATTGATGAGTAACGGGCTGAAGGTAAAAATTGGTTCTTCCGAAATCAGGATCACATCGAGCGTGTCTTTGTGAGCGGGTGCCGCGTGTGTTGCGATCCAGGTCCCGGCAAACCCACCTCCAAGGAGAACAAGTGTCTGTTTTGGCATGCCCACCATCATGACGAGTCTTCCGATCCCTGTCCAACCTTCTTTAGTATTTAGTTCGTCCCTTCTCGACTCGCAAAGAAGTCCGTGGCGCGTTTCAAACTATCGAAGGTGCCAGCGTCTGACCAAAAGCCTTGGATTGGGGAGGCTTTGAGCTTTCCGGCGGTCAAATAGAGATTATTGAGATCGGTAATTTCGAGTTCGCCGCGATCTGAGGGCTTGAGAGTACGAATGAGATCAAAGACGCTGGAGTCATAGACGTACAATCCGACCTGGGCGAAGTTGGATTTGGGTTGTTTCGGTTTTTCTTCGATCGAAAGTACACGCCCGCTCCCATCAATTTCCATGACGCCAAAGCGCTGGGCATCAGCGACGGGTTTGTAGAAGGCGAGCGCGCCCTCTTTAAACTGTTTCAGCGGTTCGGCAAAGGTATCTTCAAAGATGTTATCGCCCAAGATGACGGCAACTGAATCATCGCCCACAAAATCCTCGGCCATTCCAACGACTTGGGCGATGCCGCCGGCTTCATCTTGGATGCGGTAACTAATGTTGCAGCCGTAGTTCGCGCCCGAGCCGAGCAGTTTTACGAAATGATGCGGATATTCGGGACCCGTTACGATCAGGATATCTTTGATCCCTGAGCTCAGGAGTGTTTGCAGGGGATACAGCACCATCGGTTTGTTGTGGATGGGTAATAGCTGCTTGCTCGTAATATTGGTGAGTGGAGCGAGGCGTGTTCCTTTTCCGCCTGCCACAATTAACCCTTTCATCCGACGAGGTTGTTTTAGATTCGATAGGGTCACGGGCATGGGGCTTGGAGTTGCCTGTGGAACGGGAGCTCGCTTGGCGCGGGCATAGGCTTCCATCGTTTCACGAATGGCAATCGGTAGCGGCCGCATCTGGATGCCAAACTCCGCCAAACGGGTCGATTGAAGAATACAAGTTGAGCGCTGTTTTGTAGCGAGTCCACGACGGAGCATGTCCTCTTCCGTGATCCATTCTGTGGTGTGCTGCGGATCAACGAGTTCACGATACAGTCCAATCAAGTCGCGGTAGCGTAGTGCGCCTGGATTCGTTGCATGGAAAATCCCCGTCGCGCCTTTTTCGATCAGTTGCTGAATCACCTGAGCCAAATCGCTGATGATTGTAACGCTGTTTTGGACATCGAGCACCTGTTTGTAGCTCGCGAGTTTGTCGATCAAGTTCTTGGGAGAAGGGATGGAATCAATTGGTAAGCGCAAGCGCACGACCGCCGTCTTAGGAAGACGCGACAGAATCAAATCGGCGGCGTACTTGGTGCGCGAGTAGAAGGCCTGTGGGTTGGTGGCATCCTCTTCTTTCCAGCCAAGTGGATCAGGCGAGTTTCCGTAGAAAATACAGCCAGAAGCCAGTTGAACCAAATAGACGCCTTGTTCTTGGCAGGCGTCTGCCAACACCAACGCTCCGACGGTATTCGTGCGATACGTTTCGACTTGGTGGGTTTCGCACCAATCGACATTCGGTTGACCGGTTTTGCCGGTTGCATTGATGACGGCTCGTGGTTTGAGGCGTGTCAGTTCAGCGAGGACGGCAGCGCGATCATCGACCCGTACTGAGCTCACGCTCGCGTTCGGCAAAAGTTCAGCTAGCCGCTGACCGAGGTAGCCAGCGCCGAAGATCAAGATTCCATCTAGTTCAGCAGTGGTTGGGATCGTCTTTTGAGCGGACGTAGGAGGTATCTGTGCCGCACTCTGCTGGAAGCTGTTCATTTCGCTTCGCTTTTTTGCCCAAAGCTGTTCGACCCAGCCGGTATGGCTGCGGTACCAATCGATGGTTTCTTGCATTCCACGACGGAACTGATCGCGGGTGTAGATTGGTTGCCAACCCAGCGCCTGGATTTTACTCGCATCAATCGCGTAGCGACGATCGTGACCTGGGCGATCTTTGATAAACTCCATCCGTTCTGGTCCGAAACCCATCAATTCTAAGATGAGGCTCGTGATTTCTAAGTTATTACGTTCGTTGTCAACACCGATGTTGTAGACCTCTCCCGGGACGCCTTTTTCTAGCAGTAAGTCCAAGGCGCGCGCGTGGTCACGGACATGAATCCAGTCACGAACATTCCGGCCATCTCCGTAGACAGGAACCTTTTCGCCTTTAAGCAATTTGAAGATGAAGAAGGGAATCAGTTTTTCTGGGAACTGATAGGGGCCGTAGTTGTTGGAGCAGTGCGTCACGACTACCGGCGTGCCATGCGTGACGTGGTACGCGCGACACATGAGGTCGCCTCCCGCTTTGGCTGCCGCATAGGGCATGTTGGGCGTGATGGGGGTCTCTTCGGTAAAAAGGGAGGAATCATCCAAACTCAGAGATCCGTAGACTTCGTCCGTCGAGACGTTGAGGAATTTTTCTATCTTGTTACCTCGTACCGCATCCAAAATCATCTGGACCCCCAACGAATTGGTCAAAACGAAATCCTTGCAGCCGCCATGGATCGAGCGGTCAACGTGAGTTTCAGCCGCAAAATTGATGACGTGGGTAATCGAAAAGGTCTGAATTGTGCTGTTTAAGGCATCCAAATCCGTAATATCCCCTTGAACAAAGCGATAGCGCTCGTCTTGGGCGACGTCGCTCAAATTATCCAGGTTGCCGGCATAGGTCAGTTTGTCGTAGTTCACGACAAAGATCTTCGGATGCGTTTCGAGCATGTGCCGAATGAAATTTGACCCGATAAACCCGGCGCCCCCACAGACCAATAATCGCATAAAATAGAGGATATTGACGTCGCTTGTGCTAGATTGCTAGCGTGCAGACATCGGTCGCCTGACCCTACCAGTCCGAATCGGCCTTGCCAACCCCGTCCATGCCCCCTAAAGCCGCCTTTCTTGCCCCATCCGTGATCGATGCGGATGTTGCGGTGATCGTCGTGAGTCACAATGTGCGTGACCTTGTGATCCGAAATTTGGAGGCGTTACTCGCGAGCGAGGGAGAAGTGCGTATTCGCTTGATTTTAGTTGATAATGCCTCCAAAGATGGCACAATTGCAGCTGTTGCAGAGCAATTTCCTCTGGTTCAGCTCATCGCTAACCCTTGGAATGCGGGGTTTGCTCATGCCGTAAACCAGGGGATTGCCATTGCCCAGAGTCGGCATGTTCTCCTCCTTAATCCAGATATGCGGGTAAACGAAGCCACGGTTTCGGCCTTAGTTGCCTATGCCGATGCGCATCCAGAAGTTGGGGTCGTCGGCGGGAAATTGTTAACGGAAGACGGTCAACCAGTTCCGCATGTACGGCGCTTTCCGGATGTCTGGTCCCAATTTGCCCTGATTTTGAAGCTGCCTCACCTCTTTCCTCGTCTTGTTGCGCGCTATCGCCAAACGGAGCTGGATGTTGACCGGGAGCAAGATGTTGATTCGATTCGTGGCTCGCTGTTTTTGATGACGCAGAATGCGTTGCAACGCTTTAGAGGGTTAGATTCACGCTATTTCATTTTCTTTGAGGAGGTCGATTTTTGTCGACAAGTCGTCGAAGGGGGAATGAGTGTCCGATATGTTCCGTCGATTACCGCTATTGATTATGTTGGGCGGAGCTTTGCCCAAAAGACGCGCTATTGGAGCCAAGCACAATTTACGAAATCGATGATTCAGTACTTCGAGAAGTGGCAGCCACGCTGGCAAGCTTGGTTGTTGCAACTGGTCCGTCCGCTCGGCTTGCTCGGAACCTGGCTGCTTGATCGTTGGCGTGCGCTCTAGTCTATGTCCTTAATCGCGATTCAGACGCCGTTTTATCGCAGTTCGACTTATCTGCCGAAGCTCTTGGAGAGTCTGAAGGCGCAGACGGTCACGGATTGGGTTTTTTATTGTTGTGACCATTCGGAGGATGAAGCTGAGCACGCGCGTGTTCTACATTTGTTACAAACGAGCGGTGTTTCTCATGTCTTTGTTGAAACGTCGGGGAATCTTGGTTTCGCTGGTGGTCACAATCTGCTGATGCGGCAGCACCAGGCGGAGTATATTCTATTATTGAACGAAGATGCCTACCTCGCACCCGACCACCTTGAACGTTGTCTCGAACGTTTCGCGGCTGATCCGCAAGCGGCTGCAGTTGGGGGAATCGTCTATCGTTGGACGGGGCCAGTCGATCAGTCGGAGTTCGTTGGTCCTGAAACACGTATCGACACGATCGGGTTGGAGTATCGCTGTTTGGCTAATGTGGTTGATCGGTGCGCGGGTCGGATGCGTCAGGCAGTTGGTGCAGAGTTGATCGAAGCGAAGCAGGTTTTAGGAGTATCCGGAGCTATCTGTCTGATCAAGCGTTCCGCAGCCGAGGCAGCGTCTCCTGAAGGATTACTTTTTGATCCCACCTTTTTTATGTACAAGGAGGATGTGGATTTGGCTTTGCGACTTGCTCGTAAGGGCTTTCATGCCTGGTTTGATCCGGCGGTGATCAGTTTTCATCGTCGCGGAATCAAAGCTCCAGCGGGGATCTGGGCGCGTATTTTGGATGAGCGTCGTCGTCCTAAGTACTTGCGTGAAGCCATGCTCCGAAATCAATGGAAACTCTACTTCTATCACGCTTCGTTCGCGCTCGGTCTAAAAGATCTTCTGCGTTCCGCAGTGCATGAATTGATCCATTTGGTCTTTATTTTTGTTTCTTCACCGGTCGTATTTGTACGTGGTAGTTGGTCTATCATTCGTTCACTGCCTGAAGCTTGGCGTCGTCGAACAGCCCTCCACGAGCTCGGTCTGACGGATCGACGTTTTTTCTGATCTATGTCGCAGCTCCCAAAAATCGGTATCATTTATCTGACGTTTCCCGTTGCCAAATGGGAGCGGGATATTAATGGTTGCTTAGCATCGCTCGAAAAACTGAACTATCCCAAGGATCGTGTCGAGCTCATCTGCGTTGAATCCAAATGGAAGATCGGTCCTTTGAAAGACTGGTTCGACAAAACCTGGCTGCCAAAGTCTGGAAAAGAACTACCACGCATCACTTATATTTTAAAAGATGTCGAACTCGGTTTTGCGGCGAATAATAATTTGGGGTTGGAAAAGGCCAAAGAATTAGGTTGTGACTACGTGCATCTCACGAATGAGGATACGTACGTTGATCCAGATTATCTCCTACGTGCTGTGGAACGAGCCGAACAGGATCCATCTATTGGTGTGGTTCAATCGCTCACTCTGCTGGGTGACGAACCGACAAAAGTGAATAGCGCCGGTAATGCCTTCCATTATCTCGGCTTTGGATACTCTGCTGGGTATCGTTGGACAAAAGACAAAGCGCTTGCCGAATTAGAGCAAAAACAGAGAACGAACCCGCAGCTTGAAATCGGCTATGCCTCAGGGTCGGCAGCCTTGGTGCGTATCTCGGCGCTTGAAGGGCGCTCGCTCTTTGAAGAGAGATTTTATTTGTATCACGAGGATACGGACCTTTCGCTCTTCATGCGGATGCGTGGGTTCAAAACGGTCATCGAGCCCACCTCAATCCTGTGGCATCATTACGAGTTCGGAAAAAACAAATTCAATTATTATTTCATGGAGCGGAACCGTTACGTATTGATCTTCATGTACTATCGTTGGCGAACGTTGTTACTCCTCGCGCCGATGCTTGGTCTCATGGAGTTGATGATTGTCTTGTTTTCTATAAAAAATGGCTGGGCAGATATGAAGTGGCGCGCGACGCGGGATTGGTTCTCAAGTGAGTTCCGCGCCTGGGTCTGGGAGCGCCGTCGGACGATCCAGGGGCAACGTCACATTTCTGATAAGGAGTTCTTGCGCTTGGCGGTTTCTGAGATCTCCTTTCAAGAGGAGTCTGTGCGAAACCCAATTTTGGAGCATATCGGGAACCCGCTTTTGAAGGGCTATTGGGCCGTTGTTTCACGGTTGATCTGTTGGTAAGGGCGTAAGCTTGCTTTTGAATAGTGTTTCTGATAGTCTTTTGCCCAGTATGAAGGCCGATCTCCACCCAACCTACCACGCCAGCACCACGATTACGTGTGCTTGTGGCAACCAATTTCAGACCGGTTCGACCGTGAAAGACATTCACATCGAATTGTGCTCTGCCTGTCATCCGTTCTATACCGGTAAGCAGAAACTCATCGACACGTCTCGTCGTATTGAGAAATTCCAAGAAAAAGCTTCCAAGCAATCTGCTTCGGCAACCGTTGGCAAAAAAGCCAAGACGGCTAAGCGTGCCGCTCAGAAGGACGCCAAAAAAACCAAGACCGAAGTGGTTCAGGCTTAGCGACGAACAAAACACCGATCGATCTTCGTGTGTTCACCTTGTGTGAGCATGGGCAAGACCATCGGTGTTTTTATTTATCACGGATAGTCGTCAACCGAAGACATTGCTAGAATCTATTTACTTTTCCCTATGGCCAAATTCACCGAACAAGCGAAGAAAGCGATCGCGGCCAAATTCGAAGCCGAGCAAAAAATGGCTGACCCGGTCTTGATCGCCAACCAAAAAGCCTACAAAGAGGCTTCGATTGCCTATCGCCACGCGACTGAATTAGCTGAGGCCGCTCAGGTCTATCTCTCGCTTGAAACGGCGTCACGTGATGCCGATGAGGCCGCCAAATCGGATGATGAAGAGCTGAAACAGATGGGATTACTCGAGCGTGAGACGATCGCACCTAAACTCGCGACTGCGGAAGAAGAGCTTGAATTGTTGCTTATCCCACCTGATCCGCTGGATAGTAAGGATGTCATTGTAGAAATTCGCGCTGGAGCCGGCGGTGATGAGGCGGGCTTGTTCGCCTTTGATCTATTCCGGATGTATACGCGCTTTGCAGAACGACAAAGCTGGAAATTGTCTTTGTTATCTGAATCTCGCAACGAACAAGGCGGCTACAAAGAAGTGATTTTTAGCATTTCCGGAGCGAATGTCTATGGTTGGATGAAGTATGAATTGGGCGTTCATCGCGTGCAGCGTGTGCCAGCGACGGAAAAACAGGGGCGTGTTCATACGTCGACGGTGACCGTCGCGGTTTTGCCGGAAATTGAAGAAACAGAAGTCCAGATTGAGATGAAGGATGTGCGTATTGATACGTTCTGTGCAGGAGGGAAGGGTGGGCAGTCGGTGAACACGACGTATTCTGCCGTGCGTTTAACGCACATTCCAACGGGGATCGTGGTGAACTGTCAGGACCAACGCTCGCAGACGCAGAATCGCGAGTTAGCGTTTGCTGTTTTGCGTTCACGTATTTGGGAACAGGAGCAAGCAAAGAAGCAAGCAGCCTTGGAAGCGCAGCGTCGTTCCCAGATCGGAAGTGGCGATCGTTCGGAGAAGATCCGAACCTACAACTATCCTCAAGATCGCATCACAGATCATCGAATCAAGAAGACCTGGCACAACATTCCAATCATTTTGGATGGCGATTTGCTCGAAGTCTTTAAGGCCTTGAAAGCGGGGAAGCAGGGCACGGACGAAGACGAAGAAAGCTGAGAACTAAGCCAAAGATAGGGCTGAAGAAGGAGAGCGATTGACAAAATCGCTCTTTTTTGGCTATACTAGGCCGTTATCCTCGCTTCTGGCGCCTCTGCCTGAGGTTTGAGGATGACGTTTCAAACTCGAGAGTTCTGATCGTGAGAAGACTGGATGACAAGTCCGGTTATTCGGCGATTTCGCTGGTTCTAGGTCCTATGGTCTCAGAAGTGGGTTTCACTGCCGAGAGGTGACATGATGTTCGAAAAGTTCATGGTTGCATTCGCACTTGCCTTCGTGCTCGTGTGTGGGTGCTCGGGGGCAAGTGAAGCCCCCACTCCGGCCGTTCCCTGGCCTTTGCAGGGGACGGATGTGGTTCAGCAGGGCGACGCGGCGGACGAGGCCCCCGAGGTCTCGACCGACGCGTCACCCGCGGACGTGATGGACGTCGTGGGCGACAAGCCTGGCGACGCCGTCACGAACGACCGTGAGGAGACTGGGGTGGACGGGCCCGACGTGGTCCCGCCCTCCGACGGTTCCTCCGAGGCCGGGGCGGACGCCGATGTGGCGGACCTTCCCGATGGCCCGCGCCCCGACGTCCAGCCCGATCGGCTCGACGAGGGTACGTCCGGCATGGACGTCATGCGCGACGGAACCTCGGACGCCGACGCGGCCGACGGCAGCCTCCTTGACGAGGACGCCGTCATCCCTGCGGATCTTCCGCCGGATGAGCTCCCCGCCGACACCGGCATGGACGGCTCGCCCGACGCGGACCCCTCGTGCCCCACCGGCCAGACCCGCTGCGCGGACGTCTGCGTCGACACCCGCACGAGCGTCTCGCACTGCGGCACCTGCGGCACCGTCTGCCCCGTCCCCGCCAACGCGGCGGCTACCTGTGCTACGAGCGTCTGCGGCTTCACCTGCAACGCGAACTTCGGCGACTGCGACGGCAATGCGGCCAACGGCTGCGAGCTGCCTCTGCAGGCGGACCCGCGCAACTGCGGCGCCTGCGGCCGCGTCTGCGAGACCTACTCGTGCACCGGCAGCACGTGCGCGGCGGTCGTTCCGCCCAACTTCGAGGTCGAGATCACTGACCCGGTGATCACCGGGTTCGAGATCCGCGCCATCTCCATGCGCCCGCCCAATGATGTGGGGCTCGCGGTTAGCACCCGCGTCAACGCCCAGGTCTGCCTGGCGCCGGGCATCACCCCCACCAACCAGCGCTGCCGTCCCAACTTGCGGCAGATCGTGCGGCCGGGGGGCATGCTGAGCGAGTTCCTGGCGGCCCTGAGTGACCCCGCATGGACCTTTGATATCCGGCCGCTCACGGCGACCGGGTACCTCTGCCCCAACAGCACCACCGACCGCAACTGCAGTGGTCGCTGGAACGAGGCCGCCGGTACCTTCCGGGGCATCATCTTCCGCTGCACGACGCCCGGCACGCCTGCCATGAGGGTGACGTTCAACACCGTCTTCGGTACGGCCAACGTGTGGGCCATCATCCCGCGCGTTACCGACGAGGAAGGGAACTTCACCTTCATCTGCGGCAACCGCTGATCCCTCTTCCGAAGTCCAGCCCGGCTGGCGCACACGTGACTACCACGTGCGGCACGTTCCAACGCGGAACTGCCTCTCTTGCGCCAGGCCGGGCCTTCGATTTTTTACCCGGTTTCTTGCCAAAAAGAGCGTCTTTCTATACACTGGGGCCACTTAATTCAACGTCTTGCGTTTCATTCCAAACCGATCGCCCTCCTTGTTTGGCCTCTCGGGCTGAGCGTGGCGACTGGGGAACGTGAGAGTAAAGGAGATTTCTTATGCCTACCGTCCCATCCGTTGTTGATTTGTTGCAAGCCGGTGCTCACTTTGGACACCAGTCCGCCAAGTGGCACCCAAAGATGAAGAAGCATTTGTTCGGTGCGAAAAACGGAATCCACATCATCGATCTTGAGCAGACGCGTACCATGCTTGATGCCGCGTTGTCCTATGCCAAGAAGACAGCTCTTCGCGGAGGTTCGATTTTGTTTGTCGGTACCAAAAAGCAAGCCATGGCAGCCGTGGAAGAAGCAGCCAAGGCCTGCAACATGCCCTACGTGAACAACCGGTGGTTGGGCGGTACGCTCACCAACTTCACGAGCGTTTCAACCCAGATCCGTAAGTACAAGGATTTGAAGCGCCGCCAAGAAAAGGGTGAGCTTGCCAAGTACACAAAGTTCGAACAGTTGAAGTTGAATGAAGAAATCAAACTGCTTGAAACCAAATTCGGTGGCGTGCAGGACGTTTCTCGCATTCCAGACGCGATCTTCGTTTTCGATATTCGCAAGGATAAAACAGCAGTTGATGAAGCGCTCCGCCGTGGAGTCAAAATCATCGCGCTTTGCGACAGCAACGTGAACCCAACGGATATCGATTTGCCAATCCCGTGTAACGATGACGCGGCCAAGACAATCAAACTCATGGCTGATCTCATGGCCGCCGCGATCAACGAAGGGCGTCAGGAATGGGAGAGTGCTCGTGCTCGTCTCGGCGGAACGCTCGTGAAGCCAATGGCAAAATAAGCTAGACTAGGGTTCGTACGTACAGACTTAGTTCATTTATATTGTAATACTATGGCCGTTGATGCAAAAATGGTAATGGAATTGCGCAACCGGACCGGCGCCGGGATGGTTGATTGCAAAAAAGCCTTGGATGAAGCCGAAGGCGACATGGACAAGGCGATTGAGGTATTGAAGAAGAAGGGTGCCATCAAAGCCGCCAAAAAGAGCGCGGAACGTCAGGCAACAGAAGGTCTGATCGCGACGTATGTTCATCACAACGGTAAATTGGCAGCAGTCGTCGAGCTCGCCTGTGAAACGGACTTCGTGGCCCGCACGGATGAATTCAAGCAGTTGGCTCAGGATTTAGCGCTGCAGGTTGCCGCCGCTGATCCGATGTATGTCAGTCCAGAATTGATTCCAGCTGAAGAAGTCGAAAAGAAGAAGGCGGAATTCTTGGCTGAGCTGGCTGAAGACAAGAAGCCAGAGGATATTAAACTGAAGATTATCGAAGGCAAATTGAATAAGTGGTACTCCGATGTCTGTTTGACGAAGCAATCGTTCATCAAGGACGAAGACAAGACGATCGAGCAGCTCTTGAACGAGAAGATCGCGAAGATTGGGGAAAAGATTGCCCCGACGCGCTTCAGCCGCATGCAAATGGCGGCACCAACGCAGACGTGCTAAACGCTGGTTTTAGAGAAAGAGTCGACCCTAGGTCGGCTCTTTTTCGTATCTGCGCTATGATAGCAGCATGAAACGCTTCACCCTTGTTTTGGGAGTCTTTGTGATCGTCTTGTCTGCTCTTATGCTGTATGCGTTATCGCGCACGGAGCAGAGTCCGGTTGATCTGAAAATGGGACAACGCAGCCAGAGTGTATCTGGAGTGCGGGAGAATCCAGAGGAGGATCTCTCTACGTATACGACGAGCACCAGTGTTTTTGCCTCTTCGACGCTTGGTATTCAGCTGTCTGTACCGGGTGGAGGATATGCTCTTTGGAAAACACTTGATCAAGGCACGGGATCTTCTCAGGTTTACGCCCGTGTCAAAATCCTGCGCTTGAATACCCGAGAAGGGGAGATTGGATGTGCTGTGTCCCTGGCGGTCGTGCCTGGTTCGATTACGGCGCTTATCTCAGACGCGTTTCCGGGTACACCAGTCCAACAGATCGCAGGGAATGAGTATGTGCATGTCGCGGCAACTCAGAAAGATCTCTGTGGTGCGACGCTCACGTTTGATATTGGTCCAAAGATTCAAGCGACGTATTTGACTCGGGGGATAGACCTGGGTCAGATTCCCAAAAATGACTACGAAACCTGCACGGATTATCGATTAGCAGCGCCTCAAGAGGGGCTGGATGGGCGAACTGAAGTGATGACCTTTTCGGATCGAACCATCGGACTTCCTTTGATTGGTGAACGAGTATTCAGAGGGCAAGATGGAGGTTGCGTTCCCTTTTCATTGCGCATGCGGCCGGTGCCGGGATCGGATCAATACGTGTTATATGTACGAAGCATCGCGGAACGCGGACTGTATGATCGAGCGATGGGGATGATGTCGATTGATGGATCAGACAAATGGACGATTTTTTCTGAGCCGGCCATGATAGAGGATGAAGTTTCGCCTGATCAACGGTTCATCGTAAAGGCATATGAGACACTGGTTGAAGGGCAGACGAGGCATCAATTAGTCGTGCAAGATTTACGAACGGGAACATATCCTCTTCCGAAGCCGGTCTTGATCGCTTCTGGAAGAATGGTTGGATTGCTGCCGGACACGTATGATCTGATGCAGCGACCGTTCGAGTGGCTTGGTCCGAGAAGCGTGCGCGTCACGACGATCGAGCGGGAGCTGCCAATAACTGCAAAGACATTCATCCTTACTTTTTAGATCTTTTCCATCACTCCTATGAAACAACTTCGTCTCGCGATCAATGGTTTCGGTCGGATCGGTCGGCACGCCTTAAAAGCCGCACGGGCCCACTCGAATATTGTGCTGGTAGCGATTAATGATCTGACGGATACAAAAACGCTGGCCCATCTGTTGAAGCACGACACGGTCTACGGACCCTTCGAGGGAACGGTTGAGGCCAAAGAGGGGAAGTTGATTATTGATGGAAAAACGATTGTCGTGACGGCAGAAAAAGAACCAAAGAATCTGCCTTGGAATGTCTTGGATGTGGACGTGGTACTCGAATGTACGGGGCGTTTCACGACGTATGACGGAGCGGCGGGTCATCTTGCAGCGGGAGCTAAGAACGTGATCATTTCAGCACCCGCGAAAGGGGAGGGGGTTCCGACGCATGTCATGGGCATCAACCAAAAAACAGCCAGCAAATCGGTGATTATCAACAATGCAAGTTGCACGACGAACTGTATTACGCCGGTCATGGCGATTCTGGAAGAAGTCTTTGGGATTAAACGGGCCATGATGACGACGATTCATTCGTATACGGCCTCTCAAGTACTGCAAGACGCACCCGCGAAAGATTTGCGCGAAGCACGCGCTGCGGCTCAAAATATTGTACCGACTACGACCGGTGCCGCAATTGCGACGACTCAGGTCATTCCAGCATTGGAAGGATTGTTTGATGGCTTGTCCGTGCGTGTTCCGACCCCGGTTGTCTCATTGTCAGATATGACCGTTCTCTTGAAAAAGAAAACAACGGTTGAAGAGTTAAATGCAGCGTTTGTGAAAGCCTCAAAACAGTCGCGTTGGAAGGGGATTCTCGAAACGACGGACGAACCGCTCGTTTCCTCTGATTTTATTGGAAATCCGGCTTCAGCCATCGTTGATCTTGGGCTTACGCGAGTGATTCAAGGGGACTTTGTGAAAGTTGTTGCTTGGTATGACAACGAATGGGGTTACGCCAACCGGTTGGTTCAGATGGCACTCGAAATGGGAGCATGATCGATTTGCACGCGCGGGGTTGGGAGACGCCATTGCTCGAAGGACTTTTTTGGGTCTTAGTTTTGAGTTGCGTTGCTTTGATCGCGCTTGGTTGGTGGCTCGGGTGGTCAGCGCTCATCGTCCTGGGAACAATTAGCCTCGGTATTTTAGTGTACGGCGGCTTCATCGAGACACGGTGGGTGAGGGTGGCACCCTATCGGCTCGGAGAGGGGGAGAGGGGGGCACGCGTGGTCTTTCTGTCTGATCTTCATGCTGGTTTGAGGAAAAGTCAGCGTTTTTATCGGCGGATTGCGGATCGGGTCGAAGCGTTACAGCCGGATCTGATTATTTTAGGTGGGGATTTGGTCGATGAGCGAGCGCAAGATCTGTCGGTGCTTGCCCCAATTCTCGAGCTGCATCCGCCACAAGGTCTTTGGTTTATTTTAGGGAACCATGATTTCCTTGATAATCCGAATCAGCTGACGGAAGACCTCAAACGACGTGGTTTACGAGAGCTAACGAATCAAGTGTTCGCTCTTAAATTGGATGAAACACAATCGCTCGAAGTGATCGGTTTGGATGATTCTTGGTATGGTTCGCCTGATATTCGACTCGTTGAAAAATCGAAAAAAGGCTTACGTCTGATCGCAATGCATGAACCGGATCTGCTCCTTGATTTGCCGGAGGGCTGTGCAGATTTGGTGTTGCTTGGCCATACGCATGGTGGGCAGATCCGTTTGCCGGGCTACGGTCCAATCCTCGGCTTGCCTCAAGCCGTCCCACAAACCTTTGATGCTGGTGAGAAAACTTGGAAAAACATGCGCGTCATCATCTCACGTGGCTTGGCGGAGACGATCGTGCGAGCAAGACTGGGTTCGCGTCCTGAAATCGTTCAGATTGACGTGTTCATAAAAACGATATGAAACACCTAGGGTTACGACCCGCTATTTTATTTGGAGCACAATTTTTTCTCGCTCCTGTCGTACGAGCGGAGCCTCGCATCCCAAGCGGAGAGTTTCTCTTTTTCCCATTCGTGCTGTTTATCAGTTTACCCGTTCTCATCCCTGTAGTTGCATGTGTGTTTGCTGTCGCTTGGAGTCTTGTCTTACTGGTAGTAATTCTGACGAATCTGCATGTGCAGATCCGATCATCAACGCTTGGGAAAATCGTTGGCGGTGTACTTGGGGTCACGCTGTTACTGTGGCTAAAGCAAGGGACGGATCATCTGCACAAGCTAGATGTGCCAATTCTTCGGCTCTTTCGCAACGGATACGCGCTGGATGTGATCTGTGTCTTTTTGACCCTCTTAACCCTGATTTTGCTCGGTTATGCCTGTCTTGCCTCGCCTCGTAAAATCCGTTAGCCTGAACCCACTATGCAACAAGGCATCAACCTCTATCATCAAGTCCCGTGCGGAACGCCTGAGACCTTTAACGTGGTCGTCGAAGTTGTTCGTGGAACGTCGAACAAGATCGAATATGACGAAGAAGGCGGCTATTTCAAACTGGATCGCGTCCTTCATCAGTCAACCTTCTACCCATTTGATTACGGCTTTGTTCCTCAAACGCACTCCGGCGATGGCGATGCGCTCGATGTCTGTCTTTTGCTCACGCATAATACCTTCCCAGGCTGTGTCGTGAAGGCGCGTGCGATTGGCTTGCTTCGTACTTCCGACCAAGACGGGTCTGATGACAAGATCATCGCTGTGCCCGTATCCAAGGTCGATCCTCGTTTTGAAGAGATTCAAACGATCGAAGACCTTCCGGCGCATGTGCGTGAAGAATTCTTGATTTACTTCAAGGAATATAAGAAGCTTGAAAAGGCGAAATACGACAAGATCGTTATTGAAGGTTTCAAGGACTTGGAAGAAACGAAGGCGGTGATCCAGAAGTCGATGGATGCCTACAAGGCGAATCCAGGACACGCGGAATAAGAGCTGAAATAAAAAAAAAGAACCCTGCACTGGATGGTGTGGGGTTCTTCTGTTTTACTAAGCGGTATGAAAATTACGCTCTGTGGAAGCTTGGTGTTTCTTGAGTATATGAAACAGCTAGAAGCGGACCTTATCTCGCGTGGTCATGAAGTACAGCGCCCAGAGATTCCTTGGCCGAAAGATGTCCTGTGCCCACCCGATCAAAAAGCCGAAGCGATGCGTGAGCATTTTGAGAAAATTGAATGGTCGGATGCGATCGTGATCGTAAACCCCGAAAAGAAGGGCGTGGCCGGCTATGTCGGTGGCAATGCATTGATGGAGATGGCGTTGGCGTTTTACTTGAGAAAAACAATTTATCTGACCCACCAAATACCGGACGTTTCGTACACTGAGGAGATTTTAGGAATGTTGCCACATAAGATAGAGGAGTTACTCGGTTTTGAATGCATCTCGAATTAAACCTCTCTTTTCGAGGCGTATTTCACTTTGTCGCCGACGAGATAAGCTGATATGCTCCTCTCATTCCTATGAGCGTCCCAACTGTCTTGCAAGTCAATCGCTATGTGGTCGAAGAGTTGGTTTGGGAGAGCGTGAATGTCTTTACCCTTCGATTAAGCGCTGAACAAGGTTCGCCGCTGGCTTTTACGGCTGGTCAGTGGGTCTATCTGCATTTGTTGAACGAAGATGGTTCCTCTTGGGGTCGTGCAGCCTTCTCGTTGGCTTCGGCGCCTAGCGAATCCAAGGAGCGGCTCCAGCTCGCGGTCAAAATCGAAAAGGATTTCACGAAAAAAGCCGGACAGCTTCAGCCGGGTGATGTCGTAGGTATTCAGGGACCGTTCGGAGTCTTTGTGTTGCCAGAAACAGCTCCTAAGGTTGTGATGTTCGCAGGTGGAATTGGGATTGCTCCTTTCCGTAGCATGATCCGCGAAGTCTTGGCGCGTCAGTTGCCGATTGAAATGGTCTTGTTTTATTCCAACAGCTTCGTCGAAGAGTCCGTCTTTTTTGAGGAGCTCGACGACTTTGCGCTCCAGTCAGCTAAGTTCAAGGCGATCTGTACGTTGACGGGTGGCGATGTCTCGAGCGAATGGAAAGGGGAGACGGGTCGCTTCAACCAGGCGATGTTCGATAAACACTGCCAGGATGAGGCGGGAGCTGTCTATCTGATGTGTGGTCCTGAATCGTTTATGGAGGGTGTAAAAGAGGTGTTATCAGCTAAGGGGGTAGATGTAAAAACGCGTCTAAAAAAGGAGTTATTTGGCTAGGTTGGGGAGAATCTTGCCAAAGCGGCGGGTATCCGGTATTTTACCTGCGCAAAAGGCAAGGCATGGGCGTGTAGCTCAGTTGGTTAGAGCATTACACTGATAATGTAAAGGTCGCTAGTTCGACTCTAGCCACGCCCACCACAACGAAACGTCCCCAATCGGGGGCGTTTTGTGTTTATGGTACTTGTCAGATCTCTGTTGGATAGCTATCTATTAGCTATATGCCTGAATCAGGCCAGTATCTTTTAACGAATACCTCATCCACTTCCACGAAGGTTGATGATCGCATCTTGTGTGAGAGTGGTACAACTAGAAAGGTTTTGCGCGCTACGATTGTGGAAAATACAAAGAATCCTGAAGCTATATTTAAAATAACCCTTGTTCATCAAAGAAAGAAGTCTTCGGATGTATGGGAAGACAGTGAGAATATTTCTTTGTCTACACTAAAATCTGGTGAAGGTGTAAAATTGGATCTAGATAGTGAAACGACTTTGCGTCTGTTTGAAGAGATGCAGAATCTTCAAGGCATTGCAGAGAAAATTGGAATTAAATATGGAAGACGTTCTGTTGAGTTGCTGAAGGTCACTCCAGATAAGGCTCCTGCAATTCAAAAAATCATCTCGAATGAGTATCCAAACGAAATGCTGGCTCTTCTAGCGAATGATCACCCCGATATTGTTGCCAAGTTGGGAGCTGTTAAGATTCATGAAGTCCGTGCAAAGGCGCTCAATGAGTTTGAACGGTCTTTGCGGGAGAAGGGTGATGATGAATCGTATTGGCAGGATTTTTTTGAGATAAATACCTGGATCTTCGGGTATGGATTAAATTATCAAGTTCTTAGGACGATCCAAAATCAGCCTTACTATGGTGGTAAGGATTACACGAATACAGGCGGCCAAAGAGGGGATTATTTAGAGGCGACACAGGCCGCGGTTAAATTTACCGTTCTAGTTGAGATTAAAACTCCAAAAAGCCCTCTTTTAGGGAATCAATACCGTAATGGCTGTTGGAGTATCTCCTCTGAGCTTGCGGGTGGAGTAGCTCAATTGCAGGGTAATTGTTCTACATGGGAGTCGCATGGCGCTACTGTGCCTACTGCTCAAGAAGCGCTTACTAAGCAAAGTATCTACACTGTAAGACCAAAAGGTATCTTGATCCTTGGTCATTGCAATGAATTGACGGATATTGAAAAGCGCAACTCATTTCAATTGTTTCGCCGAGAGCTGAATAATCCCGAAGTTCTTACTTTTGATGAGGTATATGAACGCGCAAAGTTCCTTGTTGAGTCGAGCGCTCAAAGTTAAAAAGAAACTAAAAATACTCCGCACGGAGTATTTTTAGTTTCTTATATTAGAACGTAATTGGAATGTTCAGAATGTGGATGGGCGACCCGTCCTGAGCGGATGATTCGTAGAAACGGAGGGTGCCGGTTGAATAACCGGAAGGAATTGTAACCAGATGAGACAGGCTGAATGGTCCCGGTTGGCCAATATCTGGTGCGTTCGCGGTCAAGAAACCTTGAGCGATTTGTTGGTCGGCTGGTCCGAGGAGAAGTTTCCATTGGATGGTGTTCTCAAAGGCGATCGCTGTACCTGAGGCGGTGACAGGTGACTGAACATAGCTGTTCACAAGCGAGCTCGGCACGCAGATGAAGTTTTGTGGATCACAGACGGCGCCCGTTGGGCGTGGGCGGACGGTCGGGGAGGCTTCGGGGTAGTCCGGCATGGCTGCTGTGCTCGTGGGAGTCGTTGTCGGTTGAGTCGAAATGGGTGTTGGACTCGGGGTTGGTTCTTGACCTTGTGGCGGCGTTTGGGCACAGCCAGCGCCGACCAATGTCACACAAGCGGCGGCAGCTGCGTAGGAGAGAAGGGTTGGTAGGTAGCGCATATACTTCTCAGTATACTATACTTCCCTTATGCGAACCCTTCGTTCATTGTCTGGCCTCAAAGTGACGCCTGGGATGCGTGTGCTCATGCGCGTCGATTGGAATGTTCCCCTTGAGGGCGGATTAAAACCAGAGAATTCGCTCAAGATCGAACGTTCCATCGAGACGATTCATTGGCTGCAAGCGAAGAAGGCGGTCGTGATCTTGCTCACGCACCTCGGTCGTCCAACCAAGCCAGACCCAGCGTTTTCCACGTCGATTCTGGTGAAACTCTTGAAGCGTGAATACAATCTTCCGATTACGCATCATGCCTACCGTGTTTCGCAAACGAAGGAGCGAGCACGTTTGATGAGCGAACTTGAAGAGGCGGAGCCCGGATCAGTTCACTTATTGGAGAATGTCCGATTCGAGGCTGGCGAAGACAAGAATCTTCCCTCTTTAAGTAAAGCCTACGCGGAACTTGGTTCTGCCTTCGTGAACGATGCGTTCGCTTCGTCTCATCGGCCACATACGTCGGTCGTCGGAATTGCGAAGTATCTTCCAGCATTTGCGGGGAAGTCGCTGATAGAAGAAGAGAAGCAGCTTTCTAAGCTGCTGAGCGACAAGCCTTATCCTCGTTTGGCGATCATCGGTGGACTCAAGTTGTCTACCAAGCTGCCGCTCTTACGTATGTTGCTTCAAAACTTTGACCATGTCTTGGTGGGCGGAGCGATGGCGACCACGTTGAAAGCCGCTGACGGGATTGATGTCGGCGCTTCCTTCGTCGAGAAGGATTATCTCAAGGAAGCGAAGCAGTTGTTGCGTGAAAAGGCGCTTGTGTTGCCAGAGGATATGGTTGTGGCTAAGACAAGCAGCTTTAGTAAATACCGCACGACCGCTTGGGACGAGATTCAACGCGATGAGCGAACGGTCGATATTGGTCCGAAGACCCTCAAAGTCTGGGGTAAGATCATTGCGCAAGCGAAGGTCTTGGTCTGGAATGGTCCGGTTGGGGTGTTTGAGCTGCCAGCCTTTGGTGTTGGCTCCCGCTTCATTGCGCGCGCCGTTGGGGCGCGTTCGAAAGGCGAGGCGTTCGGTGTTGCTGGTGGCGGAGAAACGCTCTCGGTAATTCGTGGAACTAAGGTGGGGAAGTGGTTCGATCACCTCTCGACGGGCGGTGGAGCATTGCTTGAATACCTATCCAAGCAAGGTGAACTGCCGGGTCTTGCGCCGTTGATCGACGCCGCTCCGAAGATTGCCAAGAAGAAAGTCAAGTAATATATTATTTATTCTCTATGCCTACTCCTTCTTCATCTCCTGTTATGCAAACCAATAAGTCATTGATTGTGATTGCGGGTGTGGTTCTGTTGCTATTGGGAATCTTCTTGATTGCCAAGACGCGCAATGAATTTGCCGTGCATCGTACGATCGGTCGTCCAGCAGATGTGCGTGATACCTTTACGATTGAGGGTGAAGGGAAAGTCTCTGGGACGCCAACCTTGGCCGAAATTTCCTTTGGCCTGTTGAGTGAAGGAGCTGATGTCGCAAAAATTCAGCAGGAAAATACACAGAAAGTGAATGCGATGGTTGCAGCGGTGAAGCAACTCGGAATTGCCGAAAAAGACATTCAGACCAGTCAGTACTCGATCAATCCAAAGTATGATTATAAAGACGGCACCTCGAAGATCGTTGGATATCAAGTCTCACAGAGTTTGGGCTTGAAGTTGCGTGATCTTTCGAAAATTGGGGATGTACTCACGAAAGTCGGTCAGATGGGTGGAAATCAGGTGAACGGTCCGACCTTCACGATCGACGATCCAAGCTCATTGAAACAAGAAGCGCGAATGGAAGCCTTGGAAGACGCACGTAAGAAGGCGGAAGCATTGTCAGATGTCCTTGGGGTCAAAGTTGGTCGTGTTGTGACCTTCAGCGAGTCATCCAATGGCATGACGCCACCAATGCCGGTTATGTATCGTGAAATGGCGATGGATGCCTCAGCTCAAGTTGCGAATCCAGTGATCGAAGCTGGTTCGCTCGATGTGCGTTCCAACGTGTCGGTGACATTTGAAGCGCTTTAAACAAGGAAGTACCTGAATCACACGCTCCGTCTCAAAAAAGGCGGAGCGTGTGTTATACTGTGTTTCGTCTTACTCTTGCACTTTCTCTCCTATGTTTGGAGGACATAAAATCCAGCACATCTTTGCTCGCGAAGTTCTAGACTCACGTGGAAACCCCACAGTTGCCTGTCGTGTGACGTTGCGTTCGGGGGCTTCAGCCGAAGCGAAGGTACCGTCGGGTGCTTCAACAGGTAGTCATGAAGCGCTTGAATTACGCGATGGAGGAAAGCGCTATGGCGGCAAAGGCGTATTGAAAGCCGTAAAAAATGTGAACGAGATCATCGCGCCCGTTTTGCGTGGGATTGATGTAGATCGTCAGCAGGATATCGATCATGTGATGATCGAGCTCGATGGAACGAGCAGTAAAAAACGCTTGGGAGCAAATGCTATCTTAGCTGTTTCGTTAGCCTGCGCTCAGGCGAGCGCTCTTCAGCGTCGCCTGCCACTTTGGAAATCATTGCGAAAGACCTTTGCCTTTGTCCATCCAGCTGCCATGCCATTGGCGACGATGAACGTATTGAATGGCGGCGCTCATGCGGATTGGGCGATCGACGTGCAGGAATGTATGATCGTGCCTCGTCATAAGCGTTTTTCGGAGCGTGTTCGGATCGGGGCGGAGGTATTTCACGTACTGAAGAAGCTATTGAAAGAAGATGATTATATTACAACCGTTGGCGATGAAGGCGGTTTTGCTCCACGTGTCGCGAATGTAAACGAAGGGCTGGAGTATTTGATTGAAGCCATTAAAAAAGCTGGCTATAAACCGGGGAAGGATGTTGGCCTGGCTATGGATGTGGCGAGCTCTGAAATGTATGACGTCAAAAAGAAGAAGTATGTCTTCAAGGCGGAAGGTGTCGAATATACATCTGCCGAGTTAGCCAAGCGCTACGCCAAGCTTTTGGAAGACTTCCCTTACTTTGAATCGCTCGAAGATACCTTCGCCGAAGACGATTGGGCTGCTTGGACCGCTTCGTTGCCCTTGTTCCAGAAACAGAAGGTTCGCGTAGTCGGTGATGATTTCTTTGTGACAAATGTGGAACGCTTGCAACGTGGCATCGACGAAAAAGCGGCCAGCGCTATCTTGATCAAGCTCAACCAGATCGGCACGCTCACCGAAACAGTCGATGCGATTTTGCTGGCGCATAAGAACGGGTTCGCGACCTCAATCTCACATCGCTCGGGCGAAACCTCAGATACGACAATTGCCGACCTCGCAGTTGCCTGTGGGTCAGAATATATTAAAACAGGTTCGCTCTCGCGCTCAGAACGAGTAGAAAAATACAATCGTTTGCTCGAGATTGAACAAGAGTTAGAGGCGAAATAGACAGAAAGGATGGAGTTTGCTGACATGTCGGCATGTCTGCGCGAAATCACGTTTTAGGAGCTCTGATTGCAAGTTTCGTTGCCTTCATCCTTGCATCGTTCTTTTTACGTTTGTCTCCAAGTAGTGTATTTCAACAAAGTTGGCATCAGTTGAAGCGCGAGGGGGATCACCTTTTGATGAATGTGGTTCATGTTGAAACCCGTCGCGCGTTTGGAATAGAAGCTGAAGTATTGTGGCAAGGAGGGGAGGCAAGTGGTGAGTCGATGGGGTGTGTTGTGAATTTCTTCCGGACGAACCAAGAGAATCGACAGTTAGTTGTCGCTCTGGCTGGTATCTGTCCTCAAGAGTTTGCCTATCATGGCTACATGATCGATGGGAAAATGGGTGAACTATTCTGGCTTGGGATTGTTGGGGGAATTCTCTTTGTGTTTGTTGTGTATTTAGCTTTACGCTGGTACGTGTATCGAGAAACGGCAACGGCTTGGCTCGGTACGGTATCCCTTTCAATGCTGTTTGGGGTAAATGTTGCGCACCTGTTTCCTTGGCCGGTCATATTTTCTCTCCCTGTGCAAATCCGAATGTTTATTCCTGGATAAGCTATGTCACTGCCCCGCATCATCTGTATTGTTGGTCCAACGTCCTCTGGCAAGACGGCGCTATCGGTTGAAGTTGCGAAAAAGTTTAATGGAGAGATCGTGAATGCGGATGCGCGCCAGGTGTATCGCGGGTTTGTGATCGGGACAGGTCAGCCCACGATTCAGGCTCAACAGGGAATTTCGCATCACCTATTTGGCTTTGTCGATCCTGAACAAGTTTATTCTGTGACGGATTGGAAAGTGGCGGCACTGGCTGCAATACGAGAGATCGTTGGACGAGGGAAGCTCCCAATCCTGGTCGGTGGTACGGGCTTATATATTCAATCGCTGGTCGATAATTACGAACCGCCAACGGTTCCACCACAGCCTGAGCTGCGTGCCGAAATGGCGGATCGTTCATTGGAACAGCTTGTTCGACGTTTGGAGCAACTTGATCCAGATGCAGTGACCTGGGTCGACCTCAAGAACCGCCGACGAGTCGAGCGCGCACTGGAAGTGGTGACAGCCACAGGGAAATCTTTTAAAGAACAGCGCTTACAGGGCGAACCATTGGTTGAAGCCTGTTTGATTGGTCTCCAGCGCTCGCCCGAAGAATTACGTACGCGAATCAATGCAGCGATTGAGCGAATGTTGGCTGATGGCTGGAAAGAGGAAGTAGAGAAACTGCACGCTTCTGGTATTCCTTGGGATGCACCTGCGATGAGCTCCATCGGCTACCGCGACGTAGGTGAGCTGATTCGCGAAGAAGTGTCGCTTGAAGAAGCGGTCGAACACATACGCACGGCAACTTGGCAGTACGCGAAGCGTCAGTTGACTTGGTTTAAAAAAGATCAACGCATTCAGTGGCATCAGTCGCAGGAGAATACGTTACGGGCGGTTGAGAAATTCCTGAGTAAATAAAAGATGGCCCAGTAAAATCCGAAACCCCACCGCGCGAGCAGAGGGGCTCGGGGTGGGGTGATGCGCAGGCTACGTTGTCGAGCCGCCTGTGCTGGGCTCAGTCCACTTCGTCGAGCGGCTCATCGAAGTAGTCGTCGTCGTCTTCCCGCCGGTCAGGGTCGTCGTGGTAGGCGCCCTCACCATCTTCGTCCTGCCCCTTCTCCGGCACTTTCGGCAGCTGATTATCCACGAAGGCGTGGACGCGGTCCCAGCCGTTCGGCGTGCCCTCGACACCGGGGATGAGACGGAAGGAGATGTTCCCGATCGAGGCGAAGACTGCCTTGTCGGGGTGGCGCAGCCGCCGCTCCGGCGCGAGGCCGGTAACGAGGCTGTTGCCGTAGACCACGAGGGTCTCACCCGGGAGCGGGGTGAGGCGGTAGTGGCCGGGCTTCTCCCGGGTTCCGGGGCGCCACTCGCGGCGCGTGCCGAGGAGCTCGTGGATCTCCTTGGTCTTCGGGACGTGCACTCCGAAGATGTGGTGGGTGTCGTGCGCCGGGAACAGCTGGATGGCCGCCTCCCAGCCGATCGCCTGGAAGCTGCCGTTCCGCTCCGGTCTGGTGGCGGACCACAGCAGGGAGTTGTGGCCTCCACCATCTTCGCCGCTGGTCTGCTTCTGGAGCTCCCGGTAGATCCGATCGTGCATACTGCAGTCGGTCCAGCTGATCTTGATGAGGAGCCGGCTCCCGCCCAGGCCTTCCGCGACCAGCGTCACGCCGGGGACCGGGGTGAACTGGAAGCGCCAGATGTGCTCGGAGGGCTTCGTCGTCGCCGGGTTGAAGTCGCCCGTGTAGAGTCCGCCGAACGTCACGAAGTGGGCGTGCGCCTTCATCTGCTCCAGGCGCTTGTTGATGAAGGATGCCGCGGTCTGGGGCTGCATTCCCCACAGTCGGTTCACTTCGCTGTCGGCGTTCGACAGGACGTTGATGAGGGTGTGCGCGAGAGCACTCCGATCCGCCGAGCCTCCATTGTGGTTGATGACTGCGGCGAGCGCGTACAGCGTGCCGTAGTCGTTGTTCTTGAGGTCCAGGATCATCTGCACGCCCAGGGCGTTGCGATGTCCCGTGACCTTCATCCGACGCATCGCCCTCTGGGTCATCGGTCCGTATCGCATGATCGCTCTCTTTCTTGATTACGCTGTTGTGCGAGTCAGTCGTGGGTGAAAAGGGCGGACAAGGTGCATCTGAAAACACCATGTCCAACGGTTGTTGAACACATTAATATAGCATAAAACACCCATTTTGTCAATATTTTTGCTCTATTGAGCCAATACCATCCTCTATTTCTGCCTTTTCATGAAAAATATGATACCGTCCCTCTACTATGGCCTACTGGCTTCTCAAAAGTGATCCAGACACCTATTCTTGGGATGATCTGGTCCGAGACAAAGAAACCGACTGGACGGGCATTCGAAACTTCCAAGCGCGGAATAATTTGCGCGCTATGCAGGTCGGGGATCGGGCCTTCATCTATCACAGCCAAGAGGACAAAGATATTGTGGGGACGGCTGAAATCATTGAAGTAGCAAAGCCTGATTCAACGGCGGAAGAGGAGGATTGGGTGTCGGTGCGGATCAAGGCGCTCGTTCCTTGTGGACGCTCTCTCGGTCTCGAAGAAATCCGCAATACGCCCGGTCTTGGCACGATGGTGCTGGTCGCTAATTCTCGTTTGTCCGTCCAACCCGTCACTGAAGCGCAGTGGAACGCCATTCTCAAGTATACGAAGACGACTCTTTCCTGATACGCTCTCCCTATGGATCTTCCTTCTTCCAACACGGCTATGCCGGTGTCCGAACCCCCTCGCGATCGTCGCAAGGCGGCCGTTAAACTGTTTCTAGAGTTGTTGCAGGTGTTGGCGATTTCGCTCGTCATCATTATTCCGGTGCGTTACTTCTTGATTCAGCCGTTCTATGTCAAAGGGGCGAGCATGGAGCCGAACTTTTTCGATCATGAATATCTGATCATCGACGAGCTCAGTTATCGCTTTCATGAGCCGATCCGTGGCGATATCGTGGTCTTCAAATATCCCAACGATCCCAAACAGTTTTTCATCAAGCGCGTGATCGGTCTGCCGGGCGAAACCGTTGAGATTATTGATGGCAAGGTGCGCGTCTACAATAAAGAGCACCCGAATGGGTTTTTCTTAGATGAGACGGGCTATATCGACGGTGTGTTCACGAGTAGTCGGCAGATCGTTCCGCTCAAAGAAACGGAATATTATTTGATGGGCGACAATCGTCCGGCCAGTCTTGATTCGCGTATCTTTGGTCCGGTCAAGCGTGAGTTCGTGGTTGGGAAGGTCTTGCTGCGCGGCTATCCCGTTGATCGTTGGAAGTTATTCAAGAGCTACACTTACCCTGCGCCTACAACCACAACCGCCTCGACAACCACTCCCTAATTTGGCTATTCTCAGACAGTCTTAAGACGTTCTCCTCTTTTTCGTTTATGCCTACCGCTCCCAAGCCAAAACCTGACTCTCTCAAGAAGGCTCCAGAGGCAACGGCCAAACCAGCCGAAGCTCAGCCAGCGAAGAAAGCGGCTCAGCCGATCTCGCTCGTCCGCGGAATGCGCGATTTACTGCCCGTTGACCAGCCATACTGGAAGAAAATCTACGATGCATATGATCGTGTCGCCGCTGCCTACGGTTTTGATCGTATCGACACGCCGCTGATTGAAGAGCAGTCCCTGTTCGTGCGCGGAGTTGGAAAGGTGACGGATATCGTTGAAAAAGAGATGTTCAGTTGGGAAACCCAGGGTGGTGAACACATCGCGCTTCGCCCAGAAGGCACGGCGTCGGTTGTACGTGCCTATGTCCAGCACGGCATGTTGAATCTGCCGCAGCCGGTGCGGTTATGGTACGCGGGTCCGATGTTCCGCTACGAGCGTCCACAAGCTGGTCGCTTCCGTCAGCACTTTCAGGGTGGCTTCGAATGTATTGGTGAAGGCGATGCAGTCGTGGATGCTCAACTGATCGTGATCTCGCATGCGATTTTGAAGGAGCTTGGTTTGGATCCGGTAGTAAAGATCAATTCGCTCGGTTCCCCCGAATCTCGCACGAACTACAAAAATGCGTTGGTAGCCTTTTTCCGCTCCAAACGCAACGTCTTAACCGAAGAGGACAAGAAACGTCTGCTCAAGAACCCATTGCGCCTGCTCGACTCCAAAGAAGAGCACATGAAAGAGCTGAAGGCGGAAGCGCCACAGATTGTAGATTGGTTAGACGAAGAATCGAAAGCGCATTTCATGCGTGTCTTGGAATACTTAGACGAGGTCGGTGTGCCATACGAACTTGATCCATATCTCGTCCGTGGTCTCGACTACTACACCAAAACCGTCTTCGAATGGTACGCATCAAGCGGCGATCAGGAGCTCGCGCAATCCGCGTTGGGTGGCGGTGGCCGTTACGATGATTTGATTGAACAGCTCGGCGGTCGTCCAACCCCCGCCGCTGGCTTTGGTCTCGGCTTGGATCGCATTGTCTCTCGCTTGAAGGAACAGGATCCAACATTGGGAAGTCAGGTCCGTAAAGCAGATGTCTTTATCGCGCAATTGGGTGAGATGGGGAAAAAGCGCGCGCTTGCTCTGTTTGAAGAATTCCGTCAAGCAGGAATCGCGGTTGCAGAATCATTTGCCAAGACCTCACTCAAATCTCAAATGGAAATGGCAAATCGTCGCGGAGCTCGCTACGCGCTTCTCCTTGGGCAAAAAGAAGTCCTCGACGGTACGGTCTTGGTGCGCGATATGGATTCAGGAACCCAAGAAGTCTTCGATGCCAAGAAGGCGGTGCATGAAATGCGTAAGAAGTTTGCGGCGAACCTAGAACTTGAAACAAAGAAGATTCAAGACAACGCTGAAGCGCAATCTGTAGGGGATGTAGCAACGTAATGGATCCTATCTCCTTATGGGTGCATACGGCCACGTTATTGCAGTCAAAGGGGGTGAGTAGGTCCTGAGTTATACAGAATAGTTTGAGAAGAGAAGGGGAAAAGAGCTCTATTAGGAGCTCTTTTTTCATTGACGCTCTTTCGCTTTTCGCGTAGTATTCGTTTCGACATCTGGGGGCGGTTTAGCCCCGATGATCCTCTATTAGAAAGGAGCGTGTCTTATGTCCGAAGTAAAACGTAAGAAAGGTGAAGCGTTTGACGCCCTGTTGCGTCGTTTTCAGCGTCGTCATCAGGAGAGCGGGAAGAATATCGAAGTCAAACGTCGTCGCTTCCACGCCAAGGCTGTCAATGAAAACCGCCGCCGCGAAAGTGCACTCTATCGTGTCGCGAAGCGCAGCAAACTCGAGTATCTTGTAAAGACCGGTCAGGTCGTAGAAGATGCCCGCCGTCCTTCACACCGTAAACCGTAAACGACAATGACTATCCTTGAACAGATCGATGCTGATTTCAAGGAAGCAATGAAAACCAAAGATGAGCTGGCATTGTCGGTTCTTCGCTTGGTCAGAACTTCCCTGAAGAATAAGCAGATTGATCTTGGCCATGTGCCTGATCAATCCGAGACCGAACAGGTCTTGCGTGTCATGATCAAACAGTACCAGGATGCGTTGTCCGATTTCTCGGCTGCCGGTCGCCAGGACTTGGTCGAGCGTCAACAGAAGGAAATCGACTTGATTGCGAAATACCTGCCGCCACCTCTGTCTTCTGAAGAGCTCCGCAAGATCGTCTATCAGGCGCTCGAAGCCTCCGAGATCAAAGAGGTCGGTCGGGCGATGGGGGTCGCGATGAAGGCGGTCAATGGAAGAGCGGATGCGAAGGATGTTCGTCCCCTCGTTGAGAGCTATTTCCACCCGTAACAACGTCATTTTAGAAACTTGTGCCCCTTTGAATCCCAACATCTTTCTTTCCCATGCTTGAGAAAGGTTGCAGGAGCGTCACAGCCGCCTCAGCGCCCACACGATTTGTCGTGCGGGTGTTGCTGGCGGCTGTGTTCGTTGGCGCGTGTCTTTGGACGCTTCCCGCAGGCGTCTCCGCGCAAACTGCCAGTCCTGATGCGGCGGCTCCGTTGTCTGATGCAGCCGCAGCGGCTGGAGTCGACGGGTCGGTTGACCTGATCACGCTCATCGGTCGGATCGTGAATATCGTGTTTGGGTTTTTGGGTGTTATTTTGTTGGGCTATATTTTATACGCAGGGTATTTGTGGATGACAGCTGGAGGTGATCCGAAGCAGATTCAGCAGGCCAAGGATACGATTCGGAACGCCATCATCGGGTTGGCGATCTTCGTTTCTTCGTTTGCGATCGTGACGTTTTTGTTGCGCCAATTTGGTGGTCTCGGTCAGAGTGACGGATTTTTTGGAGGCGGGGGAGGCGATGGAAGTGTCAGTTTGAGTGGGTTCCCGGATCGAGCGGGTGCGCTGGGTGATAGTTTGCGCGATGTCTATCCGATGCCAGGTGCAAGAGATGTTGCGCGCAATACGGCGATCATGGTGACATTCGCGGAGCCAATCAAAATCAATTCGTTTGTCCACGACTATGATGATCGTGGGACGCCAGAGAATTTGGATGACGATGTTTCGACGAGTACACGCATCGGGTTGAATACGGATAATATTCGTATCTACCGAACCTCCGAAGGTCGAACGCGTGCCCTGACGTCCGATCAGGTGCGTGTGCGCTTTACGCCAGATCGATTGACCTTCGTGTTGCGACCTGTGAACTATCTTGGGAGTTCCGCGGAGTCTCAAGACTATACGGTGGAATTGGCGGGAGGACCGACGGGCGTCAGACTTGAAAACGGGCAACCTGTGTTTTCTGGTCGACGTTCTAATGGCTATCGCTGGGCGTTCCAGGTTTCCACCAACGTTGACATGACGCCGCCGAAAATTGTGAGCGCCATTCCAGCTTCGGGTGGACGCTTTGCCCCAAATATTGTGGTTCAGGTGAACTTTAACGAACCGGTTGATCCGACGAGTGCTGCAGGAATCGTTCGTGATGGGGGAGCCGGTTTCAACAATATCGAGCTGGCAGCTCGTCCTCTTGCCGGAGGTGCGTCCGTACGTCCATCGGGAGAATTCCGGGTGTCAAACGCTTATTCAACGGTTGAATTTGTCGCGAATTTGGCGTGTGGGGTGAATAGTTGTGGTCGACAGATCTTCTGTTTGCCCGCTGATTCCGCGATCCGTGTCGATGTCAAAGCAGCTACGTTGGAAGCGGCAAGTAGTTCCCAGGCGATGATTGTGCGAGGTCTGTATGACGGGGTGGTCGATACGGCTGGCAATTCGCTCGATGGAAATGCCAATGATCGTGCACAGGGTCCGCCGACGGATACCTATAGCTATTCCTTCACAACGCTCACGACGCCAGACCGTAGTCCACCGTTCGTGCGTGGGTTCTCACCAGCGCCAGACACGGGGCTTATTCCAGTCGATCAGACTCCAAGTGCGGATTTCAATAGCCTATTGCAGTCTTCAACGGTTCACTCGGGGAACATCACGCTGCTGACCAATGAGCCAGCTTCCGATACCTTCTGGTTCCGGCCGCGGATGGTGAATTTGGTGGGCAATCGTCCGGCGATTTTTGGGGAGAATGCTTCTTCAAGTCGCGCGTTGATCGATCATCGGGTGTATGCGGCTGCCACGGCTCGGTTTTCACCGGAATATTACCCATCACTCGGATCGGGTGTGCAGAATATCTATCAGAACTGTTTCAATCCGACCGGTTCGGATAATACAACGGCCGAGTGCCGTGGAACCGCTGATCGTCCGAATTGCTGCTTTATCGGAGGTGTTGCGACCCCCAGTGCGACCGCCTGTCCTTACCCAACTACCCCACGGCCATGAACCTTCGTCGTTTTCTCTGTCTGGTTGGAATGATCCTTGCCTTAGGTGGAGGATGCTTTTTGACGCAGGCGCAGCCGGTCTTGGCACAAGTCGACTCGGCTGGATTTGACCAGGTAGGAGAAGCGGCGCAGCTGGGCGATGCTGATCCACGGGTGATCGCAGCTCGTATCGTCAATATCTTTTTGATGACGTTGGGAATAGTGCTGTTGTGTTTGGTCTTGTACGCGGGGTTCACTTGGATGACGGCCGGAGGGGATACGGAAAAAGTGGAGAAAGCCCAGAAGATCCTTCGAAATGCCATCATTGGTTTGATCATTATTGTCTGCTCATGGGCTTTTGTGACGTTCATTCTGAACAAGCTATTAACGATCACAGAGGGCGAAGGGGATGTGGTTTCAAGTGGATTGAGTGGCGCGGCCTTGGGTTCAGCGGGTGGTTCGTTGGCCTTTCAAGTGCGTTCGATTACCCCAGCTGGTCCGCAGCGCATTCGGAACGTTCAGGTGCGGCTCCTGTTCACCCGCGAAGTGCTAGCGACCACCGCATCAAGCTCGATCACGGTCGTTCGCGCTTCCGATAGCCAGCCGGTTGAGGGGACGATTAGCGTTGCGAATACGTTGGTAACGTTTGTGCCGAAGCAAGCCTGTCCGGCACCAAATGCGGGACGCGGCTGTTTTGCGGAAAATACGGACTACATTGCGCGCGTAGCTCCAACGCTTCGCTCGCGTTCCGGGCTCGCGATTGCTTGTGGTCGGAATGTGACGTCGTGTGAAGCCCGATTCCGCAGCGGTCCGTTAGTGGATGTAAAACCGCCAGAGGCGACGATCACGACACCTCTCGATGGGCAAGGGATTCCATTGGGCGACACCGTTCGCGTGACGGTCCGTGCGACCGATGAGAGCGGTATTTCGTTAACTGAAGTCTATGTTGATGGTCAATTGATCGGCCAAGATGCGGGATCAGCCAGTACGACGCCCACGCTATATGACGCGACGGTTCTTTGGGATACGCGAGGGATCGCAACCGGAACGCATCGGATTGAGGCTCGAGTGATGGATATCGATTCGAATGGCGCGACGACGACACCTGTCACGGTCGCCGTTCGAACGAGAAATTTCTTTAATGGAGTACAAGATGGGCCAGGAGTAGGTGGCGGTGCCGGAGAGGCGGGTGGAGCGGGTACTGCTGGAGGAGGAGTTGGTGCAGCAGGGCGCTTTGGGGAGACGGGTGTGGATTGTGGAGGTCCGGGTGGTGGAAGCTGTTCGGGGAGCGTCTGTTCCCAGGCGTATGAGTGTGCCAGTGCTATCTGTTTGACCGGACGGTGTGTGGAACAGCCGATCATCGGTTCGTTCACGCCGGCTGATGGTCGGGTTGGGACATTCGTCACCATCACGGGAGCCAACTTTGGTTCAAGTACTGGACAAGTGACGTTCGGTGGCCGAACGGCGACGGCACCAGCGGCTTGTGCGGCTCAGACGTCTTTCTGGTCGCCGACGCAGATTGTGGTTGCCGTGCCAGAAGGTGCGACAACCAGTTCTGTGATTCAAGTGGTCCATGGAACAAATCGGTTAACGGATCTCACGAACGATGCGCGTGGACCGCGCTTGCCGGATTTTCAAGTGAACGGAGTGGCGCGTCCAGGCTTGTGTGCGATTCGTCCTGGCTCTGGAACGGTGGGTGATGGTTCGCGTTTAGCTGTGGCCGGAGTCAACTTAGGGACGACGGCGGGTCAGCTGTATTTCAATGATCAAAACGCACCGATCTCGGCGTGGCGACCGACGGGGATCGATCTCTCAGCGCCGCTGGTGCAGCCGGGTACCTATGCGGTTCGTGCGCGTGTGAACGGGCTTGAATCGAATCCGGTTTCGTTCCAGTTCAATGACCGTGTCATCACGGCGCCGCCTATCATTGATCAATTGCGACCAGCAACGGGGACGGTTGGGTCGTATGTCACCGTTATCGGACGGAATTTTGGGACGGCGGGTCGAGTCTTTTTCCGCAATCCGGCAACGAATGCGGTGGGAGAGGCGGATACGCGTTTTCCGGCGCAGTGTGGTAGCAATTTCTGGCGTGATACGGCGGTGATGGTGAAAGTTCCTCGCGCCTTGCGTGGAGGGTTGGGAGAAGAGCAGCTGGTTCGCGCTGGTCGGTATGAGGTCTATGTACAGCGTGACGGATTGGCGGTCAGCAATCGTGTTCCCTTCACCGTGTTCGACGGGATGCCTGGTCCGGGTATTTGTTCGATTCAGCCGATTGCAGGTCCGATTGGAACAGGGGTCACGATCTTGGGTGAAGGATTCGGGTCAAGCGTGGGCTCTGTCACATTTGCCGGTACGACAAGTTCCCGTCCATTCGCGTTCCTTGCGAGCGATAGTTGGCGTGAAGGCGAGATTCGGACACGTGTGCCAGCTGGGGCGGGAACGGGCATGGTGCGGGTTGTGGCCAATGGCCAAGAATCAAATGATGCGCTCTTCTCGGTCGGGAGCTGTGTCACGACTCCCGGTGTCTGCGGCACGTCGATGGCCTGTTGTCCGGATGGGAGTTGTGCTGTCGGAGGTGTTTGTCCAGCGATCAGCGCGGGGACGAGTACGTTCGCGTGGCGTTCATCGACAGGACGAATTTATGAATACCCACGAGTGGTGGAGGAATGTAATAACCAAGATCCTCCATCTCCAAGTCCACGAAGTTTGTCGACCTGTATCAATACACAGGCAGTTGTTCGGTTCACCACGCATATCGATCGCTCGACGATCAATCCAGGAACAGTGATCGTGCGACGGTGTACGGGGTTGACGGGTGATCCATGTGCGACGGGGACGCCTGAAACGGTCGCTGGATCGATCGGATTTGTCGTTGGAACGGTTCAAGATCATCTGGTATTTACCCCAACAGGGAATGTGTGGGTGCCGAGTAGTACGTACCAAGTCATTCTGACAACAGGGATTCGATCAACGGATGGTCGAGCGATGGTCGAGCGTGCGGAGCTCTATGGTCGTGGGAATGCCTATTCCTATCGGTTCCAGACGCGTCCTGGGAATGATTTCTGTCCAGCTGGATCGGTGTCGGTTGTGCCGTTGAATTGGGTCATGCAACAAATCGGCGAGCGAAAGGAGGACTATACGTTGAGCGCTCGCTCTTCGACGGATTTGTGTGTGCAAGTGAATGCCGCCACTTTGGGCTGGTCATGGAGTCTTGGGGGTGCACCTGGACGCGCTTCGCTCGAGCCTTCAACGCGTGATTTGGACGGTTCGGTGCTTGATCCATCAAGAACGGACATTATTACAGTTGTTGGTCGTGGCGCGACGGATCGAGACCCAGTACTTGTGCAGACCGAGTTGACGCGTCCAACGCCGCCGGTTCCGGTGAGAGGAACAGGTCAACTGCAGATTCGTCTGACACCTCCACGGGTCATTTCGTATGCGCCAAACTGTAACGACGCGTGTGTTAATGCAGCGGTGTGGGCTCGTTTCAATGTACCGATGGATCGAGAAAGCTTGTTCCGCACGGTCGCTGGTCGTCGTCAGCCGAATATTGAAATAAAACGGTGTGTCAACGAGGCCTGTCGCGAGACAGATCTGACCCTTGATCTCTCGGAAGCAATCATTGATTTGATGACGCCGCCTGGCACATCTGCGACGGATACCATGATGAAGGTTGAAGCTTCGGTGTTGGCACCTGAGCCGGATCCAGAAACCGGTGAAGCAGTACGGCGCAGTTTGCTGGAACCTGGAAAATTCTATCGTGCCACCATTATCGGAGGACTGACGGGTTTGAAATCTCAATACGGACGTTTGCCGCTCAGCGATCTGAATGATGCTGATCCGGTTGGCTTTACCTGGAAGTTCCGTGTGAAAACGGGTCCGACCGCTTACTGTTCCGTGGCTCGGGTGGATGTTGCTCCAAGTGAAAAGTATGAACAGGCCTTTGGTCTGCGCCAGCTCTTTATCGCAAGCCCAGTCAGCAATCCTGACGTATGTAGTCGAGATGGTCAGATGCTGATTACGGAACGGAATACGCGCTGGTCAACATCAGACCCACGCGTCGCAGACTTTGTCAGTATCAGCGGAGCTCGGGCGAGCGTATCTTTGGCCGATCGATTGCCAGACTTCTGTACCAATCAATGTTTGAATGCGGGTTCGAATGGGGTGTATGGACGTACCGCTACCTGTGGCAATCGCACCGTTGAGACGACAGATACAGACTATTGTCGTCGCCGTTCAGATCGGACGCGGGAGTGTGAGGTCGGAAACACGGATTGTGTAACGCGCTTGGGGGATGCCTGTGTGTTGTTGCCGGTTGGGGCGGATGAGACAGAGGAATGTGATAATGGGGCAAGTAATGGCACAGCGGGTGAGTGTTCCGCAGCTTGTTTATGGAATCCAGTGCGCCGAGTGAGCGATTCGCCGGCGGGTACGTGTGGAAATGGTTCTCTCCAGCGTGGCGAGCAGTGTGATGCAGGTCGCGCCTGTGTTGGCGGAGCAGCGCCTGGTCGCGACTGTACAAGCGATGCGTCTGTCTGTGGAACGGGAGGAGCCTGTCAGGTGGTCGAGCGCCGTGGGTGTAGCGATCGTTGTCAGGCGCTCGGGGCTCAACGTGGCGGATCTACTTGTGGCAATGGCGATGTCTCCGATGGAGAAACCTGTGATTACCGTTCCGATCAGCGAGGAGAGGGGTGTACCAATCAATGTTTACATCGGGGATCTTCGGCGGCTGAACGTCGGTTATGCGGGAATGGTCGCATCGAAGCGGGTGAGTCGTGTGAAATGCAGACGGCAGGTGTGGCAAGCTCAGCCTACTGCAGCCAGGCAGCTGGCGCCTTGCGTTGTGTGGCTGGATCGAGTTTTGCTTCAACGTGTGATGCCCAAACATGTCTCAACATGGGTACGAATCGCTGCGCGAGTACAACCAGTAACGGTTGCTGTGGAAATAGCCGCATCGAGCCAGGAGAAGATTGTGATGGAGGTCCAGGTTGTTCGGCACGTTGTTTGTCGATGGGTTCAAGTCCGTCGTATCCAGACCCTTCCCTCTGTGGTGATCGAGTTGTGGGGGTTGGTGAACAGTGTGATGCGCCAGCAACGGGTCTCGCAGAAGCGGGTGAGGGCCTGGCTCGTCGTTTCGAAATTACCAACCGTCAATTGTTCGAGATCGTGGGGTTACGTGAACCAACGGCGACGGAAATGGAGCGTAACAACGGTCGTATGTCTTCGACGATCGGCGCTCGCTATCAAACTCGCGATGGATCGGCGACGTACGGTGTTCAGTGCAACTTCCAGCGTGAAGCGGATTGTCGCACGGCTGGAACGGGTCTGACCGGATCGGGCTGTTGTGCCGTTCGACCGACGGCAACCGTGTATCCGCGGAGCGGAGCGACCGATGTTTGTCGTAATGTACTGATTTCAAGTGTCTTCAACCAATTGATGGATGAAGGGACGGTTCGAGGAAATTTCCTGGTTTCGTCTCGTTCAACGACGGCCGATTGTGCGACGGGGACAACGCGTCTTGATCGAGCCGTTCCGACGGCCTTCGAATGGTCGCAGCCAGTGCGTTCCTTGATCGCTTGGGTCAAGTCCTGGTTTGCACCGGCAACGGCTCAGGTCACGGGTCCGTGGTGTGTCGGAACAGTCCGTGGGACGGTCGTGTTTGAAACGAACGATGTGACACATCGAACGACCGCTTCATTCTTGTTGGATCAAGCCTTAGAAGGTAATACCGAGTATCAAGTAACGCTCTTGGGTGATCCGGCGATTCGGACCGCGAGTGTGTCTTCGACGCGTCGTGGCTTGCGCGGAGCGAACGGAATTTATGCGGATGGGAATATCTCGTGGCGTTTCACGACTGGTGAACGCGTTTGTACGATCGATGAGCTGCGTCTGACGGATACGGAGCTTGTGCATCCGACGATCTTCTACAAATCGAGCGAAGAGCACCGCTATATCGGCCGGGCGGTTTCCTACAATCGCGAAGAAATCGTCCCGTTATCGCCGATCCCGGGCTTGTATAGTTGGACCTGGCGCGAATGGTTAAGTTCTCGGCCGAACGTCCTGCGTACACAGACGGCAGCGACCACTCCACAAATCGCGATCGCGACCACGACGGCGCAAAACATTCGCGGAACGTCTCTGATTACGACGGGGATTACGATTACGGCTGATCGGGTCAGTGTGAGTTCAACTATTGGTCAAACGCGCAGCGAATCCTTGTTGTCGACGGTGTTGTTGTGTGACAATCCGTGGATTCCACCGGGAACGTTGCCAGGCCAACCACCTCGTTTTGCGGACGACCTCTATCATTTCTCCTTCAGTTATTGTCTTGATGCGGGTGACGCTGGACCGACTGATGATCTTTCGCCGCTCATCGTGAATCGTTTGGCGGATAACGCCTCTGATCTGGCTCGTGGCGTCAAACGTCAATACATTTTCTCCTTCCTCCGACCATCATTACGTTCGGATGCCTTGGGTGTCCGTATCATGTCGAACCCGTTGCATCTGTCCCCGAAGGATTGGTACGTCTCACAAGGGTTCTCCGGATCACCTCAGGCAACGACCATTGATGGCTATGAGGCGCTTCGCGACGGATCGACAATCTATATCTCGGCAGCCAATCTGAACGCCGCTGACGGAACGTTGACGACGGACATCTATGTTTTCTCGATGAACCCAGATGCCGCTCCTCAGACACGAACAATCTTCGAGCAGGTGTTGGATTCGTTGGTCTTCAACACCAACATTCGTCAGGACGCGGATAATGTCTGTCGCACCGCCATGGGTGATGTCTTCCGCCAGGCGACGACCTCGCAAAGCGTTGCCTGTACTGCCGATTGGGAATGTCTTCGCTACGATTCGCGTAACTACTGTGCGAGTTCGAAAGAAAAACTGCAGCGTGACTTGAAGCGCATGGCCGACTTGCAGTACATGTCGTCTCAGCTTGAATCTGCAAAACAGCGCAGTGGCCGCTATCCGACGCTCAGCACGGGAACCTTCTTGCAGACCTTTGTGACGAGTCGTTGGCCAAGCTGGCAGTCTGTCTTTGCGGCGAGTGTTGGCACGGCGCTGCCCGAAGATCCGCTCAACATGCATATCGCCTGTGGTCGCTGTTTGGCTTCCCGTCAGGCCTGTATGGAGGATGCAGATTGTGGCGCGGGTTCGGACCGGTGTGTAGCAGTTGATGGCTTTGATCCGAATACCTGTTGGAATGCGGTGAGTAGTACCTATCGTTGCCCGGTGCTCGATCCATCCAATCCGCGCAGTATTTCACGCTTGTACCAATATCGCTCAGTTGACGCTGGGAACCGCTACGAGTTAGGTACCGAGTTGGAGTACCGTCCCATCGAGTCATACAGTCCATCGGTTCTCCCAGAAACACGCCGTTGTGTGGCTGAAAATGAGGCCAACGGTCGCGTCTGTGTTCAGGATAGTGATTGTAACGTCTTGGCGGCTGATCGCCGAACCGTAACGGGGACAGGCGCGTGTCGTCCTCAGGGCGGTCGTCTCCAGTTCGGTGGCATTTGTTCTGGACGAACGATGGGACTCGGCGGTATCTGTGGGGATGGAGTGGTTGGAACGGGTGAAGTCTGTGAACCGGGCCAGCGTATCCAGACCGATTGTCCGATCGGAGGAGTGGCAGGGGCTGGACGACGCGAACAGGTGTGTCAGGCCGATTGTCGTTCGTATGTCGACGTTCCAGGTGCCCAGTGTATTTCAAGAATTCAGTGTGGAAACGGTCGGGTGGAAACGGGCGAGACCTGTGATGATGGAGCTTTGAACGGTCGTTACGGTCATTGCAGCCGTACGTGTACTGGTTTCTCGGCCGTGTGTGGCGATGGCCAGCTGAGTCCGGGAGAGACGTGTGATGCGGGAGATCAGAACGGTCGTTACTGCGACACGAACGATTCGATCATTGGTCGTTGTACCTTGAATGCAACCTGTAGTAGTGATTGTCGTTCGGTC
This sequence comes from uncultured Gammaproteobacteria bacterium, assembly GCA_964567995.1. GTDB lineage: Bacteria > Patescibacteriota > Patescibacteriia > 2-12-FULL-60-25 > 2-12-FULL-60-25 > JAGOTP01. Next base: position 41,848 of record CAZMOB010000001.1, read on the forward strand.
GCTCCGCACTGTGGAGATGGCTTGGTTCAGACCGAATCAAATGGTTTTGGTCCCGTTGAAGAGTGTGATGGAAGTGCACCTGAAGTCAGTACAACGGCTCTCTGTACGGCGGGTTTGATCGGAAAAACCTGTACAATCGATGCGGACTGTGCCACGGGTCTTACGGGTGGACGCTGTGGAGCGACTCCGGCTGGTCAAGCGTGTTCTGAGGTGAAGGCTGGATTATGTGCGGGTGGGACGAACGATCGTCGTGCCTGTAGCTGTCCAGAAGGTCAGGAAAGTTGTTCTGGGACACCGGGCTCAGCCGTGTGTGGCTCAACCTATCGCTGTATCATGTACCCAACGCAGCGTACGCGTACCTGTCAGGCTCCATCCTCCGGTCTCTCGAATCAGTGTCATTGGAATGAATGGTCGGCGTGTCGTCCGGCCACGTTCTGTGGCGACGGAGTCCTTGATTCAGGTGAGCGGTGTGATGATGGTAACCGCAATGATAACGACGCTTGTACCAACCGTTGTCTCGCGAACGTCTGTGGCGACGGCGTGATGCAGGTTGGAGCTGAAGAATGTGACTACGGTGATGAGAATGGTCAAGGGTGTACGGGCGCTGAATATGGGTTAACCTGTGCGGCCTGTACCAACCAGTGTCGTATGACGGCTTCGTCTGGTGGCTACTGTGGGAATAACGAATTGGACGGAGCGGAGCAGTGTGATGGAGCGGACTTTGGGCGAGCCGGTGGGGTTCAGGCGTCGGCGAGTCTCACCTGTAGCGGTCTGGGCTTCGACTATGCCGAGCGTGTGCGTTGTCGCGATATTTCGGAGCCGACGCGTACGATCGAAGTTGATTCGGCCGAAAGCGTGGCGCGTTGTGTGACAGGAACGGCCCAAGACATCATTGCCTGTGGACGAACTTGTGGCTACGCTGGTTGTCAGACCTGTGCCTCTCAAACGGGGACGGACAGCATCCAAGCGGTCGTTCGAGACGCCGTCTATTCCAATATTCCTGTTCCTGGGGCGACGGTCACCTTGTCCCAAAATGGTCGACGGATCGCGACGCAGACCACGAATGCTGAAGGACAATTCACCTTTACGAATCTGAACGGCAACCGTGCGTGTGGAGGTTATCGCGTCTACGTCGAATTCACCCGCGACAATCCACGTACACCAGCGCCGGATAATGAGGGGACAAATGGTGGCTACTGGATGTATGAATCCAATTTGTTCAGTGTCCCAACCTTCGCCCGTGAGGGGATCCAGAGTTCAGAAACGCCAGCTAAGATTTTCCTCTTGCCGAAGGTCGGTCGTGAAGAAACCTTGGTCGTGCATACCTGGTATGGGGATTTGGCACAAAATAATAATCGATTCCTCTTGTCTCACTTGATCATGCCACGGAATCGCGGCTATCTCTTCACGCCCGGTACGGGTCGAGGTCGAGACTGGAGTCGCTCGCCAGCTTGTGCGGCTGCCATCACCCCAGGTTTCATTGGTGGTCAGCTCTGTTATCGTGATATTCGGGAATTCGTTGGAGGGAATGAAGCACAGGGAAACCCGAACTTGAACGAAGCTCCTTATGCTCGTTTGTACTGTTCGAGTGGCGCAGCTGGAGTCTGTTTCCAAGTGGCGAATGCGCCACAAGCGACAAAATATCGCTGGACGGTCGGAGATCCGGGTCAGACGGGGAACTTCAGCTATTTCTTAGTTGATCAGCGTTCCGAAACTGGTCGAGGCATGAGTCCATCGCACGAGTACTATCGCGAAACGAGCAGCACCGTTTGGATCGTGACGCAGCAGCGCGTCTATAAGGTTCTGCCTCCAACCACCAGCAATAGTCGTTGCCAAGGAAAATTCTGGCTGGTCTATCAGCAAAATTCAGCGACTGGCGAGGTGACGGTGATGACCAATCCAGCACAGGCACTGATGTGTGGGGGGGAGTCGATTCCTGGAGAAGCAGTTACGCCGGCTTTACCAAACGCCACCTGGCCAGCTAGTCGAGAAGCGCAGAGCTGGATGGCCTTCGGTGGATGGGGTGGTGGGGAAGCGAGTCCTACTCTGAACTGGGATCTGCCTGGTTCTGGTCCGGGTCCACGTTAGTCGCATGAAGTTAGCATCTCCTTATGTCCTTCGTTCCTTCCTCCCAACGTACACGAGTCCTGATCGCTGTCGCGATCGGACTCGTGTTGCTCGTGGGGGCTGTCCTCATCTTGCGTTGGCGTGCAACCAAGGGACTTGAACCGGAGGAGCAGGAGGTGACGCCGATAGCCAGAACAAATCCAACAGAGGTAACTTCCACTCCTGGATCTTCACCGGAGGATGACGCGCAATTTGCTGCCGATCCTGCCTTGAATGATCGTGATGGGGATGGTCTGACGGACTTGCAAGAACAACAGATCGGAACCGATCTACTGCTTCGCGATACCGATGGAGACGGTCGCTCTGATGAAGAAGAAGTCCAAGTTGGTTCAGATCCGCTCGCGTTTCCATCAGCCACACCCGACGCTGGACAAGAAGCGACAATTCCTTCGCTGGCAACTTCTTCCGCTCCTGCATCGACCCCGGTTCCTCCACCAGCCTCCCTCGATCAAGATGCCGACGGCATTCTTGATGCCAACGAAGCAGGCTATGGAACCGATCCCTTGAAGTCCGATACGGATGGGGATGGATTTGGGGATGCGAAAGAAATCCAAAACGGGTACAATCCTCTTGGACCCGGGCTCTGCAGTCGTCCTGATTGTCTTCTTTAAACGCCCACCTCTCTTTTTATGGACCTTCATCCTCCCGAAAATCTGCCTGTCATGCCGATCGAACCAGCCTCTGGTCCGACGCCTCCCGTTCCTCCGCCTATTCAGGCGATGCCTGTCCCTGCGGCTCCGGCAGATGATATGTTTTCAGCGGTTGAACCGATGAGCGCTCCCTCTTCTGTATCTATGCCGACACCGACACCTGTTCCAAATCCGATCGCCCCTCCTCAAGTGCCAAGTCCGACACCTACGCGTGTCCTTCCCCCTTTGCCGGAAGCACATCGTCCACCTGTTCTGCATTACGTTCTGATTGCTCTGGCCGTTGTGATCGTGTTGGGTCTGATTGCTGGCGCCGTCTGGTTTTTTGCTATTCGTCGGCCAGCGCAGCAGGTCATGGAGAATCTCCCGTCAGTCCCATCTGCTATGACTTCTTCCACGGAAGATGGTCTTTCGAATGGCTCACAGACCGTTTCAGATGAGCCGATTGACGCTGAGCCAACCTTCGGTGAACCAGAAGTCATTCCATCCAAGCCGATTGTCCAGCCACCAACCGGATCCAACGTCCCTCTCCCTACGTCGATTGATCCAAATGCGTCGCCAGCACCGATTGTGACCGATAGTCCGAGTATGGATCCGGCCCCAACGGCCTCTTCAACCCCTCCAATGATTCCGCCGACGGCTGATCAAGATCAGGATGGATTGTCCGATGCGCGTGAGACTGAGCTTGGCACGAATCCTGCGATGGCTGATACCGATGGTGACGGTCTGACGGATGGCGACGAAGTCCTGAAGTACCGAACGAATCCCTTGGTGCCTGATACCGATGGCGATAGTTTCCCAGACGGAGTAGAAGTCCAGAAAGGCTACAACCCACTTGGGTCAGGTACCTGCGCCACACCTACCTGTACGCGCTAATCTCGGTTCGTCGATTGTTCTATGGCGTTCGCCCCTTCCACTTCACCCGCTCCCTCGAGCCCGCTCACCAAAAAGCTGCCTGAAATCATTACGATTCCAGAGCAGTTTTATGGCGTAGCGTTGAAGTTGAAGGCGCTTACCTCGGCCGAACGAGAAGAGGCTGCCAAGGTTCCGCTTCCGCCACCGGTTGTCGCGAAGCCGACGGGAATCGTGCGACCGCCTGAGGCTCGTCCGTTTCCTTGGGCGATGGTTGCCGTTGTTGCTGGGGTGATACTCCTCAGCGCGGGAGGCTTTATCTATTTCAATCGAGATAGTCTGTTTAAAAAGCCGGTGACGATGGTAACTCCACCAGTTCCAGCCCCCATCCCTGTTGCCCCAAGTGGCTTGACGGCGTTAGTGAGTCAAGGAGCTGTTTCCCTTGCTTGGACGGATGCGGCTGCCAACGAGCAAGGCTATCATATTGAACGTAAAGAGGGGACCGATCCGGCCGCAGTATTTGTACGCATCACGACATTGCCCGCGAATAGCGCTGCCTTCATCGATGTAACGGTGCTTCCTACGACGGCGTATACCTATCGAGTGATTGCTGGCGGTGAAAGTGGCGATTCAGCTCCGTCGAACGAAATTTCGGCAACCACGCTTGTTCCGCCTACGCCCGAAGCGCCTAAGCCAACCTTCCCACCGGGTGGCCTCGATACCGATTCTGATGGCCTTACAGATGGCGAAGAGGTTTTGTACGGCACTAATGCGCAGAAACCTGATACCGATAGTGACCGCTTCTTGGACGGAAACGAGCTGTTCCATCTCTATAATCCAGCCGCCGCCGCTCCGGGCAAGCTCTCTGAATCGGGTTTGGTCCGTTCGTTGACCTCACCAACGGGTTGGGTGATGTCTGTCCCGGCAAGCTGGACTTCGGCAACGGATGAAGCAGACGCAAATCGTTTGATTTTGCAGACCGGTAAGGGCGAACGGATCCTGCTCAGTGTCGAATCCAATCCTTCCAAGCAAGATCTGGCTCCTTGGGTTGCGGCTCGGATCAACCAGTCGGCCGAAAACTTAGGCGAATTCACAACCAAAGGCGGTTTGCGAGGCGTCTACTCGCCCGACCGTATGCAGGCCTGGTTGGCGTGGGGGGATGCTGTCTTCCACATGACGTATGATCTTCAGACACAGCCTTTCGTGAACTACCGCACGACCTTTGAAATGATGCTAAACTCTCTGAGCTTGAATGGAGCTGCGGTCTTGCCGACGACGTTAACACCAGCTAATTCGGGTCCTGGTTCCTTGCTCAATGTACCCGCCAGTTCTACGGAGAGCCTTCCACCCCCTGTTACAGTTGCTTCATCCACCGTTTCCACGGCTACGTCATCTGAACTCGTCTTGACCGATTCCGTTCCATCCGATTCCGCCTCCTCCACCAGCTCTCCTCAGCCATGATGCGCTTTCTTGTTACAACTCTTCCCTCGAGTCTTTCCACGCAAGATCTCGAACGTGTCGCTGAAGCTCTTTCGCGAGCGTTACGTTTGAAGAAGCCTCTGGAAATCTCTCTTTCCTTTGTCACCTCTGCCGCGATACAAAAACTGAATAACCTCTATCGTCAAAAAGATCGTCCGACGGATGTCTTGTCTTTTTCCAGTCGAGAAGCGGCGCTCCCCAAGAGCCTCCAGAAGCTCTCGACCTCGTGGGGTGATGTGATCATCTGTCCGGCCTACGCCAAAGAGGAGGCGAAGCGCCGGGGATTATCTCTGCGAGAAGAGCTTGTTCGGTTGTTGATTCACGGAGTGCTGCATTTGGCTGGCTACGACCATGAAGCGGAGTCTGATGAACTCAAGATGTTCCGTCTTCAGGAGCGATTGGTTGAGGAAGTGACGGCAACAACCTATGTTTAGCCTGCCGCGCTTTTTCCGGAGCGTTCGCCATGCTGCTCGTGGGATCTTCTCTGTCTATCGGACGGAACAAAATTTCCGCATTCAATGCGTCGGAGCCTTGATTGCGAATACGTTGGCCATGATTCTGCCTCTGTCTTGGGTCCAGCGCTTGCTGATTCTCATTGTGTCTGCATCGGTCCTGGTGCTAGAATTGCTCAACAGCGCGATTGAGCGCTTGCTCGACCTGTTAAAACCACGGTTGAACGAGTACGCTGGAGAGGTGAAGGATGTGATGGCAGGTGCGGTGCTCGTCGCGTCTCTCTCTGCCTTGGTGGTGGGAATCTGTATCTTCTGGCCTTACATGCTTACTTTTCTCGCGCGCGTATGAAAGACCACCTGATCGTTGGTGTCGATCTCGGCAGCTCGGCTATCCGTCTTGCGGTTGGCCAGGTGTCGATCGGTTCGGATAAGCGCGAGGTTCTGAGCGTGATTGGTGCCGTCGAAGTTGCTTCGCAAGGCATTTCGAAGGGTTCCGTAAATTCCTTAGAAGATGTCGTCAGTTCCATTTCGGCGTCGCTCGAACAGATCGAGCGCCAAATCGGATTGCCGATCTCTGAAGTCTACTTGTCGATCGGAGGAGTACATCTCACAATTCAGTCCGCGAAAGGGGTGATCGGTGTGTCGCGTCCCGAAGGCGAAATTCGAGAAGAAGACGTTCATCGAGCACTCGAAGCGGCGCGCTCGATCGTCAACCCCGCCAATCAAGAGATCATTCACATTTTGCCGAAAGCCTTTAGTGTTGATGGTCAAACAGGCATCAAGGATCCGGTTGGGATGCAAGGGATTCGTCTGGAGGCCGAGGCGCACATCATTCAGGGCTTTTCCTCCCACGTTCGGAATATCACGAAAGCCGCCTTCCGAACGGGGTTAGAAGTCCGTGAGTTAGTCTTTGCGCCTCTGGCCTCGGCTGAAGCGGTGACGACTCCCCGTCAACGTGATGTGGGAACCGTCGTCATCAACGTCGGTGCCGGAACGACGACCATGGCGATTTTCGAAGAAGGGGATCTCCTACATGCCGCGATCTTCCCTTTGGGGGCGGACCATATCACGTCTGATTTAGCGATCGGTCTGCGAACCTCGCTCGAGTTGGCTGAGCACATCAAGCGCCACTTTGCGAGCGCGCATGCCGATTCCGCCAACCGCTTCGAGGAGATCGATCTCCGTGAACTGGGAGGTGATCACGCGGAGATTGTGTCTCGACGGTTTGTCTCCGATATCGCCCAGGCCCGGGCAGAAGAAATTTTCGAGAAAGTTGAAAAAGAGTTGAAGAAAGTCGAGCGGAGCGGCATGTTGCCTGCTGGTGCCATCTTGACCGGTGGTGGTGTGAAGCTAGGCGGCATGACGGAAATCGCTCGCCAGGTCTTGCGCTTGCCGGTTTCGATCGGTGTTCCAGCTGGACTCACGACACCGCTTACGGAAGTCGTACAAGACCCAGCGTTTTCCACAGCCATCGGATTGGTGCTCTGGGGATACAATGCCGAACGTGAAGATGCGGGGGTCAGCACCAAAAATGGCTCAGGTTACGCTGCAAAAGGCGGCGCAGCCTTCAAGAAATTGAGTGAGCCACTCAAGCGAATTTTCAAATCGTTCCTTCCGTGACGGCCTGTTTCTCTTGACCCTCGTTGACCCGGTGAGTATGGTGGCTATGAACCGTGAATCTTCCCTTTATTGAGCCATTTTTGAACACTTCTTGTAGACATTCTGTATGGCTGAAATCAAACCCGAAATCGAAGCGCTCGCCAGCATCAAAGTGATTGGTGTTGGTGGTTCAGGTGGATCTTCGGTCAACCGAATGATTGCTTCGAAAATTCGGGGCGTTGAGTTCGTAACCATGAATACGGATTTGCAGGCCCTGCAATATTCGCAAGCTGCTCACAAGCTGCATATTGGGAAAACCATGACGCGTGGTCTCGGCGCAGGGGCTGATCCAGAGATTGGTCTTCACGCCGCTGAAGAAAGTGCCAATGAAATTCGTGAGATTTTGAAAGGGGCGGACATGATTTTTATTACTTGTGGGTTGGGGGGTGGGACTGGTTCGGGTGCATCGCCGTTTATTGCAAGCGTAGCCAAGGAGCTCGGCATTTTGACCGTTGCTGTCGTGACGCGCCCGTTTGGTTTTGAAGGCGCGCAACGCCGCATGATCGCGGATGCGGCCTACGAAAAGCTCGCCAATCAAGTTGATACGATCGTTGCGATTCCGAACGACCGCATTCTGCAGATCATCGATCGCAAAACCTCACTGGTGGAAGCCTTTGAAATCGTCGATGACGTATTACGTCAAGGTGTACAAGGTATTTCCGAACTGATCACGGTACCAGGTCTTATCAACGTTGACTTTGCCGATGTCCGGTCCGTCATGTTGAACCGCGGCTCAGCCTTGATGGGGATCGGGCGCGGACATGGTGATAACCGAGCAGCTGATGCAGCCAAAGCGGCTGTCGCGTCGCCGTTGCTCGAGGTTTCGATCGACGGAGCCAAAGGCATTTTGTTTACCATCACCGGTGGCTCGAATCTCGGGATGTACGAAGTGTCCGAAGCGGCCAAGGTTATCACTCAATCGGCTGATCCTCAAGCGAAGGTTATTTTTGGAGCCATCATTGATGAGTCAATGAAGGACGAAGTGAAGGTGACGGTCGTTGCAACTGGCTTTGAAACGCGTCCAGGTGCCCAAAAGCCAAAAACCATCTTAGGTTCTGGAACGATTCAACCTCGAACCGGCACGATTGCAAATACTCCTCCTCCAGAGCCACTTGAAAAATACTCGTTCCAGAATAGTCCACGTCCAACAGGTATTGCGCAGCCTCCTGTTCAACAGCCACAGCCTCAGGTGCCGACGTATCAGCAAACGACTCCACCGGCTCAAGCCTATCCGAGCTATCCAGGCGTGAGTTATCAGAATCCAACTCCGCAAGCGCAACCACCATCCACTCAGCAACAACCTCCTCAGGAATATCTTGAAGAAGCGCCAGAGCCCTATCGTAAACCGCAAGCGCCGGCTCCGGCCGCTCGTCAGCCGCATGTTTCGCCACCTTCGTACACGGCTCCAACCCAGCGTCCGGCCAGTCCGCCTCCGATGACCAGGCATACGACTCCGCCGCCTGTTCAGCCCGCTTCTGACGAAGAAGATCTCGATATTCCGGCTTTCATCCGCAAGAAGTTGATGTAATTCAGAATGCACTGTCCTGTCTGTAGCCACACAGATACAAAGGTCGTCGATTCGCGCCTCTCACCGGATGGTACGTCTATTCGTCGTCGTCGCGAGTGTGGGACATGTGAGTATCGTTTTTCTACGCTCGAAGAAATCGAGCTGCTTGATATTACGGTCGTGAAACGTGACGGGCACCGAGAGGGCTATTCGCGTGAGAAATTGGAACGGGGCTTGCGCCGAGCGTTGGAAAAACGGCAACATATTGATGCCGAATTTCGCTCGTTGGTTCAGTCGATTGAGCGGGATATCCAGCGCCGCAAGTCCTCAGAAATCACAAGTGCGGATGTGGGGGAAATCGTCATGGATCGGTTGAAAACCTTTGATAAAGTTGCCTATATTCGTTTCGCGTCGGTCTATCGTTCATTTGAAGATGTAAAAACCTTTCGAGATGAATTGTCCGATTTGATTCGTTCGGAAAAGGAGCGGCAGATCGCCGAGAAGAAAGCGAAGACCAAGTCGTGATACACTAACCCCATCTATGCCTACGCCTGCATCTCGTTGGATGGCAGCCTATTTGCTCGCTTCACTCGCTGGTGGTGCGCTTGGTGGGGCCGCTATGACTCGGTATGGTCAAAAAACGTCGCCGACTCCAGCTGGGCCATCCGTGATGGATCGTGTTTTGGGCAATGCGACCAGTACGCTGTCTGATCTACGCCAAGAAGAGCTTCAAACGATTGACGTTGTTCGTCGTGCGTCGCCAGCGGTCGTGTCGATTGTGATCAGCAAAGAGCTTTCCACGCGTGCGCCGGATGATTTTTTTACAGATCTGTTCAATGACCGCTTTTTCTTTGCCCCGTCTGCTCCAACTTCCCCTCGGACGGCGACGAGCACCCCAAAACAACGCTTGCGAATCGGCGGCGGATCCGGCTTTTTGGTGGCAGCTGACGGCTATATCGTGACGAATAAACATGTAGTGGATGATAAAGAGGCAGAATATACGGTTGTGTTACAGGATGGTCGCCAATTTCCTGGAAAGGTTCTGGCAGTTGATCCAACTCTTGATTTAGCGATTCTGAAAATCGATGGTTCAGACTTCCCATTTATTGCGTTGGGTGACAGTGATCGGCTTGAGATCGGACAAACCGTGATCGCAATTGGCAATGCGCTTTCCGAATTTCAAAATACGGTGACCAAAGGAATCGTGTCAGGCGTGAATCGGCGTTTAGTGGCGGGTACGCGTACGGCTACGGAGATCATTGAAGGGGCTATTCAGACCGATGCAGCCATCAATCCTGGTAATTCCGGCGGACCGCTTATTGATTTGCGTGGGGAGGTTGTGGGAGTGAATACGGCTATTTCGGAGAATGCCCAATCATTAGGCTTCGCACTCCCGATTGATGTCGTGAAGCAAGCGGTTGAAAGTGTGAAGCGGACGGGCAAGATCGTGCGACCCTGGATTGGGGTCCGCTATGTTCAGATTGATCAAGAGCTGGCGGACAAGGAGCACCTTCCGAAGCCCTATGGTGTTTTGATCCAGCCCGGGACGACCGCGTCGGACTCAGCGATTGTTCCAGGTTCACCGGCTGAAAAAGCGGGATTGAAAGACAAGGATGTCATTCTCGAAGTGAACGGTCAGCAGTTGGATGAGACACATTCGCTGGCGGCGGTCGTTACGCGTTTTGCGCCGGGTGATGTGTTAGAGCTCAAGGTGTGGCGCGCGGGCAAGGAGCAGCTGATTCGCGTGACGCTTGAAGAACGCCAATAATCTTATTTTATGATCCACAAACATACCAAGGTTGTCTGTACGATTGGTCCGTCGAGCTGTAGCAAGGAGAAGTTGATGGCGTTGGTTGAGGCTGGCATGGATGTATGCCGTCTGAATTTTTCGCATGGGACACATGAGGCCTTTGCAGAGTGGATTCGGCTCATTCGAAGTGTTTCCAAGGCCATGGGGAAGCCGATTGCGATTTTACAAGATCTTCAGGGACCAAAAGTCCGCGTTGGGGAGTTGCCGAAAGAGGGGATTCAGCTAAAAACGGGCCAAGAAATTATTTTTACGACCGGAAAAACGAAACTGCCGGAAAAGATCTCGGTTACCTATCCGTTATTGCATAAAGATGTTCGACCCGGTCAGCAGATTCTCCTGGATGATGGCTTGCTCTCAGCTGAAGTGCTGAAAGTGCGTGGCCAGGATGTGCTGTGTCGTATGACGCAGGGTGGACCCCTCACATCGCATAAGGGATTGAACCTGCCAGAAACGAAGACCAGCATCTCGGCGATCAGTGATAAGGATCGGGATGATTTGCGATTCGGCGTCGAGCAAGGTGTCGATTGGGTGGCGTTGTCGTTTGTGCGTTCCGCAGAAGATCTACGTGAGCTCCGTCGATTGATCCAACGGTTTGAACGTGAGACGGGAGTTGTTGTTGACGCACCACTCAAAATCATTGCGAAAGTCGAAAAGCCAGAAGCGGTAGAGGCGATGGATGAGATTGTGGCGGAATCGGATGCGATTATGGTGGCTCGTGGCGATTTGGGGATTGAAATTGCGGCTTCTAAAGTTCCCTTGGTCCAGAAACGCTTGATCCAGGCCTGTTTGGAAGCGGGGAAGCCGGTGATTGTTGCAACACAGATGCTGGACTCCATGATTCGTAATCCGCGTGCAACGCGTGCAGAAGTTTCAGACGTTGCCAATGCTGTCATTGATGAAACGGACGCTACCATGCTTTCCGGCGAAACGGCGACTGGCTCATTCCCGTTGGAAGCGGTTCAAACGATGGTAGCGGCGATCCAAGAAGTAGAGCAGGCGAGCCAGGGAATGGGTGACGCGCACTTGCATGTCACGAATTCGACCCAAGAAGCCATGACGAACATTTCTGTTCTGTTGGCTCGTTCTCGCAATGCGAAAGCGATCCTTGTTTCAAGCTTATCCGGTAAAGCGGCCCGACTTGTTTCACGTGAGCGTCCGAGCGTACCGATCTACGTCGCGTCTTCGAGCGAGCGGGTGGTTCGTCAGTTAGCGCTATCGCGCGGGGTGATTCCATTACATATCCCGTCTTGTCGAAAGATGCGTGATCTCATCGATCGCTCGTTTGCGCTGATGCTCAAGCAGGGGGCTGTAAAATCTGGAGACGAGATTGTGATCGTCGCGGGTGAACCATTGGGAGAATCGGGCAACGTCAATCTGGTCGAAGTTCGAAAAATCTAACTATGCGCTTCCTTCCGATTCGTCCCATCGACCGTCGGATCGGTCTGTCTTTGGCGTTGACGTCACTCTTTGCGATTGGTCTCTTAATGGTGCGAATAGTCCTTGCTGGTCGAGCGACGTATGCCTTCTTGATTTGGAATTTATTCCTGGCTTGGGTGCCGCTCCTGTTTGCCTGGATCGTCTCCCATATCCAAAAACCGGCTTTTGCTTGGAAATGGATGTGGTTCCCTGCAGCCTTGTGGCTCCTCTTTTTCCCAAATTCGCCTTATATTTTGACAGATCTTGGTCATCTCGCTCGGTTGAGCGAGTGGACGCTTGTACCACTCGGTTTTGATGTTGTGATGATTCTGACGTTCACGTTGAACGGATTATTCGTCGGATTCGTTTCTTTGTTCTTGATGGAAGACGTCTGGCGGCAACATGTTCGTGCTCGTGTAGCGACGGCATTATCTGTTTCTGCCTTGATCTTAGCCGGATTCGGCATGTATCTCGGCCGATTCATTCGTTGGAACTCATGGGATTTGTTTCATCGTCCGGGGATGTTGGTGCAGGATCTTGCTGTGCGCGTTTTTGATCCGCTCAGTCACCCACGAACCTGGGGGTTTACGGCATTGTACAGCGGATTTTTGCTGATTATTTACTTCACGATCAAGCTTTGGAAGAAGTGCGATGTTTGACAGAATAATTTAGTATTGTTACGGTTCGCTCATCTGCGCCTCTTATGCAGACCAATTTACTCACTCCTATGAACTACATGCATCTTATTTGCACGTCACAGCCCGCGAGCGCTCGCGGAGCCAGTCTTGTGCTTGGTGGACGTGTCGTTCGTATTCGAGTTTGGTCTGATGGTGTGCCTACGCTTGGGCAAGAGCGCCTTCCTGCGATGACTGACTAATCTTCAGCTTCATGGCGTGAAACGGCTCTTGCTCAGGCAAGAGCCGTTTTCGTTCCTTCGCTCTTTTCGTTCATTCCACTCGATTGGTGAGGACCAATCATCCACAGATAAAGAGGACAGCATGGCAATCGATCCAGAAGATTCGGCGACGGCGGCAGATTTTCGCCCCAAGTGGCGAGACAGCTTCGAGACCTATGCATGGGTTTCGCGAACGCTTCTCAACGTTCCCGGACGGACGGCAGCCAAGCGCTTGGCTGCCTGCCTCTGTGGGAAGAATATCGTGTCGATGTTCATGCCCTGGTTTCTCGGCAAACTCATCGGTGCGGCGATGCTGCATCAGGCAAAGCAGGCGCGAACGATGTTCCTCGGGATCGTGCTGACTTCAGCCGCCACCTGGCTCTTCCAGCGCTACGAGGGGCGGTTCAGGGAGGTGGTCTTTGGGGAGAACATGGGGTCGATCAATCTTCGGGTAAACGAACTCTTCCTCGAAAAGTCGCTGGGTCAACATCTGCGTGAAAGCGCACTGCTATCTTCATCTGGTATGGAGAAGGGGAGGAATCGGGCGCTCGAAAGCATGAACCTTATTTCGACCGAAGCGGTCGAAGCGGTGTTTCTGCTCGCGACTTCTTATATCGCGCTCTGGTTCGTGAGTACGGTGGCAGGTGTCGTTACGACGGGTATTTTCCTCATCTGCGGTCTCTGGGCGCTTTATCTGAATGGCAAGGTGGCTGAGGTTTGCGCCCCGCTCGATGTGCTCTTCCGTCGCTGGCATCGTCATCTTGCGGAGTGCTGGGAGCATGTCGAACGTGTGAAAGCGAATGGCAAAGAACAGGTCGAAGCATCAGCACTCGCGACTGATTGGGAGGATATGCTCGGGAAGGACCGAACATTCTGGCTCTGGTTTCTCAGTCAGGCTTCGCTGCGTTATCTCGTAAGCAGTATCGCACTCTTTTTTGTCCTGTATTGGACGATCGAGTCGGCTGAACGGACGGGTCAGGGAATTGATCAGATCTTTCCGCTGTTCGTCTGGATGCGTGCGATCTTAGACAATATCTGGCGATTGGGGAATGTGGAACACAGGCTCGGCTGGAATAGTATGTCGATCAACTCCCTGAAGGAAGCGCTAACGCTTACGCCCGACGTGGTGGTCGAGCCTGGCGCTAAGAAGGTCGATACATCGCAGGGAATCGAAATCGAACTCGATGATGTGGGGCATATCTACCATCCGAGCAAATTGAAGGAAGAGGCTTCAACCAAGAAGCCCCGCGTTACACGTCCGGTGCTGAACGGTGTGAGCTTTACCATCAAACGTGGCGATCGTGTCGCTCTTATCGGGCCGAGTGGGGCGGGGAAGACCAGTATCATGCGTCTCATCCAGCGCGCCTTCGATCCGGAGTCGGGACGGGTACTCATCAACGGCGTCGATCTGCGGAAGCTCGATCTCAGATCCTGGCTCGAGGCGATCGGCTACATTCCTCAGAAAACGACCGCCATCTTCGAAGGATCGCTTCGCAGTAACCTCGTTCATGGCCTTACAGTTGCTCAACAAGAGACTATGACAGACGACTTCCTCTGGAGCCTCATTGAGCGGCTTAAGATCGCGGACCGTATGGAGGATGGGCTCGATACCTTGCTCGGCAAGGGTGGTGTCGAGCTGTCTGGGGGTGAAGCACAACGTGTGATGGTCGTGGCAGCACTCGCCAAGTGCCCACAGTTCTTTCTCATCGACGAAGCCACGAGCGCTCTCGATTCCACCACCGAGCGTGCTGTCCAAGTAGTCTTCGAAGAAGTGCTCACGGGCGACGTCGGTGCGCTCATCATCGCGCATCGTCTGAGCACGGTGCGTCGGATCTGCAACCGGTTCATAGTCCTTCGTCCTGTGAATGATGACGGTGAGCCTCAGATCGAAGCGATCGCTGATTCGTTCGAAGAACTCTACCGGATCTCTCCGACCTTCCGTGCTCTGGTAGACGATCAAGGAATCTCTATCGCGGCGTAACAAGCGAGCGTGAGTCACGAGTTCTTCGTGCCTCGTCAGGCGTAAATCTCGGTGCCCTGACCACCGAATCCCTGTCTTCTTAGTGTAAAAGAGAAAACGGGGATGGAGTGCTAAACGATTCTCTGGTTTTTTAAATGAAAGAGCGCACCGTCGAAGGAGTCGGGCGCGAGCATCGCCTTGCGGCGGTGCGCCCTTTCTCCTCGCGGTGCGCGAGATGTTGTAGCTACTCCTGCGCGCCGTTGGCTGCGCAGAGTACGTCGACGTCGGGTTCCCAGGTGATCTCGTTCGATCGGTTGAACGCCCCTCTCCGTCCACCGCTCACCTCTCTCTCCATGACGTCCGCTTCGTAGCTCACCCATGTGTTCCACTGGTGCCTACGCACTCGCATTGAGCCGCGGTTGTTGCAGGCCGTCATGCAGGCGGAAGTGTTCAGTGCGCACGCCCTGCGCACTGCTCCGAAGAAGCTGCTCAGCGTCACGCCGGCGTTGCGTCGGTTGTTGCTTGAGGTGAACTGCTCGTTCGCATGGTCGAAGATCTGCTCGATCTCCGTTGGGTTGGTCCTGACCGTGTGATGCACTGGTTCGTCAGAATGACCCACATACGGATCGTAAACCCCCATGCCTTGGATATAGCTACCGTCGTAGTCCATTCCTCCATAGATGGGGTCGTTCGCGCCGTCGAAGACGTCCGCTTCTGCGACCTGCGCGCCGCCTTCGCTACACACCTGACGCGCGTTGAACTTCCAGTAGAGGGCCTCCCATACGCTGCTCTCGCGGTTTCGGTTCCAGTCGCGCAGCCTGACCGAGATGTCTCGTACATGGCTGCACACGGTCTGGCAGGCCGCTTGGTTCATGGCACAGGCTATCCGGAGTTGGTATTGGGCTCCGATGACGGCGTACGACGAGGGCTCGCTGCGTTCCGTGTGGAGGAGCACTCGGCTCGAGTTGATGCTCTCCATGACCGACCGTTCGGCCGCCGAGTTGTCGGTGTGGGATTCGGCGTGGCAGTTCGTGGTCGGCATCGCAGCATAGTGACTGCAGACGGAGGTGAGGGCGAGGCAGGTGAGGGCGATTGAGAGGGCGGAAAAGAGCTTCACGGCACGTCCTTTGGTTTAGGGTTTTGACTTGATGGGTGTTGTTCTCGCTCGTGAGATTCATTCATACACGAGCTTCCGTCTCACTTCTTCGTTGAACAATATTCGAAGAAAGGGAATGGAAGTGCGCGAATGGTTACTAGGCACGATCTTTCATTTTTTAATTATCGCTATAGTAACATACTTTATTATTTTGTCAAGCTAAAAGCTTAGGTTTCTGTTATAAAACAGCGAATTTACAGCTCTTTTTGACGCTTGATCTCCATATCCCGTCTCCACAAATCCCGTTGTGTTCGATAGACGATGATGCACAAGCCCACAAAGCAACCTCCTAGAACGTAGGGCAGCGCCGGAACCAAATACGTCTTTCCAAAAAAGATGATGAGCGTGTTCAAAATGATAAACAAGAGCCGTATCTCCGTTGGACCAATGCCAAGATGGATGAGGTGCGATTCTTGGGTTGCACCAAACACCAAGAATGAGTTGACCATGTAGCCGCCGCAGAGCGCTAGCACGAAGAATTCAAGGATCGGATACTGATGGGCGGTGAGCAACGTGTACCCAATCAAGATCGAGCAGAGGAAAAAATAATCTAACAAATGGTCCATGTAAAAGCCCCACTTGATGAGCCCTTCTTTGCGCGATCGTCCGACAGCGCCATCAAGCGAGTCCGTGATCCACTGGGCAAAGATTAGGAAGCTGACCGCCCAGAGCCACGCGATTTGGAAGCGAGCGAGATAGCTGAAGAAGATGATCCCAAGGCTGATCGGGATGGACGCAAGGACCAGATGCGTCGAATGAATCCAAGGGGGACTTTGGGGGTCAGATAGTGCGTCAACACTTTGTCGGCAACGGAAAGCCAAGATGTGCCAACTTTTGTTTTGTCTTCGTGGGCTTGAAACGTAAACATATAAGAGGATGAATCTAGCCTAGCACTTCCCCTGAGGAAAAACAGCCTGCCGCTTTTATATATAGGCAAAGTACATGGCCGCTCTTTCGAATCGTGAATATTCTGTCTGATCCGTGCTTCGGTTTGACCTGAATCGCCATGATGCTACAGTTGAATGAACTATGGATTTTATCCGTCTCATTCCTCGCCTACCTTGGATTTCCGCGATTTTGCTGGTCTTTGCCTTACTGGAAGCAATCCGGACGCTGCGTTTTCACCGCACGGGGATTCGTGCGCAAGGCACGGTCGTCGAGATCGACTCTTCGAATGAAGGGAATACACCGATTATCGGGTTCCAAGCGGAAGATGGGAAGGGCTATCGGTTTCCTGCTCGTACCGTCTTGCCGAAAGAGGATTGGTCGCTTGGTGCACGTTGGCCGGTTATCTACGCTCGCTCTAATCCAAGACAAGCCCGTGTCGACAAGCCTTCGCAGCATTGGACCATGGTGATTTTTTACATTGCCGCCAGTGTCGTGACGTTTGTGATTTTTACTGGATTGAGAATTGTGTTTGTAAAATAGAGCTCATTTGTCGATCTCTCCTAGATGCTATACTAGGAATCCATGAGATTTTTCTTTTTCGGTTCCATCTCTCTGCTAGCAGCTTTGGTGCTGTTGCCTCTTGGAGTACAGGCACAAACCTTTTCGGATGTCACGAGCAAAACCTATGAAAAAGAGGCGATTGAGCAGGTTTTGGAACGAGGCTGGATGGCACCACAAACCGCAAGTGTCTTTGGGTATGGCTCAACGATCCCGCCCGATCAGTGGTTTTACATGCTGATGTTCTTGCGCACGAACGATGCCTGTCCTGAGCTTGGACCGACACCTGGGCCGTATTGGACATCCGATAACATTCGGACGTGTTTATCAGGAGCCGGTGTTCCGGTGGTGACGGAGCGAGCAGATCGTATTCGGCGCGATGAGGCGATGCAGCAACTTTTTGCACTTAGGCGACGGTCTTTTGCCTTCCAGGCATTGCAAACGAGGCCAGCGGGATTTGTTGATCCGGCCGATCTAGCGACTGTGCCAACGAATCGGCAAGGAGCCATGATTGCCGCTGATCGGTTAAAGCTGCTCTTTCGTTCCTCTAACGCTCTGCTTCCAACGGCTCCGCTGCTGCGAGAAGATGCGGCTCTGTCCGTCACACGCTTTGTCGATTGGGAAAAACAAGGCGGGAATGATCGTGAAACGAACGATCAACTGGTGTTGAGTAAAGAAGCGACGCTGAATCATTGGAAGGATTTGGACACAGATATCTACGTCATTCAGGTCAAACTCGGGGGTGATACGATCGTGAAACCAATCATTCCACGCCGATCCTTTAACCCAGCGAAAGATCCAGCGAAGGAAAAACTGCGCGATGAATTTGTGTATCAACCAGTTTCTGATTTGGCTAAGGAATCCGGTGCGCTCGCGGCAATCAATGGCTCGTATTTTAATGTCGAGTGGCCTTGGGGCGCGTTTGAAGATGTTGCCATGGTGAACAGCAAGATGATTCTTGAACGAACCGATCGTAGTACGTTCATCGTGTGCAAAGATGGGAAGCTACACATCGGGAAATACAATAAAAAGCAGTTAGATGCCATTAAGTGCGTGCCTGAACACATGCTGGGCGCTGGCCCCTTGTTTTTGTCACAAGGGGAAGTGTTGACCGAGAGTAGCAAAGAAGGGTTCGATGAATATACGCAATGGGAGCGGCGGGTTGGCAAGAATGCTCGTACGGCGGTGGGTATTTCGGCGGATCGTAAAACGGCCTATTTCATTGTGGTCGCCGGTAAATCCTATCCAGCGTTTGGACGAGGTGGTTCGTCTCTGGGTGCGTTCCTCAAAGAAAAATATCCGGATCTAAGCTCGGCCATGATGTATGATGGTGGGGGATCGAGTAGTTTGTACGCAAAAGGAGAGCTGCTCGTAGGATTGGGGGTGAGCGGAAGCCAGAGTGAGCGTTCGGTCATCTCTGCCTTAGGCATTTTCTCCAAAAAAGCCGATCTGGCTGCTCAACAGCAATTCAAAAAAGATCAGGCGAAATATTGGGATCCAGTGACAACGACGATCAAAATTTCGAAACCGGCTAAACCGATCACTTGGCAAACGGTTAAAGCTGCTTTACCAGAAGGAGGGATATTACTCACTGGTTCCCGTGGATCTGCTATTGAAATAACTGATCTCAAGAGTCCGGCTAAAACTCACTCATTTGCGTTTACCTTTGATCTTCTAACCCGTTCCACCAGCTCAAAACTGGTTGTTGCCCGACGTGAGGGGATGCATGAGCGTGGCTGGAAAATCCCTACAGAATTGCACGTACTGAATCAAGCGGACGTGAGTGATACAGATATTATTAAATTATTGTCGTTTCTTCCGAAAGCACAACAGCCCGATTTGAAGACGTTCGATGTAGTCGCCTTTCGACCGACGGGCGTCATCTTTGGTGATGCGACCGGGCGCTATTGGTTTTATTATCCCAAGCTAAAGCAGCTTTCTCCGGCTGTATTTCCGCAAACGGCAAAGCGTTGAACTCAATCTAAGAAGGAAGTGATTGATTGACAGTCGAGAAAGGACGGCCTACCATCCTTCTTCGCTCTTTCAGACGATTGGCCAGATCAAAACAGGGGATAACGAATCCCTCCAGGAGGTTCAAACATGAGCTGGAACGTTTTCTCGGGTGCCTGTACGGCTCAAGGCTG
Organism: uncultured Gammaproteobacteria bacterium; assembly: GCA_964567995.1. GTDB lineage: Bacteria > Patescibacteriota > Patescibacteriia > 2-12-FULL-60-25 > 2-12-FULL-60-25 > JAGOTP01. The sequence goes on from CAZMOB010000001.1 coordinate 61,398, forward strand.
CCGTAGGAGCAATCAGGACGCCTATGTCTGTCGGCCGCGTTTGAGAACCTACAACCTGTATGTCATGTGTGATGGTCTCGGTGGACGTCGTGCTGGTGAGGTCGCGAGTGGAACGGCGGTGAATACCATTCCCGTCTACATCGAGCTGTTCGGGTCGGATAATGTCGGAGGGGCGTGTGCCCTTTTGGCGGCGGCGTGTGAGATGGCTAATTCCAGGATTGTAGATACGGCTAAGCGGGATCCCCTCAACTGCCGAGGTATGGGAACGACGATCGTCGTACTCCTGCACGAGCTGGATCGGGTTCACATCGCATATGTGGGGGACTCGCGCTGCTACCGCCTGCGTGCTGGTCGACTCGAGTTGCTCAGCTGGGATCATAATGGGCTTCGAGAGGTCGATGAGATGATTCAAGCGCTTCAAGAGGCTGATCAGCCCATCCCTGAGCATCTGGAGGCCTGGAAAAAGTCACCGCACGCTCATGATCTCAGCCGTTTTCTCGGTGTCGATTCATCCGATCCGAAAGCGCTGGGTAGTCCAATTCCTGATCTCAGGACGGAGCCGCTCGTTTCGTACGATCGTTTTCTGCTCTGTTCGGATGGTGTGCATGGTCGTCATGCTCTTGCCGATTCTGAGATCAGGGAGATCCTGTCATGTTCTGCCGATCCACAGGAGGCGGCGGACGCGCTCGTCGCGGCCGCCATCGCCAAGGATCCAGTGCATGCAGACAATGCCACGGCGATCGTGATCGACTTTGTGTCTTCGTAACTACCCGTAAGACGGCAAAACTTAAACCCACCGCGACAAGAGTACCCGCTGTACTCGCCGTCGCGGTGGGTGCTCTTATTCTTTAGGCCAAGTCCTGCAATGGCATGCCGCCAATATAGTCGGCTTTGCCAAGATTCATGCCTTCTTTGCGGAGCAGCGCATACGCTGTGGTTAGATGAAAGAAGAAGTTGGGCAAAACGTATTCACGAGTGTAATCGAACCCGGTCATGAATTTCCCTGGAAAGTAGGGCAGGGTAACTTGTCGTGTGGCGGCGGCTTCGAATGCGGTTTCAGGAATAGTGTTGATAAAGCTGAGCGTCTTTGCGATGCGCTCACGTAATTCGCTCAAACTCTTTTCGTCATCTGCATGCGTAGGTACTTCTGTGCCCGACAAACGACCAGCTGCGCCTTTTGCGTTGTCACATACGATTTGCACCTGTTTTTTGAAGGGGAACATGTCTGGGGCGAGCTGCAGGTTGAGCAGCTCGTCTTCGGCCAGCCCTTTTTCTTTCAAGAACGCTTCTGTTTTGACGAGGATACCATCGAGAGCGGTAAGTGATTTAACGAACACGGGTATAGTAAACGAGTAGAGAGGGTTCATAGTCGATGTAGAATAACAGGTGGTTTCCTGTTTGTATTAGGCCGCGTTTGTATCTGCTTGATGCAGGCCAAAGGTGTTACCTTCGGTATCAATGAAGTACCCTTGCCAGGCCATGCCTTTCAGCGCGAATTTCGGCATGGCTTCTTTACCCCCAGCAGCGAGAATCTTCTTCGCGATGTCATCGTAAGAGTCGACGGTAATCGTGCAAACGTAAGCAGTCGCCGTTTGGCTTGGGGCAGACACTGGGCAGGGGCGGCGGATGATCCCACCATTAATCCCTCCGGCTTCTTCACGTTCGCCTGTCATGACCATCCAATATTCCATCTGTCCACCGTCCCATTTTTCAATCTTCCACCCGAAGATGGAGTTGTAAAACTCACCACAACGTTCTGGATTGTCCGCATGAATTTCGAAGTGAGCGACACGATTTGGCATAGATGGATGTACTTATGAGATAAAGACACTGTGTAGGATAACCTACCGTACGGAAAACATTCCGTACAGCTTTTTAGAGCATACGAAGGGTTGGATGTCTTTCAGGTAAATGCGGATTTGTTTGTTTTTAAGGCCGTGCTAGAAGTTCCTGAAGCACAGGGATCTGTTTTTCCATTTCTGCTTCTCCTAATGCGACAATCTGTGGACCAACGTCTTTTCTGAAGTACTGACCCCAGCCAGCATGCGCCTCGACCGGTGGTTCGATAATGAGATCGGCTGAATGAATACAGTTATTTGCGAGATAGTAGCGCATGATCTCAATGGTACGGTTAGCAACGGCAAGCATCCCAAGTCCTTTGTTAGGTATTTCTGAATCGGCTGGAATCCGGTCTAGACTGACAGCGATCACGATATCTGCTCCCATGCGTTTGACGACATCGCTTGGAACCGGATCGGTGACACCGCCGTCGATGAGTACGCGTCCGTGGTGTGATACCGGCTTGAACAGGCCAGGGATGGCCATACTGGCTTGTACAGCTGGGACGAGCGCCGCACTTGAAAAGACAACAGATTCTCGTTTATAGAGATCGGTCGCAATGACAGACAGTGGGATCTTGGTCTCTTCGAAGGATGCATCTTCTAACCATTCAGTCAGCAGTTTTCGTGTACGCACGCCACCAATAAACCCTCCTCTCAATGAAGGTTCTAGGAGAATGCGCAATTTTTCCTCCTTTTTATTGACCGTAAACTCTTCCAATCGTTCGATATCTTGAAAAAGTGCGTAGTGTGCTCCAACCCATGCCCCGATACTCGACCCAGCGATGAAATCGATCGGAATATTGTATTTTAACAACGTCTTGATGACGCCAACATGCGCTAACCCGCGGACGCCACCGCTGCCCAATGCTAGGCCTACCGTTTTGCGAGCATTTGAATGATCCATACTCTCTAGCTTAGCTCGCTAACAGCCTGAAGAAAAGCCCCGTGCTATACTTTTAGTATGAACATGTCGACCAAAGCTTGTGCTTTTTGCGATCTAGAAGCCCTACGTCCTCAACTGATTCAAGAGACGGATCAAGTGATCGTGATTCATGCACGGCGTCCACTGGCCCCTGGTCATATGATGGTTATCCCGAAGCGTCACCAGCCTGATTTTCTAGCACTGACACAAGAAGAGGGGATCGCATTAGTTCATCTTGTACAACGATATTCAAAAGTCTTACAGGGAACCTTTTCTAGTGCTGGATTGAATATCTTTTCGAATATTGGTGCGGCAGCCGGTCAGACGATTCCACATTTGCACATCCATTTGCTGCCACGGTATGTGAATGAGGTACAGAGTCCCTTTCAAATTCTTCAAACGCCGGAACTGTATCAAAAACTAGAACGATTATCACCAGAAGAGTTGAAGCGAGAGATTGAGAAGATTCAGGCGGTCCTCTGAGGGACGCACAACAAAACACTGGAAGATTGATCTTCCAGTGTTTTGTATATTTCAAGAACTATTTCTTCTTGTTCTTCTTTGGTTTTTTGACTTCCTTGCGGGCGGATGTGCCTTTGGCCATATAAGGAGAAAGATCAGGATGAGTAAAGAACCTACCGCCGTAGTATACACGTATTTCGTCTGAAAATGCGACACCCACCTCCGGCGAGTGGTGTGCCGCGGTGGGTGTGAGTGTATTGCTGCCGGATCTAAAGATGATTCAGGACCTCCTGTACTCCTTGCGGAGGTAGAGGATGGTCGTCACGACGATGCCGATCAGGAGTTGACTGTACCAGAGGTAGCCGATCAACTCAGCCACGATGACGAGCAGCACCCACTGGTCCCGAAGGACCGATCGGACGGCGAGTCGCCACTGCCTCGGCTCACTCGCTTGGGATGCGACCTCCAGCTCGTAGGCCAGGCGCACGGTCGCCAGGGCGAAGATGAGGTAGATGGCACATCGAGCCGGGAGTGGCTCGTTCTTGAACAGTGCCACTGTCACGGTCAGGGCGAAGAGCGCCAGGTTGAACTCGCGACGGGTTCCGATGCGGTTTTCAATCGTCTTTTGCATGGGGTTGCGCCTCCTTGGCGCCAAAAGGACCGACGCGAGAGTACGTCAGGTCTAGGAAAAAGTAAATATCTAAATGTTACCTCTTATCATCCATCTCTTTTGGGGGAATATAGTTTGCCGCTGTCCGCGATACGTACCAAATCGCTAGTCCTCCCAAACCGATATCATCCAACCACCCTAAGAAAGGGATCAAATCCGGAGCCAAATCTACAGGCCAAATCAAATAGAGAACGGCGACGGCGAGCAGGGCTTTTGGTTTCCAGTCGGTACGTTTGTCCCTAAGGAAAAGGTAAATGTTTTTCCAATGCGGGATGAGGCGTTGATTGGGCATAGCAGAGTTAAGCCGTTTTCTCGAAGAATCGATCCTTCAAAAAATGCGTAAACTGTTTCATTTCGAGTTGTTCGGTGGCAAGAACTTGTTCGTAATGTTCGATTTCAGATTCCTGAAATTTTATCGGATTTTCTGTTACGAATGTTACCTTGAAACCGCCTGCAATACCTATAGGTTCAACGGTGAGCCTTCTTTCTCTTGGTATCTCGCGACCTTGGTAAAATTGCTCAAGCAAATGTAAGAGAGCGGCTTGGAGCGCTTCATTCTGTTCGTGGATTCTTGTGTATTCTTCTGTTTCTGCGACTGAGTTGGTGTTGATGTATTCCCAATAAGCGGACCAAGCATCGTTATCTTCGTGAATCTTTGTCGGATCAACTCCATATTTCTCTCCGATGGATTTTTTGATAGCCGACTCATCGACAAACCGTTCGGCTGGCTCGTCAAATTCGATCATAACGTACGGGCAAAGCTTCAGAATATCTCCAAATCGCTCGTCGATATGTCCCTCGCATGAGCTACAAGGAGGAAACCCGTTTAGGGAAAGTGCGGCGACCGTTTCTTTTATCCCTGGATCGATCGGCATGCCTAATCCATCAACAATCCCATCTAATTGTGCCATGGTCTTGTTCCATAACGTCCATCTCTCCCGTTCTTTGGGAGTTTCTAGGAGGGTTTCTATAATTTTTTCCATACGAAATTGAGCATACACCTTTAGTGGATTGTTGTTGAATTGATTGAATTCCTTCAACTTGCCGATGTGCGAATAATCTCTGATTCAAAAAATTGCTCTTGGAAGAAGGTCTCTTTTCTTATCTCCTCATCATCGGGCCAGTTTGTTGATTCTTTAGGAATAACAATTAATTTGTCATCATTGTCCATCGTTCGATGAATCACAGCGATACATTTCCCACGAAACGTTTTTAGTGATTCTTGTACGCCAAGAACGTATGCATCTACTCCTTCGCCATCCGGTGCTTTTGTCTGAGGAATATAGCCGTAATTGATGGGATAGGTCCAGTTATACTTTGGATGAGTGCTTCCAAGTGGACGGTCGATTACGACATCAACAATATTACCTAGATAATTCGTGGCGTACTCCATGGTCCGTACCTTCTCTAAGTAGTCGTTCAGTACTTTGAAAAACGTCCCATTTTTACGAAGATCTTCAGCTGTAGCTTCAGGTGTGCACGCCTTCATAAACTCCTCACTCTCCTCTGGAGATAGTGTTTTATAGGCGGGAACACCGACTTGAGTTCCTGAAAACGGTTCGGACCAGATGCCGACAGAGAGTATCGAGGCTAAACTGGGATCCCACGAAGCATCTAATATTACCCAGTCTGTATTAAGCTTGATTTCGAGATAGAGATGACTGCAGTCATCTTCATGAGGAACTGTTTGAAGATAGTTGGGCAACGAAATATCAGACCAGCGAAACCAGCAAATTCTCCAACGTACCGGAATTCCGAGAGATTCCAGGGCCTCTCTTAATCGAATATGTTTTCCTGCGCAGCAATTGTCTGTTTCTTGAGATGACAAAGGGATACGAAAGGGCGTGTCGCGCTCTTTTAAAAATGCTTGTTGAGCTCCGCTCGGAAAGACTGACATAAAGTTTTATTCAGAAGGTCTAAAATCTCTGTAAGCATGACATCCGCTTTCTTTGATATCAAGGAGTCAAAGGTTCTTTTGCGTTGACAAACGGGGCCCGTCTAGTATAATAAAGTGTTCCTTATAAACCAGATTCTCTATAAGGAGAGGGATCATGAGAGCACTGGAACAAGCGATTCGAATTCTCACGCTTCTCAACAAGACTCAGTGGAATGAGGAAGCGATCGAGCGTTTCATCAAGCGTTTACCGCTGATCATCGAGCTCGAGTCCACGCGTGATCGCGAACCTGTACCTGCTGCGAATGCTGTTAGTGTAGCTGTAGCTCCGGGTTCCGTGGGAAGTATCCAACTGCGGATCTTCGCCTCTCGTAAAACGGTTATGATCGAACGGCGAGACGATGGCGTGCTTCGAGCTACAGCCTCCTTTATCCAGGATGAACTTAATAGTGAATGGAGGCCGATTCTGGGTATAGGTGATGCCAGAAGTGCAGGATTCAGGACAGATCGAGCACTGGCTCTCATTATCCATGCAGCTGCTCATGGAGTCTATAATGCATCTCGTTCCGAGGGTGATAAGCCTTCTCGGGCCACAGTCCAGAGCCTCAAAAACTACTGTTCCTGGTCTGAGAGAGGGCATGGGGATAACGGGGCAGCTGTGAATAAATGGGGATCGCCGCACCGACATCCAAATGGGATTATCAGATCCAGAGCGGGTAATCCCAAGGTGAAAGGTTCGATGACTTCATTCTGGTTCCTTCCGAACGTAACGTGTACCTTCGATGATAGGTGCCCTCTAAAGAGCGAGGGAATGGATCCCGATCAAGCCGCTCTAGCTTGGATGAAACAGTACATTCCCTGGTACGTTCGCACATAAACTTCTTCATCCGCTGTTGAGAAAGGAGAGATCAAAACAGCGGAATACAAAAACCACTCAGAAAACACTGGGTGGTTTTTGTGTCGTATTGAGCGTCTAAAACAAATTTGGCCCATCGAACTTAATTGGATCTGTTGGGCTGACGATATAGAAGACATGCGTACAACTCGTTCCGATTCCGCGAACGATCTCCGGATGATCTTGCCAAAGACGAGCGAACTCCTTTGTTTGGGCATTTGTAATGAGATTAATCACGGCTACTTCCTTTTGAGGGGTTGAAATTGTTGTTGGATCTCCCGTTTCTGTGAAAAGATGAGTAAAATGCTCGGTAACGGCCTCTAAAAACTGCTCTTTTTGAAACAGACTAGGTGTTAGCTTTTTCATAGAGGAATCGCTTCTTCCGGAGTGATTCCTTGTTTGGGACAGATTTGGGTTGCGGAAGCGATGTGCGACCAGATGAGCTACGCGGAGACGAGCACCACTACACAGCCGATAAAAACTAGAAAGAGAATGATACCGGTTCGAGACGATGGTTTTCTCATAGATTTAACGTAAATGAGAATGAGCTACGAGTAAATGTGCTTCCAATTTCAAGATCTGTTCCCATTCCTCGTCGAAATCTTCGAGCAGGATTTGATCGCTTCCTCGAAAACCATTGACCAAGTGAATGAGAGGAAATAGAGCCGTCCGTTCCTCTTCATTCAATGGTCTGATCGTTTCGTATGACTCGATGAATCGAGTGGCTAGTTCCAGGTTGCTTTCTTGTAATGAGATATGCCACGCACTTGTTGCAACGTCCAGAACGAGCCAATGGTATTCCGTATCATCGAAATCAAGTAGACCTGTGAGAGTACCGTCTTTCCAAAGGAGGTTTGTCCGAATGAAGTCCCCATGGATGTGAGAAGAGGGGAGATGAATTGCCTGAATCTCAAGCGTCTCAAAAGTTCGAATAAAAGTTTGAATATCTGGTCGGTGTGGCATCGTCTGCCGAATTTTTTTACAACGGTCTTCCTGTAAAGAGATAGGACTATTATGCGTTTGACTGCACTGATAGGCGAGGCTTTGTACGTGCAACTCGGCGAGAGCTTTTCCCATTTGAATGACCATCTGTTCTGTGTAGGCGGGTGGATGTTCTCCCGGTTTATGCTCCATGAATACGCTCTGCCAAAGAGCTCCACGCAGAATCGTTTCTGCGAAGAGGTGGCCATCTGTCGTTGGATAAATCTTTGGAATCAAAGAATTCACTCGTGATTGGGAATCCATATATTCCAACTCCTCACGGATTTCAGATACGCTCTTGCGATCTTGACGATAAATCCGCAAGACGCCCTTTCGTGAGGGTTCGGTGATAAAAATGGTCCGATTCTCGATGCCGTGTTTTGCTTCTTGAAACGAAAAGGAAGAAATGCCCCATGCCTGTAAGAGGCTGGCGAGCAGTGCGGACTCCAGAGGGAATTGATCGGTCACATTGAGCTTTATCATGTAACCTAAGGTACAGGGAACGCGCTGGTTTTTCTATGAAAATCCCGCATTCCTTGAATTAGTAGCTCTCTTCCCCTAAACTCCGCCCAACTCATTCTGGAGGAGAAAACAATGAGTGAAACAGTGTCGCTCGAGGCCTTCGAGCTACGGGGACGTGTAGAAGGTCCTCGTGGCGCATAAATTCGGCTGTTCTGTATCTGCTCGTGCTCAGAAGATTCAGGTGATCTGTGGCCATGGGGTGAAAGGAGATCTGCATGCGGGTCCAAGATTGTCCGATGTCCGCGAGCGCGCGCTGAACAGGTTCGGTGTGCCGAGAGGGATCCAGATCGCCAACGTGCGTGAAGTCTCAATCGTGGCGCAGGAAGAGCTCGCATCGATCGGGATGGCGATGAGCCTCCCGGGACCCATTCCGCTCGGATCGTTGGGCGAGAATCTCGTGGTGAGCGGGATCCCGGACTTCACGGCGCTTCCTACGGGTACGCTGCTGTTCTTTCAGAAGCCGGATGGGATGAAGCGTACTGCCGTGCTCGCCGTCTGGGGTGAGAATGTTCCGTGTACGACTCCCGGAGAGGCTATCCAGTCTCAGTTTCCTAATCAGCCTGATCTCGCAAGCCTGTTCCGTAAGGCTGCGGATCATAGACGTGGCGTCGTCGGGTTTGTGTATAGCACGGGATATATTTATGAAGGTGATGAGGTAGCCGTGTATGTTCCTTCGCAGAGAATCTACCGACCGCATACTCCTGCATGATCCGCCTACGGGCAGATCGTACCCCCTTGGAGTGTGAGGTCTTGCCTTATGTGAGGCTGTTGACAGGCTCTGTGTGTTTCGGTTAGCCTTTAAGTATCACAAGTAAAGAACCATCAAGAGTGATGGAGCGCAGGCATTCTTTGCCTCACGAGAAACGACTCGTCTGTCTTCATCCAGCAACCTGCTTTGCGGTAAGGTGCTCCCTTCGTCCTCACCTGAGGAAAGATGTCTCTTTGTCCCACACGATAAACGAGAACCTCCATCTCTGCGGTGAGAGGTTCTTTGTTTGTGACGCTCCTTCGCCGTTCTTCAAGCAGCAACGTTCGCACAACGGAGGCACAATATGCACGCAAGTCTCAAGGAAATCGCGCCCTGTCTTCTGGTCTGCGGGTTGGTTGAGCGTGTGCTCGCCAAGAGCCTCATTCAGCCGCCGCCGACCGAACTCGTGCTCGGTGAACCCGAAGATCTTCGTTTCAGCTGGAAACAGCCGGTGTATGATGGATTCCAGCTGCGGCACGAAATTCAACGAGGGAATCGAGTCATCGTATACGGTATCGATGTTCCGCTGGATGGGTCCGGTGAACCCGATCCGGACGTGGTCCAGACCTACTTCTTCATCGCCTTCTTCGAGAATGACGGTCTGGTCTACGAATTCCTGTATGATCCGGTGACGGAGGAATGGTGTTTCGGCGACGACGAGGACCCGAATAACCAGTTCCTTGAAGAAGAGACGATCGATACGACGGAAGCACTGTCTTTCATCACTACCTACACGCGCTGGTTCGTGGATATGAATGCCGACTTGCCGTGTGCGTGATCTCGGCCCCCGCGCAGACCACCGACATATCTCCGTCGGCTCTGGTTTGGCGGGGGTGTTGTCGTTGGATGGATCACGGCAAATAACAAACATCCAGCGCTGGGCTGGATGTTTGTGAAAGTGACAGAGATTAGCTGTGCTTCTGAAATAGCGAACGATATTGTGCACGCTGTTGCCAAAGGAAGGCGAGGTTCAGTAAGAAGAGGACATCGCCCATGATCGCTCCGGCGGTGAAGAGACCGCTATCCAAAAAGGCGTGGAACCCAATAATGTTAATCGTAATTGGCAAAATTAGCAGAGCGGCCAAAGCCGTGCGCTTGGTCCACAGACAGACAATGGCAGCAAGGAAGACGAGCGAATCGATGATCATGATGTACTTGCTCTTCATCAACAGATCGACAAACTGGAAGGCTTGAGGCGTTCCGTACATATCCGCGGTTGGAGCTGGAAAAATGCCGAGTGAGCCAAGAATTGGAGAGACGAGCAGAAGGGTTAACAAAACTTTCCCAATGATGGAGAGGATAGAGGAGGCTTTCATATAGTTGGGGCTATTTTGACCGAGATAACGTATTCTGGCAAATTGCGAACGATTCTCTGGGTTTGTGTTGATTTCATTATTTTCTACCACGCATACTGAGGCCATAGAGAATATTGCGTTATTTCTCCTTTTAGACTAGACTCGCCTCTCATATCGACCCTATCGTGGGGAAGATGATGAAGAGGAGGTGGATCATGCACGCATTCATGCTCGTGTATTTCTCTCAACAGACCAATGAGCATTACTTCACGGTAGGCTGCGAGCAGCCGATTCTGCCGCCGAAGTGCACGGAGGACTTCACGCTCGACACGGAGTGGGATCTCGCCGGTGAGTGGATGGGTAAGCTCAAGGAGGAGGCGAAGAAGAGGGCCGCCGAAAGCGGCTTCACGATCGCCAACATGTCGTAGAGCGCAACCACTCATGAGCGCCCCGTCTTTCTCTCGACGGTGCAAGCGCTCTCACTGTCGGGTTGCGCTCATTGCTTTTCATACAATAAGGATAGGTTCCAAATGTCTATTGACTCTCACGTAACGTCATAGTTTAGTCTCTGTATCAGGTGAGGTCGACACCTATCTATATTCTTGAGCTATGTCGTATACCGTAAACAAGTTGGCAAAAATCGCCGGTGTGAGCGTCCGAACCCTTCATTATTATGATGAGGTCGGTTTGTTGAAGCCGTCGATGATTCAAGAGAATGGCTATCGTCTCTACGAAGAGCATGAGTTGCTGTTGCTACAACAGATCCTCTTCTTTCGCGAGCTCGATTTTTCGGTAGAAGACATCAAGCGTATTTTGTCGTCTTCTACCTTTGATCTGCGTCAGGCATTGCGTGATCATCGCGCATTGATCGAACTGAAGAAGAAGCGTTTATCAGGCTTACTTAAAACCATTGACACCACCCTCCAGAAATTGGAGAAAGAAACACCTATGAACGACCAAGACATGAAAGAATTGTACGAGACGTTTGGGGAAGACACGATGAAAAAGTATGCCGACGAAGTAAAGGAGAAATGGGGGAATACAGAAGCCTACAAGCAATCTATGGAACGCGCTGCCAAAATGACGAAAGCCGATTACGAAAAGTACAAGCAGGATTCAGATATCTTCATGAAGAAGGTCGCTGCGACGATGGATAAGGGTGCAACCAGCCCTGAATTCCAGGCCTTGATTGGAGAGCATTTCAAATCGCTTAGTACATGGTATGAGCCGAATTTTGAAATGTATCGTGGGTTAGCAAAGATGTACGTCGATGATCCACGGTTTACTGCTTACTATGAAAACTATCGTGAAGGGCTGGCGAAAGTGTTTAGTGAGGGAATGATCTACTTCATTGAGCAGAATGAGCCGAAGAAAGGGATGGAGAGAAGTTGAGCTGAAGTTGCCAGTTTAGTACAAAACCGCCTGAAATGCGGTTTTGTACGTATACAGCTACGTATCTTATTATTTGACGTATCAAGTAAATACTGATACCAACCTAAGCTCAGGTCTCAATTCATTGTTTTGCCCTCTTGTGGGATTTCCATTGTCTCACAAGAGGGCAAAAGAAGACGCGTGAGCCCAAAGTTCTTTCTCGTATCGCGTCGAGGAGCGGTTATGAAGCGTTCATTGATGGTGATGTGTCTCTGCGTTCTCTGGGGATGCGGTCCCGGTGGTTCGGCGATGGATGCGGGCGCGGAAGTTCTCCGCGCGTGCGAACCTGGCCCCGACGGCTGCCTGCCGCTGGGTTGCGGGCCGTGCCGGACCGCGCCTGCCGCTATCCGCAAGGAGCGAATGACTGCGCGCTCATCTGCGGGAATGATGGCGTTCTCGTGCGTGACGCTCAGTGCATGGTGCCGCCCGAGAGGCAGGCCTGCTCCTACCCCGGCGGTAGCCACACGCTGCAGGGCACCCTTCAGCGTCGCGCCGCCAATGGCACCCTCGAGTGGTGCTACCACTTCTGCACGGGTGAGAACTTTAGCCCTGGCCAATTCACGCTCTCGGGGACGTACTGCTCCCCGCACTGAGATCCTAGAGACGCGTGTGTACGCGGCCTCAGCTAGGACGCGCTGACTTCACAGCGATCGTCCAATCCCTTTGCCATTCTCTCTGAGGATGAAAGAGGGAGAAACGCCAGCCTTAAGCAGCTGGTGTTTCTGATATAGATATTAAGTGTCAGTAGATTTATTGGATCTCCTTCTGTAAAGTTAGTGGCAGTTCCACACGGCTAATCAGCCTTTATGTCCTCACGCCCACACATTCTCATTACCGACACGCTCTTCATCCAAAGAAAACATGAGCTTCTCCTAGAAGAAGCCGGTTTTCAGGTAGTGCGACTGCCGAAGCTCTGTGCCACGGAGGCTGAGCTCTGTGAAGCGATCACAGATAAAATCGGCTATATTCTTGGAGGAATTGAGAAAGTCACCGCTCCGGTGATTGCGGCGGCTCACGAACTAAAAGCGATTGTATTTACGGGGGTGGACTATGGTCCTTTTATTCCTGCTCTAAAAGAGGTTCAGGAACGTGGAATCGCGATTGGTAATACGCCGGGAGGGCCAACTCAGGCAGTGGCCGAATGGGCGATCAGCGCGGCGCTCCTCATGAATCGTCATTTACTAGAATTTTCTCAGGCGAGTGGCTATGACATCGTTGCACCGGGTCTTGAGGGCCAACGGATCGGGATTATAGGCTATGGGGCAGTTGGTCAGCAGCTCGCTCGGATGCTGGTCCCGTTTCGTCCGGAGTCGATTCATTTCTATAATCGTCGCGAGATTCGTGTATCGTTAGATCTCCCAGGTTCAGCAGCGAGTTTGGAAAACCTTTTAGCAACGAGCGATGTCGTGTTCTTGTGTATTTCTGAACCGGGGAATGCGAATTGGTTTGATGTAGAAAAAATAGCATTGATGAAAAAGGAGGCGTTGCTTGTTGGCATTCCGCATCGAGGCGTGGTTGATGAAGAGGCGTTATTTGAGGCATTGAAGGACAAACGTATTCGTGCCGTGCTTGATCAGGCGGTTGAGACGCGTTTCCAGGAGCTGCCTGTTTCGCACTGGTTCTGTACGAATAAATCCGTTGCGTATTGTACGCAGAGTGAAATCGATTTAGTGAGTACGATGGCGGTGAAGAAGATGATTGAGTTATTGAAATGAAGGGCTTTCGATGGTTATATGCATAACAACACAAATATATTGACAAACGATAAATAGCCGATCAAACTTAGGGATATGGCTCTCACTATGACCACCCTCTTTCCTCTGAAGCGAGGTTCAACGCATTTCTTGCGGTTGGTGATTTTATTGATTGGGTTAGGCGTGCTCGCTCTTTGCATCTTTGCGCTTCCTGCCATGTGGAAAGGCGGATCGGCAGAGTTTCCGATGGCTCGTCACGCGATCTTTTTGATCGTACTCGGGTTGTATGTGACGGCGATTCCCTTCTTTATCGCATTGTGGCACGTGCTTAAGCTACTGCGCTTGATTGACCAGGGAACGGCCTTTTCGGAACTGTCCGTAAAGGCGTTGAAGACCATAAAATATTGCGTGATGGTTATTGCCGCTCTCTACGTCGCTGGTGTCCCTCTTCTGTACCCGATTGCGGATGCGGATGATGCTCCAGGACTTCTCATTTTTGGAATGATCATCGCTTGCGCACCAATCACCGTCGCCGTGTTTGCGGCGGTTCTCCAGAAATTGTTGCAGAGTGCAATCGAGCTAAAATCGGAAAACGATCTAACCGTTTAAAAAATACTATGGCAATACTCATCAATATAGACGTGATGTTGGCAAAACGAAAAATGAGTGTCACCGAACTTGCAGAGAAAGTTGGAATTACGCTGGCGAATATCTCGATCTTGAAGAATGGAAAGGCCAAAGCGATTCGATTTTCAACCTTGGAAGCGATTTGCAGAGCGTTGGAATGCCAGCCAGGAGATATTATAGAATATAAGTAGCACATCTACCTACCCATGTGGTAAATAAAAATCCAGCATATGCTGGATTTTTATTTTGCTTGTGTAAAGCTAAGTCTATTTGAAGGATGTACAGCTGATCAGATCGATGGAGTGTTCTGAGGTAGTTTGTAGGCTTGCTGCGTCGATGAGAGTGATTTTGTAACGAATTTTTCCGTCTGAAGTGCCGAGGTCATTTTTGGCGAAGAGGCTAGTATCGAGAGTGAAGCCAAGCCGATTTTCTCCAAAGGATAGAAGCTGAGCGTTGCGTGAGGGGGAAATCGCGACGCCATCTGTGCTAAGTGTTTGATACGTTGCTTGAACCGATGTTAACTCATTCATGCTTTCTGGTGTGAATTGAACTTCAAGTCTTGTGGGAGTTTTGCTACAGACGCCATATGTCACGAAGGTAGTTGGTGTTTGTGAGAGTTTTGTGATCGCTGGTGCGATGTTCGAGAACTGAGGAGTGGCTGGTTCTGGTTCGGTAGGTGTGACTTTTTCGTCGGGTTGTTTCTCGACTGACTGAACGGGAGGAGGGGAGGGGATCTGTTCTTTTTCGTCGAGTGCACGCTTCTCGTCGCTAGGTAGACTTTCTTTTAGATCTTCTTTTTGGTTAGGGGTCACTCGGTCTGCCTCTTGCTTCTTCTGCTCGTCCGAAAGAGAAGGGTTATTTTTTTCTGCTTCAACAGTCTTCGTATCAGGCAGGGGAGCCGGGATTGAGGGTGGTGAGCTTGGCGAGAGTGCAGCAGCGCCAAAGGTAGAGGTATCTGTCGTTCGCCCAGCGACAGGCGCGCGCGGTTCGTTACAGGCATCGTCACTTGTCGTGAGTGTAGCTGAGCGAGGAACGGTTCCTGTTTGGCGTGTTCCACTCTGACTATTAAGGAAGAAGGTGCGTCCTCGACTGAGGTCTAATCTCGCCTGGAAGACGCCTCCGACGAAGGTGAAGTGGCCGCTGGCTCGTCCTAACTCATCACTCAGCCAAAACCGATCTCTTGGGTTTGCATCATTGATGGCCAGACCTTGGCAGCTGGAAGAGGCGAAAGAAACAATCGGTACATCTGTCGTACAAGAGGGGCAGAGACTTGTCGGGAGGGCGGTACGCCGCAGGGTTGGACCAACGGAAATTTCATAGCCTTCACGGTTACCGGTCAATGTATCCGCCAAACAGGCCACTGTTTCTGGGCACCGATCTTGGGTGTTAGGAATCCCATCGTTATCTCGATCGGCATCACAGGCATCACCTTGGCCATCACGATCCGTGTCGCGTTGGTCCGCATTAGCAACGGCCGGGCAGTTATCACAGGCATTACCTATTCGATCACGATCGGTATCTGCCTGGTCGTGATTCGGTACGAGGGGACAGTTATCACCATAGCTTTCGTAGTAGTCCGTAATCCCATCGTTATCATCATCCGAGTCACATACTTGGCCATCCCCATCTCGGTCGGTATCTGTTTGATCAGGATTGGCACGCAGGGGGCAATTATCGACCGGGTTCAAAAGTCCATCGTTATCGAAATCCTGGCAGGCTCGGCCGATGGAAGGTGTTGGTCGACCGTAACCAGGGGTTTGATCTGGATTTGGTACGGCCGGACAATTGTCGATAGAGTCGGCGACTCCATCATTATCGGCATCAGTATCACAAGCATTGCCACGACCATCACGATCAGCATCCAGCTGATCGATATTTGGTGTCCGTGGACAGTTGTCGCGTCCGTCGGGAATAGCATCGTTGTCGCTGTCTGAATCGCGCCCGTCTTCGACGCCATCACAATCCGCATCCGCTCGTGCTGAGTCATCCCACGCTCTGAACCCCGCCGCGAAAAAGGCATTTCTGACCATGCAGGCATCACGTTGCGTATAGCCATTGCCACGCATACGGCCCCACTGATCGGCGAGCGAGATGGCACGGTTGCGAGCATCGTTGAACTGAGCGTTCGAAGGGAGGGAGCGCATGACGTTGAACATCAGTGCACCCATTTTTGTTCGACCGATCCCTTCCACTTGTTGTTGGTTATGGACGCCACCATCTGCGATGAGATAGGCGACTTTGTTCAGAATGCCGCTATTGGTATGCACGCCTCCGTTATCGGTTGTGATCATCTGGGGTGGCATGGTATCCGGATGTCCATAGCGAGGTGGATTGGACATATCACGAAAGGGTTCTCCGCCACTCGTGCGGCTTTCGCCGATGAGCCAGTTCCCATCTTGTAATGAGGCCATGATATCAGCGAATGCTTCGTTTAATGCGCCTGGTTGGTTTTGATACACAAGATCAGATGAATGTGCGATAACGGCATGGGTGAATTCATGCACGAACAAATCATCACTCACATTCCCATCCGAGAACTGGATGATGTCGCATCCAGCATTGTAGCTGGCTGCTCCCGCAATCACGCTCCCTCCAGCATGGATATAGGCCTCCAAGTCTTCTCCATCGTCATCATAGGAGTCCATTCCAAACCGAGCTCGGAAAAAATCGTAGGCATGATGGCCGCCCCACCAGGCGGAAACGGCATCACGATCGGCATGGTAGGCACGTTCCAAGCCATCTTCATCGCCAATCTGATCATCATCCGAGATAAACCAAAAACAACCATTCTCAACGGTCGCTTCGTTACCGTTTGCTGTTTGTAAATCAAAATCCAAACTCTCCATCGAAGTCGAGTATGAAGCAAGTAGTGCGCCGGTGTGAGCGTCTAGGTGAATTTCAGTGTGTTTAGGGGCTGACAGAAAGACACGCCAAGCCAGATGCGCTTCAGAAGAGGTCGCGTTTCCGGTATCGGATACGCTTGCATCATAGATTTCGAGGAACGGATCGGCGTAGGTTTTTGCCTGGGGTGAGCGCACGAGTTGTTGAGCGCGGGCAATAGCTTGTTTGCTATCGAGGGTCGGCGTAATCGACAGGGTTGAGGTAGGAAGAAACAAACTCGCGATCGTCGATTGTACCCGTTCATCGCTTAAGTAGACGGTGACTTGTCCGCCAAAGACGGGAAGATCTCGATATGTTTGTCGAAAAGACACGACCTGTTCAAAGTCAGATGTGCGTTGTGCGCGTTCAGGAATGAGTTTTGTGCCTGTCGTTGAGTCTAGGCCGTATAACGCTATGTATTCGTTGAGGAAATTCTGCGCTCGTTCCGTAGGATCGGTCCCTGCGGTAGCGATGTCCATTTGAATAAAGCGGGCTTTTCCTTCCTGTATTTGTACTTCCGGTGGACGTTTTGAGCGGTCTTGTAGGCGTTCGTAGGCCTGCTGCATGGGGCTTGAAACGCGTGATGTTCCCTTATGCCAGACAAAGCCTGCCGTAATGGCGATGATACAAACGATGGCGCAACCGATAAGAATACCTACACGCTTACCAGCGAAAGACGGTTTTTTCATAGAGGGATGGGTCTAGCCTAGCATGGTTTTGCCAGTTTTGCTTGGCCCTCGTTTCATCGGAAATAGTTAATCCTTGCATGTACCCATCGGTTCCATCTTTCCATCCCGTCGCTCTTCATAGGTACAAACGAGCTGTTCTGCAGCCGGGTCGTCAGCGTATAGAGTTCGTTTCTTTATAAGAACGAGCTCATCTTTCTCCCAGCGATATGTTTCGTCATAACGAAGTGATCCACCTCCATTTATATGCGAGAGGACTGTTTTTGATGGAAGATCGATGACCGGACTAGTAATGAAACGGAGTGATTTGTTATAGAAGAATAGCTTTTTCTCTGGATCATACAGCCAAAATTCATACTGATAATTCCCACCTGCCGTTGCAGAGGTCAGGAGACCAAAATCAGTGTACCCATCCATATTCATATCTTCTGCCAAGAAGAACATCGAACCGGTCCAATATGGCTTGGTGATGGGCTCCGGTGTGATTGTCTGGAGTACGTTCCCACTCTCTTCCTCTGAAATCTGAATCCCTCCAATCGCTGCGTCTAGCTCCTTTCGATCTCTGTAGACTCGAGTAGTTGTCGCCTTGAATTGGAGAAGGAGTTTTGGAGCCGTTTCGTTCAGAGAAAAATGACAAACGACCATTCCGTTTGATTCGAGGTCTTTGTAGGGACCGCAAGGTTCCGTTGCTGAACTCGTGGAGTCACTAACTGTATCAGTTGGAGTCGTGATTATTTTATTCGAGTGTCTATGAACGAACAGGAGAATGCCTCCCAATATGGCAAAGCAGGATAAAAGAGCGAGGTACTTTTTCATATCTCTCTTATTGAGATAAGTACGATTTAATCAGCCTACGTTGAGTTCAGTAAAAACTTCTTCAAGACTCTTCTTCCACACGATCGCCGGATGATAATGGAACATGGCTGCATCCTGATTCGCTTCATTTATCGCAAATATTCGGGGAGAGCCTTTGATGGCGTGGCTCGCTAGCGCCGCTCCAAGTTCCGTAAAGACGCCGTTACCCTCTCGATCGGCGAGCAGGATGTACACATCGGCATCAATCACTCCTTGGATCCCTTGTTCGGAATACTCCGCCGCTCGTACTTGGTTTTCGGTATACGGTTTTATCATCGGTAAATCGGTCCACTCAAATACAATCTCATGCCCTTTCAACTTCAGCTCCTTGAAGATGCTCTGAACGAGGGGATAGTTGCTGGATCGGCCGGTGACGTAGAATTTCATAGAGTGGATCTAGTTTTCGTTCAAAATCTGTTTCAACGCATCCGCAAATGGCTTTCTGTCCGCTGCATCCGATAGATAGGTATTGAATAGCTCTTGATGAAACGTGTCTCCCGTAAAGCGAGGGACAATGTGAAGATGATAATGAAAGGCGTGTTGATCGCCGGCGGGTTCATTGTTTTGAACTAAGGTGACACCGTCGCAATTTCGCGTGTTCTTTAAGGCGACGGCGATTTTTTGCGCCACTTCCAGAATACGCTGCGTTTGTGCTGGCGACAGATCGTAGAGATGCTCTGTGTGCTCGACGGGTACAAGTAACGGATGTCCATCGTTGCCACGGATCGACTTTGAACCAATGAATCCAAGCACGACCTCGTCTCGGTAGAAGATATCCGTTTGTCTGATCATGGTTTTCTCGTTTTCGATACCTTGAATCGCGAGACAGATGGGGCAGAGATAGGTATGGGGTGCGTGATTGAACATAAAATGGATAAGTTTTTTAGGAATGATGGAAGATGGAGTGAGGATAAAAGAATGGCAAGAGAAAAGCCAGTTTATTTTTCTCTTGACTGCTCATTGCCTTTCTATGCATGAAGGACTATCGTCATTCTATGATTACGCTCTACGCCTTCGGTCGCGTCCACCCGCTCGTGCATGGGTTAACACGGGATCTACGTGTGCAATGGGCGCTTGAAGAGCTGAGATTGCCCTACTGTGTTCAGGGGATGGATCACACGGCAGGAGAAACGGGTACGGAAGCTTTTCGTCAGCTCAGTCCGTTTCAGCAGCTGCCCGTAATTGATGACGATGGGTTCTTGTTGACTGAATCTGCCGCCATTCTTCTCTATCTCGCTGAAAAGGTTGGCGCGTTGCCCGTGGCTGATCTGCAAGAACGAGCCACTGTGATGCGTTGGTGTTTTGCTGCGCTCACTACAGTTGAACCCGTAATACAGATGATTGTGCTTATGGACATGGAGAACAAAGTCGATGATATGACGAAAGCGCACCGTGCCGATCTCGTGAAGTGGGCTGATCGGGTACTCAGCAACGTCGAGCTATTGCTTGAAGGACGTGATTTCATCACGGGCGCTGCTTTTACGGTCGCCGATATTCTGATGACCACCGTGTTACGGCAAGCGCGTCGTGCAGGTTTGCTTAAAAACTATCCACGTTGTGAAGCCTATCGTTTGCGGAACGAAGCACGACCGGCTTTCGTACGTGCAGCTGAGCTCTACGAGGCCCGCCTTGGTGCTGAGCCCGGTGCGGTACAGTATGCCGCCGAGCCGCGCTAAGGCCGTGCAAAGAATTGAAATCGTGCTAGGATAAACAGACGGTTTAACTCAAGTATCTACACCTCTATGAAAAACTTCACCGCTCTCTATATCGCTCCTGTGAATACCCTCGATGAATGGATGAAAAAGCCAGAACCAGAACGTAAAGAAGCTGAAGCTAAAATGCAGCAGGAATGGGCAACTTGGATGAGCGAGCATAAAGACGCCGTGCTTAACACGATTAGCCTGGGGGTCACGAAGCGCGTGAGTCAGGGCGGTATCGAAGATGCGAAGAACGGCATGATGCTTTCTTCCTATGTGGCAGCTGAATCGCTTGAAGCAGCAGCCGAACTGTTCAAGAATCACCCACATCTGGGAATTCCAGGGGCAACAATCGAGATCATGGAAGCGCGTCCGATGGTAAACAGTTAGAGAATAAGCTAGTTATAGAAAAGAGTTGGAGTCATAAAATCCGTCTACGAGAGACGGATTTTATTATAGGTAAGGAATAATGATCCTTATACGGGCGGCTGGCTGGGAAACCGTTTGATGTAATGATACGCCCGCTCCCAAGGTAGGTGAGCATAGTCTGAGGGCGATCTATGGTTATGGTTGCGACAGAATGTTTCTAGATCTTCTTCGATAACAATTCGGTCAAAATCCCATCCAGGATAGCGCTCTCTAAAACCTGCTCGTACGCTCTCAATCATTTCCTTTTCAAGCGTCCACCCATTGTGGTCGAAAATCCATTCGCCGTAAGAGATATACACGTGCGCGCCAGGG
Organism: uncultured Gammaproteobacteria bacterium; assembly: GCA_964567995.1. Classification (GTDB taxonomy): domain Bacteria; phylum Patescibacteriota; class Patescibacteriia; order 2-12-FULL-60-25; family 2-12-FULL-60-25; genus JAGOTP01. Next base: position 82,239 of record CAZMOB010000001.1, read on the forward strand.
TACCCGTCCTTGGCTTTCATGAAGATAACTTGAAATTCTTCCCCTTGATGAAGCTGTCGAAATGTTTCAGCAAAATGTGACAGGCTCCGGCAGCAAAGAACAGCTGGTCTTCACGTTGCCAGAAGAGGAATGGGTCAGTGCGCTCTTCAGGGGTGCGGTCAAAGAGAAAACTGGGCTTATACATGAATCGAGCTTAGCATGACGTCGCTCAGGTGGCGGCCAACAGAATCGCTCATTTTAATGACTAACGATAAATACATATTGACAAACAGTAAACTGTAAATTTAAAATGATCGGTATAGATTTTCTCTGTATCAACTATGAAAAGAACTCCCACGATCTTTCTTCAATTCGTCATTATCCTCATCGGTATCGGCGTTCTTGCTTTGATGCTTTGGGAACCTCACCTAGAGGGGAGGAATGTGAACGCAACGCTCTTTGAGGTCTACTTCAAAGATCCTTTTTTAGCGTATGCCTATACAGCCTCGATCGCTTTTTTTGTGGCGCTTTACCACGGATTTAAACTATTAGGGCATATTGGACGAAATAATGTATTTTCAGATCAGGCGGTGAGAGCGTTGCGGACGATAAAATACTGCGCACTGACGCTGATAGGGTTTATTCTAGGAGCAGAAGCCTACTTCTTTGTTGCTATGCGCGGCAAAGATGATATTGCCGGTGGTGTAATGATGGGGCTGATGATGTTGTTCGTTTCTACCGTTATCGCAGCTGCGGCGGCTGTATTTGAGAAGCTGTTGCAAACGGCGGTGAATATAAAATCTGAGAACGACTTAACGGTCTAGCGGAAAAGAGCTGCCAGTCTGCTAGGGTTTTTCTAAAATAGTTCTTTGGTTGGCGATGGGATCGCCTCATCAATCAGAAAGAGAACAGATTGGATGAGTGGATGGGACATGAATAGCTTTTGAATGAATCCGGCATGCAGAAAATTCACAATCGAAGCGAGCAGCATTCCTTGATGATGACTCATATACGTTCCCACGATCTGTCCCTTTGGATCAGCAGAATAATCGATCGCTTCATAGAACCCATAGCGACCGTAAGCGTTTGATGAAAGGGCACACAAATCTGCTAATGCACTGACAGGCTCCACGCTTAATCCTAACGCGACAGCATAGGGAGAAACCACGAGCTTCGCATCTACCTCGGGTGAAGAGGCGAGTGTCGGTATCCCAAATGCTTTATACCCATACGCACCACGTGGATTCGCATCGACGAATCCAGATTCTGATAGCGCACCGCGCAGACCGTGTACCTGCAAAAATGCCCGTTGATTAACGTAGGCGCTACGTGAACTTGTATCCATGATTGAATTTGTCGGCTCCTCAATAAAGATCGCTGGCATCAGATATTCAAACAATGTGCCTGACCAAGATAGAATCGCTGGACCTCCAACCGGTTGGCGTCTTGTGATACGAGACAGAGCATTCCATGCGCGTAGCGGTAGGTCTCGCTTGGCCAGCATCAAGAGCACAGAGAGACGTGATTCTGAGGCCAGTGTCTGATAAAAAGAAGCGTTCATCAGGTTTTTATGCGGATCAAAGCCCACAGAAAGAAGCAGCTTCCGACGAGAAACCATTTTTTGAAAATCCATCTTCTGGATGAGCGTTTCTGTACGGATATAGAGTTGGGAGAATTCATTCCTCTCTTGAGAGGAGGTGCGTGCCTCATTTAAGAGCCAAGATGAAACGGCCATAAAACAGGCAAGAAGATTACCGGCGTCCACGCTAGAAATAAATCCCCCCTCGGTTGGTTTTCCGGTTTTCAATGAATACCAATTATAGAAATGATTCTTATAGCGAGGAAGGTTCTCAAGTGTTTGGATCGTTTCTTCAACTCGTTTTCGTGCGACCATTGAAGTAATGAATTCGAGTTTGGCTGCACAGAGAATGGATAAGAGGTAAAACCCAATATTACTAATGGAGGTGGCTTGGGTTATTTTGTATGTTGGAAACTCTTGAACATAGTCTGGGGGAAGAAAGAGAGTCTTTTTGTTTACGAATTCAGCATAATATTCCCAGGTTCTCTGTGATGTTTCTCTTAAAAGCGCTTTGTCTTGTTTTGTTAACTTAGGCACGGCTTGTTTTGTCCGTATGAATGTACGTATCAGAAAAGGGAAGAACAGAAAAAAAGATGCGCCTAAACCTATCCAAACTACTGGCAGCCCCGCGAAGAAGAGAATCAGGCCGGAAAAGAGGATAATCTCGAAACCAGGAAGAAAGGCGTGCAAACTTTTACGCCATGTTCCATTCTGTTCAGCGGCAGCAGCTGTGTTCCACTCCAATAAATATTTGCGACTGACTCCTTGACGATACAGCGAACGGAAAATCGCATCCAGCGCTGTGCCAGCGACATAGGGAAAAAGACCAAATTCAAAAAACGAGCGACGAACCAACTTGACTAGCTGTAGCGCGAACTTTCCGAGACGAGCAGGAATCTCTTCGGCATCAATCACGAAGAATGATTCTATTAGATAGATACATTGAAATACATGATCTATGACGGCAAATAGATCAATTGCAAGGACAAGAATAGCTATCCATAGCAAATGACTTTGCGAAAGTACGAGGGCAATCACTAAGATCCCAAGCGTTGCCGCAGGAACGAGACTCTGGACAAGGTTATCAATAATCTTAAACCGTTCGAGGCCGCCCAACGGATTGCGTCGACGCGCTCCGTTCGCTCGCCTAGCGGTTGAAGACAGCCAGGGGATAGTCTGCCAATCTCCTCGAATCCAGCGATGCATACGTCCTAAATAAGACGAAAGGCTCAAAGGAAATTCATCGTATAACACAACCTCATTAGCGAATGTTGTGCCACCCACCATTCCTTCCAAAAGATCATGGCTCAGAATCTGATTTTCAGGAAAAAATGTTCGTAATGTCGAAAGAAAGGCATCGATATGGATACTTCCTTTCCCAATGAAATTTCCTTTCCCAAATAAATCCTGATACGTATCCGAAACCTGCATGGAATAGTTTCCTTGAAGAGCGTCCTTCCCAAATAAACGTGGTAAGACGTTTGATCGTTCAGCGAACCACAGGGCCACATGCGGTTGGACAAAGGTTGAGCCATGAATGGGTGGCTGGCCAGGCGTGTGTAAAAGAGGTCTATTCTGTGGATGCGCATGGATCGCAATGAGGCGTGTCACGAATTCTCGTGGCACGTGCGCGTCCTCATCTACTACGACTACAAATTCCATTCGTTCTTGAACGAAGGGAAAGAGTTCATACGAGCTCTTTGTTCCCTGCCCTCGGAGCGCCTGCATAAATTCAAGGAGCTTGCCGCGCTTCCGCTCCCATCCCATATAGACTCCTTCTTGTTCATTTAGGACACTTTCACGAAAAAACAAGAAGAAGGCGTTTTTCTCTCCGTATCGTTCGTTCAAGCGCGCGATGGATTTTTTTGCCTGCTCTTTGAGGTTCTTTTCACGTGCTCCTGGGGCCGATGATACATCTGGAAAATCCAACAGCAATCCAAAATAAATATGTTTTCCTTGATTGCCAAGATAGGCGGCTTCCAGTTTGGACAGGAGATGTATCAATGTTTTTTCACTTGAGAAAAAAGCAGGGATCACAAACATTGTTGCCTCTTTTTCCGTAAGATCTTTTTTCACCTCTAGAGCGGGCAAAAAAGAAGGTGCCACCACGGATTTAATCAAGCTATTGAGAAGCTGTTTTGCCTGTCGAAGCGCGGGAAACAGGGCGAGAAAAAAAATGAGCACTGAGTAGGGGAATGGAAAAAAGCTGCTTACGAGCCCTGCAAGCAAAGCCGTCATACAAGCTAATACGAGCACATATCTGGAACGCATCCAATTGGTGAGGAGATAGAAAAAGCGATACTGAGTTGTAGGAAGATCTGCCAGAAGTCGTTCGTGTCCTACATCCATTAACCAGTATCCAACATGACGTTGATATTCAATCTCCGCTGCTTGGGCGTATACGAGTGCCCGTTCTGCCAAGCGATATTCCGATACTCCTCCCATGCGGGATAAAAAGCGTAAGCGTTTTTTGTAGGCGGTACGGGTGGCTGCTGTCATCTCCGTATAAATCCCAGCTGGATCGTGCGCCAGTAATTGATCCGCTTTGCTTGAATCAGAAACCAGAGTTTCCCAATCGGTATCTCCAAATTTTCGCAGTGTTTCAATGACAAGCTTTACCTGAAACAGCAGCGGTCCAAACGGCTGTTGTTTCTGTGCTTGGAGAATGGCTAGGTAGGCCTCTGATAGAACAAGAATGCGCAACAATAACAGGTGACGAATCAAGAACGGCACACTCTGCGCCTCGTCTGTTTCGAGAGAATGACTTTGCGTGAATTCCTTGAGTGTCTGTATCAACTTTTGTTCAGATAATCGATAGTGCACGCTCTTCAGATAGGAATCCAGAAGCTGGATAAGCGCCACCAGGTTTTTTCCATCTAGGCTCCGATGGGAGGCGCGAAGGTCTTCACATAAAATATGTACGCTTCCTCCGACTAGACTTCGATTTTCGACAAACCACTTGAGTGTTTCTTTTTCGTCGTGATTCAATTGAGAACAATCAACGCGTTGTAAGATTCGATAAAACTGAGCGAGTCGTTGTCGAATGATCCGTGTACTTGTGACGAGAACAGCCTCAATGTTTTTTGGAGAGCGTGAGACCTCGGTGAGAAGATCGGGTATCGATCCGAGGGTTGTCAGATACTGCCGTAAAAAAGGGGAAAACCAAGAGAGGACGATGGGGGACATAGCGTTGAACGGTACTTATGTATTGCAATACTTGTTTTGATGCCGTCTATAAAAGATACGTTTGCCAAAAAGCAGCCTCTATCTGTGTATCTCCACTGTCCCTCTTTCAGGGGGTATTGTCAAAGAATGTCCCAGCCCTTTTTTCTTTCTGTTAAAACAGAAATCCTCATTTTTTATGTCTGACGAGTTTGGCGAGTTTCTTGAGAAGGTGTGAATTTGGATCAATTTATAAAGCTCTCTCAAGAGCTGCGTGGACAGCGTTCCGCGCCCATCTGACAGCCTCTTCGCGATTTTCTAAAATATCCGTTGGAACTTCCCAGTACGACATGCTAACCGCACCCTTATCTTTTCTCGAATAGTGGAACGGTCTGCTAGCGGCTTGTTCGTAGTCTGCCCGATTGCTCTCAGTCACTTTGAAATAAATATTTCCGTTTGCCTCAATCCCAAACATCTTTCCGTTGAGATAAAAACCATGGCCACCAAACATCCGGCGTGTTTTAACATCGCCTAATTCTGATAAGAGGTCATTCGCGATATAGGTGACATAGTCAGTGATTTTTGCCATAGGGAGCGTGATGTTAATGCAGCTTTTTCCCCTGCTGCATCATTGTGAGTAGCACCTGCATTCTACGTACGCGTGTTTCCGGCTTTTTTGCGGTTTGCAAGCGCCAGGCGATGGCATAGGTATTGGCCCGATTGAGTGTCTTAAAAAACGTATAGGCTTGCTCGTTTTTTCTTAATTCTTGGAGGAAGTCCTCTGGTACCTCCATGGTACTCGCTGGATCGTACGCGTTGTCCCATCGACCATCTATTTTTGCCGCGTCGACTTCTTTTTGACCGGCAGCGACCATACGCTTCGCGTTGGTAAGACGCGCAATGTGCTCGCGATTGCGTTTTGACCAGATGCTCTTTGGGCGTCGTGGGGTAAATTTCTGCAAGAACGACTCTGCGTCATATTTGTCTTTCTGCCCATCTATCCAGCCATAGCAGAGCGCCTCGTCAAGCGCTTCGGCATAGCTTACAGTTTTCTTGCCCGAGCCTTTTTTATATATGCGAAGCCAGATGCCGCTTGATTTTGCATGGTTCTTGGCGAGCCATTCGTGCCACTCTGTGGTAGAAGCAAACGGTCTGATGGATAGGGACTTCTTCATGTGGCCGGATAAAGTATAGCTCTACGTAGATTTTTATAATAGATAGCTATTTTACGGGCAACGTGCCCCTCTGACGAAGAGAATGGAGGCAGAAGTTTACACACTTCTGCAAGCAGAATCTCCGTATAAATAACAAAAACATCTCGTTTGATAGAGATGTCTTGTATGGCGTGCCCGAGTGGAAGAAGTGGGAAAGTGGTTTATGTATCATCCTGCTACCTACCCAGCTCTATCCGAGTAAATCCTTCAATGATTTTTTCTTGAGCGCTTCTATCCAATTCAATGAGTTCTTTAACCCTTTCTGAATGCGCCTGCTCACACTCGTATACAGCGGATAATAACAAAGCGCGTGTAAATTGTGCTTGCTCTCGTGGAAGGCTGTGCTCTGCTCCATCGAAATTGATAGGGAAACCACTATTGAGAAGTTTAATATCGTTGACGGTAATGTCTTCATGGCAATTGTCGTTTTTTGTTGAAAGCTCTCGCAGAGAAACGGCAGAGAACTCTGTGTCAGATGATGAGGTGCTAATAAGGACAGCGCCTTTTTTAATAGTCTATAGTCATCAGGGACAATCACTGTACTTCCTGTGGTTCCTATGATGATATCAAAATCAGCAAGATGCTCCTTATAATTTCCAGAAAAATCACATCTTTCTTCCAATACATCACATACACTCACCCTGTACTTCGCTTGTAAGAGATCGAGGATTCTTTGACCGATAGACCCACGGCCAATAACCAATATTTTTTGGTTTACCGATCTTGATCCCAGTAAGTAATGTTCAATCTTTTCTATAACGATTTTTGCAATCATCGGACTCTCAATTTCTAGCTTTGCTGTTGATCTTGCCACGTTTATTACTGGAAAGTTTAGGCTAGTACTTAGCAACCTCTGATAACCGGAAGATGTCTGTTCGATCCCAATAACATTTCTAAAATAGTTTAAAGAACTATTTATTAAAAATAATAAATGCCCACCGTCATCTAAAATAATCACCCGTCTATATTTTTCAAATGAAACAGATTCTACCACGCCCATTAAAAATTTTTGGATATATATCAAAAATTGTTCATCAAAAGAGATGCGGCTGTTGTATGAATGACTAAACGGAGAGACGTGTACCCCACGTTGCTGGAATTTTCGATATGTTCCACGATGGGTCGAATAGCACTTTCCGATAAGAAAGGTGTTTTCAGGTTTTAAGCCTTTGCTGAGTAGTTCTTCGAACATCTCATAGGTCGTACCAAGTAGATGCTGACATGCGATCAAAAGAACATTGTCCAATTTTGTGGTTGGATATAAATCATCAGACACATAGCGGAGGAGTTCAAGTCTATCCATGCATGTTCAACACAAATGTTGCGACTACCGAGTTTGAATAGGCTACTGAGAAAAGTTCCAACCGTCCACTCCGTCAAAACAAAAAATGCCTTTGATAAGGCATTTTTGCATGGCGGGTGCGAAGGGATTCGAACCCTCGATCTTCTCCGTGACAGGGAGACGTGTTAACCGGGCTACACCACGCACCCGTGGCGATGGCATCTCAGGGGGAAACCCCGTTTCGAGACGGCCGTTATGCTAACAAACGACCAGTCGCCTGACAAGGGTGGGGAGAGCCGTCAGAGTGGCTCCGCTAGAGCGTTCTAGGCCCTAGCTATGAACCTTACGCCCAGTCGACCCGTCGTTGCCCTGTGTTTTGCTGTATTTGTGACCATATCCCTTTGTCTATCTTTTCATCAAGAGCACGCGAAAGAGCTGAAGGATCTGAGGGGGCGGCTCAGACACCTCTCGCAAGAATTTGATACGACCCGTCAGATCTTAGGCTTCGCCTCGCCTGATGCTCCTCCCCAGACCTTTTTCCAGGAAGAGTTCCGCCAAGGGGCATTGATCCGTGTTTCTCGGACGGGGGATAGGCCGGAAGTTCGGGTGACGGTGGTTCCTGATATTGCCGCCGCTGGTTTTGTACTGGCGAGCTCGTCTAGTCCGTATCAAATCTCTCCAGATTATTTTGTTGGACGAACGTGTGACGTATATCAGCAGTGTACGTATGGTTCTACGATCTACCATTTAGATCGCCTGAGTTCGCCGACGCGGTTCGTGGCGCTGAAGATACCATTCAAAAAAGCTCAGTTGCAGCCGCTCACGAGTCAGGGGCAGCAAGCCTGGTTGTTTACGTGTGAGCCACCCGATGCGGATGGGGAAGTGCGGCAGTTGTCATTTGTCGATTTGGAGCAAGATCGTACGTTTACGCTCAAGCGTTTGCCGAAGCACTTGAGCTATACGAAGGAAAAGTTCGACGGGCGTCCGACTGGAGCACAGTGCCCGAGCGGTGGTTACACGGAGCACATCATGGGAGATGGGGTGGAGATCGAAGTGTTTCGCGCGGAAGATTTTCCGGTTCCAGCGCTCGATTCCTCTGCGGGTCTGTACACCTTTGAGCGAACGCCGAGCCTTACACTCATGGCGCTGATTGACACCCTGAGAGAGCGGCAGGACCTGATCGGCTTTTGATTTGGTATACTGTCTTCCATGTCCCTTCAATCGCCTTGGCTAGCTGAACTCGTGCGGACCCGTCCTCTGAAGCGTCTGACGCAGTATTTGGAGACGGATGTCGCGATTATCGGGGCGGGGATTGCTGGGTCGATGACAGCTGCCTTTTCTTTGCTCGATACGCCACACCGAATCACGGTCCTTGAGGGAGGAAGAGTCGGCCATGGCGCGAGTGGGCGGAATGCGGGCCAAATGCTGACCGATTTTGAGCGCCCGATTGCGGAGCTAGTGTCTGATTTTGGGTTTGAGGTTGTAAAAATAGGACTTGGGAAGGTCGAGGGTGCTTGGGGGCTCGTAGAGCGGCTCCAAGAGACGTTCAACCTCCAGACGCCGATCCGCCACGCACCGGGATATGAAGGGTTCAGCGCGCTTGAACCGTTTATGGAGGCGTTAGAAAATCTCTTTTGGAAGCGCGAAATGGCTTTGCCGTGGAACCAGATGCGCGTGGCCGTCGCACAAATCGATCCATCCATCATTCCGGAGCGGTATCTGGGGTTATGGATTGAGGATACACATCAATCGATTCTGACCGATCTTGAAACAGAGGATCGAGCCTATTTTGCGCTGTGCCAAATCCGTGTGGCCTGCACAAATAGCGCTCAGTTATCCGAAGAGCTCATCCAATCATTATTGAATCGCTATCATCAGCGCTTCTCGATCTTTGAGGAGTCACCGGTCTCTGAACTCCATTTGGAACGAGATGCGATTTATCTCAAAATGAATCATTGCACGGTCAAAGCGAAACAGGTCGTGATGTGTACCAACGGCTTTGAACGCTTCAAAATTTTCCATCATGGACAGCTTGATATAAACGGCCAAGTACATCGCGATATTCGGGGGTTGGTATCGTATATGCAGGCATATGTCGTGCCAGCGTTTCAGCCTGTGAAAGCGATGTCCTATTTTACCGCGCCTCAAGCCTCGCCTGATCCGAATGATCCCTCCACGGCTGAGGCCTTTACCTATCTCACCCGTCGACCATTCCATCCAAAAGGAGAGGCGACCGAAGGGTTGGTATGTGTTGGTGGTCCAGAGACGGCGTTGCCCGAAGAGGTTGCGTATGATTTTGATCACACGGTGCCATCTCGCGTGCGGGCTGAGTTCGATACGTTTCTCAAGGGTTCACCGCTCGGCGCGCATGCGGATGCGAATCACCCTGCTTTCGAATGGCATGGTCTCATGGGCTATACCAATGCCCGTGTGCGATGCGTCGGTCGTGAGCCGTGTTATGCCAATCTGTTATATAACTTGGGTTGCAATGGCATTGGAATCATGACGTCGATCTATGGAGGAAAACGCATCGCTGGACTTCTGGTTGATAAAGACGATGGCGCGCATCTCTTCGATCCCAAAATGCATGTCTGTGTTCTCGCAAAGAAACAAGAAGACGAGGAAAATGAACGGTAGCTACAAATACACAAGACCCTGCACCGATGTGGTGCAGGGTCTGTTGTTGTGTGTGCTTAGTTCTTGCTCGCGATTGGGCGCCAGATGTGTAATTCGTCTGGAACCTGGATCGCGCCTGCAGCGTGGGCGCCCATGAGAGCGGCGCGGAGGTGGAAATATTCTGAGTTGAAGTTGTGAATACCTGCGTTCCACTTTTCTGGGTTCTTGAGTTCTTCGTTCAATATTTCTTCGAGCGAGAGCCATTCGAACCGTTCGACCTCGCCTGGTTGAGGCTTGATGACGGAGGTATCTCCGGTGAAGAGCGTTACGAAATTGTGCATCCAGAGACGTACGTTTTTCATGCGACTCGTCTCGGCAACTGGCATCTTGCTCCAGCGAATGATTTCCTCCGGGCGGCTTACAATGTTGGCTTCTTCTTCTAACTCTTTCACAACATTGGTTGCTGGAGTTTCACCATGTGCCACGTGTCCGCCGAGGTGCGTCACCCAAACACCGGGCATGCGCTCTTTGTTGTGCGAGCGCTCGTGGCAAAGCACTTTACCGTCGGTGTTCAAGACAAAGACGTTGGTCGTGAGAACCCAGGCACCGCTGCCATGCACGTCTGGGCGCTTCATGAGGATACCAGTGGGTTCACCAGTGTGTTCGTGTACGGTTTCGAGATGTTCCATAGGATAGGAAAAAATGAGAGATAAAAGTAAAGCTGCTTCTAGAAGAAAGAGAGCTATTCTCTCAAGATGATCCGTTTCCTGCTCGAGGATTGGGGCGGTCCCCAATCCTTAGGTCACTTCGATCTTGAGATAAAAGATCCCATTCCTTCAAGGCAAGATGATAGCACAAAAGAGTCGACTTGTCAAAGTTATTTCGCTCAAAAGTCGCTAGATTCTGCGCAAAAGCCGCTTTACTGCCGCTTGAATGGCGGCGCTATCCATGCCATAGGCGGCAAGCAGTTCAGCGGGCTCGCCCGATTCACCAAAGGAGTCGGGCATGCCAATGGCTTCAAGAGGGATTGGGTGGAGTTGAGCTACGCATTCAGCGATCGCTCCGAAGAGACCGCCAGTCACCTGGTGCTCTTCAACGGCCACAGCGCAACCAGTTTTTTTGAAGCTTTTAAGCAAGGTATCTGTATCGAGTGGCTTAATGGTTGGGCAGTTGATGACTTCCGCTTGAATCTGTTTTTTAGCGAGGGCCTCAGCGGCGAACAGCGCTTCAGCGAGTAGGGGACCGGTGGCGACGATTGTGACGTCAGAGCCTGGTCGCACGACATAGGCGCGACCAATTTCGAATGGTGTTTCCTCCGTCGTGATGACAGGCGTCTTTTCACGAGCTAGACGTAAATATACTGGACCTTTGTAGTTAGCGGCGGCGATCGTAGCTTTACGGGCTTCATGAACATCACAAGGGGCCAGGATCACAAGTCCCGGTAAGACGCGTGTCATAGCGATGTCTTCGAGTGCTTGGTGAGTCGCTCCGTCTGGTCCGACCGAGATCCCGGTGTGCGCTCCAATAATTTTAACGTTGGCTTTGCTATAGCAGACAGACACGCGCAATTGATCCCACGACCGGCCTGGTGAAAAGGTTGCATACGAGCTCACGAACGGAATGAACCCAGACAGGGCGAGACCGGCCGCGATACCCATCATGTTCTGTTCGGCGACGCCGCATTCAATGAAGCGTTTCGGAAACTGCTGTTTGAAAGCGAGAACCCGCGTTGATTCGGCTACATCCGCGGTGAGAACGACGACTTGCTCCATCTCTTGACCGAGCGCGAGTACGCCCTGACCATACCCATCCCGATTCGGGACGAGTTCAGGTGAACCACTGAGAAGAGTTGGGTGCAGCGGGAAATGAGTTGAGACTTTTGAATCGGAGGAATGGTTCATAGGGCGGCTTTGGCTTGTTCAAGTTCAGCGAGCGCACGGGTCAGCTCGTCTTTGTTCGGGGTTTTGCCATGCCACTCGTATTTTCGTTCCATGAACGATACGCCTTTACCAGGAATGGTGTGAGCGATAATGACGGTTGGGCGTTCAGTGATGGTTTCTGCTTGTTTACAGGCATCGATTATCTCGCGAATGTTATGCCCATCGACTTCGATCACGTGCCAGTTGAAGGCGCGCCATTTATCCGCCAACGGTTCAAGCGGCATGATGTCTTCGGTGTTGCCGTCGATTTGGATATTGTTGCGGTCGATGATACACGTCAGATTCCGGAGCTTTTCTTTGCCAGCGAACAGGATCGCTTCCCATGTTTGGCCTTCGTTTAGTTCGCCATCACTTCCGATGAGATAGGTTCGCCAGCGGGCGCCGGATAAGCGGGCTGCGAGTGCCATCCCAATGGCTTGCGAATAGCCTTGGGCAAGGGGACCGCTCGACGTCTCAATGCCGATAGGGAAATGGTTGTTCGGATGTCCCTGAAAGGGGCTCCCTTTTTTGCGAAGTGTTTTTAAAAACTGTTTACGATCACAAAAACCGCGTCGGGCGAGCGTCGCGTACAGCACGGGGCAGATGTGTCCGCACGACAGTACGAGGCGATCACGTTCGGGCCAGTTGGGTTTTTTTGGATCAATACGCAACACGTGAAAGTACAGAGCCGTGAATACATCCGCCATACCTAGGGGCCCACCGCTATGCCCACTCTTTGCTTCGAACAGGGCCTGAACGATGTCCATGCGTATATCGTAGGCGGTATGGACCAATTCTTTGAGAGAGAGCATAGAACTCTTGCATGATACTCCTGTAGCGAAGGAAAAAAAATCACCTCGACCAAAGGGCCGAAGTGATTTTTTGAATGTTGTTGCGATTAAGGAACGACGTTGATCGTGCCTTGCATCGTTGGGTGGATGCTACAGGCGTAGTCGAACGCGCCAACCGTGTCGAAGCGGTAGCTATAGGTTGCGCCTGGGCGGAGCATCCCGGAGCTGCCCATCTGCGTCATCATGTCACCCTGACTGGTACGGCCGCCGGTCCAGCGAATCTGGTGATCGGTGATGTCGTTGTTGGTCCAGGTGACTTCGGTGCCACGCTTGATAGTGAGCGTCGTAGGGACGAAGCCGTTGTTCATGCTGCCGATAGTCACCGTGACTTTTGTTTCATCGAACTGTTTGTCCTGGTTGATCGATGTCGTCTGCGTCATTACGTTGTCCGCGTTGTAGTCAGAAGCGGTCTGAATGGCGGTCCCTTGACGATAGTTCGTGAAGAACGAATCTGGAAGGTCATCGATGTTGTTCTTCCAGCTGATTCCGTAGAGTGTTTGAGCGAGTTGCTCAGTGCCAACATGGCGCAAGAAGCCACCTTGATCAACCACGTAGACGCGTGGATCGGTCGTGATTTTGACCATCTTGCGACCTGGACGATAGGTCACGTTGCCGCCAAGTGGAATGGTGGAGAGCTGGCCATCTGGAATCTCTTTGACCGTCGAGAAATCACGGTACCAGGTGAAGTAGGTCCGTTCATTTGGGAAAACGAAGCGCTTACCATTAGCGCCGAAGTAATACACGGTCGAACCGGAGCCTTTGATGAGATCGCCTGAATTAAAGGCGCTGGTGGTTGCGGCCGATGCAGCGAGGGGGAGGGCGGTGCCTGCGACGAGCGCAAGGGTTGAGACCGCACTCACAAGACGTTTGAAGGTCATAGAGGAGAGAATGGGGACATTCAAGAATGAATTATTCTGGCAACAGATTCGGAGCGGACTGGCTGTACGAGCTCAGTACGTGCTCCGAAGAAGGAACGGGCCCTGTTTGAGGAGAGCTCTTCTCCTGCTCCTTCATCATACCACGAAGCAGGACGATGTAGTTGACGATGTCGAGCATCGTATCTTCAACCGATTCATTGCGAGCCGTTTTCCCTTTGCTGATGAGTTGAGTTAAACGCGACATCTTCATGCCGAGCAAGGTTAAAAGTGTTTGTTCGGGTGAAATGCCAGCAATTTGGGCGGCCGTTTTGAAGTTCAAAAAGGCATCCCCACCTTCGGCGTAATCATTCGACTTGGCACGGAGTAGTTCAACGCAGCGATTAAAGAGATTCTGCGTATCTTGGACAAACGCGGAGAAGTCAGTCTTCTGGAGAGAGGAATTCGGCATACCTCTCGATTTAGCCACGTGCGCGCTTATTCGACAACCGGGAAGGTGATTGGTCGGCTGAACCAGCGATGATATTCTCCATCAATCACGACCGCGTACACGGTATGGCTGGCGCCGCTTCGTGCGGTTTCGACTTCATTGAACTCACAGGCTTGCGTCGAATCACATTCCTGCTTCAATGCTTCGTCTTGGAAGATCTTGATATTCCGCGCGGACATCGTGGGACCGACCTCGACTCGTACAAGTCGTCCGCTGCCATACAGGGATTGGGTTGGGCCGTTGATGTAGATAGCGTCCGAAATAGGATTTGGCAGGATCGTCACGCTTTGCGTCGCGGTTGCTGAGACATACGTCGGCCCTTCTCCGCTTGAAAAGACCGCTTGGAAGGGAAAGGTCGACGTCGCAAGCACATTTGGGAGGCTGAATTCAGCTCGGCAAGGAGTGCTGGCGCATGGGGAAAGCTGCATACTGCTTCCAAAGAGGAGACCGATACGCTCGGCATACCCGCGCGTGACGGTCGCGAGTAAGGTCACGGTGTCACCGGAGATATAAGGACCGCTGCTCAACAGATCGATGCGCCCAGCAAGCGTTGGAGTTGTGGGGGTGACGGGCGTTGAAGTTGGTGTGCTTGGTGTAGACGTCGCAACTGGGGCAGTGGAGGTAGGTGTCGTGACAGGTGGGGTGACCGTCGTTCCTCGGGCGCGCAGATCCGCATCGATAGTTGAGACAGTGCTTTGTTCGATAGCTGGACTAAAGTCGGCTGTTTGCGTGATGTCGCTCTGGGTTCGATAGTTTGTGAAAAAAGCATCCGGTACGTCATTCACAAGGCGATTCCAGTTTTCTCCATAGAACGAGCGGGCTAAGGCTTCGGTCTGGACCCAGCGCAAGATACCTCCGCGTGTGACGGCATAGACGCGTGGATCGGTGGTAATTTTGACCATTCTTGAACCAGGACGAATCGTGACAATACCTCCGAAGGGGATTTGAGCTAGTTCATTATCGGTCACGGTTTGTACGCCTGAAAAGTCCGTGTACCAGCTGGCATACGTCGATTGATCGGGAAAAGCATACCGTTTGCCGTTCTCAGAGAAATAGTAGACGGCCGGTTGTGAGGCTTTGACGAGCGTTCCAGGGCTGAGTGTTGCTGCCTGGGCGGATCCGTTCATTCCAAGAATTGCGAACAAACTGAAGACAGCACTGCTGCCAACGAGGGAAAAGAAGCGAAAGTTCAACATATACATTTTAGTGTACCTCTAAGTGTTCCAAACGATCCAGCTGACCGAAGAGAAAATCGCGAGGGAAAGGATGAGTGTAGAAAGCGCTGTTCATACAAAAGCGTGTCGCACCAGCTTTGGCGAGCGGCAGGAGGGTTTTGGCATTCACGCCCCCATCGACGCTTATCACGAGTTCGGGCTGCATCCGATGAATGGTTGTGATGCGTTCGGCGGTGCCGGGCAGCAGTCCTTGGCCGCTGAAGCCTGGTTCGACGCCCATGACCTGGATCATATCAACCAAATCCAGATAGGGGACGAGATCCATGAGCGAGGTTGTCGGGTTGATGGCGAGTCCGACGTCCCGTCCTTGATCTTTTACCTGACGAATTAAAGCAGAATGATCGATATCCGCTTCGATATGCCAAACGGCTCGCCGGAAAAAAGGAACAGATTGCCACTGGGCGATGACGGTAGCCGGATCTTCCACCATCAGATCCAGTTCGATTTTGGCGTGGACCGTCCACTGTTTGACGGTGCTCGCGTCATACCAGGTGGTATTCGGAGCGAATTTCCCGTCGATCATATCCCATTGAATCCATTTTGAAGCTGTCTCCGCGACGCGGAGTTTGGTTTTGGCGGCTTCGGCATCTTGTTCAAGGATCGTCGGAAGAATTTCGTAAGGTGGCGCGTAGACGGTTTTGGTGTTGACGTGCATAGAAGAAAGGCGTTTAAGAACGATCCAGTTCGGCTGTGCGCCGTACATGCCGTTCCTCGGTTGAGGGCTCTGTGTCGATCCAAGCGTCGAGAAGAGCGGAAAGTTGATCGGTCGATGTATTGCCTCCGCCTAGCGCCAAGACATTGGCGTGGTTATGCTGACGTGCGAGTTTTGCATCTTCGGAGCTGCGAACGAGGGCTGCGCGAACACCTCTGTGCCGGTTGGCTTCGATACTGACCCCGATCCCGCTTCCGCAGAGCGCTACTCCCCAGACTCCTGCTGGATCGGTCGAAACACGTGTAGCCACTTGGCGGGCGATGAGAGGATAATCGTCACCCGCTGTAAGCTCTGGAGATAAGTCTTCGATTTCAAACCCTCGTTCGATAAGTAAGGGAACCAACGCTTGTTTCAATTCATACCCCGCATGATCGCTCCCCACTACCACGTGAGACGGAAGAAAAGGCATATGGGAGCTATGCTAGCACAGTCGTTCGACCTTTTCGTTACTCTGGCTTGACCAAGCGCCGAGCTGGCCGCATCCTTAGTCTACTACCCTATGCCTGCTTCTTCTCCTGATAAACAGCCCCTCTTTCCTGCCTTGGAAGAAGGGATCTCGGCTCACTGGACCGCGGAACGAATTTTCGAGCGGAGTATCGACGAGCGTCCGGCTGATAAAGGCTTCACGTTTTATGATGGCCCACCCTTTGCGACCGGGCTGCCTCACTACGGTCATTTGTTGCAATCCGCTATCAAGGACGCCGTGCCTCGTTACTGGACGATGCAAGGCTACCGCGTGCCACGTAAATGGGGTTGGGATTGTCATGGGTTGCCAATTGAAAACATTATCGAAAAAGAATTGAAACTCGGGTCGAAGCGTGAAATTGAAGCACATGGCATTGATAAATTTAACGCGGCCTGTCGCACGGCGATTTTTGCCTACGAAAAAGAATGGGGGAAATACATCAGTCGTTTGGGCCGTTGGGTTGAGTTCGAGGATTCCTATAAGACGATGGACAACAGTTATATCGAATCCGTCTGGTGGGTGTTCTCGGAACTGTATAAAAAGGAGCACATCTACAAAGGACTACGTGTCTCCTTATACTGTCCGCGCTGTGCCACGCCGATCTCAAACTTTGAAGTTGCGATGGGAAATTCGTATATCGATCGTGAGGATCCTGCGATCTATGTGAAATTTCCAGTGAGGGGTGATCTTGCGACGATCGACGGAAAGAAAGCATATTTTCTTGCTTGGACGACAACGCCGTGGACACTGCCTGCCAACACGGGTTTGAGCGTCCATCCTGAATTATCCTATGTAGCCGTGTCATGTTCTGGTGACGAAGAGGTCTTGATCCTGGCGGAAACACGTGTAAAGGAGGTGTTCATTGGTGAAGCGGTTACGGTACATGCCCGTTGGACGGGAGCCGAGCTCGAAGGGAATACGTATGAAGCCTTGTACTCATACCTTCCTGTCGAAGGCGAGGGATTCCGTGTCGTTGCGGGTGAGCATGTGACGGCGACTGATGGAACTGGCATTGTGCACACCGCTCCCGCTTTTGGAGAAGAGGACTTGCAGATTGGTGTAGCTAAGCAATTGCCGATTCTTCAGACCCTCACGGATGAAGGCGTGTTCGTGTCGGCATGTGGTCCATTGGGCGGTCTGACAACCAAAGAAGCGAATCCCTTTGTCATTGAGGACCTTACACGTCGTGGCTTGCTTTTTAAGGAAGAAAAAATCACGCATAGCGTCGCCATCTGTTGGCGCTGTGATACGCACTTGCTCTATAAGGCACAGCCAGCCTGGTTCGTGAATGTCACGAAGCTCAAGCCAGCGATGTTGAAAACAGCTGACAAAATCAACTGGCATCCGGAACATTTCAAAGAGGGGCGTTTTGGACGTGGGTTGCACACGGCGCCGGATTGGAACATTTCTCGCAGCCGCTATTGGGGTTCGCCTATCCCGGTGTGGGAGTGTGAGAGCTGTGAGGCTCGTACCGTTATTGGTTCAATCGACGAGCTCAAAACAGTGGCTAAACCAGAGACCTGGCCAGCTGAGTTCGATGCACATCGCCCATTCATCGACAATATTGTATTAGCCTGTACGTGTGGCGGTGAGCAGAAGCGCATTCCAGAAGTCTTTGACTGTTGGTTCGAATCGGGGAGTATGCCGGTTGCATCGGTCCACTATCCCTTCGAAAACAAGAAATGGTTCGAGCAGCATTTCCCAGCCGACTTCATCGGGGAAGCCCACGATCAAACGCGTGGTTGGTTCTACACGCTGCACGTGCTTTCGACAGCGTTGTTCGACAAGCCCGCCTTCAAAGATGTTATCGTGACCGGTCTGATCTTGGCCGAAGATGGCAAGAAGATGTCGAAAAAACTCAAGAACTACCCAGATCCGTGGCTGGTGTTCACGACCTACGGAGCGGATGCGTTGCGCTATTATCTCTTGTCTTCGCCAGTCGTTGAAGCGGATTCGCTCAATTTCTCCGAACGTGATTTGCAATCAATCGTCCGCGGCTTCTTGAATTTGCTTTGGAACGTGAAGACGTTCTACGAAACGTACGCTAAAAATGATCGCATCGAAGTCACGATGCCACGGAGCGCGCATGTTCTGGATCGTTGGCTCTTCTCGCGCTACAACCAGCTTCTGGCTGATGTCACAAAGGCGATGGATAGTTACCAGCTGGCGGTTGCTGCTCGTCCGCTCAAAGCCTTCGTTGATGATCTTTCCACTTGGTGGCTACGCCGTTCCCGCGAACGCTTCAAGTCGGAGCAGGAATACGAACGCCTGGATGCGCTACGCACGCTCAAAGAAATTCTTGAAGAGTTCTCCAAGGTGATCGCACCGTTCATGCCATTCATTGCCGAACGGATCTATTTGGATATTGGTGGTCAGAAGAGTTCGGTTCATCTTGAACTGTGGCCAAAGGTCCAAGATCGCTATATCAATGAGAAGTTGATGCAGGATATGAGTTGGGTGCGCCAAATGGTATCCAAAGGGCAGGAAGCGCGTAACGTAAGTAAGATCCCGGTGCGTCAAGCGCTCGCTAAAGTCACATTGTTCGTCCGTTCGTCGGAGGAATTGCCTCGTCTTGTTCATCAAGCGGATCTTCTGTCCCTTGTGCGTGATGAGTTGAACGTCGAAGCGGTTGTGCTCGCGCAGGCTTCAGCAGACGCGACCGAAGATATGGTTGAACTTGATACCGTGATCACGCCTGAGCTCCGAAAGAAGGGATTGCGTCGCGAATTGGTCCGTCAGCTCATGGCCTACCGTAAGGAATTGCGCCTTTCTCCGTCTGATATCGTGCGGTTTGGCTATGAAACCCAGAATGAAGAGCTGAAACAGCTGATTCAGGAGAGTGCATCAGAAATCGCAAAAGATGTGCGTGCGAGTGAATTCGTTTCGATGACGGGTTTATCTGAACCGGACGCAGTGCGTGCAGAAGTAGGAGAAGGTGAGGTATTCTTACAGCGTTCTATCTAACTTATTGAGCGACGAAGCTATGTCTTTGAGATCATTCGCACGTTTTTGTGGGGTCGTCGGCTGTGGTTCCTTGGTGTTGCTAGGTGCTGGTTGCCGTGGAGGAGGAAGCCCTCCGACGCCTGACTCACCTGAGCCTCCTCCTTTTTTTGGAGGAGTAGCTGTTCCAAGAGAGCCGAATCCGGCTGATTCAACATCGCCGACAGGTGTCAGCTGTAATCATGAATATTATCCGCTTCGTTTGGGCTATCACATCCAATATAAAGTGACCTTTCCGCCAGTGAACGGAAAAGATACTTCTTACTATGCCTTGCGAGTAGCAGAGGTCACAGATGATTCTGTCTATGTGAAGGCAAGCTACAAGACGGACGCCGAACCAGTCGATTCAGACATCGTGTACAAGTGTATTGATGGCTCTCTGCAAGCCGCGGGCTATTTTGACACGGGCTCGAAAATCCCAGGTGGACCCATTCGAAACCAGTTCCGTATTCGAACGGATAGCGCGTCGGGACAGTTTTTGCCGCCCCATATTGCTCGAGGTGATACGTGGGAAGCAAAATTCATGGTGAAGGTTACACCAGTTACTCCGCTTAACGCAGAGGGGAGTGCGCTAGAGATTCCCGATGAGGAAGTAGTGATCAGAGATCCGATTTCCATGCCGATCACGATTTCACGCACAGCCCTAGGAATCGAGCGTGTAACGGTTCCAGCAGGCACCTTCGATGCTATGAAGATTAAGACAACTACCAAGTTTGATGTAAACGTCGCCATGAGTGGCACAGAATGGTGGGTCAAAGAGGTCGGAATGGTGAAGTCAACCTATGATGCAGGAAGTGGCGTTGAGAACATTGTTACGGTGGCGAGAGGCGTGACGGTTCCAGGTCATATCGACATTCCAAGTGCCGATATCCCCCGCTAACCCTCTTTAACGGAATAAAACCCCTCTTTATGAGGGGTTTTATTTTATTGGCGTTCATTGACAGTGATTTCGGCATTGCCTATACTTCCGACGCAAACAGATAGGCGACGGTAGCTCAGCCGGTAGAGCAGGGGCCTCTTAAGCCCAAGGTCCTGGGTTCGACCCCCAGCCGTCGCACCACAAAGACATCTCTGAAAAGAGGTGTTTTTGTTTATGTGTTTTTAAATCAACGGTCGAATTTCTGCTGTTTCAAGGAGCGATAATTCTCGGTGCCTGCCAGGGGTCAAGTTGTGGAATGCGGTTAAAAGGATTTGAAGCGTGTCTCCGTGAGATACCAATAAAAATGTTTCATCCTGAAAATTCGCTTCTAGATCAGCGATAACGCTCAAACCTCGTTCGAGAACGTTTCGAGCCGCCTCTGCTCCGCATGATCCGACCTCCTCATTTAAGACATCCGCGTTCCAAATGCGTTTATATTCGCTAGCTGGACCTCCTTCCAATTCGCCAAAAAAACGCTCGCGTAGACGTGGTTCAAGTTCAACATTGGATGTGCCTAACAAGCCACTCACGCATTCGGCTGTTTCACGGCAACGGAGGAAATCCGAAGCGACAATTAATAGGTTTACGTCGAAGTTATACAGAGCGGTCGTTTTTTGAATAGACTCCTTGATCTCTTTTTTCCCTTTATCGGATAATCCATATTCAGTAATACCCTGTTTGGGATCGCTTACGATAATGCCTTGTTCATTCGCTAAACTGTGCCCATGACGCATTACGTAGTAGCGATTGTGAAGAGAGGGGATCGTGAACATATCTAGCGACATTCAATCATGGTTGCCGAACGGCTTCAAATCGCGTAGTCTTTCCACACAGAAAAGATAGGCATCCCTAGCTCAGCTGGATAGAGCGCTTCCCTCCGAAGGAAGAGGTCAGACGTTCGAATCGTCTGGGGTGCACCACGTAAAATCCACGTTTATAGCGTGGTTTTTGTTATGAATTAAAAGCCGTAACGTATCCCTCAAATGACGTAAAAGCCCTAGTTTGCTATGACACAGCGAATTTGGTGTGTTACCGTATCGTTTATGCCGAGAGAAGTTTTTGATGGAAATGGACAATCTCAGCCCCCTGAAGTTGATTCGTCCCGTATAGAACGATTTCGTTCAGAGCGCGATAGGGATCAGCGTTGGTTTATTCCAGAAGAGCAGTTCGAAGCTCTTATTGCATCGGTCAATTTTCCTCGATTGCGAGAGCTCGCTTCTTCTTTGACAAGAAGAAGCGGTCTTTCTCTAGAGGAGATTAATTTTTTGGTATCAGGTGATATTTATCAGTTTGATAATCCCTTTAATTTGGGGTGTTTTATTCCTGAGGGAAATCTCATCTGTCTCAATGGAGACTCTCTTCAGAAAGGGACGAGACTCTTGAAGAATGCCTATGGCCGCGAACTGCCTACTTATGAGGTACTGTTAAGATTGCGCACACTTGAGGTTTTAATCCATGAAGAAATTCACGCTCTTTCTTATACAAGGCTCGATCGTTGGCACGAGGATGTTAAAATAAGTGATCCTTTCCGTAAGGACAGTGGCACGTCTGGTGGATATGAAGGCAAGCAATCCGGATATCACTCTCTCATACGAACCACTGACCCTAAAGATGCGCGGTACCCTAAAAAAACATCCTCATTTGAACTGTTCGATGAAGGTGTTACCGAAAAAATAGCTCAAGAGTTATTCGCAAAATACCTGGAAGAAGAGGATGATATTGATATCAGTGACATCGCCCTCTATCGACGTTTTCTTCAAATCCATGGAAAAGAAGCAAACCCTTATGCAGAGTTGATAAAACTCGTTGAGAGCGTTGTGCGAAAGATCGCACAATCTTCTGGCTTTGATGGAACGACTGTATGGCAATCCATTATTCGTAGTAAATTTGAAGGACTAGACCTGCAAGACATACTGCTTCGTCATGAAATTGATGCGCATGTATTTAAGGGATTTATGGAAGAGCTTGTCGCGCTAAACTCTCGTGGCGATGCGATTGAGAGCTGTATTCAACGCGTACAATCTGATTCTCCTCCTAACGCAAATCCTTAACTGCTACCTACATTATTCCACATCGCCGTTAGAACTTCGTCTCTTAGAGTGTGCCATGGAAAACACGACTTAATACAATAAGTATCGTGTTTTTTCGTTTCCAGGAATAGACCATTGCCGTCTGGTTATTGCCTATTTCCATCAATTCAAGCTATCGTTAAGTAGAATAGTATGCCTACGCAAACAAACGAACATACCTTATGCAAAATCTGCAATCACCTCTGGGATAACCACACATTACAAGGTCTGGCACCAGAGGGGGAGATCCCACTTTCAGGAACATACCATTGTCCAGTTGAAGGCTGCACTTGCAGCTCAACGTGGAGCATAGCTCCAGAGCTACTAGAGAAATTTGAAGCGTTTAATCAAGAAAAAAGGCAAAAACAAATCAACAAAGAATAGCCTTAAATACCCTTGTCATCAACCGCGATAACCGTTAGGACTTCGTCTCTTAGGGTGCATCTTGAAGGGGACTGAGTTTTTGTTTGTGGGAGTTCTTGGCAATGACTTGAAATGATTCTTTAGGTTCAATCGCTAGTTACATTTACTCAACATTATTCATGCAAGGGTTCAGGAGGCTCTGCGTAGATAAGTTCAGCAAATTCAGCTTTATTTTGAAGGTTTATATCGCGTGTTACGATTACGACAGGTGATCTCGGCATCTTTCTCATTACTTCAATGACGCTGGCAAGGTAGCGGTCATCGTTATTGTTAAAATCAAACCAGGATAAAGTCGCAGTTTCTTTTGGTTCAGTTGCAAAAGCTATTAACCTACTTAGCCCGGTAACCAACGTAATACCTTCAGTCAAGCGGCCACGAGTTCGATATCCCTTTATGGTGCGGATTAGCGTCTCCGCTTTTGAGCGCACTTCTTCAGAACGATGATTGATTTTTAAAGCGTCCAGTTCGGATAAAACAGTTGGCGTTAGGGCTATGGTAAACTTTGCGACATCGGTAAAGCGCCACTGATTAAGATGGGTGTTATATAAAAGGGCATTTGTGTCTGGTATATATACCGCCTCATGGTCAGGTAAGACATGGTATAAGGAGCTAATCATCCCAACTTGTTGATCGATCGCTTGATATGCTTCCGTCAAAACCCCTTGAGTATCGTCATTATGCCGGTTACGATTTTGCTCGATAGCCTTCTTTACACTGGCTTCATACTGGTTGAGTTGACGAGCGTCTTTAGAGGGCTGGTCTTTGAGTAAAATACGGATCGTTTCACAAAACTTGCCATAGTTCTCGATCGCCTTAGACTGAATTTGCCGCCCCGTCTCCTGTAAAGGGCTCCAGAAAAAATCTCCCCCAGCCATAATGACTAGTCTATGCGGTCTTTCATAGCGAAGAGAGGAATGCTTTGAAACAAGCTCCTTCAAGTCTATTTTAATAGCTTCAGCGCGATCTTTGAGCCTATCGATTACTGTACGCATACCTTCCAAGAGACAGGAGTCGAGTACCTCTGTCAAATCAAGGAAAAATCAAAAAAAATACACGCACGTCGGATACGACTTCAAATAACGCCCCCTGGGAGTCCAAGGTCAAAGGTGGGTAAATTATCTTTACCCACCTTAAACCATGACCCTTATTTCAATGACAAGTTCCAGGATCACGTGGTACGGCCGTTTACGATCCAGGTCAATCCTAATTTTGCTGATAGCAATTGAATGATCTTGTTTTCATTATGTATCTTTTTGTTCCCACCAATAAGAATAGAGCGACTCATTTTTGATATATTTCTCCATAAGTACAAGCAGTCTTTGATTTCTCCAGAGCTGTAAGTTTGATGATTTCCCATTACCGCTCGTCCACCAGATCGCCTTCAAGAGAAAAAGAGGGTCGAAAAGATCCTTTATGCTCCAAGTACTGCCTTGAAGAGCGTAAGTGTCAACAACTTTCAAATAGCGCTTAAGCTGAGATTCGGAAAACCATGACCATCTTTGGAAGCCCTGGACAGGTTCTTTAGGAAACCAGTAGGGAGTTGTGATGGGATTCAGTATGTCGTATCCGATTGGTCCAGAGAAATGGTCCTCCAGATCAATAATTCCTTTTTCAAGAATGTTATTAGGAAGAAAATCGCCGTGCGTAAAACAGATGGGAGCATTTCCTAAGTCTAGGAGGATTTTATTCCAAGCTTTTGTAATCTTTTTCTTCTCAAGGGGTAAGTCGTTGATGAGATTATGCAAACCGACATTTTTAGCTAATATGTTTGAATCAATAGATGTATGTTTAATCGTCAATTCTTGTGCAGCATGAAAGCGTACGATGATGCTCAGAAACTGATCGAATGACTTGCTGCTGATGCATCCAGTCTCAATCATTTCTTTATCGAATCGCTGACCAAATGTCGTTTTGCCCATTGATTCTTCAATCCAATACGTTAACCCACCTAGTGATCCTTCAGCTATTACTGGGGCAATCGGAAACCCTTTATGAAGTAATTGCTTGTGGAGACCCAGTTCCACCTC
This sequence comes from uncultured Gammaproteobacteria bacterium, assembly GCA_964567995.1. Classification (GTDB taxonomy): domain Bacteria; phylum Patescibacteriota; class Patescibacteriia; order 2-12-FULL-60-25; family 2-12-FULL-60-25; genus JAGOTP01. The sequence continues at coordinate 107,057 of CAZMOB010000001.1, forward strand.
TACCTCACTCGGTTGCCCAATGCGGAGATACTTAGAGCTATCAACGCTCGCATAGATACTTGTGCCATGTCGGCGATCTTTGACATGCTTAAATAGTTCTCCCTCGATCTCGATAATCTCCACAGAGGAGTTATGGTCCATATAATCATTATACAGAGCGGATATGAGGATGCGAACTCCTAGCAACGATTATAGATAGATATACGCAATCTCCCTGAGTCATTATATGGCAACGCACCCGAGCAGGGATCCAAGCAAGAAAGCTGGGGGCGCTGCCGCGAGTGCGGAAAGGAAGGGGTTTGATTGTCTGCGGCTACAGGCCGTCCTCGTTCGTGCAGCGGCCGATCTGGCCGTCTCGCCAGGCGATCGGGCGCCAGGCTTGGGGAAGGCGCACACTGTCGGGACTCGTGCCCCTTCGGACGCACATCAGCCACCATGTCTCGTCGAACGTGGCGGCTCGACCCAGGGAGTCCGTTACGGAGAGCGTGCCGATCGTCGTGGCGGCATCACTCCCTTCTCGGATCTCGTTCCGTCCTCCTGCGGTGAGGCTGGTCAGGACGTACGTTCTCTCATCCCGCAGGTTCCAGCTCGAGGTGAGGAGACTGCTTGATGAGGTACCGGTTTCCCGGGAGAGCGGGAGCCTCCAGAAGGTGTAGGCGAAGAAGCCCTCGCCCCAGGTGCGCTGCTGCATGCGTGACAGGACGCCGCAGGCGCTGAGCAGATACCCACGAGCTCGGAACTGGGGACCCTGATAGGCGCGTGGATTGTACTGGACCCAGGCTGAATCTGGTTCCGGTGCCACGGTCGTCGTCGGAAGGTCTGTCCCTCTTCCGTGCAGGTATTGCTGGACCATGACCAGGGCGAAGTAATCGCTCAGGGTGGGCTTGCACGTATCGTCTCCGGCGACGACGTCAGGGCTCACCCGCGCGTCGGAAATATGGGTGTTGGTCGAGCTGCTCTGGTCGGCGCAGCCCGCCATGATGAGGGAGAGGCAGAGGGTCGAGAGAGCGAGGCTGAACGTACGGCGCATGCACGACTCCTTCGTGAGGGATACTTGTTGTTTCCGCTGAAGGGCATCCTCAGCAGAGAACGCAGAAACGCTAGCATAATATAGTATAGAAAACAATGTTTTGAAGAACGCCCGCCGCTGGAGAGCGGAGGGAGCTCTTCGGTCGGACGGGCGTGCGCTCAGTCGCAGTAGATGTGCGTCTCTGAGCTGATCAGGGTGATAGTAGCACCTCCTTTCCTTGCTTCTAGTTCGAAGACTTTCACGATTTCCCAGCCAGCCAGGCCTCTTTTCTGGCTGAGCTTGGTCCGCAGGCGCCAGCCGGTCTCTCTGATGTCGGTGGTGAGGATCTTGCGAGTCCTCAACTTTTTCCATCGGATCGTGATCCCGTTCTTCTTCCGATCGAGAGAGATCAGGCTGTAGACCGCGCTGCCGCTCGGCTTGACCCAGAACCCCAGCACATGAAGATGTGGTCGGGGATTGAGTTTTTTGAAGTCTCTCTCCGTGAACCAGGGCGGTGCCGCTGCCCGCTTCTTCGACTTCTGTTTCTTGTGTGGTCGTGCCATTGGTCCTCCTCGTGGACGAACGTCTCTGCTAGAGAAGAAAGAGCGGATATACGCTACTGCCTGTGAACGGAGAAGGTCAATATTGGATAGATCAGTCTTCGGAGGAGCTATTTCGGATCCGGCTTGGACAGGTTAGACTGATTGTACCGATCTTCTTATGTCTGGACTCAGTACCCTGTTCAAAACAAGTCGTCCGCGTTTTTGGATCTATTTGCTTGGCCCCGTTCTTCTTGGGTCTGTGGCCGCGCTGACTTCGGGTGGTCGATTATCTTGGTTGGCGGTCTGTGCGCTTCTGGTTTTTACCTTTCCAGCCAACCTCTTTCTCTATGGAATCAATGACATTTTTGATCAAGAAACGGATCGGTTGAATCCAAAAAAACAAGGGTATGAGACCCTGCTTGATCCTCGTAGCGTGAAGCGGTTGTTGTGGGCGATTGTCTTGGGGATTGTTCCGGCAGTTTTACTTTTCCTTTTCCTGCCACGACCGGCTTTGATTGCCTTCTTACTCTTTCTGTTCTTGGGCGCCTTCTATTCCGCGCCACCAATTCGTGCCAAGGCCATTCCTTTCCTCGATTCTGCGTTCAATAGTCTGTATCTGATGCCAGGATTGGTTGCTTGGTATGCCTTCGGTGGGGAAGCGATTTCTTGGCCAGTGATCGGTGCAGGAGCGCTTTGGTGTATGGCGATGCATGCGTATTCAGCGATTCCGGATATCGAAGCTGACCAAACGAGCACGCTGCAAACAGTTGCGACCATACTCGGCAAAAATGGCACGCTCACGTTTTGCCTTCTGTTGTATGTTGCATCCGCCGGGCTGTTCTACGTCGCTTCGCCGGGAACGGTGCCGCTTATCCTTGGGATTGTCTACATTCTTCTCATGTTGCGTAGCCTTCGAACACGAACCACAAGTGAGTTATTTACTTTGTACCGGCTGTTCCCGTGGGTGAATGCGCTGGTTGGATTTGGTCTGTTTTGGTGGATTGTCGTAACCAAGTCTTCATAAAAAAGACAATGAGTCCGATCCCGATCAGGGAAGGAATGATCTGGTGAAGGTTGCTCGTGACGCCTACCCAGAATGCAAGTTGTGCTGATGGACCAACAAGAAAAGGAAAAATACGCGGAACGCTGCGTGAGAAGCTCGCTCGTTGAAGCGCGAAAAGAGCGATGCCACCCGTGAGAATCCAGCCAGCAAAATTCGTCCAGGGAACACCGTAGTACACGCCACCTTCTCTATAGCTCCATAAACCGATCGCTACGGCTCCTGGATCAAGCACGAGATCGAGTCCGATAAGAAGCGCGGCCGCTAGCAGCAACTGCTGTATTCGCGAAGATGAGCTCAGCCAACTTCGACTTGCAAAAAACGCGATGAGAACGAATGGAGCCCAAGCAAAAGGCGTTGTCCATGGCACGCCGGCAATCTGAAACGACGTGATCGACTGATAGGTGAATGACCCGTACGGAAAACCGGTTTGAACCCCGATGATTTCAATGAGAATCCCATAAAGACACAAGCCTGCGAGCAAGATCAAGCCTCTCTTTGTGCCATACCTTCGTAGAATCTCATGGAAACTAAGGGCGGCAACCGCAAGAACGGACACGGCCGAAGCGATTCCAAGATAGGTACTCGCAGTCGATTGGAATGTAGCGGCGCACCAGCCAACGACAAAAAAGATCGCGTGAAGAAGAATCCAAAGCCAGACTGCTCGACGGTTCGTCATAACGGCCGAGATTCGAGCCGGCTCAATCGATGTGAGTTTTTGATGCCATACAGACGTTTGTAAACGAGTTCCGCGCTGGCGATAACCATCGGCATTCCAATACCGGGATTTGTGTTCGCGCCTACGTAATACAAGCCTTTCACTTTTTTACTGATGTTATTTGGTCGGAAGGTCGCTGTTTGCCAGAGCGTGTGAGCGAGTCCAAGGGCACTTCCACCCAGACTATTGTAGCGTTCTTTAAAATCACGCACGCAGAACACCGCTTCTGTGACGATATGTGATCGTAGATCAGGAAGATCCATCATTTCTTCCATGAGCGTGAGAATCTTTTCGCGATAGTCACGTCGCACGTCTTCTGTATCGCTCAGTCCGGCTGCGATTGGAACAAGGACGAACAAATTTTCCATCCCAGCTGGGGCAACCGATGGATCTGTCACGCTCGGTGCACAGACGTAGAGTGAAGGATCATCTGGCCAAGCCGGCTGCTCAAATAATTGGTTGAATGTGTACTTCCAGTTCTTACAAAAGAGAAGATTGTGATGTTTCAAATTTGGCAGCTTTTTATCAATCCCTAAGTACAACATAAAGGCTGAAGGGGCGAGTGTGCGCTTCGACCAATACTTCGCTGTTCGTTCACGGGCTTCTTCGGGAAGAAGGTGCTGCTCCGTGTGCGCGATGTCTGCATTTGAGATAACGGCGTCTGCGTCGATCTCTTCACCGGAAGTAAGCGTGACCCCAACGGCTTTTCCATTCTCAATACGAATGCGTTCTACGTCCGCTTTCACCCTAAAGATGACTCCATACTTTTTCCCAATGTGCTCGAGTGCTTTTGGTAATTGGCCGATACCACCCATCGGATAAAATACACCTTGTTTGAAGTCGATATGACTCATGAGAGAATACAATGCCGGCGTGCGGGCAGGGGAGCTACCCAAAAAGACCAACGTGTATTGTAATATTTTTCTTACCTCATCACTTTTAAACTGACGATTGATATACTTCTCCATCGACTCAAAAACATGGAGCTTCAGCCCGTCTTTCAAAATCTCACGAGTAAAAAAATCACGCAGTGAATCGTAGTTTTTATAGATGAAGCGATCACTCGAAATTTCATACTGTGTTTCGGCAGTTTCAAGATAGGTTTTCAGCTGTTGGCTGCAGCCTGGTTCAAGTTGCTCGAGCAGCGGAAGATCGCGCTTCAAATCGCCATACAAATCAATCCGCTTGGCTTTATCGTGAAAGAAGATGCGATACGAAGGTTCGAGACGTTGGAGCTGATAATAGTCTTCCATCCGTTCGCCGAGCAGCTGAAAGAAGTGTTCAAAAAACTCTGGCATGAGATACCAAGAAGGACCCATATCGAATGTAAACCCCTCTTTCTTCAAGACGGACGCACGTCCACCGAGCTGCTCATTCTTTTCAAGAACAATGACTTCGTTGCCAGAAGCTGCCAAGAGACAAGCTGTTGCCAGCCCACCCAACCCACTTCCGATGATGATGATTTTCATAGATTAGCCCAGACAAGAGAGAAGGAGGCGAGCCTTTGTGAAGCCAGAGGTTTGTGCGCGTTTCGTGAAGACGTCGTAGTCGTTCCGTTCGATCTCGCGCAGGATCGCTTGGTAGAGTCGGCTGGCCGCGCGTACGGCAAACCGCCCGTCAGCTGATAGAAGTTCAATTCCTGGTTCTGCCTGTGCGTAAAGTGCATCTGCTCGCTTTATTTCAAATTGAAGGAAGGCTTTCACGCGATCTGTCACCTTGCCTGCGATCAATTCTGCCTCAGTCACTTCAAATTGTGCCAAGTCTTCCAATGGAAGGTAGATGCGTTTCCGTTCGCGCCAATCTTCACCGACATCACGCAAAAAGTTCGTGAGCTGCATAGCTTCACCTAACGCTTGCGCATGAATGAGCGCGCGTTTCTCGGAGAATCCAATCACGTGACTCATCATGAGACCGACCACGACCGCTGAGCCGTACATGTAGCCTTCTAGATCAGCGTAGGTGCTATAGCGATCGACGATGGTATCTTGTTTCATCGCTTCTAAAAACGCCTCTCCATACTCAATCGGAATCCCAAAATAACGAAACGTCCAGGCGGTACAGCGTAATACCGGATCTGGACTATCGCCCGAATCAATCGCCTGTTGCCAGGCTTTTTCAAATGCCTCTAGTTTTTGTTTCGCACCACTTGAGTCATGCGCATCGTTAACGTCGACAATATCATCTGGTACGCGAAAGAAGGCGTAGAGCGCTTCGGTCGCCAAACGCTTCTCTTTTGGAAAAAAGCGTGTGGCTAACGCGTAACTGGTGCCATGTTTACGTTGGAGGGCTCGACAGACGGCGAAATCGGCAGCGTTCGGAAGAGGAGAGTTCATGCGGAGCGCGTTTTCAGAGTGCTAACGAACGACTGAAAAGCGAGCCTGCTCGTTTCTGATAAAAAAGTCGCCTGTGTCAGGATTCGCTCTGCCTCTTGGAAGTACTTCTCAATCAATCGCTCACCGTTTTTGATCGCCCCAACTTCGGTGAAGAGTGCGTAGGCCTCTTCTTGCTGGTCTTTGTTCAGTGGATAGCCCAAAAGGCGCGACAGGCGTTCTTGTTGAGGAAGTGTGCCTTCTTTGTATACAAAACAGGTGAAGAAGGTCTGTTGCGCTTCCTCCAGATCGCGACAGCCACTTTTCCCCGTTCGTTGTTCGGTTGCGATCAAGTCGAACCAGTCGTCTTGGAGCTGAAAGGCGAGACCGAGTTGGTCGCCGAAGTCTTGGCAGAATTGGAGGAAAGCCTCGGTTGCGGTTCCGCTCAACACCGCACCAAGTTGTAATGGGCGAGTAAAGGTATAGCGCGCCGTTTTTAAGAGCATCTTTTGTTCGATGAGTGCATACGGCTCAGCTCTACGGGTTGTGAGGTCCACATCCAATGTTTGACCAGCGATTACTTCTTGCATCAATTCAAAGAGAATTTGCATTGCTTGGACGTGCTTTTTGTTTGTTTGAAGTGCTCCTATCAGGTGCTTGAGCGCCCAAGTATAGACCATGTCACCCGCCAGGAGCGCCTCCGAATCGGCGATGCGGACGTGATTTCCACTACGCTCCTGTTCTTGCAATCGTCGCTGAACAAAGGTTTGAACGGTCTCGACGGTATGTCGCATCTTTCCTTGATCAATCACATCATCATGGATCAAGGCAAAAAGATGGATCAATTCAATGCCGACCCAGGCTTCCCAGGGCTGTGTCGTGAGTTCTCCGCCGGCTGCTTCAAACGCGAGAGCTGCGACATATGGGCGGACGCGCTTACCGTGTTCCGCTAAGTTTTTAAGATGATTGAAGACGGCGGCTAACGAGGCGTCTTGTGAGAGGGGAAGGCTGGCGATATCGCGGGCGAGCGTTTCGGAAAGATGTTGGTTGAATGTCTCACGAAAGGATTGCCAAGTTGAGGCAGAAGTTGGGTGAACGACCATATAAGGAAGAGTCTACCAGTTCAGCTAACGGAAATGAAGGGAAATTTGTGTATATTTTTGGCTAAAAATCAGCGGTTTTAAGAAAGGGTGCCGATTGACAATTTTAATAAATTATGCTATCGTTATAGCACGTTCAGTCGCAACTTCAAACCGTCCATGCTAAGGAGCACTCACCATGAAGCTCTCGTACGGTCTCCTCCGTCTCGTGATTTCTACCCTGATCCTGTACACCGTTTCGCTGTTCGTGATGGGGTGCACGATTAATCTGGGGCCGAGGCTCCCGTTCGCATACCAGACTGGAGTTGGATCCGCTGGTGGAGGAGTCATCCTCGCACGCCAGGGCATCCCGATCGGCGTTCAGCAGCCGTTCGTCGTCGGTCAGCCGTTCGTCCAGCCCCAGTTCGCCGCGCCGGTCTTCGACCAGCGCGGGGTCACCGACGGGACCCAGCAGGGCCCCGTCATGATCCAGCGGGCCACGGGCCAGCGAGTCTACAGCCGCACCACGGGCTGTGACTACGCACCGGGCGGCTGCGATCTGGTCTTCACGGGCTCGGAGGGTCCGGTCGACACGTACACGGGCTTCCGCACGACCGTGGGTGTGACCACCGCCCCCAACGGGCAAACGGTACCGGTCCTGGTCCCTCAGTTCTACCAGAAGACCGGCCCCGCCCCGCTCCGGCCGCTCCTGCGGGACAACTGCGGAGGAGACTGCTGATCCGTTCCTTCCTTCACGTCTCAACGTCTCGAGACGGCGCGCCTGCGTTCGCCGATACCAGATCCCTCCCCGGGACCCTGGATCGCGACCGCAGGCGTTCGTCGTTTTAAACGATTCGCTCTCTTCTCTTTTCCCTGAAAATAGCGTTAAATAAGTTCCAAAACGTATATGCGCTATTCCCACCTTTTTTCGAAGACGCAAAAGAACGTCTCGCAGGACAGTGAATCCGTGAACGCTCGATTGCTCATTCAGGCTGGTTTTGTCGATCAAGAAATGGCTGGTGTCTATACATGGTTACCGCTTGGTTTCCGGACTCTTCGCAAGGTCGAACAAATTGTTCGAGAAGAAATGGATGCTCTGGGAGCACAAGAAATTTTCATGCCGTCCTTGCAGCCTAAAGAATATTGGGAAACGACCAATCGTTGGGAGGGGGTCGACATTCTGTTTAAGCTCAAGTCGCAGACGGAAAAGGATTACGCGCTTGGTTGTTCCCATGAGGAGGTTGTGACGCCACTTGCTCAGAAGTTCGTGCATTCTTACAAAGAGCTGCCGTTTGCGACCTACCAGATCAATACCAAATTCCGCGATGAGCTCCGTGCTAAGTCCGGCGTGTTGCGCGGTCGTGAATTCCGGATGAAGGACATGTACAGTTTCCACACGACGCAAGAGAGTCTGAATGAATTCTACAACCGTACGTTGCAAGCCTACGTGAAAGCCTATGCTCGCTGTGGGTTGAGTGTGAAGGTTGTTCAGGCAAGCGGCGGTATTTTTACGGACAACATGTCGCATGAATTTCAGGCTCTGACGAATGCTGGTGAGGATGTTCTCATTGCTTGTGAAGCGTGTGACTTTGGTCAAAACAGTGAGATTGCTACGTATAAAGTAGGGGATACGTGCCCTAAGTGTGGCGGCTCATTGGCTCAAATGAAGGGAGTTGAGGTAGGAAACATTTTCGATTTGGGTACCAAATACACAGATGCCTTCGGCTTCCGCTTCATGAATGAAAAAGGCGAACAACAACCCGTTATTATGGGGTGTTATGGAATCGGTACAAGTCGTCTTGTAGGAGCGATTGTCGAGGCGCATCATGATGACAAGGGAATTGTCTGGCCGAAGTCGGTGGCGCCGTTCCATGTGTCGCTGGTTTCTCTTCGCTCTAAGGATGAAGCTGTTCAAGCGCAAATCGATGTGACAGCTCAGGAGCTTTATCAAAATCTCATGGCGGCGAAAATTGATGTGCTGTGGGATGACCGCGCCGATGTCTCGCCTGGAGAGAAGTTTGCGAATTCGGATTTGATTGGTTTGCCGCTCCGCCTCGTCGTCTCCGAACGTATGCTGAAGGAGGGAATGGTCGAATGGAAAGAACGTTCGCTCGCGGAACCTCGGACCGTGTCATTGGCCGAAGTTGCTATCCAGGTCAAAAATCACCTTATCTAGAAAAAAAGTATGCCATCTCAAGAGAAGGGAGGGTCTCCGGAGATCATACGTGTGCCTTGGTGGGAGAGCTTCCACCAACCGTTTGCCGTTCGTGAACATGAGCGTTTAAGCGAAGTGGAAAAAGCCTTTATTGAAGAGCAATCAACCCATCTGGCGGAGGCGACTCTAGGTTGGGCGGTTTCAGCCGCAAAAACGTTAGCGCCAGGCAAATCAGGCGGGTATGAGTCTTGTGTGCTCGCCGGAGAATCGCCCATTTGGAGTGATGTACTCACGGCTCTGAATGAGGATCTTCCGCCAGTTCTTCGCCGTTGTTTGGATCCGGATCAAGTATCCCTTGGCTTCAACTCAGTTGTCATGCTGAAGAATCCTCGCAATCCGCAGGAGGTCTTGATTCGTGCTCAGCTCAAGAATCCGATCGGTTCCGTTCCCTCGGATCTGAATCGAGTGACGCGTAGCGATCACACGTTATTGCTGAGAGATGGTGCATTTACCGGCAAAGAGAGGATGGCTAATACCTTACGGGTTTTCCCTTTCATCTTGAAAGCGGCCGCCCTAAAAGTCGATCCAACCAAGGCGCGCTATTTCGATGGTTCTCTAGCTGGAGTACGTGAGCATCAACTAGGAAATGAAAATCGAATTGTCGGTCTATTCCCTGACTTCGGCGCTTGTCTTACCTTTTCAGACTCAGCCAACCGCAGTGTCCCGCCTGAGGTGATCAAAGGGGATGCCACCGCTCTCGCAAGGTATTTCTCAGGCTCTTCATCCGAAGCGGGAGGAAAGATTCTTTCTTCCGTTCTGTTGGGTTGATAGCCAGCTCTCTCCTCGACTTTATTAAAGATACAAAAAGAGAGCCTTGTGCTCTCTTTTTGTATCTACTACCGGTACAGTTAGGCGACGTCTGCGTGGATGACTCCCTTCAAAGCATCTTTCAATCCCTTGCCCGCTTTGAACTTTGGAACAGTGACCGCTGGGATTTGAATCTTCTCTTGAGGTGACTGTGGGTTCACACCTGTGCGTGGCTTGCGGGTCTTCGAGAGGAAGGCACCGAACCCAGCGATCGTGACTTCGCCACCAGACTTCAAGGTCATCGTGACAATGTCGACAAAGGCTTCGAGCATGTCTTCTGCTTGTTTCTTGGTGACACCAACTTTCTCGGAGATACGATGAGCAAGCTCGTTCTTATTAACCTTTGTGACGTCCATAGATAGGTATGGGCAAGTGTGAAAGAATTAGTTGCTAGTAGGATACATTTTCCGCTGAAACTAGGCAATATCGTGTTGGGGTAAGGGATATTCCCTCACGCCCTGCGCAACTCGCAAGCATATTCCTTTGATTTTATTGATTCGCTCAGACAGGTGCTCGGTCGTTCGGAAACATCCCTTACCCCAACCTTTCCTAGATTTAACGAGCGTACTCAATGATACGGGTTTCGCGGATGAGGGTGACGCGGACTTCGCCTGGATGTTTGAGCTCGGCTTCGATGGTTGTAGCTATCTTCTTAGCGAGGTCGTAGGCTTCGAGATCACTGATGGTTTGTGGGTTCACGAAGACGCGGATTTCGCGGCCAGCTTGGATGGCGTAGGCTTTCTCGACGCCGGGGAAGCGAGTAGCCGTATTTTCTAGGTCTTCGAGGCGTTTCACGTAGAGCTCGAGGTTGTCCTTGCGAGCGCCTGGACGGGCGCCAGAGATCGCGTCGGCAGCTTTGACGATGATGGCTTCAAGTGTCTTCGGTTTGTCTTCGTGGTGACCAATCGACTGGTAACAGATCTCTTCTGGAAAACCGAACTTTTTCAAAATGCGGTAGCCCAGTTCTGGATGGCTCCCTTGCATGTCGTGGTCGACGGCTTTTCCAACATCGTGAAGAAGACCACCTTTTTTACAAACCATCACATCTGCGCCCAGTTCCTCGGCGAGGACAGCAGATAAGTTTGCTACTTCCATCGAGTGCATCAGGGCATTTTGGCCGTAACTCGTGCGATAACGTAAGCGTCCCAAAATCTGAATGAGTTTAGCGTCGATGCCGGCCATCGGGATGCCAAGCTCAAACAACGCGTTTTCACCAGACTTGCGGATATCCACGGCTAAATCTCGCTTGGCTTCTTCGATTGTTTCTTCAATACGACTTGGTTGAATGCGACCGTCAATCACAAGTTTCTCAAGTGCTCGTTTGGCAATCTGGCGACGAATGGGGGAGAAGCCGGAAATCGTAACCATGCCTGGCGTATCATCAACGATGAATTCACAGCCGGTCAAAAGTTCCAGGGCTTTGATATTGCGTCCTTCGCGACCGATAATACGGCCTTTCATTTCATCATTTGGGAGCTCGACGTAGCTCGTCGTGGTTTCGGCAACGTGCGAAGAGGCCTGGCGCTGAATTGAGAGAGCGAGCAGATTCTTGGCTTTTTTGTCGACCTCATCAGCCGTTGTCTCTTCGACCTTGCGCAAACGACTGAGCAAGATTTCTGCTTGTTCTTCCTCAATCTTTTTTAAAAGATGTTCGAGCGCTTGCTCGCGGCTCATGCCAGCAGTCTTCTCAAGAACTTCGGCCGCTTTTCCGCGTTGAATTTCGGCTTCTTTGCGAACTTCTTCCGTTTGCAACTTCAATTTTTCGACTTCTTGTTTGGAAGAGTCGATTTCGAGGAGTTTTTTGCTGAAGGCCTCTTCACGCTCGATCAAGCCGGTCTGCTCTTTTTTCATCTGTTCGAGCCCCCGCTTTTCTTCGAGACGAGCGTCTTCCAAGATCTTAATGGCTTTTTCTTTGGCACGTTGCAAGACTTCTTGTTCTTTGGCTTCGACTTGTTTGATGCGAATATCTGTTTCCTTCTGTTCTTTTTCACGCTGGCGTTTGGCCCATTCACGAGCCAACAGCACTCCAACGGTGATACCGATCCCGACACCGATAATGATACTTAAAAAGGGATAAAGAAGCTTCCATGGCATATACCAACCCTCTAAAATGAGGGATCTAAACGTGTTGTAATAAGTCGTTCATCACTTCCGGGCGCCTGGAAGGTAGCACGAGAGCTGGATTTTGTGAAGAATTAGAGGTTTTTTGATTCGTTTTAACGAATCCAGATCGTTTTTACATTCATAAACTCATATAGTCCCCAAGAAGACAGCTCGCGGCCATAGCCAGAGACGCCTGTGCCGCCGAAGGGGAGGCGAGGATCGGATTTGACCATGCCATTCACGAAGACGCTGCCAGCGCGGATACGCGGGGCAAGTTGTTTGGCGAGTTCGATATTCTGCGTCCAGAGGGAAGAGCCAAGACCGAAACGATTATCATTCGCGAGGCGAATGGCATGTTCTGTATCTTTGGCGCGAATGACGATGGCGACGGGTCCAAAAAGCTCTTCTTCATAAGCGGGCATTCCCGGTTGTACGTCGGCGATGATAGTTGGGGCGTAGAAAAAACCCTTCGTACCTATACGCGACCCTCCCGTCACAAGACGCGCGCCTTTCCCAACAGAATCCGCGACTTGTTTGTCGATTTCTTGAAGTCCGTCTTCGCTCGCAAGGGGGCCGATGGTCGTTTTGGGATCAACCGGATCACCGATGACTGAAGCTTCAACATTTTGCTTGAAACGTTCAAGAAATTGATCATACACGGCGTCAACCACGATAAACCGTTTGGCGGCGATACAGCTCTGACCATTATTTTGGAGACGGGCTTTTACGGCGACTTCGGCGGCATAGGGAATGTCTGCATCGTCGAGGACGATAAACGCGTCGCTGCCACCCAGTTCAAGCACCGTCTTTTTAATGAGTGAGCCAGCGAGTGCGGCGACTTTGCTGCCGGCCGCCTCGCTGCCTGTGAGGGCGATACCTTGCACCGCTGGATGACGAATGACCTGTTCGACCTTTCCTGAACCGATGGCTAAGTTTTGAAATGCACCTTCCGGGAAACCGGCTTCGAGGAAGAGTTTTTCGAAAGCTGCAGCACATTGCGGGACGTTCGAGGCATGTTTCAGCACACCGACGTTTCCTGCCGCGAGGGCTGGTCCTGCGAACCGCATGACTTGCCAGTACGGAAAGTTCCACGGCATGACCGCGAGGAGGACGCCGATCGGATCGAAACGGACGAAGCTTTCGGAGGCATCACTTTTGATCGACTGTGGAGCCAGAATCCGCTCCGCTTGTTCGACGTAGTAATCGCAAGCGAAACTACATTTTTCGACTTCAGCAATCGCTTGGCTGATCGGTTTTCCCATTTCGAGCGTAGCAATCTTTCCAAGTTCTGGTGCGCGTTCGCGAAACAAGACGCTCAACCGTTTCATGGGCACCAGTCGTTCTTCAAGCGGAGTCTGGCTCCAAACTTTGAAGGTCGCTTCGGCTAACGCAAGTTTTGTGGCCAGTTGCCCATCCGTCAGTTCTGGAAAGGTCCCGAAGACTTCTTCCGTCGTTGGATTTTTTGAGACGAGTGCCATAGGAAATGGAAAAAAGAGTTAACACACCATTTGTTTCAGTTGCTTGTTCAAGACACGATCGTTCTCTCGGTAATCAAGGGGCAACTCGATAAGGTGAACGCCCGGTGTATTCAGAGCGTGTGACAAGAGTCCTAGAACGTCTTCGGTCTTTTCTGCCCGTACCCCATGGGCTCCGTAGGTTTCGGCGTACTTCACAAAATCTGGATTCTTGAACTCAAGACCGAAATTTGGGAGTTCCATCCCCGCCTGTTTCCATTTGATCATACCGTAACCATTGTCGTTCAAGAGGAGAATGACGATGTGGAGTTTAAGACGAACGGCGGTTTCTAACTCTTGCGAATTCATCATGAAACCTCCATCACCACAGACGGCCATGATTTTGCGGTCGGGATAGATAAGCGCGGCGGCCATCGCAGAAGGAAGGCCAGCGCCCATGGTGGCAAGGGCGTTATCGAGGAGAAGCGTGTTCGGTTCGTGCGCATGGTAATGACGGGCGAACCAGAGTTTGTACATGCCATTATCTAGACAGACGATTCCGTCCGATGGCATAGCTTCACGGACAAGGCTCACGACACGCTGCGGTTTGATTGGGAAAGAGTTGTCCTGTTCTGTTTCGGCGCTGTGAGCGAGCAAGCGTTCACGGGCGCGTAAGAAAACGGAGAAATCCCAATGCGTTTGCTGTGTGAGTTGTTCTTTGATCTGCCAGATCGCATTGGCGATATCACCGATGACTTCGAGCTGTGGGAAATAAATTTGATCGACTTTGGCGGAGCAGAAATTGACATGGATCACCTGTTGGCCGCCCCGTTTCATGATGAAGGGTGGTTTTTCGACGACATCATGACCAATGTTGATGATGAGATCGGCCGCTTCGACGGCGCAATGAACGTAATCACCGGCCGATAGCGCTGCTGTTCCAAGAAAGAGGGGATGACGTTCGTCGATAACGCCTTTCCCCATTTGCGTGTTGAAGAAGGGGATGCTGGTGGTGTCGACGAACTCGCGTAGCATCTTGGCCGTGAGTTTGCGATTGGCACCCGCACCGATGAGGAGAAGCGGACGTTTGGCGGCCTCAATCATCCGCACGGCCTCAGCAATGGCTTTACCTTCGGCGATGGGGCGACGCACACGTTTTACCGGGAATGGTTCCTGATCGGTCGTATCGGTGGCCACATCTTCTGGCAATTCAAGATGAACCGCGCCCGGACGTTCTTCCTCCGCTTGGCGGAACGCTTCACGCACTGAGGCGGCGACTGAATCTCCATTGACGATTTGTTTGGCAAACTTTGTAACCGGTTTCATCAAATCAATCGTGTTCACGATCTGGAACGCTCCTTGTTTGCTTTTCCAAATTCCTTTTTGTCCGGTGATCATGAGCATCGGCATGCCGCCGAGCTGGGCGTAGGCAGCGGCGGTGACGAAGTTCGTCGCTCCAGGACCAAGCGTTGAGAGAGCGACCCCTGTTTTGCCGGTTAAGCGGCCAAAGGTAGCCGCCATGAATCCGGCTGACTGCTCGTGACGTGTTGTGATGAGCGTGATGGAGGACGTGCGTAACGCTTCCAAAAAATGCAGGTTTTCCTCACCTGGAACACCAAAAATGTATTTTACCCCTTCTGCTTCTAAGGAACGGACAAAGAGTTCGGAGGCAGTCATAGATTTCTAGTATCAAGCATGGAAGAGGGGAAAGCAATTTTGCTAATGAAAGCCTTGTTTTTAACAAAATACGGCTCAATTTGATTGACAAAAAGCCCATTTTGTGCTATTTTATACCGTTGCATGGTCACCGATATTTGGTGGCCATACCGCAGCATTCAGTACACCCTCACAATCCACCCCCCCCCATCGCAGGAGTCCGCCATGAAGAAGTTCGCTGGTCTCGCCTTCGTCACGCTCTGTCTCGTCGTCGCCGCCTGCGTACCGGATCGGAATGAGTACCTCTCTCCGGATAGCGATCAGCACCTGACGGATTTCGTCCGCCGCTTCGACGATGATCAGCGCTTCAAGCTGACCCGCGAGTTGATGTCCTTCGAGGACACGACCGGGATCAAGCTTCAGGTCATCAGCATCGATTCCTTCCCCGACGGGTACGATCGGCAGATGTATGCGTCCATGCTCGAGAAGGATTTTGAGATGGATCAATCTGGTGCTCGTCGTCGAGTTGTTATCGTCCTCTTCGATCGGAAAGATCCTGTCCCTGAGCTGCCGGAGTGTCGGGTGGACATGCTCGACAACTTGCCTCCTGGGTGGCGTGACGCGCTTGGGAACAACACGGCGGCTCGTGCGATGGGTCGAGGGCATTGCCTTGAGGCGTTTCTCATCTCGCTCCGGCGTGTCGAGACCGTGCTCGCGCCGACCTTCCGACCGCCGCCCGGCTCGCTGCACGTCTACCAGCTCGCACCGAATACCTACGTGCCTACCTACGTCTACGGACTCGCTGCCTTGTGCTTTATCGCCGGCATCGCCTTGATCCGAGCGGCAGTGCGGCGCTTGAAGAAGCCGACCACCTCGACCGCCTCCTCGGGGGCCGCCATGGAGGGTTAGAACTCTTTACCGCTATACCGCGTTACCTGAAAACCGCACGCGCCATCTGGGCGAGTCCGCGGTCCCTCTCTCAGGTGGCGCGGTTTTCAGTTTCAAAAATACCTCTTTCTAGCATTGACGGCTCGCCAGCTTTCTGACAACGGTGTAGAAGAAGAGCTATGGAGCAACTTTTAAAACAGTACTTTGGGTATTCTCAGTTCCGACCTTTGCAGCGCGAGGTGATTGAGCATGTGATGTCGGGGAAAGATTCGCTGGTGCTTATGCCAACCGGTGGAGGAAAGTCGTTGTGTTTTCAGTTACCGGCGTTGGCATTGCCGGGGCTGACTCTTGTCATCTCGCCGCTCATCGCGCTTATGAAGGATCAGGTGGACGCGCTGACAGCGAACGGTGTGTCAGCTGCCTTCGTAAACAGTTCCTTATCCGCCTCTGAAGCTGAGCGGATTTGGCGGGATGCGTTGACCGGGAAGATCAAGCTCCTATACATCGCACCAGAGCGTGTGCCGGTTCTTCAGATGCGTTCAGATCTGCTACAGCTTCCTGTTTCCCTGATCGCCATCGACGAAGCGCATTGTATTTCCGAGTGGGGGCACGATTTTCGTCCGGAGTATCGTCAATTGAACCTTCTACGAGATCTTTATCCAAAGGCTTCACTCGTTGCGCTCACAGCGACCGCTAATCCGCGAGTAAAGGAGGATATTTTGAAGCAGCTGAACTTCCGGCAAGGGAAAATTTTTCAATCCAGTTTTAATCGACCGAATTTGTTGTACCGAGTCATCCCAAAGAAGCAATCGTTTGAACGGTTGTTGCATGAGTTGCGCGGTCGTGTGGGCCAGGCGGTGGTCGTCTATTGTTTTTCTCGGAAAAGCACAGAGCAAATTGCCGAACGTCTGGTGTTAAATGGCATAAAGGCGGCGGCGTATCACGCCGGCATTCCGGCGGAAGCGCGAGCACGGGTGCAAGAGCGATTCATTCGAGACGAAGTTCCAGTGATTGTTGCGACGATTGCGTTTGGAATGGGCATCGACAAGCCGGACGTGCGTCTGGTAGTTCACATGGATCTTCCAAAGTCCGTCGAAGGGTACTATCAAGAAACCGGTCGTGCCGGTCGTGATGGTCTGCCGAGTCAATGTTTACTGTTCTATTCCGCCGGGGATCGGGTGAAGCAACAGATGTTTATTCGAGATATGCCAAGCGTTCAAGAACGGCAGCGTGCCTACGCGCAACTTGAGCAGATGGTTCAGTATGGAGAGCTTCGTTCGTGTCGTCGCACGTTTTTATTGAATTATTTCGGTGAGCAGCGGAGCGAAACGACGTGTGATGCATGTGATGTCTGCGTTCCACAAAAAGAAGAGGTCGTCCTGTCGAAGGCGGTAGCTGAAGTTGGACCGTACGATGCGGGGCTCTTTGAAGCGTTGCGCGCGCATCGATTGCGACTCGCCCAAGAAAAAGGCGTGCCTCCATATGTTATTTTTGGTGATCGCACATTGGCGGATCTCGCGAGTCGCTGGCCGAAAACGCTTCAGGAACTGCCACAGATCTTCGGCATCGGTCAAACGAAGTTAGAACAATATGGAGAGAGCTTCTTATCCGTCATTAGATTGTATGCAGCTGAACATGGTTGGCCAGTCGTTTCTGCAGCTCCTCTGATCCAGCAAATTGCGGTTGTGAAACCTCGTGCAAAACAGAGTCTGGGCGACTCGGCAGCACATACGAAAGAGCTGTTTACTTCTGGAAAAAGCCTTGAGGAGGTTGCGAAGATCCGCAATCTGGCGCTTGGGACAATTCTACAGCATCTCGAAGAAGCGATTCAGCTAGGAGAAAAGATTTCGCTAGAGCGGTTGTCTTTTCCGGCGGATCGTCTCGCGGTGATCAAACAAGCTTTTCAAGAGACGAATGGGTTTACGCTGACGCCGGTCTATCAAAAACTTGGGGCGAAATATTCGTATGATGAATTACGTTTAGCTCGGTTGATTTTACGCAGCCGGTGACTCGGACTCTCTTCCATAAAGGCGGATGGTCATGAGCCACCTGGCCAGAATGAAAGACGTAAAAAGGCTGAAGTTAGACGATTATGATTTTGATAGAGCTGAGTTCAGTGCTTGTCTACAGGTATCTTCCATGACGGATGAAGTGAATTTTACCGTCTTGAATTCTTCAAGTCCGATCCAGCGAGATCCGACCATTTCGCCGGAAGAGGTGTCGACTTCTGCCTGATCATTTTTTGCGTTACACAGAAAATTTAGGTTTACGGTTTTTTGGCCGTGTCCATCTACATATTCGAAATACCCAAAAAGGCGTCCAACAGTTACGTCGATTCCTGCCTCTTCTCGTGTTTCTCGAATGACACCCTGTTCAATTGTTTCGCCTTGATCAATTCCGCCGCCCGGAACCTCCCAAGTTCCGGGTAAGAATGCTTCATCATCATCTCCTCGCTTTAGAATAAGAACTTTGCCGTCTTTGACCATGAACGCACTTACCGCGATTTTAAAAGCTTGTAGATCGAACATAATGAGCTGACTATACCCATTTGTATTATAGGCTCAACATCTTTTCTTGAATCGTTTCCGCAGTCATCTGTTCTCCTGGAATCGCGTTTTTCACATCGTACGTTCCAATCATCGTTCGCCTTAGCGCGATCGCATATCCACCAACTCCCAACGCTTGCCCTAGATCATCAGCGAGAGAACGAATATACGTTCCAGAAGTGCAATGCACGCTCAGCTCTAGTTTTGGCCAAACGTACGAACGAATCTCAAGTAGCGAAATCGTTACTTCTTTTGTTGGCCGTAGATCTTCTGTTGCTGTTCCCGCACGGGCAAGTTTGTAGAGGGGGGTGCCATGCAGCTTCTTGGCTGAGTAGAGGGGTGCTTTTTGTAAAAAGGTTCCTGTAAATGGTTTTAGGGCCTTTTGGATTTGCTCAAGGGTTGGCGGTGCCTTCTCTTTGTCCATTGTCTCAGTTACCTCACCCTCGCTATCAAAGGTATCCGTTCGTTTGCCTAATTCGATCGTGACTGCATAGTCTTTTTCTAGCCCAACGAGCGGCGTCAGGGCTTTTGTTCCTTTTCCAATGCCAAGGATCAACAATCCCGTTGCAAATGGATCAAGCGTTCCGGCATGACCAACGGCACGGATCTTCAAAGCCCGTCTGACGCGATCAACGATATCGTGCGAGGTACAGCCAGCTGGCTTATCTACGAGAAGAAGTCCATCCATACCTATGTTCCCTGACGACGAATGACGATCCCGATTGTTTTGAGAAGAATGGCTGCATCCAACGCGAACGAACGGTGTTTAATATAATATAAATCGTATTGGAGCTTGATGAGATTATCATCAAGCTGAGCGGTTGGAGTGAGCCAGACGACCTGTGCCCAGCCAGTGAGTCCCGGTCGGGTCAAATGACGGAGCGAGTAATATGGCATCTTGGCGATCAGCGGCTCGACGAACTCTGGTCGTTCCGGTCGTGGGCCAACGAACGACAGATCTCCTCGGAAAACGTTCCAGATTTGAGGCAGTTCATCCAAACGAAGTTGGCGCAAAATGCGGCCGATCTTTGTGATGCGCGGATCTAACTTTGTACTAGAGGTGAATTGTGGGCCTTGTGCTTCGGCGTTGATATGCATCGTACGAAGTTTCCAGATCTTGATCGGTTTTCCTTGGTAACCAACCCGTACTTGGCTGTAGAAGATTGGTCCCGGTGAGCTGAGACGAACGGCGAGTGCCAGAAATGGCATGAGAACGAGTGTTACGAGACCAAACGGAACTGCCATCAAAATATCAAAATAGCGCTTTACACTTTCATACCAATGCTTTTCGCCTTCGCGAACATGGGTCAGAAACCAACGATCAGTCACGAAACGGAGAGGAATGCGCCCGGTGGTGAGTTCTTCGATCTCTGCTCGGTCGATCAATGTTACGGAATTCAAAAGCAAGCTATAGAGTAAGCGGTCGATCCCCTCGGTTTGTTCTTGGAGCTGACCCAGAACGACCGTTGTAATTTGATGTTCTTTGACGAGTCGATCGACGTTCTCGGCCATTTGTTCTCCTGTCTCTCCCGGGGTTGGCCAGTACTGCGCCACCAGTTTGTAGCCAAGGGAGCTTTGTTCGATGAGACGCTCGACATCGGCCGATTCACTCTCAGGGCCGATGAAGAGGATACGTCCTGTGATCAGACGACGGTCCACGAGTTGCAGGAAACACAAACGCCAGGCATAGCCGAGCAAGAGACTCAGGGTAAAAATCAAGAACAGGTTCGTTCGTGGGGCGATCCCAAATCCGGGGATGAGATAGAAGAAGGCTAAGCCTACCAGCAGGTTGCCGATCATGCCTTCGGCGAATGAGCGGAAAATCCGGAGGGGATTACGTAATAACGTCAGATTGTACAAGCCGGCTACATAGAGTCCGGCCATCCAGAGTAAAAACAAGATGCTAAATGGAATGAGATGCGCTTGCAGGTCGCTTTCATGAATCGCTCCGTAGCGTCCAGCCAAACTCAAAATCAACGACAATTCGAAGACGAGGAAATCTCCGATCATGAGAAGGGTTCGTTTGGCGTGTTGATGACGTTTTCTCATAAAAGGCCCGTGGCCCATTTTCTGGGAATACTGTACGCTGGATCGGAAAAGCTTGTCTATACTATGCGTGTCGCTCCTTTCCGTTGGCTGGTTATCGTTTTTTCGCTTATATTAGCGCTTATTTCGATATTTCCGGTCCAAGCAGCGACGTTTGTTATTCCGGATAACAATAATAGATATTGGAAGCGCCAATGGTATTTGCGCCAAATTCAAGCGCCCGAGGCCTGGCGACTCCTGCCGAATACCTTCAACGAGGTCACGGTGGCGGTCATTGATGCGGGCGTCGATATTACGCACCCCGATTTGAAGGACGCAATTTGGATCAACCCCAAAGAGATCGCAGGGAATGGAATAGACGATGATCAAAATGGATTCGTGGATGATATTCATGGCTGGAACTTCGTAGCCAATTCGAACGATGTTCGACCACAAGAAATTGCCACTCAATTGGAAGAGGCCTGGAGTCACGGCACGTTTGTAGCTTCGCTCATCGGAGCGCGGGCAGCGAATCATCCTGGGATGGTAGGAGTAAACCAATCCGTGCGTCTCATGCCACTGAATGCTCTGGATGGTGATGGGTTTGGAACGATCCCACATGTGTTGAGCGCGATTCGTTACGCGGTGAACCAAGGGGCATCGGTCATCAATTTGAGTCTGGCCGGATTCGAGAGTAGTGAAGAGTTGGCCGAGATGATCAAACGTGCCCGTGATGCGGGCGTGCTAGTGGTAGCTGCCACGGGCAATGGGACGACCCCAGCTGGTCGAGATATCGATAGTCAACCAGTCTATCCGGTGTGTTTTGATCAACAAACCAATGATGTGGTGGGAGTGAGTGGGACGGATGCGCTGGATCAGCATGCGGAATACGCGAACTATGGAAAGCGTTGCACGGACCTGTCGGCACCGGGCTATGACTTGTTTGGAGCGCGTCCGAGTTATCCACGACGAGAAGAGGGGGCTCGTCCAGCGGAGCGCTATTTGGAAGGAATGACTGGGACGAGTTTGGCAGCGCCGCTCGTAAGTGGGGTCGCAAGTCTTTTGAAGGCGGTTCGACCTGATTTGACGGTTGATCAGCTGCATACACTTTTAACGTCGACGACGGACAATATTGAAGGTTCACTCAAGCCGTCTGAGCAAGGCAAAATGGGAAGTGGACGCTTGAATGCGCTGAAAGCGCTCCAATCAGCGTTAGCGTTTGGACAAATACCGACCTCAACACCCGTACTACCTGTGAATGACGTGCCTGTTACAACGAATTCGACCTCTACCGAAGAATCACCGACCGCTACCTCGTTTTATTATCGAACACCGACGACGACTCTGCGCTGGTTAATCGCTCCTAAGCCGCTCTGGCGGCAATGGAGTATGCGCGATGGGCAACCGCTGGCGTCTGTTGTAGTCAAAGAGGGGACGAACTATGTTTTGAAGCGCTGGACGCCGGTCACGAACAAAGAAACCAAGGATCGTCTCGTTTGGAATGTAAAACGCAAACTGTATGTGTTTACAGATAGCAAGACAAAGCAAGTTTGGGAGATCGATAAGCTTGAAAAAGTAACGAGTAAATAGCCAAGTAAATAAACGTAGGGTGTAAGCCGGGATGTATAAGCCCTCACTTCGGACAACAACTCGCAACTTCACCAATTTTAATCGCGTTGCGATTGTTTTAGCGGTGTTGCTCAAACACGTTGTCCTCGTTCAAGCATGTACATCCCGGCTTACCCAGTTTTTGTGATATACTCCATGGGAATTGTATGCCTGCTGCTCCTTTTGCTCGTCGGACCGTTTTAGTAACGGGTGGTGCTGGATTCATTGGATCCCAGCTGTGTGAAGCGTTGGTTAAAGAAGCGAACGTTATTTGCTTGGATAACTTCTCAAGTAGCACGCCTCGCAATATTGAAGCGTTGTTGCAGCATCCGTCGTTTGAATTCGTGAATCACGATATCACGCAGCCTTTGCAGCTTGATCAGATGCGAGAGCTGGAACGCTTCAAGTTGTCGGTGCAGGGGATTCAAGAGATCTATCATTTGGCTTGTCCAATTTCGAAGACGCATTATGAACAATTCCGGATCGCGACGATTCTTACGAATTCCATCGGTTTGAAGAATGTGTTGGATGTCGCCGTACGTTATAAAGCGAAAGTCTTGTATGCTTCATCATCAGTGTTGTATGGAGGTCGTCGCCCAGAGTCGCCGTACGTTCGTGAGGAATCGCCGTGTAATATTGACCATTTGACTTCGCACGGGGCTTACGACGAAGGGAAACGCTTTAGTGAGTCTGTGATCCAGACCTACGCAGATGTCTATGGATTGGATGTGAAGATCAGCCGTATTTTCCGAGCGTATGGTCCGCGGATGAAAATTGCTGACGGACATTTGCTGCCAGACATGATTATGAGTGCTCTTGATGGTCAGGACATTGTGATTCGAGCGCCTGAAGGAGCACGTGTCTCGTTGTGCTACGTCAACGATCTGATCGATGGCTTGGTGCGTCACATGGGAACATCGATGGACGTCACGGTGGTGAATCTGGGATCGGATCATGATTTGTCGTGGGCCGAAGTCGCAGAAAAGATCATCCGTCTTACAAACAGCTCTTCGCGCGTACGTTTCGAGCCGCCGGAAGATCGCTCCTGGACGGAAACTCCGCTCCCGGATCTTCAACGTGCTCGTACCTTGCTGCATTGGGTGCCCCTCGTGCGTCTCGAAGAAGGTTTGGCTAAGATGATCGACTTTGCGCGCTCGCACCGCCAACAGATTGGTGTTTACCATAGCTAACTGACCTCTTATGTCTGACGCTCCTGTCTTCGAAAAAAAGAATGTGTTGGTCACGGGTGGGGCCGGTTTCATCGGGTCGCACCTGTGTGAACGCCTACTTCAAGATTGCCGTGTGATCTGTTTGGATAATTTCACGACCAGTGATGTCGAAAACATCACTCATTTGTTGAAACATCCGGATTTCGAATTCATCCGTCACGACATCAACACGCCATTCGATCCGGAACAGTTCCCGGAGCTCACACGCTTCAAAGTGAAATTCCAAGGCATTCAAGAGATTTACCATTTGGCCTGTCCGACGAGTCCCAAGAAGTTCGATCAGTATCGCATGCAGACGCTGTACGCCAACTCGCTTGGAACAAAGTACGGTCTCGATGTAGCCGTTCGCTATCGCTCTAAATTTTTGCTTGCGTCGAGTGCGGTTGTATACGGACCACGTCCCGCGGATGGTCATGTATTCACTGAAACCGAATTCGGAACATCAGATCTGTTGTCGCCTCGTGCTTGTTATGACGAAGGAAAGCGTTTTGCGGAAGCGGCGAGCGTAACGTATCGCAATGTGCATGGGATCGATGTCCGTATCGCCCGTATTTTTCGCACCTATGGTCCTCGCATGCCTCTTTACGACGGTCAGATGATCTCAGATTTCATTACAGATGCACTTGATGGCAAAGAGTTGGAGTTATACGGAGATGAAACCTTCCGCACCTCGCTGGTGTACGTCGGTGATGTCGTGGATGGGTTGATGAAGCTCATGCGTGCACCAGCAGAGGTGCAAATTGTGAATATTGGAAGCGATGTGGACGTGCCGCTGATTGATGTCGCTCAGCGAATTATTGAAATGACCGGTTCTGTTTCCAAAATCACCTTCAAACCACCGCTGCTTTTCATGTCTCAGCTCGGGTTGCCGGATATGACCAAATCGAAAGAAGCGCTTGGTTGGATTCCGCTGGTGACGTTGGATGATGGATTGAAGCGAACGATTGAATATACGATGTCGCATAAGTCGTTGTTGAGTTTCCGGAAGACGTAAACTAAAACGCAACACCCGCCTTGGCGAAGTGCTGCGCCGGGCGGGTGCGGGGAGAGGGGTGCTTCTAACCGTAGAGATGTCGAACGATCCTCTGGAAGGTCTCGTCCGGTGTGAGTACCGTGGTGTCGATCTCCACGATCCTCAGATCAGGTCGCCTGACCTGGCGGTAGGCGGCGATCGTGGGCACGACGTAGTGTTCGTACTCCGCGAAGCGGACCTCGAGGCGCTCCCGGTCGTCGTCGGGTCGGTGTCTGAGAGGTGCCTGCGTGATCGGATGGCGAGGATCCTTGGGATCGATATTGTGCAGCGATACCGAGAAGGGCTCGTCGTGCTCATCGACGAAGCGGTCGTTGGCTCGCCGCCGAAGCTCAGCCTTGTCTGCGACCAGGATCACGATCGCCGTTGGACGATTGATGCGGTTTTCGAAGAATTTGACTTGCGAAGGAAGGCGGGGGACGCCTTCCGCGAGCCAGTTGTCTTGGAGCTGAGGTTGATCGAAATGGGCTCGCAGCACCACCTCGACGATGTGATCCTCTACCATGATGCCTGCATGGATGGTAGCACGCACGCCCTCTGCATCCTTGCGAGAGATACCCATCTTCACGAGGGTGTCCGGCGGCTGCATCAGCATCGCTCTCGCCGAGAGTTGGGGCACGGGTCCGTTCAGACCGGCCTTCTGGCCGAGATACTGGGCCAGTCGATGGAAGATCGTGCCTTTGCCCGCTCCAGGCAGACCGGCCAGGCAGACCCGGCTGTTGGTGATCTTGTTCGTCGTCGTTCGGTCGTTTTCTCGCGCCATCGTATGCTCCTTCTGTTACGAAAACGCACCTTCTGTGAATTTCCGTAAACGGCCATCTTGTACCACGGTTTAGCTATTCTGCCCAGGATGCTATGATGTCTCCGACTCGATCATTTTCTCTTATGGTAACTCTGACCCAGGTCGCGACGACTACCGTGAACAAAACGGTTGTTGGATTTGCGTTATTTGGTGGAATGGCAGTCGCAGCTATGGTATTTCTCGCCGGCTCCGTCTATCAAGACGGGAAAGCCCAAGCGCCACGACGTGATCAATCGGTGCCAATTGTGGAAGAGCAGAAGACGGTTTCGACGGAAAACTCTTAACTCTTACGTTCTTGTATGGCTGTTCCTTCCGGTGCCCCTTCACCTGCGGTTCTCGCGGTTATTTTCTTCATCATCTTGTTCGGGGCCTATTTATTTTTGTCACAACGTAAGAAGCCAGAAGCGAAATCAGGCTCATTCACGACCGACCTGACAGACTTGGCCCGACGTGGAAAATTGCCTCACGTCGTTGGGATGGATGAATCAATTGAGCGGGTGATCCACGTCATTGCGCGTAAATCGAAGAATAATCCTTTATTGATCGGTGAGCCGGGGGTAGGGAAGACGGCTGTGATGGAAGGTCTGGCGCAACGTATCGTGGCGGGGGATGTTCCTGAACAATTCAAAGGAAAAAAGGTGTTAGCTTTGAACTTGGGCGATTTGATGGCTGGAACGAAATATCGTGGAGAGCTGGAAAGTCGCTTGCGGGGATTGCTGCAATCGCTTGAACAGCGAGAACGCGAAGTCATTTTGTTTATCGACGAGTTACACATGATCGAGCAAGCTCGTGGGAGCGAAGGGTCGCTCGATTTGGCGGATATTTTGAAACCAGCTTTGTCGCGGGGAGATCTGCAGGTGGTTGGTGCAACCACCTGGCGTGAGTACGAGCAATATTTGAAACCAGATGGAGCCATTGATCGACGCTTTCAGCCAGTCTTAGTTGAAGAGCCGTCCCGGGATACGGCGGTGGCGATTGTGAACGGAGCGAAGCCGTCCTATGAAAAATTCCATAATGTCTGTATTCCAAAACAAACGGTCGAGGCCGCGGTCGATGCCTCGATGAAGTTCGTCAAAGATCGCTTTTTGCCAGACAAAGCGTTTGATGTTGTGGATGAAGCCTGTGCCAAGGTCGCGCTAGAAACAGCTGCTAAGTCGCATGGTGCCGCCTTAGGGATTTTGCACCAAGCTTCTGCACAGGTGAGCGCCGAGTGCCCTGGAGATACCCCGATTGTCGGGATTGAAGATGTGAATGAAGTGGCTCGGCAATGGCACGAGCATCGAATGAGTCCGGCTCAAAAGCAAGAGGCTTCGGCTTGAACGTCTGGCCTCGGCGGGCTACTGTGGGTCTATGCGCGTGATTGCCGTCATAGCAGCGTTTCGAGAGGTGCCTCGGGTCCGTCAGTCGGTCGAGGCTTGTTTGCCGTATGTGGATCAGGTGATCGTGGTCGATGATGGGTCTCAGGATGGCACGGCTGAAGAGGCGAAACGGGGCGGGGCGTTGGTATTGCAGCATGCGATTAATCGAGGGCAGGGAGCGGCTCTTAAGACCGGAACATTAGCTGCTATTCGTTTGGGAGCGGATTTCATTGTTCATCTTGATGCGGACGGTCAGCATGACCCGAGTTTCATTCCAAGCCTGCTTAAGCCGATCGTGGCGGGGGAAGTGGACGTAGTCTTTGGCTCCCGGTTCCTCGGGATCAAAGCGATCGGGATGCCGCTCAGGCGTCGGATCCTGATGATGGGCATTCGTCTGTTCAATATTTTTGCATTGGGCATCCCGTCTCATGTGACCGATCCGCAAACTGGACTACGTGCGTTTCATGCGGAGGCTGGACGAAAACTGAATTTTCAACAAGATCGCATGGCCCATTGCTCAGAGATTTTGCGCCAGGTCACGCAGAACTTCCGTTGGACGGAAGTGCCTGTTCAAGTGCGTTATACGAAAGAGACCTTGGCCAAGGGGCAATGGCGCGGCGGCGCGGCGAGAGTTGTGTGGCAGCTTTTGATCGGATCGTTTAGGAAATAATACAGTATTTATGTGGATTCGCTACGCTCTCCTTCTCGCCTTGGCCGCTACGCTCGCGCTGACGTGGTATCGCGCTTCGAAACAAGCGATCCGTCCGCTTGAGGCGGCAGGGTGGACCGTTGTCTGGGTTGGAGCGGGGGTATTGGTCTGTTTGCCGGGGATCACAACCTTTTTTGCAGAACGGGTCGGAATCGGCCGCGGAGTCGATCTGATGATCTATTTGTCCGTATTTGTCTTGTTTCTGCTAGTTTTTCATTTGCATGTTGTCCATGATCGTATAGAGAAATCGATTACTGAACTCGTCCGACATGAAGCGTTACGCGCCTTGCCGACGGAGGGAAAAGAACAGGGGAAGTAATTGCATGGCTAAAGCGTTACGCGTACTCCATGTCGCCTGTCTGGCTCCGCCGGAAGTGGGTGGTATTGGGATGTCTGCTTTACGAGAGGTTGAGGGGTTACGTGTTCGTGGACACGAGGCATTCCTCGTTGCCCCGGAAATAGAAGGGGACAAGACAGGAATGGTGCGCCCAGTTGGTATTCGTACGCTCACACCCGTTTGGCGAGTGGGGAATGCTGGGACATTACCGTTGAGACGCATCCTGAAAGAAGGCTGGGATATCGTGCATTTGCATTACCCGTTCTACGGAACCGCAGAATGGCTGCTCGCCATTCCACGTTCAGTTCCTATCGTCCTGACGTTTCATATGGACGGAGTGCTGGGTGGGTGGCGTGAACCGATCGCGCGTGTGCACCGGTCAATAGTTCAGCCCTGGTTATTACGGCAAGCGAAGCGCATCTTTGTTTCTTCGTTAGATTATGCCGTTGCTTCGTCGATGAGAAGCTTCGTGAAACGACAAGATCCGAAACTGGTCGAGTTGCCTTTTGGTATTGATCTAAAGGCGTTTCAACCCGGCCCGAGCGAGCGAGCTTTTTTTGGTCTACCTGAAGATCGAATGATTTTTTTAATGGTCGGTGGTCTGGATCGTGCTCACGCCTTTAAAGGCGTCGACGTTGCTATTCGAGCCCTGGCTGGTATCTCGGACAAGACGGTATTGCTTGCGATTCGAGGGGATGGGGAATTACAAGCGAGTTTTGAAGCACTAGCGCACGAACTTGGAGTCGCTGAACGCGTCCGTTTTTTGCCTCGTTGCGAGACACGGGATTTGCCACGCCTCTATCGTTCGGCGGATGTGCTGCTTTTTCCATCCACCTCTGGTTCGGAGGCGTTTGGATTGGTTGCGATCGAAGCGCAAGCGTGTGGGACACCAGTCATCGCGTCTGATCTGCCCGGTGTGCGATCCGTGTTGCAGTCAGGGAAAACGGGTTGGATCGTCCCACCGCGAGATGTAGCGGCTCTTACGAAACAGATGGAGAGAGCTATCCAACGATCATCAGATGAGGTCATTCGGATGCGACTCGAGGCGTCTCAACTTGCGCAGCAACGGTACGATCAAGAACGTCATCTCGATCGGTTGATTCAAACCTATCAAGACGTATGCGGATCGCTGTCTTAACGAATGCCTATCCACCGCAGGCTCGCGGCGGAGCTGGCCGCATTGCGGAGCGTCAGGTCGAATTGCTACGTGCCCGAGGCCACGAAGTTCGCGTTTGGGTTACTTCGCTCGATTGGACGACAAGCTCATTTATCGGGCGACTCTTTTTTCATGTACGAGATCTTGTCTGGATCCATCCAGCTGCGAAAGAAATCGTTGCCTGGCAGCCAGAAGTGCTACTCACGCATAATTTGACTGGTGCGGGGTTTCGGACGCCGCAGAAGATTAAGCAGGATAATCAATCAATCACTTCAGGCAAGAATCTTCGCTGGGCGCATGTGTTACATGATGTTCAGTTGTTTCATCCATTAGGTTTATTGAAGGAGGAACAACGGATCACTGGTCTTCAGCGTTGGGTGACCAGTGTCCGAAGACAGATCTTTGGTCGACCAGATGCGGTAATCAGTCCCACAGAATGGTTGCTACAGGCGCATCGACGACGTGGATGGTTTGAAGCAACGGAAACAAAGGTGATTCCTAACCTTGCTCCTGCCCTTGAATCACCAGCCTCACAAGACTGGAATAAACCACTTCGTATTTTATTTGTAGGACGGGTGAGTCCAGATAAAGGATCGGAGCTGCTCAAACAATTGATGCAGACGGTTTCTCGTCCGACCAGCTGGGAAGTGATTGGTGCACAAGCAACCTCCTTGAATGAGACGATTGTTCCTTCGGGATCAGTGCTGCGATTGCAAGAGGAATCTTCGCCGAACGAAGTGCTTGAAGCGATGCGTGCCGCTGATCTGCTACTTGTTCCTTCTCAAATCGCAGAAAATCAGCCAACGGTGTTATTGGAAGCATTTGCTGTCGGGTTGCCGGTCATCGGACAAGCGATCGGAGGGATTCCGGAGACGATCGGAACCGCGGGAATCATCGTCGATACAGCTGAGCCGCAAGCTTGGCTCAAAGCGATCGATAAGCTGACATCACGGCCTCGGGTCTTCTGGTCGGAACGTGTGCAACAGGCCTGGACGCGTCACGATCCGACACGCGTTGTTGAAGTGTTGGAAGATGCGCTCAGATCAAATAAGAAAATATAAGCGGTGCCCCGTTCAACATTCCAGGTTCGATCCGCCAAGGCTTTCAATCGTTCGATAATCTGTTCCGATTTGAACCAATATTGGTTAACAACGACGTAGACCAGCGAGCTTTGTCCAAGATCGCCAGCTTCCTGCGCAATGTCCAGATCGGGACGTTCCATCATTTGGAGGAACTGTTCATAGAGCGGGCCACCGGTCGGAATAGGGTAATAGAAGATGTCGCCCACGTAGCGCTTGAAGCCAAACGTAGAAATAGCGGCGGCGCTCACGGTTTGGTTGGCCAAGACGGTGTACGGTTTTCCGTTTGCTTGTTTGTCAATGAATTTTACGGCTTCCAGATCGCTTTTTCCGACATTCCAACCATGTCCGATCGCAGCGGCGTCATTTCGTGGAAGAATGTTATAGACATTAGCTGAAAACCAAGCGATGCCGAGCAGAAGTCCGGCCGCTTGCATGCGCGGATGTGTCCGTTCAAGGTGTTCGAACCAGAATCCGATTCCGACCAGAGCGGCTGGTACGAGGAAGAGTTGTGCCACGATCAACAAACGTGCGGCGTAATCCTGGCGTTCATAAGAAATAAGGAAGGAAAAATCGCCACTTGTATGGAGAAGCCAGCTGCTTCCAGCGACGGCAAGCGATAGTCCGATCAACGTGATCCAGATTCGTCGACGAGCCAGATCTTTGTGGGCAGCGAAGACGGCCGCCGCCAGTAGAAGTAGAGGAAGAAGATAGATCTGCCAGTTGGCCCAGTCTGGCCAAAGCGCCAAGTGAGTTGCGGGCGGCTGTACTCGATCAACGAACCAGTGGAGAGACTGAGAAATATCTTTGAGCCAAGACCAAGACCACGCACCACTTTGAAGGAATGCCCGCAAAGAAAAGGCGAGCGGAACGGCGAGTAACGAACCAAGGAGAGCGAGCACGGTTCCGGTCCAACGCAGCCAGCCAATCCGCAGACGCTGAAAGGCGATCGCGCCACAGGCGAAAGCAAAGGGAAGGCCAGCCAACGGGTGCGTCGCGAGCGACCAGCCGAGCAAGAGTCCGGGAAGCGCGAAATGGGATGCGGCTGTTTCTTCTTCTGTTGGAATCAGCCAGAGCAGAGCGAGTAACCCCAAAAGGTAGGCGACGTTTTGGGGTGTCGTCGCGGATAGAATATGGAGCGGTACCGCGATCAATAGACCGACGATCACGAATCGTCCGCGTCGTTTGGAGGCCAGGTGAGCGCTGGCAAAGGGTAAGAGCAGAGCGACCGCTCCGACGAGCCAGAGATCTCCCAGACGGTGCGGAATGTGAAGTGTACGCGTTAGCCAAGTCACGAGCGTGTACTGTCCAATATACGAAGGTGGAGCGGGTGTCAGTGTTCCGGTACGCAGAATGACTTCTTCACTCGCGCGGTGCAGGAAGCCATCAAAACCGTAGCCGAGTGGATAGATGAGGGTTGTAAGAGAGGCCAGGGTGAGCAAGGTGAGTGCCACGAGTCCGATCACGATCGGTTTTCGAGCTTTGAGCGTTGCAAGAAAGCTCCCGAGAAATAAGACGGCTACCGCGATGAACATCCCAGCTGGAAAGAGATTCCAAGGTCCGTTGATTGAACGAGTGGTCGCATGCAGTGAGGCGGTGATGATCAAGAAGAGCGCAGCGGCAACGAATGAAAGAACGGCCAGCGTCGTCCAGGCTGCTTCGGATGGTTCAATACGTGTCGGTTCGTCTTCGTTCAAGTCCTTTGTCTGGAGCGGATTGATTTGAAGGAGAAGTCCAATAAGTAAGACGCTGCCACCGAGCGAAATTCCATCAGACACGGGTCCAAGTGATCCACCGGCGTAGTACCAGATCGTTTGTAAAATCGCTTGTCCAGCGAAAATCGCTGTTCCGCTGATGAGCCAACGAAGCACCCGAGGACAGCGTGGAGCGAGCCCTTCTCCGAAGGTTCCGGTAGCAAAAACCAACACAAATAACAAGCCAGCCGAACGAATGGCTTCTAACGAATCCGGCAGAAGTCCGGTTGCGCACGCAAGGATTCCGCCGACGAGCAGAGGGAGGCTGGACAAGAGGCGAGAGTGTGTCACACGAAGCTGAGTGTACCATTTTTTTGCTCGATTGCCGCTCCTCCCGTATCCTACTCCCTAAGAGTTCGTATGCTCATGACAAATGAGAACGTTCGGTTATATCCGCACGATCGTTTTTTACAAGCCACCCTTCTCAAGCTCATTCCGGCTTGGATCACGCCCAATCAGCTCACGCTGGCGAGATTCTTGTTGGTGCCGGTTGTTCTGGCTGCCTTGAATGATCAAGCGTGGGCTTGGGTATTGGGTCTATTCCTATTGGCGGCTATCACGGATGTGTTCGATGGATCGTTGGCTCGGACACGAAAACAGATCACGATGTGGGGAACTGTGGCGGATCCGATCGCTGACAAAGCCTTAGTCGGATCGATGGCGCTCGTCTTCGTGGCGGAACAGATCCATCCGCTGTTCGCAGGATTGTTGGTCACGTTAGAGCTTGCCATCATGGCTGGTGCCTACGCTCGTTTCCGTCGCCGACATGCCTACACCTCGTCCAATATTTTCGGAAAAGTCAAAATGGGCCTGCAAACGTTGGGCGTCGTGCTGCTCATCGCACATCAGTTTATTCCGATTCCCTATGCGGTGCCTCTCGCGATCGTGATTTTTGGCTTTGCCCTGGTGCTGGCCGTGATTTCGTTTGTTACGTATAGTCTGTGACGTCCATATGCCCTCCTTGCGTGAACGGGTAAAACGTCTTGTGCCAGCGAGCCTATTGGATCGCTATCATTTTGCGTTGGCTAGTTTGGCTTCCTGGCTGTACCGAAATCCTTCAAACGAGCTGGTCGTGATCGGCGTCACGGGAACAAATGGTAAAACAACCACCTCCTACCTCATCGCCAAAGCCCTTGAAGCGAGTGGATTTAAAACTGGCTGTACCACCACCGCCATTCTCAAAGTGGCCGATCGTGAATGGCTGAACGATACCAAGATGACCATGCCTGGTCGCTTTTTCTTGCAGCGGATGTTGCGTGAGATGGTGGATGCTGGGTGTCGGTATGCGGTGATTGAGACTTCGTCTCAGGGCATTGTACAGCATCGCCAAAGAGGCATTCGCTACGATTTGGCCGTTTTCACGAACCTTACGCCGGAGCATATTGAAGCGCACGGCGGATTTGAAAACTACAAACAAGCCAAGCGCAAACTCTTTGAACATCTGGCCGCGCTTCCACCGAAATACATCAATGGCCAACTTATTTCACGGGCTGCCATCATCAATGCAGAAAGTGAGTATGGCGCGTATTATGCCGCAACGCCTGGCCTCACGAATGTGCATTGGTACGGCATTGAAAAGGGATCCGGCCTGAAAGCCGATCATTTTAGTCTCTTGCCTGATGGTTCGCAATCGGAGGTGAAGGGGTATCCGATGCAGCTGTCCCTTCCGGGTCGGTATAACGCAGAAAATGTGATGGCGGCGTTATCGGTTTGCCAGGTCCTGGGTGTCCCCCTTGAAGCGGCGATTAAACGGGTGGAAACGATCCAAGGGTTGCCCGGACGCTTTGAACGCGTACGCCTAGGTCAGCCTTGGACGGTGATTATCGACTACGCGCCTGAGCCAGAATCTTTGAAGCAATTTTATGCGGCTCTGGTGTCCGTTCCACATAAACGGTTAATTCATGTGCTTGGTTCATGTGGTGGTGGTCGTGATGTGGCCCGTCGGCCGATCCTGGGTCGGATGGCAGGTGAAACCGCCGATCTCGTTATCGTAACCAATGAAGACCCCTACGACGACGATCCGCAGCAAATCATCGATCAAGTCGCGGCTGGAGCTCTGGCCGCTGGAAAAGAAGAGGGGAGGACGTTGTTAAAAATCTCAGATCGGCGTGCCGCGATTGCCGAAGCCATGGCTCGAGCCGAACCGGACGATCTGGTCGTAATCACAGGGAAGGGCTGTGAGACCTGGATGTGTGTCGCGAATGATGAAAAACTCCCCTGGAGTGAACGAGCCGCGGCCGAAGCCGGGATCCAGATGGCGCTCCACAAAACACTCGTGCATCCTTCCATTTCTTCTTAATCCTCTCACGGAGCTCTTCGATGATCTATGTTTCATCTGTCTGATGTCATGAAATTGCAAGCGAATGAGAAAGTTCTCGGGCTCCTCCGGGCTCATTCCACTGCCTTGATTGTGCGTTTGATTGGGTTTGCGGTACTCATTGTTTTGCCGTGTTTCTTTATCTTCCCGCTCTTACGCTTAGGTGTCATCGGAGTGGGATTATTTCTCCTCCCTGTCTTGGTTGGCGTGATCGCTGCCTGGCGAGCGGTTCGTTTGTGGGATGCGACGGTGCTCGTTCTAACCGATCGACGACTGGTCCACGTTCTGCAGCGCGGAATTTGGGATCGTCACGTGTCTGAAGTGAGCTTTTCGCATATAGGGGATGTCCAGTGGGAGAAACGCGGGTTTTGGCAAGCGGTGTGGGGGATTGGAACAGTCCGTGTCCGTACGAATGGGGGCGCGGTCCCTTCGGTTGTTATGCGAGATCTGCGTGGACCGGAACGCCTAGCTCAATCCATTCAGGACTTGCGCGGGCATGGTCATAAAACAGGCGCTGCATCAGCGCCGTCTACGATGAATCCAACCGGCATAGAAGCCCAGCGTGAGCGATTGATTCATCAAATCCAACAGGCTGACCCAGAAGAGCTCGATCGGTTAGAAGAGGCGATGCACCGTCCCGTGTGATAAACTGAGCGAGGCTCCAGTATGTCGTCTGCGCATTCTTCGTTCCATCATCCACGCACAAGTGGGAGGGGTTCTTCCCTCCCGTCTTTGCGTTGGCCAGTGTTGTTCGCGCTGTTAGCAGCGATTGTCTTCTTTGTGGGAGCTTCGACCGTTCGAGAGAGCTATCGCGGCTGGAAAGTCGATCAGGAAATCGAAGGCTTGAAATCTCAAGTCTCCGCCCTGGAAGCTCAGAAGCACTCCATGACCGGACTGTTGACCAATATGAAAACAGACGCGTACGTTGAACAAGAAGCGCGACTGCGGTTTAATCTCAAAAAGCCGGGCGAACATGTCGTGCTGTTTGAGGAAGGCGAGACAAGCGCTCGCATGGCTTGGTCAGAAACATCGACTGCTACCACAGATCCAGCCACTCCCACCGAACAGCCGTCCATTCCTCGTCGCTGGTTGCAGTATTTTGTCGGAGGCAGTCTCGGGCGCAGTTAGCTGATGTCTTTTCCTACTCTTTTCTTTCCTATGCTTCAAAAACGCACTGTTCTCATCGTTGGTGTCATCTCCATCTTGATTCTGTTGACCTGTGTGACATCCGCTGTCTTCGCCTACGGCATTACCCGCCACCAATGGGAAGGCGCTTCAACGCGTACCTTCGCAAAGATCACCTCTTTTCCGGCTGGGAAAGTGGCTGGTGAAAAAGCGACCTATACCGATTACCTCTCTCAAGTCGATGCGCAAAGAATCTATTTGAAAACAGAAGACGCCCGTCTGCGCCAACTACCAAGCGACGTAAATCAACAGACCCGCGAAGCCGCCTACCAACAGATCATTCAGATTGCCGCTCTAGATCAGTTGGCGAACGAGAATCAAGTCACCGTTTCTGAGGCTGAAATCAATAGTGCCTTCGATGAGTTTGTTACCCAATCCGGAACCTCCACCCAACCGGGTGAAATCGACGCCTTCTTAAAAGAATCGTTTGGCTGGGAACGCGAAGACTTCAAGCGCTTCTTCATTCGTCCGGGGGTATTGAGTCAGGCTCTACGAGCTAAAATGCCGGGGACAACGGAAGATGAAAAAGGGGCAGCCTTGGGAACGAAGCTGGATGAACGGTTGAAGGCGGGGGACGTCAAGAAATACCTTATTATTAGTCAGTAAACGCAGAATCTACGGTTGGAGATCATGTCCTCTGTCGAATATCGTGCCCCTGAGCCGCCTCTCTCGCCTGAAGCCAGAGTCAAGCTCAAAGCCCGCATTCTTGAGAGCATGGGGCGGATTATTGAGAGGTATGAAGCCTTCTATCTCAGTGTAGACGAGATGCATACGTTCGTCGGTTCACCCTTGACGAACGCTCGTTATGCAAGATTCGAAACTTGGCTTGGGATGCTTTCTGAGAAGAAGATCCTTATTTCCTCAGCTTTATCCCTCGATCAAGTCCATTTCGCGCAAGATGTTTCACGCGTTGTTCTTCTGTATCAAGCTCTACAAGACCTTTCCATGGGTAGGTCCGTGGCAACAGATATACGTAATGAATATGAGGAAAGGCCTCTTTCTGCAGATGAATTTCTTCTAAGAGAAGAAGATCTTCCATTGTGGAATGAATTCCCCTCAGAAGAAGAGGTCAAAACTGCCTTCAACTTTGATTCGATCTGGAGCGACGAATACTGGCAGGGCCGTAAGCTCAAAGATGCAAATGACGCTGCTTATACAACCAAAGAAACTCTCAAAGATCGCAAAGGTTTTGAACCAACAGATCAAGACCTTTTGAATGTGGGATATGCAGTAGATGATTCAGATAGACGTCATGCTTTTCTTCGTGCAG
Organism: uncultured Gammaproteobacteria bacterium; assembly: GCA_964567995.1. GTDB lineage: Bacteria > Patescibacteriota > Patescibacteriia > 2-12-FULL-60-25 > 2-12-FULL-60-25 > JAGOTP01. Next base: position 143,302 of record CAZMOB010000001.1, read on the forward strand.
TGGAAGAAGTTTATGTAAAAGAACGGCTTCAACCGGCCAAGATCTTCGAGATTGGAGATATTATTGATCAAAAAAAGAAAGAAGCTGAAGCACGAGGCAAGACAGTTGAGGACTATCTTACAACGAAAGAGCTTCTCGAAGCCTTTGATGAGGCGTCCGTCCGTCCGGCTACTCTCAAAGAACTTTTGGCTTATGCAAAGACCCGCTGGAAGCCAATTAATGATCCGAATCAATCCCTCACAGAAGAAGAAATGGATCAACACGCGAACGCCCCCTATATCTGCGCTCTTGGTTCCGTATTCTCGAATACCCTTGGGCAGCGCAGGGTTCCATACCTTCGCCTGGATCGCGATGGGCGTCGGTTAAGTATCGATCACTTCAGCGACAACTGGTACATGAGCCGTCGGTTTCTGGTCTTCCGCAAGTCATTTTCATAAAGTATTTGAACATTTGAATACGTAAGACCTGGAAACAGAAAAACGCCCCCTTGCGGGCAGCGTTTTTCCATGGAGCCAATTCCGGGAGTCGAACCCGGGACCTCTGCTTTACGAAAGCATTGCTCTACCAACTGAGCTAAATTGGCGCCTCTCTGGTGAAAACACGTGAGCATCCTCACCAGAGTTTCACCTTGTCATTCCACCTTCGTCCGTTTTGCGAACTGGGTGGGTGGAGCGGGTAAGGGGAATCGAACCCCTCTTTGGTGCTTGGGAAGCACCCATAATAACCACTATACGATACCCGCGGAAAGTTATTATGTGCCGAGAGTATAGGGGATCGGATCTTGGAAATCAAGGGAAATCTACTGTGGATGAACAGAAAAAGCGCTTTACTCGGCAGAATAACGGGCGTGCAGTTCCGCGTGGGCCAGGCTTTCGCTGCGGCGGCGGACGGCGACACTTTGGACCAGTCCTACGTTAATCCAGACGACCACAAGCGATGAGGCGGCACTTGAAACAAAGGGGAGCGGGATTCCGGTGATGGGGAGGATGCCAAGGTTCATCCCAGCGTTCTCCACGACGTGAACGAGGAGCGTTGCGCCAAGACCGATCAAGAGCAGGGCGGCAAAGTCATCACCCGAAGCGAGCGCGGTCAAGACATATCGAGTGAAGAGCCAACCAAAGAGCAAGATCGTCACCGCGATGCCAACGAATCCTAGTTCTTCCCCGACGACCGCAAAGATAAAGTCGGTCGCCGCTTCTGGTAAAAAGCGCAGACGTGCTTGCGACCCTTCTCCAATCCCTTTTCCTAACCAACCACCCGAGCCGATAGCAATCCGAGCCTGAGCCGCGTTGTAACCGGATCCACGGACATCCGCAGTTGGATTCACAAACGCGACGATGCGTTCTTTTTGGTACGGTTTGAGGGCGAATGTCCACCCAAGGCTGATCGTTACAGCGGCAATAATCGGCAGAATGAACCAGGCAAAACGTGGGAGTCCTGCGAAGAGCGCCATCGCGCCCCAAACGGCTAACATGACCATGGCCGAGCCAAAGTCTGGTTGAAGGAACACTAACGCGACATAGGCACCGACCGCAGCCGCGCTTCTCAGAAAACTCGGCCAACTCAGACGACCGTGTCCATGCCGCGCCATGAATGCGGCCAAATAAGCCGCCAGACAAATCTTGGCTGGCTCAACCGGCTGAAACGAAAACCCTCCGAACACGAACCAGCCCTGTGTTCCACGAATCGTTTTTCCAAAAATAAGCACCGATATGAGCAGAGCGAGGCCAACAAGATACACCACAACCGACAGCGAACGCAGATGACGATAATCAATGATCGTGAGGGCTAACGCAATCGATAATCCGATCCCTAGAGCGGCCAGCTGCTTATAAAACGAAAACAGATCAATCGGATCGCGCGAGATGCCGATGCCGTAAATAATCGATAAACCGATCGCGACAAGCGAAGAAGCCGCAATAAGCAGCCCCCAATCCAGGCGTTCAAACAGAACAAAAAACCGCTGCATGCATGGATCTTACCGACGTAGACATGAATAAACCAGAGTACAGGGGTGGGTGGCGGACCGTATGTCCGAACGACCGAGCACCTGTCCGAGCCTTAATGAACGAAGTGAATGACACAAACAAGGCCATTGAGCAGATCTGCTGTAATGACTCTGCGAGATGATTCCTACAGGCGAGTTGCGCAGGGAGTGAGGGCATACGGTCCGCCACCCACACGCTTATTTTTAAATCCGTGTTGTCGGTAAATAGCTTGCTGGATCCAAAATATCAACGTAAGGCGTGATTTCGACCTGGTCGACGCCGCTGACTTGTTCGTACCACTGCAGAGAGATCGGGCGTTCTTCGTTTGGTTTGAGTTCGCGCACATCGACTTTGTTGATGGCGAGTGGAATGCCTTGGCGTAGGAGCGTTACGAACAATTGCACATTCCAATAGCCATATCCGGAGTTATTGGTGATGCTGAAATCCGTTTTTCCAACTCCATCACCCAAAGAAACGTAGGTTGGATCTTCGCTGAACAAGAAATCGAGGCGTTCCGCGGCGTAGCCACTGTAGTCTCCGCTGACTTGAAGGAGGGGAATGCGCTGCCATTGGATAGATTGGACTGTCAGTTGTGGATCACCGCCACCTTTCCAGCCAAGTTCGGCCAACGGTCGAGTGCTTTGCGGTAAGATTGTCGCTTCCTGAACGGGGGTTGATTGTCCGTCTAATTGAAAGGCAAATTTCACACGGGCTGACCAGAGCGCGTTCGGATTGCTGAGACTACTTAGAATATCCAGCCGTCCCTCCGTTGTTTCAAAGGCTTGGACGTCAGCTGGTTGGAGCGCTTCGGGAGCGACGCTCTGGATTGCCTCTAACGGCACCATCTGTTGAGCGATTAGTTTTGGAATCCGCGATTCTCGTGGCCAAGAAATGAGATAGGTATCGACCAACGACCAAAGGGTGTATCCCCAGAACAAGACGCTTACTGCAATAAGACAGCCGTATCCAAAACGGCGTAAGCCAAGATGATGTTTGACCCACCACGAGGCGGCGGTCAGATCACTTTCGCTCATTCCACTACCGATCTGATGTTGGTCAGAGAGCATAACGAATAGCTCCATGATAGCATCTTTTTTGCAAGTGACCCATTCATTTCATCCACTTCTCGGAGAGGCTTTCTCTTGCTACTATCCGGCCAACTCTTTCTATGGCAAAAACCCCCGCAAAGAACGGCTACAGCGCCGAACAGATTTCCGTTTTGGAAGGCTTGGAGCCGGTGCGCAAGCGCCCGGGCATGTATATCGGATCGACCGGTCCAGAAGGCTTGTTCCATCTCTTGCGTGAAGTCGTCGATAACTGTTTCGACGAAGCGATGGCTGGGCATGCCGATGAAATCACGATTACACTTCTTCCAAACGACAAAGTCAAAGTGACGGACAACGGTCGTGGCATCCCAGTCGATACGCACAAACAATATGGCGTGTCGGCGCTTGAGCTTGTCATGACGAAGCTCCACGCCGGTGGAAAATTCGGTGGTGAATCGAGCGGGTATAAAATCTCTGGTGGTCTACACGGGGTGGGTGTCTCCGTTGTGAACGCTTTGTCTGATGATTTGGAAGTGATTGTCGAGCGCGATGGCGGAAAGTACCAGCAGTTCTACAAATGTGGAAAATCGCAAGGTGACGTCAAAAAGATCGGGAAGAGCGATCGGAATGGCACAACCATCATTTTCCATCCAGACAAAACCATCTTTACCGATGGAATCACGATGGACCACCAGCGGATCATTGATCACTATCGCCAGCAGTGTTACCTCACCAAAGGCATTCGTTTGTCTGTCATTGATGAGCGCACCGAGGGTCTGCATGAGGTCTACGGCTTTTACTTTGAAGGGGGCGTTGTGTCCTATGCGCGCTTTTTGAACCACAAGAAGCAGCCGAAACACGAGAATATTTTCTTTGTGGAGAAGCAGGTCGAAAAGTCTGAGGTTTCGATTGCGATCCAATACACTGAGGATTATTCCGAAACGCTCTACGCCTTCACGAACAACATCACAAACCCAGAAGGCGGAACGCATGTTCAAGGCTTCCGCGCGGCCCTCACGCGTGTCTTGAATACCTACGCGCGTGCCAAAGGCTACATCAAAGAAAAAGACGACAACCTCTCTGGGGAAGATGTCCGTGAAGGATTGACGGCCGTTATTTCCATTCGCTACCCGGAACCGCAGTTCGAAGGGCAGACCAAAGCCAAACTCGGCACACCAGAAGTCCGTGGAGCGGTCGAAGCGGTGATGAGTGAAGCCCTCACGATGTTCCTCGAAGAGCATCCGCGTGATGGGCAGATGATTCTTGAAAAGTGTGTCTTGGCGCAACGAGCTCGCGCCGCTGCTCGTGCGGCACGCGAAACCGTTCTCCGCAAAGGCGTCCTTGAAGGGATGACCTTGCCGGGCAAACTGGCGGACTGCGCCAACCGCGATCCAGCCGTCTGTGAGCTCTACATTGTTGAAGGAGACTCTGCCGGAGGTTCTGCCAAACAAGGCCGCAATCGCGACAACCAAGCGATCTTGCCGCTTCGTGGAAAGATTTTGAACGTAGAACGTGCTCGTTTGGATAAAATGTTGGGGAACGAACAGATCAAGAACCTAGTGATCGCCATGGGGACCAATATTGGTGACATGTTCGACTTAGCGAAACTTCGCTATGGTCGCGTCATCATCATGACCGACGCCGACGTTGACGGAGCGCACATTCGCACCCTCCTGTTAACGTTGTTTTATCGGTATTTCCCACTGCTCATTACGAATGGCAATATTTACATTGCGCAGCCACCGCTCTTCCGTTTGCAGCGCGGCAAAGAAATCCGTTACGCCTACAGTGATGAAGAACGTGACAAAGGGATGGAAGAAATGATGAAAGCGAAAGAAGAACGAGCGGTGGCGAAGGGCAAAAAAGTCAAAGAAGAGAAGGTTGAAGAACCGACCGAAGTTCTCGCTATCCCAGAAGAGCCGGTCGAAGGGATGATGAGCATTGGTGGGATCAACATTCAGCGCTACAAAGGTCTGGGAGAGATGAACCCAGAACAGCTTTGGGAAACCACGATGGATCCGGAACGTCGTCTCATGAAACGTGTGACAGTTGATGACGCCATCAAAGCCGATGAAATGTTCGACATCCTGATGGGCAGTGATGTTGCTCCGCGCAAGCGCTTCATTCAATCCAACGCCAAACACGTCAAAGACCTCGACGTTTAATCTTCTCACTTTTGCTCTTTTTTCATCCCATATGACTTCTTGGGATAAGCTCCTTCGTACCTTAGGCTTCACGGATAGTGAATCAAAGTTGTATCTCGTTTCCTTGGAAACCGGTCCGGCCACTGTTCAAGACTTGGCCAAAAAGGCCAAGATTTCACGTGTGACCGCCTATGCCGCCGTCGACGCGCTCATGCGGAATACTTTGATGAGCACGATGCAACAGGGGAAAAAGCGCCTTTTCTCGGCTGAATCACCCGATCGCTTGATTTCGTTCGTGCAAAATCGCATGCAGCACATGCAATCGACGCTGAAAGAGGTCGAGGCGTCGGTCGAGGAGTTACGCTTGTTGCAACGGGGTGAGAAACCGGTCGTAAAAATGTTCACCGGAGAAGAGGGGATCCGCGCATTGCAAAATGACTTGCTACAGGTCGCGCCGAAAACATTGGATGAGGTGGCGCATTTTGACGAAGTCTTACGCTTGTATCCGACCGAAGGCAATCGTGAGTTTTTCGATAAATTAGACAAGATCCATCCCAAGCGCCGGTTGATTTTCTACAGCCGTGGCGACAATCAAATTCGTGGAGGATTTCCCGATGAGCACATCGCTGTGATCAAAGAAACAGGCCCGAGTAAATTCTTTGCCGATATCCAGGTCTATGGAAATCGAGTCGTGATGTCGACGTTGCGAGGAGAAATTATTTTTATCCTCATCGAAAGTCAGGATTTGGCGGATGCCTTTCGCGAGATGTTTGGGCACATGTGGAATAATGTCCAGGATAAACGCATCAGTTAGCCGATAAATTTTTAAAAAAAAGAGACGCCCGGTCCGAGTCTTGCGAGCGCGGATGCGCGGCGCCTGACTCGGCCGGGGCGTGGAGCCTCTTCTTCGATGTAACGCGACCTCTAGGGTCGCCCCCCACCAGTTTGTGTCAGCTCCGCGGGGCCGTCGGCTCCGCAGGTCGACTCCTCCTGCTGGTAGTGGTCGAAGAAGTTGATGTACGGTTGTCTGTGCATGAAAGGACGCTCCTGTTTCTATACGATGGGTGCGATAGAGCCGCTCTTTGTTCGCCGTCCGAAGCCATCTGATGGGTAGGTCTTCCGACCCACTGTTCTTTGGCCCGGTTTCGAAGAGCCTAATACTCTAACAGAAATCAGGAAAAAAGTCAAGTTAAGGCTTAGATTAGCCAAAATATCTTTCCCACGAGGGTTCTATTTACCTTGACAAAACTGATAAAATGGGCTATGATTGTCTGTTCTTTACAGCACGATTCGCTTGTGAAAATGGCTTGTTTGTGACGACGCACTGGGTGATGAGACGGCTACGGCCCTTCCCTCGTCATTCGCTGGAGTCGCCATGAAGAAGCCCCGCAAAATCAACTGGAAGCTCGTATTTGCCTGGTTCATCCCGGCGCTCTTCGGCCCCGCCTTTGCGCGGTTGGCCTGGACCTACCTGGAGCGTCTCGGTACGTGGGTTGGCGGCCATGTCGGCCTGCGCCCCTCGCTCCACCTCGAAGGGATCAGTCGTGTAGACGACAACGCCACCACCTTCTGGTGTCTCTACGCGGCGGGCATCCTCGCCTGGTGGCTCCTGCACAATCTCCTGGGATGGACTAAGGAGCGGGATGTATTTCGCGAGAAGCTGGGAAGATACTTCGTGCTTCCCGCATTCGTCGGCCCGGTCGTGGGCATGCTCATCTGGTGGCTGTTTCCGTACGTCTGGTCGCTGATCGATGCGTTCTTCGGGGCGATCTCCAGCTTCTTGCACGTGGGTGGCCTCTGGAGGACGATCGCGCACCTCCTCGAGTGGTGCTCCGAGCGCATCGTCGCCCTCTTCGATGCCGTTTGGCGCCTGCTCTGGACGGTGATCGCCCCGCCCGTCGGTCACTTCCTCAAGTGGCTGCTCCTTCGTCTCATTACCGCTCCTTTGAATTACATCGCTTCGCGTTAACTCGCTCGAAGCACCCACGCCCGGGGCCTGCGCATCTCGCGTAGAACCTCCCCGGGCGTGTAGGACAGTTCCCCTCAGATCACTCGCTGGTCTACGGAGAACGAAAAAGAACTAGCCTCCAAGCTTGCTCGGGCGCTGGTTCTTTTGTATTCTAACGGTATGTCGATCCAACCTTCACGTATTTTGACCCAATGTCCGCTGTGCCAGTCGGTGTACGATGAGGCCGGGATTCGGTTGGTAGAAGATCAGGGGGCTACAAGGCTCTTTCATTGCAGCTGCAAAAAGTGCGGCCGGGCCATGCTGGCGGTAGTTCTGGAGGCTTCGGGCGTCGTGAGTTCCGTGGGTGTTGTTACGGACCTTGAAGCAGCCGATGCCAAGCGGTTCCATGAGGCGGCGGCGATATCGGTCGACGAATGCCTACAATTCCACGTACAGCTGGAGACTCAAAGCAGGGAATTGTGCCAGGCATTGCTGCAACCATCGAAAACGGCGTAAACCAGCAATTTTCTCTAAAATCAAGTGAAATTCCCACGAATCCCGTCCCTTGACGGGATTTCGATTTTCTCGTATCGTTAAGCCACTTTTTTGAAGTCTATGAAATACGAGATCACCGCAGAAACACGTACCAGCACCGGCCGCCGTGCCAAGAACGAATTGAAGAAGATGCGTATCCCGGCTGCCATGTACGGCAAAGGGGTTGCGAGTCAGATTATTACGTTGCCTAAGTCGGCTTTTGTGAAGATGTACGCTGCCGCTGGCTTCTCCAGTTTGGTGGATGTAGCGGTTGATGGTGGATCCTCGGTCAAAGCGGTTATCAAGGAAGTGCAATTGCATCCTCTGACGAATGAAGTGACTCACGTCGACTTCCACCAGGTCCGCATGGATGAAAAGATGACCGTCCGCATTCCTCTCGTGTTTACGGGTGAATCGCTCGCGGTGAAGGGCTTAGGTGGAACCTTGGTCAAATCGATGGATGAAGTTGAAATCAGCTGTTTGCCAGCCGACCTGCCTCATGAGATTGCAGTCGATCTGTCCGCCCTCTCAACCTTCGAAGATTCGATCCCTGTATCTTCTCTCTCCTTGCCAAAGAATGTTGAGATTCTCTCAGATCTGAATGCGACGATCGCCACAGTCGCTCGTCCGATGACAGAAGAAGAGATCAAGAAGTTAGACGAAGTGGTTGTAGCCGACGTCTCTGCGATCAAGAGCGAAGCCGATCTGAAGAAAGAAGAGAAGGAAGAAGCTGCCAAGAAAGATACAGAGGAAAAAGCTGCGAAATAGTGTATACTCTGGGGCATGCAACGCTTGCCCCTTTCGCCTCACGGCCACAAACCGACCAAACAGTCGAACAAGCAACGCTCTCAACGATGGATTATCGGGGGAGCGTGTTTGTTATTGTTGATTTCGGCGGGTCTCCTGTACTTCATCATTTCAGGTCTGTCGCGCCGCCAAACGTCTGATCCCTTCGTTCCGACAACCCCGTCGGTGACGACGACTACGAACGGCCAAGTCGTTCGTCGATTGGATGGGGTGCTGGTGTCTCCCGGTTGGGAAGCCAAGCGTCCGATCAGTGTCATGATCGATAATCAACTGGATGCACAGCCATGGTCTGGCGTCGATCGAGCCTCGCTCGTGATTGAATCACCCGTTGAAGGGGGGATTACACGGCTGATGACGTTCTTTGATCCAGCCATTCCGACCTCGACCTCGATTGGACCTGTGCGAAGCGCTCGTCCGTATTTTGTCGATTGGGCGAAGGCTTGGGAGGCGGGCTATGCGCATGTAGGTGGCAGTCCGGAAGCTTTGGATAAGATCAAAAAATTAGGCACGACCTTTTTCAATCTGGATGAAATGGCGAATGGATCGACCTTTGTGCGTGATCGTGCCAAATCAGCGCCGCATAATGTCTATTCCTCGATCGACCTGTTAACTCAAGCGATGGAGCGTCGCTATGGAACAAGTACCGCGACATTTGCGATGTGGCGTTTTGAGCCGCTTGCGACGTCTACGGAGGCGGTCGTATCCGCTGCGTCCATCCGCATTCCCTATGGCGGCTCCTACTCAGTGACCTGGAAATTCGATCCGCAGCTCGGCCAGTACCGGAGGTTCAAGGGAGCGGCGGTTCAGAAGACACGTGAAGGTCAAGAACTGCTCGCATCGAATGTGGCGGTCATCAAAACGGATGCACAAGTGTTGGATGATAAAGGCAGATTGTCTATTCGGACCGTTGGGAGCGGTGACGCGGTCTTATACCGAGCTGGGAAGAGATATGTTGCCCGATGGAGTCGTGCCCAAAACGAATCCATTCGTTTCGAAGGCGCTGATGGAACCGAGTATCCCATGACCGTTGGTCCGACCTGGATCGAGGTCACGACAGATGATCGAATCTTTGGTGGGTTGACTCCAACGGCCAGTTCTACAGCTCCAACACCGTAAATCGTTTGGCTCCGTTTTGGTCGAGCTCGGTTGTGATCTGTGCGTTAGGAAACAATTCTTTGGCTGTTTGTGCCAGTTTTTTGGCTTGACGTGGATCGTGTTCCAGTAGGACGATATCGCCCGTTCGGGCAGCTAGAAAGCGCTTTAGTTCTCGTAAGAAGGTATTGATTAAACTCAAGCCTTCTTCTTTGGCGAAGAGCGCATTCAGAGGTTCATAGCCGGTAACTTGCGTGTGCATCCGTGGTCTGTCTGCTTCTGGGAGGTAAGGCAAGTTAGCCAGAATCAACCAGTGTTTTTGTTGATAGATGTGCAGCCAGCGTTTGACGGTTGGTGTGAGGAAGGGGCCGATCGAAAATGAGACGTTTTTTATGTCGAGGCGTTTCGCGTTCTTTTTGGCAACTTCAATCGCACCGATAAAGCGGTCGCTCGCGATGACGGGCAGAGTAGGAACGGCCTCTGCGACGGAGAGTGCTAAGCAGCCACTCCCGGTTCCAACATCCCAGAGTGCCCACTTCCGTTCGTTTCCAACGATCCGAATAGCTGCATTCACGAGCCATTCGCTTTCCGGACGAGGAATGAGGGTCCGTTGATCGACGAAAAAGGTATGTCCAAAGAAGGGCGCTTCATTGAACAGGTAGGCGAGTGGTTCGAAGGCGACTCGACGTTCAGCGAGTTCTGAGATCTGTCGGAGTTGTGTTTGGGTGACCGTTTTTTCCGGATGCAGGGCGATCCAGGTTCGATCCTGGTCCAGGACATGAGCAATCAGAAGTTCCGCTTCGAACCAGCGCTGGTCGAGCGGGCGGATGGTTGAAGCGAGTGTTTTGGCCAGATGCAGGGTCAGCGTTCGGACGGTGGGGAGCGGGGACATGAAGCCAGTGTACGAGGCTTTTCATGATCTTGTCACCTGCGGGACGATTCGCTATGCTCCCTGCGCGTTTGGACGTTTAGCTCAGCTGGTTAGAGCGCACGATTCACATTCGTGAGGTCGCTAGTTCGATCCTAGCAACGTCCACCACGACAATACGAAGCGGTCTCTTTGAGACCATTTCATGGGCAGCCTTTACGGCTGCCCATTGTCGTTTTTCCATTGTAAGGGTGAGGTGATAGTCAAAACTCAGCAAGAAGGGTTTAATGAGCCTATGGAGACTTTATCTGACTATCTTCAAAAATGGGATGCTAAGAATTGAAAAGCTCACGATTCGATTACTCTTTTTGATCCAGAACAGACACGCAACTGGTCTTCAGAGCAGAAGATTTCTTTTGTGAAGCTTTTTTATCACGCACGTGGTCATTTTCATGATTTTCTTTGGTACGTGGGGAATTTCGCACCGGATCACAAGCAGCGTCAAAAGGTCTTAGCTAATATTGCAGAAGAATTTGGAAGTTCTAAATCACATGAGCAATTGTACTTTGAATTCGCTCAAGCTGTGGGCACAGATTTGTCTAAAGAGGTTGTTGGTGGAGAAAACTATCTTCCTTTCATTCGTGAGTTCAATAAAGGGCATCTCGACTATCTCCATACTCATGATTGGGATGGGTGTCTATGTGCGTTTGCCGCCTATGAACGATTGGATAACGTAGATTATCGAGACCTATACATTCTGGCAAAAGCAATCTGTGAGAATGAGTCTGCCCTCACGTTCTTCAAGGTTCACGCATTCGTGAAGCATTTCGATATGGCAGATCAAGGAGATCTTCAAAGAATTTGGAACGCTTCGCCAGAGAAGCTAAAGAATGCGTTTGAATTCATTGCGGATCATCAAGCGAAGATGTGGAAAGCGCTCTCTGGATCAATCGAGAATGTTATCTTTTAATGCGACAAAGACGATCTTTGTAGGACGGAAGTCCATAAAATAACCTAAATTAGGGTTGTATCAGCTATTGGACGCGTTGTATTCTTTGGTGATTAACTAAAGAAGTATGGAAAAAGAACCAAAGGCTTTCGTAAAGAACTCTTTAGCTCAAGCCTGTGAGAAGGTGTCAGATTTTCTACCAACTCAGTCTCTTGCCAAAGAACAAAAGGCGAAGATTCTCCGAAAGTATATTGCTGCGATTGAAGGTAACTTCGTCTCTTGGATGGGGGCGGCTACTATCTGTGCTCGATCTGTGCAAGGGCGTTATGCGGCTTCAGAAAATCTTTGGGTTGAAATAAAAGATGATCATGCAGGAATGCTTCGAGATTTTGCCAAATCAGCACAATGCGAACCTGGAATAGAGGATTACCAGGCAGCATCAGGCGCGGTGATGAGCATGAGGGGATTGGTAGCTCGCCTCTCTGGTCTTGAATGTCTCACGTTGATGGCGGTTCTAGAAAAAACTTCAGCTGTCTTCATCCCATGGTTAGAAGATGCAGCCAAAGAACTTGGATCAACGAATTTTCGCTATACGATGGTACATGGTGAAGCAGATATCGGTCATGCGGATCAATTCGCTTGGGCCGTGTCACATGAGATGGAGCTTTATGAGAACGCCGAAGAAAAAATCAATACCTCTGTTCAAGTTACCGTTGAATTCTTAAGGAATATTTTCCGCGTATAAAGTTCTCATACATAAATGACGATATGGATCTTTGTTTTATCGCAGAAAAAGTAATCTCCCAGCTTCATGACCGTGATTTTATATCAGGACTTACATGGAAGAATTATCATGGCTTCCTCAAATCTCGATTACCCGATGTGAAGTTCCGATTACTAGCCCATGAACTTGGCTTTGATGCTGAGAAATGCCAGGCTGAAATTGTAGAAGTTACAAAAGATCTTTCGAAGGAAATACATCTACATAGGAACTCTCGCGCCTATTGTGTCGTGCTAGGAGAAAAAGATGGTTTCGCTGATCCGCTCTATGCATCAGTCTTTCTTGGCGATGAATGGAAGCCTGTAAGAGTTGGCGATATCGTTGATATTCCGCCCAGCACTACTCATGGATTTACCATTGATAAAGGTGGGAGATTGTTTTTTCTTTCTTTACAAACTCCACCAATCGAACATGAAGGAGGGGATGATTACGAGCGGATTCATGGAAGCTAAGGAAATACGTCAAGAACCAATTATGGCTGCTAGTAACCGCTGAAAAGGTTGACTTTTATACTGAAGTATGAGAATTTTCTCTGTAACTAAATACAATAAAACATGAATTGGAAACGGCGTTTTTAAAGCTAAGAATTGGCCTTAAAGACGCCGTTTTCAACGAAGGCTAGGGAAGCGGATGCTCCGACCAACTAGTTACTTGTACGGCGTTCCGCAAAGCAGCGGAAGTAAGGAGGATGAGACGATGGTATGGAGAGCGCAACGTACAGATGTTCACGAGGTATTCAACCCTGGTGATCCCGCGCAGCTTCAACGGAGGCTCGACGACCTCCAGATGTACATCCTGGCCCGTTCGGTCACGGTGTTCTACGAACTCGTGGGCTACTCAATGGACCAGGAAGACGCATCCTATACCTTCGCGGGGGTACGGGTCATTCTCCGTAACGGCAAGCTGCACGCCGAGTTTCGTCTGAAGATCCCGGCTCCGCCGCCGCCTGAGGTCGCCACGTACGACCTCGAGACCGGGATCTTCGACGATCATCAGCTCGGTCAGAACTGCCCGGAGAGGTTCGTAGCTACGATCGCGCTCGCCTATGTGGCTTCCCGTTGCTATCCGGAGCGTGTCGTCACATTCAAGATGAACGGCGACGTCTTCGAGGCCGAGAACGGCGAGATCTGGCCCAAGGTCGCCTGATCAGCAAAAGAACGTATCTGCGTCGCTCCTTTCACTCTTGGTTCCGAGTACAGGAACACGTCAGGCCAGCGTCACTCGCTGCGGCCCATAAGGATGTCCTGGCCATCCAAACCCCTTTTACATTCTCTTTGAGGATGAAAGAGGAGAATATATCAGCTTAAAGGCTGGTATTTTCAGTTATAAAAAATTCTTCAAAGATCCACCAGTCAATAGGCTATCAATGTTTTATTTTTTCTCAGTTGTCCCACCTTGCATCCCCTCATCCCTCTTGGTTTCAGTTTCCCTCAGAGCCAGTCAACAGCCATGAAAGAAAAAATAGAAATTGGTGGTCAGATTTTGCGACTGGAAATAGGTTTGAGCCTCGTTGTTCATGTGACAGAGCCATCATGACAAGCACGGGTCAGGCAAACGAGAGTATGTGTAACCGAATTTTTCGCTTATTTTAGCCAAAATATCAGAGTCAACCTTTTTTGCTACTTGGATTAATACTATCAGATTTATAATATAATGTCAATAGTGGCTTAGATGTCAAGGCGATTGAGCCTTTCCGAGGCTTCTGTTAAGCTCTGCCTAGTATGGCGCAATTGATCGCGGTCGGAATCGGGATTCTCGTACTCATTGTTGGGTACGTGATTTATCGTGTTGCGTTACAAATCTTAGATGAAGGGGACTATTTCTTTTACGCGGTTGGGTTCTTCTTGGTGTTGTTTCTCATCGCCGGATTAGCCTTGTATTTTTTGTTGCCACGACCGCCTGCGCGAGCCGATCTTACGACCGTGACCCCGAATGCAATTGCAGAGCGACTCACGGGACTCGCTGATACACTGTATTCTACCTCGCCTTCTATTCAAGGTGAGTCGATTAGCTATTCGTTGGTTGAGTAAGCGTCGTTATTCAGGGATGGTGGCATGTAATGGTTCCTCGGACGGCTGTTTGCCCTGTAAGAGCTGCTTTAAGCGCTCGTAACCAGCCGACGGGGCCGCTCCATAGCCATTCCAGGCCAACCGGGCGAGACCGCCTGAGCGTTTCCAGTCCATGAGCCATTCGCTTAACGTTTCTAATTCGAGTGGAGGCAAGCCGGCTTGTATCCCTCGTAGCCAGGCGTAACGCGCCTCTTCTTGGCCGCCTAGAGGTGGCTGCACGATGATAGGAAGACCGAGACCGGCATAAAATACCCAGGGGCTCGCGGCTGTCCAAAGAACGTCGATGCTTGGGAGAGCTTGCGTAAACGAAGCGAAAGCGACAGTTTCGTTCGCATGAGCATGTACGATGAGAGAAGAACCTAGATGACGGTGGAGTGTTTGGTTGCGAGCGATGGCTTCGATTGAGCGTGCTCGGGTAAGATCGTTCCCCGTGAACAAATGGATGATGAGTTCTCCATTTCGAATAGCCTTCCCTGCTCCTTCAAACAGTTTCAGCAATTCGTGGGTACGCCAACCGCTATCGGCGACGAGGCCGAGGCTAAGAGGTTTTTGAATCCGAGTGCGTGTTTTACGCGGACGGAAAATCTGATCAGGATCGAGGCGGGCAATACGTGCTTCCACATCTGCAAGCAGGCCTTTGGAAGATATGCTCTTGGGAGAAAGCGGAAGGCCGAAATGATAAATCTTGGCAGCCGGAACACCATACGCCTGTAATCGTTCTTCTGCCGTTCGGGTTGGAACGAGGAATTCGATCTTGGTGTGTTGTGGTTCAAGTGGGGCCCAGGCGCGTGAAGGATCGGCCGCATGACAGACGAGATAGATCGGGCCGGGATAGCCGTGGACTTCGGCGCTGAAGGCTAGAACTTGAGAGCTCGTGACAAGCGGGAGAGATTGTTTCGACAGCTGCTGAATGAGGTCTCGTCCCAGCTCTTTGTTTTGGAGATAATAATAGAATTCAATCAGGCGGCGGTTCCAGGCCGCTTGTTCGCGTTCTGGATAGCGAGAGGGTAGGCGGTGAACGAAGCGCTCCGTCACGCGTCGTAGGGGGCGACCGATGAGGGGGATCCGACTCAAAGAAGACAAGAAGGACGGTTGTTCCTGAAGATGGGACCAGAGCGCGCGGTCATGGGGCGGAATACCTGCATACGTGTCTGCTCGAAGGACTTTTTCTTGAAACGCAAGATCAGCGCACGCTTGAGCGACAAGATCTACGCCTCGTCCAAGGGGTGCAGAGACAACCCAGGCATCAAAAGAACGACGAATCGCCATGTACAGTCAGTATACACGGTCTGTTATTTTTTGGCGCGTCGCGGCAAGGATTTTTTATTGGATGCGTTGGATCGAACGGTCGAAGCCATATCGATTTCTTGGGTGTAGCGAGCAAAATGTTCATCGTAGGTTTTTTCGATCAGGTCCTCTAGTTGTTCCGGAGATGTCAAAGCAAGTCGATCGCCGATGGTTTTTTCTGTTTCTTGGCGCGCACGGTACCAAGCCCATTCGTCGGTGTAGGCGTACCAACTGTATTCCCACAGACGATCCTCTTCTTCATGAAAGAGGCTGTGCGCTTCCTCTTCGCTCAACTCAAGCAAGCGTTCCAGGTGACCCAAAAGCGCTGGAGGTTCTTGGCTGTCTTCTCCTCGTTCACGGCGAAAGGTTTCTTCGACGATGTACTGCGAAAGAAGTGAGCGGTGGAGCTCGGTGAGTTGATCGCGTGTGAGGCCTAGGGAATAAAAAGCATCAGTCATAGGGTTATCGGATTAATCCTGGTTTTGGAACGATCGCAGGAACATTCTGTGATGTTCTGACGCGCAGATTGAAACAGGTACGTCCAGCACTATGGTACCAGCTTGGAATATCGACTAACGCCCCTCCAACGGGCACTGGTCCAGCTGGCGTGGATCGCTCTTCTGGTGAGGTGGCAAGATCGAAATTGGCGCAGAGTTGGTAAAAGACTTTGGTAGATGTTGTTGCTGGAGAAATGTCGTAATATTCATACTCGACACCGGTTGCTGGATCGCGTATTTCACTATTAATATGTGGTTGGGTACTGACGAGGTCTGCCAAGTTGCGAGGGATGGTTCCGCGTGTTTGTGCAAATACATCAACAGCATAGGTGATCTGGTCCAGGTTGTTTACCCGTTGCTGATCGAGTGCTTCTTTACGACGTGTGGTGGGGGATCCGGAAACGTACAGTCCAGCGATAATCGCTATAATGATTACGAGACAGACTCCCCAGCGAATAACACGGACTGTGGGTAGCGTGTGCAGCATATTAGGCGTGGGTGAGAGCCTCGTCGCGACGAAGATCCCAGAGGTAATAGCCGAAGGCGGTGCCAGCGATGAGGAGGACGATGGCAACTTTGAGTAAGAAGCGGACGGTCAATTCACCAGACAACAGCGATCCGACCAACGTGATCAGATCGACGATGATGCTGACAGCTGCGACGAACAAGGTGAAGTAGGTGAGCCATTTACGAACTTTGGAACCACGTTTTAGCGGATCGCGTTCGAGACCTTTTTCAAGAAAGCGGTTCAGGACGACGAAGATGGGGAACGTAATGATCAACGCGGCTGTTGAGTTACGTACGGTCGAGAGTCCGGCAATACTGGCATAATTCCCTTGGAGTACATCAGGAATTGCGCGTTCGATGAGTGCGAAGAGTAATGTGCCAAAAGAGACAGCGGTAATGTAGAGCGTCAGAAACAGCACCAAATACAAAAAGGCTTCCCGAGCAGACAGATAGGGCTCGCGGCGAGGAACGGGCAGGGTGAATCCATCGATCATGACGAAGCCACGTAATGCGGACGTGATCTCTTCTTCAGGCCAGCCAGCTGCTTTGAGAGCCTGCGTGATACTTGCGGTGGTTTCGCCACGCTCCAACGCTTGTTTTAAAAACGGCTGTAAATCGTACGCCATATGCCTTTTACGCTACGCGTAAACCTGCGGTCTGTCGAGCTTACGACTCAGCCCGCTTGGCGGCTTCGAGCTGGGTTTGGATGAGGCCGAGGAGCGCCTCTTTGCCAGTGCCAGTACGAGCGGAGAAGAAGACGGCGGATGCGTTCACCCCTTGTCGGATAAGGGCGTGTTGCAATTGTGATTTTTCAGACTGCGAAAGTTTATCTGATTTGTTTATGACCAAGATCCAAGGCAGTTTTTGTTCTTGTAGGTAGAGCGCCATCTCTCCATCCAGCGGGGAAGAAAGTCCAACGGCGGCATCAATGACAAGGAGGATGAGCGCTGGTGGCATGAGCAGCGTGTCGTAGATCATCTGCTCAAGCTCGCC
This sequence comes from uncultured Gammaproteobacteria bacterium, assembly GCA_964567995.1. GTDB lineage: Bacteria > Patescibacteriota > Patescibacteriia > 2-12-FULL-60-25 > 2-12-FULL-60-25 > JAGOTP01. The sequence continues at coordinate 160,812 of CAZMOB010000001.1, forward strand.
TCGTTCTTTTTTGGATTGCTTGGCAAAACCGTAGCCGGGCAAGTCGAGTAATGAAAAGGACTTGCCGAACGTGTAGCGGTTGATAAGGCGTGTTCGGCCGGGGGTATTACTGGTGCGGGCCAGGTCTTTTTGTCCACCCAAACGATTCACAAGACTGGACTTTCCAACATTCGACCGACCCACCAACACGATGTGTGGGAGGGTGACGGGAAGGTCTTTTGGTGTCGGGTAGCTCCGTTCGAAGGCGGCCGGGGTGATGGACATGTCAGGGAGAGTAGCAAACTTGGCAGAAATCCCCTAGAGAGGCATGCTACTGGCCACTATGTCCACCTGGAATGAGATCCAACAAGCCTCGATTGACTTACATCGAACGAACAAAGGCGTGATTCAGATGCAGCCCAAGCAGCCGATCGAGAATCGGGCTGATTTGACCCTGGTTTATACTCCAGGAGTCGGGGCGGTTTCGAGTTTGATTGCGGAGCGTCCGGAAGAGGCAGATCGGCTCACGTGGCGAAAAAATACCGTCGCGGTGATCTCGGATGGGTCAGCGGTCCTGGGCCTTGGTAATATTGGTCCGGCGGCGGCGTTGCCAGTGATGGAGGGGAAGTGCGCGATTTTCAAGCGGTTTGCGGGAATTGATGCTGTGCCGCTTGTGTTGGGCACGCAGGATCCAGAAGAAATCATCAAGATCGCGATCGCATTGGCTCCCAGTTTTGGGGCGCTACAGTTCGAGGATATTTCAGCTCCCCGGTGTTTTGAGATCGAACGACGTGTGCAGGAAGCGTTGAATATCCCTGTGATGCATGATGATCAACATGGAACGGCGATTGTGACGTTGGCGGCTTTGATCAATGCAACGAAGGTCGTTGGGAAGAACTTGGAAGACTGTCGCATTGTACTGAACGGAGCTGGCGCTGCAGGAACGGCCATTGCCAAGTTATTGAAAACATACGGCGTAAAAAACTTGATTGCGGTTGATCGTACCGGAGCAATTTATGTGGGAAGAGGGGATTTGAATCCTGAGAAACAATTGCTTGCTGAACTGACGAATGAAGAACGACGAAGTGGTTCTCTCTTAGAGGTGGCAGCGAATGCAGATATTTTGATTGGTATCAGCGTGGCCGGTGCGTTCGGTCCGGAGGTAATCAAAGCGATGGCCAAAGACCCAATCGTGATCGCACTGGCTAATCCGGTGCCGGAAATTTTGCCGGATGTGGCAAAAGAAGCGGGTGTGGCTGTTCTGGCGACTGGCCGCAGTGACTTTGCGAATCAGGTAAACAATGCCTTGTGTTATCCGGGATTATTTCGTGGCATGTTGGATCATGACGTAAAGAAAGTGACAGACGAGATCAAGGTGCGTGCCGCGAAGGCGATTGCTTCAATGGTTACGAATCCAACAGCGGACAACATTATTCCAACCATGTTTGATGAAGGATTGATGGAAACGGTAGCGAAGAGCATGCTTGGATAAAACGATCTAGCCCATAAAACGAATGCAGAGGCCGCGACCTGATTGGTCGACGGCCTCTGTTCTTGCAGCGGGACCGAGTTGACGGTTCCTGCCACGGAAAGGGGCAGACGCACGATGGGGGAGATGAGGACCCATCTGCATCGCTGGTTGCACCCGTGAAGATGCAACGCGCTATGTGCTCTCCTGTGCTCCAACCTTGCGCACGGAGGCTTTGGTATCAGCGAAAAACGCAGACTCGTTCACAATGCTGTTTTCTGCTATACTTCCCTCTGTTGTTGGCTCTATGATCCTTCTTGAACACGTGACAAAAGTCTATGCGTCGGGGGATCCTGCGTTGCAGGATGTGTCTTTGCATATTGAACCGGGGGAGTTTGTGTCGATCGTCGGGCAAAGCGGTGCGGGGAAAACGACGTTGGCGAAACTCTTGATCGCGGAAGAGCGGCCGAGTAGCGGTCGGATCATTATCGGCGGCTGGGATATTACGCGGATCAAGCCACGAGAAGTTCCGTATCTTCGGCGACAATTGGGGGTGGTCTTTCAAGACTACAAATTGCTGCGACAAAAAACCGTCTATGAAAATGTTGCGTTTGCGTTGGAGGTGGCGGGTGAGTCTGCTAAGCGTATCCGTGAAGTGGTTCCACAAGTTCTTTCGATTGTGGGTCTGACGGATAAAGCGCATCGGTTTCCAACGGAGATTTCCGGAGGTGAGCAGCAACGCGTCGTGATCGCTCGTTCGCTGGTCCATCGTCCAAAAGTGTTGTTGGCGGACGAGCCGACAGGAAACTTGGATACGGTGAATACGCAAGAGATTATGAACCTACTCATGAAGATTAATGCCTTTGGAACAACGATCGTGTTGGTCACACACAATCGGGAGATTGTGAATGCAATTCGACGTCGTGTTATCACGTTGAAAGATGGACGGATCGCGACGGATCAAGAGAAAGGCAAATACCATCTTCCTGTATGATCCGCACTGCTTGGCGCATTTTTGGAGCTTCCATCCGCAATCTGTGGCGCAATGGTTGGATCAGTCTTGCAACGGTGTTTGTGTTTTCACTCGCCTTACTTTCGGTGAACGTATTGATCGGAGTGCAGTCGATCGTTGGATCGGTCGCTCGGTCGTTGGAGGAAAAAGTAGATATTACGATTACCTTTAAATCGGATACACCGGCAGCCGTTGTGTCCCAGGCCCGTTTCTTTGTTCGTTCTTTACCCCAAGTCAAAGATCTAGAAGAGATTACGCCGGATCAAGCGTTAAAGGAGTTCAAAGAACTGCACAAGAATGATCCGAACGTCTTGGAAGCCTTGAATGAAGTGGGGGGTAATCCATTGGGCGCGAAGTTGATCGTCAAAGCGCGTCATCCGGATGAGTATCCCTTTTTGGTGCAAGCGATTCAGAATCCACAGTACCAACCGTATATCGAGCGGCAGACTTATGATCGACATGAGGGGGCGATTGCATTGGTCGAAAAGGCAGGACGACAGGTTCGTTTGTTTGCTTCGGCATTAATTGCGCTCTTCGCTTGTTTTGGCTTGCTCATGGCATTCAACGCAATTCGGGTTGCGATTTACACGCAGCGCGATGAGATCGCGATCATGCGCTTGGTGGGAGCGTCCAACTCGTTCATCCGCGGTCCATTCGTTTTAGAAGGGGTTTGGCTCGCCGTGATTGCGTTCCTTCTGTCAGGACTCGCGACGTATCTGTTAATCGTTTGGAGTGAACCGCTCTTGGTCCGTGCCTTGGGCGTGGATGGAGGAGTGCGAGCCTTCTTTCAAGAGCGTTTTTTCCAGATTCTGTCCGTCGAAGGCGGTGGTTTGATCTTGCTCGCCATGCTCTCTTCCGGAATTGCGGCGGGGAGGTATAGTAAGCGCTAAGGTATGGAACAACCATTTGAACGAGGTTCAGCACCAGATCAAGAGGAATGGGTGTCTGAAACGGACGAACCGATTCCAGATCATATCTTGGAGTTGATCGGGGTCACGCCGCGTGCTTGGCGGACGACGCCTTCTCCAACGGGCAAGGCGCTTTTTTTAGCTGTATCGCTGGCTTTGGGAAGGAGTGATGGTCATAAAACGATGAACGATTTACCGCCTCAACAGGTGGAAGTGGTGAGGCGTTCAGTCACGCGGGAGAAGCCAAGCGAACAGGCACATATTCAAGTATCTGGGCTAGAGGTATTTGGTGTAGATGGAGCTCGCTTCGCTTCCAGAATGGCGGAGATGCTACATCCGTTTTTACGACCAGGCAGGTATCGTATCCAATTTTCTCCGCAGCAGCGCTTTATTGATGATACGTATTTTGGGTTGCAGGCAATCGGTCGAGTCTCAACGCAGTGTGAGGTATTGGCTGATTGCAGTCATACGGAAAGCGCAGAGGAAGATGTCATCACGACGTATCCGGCATTGGTGAATCCTGGCTTGGCAGCAGGAGCGAGTACCGACCAATTGATCGATACGATCGCACACGAACTCATGCATACACATGAGGATGGGGAACTCGCCTATTTCATTCAGCGCGTTCAATCCGAGGATCGCATTCGTTTTCCTTACCCTGAGCGGTTCTTGGAAGTGCGTTTCCAAGGCCAGCCGGTTCTTTGGAAGGCGATGGCCAATGAGTATCGTTCAGAATTGGTAAAGGCACTGATTCACATTCAAGCGACGACGCCAGATGGGTCGATTGAACGTTCAGCCATTGCCTTTTTACAAGATCGATTTCCCGGATCATCGGCAGCGGCAGTGCTGGAAGATGTCCGTATGCTCAGTCAGCAGAACCCCGCCATCAACTGGCCAGTCTTACTGAAAGAAGCTCAGGCGTTCCGACATGATGTAGCGCTTGAGCGGGAACGGGGCTCTATCCTGCACGATTTCATCGAACCGATTCAAGATCCGGTATTGGCTGAGATGATGCGCGGGCTCTTAGATCGATCGGCACCGACAGAATGGATGCGGATAAGGCATGTACTCGAACGCGTCCCGCCTGCAGAACGAACGGAGGAGTATGAGAGCTTGATTCGGGATCTCGCTTACTATCGTTTTGAGTTGAAACAGCGGCAAGAGACGGAGTTTGCAGACGCTACTCATCATGCCTCGGTCTTTTCCCCGGCGTTGTTACGGACTTGGCGCATCCTTATCGAGAGCATACAAACGGTTGTGCAACGACGATTGAAAGAGGGCGAACCACGAACAGCTTTTTCTGAAGAGTCAGATCTCAATAGAGTAATGGTCACACGACTGCCAAGTCGTGCGCTACGAGCAAGTTTTTTACAACACTACCAGGCGCTTTCGGATGAGGAGCGAACGATGATTCGCCCATTCTTGATCGAGGCCGCTCGTTTTGAAGCGCAAGAAATTCCTGTACCCGCCTGGTTCCGAGCTCGGGTCGAGCCTTTTCTCGCAGGTCGACGCTCAGGGCCAACGATTCCACTCTCGTCCTAAACGATCCTATGTTGTTGTTTTTATTTTCCTCAGAATTTGATCTACTTGGAGAGTTTGTCTTTGAGCAGGGAGCACTTCAGCGCTTTTCTTTGTCTTCACGGGGACGAACGCAGCTCGAGACAGTGGTTGAGCATTGGCAAGCACAGGGGATCGAGCTGATCGAGCGTGTGCCGGTCGTACAAGAGGAGCAAGCGAATTTGATCACGACGCGACGTTTTGTGACATTCAATCAGCCAGAAGCCGAGGCCGCAGTGCGTTGTTGGGCGGTAGAGAAGGACTATCTGTGTTTGGATGTTCCAGAACGTCTGTTGCCCCAGTGGGAGAAACTTTGCTTGTTAGACCTTCAACCGGAAGAACGCTTCGCGAGTTTGCGGGCGTTGCGGGAGGGTTCGCACAAGATTGTGGAAGCGTGGGATACGGCGCTTGATAAGACATTACAGGCTCAGAAAACCAGAGTTCGTTAAACCTTTTTATTGGTCTGTTTGGCGAGATTGATCGCTTCTTCCACCAATGCTTGTACGTAGCTCAAGCCTTGTTCCCAGAATTTCGGATCCTGCAGATTAATTCCAAAGGGTTTTAAGAATTCAGCCGGTGTTTTGGAGCCACCCGCCGTCAGAAGGTCTTGATATTTCTTTACAAATACCGCGCCCTCTTTTTTATAGAGTGCGAAAAGCGACAACGTCAGAATTTCCCCGAAGGCGTACGAATAGACGTAAAAAGGCGTGTGAATGAAGTGTCCGATATATTCCCACCAGTAGCCGTAGTCATCGCGCATGTTTACAGATGTCCCAAACATTTCACGTTGCCGCACGAGCCAACGCTGATTAATCTCTTCGGTCGTGAGCTCGCCCTTTTCCTGGCCGAGCGCATGAATATCCTGCTCGAAGCGGTACATCGCGGTTTGTCGGAAGACGGTTGCGAAGATTTCCTCGATCTTTTGCAGATAGAGCGCTAGTTTTTCCTTCGGGTCGGTGATTTTCTCACGTAATGCGTCAAAGACGAGCATTTCACCGAAGACACTAGCCGTTTCGGCAAAGGTCAGCGGCATGTCGAAGTTCAGATAGGTTTGTTTTCGCGCTAGACAAGCATGTACCGCATGGCCGAGTTCATGTGCCAATGTAGACACATCCTTTATTCCACCTTTGTAGTTCACGAGGACATACGGGTGCAGGTCCGTTGTGTTGAACATGCAGAAGGCTCCGCCGCGTTTGCCGGTTCGGACGCCCGTATCGATCCAGTGATTGTCGAAGAACGCGCGCGCTTGATCCGCAAAGAGAGGGGAGAAGCGATGAAATGCATCCAGTACGATCTGTTTAGCTTGGTCGAAGCTAAATGTCGTCGCGCTTTCTGGGAGAGGCGCGTAGCGGTCGTAATCATAGAGTTCGGAGAGCTTCAGTAGCTTCTTTTTGAAACTATAATAATTCGCGACCAACGGATAGTAGCGGGTGATGGCCTCGCTCATCGCGTCGACCGTTTTTTGATCGGTCTCGTTCGACATGTGCTGAGCCGCTTCTGGTGTGGCGTACTGACGATAGCGATCAAGAGTGCGCTTATGCTGAAGGAGCGTGTTCGTCATGAACGTCAGGCGATGAGCTTGGTCCTTCAGGCCTTGTGAGAGACTGTCCGCTGACGCTTTGCGTACCTTTCGGTCTGAGCTGTTGATGCCATGCAGAACATCTTCTTGTGAGACACGAGGCGTTTGGCTCTTGCCCAGAGGTGCTTCGTATTTATAGCGCGACAATTCTTCTTCGTGCAGACGCGTGAAGGCTCCACTGCTGCTGACGGACAAGTCATTTAAGAGCTGTTCGCGGGCTTCATCCAAGCGATGTGGTTGATACTCACGAATCCGCGAGAGGTAATGGGCGTAGTTAGCCAGTTCTTTGGTTTTGATTAACTTGTCGAGCGTCGAAGCGGGAATTGTTCCGAGCTCAAGTTCGAAAAATAGAAAGGCGCGAGAAATTTCCAGACTTTGTACGTCGACCTTTTGCATGAATGCCCCGTTCTCTGGATTTAGGGAATCGGCGGCATGAACGAGTGCAGCGTAAATCTGAGGTTTGGCGTATTCTTCGAGTAGCCTTTCATAGACCCGAATGAGTTTTTTTAGCTCGGCTGGTTGTTTGGCGAGAGCGGCGATACGGCCTTTGTAGGTCTTTTGGAAGCGTTCAGCCTGGGCTTTGCACGTTTTCAGCGTTGCTTGGATCTTGGGATCGGTGATGGAAGAAAAAAGATCGGACAGATTCCAGGCGGGAAGAGCCTTGGGGGCAGCCTTCTTGGAAGAGGGGAGAGTATTGATAGGCATAGATGGACAGAGTGTAGAAGATGGACAGAAATAGTGCTACTGTCCTGAACATGCCTTGGATTTACACTACAAAACGGCAGTGGGACGCGCTCTTTTTGATCCTTCTGATTGCCTTGGCGATCTATCTGTGGCCGGTCTGGATTCTGTTGGGAGTGTACCTCCTTGGCCGCTATCTGCATCGCTTATTTCTGCGACGGACCCTTTTAAAAGAAGTGCGACGAGTCTGGACGGAGAAGGGTATACGTATTTTATTCTTCACATCGAACAATAAACGGTGGTCGGCGTATTTTGAGACGGAGTTGTTGCCAAAGATCGCTTCCAAAACCCAGGTCGTGAATTGGTCAACGCGTATGCAAGATGGGTGGGATGAAGCTCAGCTTGAAGCTCGGATCGTGCGACTCTGCACTCCCTGGTACTCGGCTCAGCAAGCGATTGCTCCGGCGGCGTTTGTGTTGTTGCCGTCTGGCCAAATGAAAACAGTTCAATTAAAGGATGCGTTTACTGATTACTTGAAATCGAGTAAGTCACGGTACAAGGAGCTGGAACAAGAGCTCTTGGCGTTGATTTAGTCTCTAAAACGCGCGACGCCCACCGAGCGGAGGGGCCGCGACGATGGGCGAGAGTTGGTTACCTCTTCTTAGGCCTGGGCGAAGCGCCGTACTCATTGAGCCGAGTTCTTGCCTGTTCGATCCATCGCACCCGGTCATCACGGGTATCGATGATTTCGTAGAACAGGCCGGCGATCCCACGAACGGGAGAATCGGGTGGAAGAATCCGTAGATCAGTGTTCTCCGAGACGATGCTCGACATAGCGTTGCGTGCATCCTCCTCGATGAGCTTCAGCTCGCCATCAGTCAGCGTAGTGAGCGGAGGTGTGGCGACCTTCGGCTGTCTTGCGACCACATCTTCTCCACCCGTCTGGTCACCCTCCACCAGGACCCCCGCGTGAATACTCCCTTGAGGCTGTGCTCTTCTGTTCCGTCTATGCGACTTCGCCATCATGCACCATCCTTCCTTGTGTGCAGACTAAGGCGAATTGCTGGTAAATGTCAATACAGTGAAGGTTTCAGGCATGAAGGAAGAGAGTCTAACAAAATTGGTGTCTCTCTAAAATTAGCTGTACCCGGCTATCGTTCTCGCGTGCTTCGCGAATACGATGGCCGGGTACTTCTCCGACCGGCGAGCGCGCCTGGTCGTCACCTCCTCATCTTGTGAAGCAGAAACTTGGCCCTGTTGATCCAGCCTGCACGCTGCCAATCCCGCGGTCCCTCCTTCGACAGCCTCTTCACTTCCTCCCGCTCGCTCTCCGTGAGGTCCGTCTCGAACTTGAAGTCGCCGACCTGGCTCCACAGCAGGTCCTGGAGGTCGAGCACCTCCTGGTCCGTCGGAGTTGTCATGGCGATCGGCTGCTGAGCAGTCTGTTGAGCAGTCTGCTGTCGCGCCGCCTCGAGCTGCGCTTCGCGCCGCTCCTCCTTCGCCTTACGCTCCGCCGGGGTACCTTTCCTGCGCTGCTTGCAGTACTGCACCCAGGCATGATTGGCGCTCGGCCGGCCACGTCGATCGTTGGGGATCGACTCCCTCTGAATCCGCCCATCTCCGTCGCGCGGGAGGCTGTCTTTCTCCGCGCGCTTCTGTTTCCACTGAGTCGCTGTTTGCACGTGCAAACCTCCTCGCGCGGCAGGATACACATCCACTTTAGAAAAAGCAATATTACCTTATTTTTTGTCTTCTATCCGTTCGAGTTCTTCTTGGATTCGGATCCACTCATGTTCGGTATGGGCGAGGATTGTTTCAATCTGGTGGAGCTCCTTTTGGCGTTCAATGGAGTACGTCGTTGGTTCGGCTAGGTAGGTTTCTAGCAACCTTTGACGTTTTTTGCCATAGTCTTCCATCTGTTTTTCAACGGTCTTAAGGAGCCGTTTCAATTCCTGTATGCGTTCGTGTCGTTCACGTTTTTCTTGTTTACGGGCCTCTTCTGCAAAATCGGAATCATCCAATGGGACCATTTCGTGACGGACATCCGCTACATATTCGTCGTAGGTGCGGCGATCCAAGCCGGCTCGACCGTTACGAACTTCAAGTAGGCGAGTGGCTAAGGTTTTCACGAAGGTGCGTGAGTGGCTTACAAAAAGCACGGTGCCTTTCCAGCGCGTTAATGCCTCAGCCAGCGCTTCCGTCGTTTCCATGTCCAAATGGTTGGTCGGTTCGTCAAGTAATAAAATATCAGGACGGCCAAGGAGGAGTCCAGCCAAGCAGAGGCGTGAGCGTTCACCGCCACTCAACACGCCAATAGGTTTTTCTAGATCGTCTTCACGAAACAAGAAATCGCTCGCGAGTTGCAGCAAGTCTTGACGGACGACGGCTTGGTCAGAGGCGAGCTCCAAATGACGCATGACGGTTAGACTCGGATCGAGCGATTCGGTGACGTGCTGTGCGTAGACAGCGGCTTTCAAGCGATTAGCGAGCGTGAAGGTTCCATCAAGTGGCAGAATTTGTTCCGAGAGAGTTTTGAGCAGGGTTGATTTACCTTGGCCGTTTTCTCCTACAATTGCAATTCGTTCGCCGCGTTGGACTTCGAAGCTGATATGCGAGGCGATCGTTCGGTCGCCGTAGCCGATGGCGAGTTCGTGCGTACGTAAGGCAAAGGTTTTGCGGAATTCGACTTGAGGGATGCGTAAACGGATGGTTGGGAGTGGAGGATCGATGTCGACGGTCGTCAGCTTTTTTAAGAGCTTCATCTTGGACTGGGCTTGGGTCGCTTTCGACGCCTTCGCACGGAAGCGCGTAATGAATTCTTCCAAATGTGCACGCTGTTCTTCAATGTTTTTATTGAACCGTTCACGCATCAAGTCTCGTTCTTCTTTATACCGTTGATAGGTATCGACATCACCCGGAAAGGTGGTCGCTTTGCCACGTTCGAGTTCAATGGTGCGATCACAGACGTTTTTCAAAAAGGTACGGTCGTGCGAAATGATCAAACAGGCATGACGAAACTCGTTCAACCAAGCCTCGAGCAGAAACTGAGTTTGAAGATCGAGATGGTTCGTCGGTTCGTCGAGAAGGAGCAACGCTGGATCTTGCAGTGCGAGCAGAGTTAATAGAATGCGCATTCGATAGCCACCAGACAAATCGTTACAAGGGCGTGCCAAATGGTCTTTTTTCAAACCAAACCGCGCCCCTTCTTTGGCGCAGGACCAGGCTGGTTTTCCACTTTTTTCTTCCAGGTACTCCGCGACACTTACTCCGTCCGGAAATTCGGCATGCTGTTCTAGGTAGCCAATCGTGCAGCCATCAAAGGCTAAGACTTCCCCTTGATCAGCCGTTTCCTTGCCGGCTATGATGCGCATGAGCGTTGATTTTCCGGCTCCATTACGACCAATCAAACTGATTTTTTGTCCATCGGCAATCGTAAGCGCGACTCCATCGAGCACGTGTTGGAGGCCATAGGACTTGGTCAGGTCTTGAATCTGGAGCAAGGTCATGATTGACCAAGAGTCTGCCTTATTTACCTATCTATTACCAGCGTATGTCCGAAGCATCCATCGACAAGTTGTTTGTCGCGACGAAAGCGTTTATTGAACGGGATGGAAAAGTGCTCGTTGTTCGAGAGTCAGTCAACTACCAGGATGGAACGAATGCCGGGAAGTTTGATGTCCCAGGTGGTCGTTTAAGCGCGGGTGAGCATTTTGACGAGGCGCTGCGTCGTGAAGTAAAGGAGGAAACAGGGTTAACGGCAACAGTCCACGAGCCGATCTATGTTGGTGAATGGCGACCGACCGTGCGTGGTGAGAACTGGCAGATCGTGGGTATTTTCTTCCGCGTGAGCTGTGATGCGTCCGATGTCTTACTGAGTGATGATCACATGGAATTCCTCTGGATCGATCCAAAAGACTACAAGAATCACCCAATCATTGAGAATCTGGCTCGTGCATTTGAAGCGTATCTAGCAGCGAGGAGTTGAGGAGCGGGGTTTGATAGAGCCAGCTGCAATCATGACCGCCTCTTTTTGGACAGTGCGAGGGATGGATCGTTCAAGAAATACATCATCTTTCTTTTCTTTCGCGACAATGCAGAACGTGACGGTGATGGTTTCGTTTTCAACTTGGACGCCAGTGACGAGTACCCCTTTCATATCATAAAGATCCCATTCGCCCGCGTGCGCATCAATATAGCCGCGCATGAAGGCGAGTTCTGGTTCGGTGAGTTGTTCGAGTCTCTCTCGTACTGGTGGGGGAAACCCACTTCTTGTTAAAAACTTGGCGGCAAAGGCGGTTCGTTTTTCCTGTTTTTCGAGGGCATGTCGTGCTCTTTCTTGCGCAGCTTCTTCTTGTTCCAATGAAGCGGGCTTTTTTGGAAGGGGAGGATCAGGGTTGAATTTCTCAGCCATAGCCCTTTCAGTATAGAGACTGGATCACTCTACAAGCAAACGAACGCCGGCGCGTTCGTTTGGTGTGTGCTTATGGCTGTTGTGGAACAGCTTGTCCGGCTGGTGGTTGCCCCGGTTGTCCGCCCGTCCGTCGCAGGATCATGGCATCGCCTCCAGCTGGTCTGATTTGGATAGTGGAAGCGGTAATACTCCCATCGGAGTTGGTTGTTCCGGAGACCATTACGTTTGTTCCGTTCGTGAGATCGCTCATGGTCCCATCGGTCATTTTTCCGACGCGCGTCGAGGATGAGGTTAGGACAATTTTCGAGCCACCGTCCATCAGTTTGAGTGTGAGACTGGAATCATCTTTGCTCACGATTTCACCATTTGAGAAGCCTCCGTTCCCGGCGCCAGCACCCGCCAATCGTCCAGCTCCGCCCGCCGCCCCTGCTCCGCGGAATGTGCCAGCTGCATTCGCCCCCCGAACACCTGCCTGATTCGGCGTTTGTTGTTTTCCATAGACCATTCCACCGTAAAACCCAACACCACCAGCGGCCAACACGCACACGAGTAAGGAAAGAATGAATTTATTATTCATAACGTAAAGCTTCAATAGGATTAAGTTTCGCGGCGCGTTGCGCAGGATAGAACCCGAACACCAACCCGATTCCAACCGACACGCTCACGGCCAGCGCGACTGAGGTCCAAGAGACGACGGTTGGCATCTGCATGAGCGAGCTCAGGATCTTGGAGATCCCGTAGCCCAACAAGATGCCGAGCGAGCCGCCCATGAGCGTGAGCAGAATCGCTTCGCCAAGGAACTGGCCGACAATCTCCGTTTTCTCGGCCCCGATGGCCTGACGCAAGCCGATTTCGCGCGTGCGTTCGGTGACGGTAGTGAGCATCATGTTCATGATGCCAATGCCACCGACCAATAAAGAAATACCAGCGATCGAGGCGAGTAAGGCGGTGAAGGTATCGGTAATGCTCGAGGCTGCACTCACAAGATCTGATTGGTTCAAGATGCTGAAGTCGGCACGATCAGGCGTTGGGATTTTATGACGATCAAGTAAGACATTCGTGACGGCTTCTTGGGCCAGCGTCATCGAAGCTGCGTCTCTCGCTTGAACGCTAATGGTGCTGACTGTGTCACTACCGGTCAGAAAAGCATTCATCGTCGTGACGGGGATGAAGACTGTATCATCCTGGTTCGAGAAGCCGGAGCCACCTTTTGCCGCCGTCACACCGACAACGGTGAAATCTAGACCATTGATGCGGATCCGTTCACCGATAGGCTGCGCACCTTCTCCGAACAGGTCGGTTCGAGTTGTGGGACCAAGAACAGCCACCTTGGATTTAGAGGCAACTTGCGCGTCTGTAAAAAACGCACCTGCTTCCAAGCCGACATTTCGGACGCCCAAGTACGCGGGCATGGATCCCAACACGGAGGTATTCGTGTTTTTGCCACGAGCAGTTACTTGGTAGCGTCGAGACGACTCTGGGGAGACGGCAAGAACGCCTTCGGCTTCGCGCAAAGCGATCGCGTCGTCTAGTGTAAGCGTTTGCGCTGATCCACGACCTGCGCTGACCGTGACTCCGGCTCCGCGTTGCGCTCCCGGCATGACCATGAGCAAGTTCGAACCGATCGATTGAATGTTCGATTCGATCTGCGCTTTGGCTCCTTGTCCAATCGACAACATGGCGATGACGGAGGCGATGCCAATAACGATGCCGAGCATGGTTAACCCTGAGCGAACTTTGTTCGAGGACACGCCAAGATAGATTTCCGCGACTTGATCGGTGGGTCTCATACGTGTTGGGTTTGCTGTCGTACATGGGCATTCTTCCGATCTTCGACGAGCTCTCCATCACGAATCACCAGGATTCGTTCCGCGTGTTCTGCGACATACGGTTCATGCGTGATGAGGACGATCGTTCGGCCTTGTCTGTGTAATTTCTGAAATGTTCCAAGAACCAGGTCACCCGTTTTCGAATCTAAGTTCCCGGTTGGTTCGTCAGCCAGAATGATCGCTGGGTCGTTAACGAGCGCACGAGCGATGGCGACGCGCTGCATCTGTCCGCCGGAGAGTTGGTTTGAGAGGTTCAGATGTTTGTCTTCGGCGAGGCCGGCATCAACCAAGGCGCGAGCTGCTCGTTCGGCGCGTTCCTCTGGTGGGAGTTTGGCGTAGACCAAAGGGAGAGCGACATTGCGGAGAGCGGTGGTACGAGGGAGGAGATGGAAGGCTTGGAACACGAAACCGATTTTTGTTTTGCGAATCCGTGCTAATTCATCGGCTGGCAATGAAGAGACGTCGACACCATCGAGCAGGTAAGAGCCGGATGTCGGGGTATCAAGCGCGCCGATGATATGCATCAGGGTCGATTTTCCCGAGCCAGAGGGGCCCATGATGGCAACGAATTCGCCCTTCGCGATCGAGAAGGAAACGCTTTTCAAGACGCGCGTGGTTTCTTTGCCGGTGACATATTCTTTTACAAGGTCGTGTGCGTCGATCATAGATTAACGCCCGGTTTGTCGGATGAAGGTCGCGCCACCGCCTGCGGCTGCGCCGCCACCTAGACCTGGAATCCGTAATCCACCCGCCGCGCCGGTACCTGTTTGTGTCGTTCCGGTTCGAGCGGCGGATGTCTGGAGCGCTGGATCAATCGTACGTGTCACGACATAATCACCTTCCTGCAGTCCTGACAGCACTTCTGTTAGCTGATCATTAGCGAGTCCTGCTTGAACAGTACGTGTTTCAGGAGGCGTCGTTGGAACAATACCTTGCGCAGTAAGAGCTAGGGCCGGATCAATATTCGTCAGAACCTGTACCGATCCACCCGTTCGCAGTGCGACGTTCGGGATAGTGAGGACATCGGTCCGGGTCGCCGTGATGATCGCTGCGGAAACACTCATACCTGGTTTGATCCGATCATCTTGGGTGACGAACAAAATCTTCACACTGTAATTCACAACACCTTGACTCACGGTGCCGATGGAATCGACTTCGCTGACATTTCCAGCGATCGTCAGATCGGGAAGTGCATCGAAGGTCAGTGTAGCTTTTTGGCCAACCTGAATTTTTGAAACATCAACTTCATTCAAGCTGATCTGGGCGATCTTGGCGTGGGTGAGCAAGGTCACGAGCGCCGTCGAAGCGGAGACAGCGTCATGTTCTTTGACGGAAACTTTCGCGATGATCCCCTCGAATGGGGCGCGGATTGTATAGTTCTGTAGGAGTTCCTGCGCGTCGCGCAGCTTATTTTGGGCATCCACGACCGACGCTCGACGCTGTTGAATCGTATTCTGTGCGCTCGAAAGATCGAGTGGATCGGTTCCGCGTTTCAATTTGTTGAATGAGGCTTGGGCTTCTTGGACACGTTCCTCAGCCGATGCGATCTCGGCGGGCTCAGGTCCTTTCTTGAGTTTGTCGAGCGTTAAGCGAGCCTTGTCTAAATTACGCACACCACTCGAATAGGACTCTCGAGCCGAGTCGAGTGATTGTCTGAGCGAGGTCAGAGAGGTAAGTCTGCTCGTGATATTCGATCGATCGCTTTGGGCGGTGCTCTTTAGAGAATTTAGAGTGCTTTCACTCAACGCGGCTGAAGACACAGTATTTTGCAGTACATCATAAACGCCCTGTATAAGTGGATCCATGAGAGTCAGCGTGCTCTGCGCTTTTTGAATGACCTCATCAATAGTATCGGTCGATTCATTCTGCGCTTGGAGCCGATCTGTTAGCGTTTTCAGTTCCCGAACGGGCGTGCGAGCTTGGGCGTAGAGATTCTTGGTGGTTTGCAGCTTGGCCGAATCTTGAGCGGACAAAAATTGCTCATAGGCATCGTTGGCTGAAGTTCGATCAACACCTAACACATCATCTGCGCTATACAGTGTTTGCGTTAGCGTTTGAGACAGGGTTTTTAGGGTTGGAACGCTGGTGTTATAGGCGTCACGGATAATTTTTGGTGTAACCCCATCAGATGAAAGTCCAACAGTTTCTTCTTGTGCACGGATGTCAGCTTCCGCCTGGCGTAAGTCGAGTTCATCCGGAGGTTCGCGTAGTTGATCGAGGGCTCGTTGCGCTTGTCGAACAGAATTCTCCGCTTGAATCACGGCTACTTGGTCTGGTGGTTGTTGGAGCTTGCGTAAGGATAACTCAGCTGACGCGAGAGAGATCTGAGCATCGCTCACGCCTCGACTCGCATCACGGATGGTTTTCTGGGCTTCTTTCGGATCCAATTGAAATAGGATTTGGCTGCTGGAGACATTCTGACCGGATTGTACAAGGACTTTAATAATCTCAGCTGAAACGGTTGGTTTCACATCGATCTGATTCTGGCCAGATACCTGACCACTTCCGGAGATCGAGGTAATAACGGTTCCTTTGGTAGCCGCAGCTACAACATACCGCAGTGGCTCTTGAGGTGTGCGCATCTTTGCCCAAATTGTTCCGCCGCCAACTAAGCCAAGTCCGAGGATGATAAACCAAACTTTGTGTTTCAGAAGTGTTTTTTTGAAGTTTGCCATACCGTAAGCGGCTTAGGGGCGAGTAGGGAAGAGGCGAATCAAGCGCGCTTCAATTTGGCCTTGTTCGTTTGGAAGGCCGAACACACCAACTTCTCTGTCGGGTCGAAGATCTCCGAGCGAAGCGGTTCCACGGTCGACGCGTAGCACGGTTGAGCTCGTGATCAGGACGTTTTGTTCAAACTGATCTTGGCCTTCAATCATAAAATTCGTGCCGGTGGCAGAGAGGATACGGCCGAACACGCCATTCGGAAGCGGCATCGGTCGATGTGGAGGCGCTGGAATCAAGGTCTTGCTCCCGCGATGAGGCTTGAGCATGTCAGGGTAGTGATCGCACCAATTGGAAAAATGACGAGTGCGCCGCTCGTTGGTTTTTACTCCCGCGAGAAACGCCAAACACAGGAGAAGGAGAACGATTAGAACACCCAGAACGATCTGAACTGCTTTTGAGGTGATAAATGGTTGCATAGGAAATTAGGTCGGACGGAGCAGGACGGCTTGGCGGACTTCACGCAGACGCAAGAGAAAACCAATCACAAAGGTCAGACAAAGGACGAGTCCGAGGCCAAGGACGAGCGATTGGATGGGCACTGTTTCGATGAGACTCCAGGCGGTTTCTTGAAAATTGGCAAATACAATATCCGGATCAGAAAAACCTAAGCGAATGAGCTGAAAGAAGGAGGATTCTTGAATTTCCAACCAGACATCAGACCAAAAAAAGGTCACATAGCCAGCCAGCGCGAGCGTGGCGAGGCTCGCGATCCCAGCTTCTAAACGAATGCGGTGAATGGTTGCCCGTTGAATCTGGGCGCTGATGTTAGCCTGCAAATGGGCGGGCGCATCAGGGGTCATGAGCTGTTCCTTCAAAAACGCACGTTCTGTCATAGTGGCTAGCGATACTACGAGGTCTAGGCCTATTTTGGTGCAGGCGGCTCAACTAAGCGCCCGACGATCTCTTTGAGGGCGATCAGTGCTCGGCGATAGCGACTTTTGACTGTATTTAAAGGTTCACGGACGCTATCGGCGATTTCCTGGAAAGTCAGGTCTTCCCCTTCGTGGAGCAGGAGAATCGTGCGAGTTTTTTCGGGAAGTTCCCGTAGAGCTTGTTCTAAAAGGTCGGCACGATCCGCTCGCTCCAGAAGCTCCGGTGGGAGTGGACGTTCGTCTTCGATCCGATCTTGAAAGGGTTCTTCCAAAATGGATTGATCATTCAGAGTGGAGAAGGGAATCGCCTTTTTCTTTTTGAGATAATCGAAGGCGGTATTCCGAGCGATCGTAAAAATCCAACTCTTAAACGAGCGCTCTGCTTGAAACGAGGACAGCTTGCGCCAGGCTTTGAGACAGGTTTCTTGAACGAGATCTTCTGCAACGGCTGGTTCTCCAGACAGGCGTAAAATAAAACGATACAGCGGTCCCGTATAGCGCGTGAGCAGGGTGTTGAAGGCCTGTGGATCGCCTTTTAGGTGCCGTGCAACCAGCTCCGTATCTGTCAGAAGAGGCATCTTCTCTACGCTACCCCCTTCTCACGGCAAGTTCAATGCGGTTTATTTGTTCCCGACGACATTGATGAACGGCAGGCTTGAGCCAGGCACCATGGTTTCTGGGAGTTGACCATTCCATTTTTTAACAGCTTCAACCTGTGCTTCCAATGCTTTGAGTGCGATGTACTTGTCATTGTTGGCCGCTTCGGATTGGAGCTTGATAGCGGTGGCCTCGGCTTGTGCTTGGGCGACACGTTGTTCAGCTTGAATCTTGGCGGTCTTCAATTCGTTCTCCGCGCGTTTCGAATCTTGTTCGGCGACTTGCTTGCGCTCGATCGCAGCTTCGAAGGCGGGGGAGAAGGATTCGTTGACCATCGAGAATTGGCTTACGATGATGTGATTGGCGGCGACAGAGGCACGAACGGTTTCTTCGATTTCATCTTGAACGAGTGCGCGCTGGTTCAAAATCTCTTCGGCCGTGTACTTGGCGATCGTTTGCTTGATAGCGGCTTCGAGAGAGGGTTGAATAACTTTTTCTTCAAAGGCTGGCCCAATTTCTTGATAGATTTTTCCGACTTGCACAGGATCAAGCTGATAGAGAAGCGCACTTTCGATATTCACGACTTGCAAATCTTTGGAGTAGGCTTCTGAAGATTCGACGGTGTATTTGTTGCTGCGCACATCCATTTTGACGACACTTTCGGCGATGGGTACAACAAGATGAAGTCCTGGTTCAAACACGCGACCCTCAAAAGCGCCCCAGCGCAAGACGACTCCGCGTTCTCCCGCGTCAATCGTCGTGAAGGGATTGATAATCAGGACGACAATGATACCCACAACGATAAGAATAGCGGTGAGGACTTTTTTCATAGATTGGCCTAGTTTGCCTGGTGTGAAGCCCCCTGAGAAGGGGGTGGGTTCTAAATTGACGAAAGTGCAGTTCGCCCGTATGATAGCGCCACAATTCACCCATTCGGAGATCGTCTAATGGTAGGACAGCGGCCTTTGAAGCCGTGAATCTTGGTTCGATCCCAAGTCTCCGAGCCAACAGAAAAAAACTAGGGATATCCCTGGTTTTTTTGTTGGTACACTTCCGTTAAGTAGACAGACCAGTTTTCTAGCGCTTCACAAGAAGTCATCCAGTGAATTGCTAAAAATCGCAATGGAGAAGTAAATATTTACGTAATTTCCTTCCGAAACACCAAGAATCGATCTGTTGCATACCAGTAACGGTTAAAATCATCCCCATGTAGTCCAGAAGGCTCATCATCATACGAATCCATACCAAACCGATCATCTTTTACTTTATGGCTAAGATGGGGAACGGTACGATCCCCTCCTAAGGTAGGTGAGAATACGGAACCAAGTGCGTAGATGTGAGTTGCATTTGCTCTTTGTGCTTTCTCTGTGTCGCTTAGAGCCGTTTTTGGTTTCCAGTATTTCTTGGAATAAGCCAACAGCTCTTTCATCGTCGCCGGACGAACGCCAGCTTCATCAAAGGCTTCTAATACTTCTTTGGTTGTGAGCTTTGCTAGAGACTCTGTTTTTTTCTTCTGTTTTTCACCAATCAGATCATCAATATAAAAAAGTCTTGCAGGCGGCAAAACTTCGGGGAGATGAGTGACGTCCACGGCCTGTAAGAATGCTTGCCGCTTTGCTGGATCTGCGACCGCATAGCCAATGTTCACAAGATCCATGTCCATGACCGTGAATCTTGTTTTGAGATCCCAACCCGGTTCGTCATAGTAGTCCCAAACCGTATCAAGCTTGCAGTAGGTTTTAATCTCTTCTATTGGGGGAAGTTCTCGCCAGTCCGGAAGATCTTCTGGCTCAAGCAGAAACTCGTCTGGAGCCAACTCGTAACGTGCACGAATACTCTCAGACGCTGGTCGACCCTGTGCAATGTCAGCCAGTGCTTCGTAAAGTCGTACCAGATGAGATACATCGGCGGCGACTCGTTCTTGTTCAATATCAGTTTTGATGCCTGCTCCTTTGTTTGTCATCTGATCAAGCCATTGTTCGAATAACCTGTATCTTGCCTGCGTGAGGGGAGTACGTTGCAACTCACCAAGATCCTCTTCTTTTCTATAGAGAGGTTCCAATCTGATAATGATTCGGCGCATTTCGTGTTTGATACGTTCTCCAAGCTTCGCCTGGGTTTCAGGAGAGGATGAGCTGGACGGAGGGGACTCGAAAGAGAGCATACGAGGACTGATTTTTATTACACTTCTCTGCGAAACACTAAAAATTTATCCTCACTTCTCCAATGATTGTAGAAAGCTGATCCATCTAATTTGCGTATATTCTCTCGATAATCAAGACATGGTACGGTCCGGATGTCTTTTGTATACGTACAGGCGGTTCCCAACGCATGGATATAGCGAGAATTGGCAGACTGATCTATCTCCTCTTTCGTCCAAGGATGTGTGGGATTCTGCTCAGGTATCCAGTATTTTCTGGAGTAAGCGAGGAGTTCTTTGAGGATCGCGGGACGAACCCCCGCCTCATCGAACGCTTCTAGAAGTTCTTGGGTGGAAAGCGCGTCGGAATGAGCTGAGTCTTGTTTTTGCTTTTCTTCGATTATCTTCGTGATGTCGAAGATCCTGGCCGGAGGAAGAGCTTCCGTAAAATGATCAACGTCGATGCTGAGTAGGAATGCTTCACGCTTGGCGGGATCGTGTTCGGCATATCCTGCGACTAAAAGATCGTGTTCTTTTAGTTCAAAATCTCGAAGGGATCGTCCCTCTGAATAATCTATGCCAAACACCCAATCAAGCCTGAATGTTGTTTTGAGAGCTTCTTCAGATGGAAGTTCGTTCCAACGAGGAATGTCCTCTGGTTCAAGCAGAAACTCATCAGGCGCCAAATCGTAACGCCTCTGATTGCGTTCGGAGATCGGTCGGTCATGTTTAAGGTCGGCAAGTGCTTCGTAGAGTTGAACGACTTGTGAGATATCGGTTGTTAGCTTTGATCGATCGATACTTGTTCGGACCGATGATCCCTTTTTTGTTAGCTCTGCAAGCCATTTCTCAAATAACCTATATCTTGTTTGTGTCAGAGGGCTATTCTGTATACGCTCAACTTCCTCATGATCGAGATACAAAGGTTCCAGCCTTTGAATGGTCCGTCGCATATCGAAAAGAATCTGACGACGAATGTGCTCCTTTTGGTCTGGAGAAATGGGAGTGAATGTGTGCTGATCGGGGGAGCGCATACACAAAAGAGTATCTGCTTATTCGTCCTTGCGGAAGACAAGAAATCGATCAGTTCGTTTCCAGGTGCTGTTAAATTCTGCTCCATCCAGTCCGCGTTTATTCTCATGCCACTCAAGACAGGGGGCAACTCGGTCACCGTCTCGAGACATGCCTGATGAGTACGCGGATCCAAGCGCATAGATAGACCACGCATGAGCATACTGATCGACCTCCGCATCGGCCGAAGGATCCCTGTCTTCAGGCGTCCAATACTTTTTGGAGTAGGCCAAAAGCTCATGGAGCGTTGCAGGGCGAACACCAGCTTCGTCAAAGGCTTCCAAGAGTTCTTTGGTTGTGAGTTCTTCGGGATGACTTGGGTCTTGTTTCCGCTTGTCTGCGATGATGCTCCTGATATCGAAAATCTGGGCGGGTGGAACGGTTTCTGAAAAACGATATCGATCAACGAGATACAATAATGCCTCACGTTTAGCGAGATCGTGCTCGGCGTAGTGAACATCCAGTAGATCTAGCCCTTTCAGATCAAAATCCTCAAGCGTTCGTCCTTCGGAATAGTCATTTTCAAAGATTCGATCAAGTCTGTATGTTCTTTTTAGGCTTTCTTCAGATGGTAGTTCGCTCCAATAAGGAATATCTGGTCTTACAAAACGAAACTCGTTGGGGGCGAGGTCGTATTCTTTTCGAAGGTCTTCGGGGATCGATCTATCCTGTTTGAGATCGGCGAGCATGCGATACAGCTTTATAACCAGTGCTACATCTTCCATCAGTTTCATTTGATCTGTATTTGCTTGGAGGTGGGTTGTTTGTTTTCCCATTCCATTGAGCCCGTCTTCAAATAGATGGTATCTAGTAGTATCTAAGGATCTCGCTTGTGTGGCACTGAGTTGTTCTTCATCAAGATACAGGGGTTCCAGTCGTTCAATGATCCGTTGCATTTCCGAAAGAGCTCGACGACGAATACGCTCCTTTTGATCTGGAGAAAGGGGAGTGAACGTGGGCTGATCAGGCGAGCGCATAAAATAGATATGTCCGATTAGTCCTTGCGAAAGACCAGAAATTTCTCATGGATTCCCCAGGTGCCGCGAGGATCAGAACCATCTAACCGCCGCTGGTTATCACGCCAAACAAGGCAGGAAAGGGATCGGTCATCCGTACCGGCTACAGTATACGAGTAGATAGATCCGAAGGCGTAAACCACGCTGGCAGAATGAACCGGTTCAGCTTCTTCTGGTATTCGGGGACGATTGGGATCATTCTCAGGACACCAGTATTTTTCGGAATAAGCGAGAAGTTCTTCAAGGGTCGCAGGACGAACATTTGCTTCGTCGAAGGCGTCTAGGAGTTCTTTGGTTGTGAGTCCTTCGCCATGGTAGGGGTCTAGATTCAGTATTTGCTCAATAACTTCAGAGATGTCGAATATTCTGCCTGGCGGAGGGTTTTCTGAAAAATTCTCACGATCAACAAGGTGAAGGAAGGCTTCTCGTTTGGCGGGATCCTGTTCCGCATAACCGAAATCGATCAGATCCCGATCGTTTGGGTCAAACGCCCGGATGCTTTTTCCTTCGGAATAATCAATTGCAGCAATCCAATCAAGCTTGAATCTTCTTTTAAACTCTTGTTCGGATGGCAATTCCGTCAGGTGAGGAGTATCTCCGCGTTCGAAGAGGAATTCGTCGGGAGCGAGATCGTATTTGTGTTTCTTTCGGATATCTTCTGGAATAGGTCGACCATGTTTGAGATCGGCCAACGCTTGGTAAAGACCAACGACCTCAGAGACGGCATTGGCTAGCTCTCCCTGATGGTGAGAGACGGCACGAGCGAAGTCAGGAGTTATATGCGTTTCAAGCCAGCGCTCGAAGAGTGCGTAGCGAGCTTTATCCAATGGTTTGTGTTGAATGTCGATGAGCTGTGGTCCATCAAGATAGAAGGGTTCTAGTTCTTCCAGCTTCTCTTTCATGGCTGTAAGAATACGTAATCCAAGCTTACGTTCCGCTTCGGGGCGCGGCTCCAGGTCGGGAAGACGTTCTACTTGGGATCGCATAGGGAAAATAAAAGTTCTTTGCTAGCGAGTTTCGAACACAAGAAAGCAGTCATGCTCGTCCCATAGCGTGTCATACGCTGCACTTTTAAGTTCGCAAGCGTCGACCCCGTTATCACGAGTGTGTCTCAGTTCGGGGACAAACATCTCGTGAGATGAGCTGATAACTGAGCCTAATGCATAGATGTGATGGGTATGGTGTTTGTTAGAACGCCAGTATTTTGCTGCATAGGCAAGGAGCTCTTGGAGGGTAGCCGGACGCAATGCTTGTTTATGAATCAATTCCAGGGCTTCATCCGTCTCGATTCGGTCTGGATGATCAGGGCCACACTCTGCGATAAGGTCTTTGACGAAGATGAAGCGTCCGATGGGAGCAATTTCCGCACGCTGCTCTTTGCTCATGCTTTGGAGGATACTCTCCCGTAAAAGAGAGCTATTTAAGCGTCTCCCAAGTTTTGATAAATCCATTTCCGTTAAAGCGAAGTCCTGAAGGGGCCTTCCTTCTTGGTAATCGTGTCCGACATAACTTAGGTTAAAGGTCGTTCGTAGAGAGCTTGGAGACGGCAGAACGGTCCAGTCTGGGACTTCTGCATCCGAAAGGAAGAGCTCTCCAGGACTTATCTGATGCATTTGGCAATAGGCCAAAAGCTTCGTGTCGAGCGGACCGCCTTGGGTGAGTCTTTGGAGAGCGGCATAGCCTTCCATGATCTCATGAAGATCTTGCTGCCATTGGCCTTGATCGATGTCCGCTGGGTTCTGTTGCAATCGAGTACATTCACCTAACCAAGCTTCAAAATGAGCATACCGCTCTTTCGTCAACGTTCTCTTCTTAGAGACAGCTGAGTCTGGCTTGGGATTATAGAACGCTTCATACGTTCTGATCCGTACTTCCAGTTCATACAGAATCATCTGACGAATGTCTCGTCGTTGTTCGGCTGTATAGAAGTTTTCGATAGTTCTCACTTTTTCTTGCGATATTTCCATAGATGTCTAGTCTTGTCGGAAGACGAGTAGGCAATCTTCGCTGGACCAGAGGCGTACCATGTTCTCGAATGACAATTCACATTCTTGATCGAATTGAGTGAGTCTAGGAAAGCAGGACTTTGTGCCTTCATTTGAAAACGCTGAACCGAATGCATAAATCTGAAGCTCTTGTTTGTCAGCATCCCAATGATCACGCGCGTAGACGAGAAGTTCTTGGAGAGTGGCTGGTCGCAGATTGTGCTGATCCAAGAACTGCCAGATATCTAATGTTGGAAGGCGCTCTCCTTGATCAGGATCTTGAAGCCTTATTTGACGGATAATCTCTTCAACAGATAAGACTTTGGCGGGGGAGGGGGCCGTGAGACGCATGCCTTCCGCGATGTTGTTGAGAAGCCGTTCACGTAGCTCAATCAGTTCTTTCGATCCACTCATTCCAACGAGCATCGTTTCCCAGTTTTTCAAGGTGAAGTCTTCCAGTGGTCTTCCTTCACGGTACTCCTCGGCAACGTGATCAAGACGATACGCCTTTTTTAGCAGCTCTTGAGACGGAAGCCAGATCCATTTTGGAATGAATTCTCTTGAAAGGAGAAACTCACCCTTTCGGAGCAGCTGCGCCTCGCAGTATATTCTGATCTCCGGTCGGAGTGGACCGGCTTGGTGAAGTTGCTGTAATGCCTGATAGCCAGTGGTTATTTGCTGGATATCTCTTTTTAATTGATCCTGGCCCATCTCGGCTGGGTATGTTCGACCTTGCCCCAGGGTTCCCAGCCAGGTTTCAAAGCGTGTATACCGTTCTTTGGTCAAAGGGCTCTCCGGTATCGCTGGGGTATTCGCCGGTTCATAGAGAGCCTCATACGCTCTGATTTTCGCTTCCATATGAGATAAAATGATGCGGCGAAGATCTTGCCGTTCTCGCGAGGAGTATGTGTCTTCTATGGAGCCAATTGGTGTACGTGCGCGTTCCATAAAATATTATTCCTGATTGAAAACAAGGAAGCAATCATGGTCATCCCACATGAAGTTATAGATATCACCGGTTAACTTACATGTCTCCTCGAGCTGATCACGAACATGTTTGAGTTGAGGAGCGAATTTTCCTCCGTTTTCTGTTCTGACCACTGAGCCCAAGGCACAGACTGTGCGATACGCATGTTTATTTGATTTCCAATGGTATCTGGCGTACGTGAGCAGTTCTGCCAAGGTTGCCGGTCGGAGCCCTTGTCTATCGAGGAGCTCCAAGACGACATTGGTCATAATGCCACCTTCATGGTTTGGGTGAAGCTGTTTCCAACTTTGTATGAGATCTGCAATAAATACTATTTTTGCAGGTGGAAGTACTTCTCGTCGTTGTCCTTCTTCAATGCTGTGCAGAAGTCTCTGACGTGGAATTTCAGGGATGATCGATACTCTGTCTAAGAAATCCTCTTCCTTTAAGGCAAAATCTTGGAGGGTTTTTCCCTTTCCGTACTCTTGTCGGAACTCCTCACTAATGGAATCTAGATGATAGGTCGTTTTTAGCACTAGTTCAGAGGGGAGTACTGTCCAGTTTGGCATCTGTTCTCTCAGAATAAACAGTTCTTGTGGTTTGGGCAGTTGTAAAGTGCAGTATTCCAGAAGTTCTGCGTCCAGTATTCCGCCTTGCACGAGTCGTTGAAGGGCACGATAGCCAACAACTATATTCTTCACATCCGCCCGCCACTGGACCTCGTCGATCCCAGGTGGGCAACGCCCTATGTGGCCACATTCGCCGATCCACGTTTCAAAACGGGCATAGCGTTCTTTCGTTAAACGATTGCTCGTAGCAGGGAGAGGATCTATGGCGGGTTCGTAGAGCTTTTCATACTCTCTGATCCTTGATTCCAATTCATACAAAATCATCCGACGAAGATCTTGTCGTTGTTGTAAGGTGTACGTCTCTTCTACGGACTTGAACCGTTCTAGCGCGGCTTCCATGGGGTGAGTATATCATTCCCTCATTTATTCCTGATGGAAGACAAGGAAGAATTCGTTGATGCCCCAATTCTCGCTCCAGTTGTGTGCACCCAGTTCGCGCAGAGTGCCGGACGTGCTTAAATAGGGAGCGAGTGTGCACACCTTATTTTGTCGTATGCTTAAGAAGGTGGAGCCTAACGCATGAATATAGGGGGCTCTTTTATTTTTAGGTAGTGAGAAGGGATCCCAATGATGGCCAGCATACGCTAAGAGTTCAGAGAAGGTCGCAGGTCGCAGCTTCATGAGATGGAATAGTTTGAAGAGGTCTCCGGTAGAGACCTGCTCTTCCAGGTTCAGTCCTCGCGCTTTGGATTCTTCTAGAACTTCCTCCATACCCAGCAGTCTTGCGAAGGGAAGAGCTTCCGTTTGAACAGCATCGTGCAACTTCTTATCAAGCAATGTTCTTTGTAGATCTTCAGGTATACCGGCTCGAGTGAGATCTTGCCATCTGAGGCCAAAGCTCTGAAGTTCAATGCCTTCTTTATAGTCAGTTGAGATAAAGTCCAGATGATAGGTTTCTTTGAGCACCTCGGTGGAGGGAAGACGCGTCCAGGCCGGAAGTTCTTCTCGTAAGATCTCAATGTCAGGCGACATGCGACGACACTCTTCACAGTAGGCTTTGAGATCTGGGGGTACTCTACCGTCACGATGCAGCGCTTGAAGCGTTCGATAGCCGAGTAAGACGCGCTCAGCATCTTTCTGCCATTCGTTTTGATCGACATCTATTGGACCGCGTTGTGTTTGAGCACATCGACCCATCCAAGCTTCAAAGCGAGCGTAACGCTCTTTTGTGAGAGGACTCTCGTCTGAAGAAGCCTTTCCAGATGCATAAAATGCCTCGTATTTTTTTATGATCGCCTCTAATTCGCCTAAAATAGTTCGGCGAATTTGATCTCGTCGCTTGGGCGAAAAGGGTTTTTCTGTGGCGATTCCTTCTTTCTGCAGCGTTTCCATAGCGCATTATTCCTGAGGGAAGACAAGAAAAGAGCTTCCTCCTGACCAGGGATTGCGCCAATTTGTTGAAGTCAATTCACGTTGATTATGGAAGTATCGCAAACACGGAGTACCTAGAGGTCCTTCTGTTTTCTTAAAAACAGAACCCAGGGCGAAGATATGCGGAATATCCGTCTTTGGTTCATGTGCTTCAGGGTGCCACTGTTGCTGAGCATAGGCGAGCAATTCAGGTAGACTAGCGGGTCGGAGTTTCTGTTCAAGCAAAGCAAAAAGAAGTTCTGTTGTGGGCAGGAAATCTGGATAGGCCGGCTTGGCTTCTTGCTTTTTGCGTATCATGTCGATGACATGAATAATTCTGCCGAGAGGTTGTGTATCGGTACGAGAGCGATCTTTTGTTCCTAGAAGAAGCTGATGTAGGGCTGGATCGAGTATCCCTGAAAACGAAAGATGATCTTTCTTCAAAGAAAACTCTTCGAGGCTGCGCCCTTGTCTATATTCTTCATCTATCATATCCAGTTTACAGATCGCTTTGAGCGCTTTTTGAGAGGGGAGATTTGTCCACGTCGAAATACGACGCATTCCCACAATTTCACAGTATTCTACAAGATCAGGCGGCAGGACTCCTGGCTTTTGCAAAGCGACTAACGCATGATATCCAGTCACGACTCGCTGAACCTCCTCGCTCCATACTTCTACGTGTACTGCTGACGAACAGCTCCGTCGTTGAAAACAGTCGCCAACCCAGGCTTCAAAATGTGCATAGCGCTCCTTCGTTAAGTGGGTATCTCCTGTTGGAATGCTGTGTCTAGCTGATTCGTAGAAAGGCTCGTATTTTTTGATCACTTCATCCATGAATACGAGAATTTCACGGCGAATTCGCTCACGTTGTTCAGGTGAGAAGGTGTCTTCTTGTGCGAGTGCTTCTTTTTCGAAGGTTTCCATACGTACTTATTCCTGACGGAAAACCAAGAAGAGATCGCCTACAGACCACCTATTATGTAAGAAAGTGACATCTAGGTCACGCGCTTGATTTATATACCTAAGAGAAGCTACATAGCCTTTTTTACCGAAGACTGATCCTAAGGCATGAATATGGGGAACATCAGTTTTTATGAAAGCATTAGGATCAACTGCCGGACCCTCTTGTCCCTCTGTATGCCAGTGAGATTTGGCATAGGCGAGCAATTCTTGGAGTGTTGCGGGTCGTAGCTTCTGGGCATCCAAAAAGGTAAAGACTTCCCACAGGCTGAGATCGTCAGGATGATTTCGATTCTCTCTCTTTTTTGCCTCTAGAATTTCCTTGACATCAAGAATCCTGGCGGGAGGCAGTCGTTCGTTCTTGGTTTCACGCTTGAAGCGCTCGAGTAGGTCCTGAACCGTGTTTTGATCGACTTGTTGGTCTCCTCGCATTCCTGCATTGCTTAGCTCTCTCTCTGTGAACGTGAATCGCTTCACTGTTCTTCCAGCGGAGTAGGTATTTTCAATCGAATCTAGTCGGAATAGTTTTTTTAAGTCATCTTCAGAGGGAAGTCTTTCCCAGGTCGGCACCTCTGATCTCAGCATACGAAATTCACCCGGCATCAGTTTACGCGTTTCACAATATGCTTGAAGATCGGACGGCAGAGTTCCTGGTTGTTTTAAGGCAGCGAGCGCTCGGTAGCCGATCACGATGCGCTGAGTATCCTCAGTCCATGCGTTTTGATCCAGTTCGGGCGCGCACTGTCCAGTCTCAGCACATTTGCCAACCCAAGCTTCAAAACGCGCATAGCGTTCTTTTGTCAAGCTTCTGGGGGCCAGCTTGGGTTGTTCATCTTTTGTATAGAAAGGCTCGTACGTTTGGATGATAAGTCCCAGCTCTAACAACATATCCTGGCGAATTTGGTCGCGTTGTTCTGATGAGAGGGTGGGCTCTGTAATGAGCGGTTGTTCCTGTCTCCCTTCCATGTCGCGCAGTATACCATCGTCGATGGGTGAAGGGGGGGGTATCACGTTTTGCGGAAGACCAGAAACGCATAATCCGCATTTGCTGGCCAGTAGCTGTCGGCGGTGTCAAAGAACTGCTCTGTGTTGAGACGGCATTTTCCATCAAACTGGTCCCATTCCAAAAAGGGGATACTGCGTATGTACGCTCTTTCCTCATTGGAGCTGACTGAACCGGGTGCATAAACGCTACGCGGAGCGTCCGACGGGGTCTCTCGTTGAAATTGCTTCGCATAGGCCAGCAACTCTCGCAAATTGGCTGGCCTGACGCCTGCCTCATCGAACGCTTCAAGAACCTCTCTTGAAGTAAGATGGTTCGGGTGAGTTGGATCAAGTTTTTTCTTGCGCTGTATGACCTCTTTGACGCTGAACAATTTCGCCGGAGGCAGGTGTTCTGAGATTCGATCCGGATCAACGGACTCAAGAAATGCTAAGCGTTTTGCTGGATGACCCAGCGCGTAGCCAATATTCAGAAGATCTTGGTTGGTCGGATCGAGCCCTGTGCGTAAGCGGAGTTCTACCTGTGAAACAAGGTGCTTATCAGATGGTGCCTTGAATTTACGCCGTTCATAAAACGCGATTGCAACGGAGGCCAGCCCACATTCTTGTTCCAAAACCTCCGTCGCTGGCAAGCGTGTCCAGCTGAGAATCGGGTCCTGTTTGATCTGAAACCACTCAGGTCCCCACTCGTAGAGTTGAAGGGCTTCTTTAGACAGAGCCGATCCTTGTTCGAGTGCTTGCAGCGCTTCGTAGCCTTTCGTGGCGCGCTGTACATCTTGGGCGAATGTTTGTTGGTCAAGATTGGCCGGAGCAGCTTGGCGGGTAGCGAGTTGTTTGAGCCAAGCTTCGAAACGGGCGTACCGTTCTCGCGTAAGAGTTGTTGTTTCAGAAGCAGGATTTTCAGCGACAGGTATGTACCAAGGTTCGTACGTTTGAATGATTCTACGTAGTTCAGAGTGAATATGCTCACGGATCTCCTGTTTCTTGAGGTCTGAGAGTTCTTGCTTTTGTGAAGGAAAACCAGTTTCATTTGAGGTAGACGACATACGTTGCTTTTACGGTATATCGACAACTAGGAACGACTCGTCTTTATGCCATGTTTGATCAAAGCTCACGGAGTGTAGGGTTGTAGTGCAGTGTTGCATGCCCCATTCATCTTCATTAAAAAACGCGCTTAAACTCGGACATCGATGAGAGTTTCCTACAGAAAAAGTTGAACCGAGCGCACGAATGTGAGGTTCGCCATGAAGTGTTTTATCAGTTAATGGTCTCCAGTACTCTTGCGCATAAGCGCAAAGTTCCTGAAGAGTGGCTGGCCTAAGGCGCATTTGATCGAGAATCTCAAGTATCTCTTTCGTTGTGAGTTGTTCAGCGGTGTTCGGTTGTTTCAGTTGGTGTTCTAGTAAATCTGCTACTGGCAAAATCCCACCAGATGTAGCTTTTCTGGCTAAATCTACTCCTTGTTCCGAGAGAGCGGCGAGTAGGTGCTGTCGTTTGATGGGATCATCTTTATGATAACCTATATCGACGAGCGCTTTGTCCGTTAAAAGAAACGAATCTAAACTTTTTCCCTCAATATATTCATTCCCGACTAACATTATCCCAAGCTTCTCTTTCAGTTCTTCATTGGATGGCAAATGCGTCCAACGGGGGATAAGAGATAGCTCACAAGCTCTTGAGCCATAAGGCACGCTCATTTGCCATGGAATGGAACGGCCTATTCGTAGATCAAACAATATTTGACGTAACTCGTTCGCTTTTACCGCGTCGGTAACCAGTACTTGCAAATCTATCTCTGATGATGGAGAGACCGTGCCATCACGCAGATGTTTCAGCCAGTTCTCAAAGGCATCGTATTGATCTTTTGTTATATAGATAGACTGGGATGCATCTAGTTTCTCCGAATTACCATAAAAAGCCTGATATTTGTATACGATATGAGATAGGCTGCGAAGGACCTTTTCTCTTATTCGTTTTTGCTGTATTGGTGCAAGAATCGATTCTTTGGATGTTTGTTGCTCGGGAGAGGGGGAGAGAGGCTTCATACAGCATGACTTCGCCTAGTATACCCTCCTCACCGATCTTTTGTTATCATGTGGTCAATCACGAACCTTATCTTTCTTTATGGAATCAATTGGTGCTCGTCCAGACAAACCCGTTCGTCGCGAGGAAGGCCCGCGTGTGAAGGTTGCGGAGTTGCAACCAGATCAATGGGAGAAAGTTGTGTCTTTAGAGAAGACAACAGACCAGGTTTATGAGGCCCGCACGCACCTCGCTTCGTTCTTTCGAGAATATCGTCATGCCTTGAGCGATGCTTTGGAGGGGGATCAGATACAGCGAAAACCGGGACGTGTGTTGCGGAGTACGCTCGATCACATTCTTGAAAATAGAGACATCAAGGGGGTGTCGATTGAAGAAACGCTTCACGTCACGGACGATCCCACAGATGAAAAATATATCGAACAGCTTGAATTGGTGAGCGCGGTCGAAACAGCTCTGGATGCCTACAAAGAACTGAAAAAGCTCAATCAAGACGGTTCGACCAAGCCAGACGGATCGGACGCGGCGGAGATCGATCGGTATTATGCTATGCGCTTCAAAGAGGTTGGACAGGCGATGTGGGTGCGCGAGGAATTGAAAGAGCAGGCGAGAATCTTGGAAGGTGTGCGTGAGAAAGCGTTGAGTCAAGGAGCGCCTCCAAAGGTGTTGAATAAGATCGATGCCAAAATTGCCGATGTGCAGAAGCGTGCCAAAACCTTCTTTGAATCTCGCCCAGAAGCGTGGCTTTTGTCTCGCGGGATGCGCTTGAGAGACATGAAGGACACGTTTGATGCGGGTGGACGAATTGTTGAAACTCCGTATGTCGCCGCAAAGTTGCGGAAATTGGAAGCCGAAATCAAGAGTGGGCGTCCTGTCTTTGTGGTTGGTGAACTCGGATCTGGAAAAACTGAGTTAGCGAAACATCTGGCCTATACAAGGCTCTCTGCTCCTCACCTTGCACGTTGGGAAGCCTTGCATCCAGCGCCAGCAAAAGATTCGGACGAATATCTGACTTGGCAGGCTGAACGAGACCTACAGCGAGAACCGGTTATTGTTTCCGGGCATCGTGCTCTTGAGACAGAAGCATTGTTGGCTGGCCTGGAAGTCAAACGTAAAGCTTCACCTCCGCCGGAGGAGCAGGTACAGATGATCCGTGATGCTTGGGAAAGGCGTGTGGCGACCCTCAAGGCTCAGGGAAAACAGTTGCCACCTGACGAGCTAGCGCACGAACGTGATCTCCTGGAAAGAGGGTATTTGGAATTCTTCCGCACGCCGGTCGAAACCAATGTCGTTTTGGGTGGTGTGTTACGGGCCATGAAAGAAGGGCGTCCTTTCCTATTCGATGAATTGAACGCCGTACCGCATCATATTTTGATCGCATTGGTTGATTTGTTGATGCGTAAACCAGGAGACATTGTTCAGATTCCCATTCCGGGTGCGGCTCCGTTCCGTATAGAAGCTGGATATTGTTTTATTGGTACCGGAAACTACAAGCCGGAAGATGGTAAACGGTATATTGGTCGTCAAGACATTGATGCGGCGTTTCTGTCTCGCTTAGCTACTGTCGGTTATGATTATCTCCCGATGTCCGAAGGCGATGGGTCTCGGGATAATCCGGAAGAAAATGAGTTGTACCACATGGTAGTCGCGCGCTTGGTTGACCGTGATTTGAGCGTTGATGTTCCCAAGGGCTCACTTGAACAGTTGAAAGGGATTTGTCGTGTTGCGAGAACACTTCAGAACGTCATAAGTGATCGGTTCATTGATACGGCCTACTATGCGAAGGGAGAAAAAGCGAATATCCATCCAAGAGAGGTGTTAAAGGAGAATGTCTTGTCGATCCGTCACCTGTTGCCCATCATTGATGCGTGGAAGGCGGGTGGCTATACCCAGTCTTTGGAGGACTTGCTTTTTGATAAGTACGTCTCAAAGTCAGATACGCGTCCTCAGGAGAAGCGCTATATTTACGGACTGTTGCAAAGCGTGGGAAACGTCTTTTCAAAGGATAAGGGTTGGCCTGACTCAATGACAGATCCGGATAGCATTATCACGTATCGTGGCACAGAAAAACGCTTGTATGATGTGGATCGTTATACTGGCGGACCAGTTCGTGAGGCTGTCCCCCCTGCGCTAGAGCACTATTCCACCAAGCGTTTGGTTGAAGAATTATTCGGCAAGCCGCCTGCCCGCCAGGAAATCGAGGCCGCTTTCTTCCAGAAAAAGGATGAAGTCCCTTTGCTCCCGGAAACACTGTTGGCGATTGGCGAGAATTATGAAAAAAGTCGAAAAATCAGTTTGGAATTGGAAGCGGCTGGAATAAACGTCTTCGAAAGCTAGGTTCCGACAATCTCCATGCCAGAAACACCTGATCACTGGGGAGCGCCGAGTCCGCTGTTCCCAGATGCCCTTTCGCCAGAAGAGGCATCTGCTGCTGCTCAGGCCGCTGAGCAGAAGGCCTTTCTTGAGGCACGTAAAAAAGAGGCGCGGGCCTTCGTTGAACGTTTTCAGCCTCTGTTTCAAACGATCGCGAGTGATTCCTCACTTCGCTATGAGGTCGGGGATGGCTTCTTTATCGACTATAAAAAAGGCGTCATCACCTTGGACGTGAAAGATTTCATCCATCTACATGAAAGAGGGGTAAATCTGTGGCAGATCGCTTGGTCGGTTGGTCATGAGATCGGTCACTTTCTGGATTTAAAACAGAACCCCGAAGCAATGATGGAGCACTTTGCCTATCTTCAGCGTCGTGCCCGTGAACTTACGCCTCGAGCGGCTAAAATCATTCGCGACGCGCACGGCGATAAATGGGCAGACCGTCTTGAAAAACCTTTTCCGCAAGTGGAAGGGGTTGAAAATCCGTTCCGAACCCCTCTCGAGCAGTTTTTATATAAAAAGCTGCACCTGCTGAACAATAGTTTGGATGACATGTACGTGAATCGTGTGATTGGCGAAGTCGCTCCGGTTTTTGCTCCACATGGGAACGCTGGTGGTGATGTCGAGGAGCTATATCGAACGTACCTGTTTCCTGCAAAACCTACCCAGGACGGCTCAATTTCCAAAGAACGCGTTGAAGGTCCGGTGGATTATACTAAGATGCCAAGGTCCCATCAGCTGGCGTATTCTCTCTTACGTCAGCGGATGGTTCCTGGAGAAGCGGTTGAAGTCGTCGAAGAAGTTCGAGCAGCTTTGGATGACTATCCAAGTGACACGGCGAGAAAACTCGGCCTAAATCTCCGAACACTTGTCAATCATTGGACAACGCCCGGCGTGAACGGCAAAACCAAGCATCCGAAAACCGGCAACCAAGAGTACTGCGAACGGAATCCCGGCTGGCGCAAAAATCGCATTCGCGAGAAGGTTGAACCAGTCTTTGTCGAGCTACTCATGGCCGACCTACAAGACCTCAAACCCCCACCTCCAGGCAAACCTGAACCATCTCCTTGGGACGAGTTGGACCAGAAGCCTGAGCATATGGACTTGGATTTGGCCAATGGGCTTAAAAAACAAATACAGGCTACAGAAGATGAGAAAGCGAAGGCGGCGGCAGAGGCGAAAAAGAAGGCGGACATGAGTCCTAAAGAACGCATAGCATCAGCTCAGGCCGAAGCAGACAAGAAGCTCTGTGCACGGGATGGGACTGATCCCAAACTCGCGGAGGAATATCGAGAGATTGAAAAAGAAATTGAGCCTTTCAAACACGCCTTGGCAGCCGTGTTTGAAGAGTTTATGCGAACCTTGGAAGAGCGGATTACCGCCTACTACATCGGCCATTTTAAGAAGGGAAAGGCAAGTATTCGAGCTTTAGTGAGAAGATATGCGCCTGAACTTGCCAACGATGCAGAGCTACCGATGGATCCGACCTCATTGAAGTATTTCCTTCGACATGAATTTATCAGTCGTTTGTCGATTTCTCCAACCAAAGTTCGCTCACGCTTGCTGATTGATGGCTCTGGATCGATGGCGGGTGAAAAAATTAAGCTTGCTCGGCAGATCAGCGCTCTCTATTTGGAAGGATTCGCTTCTTTTGAAGAGACCATGAACTTGCGTTATCGCTTGAAGGATCCGTTCAAGACCGATACAGAAATTCGCGTCTTTGGAACGCATGACACAGTCGCACGCCCATTCACTTCGGATGATCCCAGTTCCACTGGGCCAACCGCCAAATTCAGAGCGTTTGATCAGATACGATCAGACAAAGGCGCGACTTGTGACGCCGCTTCTTTTGAAGCGGTGGATCAAAGTCTTGATCCAAGCCAAGTAGCGGATTTAAAGCAGGGTAAAGCGAGAGAGTTCCTTTTGTATATCGCGGATGGTGGATCGAGTACGGCGGAAGCCTCAGCGGTTGCCATTGCTGCGATTCAGGCGAAAGGGGTGATCTGTAAAGGTCTGTTGCTCGGAACTCCTTCTGATAGCGAACAGGAAACATTTAAGAATATGTTCGGTCAGCATGGCGCGCAGGTTCCGGATATCACGAAACTCGTTGAGGTTGTAACTGAATTATTGCGCGAAGAGATCCAACAAATCGCCATTCAAGTTATGCCCTACGAGGACGCGGGGAGTGAGATGGATGAATAAGCGTGAACCTGTTCAGAACCGGTAGATATGTCTTCTTTAGAAACACCCCCATCTGCTGAAGGAGGCCTCGTGGCTGCTAAGCAGCAGGTCGTGTTTCGTGAGTCCGTTTTAACTGATCTCTTGCGGATCGTGACTCGTTACGAGCCGTATTATCTGTCTGAGGAAGAGCGAGCTGCATTTAGATCAGTGAGAAAGGGTATCACACGCGAGCGGTATGCTAAATTCGAAGCCTGGCAGGGACAGGTGTTTGTGAATCGCGCCTGCTCCTCACAAATCGATCCAGAGACATTAGTCGTTGATATCCAACGCGCACTGACTGGCTATACTATTTTATATGATTGGCGTCAGGAGGTGAGTGCGGACGAGGCAACGATTGGAACGTATAAAGGATGGAAACCGGGCCGGTTTCAATTCATGCCAGACGATCTTCCCGCCTGGGATGCGCTCCCTTCGGTTGAACAGTTGAAGAGAGAATATCTCTTTTCAGCGATTAGCACGGCTGTGTATACGACCGGGCGGAAATTCAAAGATCCGAAGGATGATTCGTTTTTAACGAAGGAAACGCTAAAACATCGTCAAGGCTTCGGTCCAACCGATCAAGATCTTTTGGATCAAGGGTATGCAGTAGATGATCCGGTCAAACGTCAAGCATTTCTTGCTTCTGTTGATGTGGATCTTTCGCCTGAAGCGTTGCCGTTAGCGTACTTTCTCAATTTTCGAAACCCTTCTCTGAATAAAAATGGAGTGTTTCCTGGTCATCTCACCACAAACGAGCTGCTCTGTTTCTTCGACACGTCAAATGTTCGACCAGCTACGTTCCCTGAACTTCTGGCCTATGCGAAAAAGTATTGGCACACGCAAGCTCGATTCTCAGCCGAGAGTAAGAAACAAGTCGTTGCTTTCGGCTCGATTTTTTCTGGTCCGGGCGGAAAGCGCTACGTTCCATATATAAAGGAAGAAAGTAAAGGGAGAAAACTAGATTTTCTCCCCCTTCAATCACTCTGGATGCCTTCAATGAAAGAATTTCTCGTCTTTCAAAAGGACGTGTAGCCCCTCATCTTGCCTTTTCAAATAAGGAGCGTACACTGGCGCTTTCCTCTTTATTCTTGTCTTTGGTATGAATCTTCAGCCGTTATTGGGTCGTCTGCGTGCAAACTGGAAATCAGGTGTGACGGTGTCGCTCGTGTCGATCCCGTTGTCCGTGTCTTTAGCTGTCGCCTCTCAATCCACCCCAACGGCTGGGATCATTACCGCTATTTGGGCCGGGCTCATGGCCTCGATTTTTGGAGGGAGTAATTTCAACATCGTCGGTCCGACGGGGGCGTTATCCGGTTTCTTGGCAACGTATGCGATTGTTCACGGGGCTCATACCTTGCCGATGTTGGCTTTGGTTACGGGTGTCTTCGTTCTGATTGCGTACGTCTTCAAACTCGAAAAATTCTTAGTGTTCGTGCCAGGCAGCGCGATCCATGGATTTACCTTAGGTGTTGCCATCATCATCGCTTTCAATCAATTTAACTTCGCACTCGGTCTATCTGGTTTGCCCAAGCATGAGGCGTTTATCGACAACCTGTTCGAGTCGTTCCGACATGTGGGAGCGATCAATCCGCAGATCTTTTTGATGTTCGTCCTGTTCTTGATCGGGATGTTCCTCATCTTGAAGTTCCTCCCTAAATTGCCAGGAGCGATTGCCTTGGCTCCAATCGGTATTTTGATCGGATTCCTTTCTCAAAAGGGGATTCTGCCCTTTGCCGTCCAAACACTAGGTTCTCGCTATCCGGACATGGCGCCTAAATTGTTTCAAGCGCCGACGATCTTTTTTCATCCTTCGTTGATTACGGCTGGTCTTGGTGTTGCGGTGATCGCGATCCTGGAAACCATGCTGTCTGCCAAAATCGCTGACAACATGTCGAAGACGAAGCATAACAAACGCAAGGAAATGCTCGGTCTCGGCATCGCGAACCTGGCCTCTGGGATCATGGGGGGAATTCCGGCGACGGCTGCCTTGGCGCGTACCTCGCTCAACGTAAAAACAGGTGCGACGAATAAAATTTCGGCGACAGTGAGCAGTGTCTGTATTGCCATCATTTCGATCTTCTTATTGACGACCTTCCGGTATATTCCGCTAGCAGTCATTGCGGCCATCCTCGTGTTCGTGGCGTTCCGTATGATCGAACAGGAGCACTTTATCCGTATGTTCCATGCGGATAAGAAAAATTTCGTCATCGCGCTCTTGGTGGCGATCGTGACCGTCTGGATCGATCCGATCGTGGGAATTTTGCTCGGAACAGCAATTGCCTTACTGATTTTTGTCGAAAAACTCTCACGCGGCCAGTTTGAACTGATCGTCGACAACCAAGATCGTAAGTTCGTAGAGAAGATTACCTCTGAAAGTCTCGATAAGATCGAAAAAGTAGGGGATACCATCATCTACTCGATCAAGGGTCAGTTGGCGTACATCAATGGACAATCGCACATCACGCGTTTCGAACAGAGTTTAAAAGACTACAAAAACATCGTGCTTCGTTTGCGTGAGCTGTCGTTTATCGACTTAGACGGCGTTGATGCCTTCGATGAGATCGTGCATCTCATCCAGGCGCAAGGGAAGAACGTCCTTGTGTCTGGTGTAAGTCCTTTGGTCGCGGACGTTCTGAAAGACAGTTCTGTGTATCAAAAACTGGAAGGAGAAGGACTCGTCTTTAAGCGAACGAGTGAAGCGTTGAAGGTCTTGGGTTACTAAGTACACAGCGTACATACAAACACACCCGGGAATGATTCCCGGGTGTGTTTGTATGTTGTTTGAGCCTCTTAGGGGCTCGATCAGTTGATGGGGCTGATCAAGCCGTCGGTCGAGGGGAGGTGCCTAGCGGGTGGGACAGGATCAGGGTGATCTTGTGTCCGAACACACTTGGAGCAGCTCCGTCGTAGAGAGTGAGTTGGGGGAGGGAGTTGCCCGGACGGGCGAAGGTGGGGCTTGGGGCGAGGTGATGCGTTCATCCCTCGCGATGGGGGAAACGCTGATGTTGCATCAGCGCTGGTCGTTAGTTTGCCGCACGACGTCTGAGCGGGTTTGAGTCTTCTGAGTCTATGGCGCTCCATAGCTCAGGTAGGAATGATCTCCGGTTCCTCACCCGGCTAGAGCAGCGTTTGCGGCTACTCTAGACTTTTGAGCACATCGTGCGCAGAACGCACAACGCACTCGAGTAAATCTACATGAACGGATCTCGCCAACGCATTGTCGGCTCCCTTTCTTCTTCCGCGGATTGTTGCAGCGTGAGCCTCTGCGGAGGAATAAAGTCTCACGCGAGCGGGCCTATGCGGGGAACGGATCGCGCTTCATGCGCTACACTCCTCTCTTACGTATGAGGTGAGATCTTGGGTGTCCCGTTGGGTACGTGAGGAAAGCGGCCGTTTCGAACCGGCGCTCTTGATTCACGAGCAACGCGACGAGATAGATTACCATAAATCGTTATTTTTGTCAATGAAAGCGCTATGTTTGCGGTATCCACAATAAAAGTGAGAAGTTTGCTATACTCTGTTTACCTATGTCCTTTCGTAATGCCGAGCAGGTAACGATGCCCGTTGAACCGCGTGTTGCTAGAGGGTCTCAGAGACAGACGGCTCAGCCTCTTCCCGCCGCTGAGTTTGATGAGAGTCATCTTAAAGATGCAGATGTGATCCTTCTGCCCTCTGGGCCACCGCCATTGCCTCGCGAGCGACGACAGTCTCCGGCCATTCCTTCCATGGTGCCGGAAATGATAGTGGGTACGGATTTTGCATTTGAAGCCGAACTTCCTCAGTCAGGGACAAGACCTACAGACGTGGGCGGTGCGCACGAGCAGCTTCTGCCACCGTCGCCCGAGTATGTGTTTGCTGCGAGGACGCTAGGAGATTTTTTGAATTCGGAAGCATTTCTCGGGTTTAAGGTGGACGGTGTTTCGGAGCCGCTCCTTAAACGTCTAGAAGAATTCCACACATCTTCCAAAAGGCGCCCAGTAGGGGATGGCACGTATAGACGTGAAATAGCTCAGTTACGAGGGCTAGTTGAACTTGCTTCCAAGAAGGCGCTTCATGATGGTTCTTACGATCGTCGAACAGATCTTTTGCAGGAGCTCTTTGATCTCGTGACGGATGACTTCATGTGGCATGTCCTCTCAAGAGAATTGGCTCGACGAACGGCTGCTGAGACTGCCTCCAGAAAAGTCTAAAACGAAACAAGCTCTATGGCTGTCACGGGAACATTTACGACGCGTCGAGTGATGCGGTTGGTGAGCGCGGGAGTGGCATTGCTCGTCTTTTTTGGGATCCAAGCCTGGCAGATGGAATCTGGGGATCAAGCTAGTTCTGGTGCTGCTAACGCAACGGATCAAGCCGTTCTCGATTCAGTGAGAGTGTTTCTCCCGACCACGCCGACGAGCAGTCTCCGTGCCTTAGTCATGCGTGTCGTTGATGGCGATACGATCGACGCCAAAATCGAAACAACAGGCGAACAAGTCAAAGTCAGGTTTCTTGGCATGAACACTCCGGAGTCCGTCGATCCGCGTCGACCGGTTCAATGTTTTGGCAAAGAAGCATCGAATCACTTAAAAGAATTGTTGGAAGGAAAACAGGTGCTGCTGGTTGAAGATTTGAAAGCAGACGATCGTGACAAATATGGACGTTGGTTGCGAAATGTCGTCCGCGAAGAAGATCTCTTGGATGTGAACGCGACGCTGGTTGCGCAGGGTTACGCCAACTCATATTTGTCTTTTCCCTTGGATGCAAAACGGAAAGCGCAAATACGCCTCTTGGAACAAGAGGCTAAAACGAACCAGCGTGGACTTTGGAGTCCCTCAACATGTGAGGGAAAGAAGTAACGAAAGAATGCTGGGAAAGATTCCCTGACCAAAGATTCTATTTGTACTGAACCCCTTGCGAAGCAAAGCGGAGGCATCGCGCAGACCCAAGTGAGTTCGCGAGCACGCGGACGAACGGGTGGTCAGCGTGATAAGCCGAGCAAGCGAGTTGCGCAGGGTGAGAGGGTATGTCCTCCCCGGCATTCGCCTATACACGTACACCACGAAGAAACGCTTCGCCGGACATGGGTTTCTTTCCTTCTGGCTGAACTTCATCTAAAACCAGGATAGATTCGTTGTCGCAAACAATCTGAAGTTCTTGTACATTCTGTTGTGCTACAACATGCGCTTTCAAGACCTTGAGACGTTTTCCTTTATATTCAACCGTCGTCCCTGGCCAAGGGGTGTACGCGCGAATCAAGCGTTCCATCTGTTCGGCTGATTGAGTTGTAGGATCAAGTTTTCCATCCTCACGAGAGAGGAGCTTTACGAAGGTTGCGTTGCCATGATCCTGTTCGACGGGCTTAATAGTTCCGTCTAGGTATGCATGAAGCGTTTTGATCAATTCTGGCGCTGCTGCTTTAAACATACGGTCACTCAGCGTTCCCGTCGTTTCATCTGAAGCGAGCTGGGTGAGGGTTTGAG
Organism: uncultured Gammaproteobacteria bacterium; assembly: GCA_964567995.1. GTDB lineage: Bacteria > Patescibacteriota > Patescibacteriia > 2-12-FULL-60-25 > 2-12-FULL-60-25 > JAGOTP01. Next base: position 201,644 of record CAZMOB010000001.1, read on the forward strand.
ACAGGATAGGCCCGTGATCCATCTGTGCATCCATGAGCATGATGGTGTTCCCTGTTTCTCTGAGTCCATCACGAATAGCCGCTGTCATCGGGATCGCGCCACGGTAGGTGGGGAGAAGCGAAGGATGTACGTTCAAGACGCCGCGTGGGTAAAGATCGAGCACACGTTGTGAGATGATCTGGCCGAAGCTTGCAACGACGGCGAGGTCGGCATTGAGCGTTGATAGTCGCTCGTACGCTTCGTCGGACTTCACTTGTTCAAATTGAAACACTGGCAACTTGAGTTGCTCAGCGAGCAACTTCATCGGAGGGGCGGTGAGTGCGCCGTTTCTTCCGGCTGGACGATCGGGTTGCGTCACGACGCCGACCACGGTGAGTGAGGGGTCTTGAACCAGCGCTTCCAAGCAGGGCGCGACAAAGGCAGAGGTTCCGTAAAAGACGACGCGGATCATGGGAAGCGTTTAAATGCGTGAGTTGCTGCTTTTGATCAGTTTCGTCGCTTTGTCGATAAATAAAATTCCGTCCAAATGATCGATTTCGTGTTGGAAGACGATGGCCGGGAAGCCTTTCAGATCCAGAATGACGCGTTTACCGTGGCGGTTAATGGCTTCAATAGTGACTTTTTTATGACGAGACACGATGCCATATTGTTTGGGAACGCTGAGACAGCCTTCTTCACTTTCCACCATGGTTTCAGAGGTCTTGGTGATAACTGGATTGAGATAGCACTCTGGCCGGGCGCCTGTATTTACGACAATCGCGCGAATGTTTCGTCCGACTTGAGGGGAGGCGATCCCGACGCCATCAGCGACAAACATCGTGCGAACCAATTTATCGAGAAAGGCCTGAAATTCAGGGGTTGTGATGTCTTCTACGCGAAGCTCGACCGACCGCTCGCGCAGGCTCGGGGTCGGAAGAGTGACGATCGGGAAGACATCTGACATAACACGTCAGTTTACTTGAAAAAGGCGATGGGATCAAGGTCGATCAGCGCTGTGGCGGCTAAGGGGCGTAAGCGCTCGACTAAGGCCGCTTCTGTGATCTCCGGACTGAAAAGAAGATGGACGACTGAGCGGGCGCTGGCTCCCGTCCGTCGAAACTCAACCGGATACGGTCCTTCGAGCGTTCCCTGACCTTGGAGCGATTGTTTGGCGGCTTCTAGCCACGTCTGTACCGCCGACTCGGATCCATCGATCAAGCATTTCACACGTCGCCAGGTGGGGGGATAGTGAAAGAGCCGACGGGTGGCTAGTTCTTGTTCGAAGACGTGGCTGACCCCTTGGCTTGTTTGCCAGGTTGTCCAATGTGTCAGGTCCTGTTCGAGGGATTGCACTATCAATCGGCCCTGTGCAGCGGCGACGCGTTGCATCAGACGACGGGCAGCGATCAGGCGACGTTCGAGACGGCGCACATCTTCGATTTGACCCCCAAATAACTGACCAAGCGTGACGACTACGAGCGCGCCATTCGGGATCGGTTGTTCGAGGAGATCATTTGTCGTATCTCGCCAGTCGACGGCTACGTCTGATTCGGTTTTGGCCCAAGCCCGTTTCAATTGTTCGATCCCGGGAATGGCTTTGCCTAGATCAACTCCTCCACAGGCGTCGCATGCGAGGGGAAGCGCTTGAGTCGATCCACATGAACGACAGATAGCTCGATCTGCTTCAGCGGAGACGGGCGCCTGACAGCGAGAGCACAGCGCTTGCCAGCCGCAATCACGACAGGTGAGGCGAGCGGCTCGGCCACGGATCGGATGAATGATGATTCTTGGTCCTTCGTGTTCACGTACGGCGAGGAGCGTATCTGCTTGAAGGCTCGGGATGGCCGATCGACCACCCGGATGAAACGGATGAATCTGCAGATCGCACAGAATATCGGGAGCGGCTGTGTTGGCGTGGAGCGGTGGGGTCAGGCCAAATGCTTCCACTGTCACCCCCGCGTATTTTGCGGCCCAGCCAGCCAGTCGACGCGCATCGTAGCGTGGCGCTTGTTCATCTTGTTTATGATCGTCATTTTCTGGTTCGTCGATGAGGACGAGATCCGCAACGGGAGCGAGCCAAGCGCCGAGGCGCGTTGCGATCAAACAGCGAGCGGTTCCCGTTACGAATTGTGACCAGTGTGAGAAATACGCCGAGTCGGTCAGGTCTCCGTGTAGGGGTAAGCTTTCGCACGAAGTTTGTTTGAGCGTTTCTGAAAAGGTGGCAATGCGGTTGGTCCAAGGCGTGAGAATCAATACGCGCTGTCCCTGAGCGAGTGCTTGGCTTGCTCGTGCGAGAAGGGCCGTTTCATGATCCGTGCGCCAAAATGCCGTTGCGGTTCCTCTGTCGGATATGTTCCGTTCGTTTGTTTTTTCAAAGGAGGAAAATCGTTTCGGTAGGGTCCCGAGCCAGGCATGGAGAACAGTCGGGACGGAGCAGAAGGTCCGTTCAGCGACCCAAGTCAGCAATTCAAGACAAGCAGGAGGAAGCAGAAACGGAACGGAGAGTGGTCCAGTGATCGATTTTGCTCGGTTCGCGAAAGGACTTGTCGGTCTGATCGCTCGAATCACCGCCTCAGTTTTATGGCCTCGCAACAGAATCGAAACGAGTTGTCCAACTTCGTACGTCTCTGTGTCTGGAAACGCATAATCAAACCCATCAAGACCGAAGGGAGTTCTGCGGACGGGGATGACTTCGGCAAACATCAAAGGAGTTCAAATTCAGCGGTCAGCAAGCCAACACCGAACGGGGCTTCGTAGCACAGAATATTCGGTTTTACGTGAAGCTTCTGAATGGCTCCGAGCAGCGTTGAAATCGGCTGAGCACCGCATTGTTTGGCATCGGTCAGCATTGTCGGGCTAAGTGCCAACAGTGATGCTGGGTCCACGGCTTGGATCGCTGTTTTCACCGCTTGTTCAAATGCTGGTCCAGCTTCGTTCACGCCATGGGGTGATTGTTCATTGGCATGGTGGGACAAGTCCGCCGCTGCAAAAAACGCGACACGCCGTGTATCCTCATGAATCACTTGCATGACCTCTTGTCCGAATTTCGCATGTTCTTCGTTCGAGAGTCCGGAGATGCTGAGGGGAACGATCTTGACGTTCGTGAGATGGTTGAGCAGAAAGGCGAGCGAAATCGTCATTCCGTAGTCGAGTTTTTCTTCGCTCATAAGAGAGAAGGGGATACTCGTTTCACGCATATGACGATGTAACCGGTCGATAAAGAGCGAGTCACCCTTTACGCTCACAGTTGTGCCATGATCCCCGAATTCTTTTAAGTTACCGGTATAGCTCGGAGCGATGTTGCAGCTGAAGCCGTCGGGATAGTAGGCGGCGTGGGACGAAATCAGTACCAACGTGTCTGGTTTGGTCGCGTAGAGATGTTCTTCGAGCGTGCGATAGGCATCACGCGTATGTTCCAGGGCCGCGCAGTGCTCTTTGCCGATGGTCGGAATGAGGAGCGGCGAATGAGGAGCGATGGCAGAAAAGACAAGCATAAGAAAGATTAAGGAGTGGGGGAAGCGGTAGCTACTTGAACGAGTCCGTCCGTCGGTTCTTCTGGTTCATCGAGCGGCGCATGTGGACGAATCGCTTCGCCGAGTTGGTAGGTTTCAAGTAACCGATCGGGCAAGAGAACTACATTCTTCCAAGCGTATCCAAGTTCGTTGAAGTCTGTTTCCGTGGTGATCGGTCGGCGAGTTCCTGCTTCTATCACATACACTGCGGAAGACTTTTTACCGCGCACCAATTCTCCGTCTTGCAAACCATAAGGTTTCCCTTCGGGCACAGCACTCAGTTGTTTCATCGTCCAAGCACGGGCCCGTCGACCGCGGAAGTACAGATCAAGGAAGGCGGTATCAGGAATGCGTTGACGCAGATTATTCTCGACGTACCAATAGATTTTTTGTGGATCTTTTACGAGAAGCCCCGTTGGGTAAGTAGTTGATGTTGTGATGTCCGGTCCATCTGTGTAACTCGCGATATCGTCTGCGCTTACGTCGATCAATTCATCTTCGTTGAATCCGAAGTGCTCAAAGGCTTGTAATTGGATCAGGCGTTTACGTGTTCCGACGAGCAGGTAGCGTGCTTGATCTTGTGTCTGGACAAGTGAGTAGTTGGGAAAATTCACGCTCGAGCCCAGACGATAGCCATTCAAACGACTCTCATCGACGGCAACAATTTTGCTCGTGTCAATCAGCGAGGCGGCGATGGTCAAATTTTTGATCGGTTTCCGTTGACCATTTCGCAACAAATACAGATCGCCCGTCGTTTTGCCTTGGACGATCGTGCCTTCTGGAAACCGCAACGCGAACCAGCGTTGCCAGATCTTCCAGAGACTCAAATTCCCTGCGATGTGGGGCGTGTAGCTGTAGAGCATCGCTGTCGCATTATTGACGGGTGTCACGCTTTGCCCGCTAATCGTAACCGTTTTTCCTGGCGCTTGTCCGGCGATTGTCGCGCCTCGTCCCAAGATCTGCATCAAATATTTTTCTCGATGTTGTTTGGCCGCCCATTCAAGCTGACTCGCAAACCCGCGGAATTCTTGCAGTCGCGGATCGTTCATCGAGCAGTTGTCACAAATCGCGTAGCCAGTCGCCCAATCGAATTGTTTTTGTGAAGGATTCGGGTCGTCGACCAGACTCTGTTCCTTTTGAAGGAGGGCGAGCAAATACCGCGGATTCAATTGGTAACTTGTCGCAATCCGCCAAATGATTTCGGACGCCTTCCGTTCGACCCCATCGATATCCTGCGTTCGATAACGGGCGAGCACCCCCGGACGTGCCTCCAAAAACGATTGAATATCTCCCAACCGCATCTCTCCCAAGCCGAAAATGTCCGTGTCATCCAGAATGTAGTTTGGATTGAACGTGGTGGGGTGCAATTCTTCGTTCTGAAGGGGGAGCGTTTGCGCCAGGGCGAGCGGCGCTCCTCCCAAGAGGAGCTGAATACACAAAACCCCAGCAGCGAACCGCTTTCCAGGCATGGGACGAGCCGACCAGGACGACATGCCCGAAATGGTACCTTACCGTCCAGCCGCGTGCTAGCATACGTGGCAGAACCTCTGTTCGTATGTCGCGTTTCTCCTTTTTTGGCTTGCCGCTCTCGATCGTGCTCCTCTGGGGGCTGATTTTTGCTGGATCATTGGTTCTTCCGAGTGCGAATGCAGGTGTATTCGCTTCGCCAGATGAAACGGCGGTCGCTGTTTCGTTGGAGCGAATTCAAGAGACGGGAAGGGCGACAGTCGAAGAGCCGCTCGCAAGACAGGCGCCCTGGCTCCATCCACGGAGTTACCTGGCCGTCGGGACCACGTTAGTGCCCGTTGGGTTTTTGGGCTGGCCTTGGTGGCTCGCGCAGCTCCATCGTTTGATCCCGCTCGTGCCTCTCGCCTGGGTCGCAAGTTTGTTCGCCGCTTCAGGCGTTATTCCTTGGTATCTGCTCTTGCGAAAGCGCTTCGGATTGTCAGCGGCTTGGTGGGGGACGTTGCTCGCGTGGACTTTTCCCCCAGTTCTCCTGTATGTGAACCGTTCCTTGTTCAGTCATCTTCCGCAGTATTCGGCTGTGCTCTGGGCGGCCTGGATCCTGGTTGTGATTCAGACGGGCCAAAGAAAGGACGGACAACGGACCTTACTTCAGATCGTTGCGGGGGTGCTCTTTGGAACGGCACTCTCATTCCGTCCGATGGAAGCGATCTGGCTCGTCCCGATCTTTGTCCTCCTCTGGTCTCAATTCGGGGGCATTCAATGGCGAAAACAGCTTTTTCTTTTCCTCGGAACGCTCCTCGGACTTTTGCCGCTCTTTGTTGTTCAAGCGCAAACCTACGGAAGTTGGTTTCAGATCGGCTATTGGATCCAGGCGAATAGCGATCCGTCAGCCATGGTGATTCCTCAATTGGCGACTGCTGCGCCGAGGGCTTGGTATCTCGCCTTTGCACCCTATGGCCTTCATCCGAGAAACAGTCTCTGGAATGTGCGATCCTTTTTCTTGAGCTTTCTGTGGCCTTCCGCACTGGTCTTTGGATTGGCGCTGCTCTATCGAGTACAGCAGTTCTTAAAAGAATGGAAGCGGGGAGCGGCGTTCCGATGTACGTCGAGACACATCGTGTCGCTGCTTGTCGTAGGCGCCGTGGTCGGTTGGCTCTTGCTGATCTACGGCAGTGGACTCTATGCCGATCATGTACGACCGGGAGCGGTCACCGTGGCTAATTCGTTTTTGCGCTACACGATTCCGTTTGGCTTTTTCCTGGCCTGGTTTTTGGCTTCGATCCGATCAAGATTAAAGGAGCGTCCTCACTGGCAAAGACTTGTTTACGCGGCAGCGTTGTTATTCATCGCCGTGTTTGGTGCCTACACTGCTTTTGCTCGTGACGAAGAGGGGATTCTGGCGACTCGACGTGAGTTAAAACGGTACGCGACGATTCGCTCAGCGGCTCTTGCTACATTCACGCCCGGATCGATCATCCTCTCAGAGCGTTCAGATAAGATCTTCTTTCCACAGCTACGCGTTATTTCACCACTCCCATCGTTTGATCAAGCTCAGGCACTTGCCGCCCTCGCTTCTTCCAGCTCGATCGGACTCTTCAGTCGTCCCTTATCGCTCCTCGAACGCGACGCTTGGCGAAAAATCGGTTACGATGTGCGTGAGTTGCAGGCCTTCGATCGTGAGCGCTTGTATCGTTTGACCCCTTTCCTCCGATGAGTAAACGCTCTTCCTTTGTTCTCTCCTGGCTCTTTCTTCTGCCTTGGCTTGCGGCCATTGGCTTGTTGACGGTGCTTGTCTTGAAACACATTCCGCCCAGCGGCGTCTGGCAGCAATCGTTTATCTTTGATGGAACCTCGCCTTGGTTGGCCAGTTTTTTGCCCTCCGATCGTGTCACACGACCTGAGCGCCAACCGGACGGATCGACGAGTCAACGGATTTTAGCCGAGCCAGTCTATGTGTCTGCCCGTGTTCCAATGGTGGCGGATACAGCCGCCTTGATGCTAGAGGCGAATGTCGTCCGCCAACCACTCATCGAGCTGGGTGGGAGTCAGGATGTGTTGGGTTCGACCGAGACTAAACCTGTTTGGAGTGAAGTGTTGGCGAAGGGCTGGCGCCGAGTTGAGCGGGGAGACTTGGTCGGCTACATCCGCGACGGGCTTCCAGACGATCGTCTCTGGACGGCGCCGACTGACCGCGTCTTGCTCTGGCATGCGTCAACAACCTTAAGCGAGCAAATTGATCCACCCGCCATTGAACGTACGGTGAGTTTCTCCCTGCGCGGTTCACATGACATTTATTTTTTGCCAACGCGCGGGGCGAACAAATTTGTTCTGCGGGTGCAAGACATGAATCGCAAAGCGACGGGTGGAAATTCTCTGTCTCTGCGACTCCTTCTAGGGGATGACGTGATCTGGACCGATGTTCTGAATCTGCCAACTCGGACAGAGAACGCGCCCAGTTCCGTGTTTGAAAAAACTATTCAATTCAACACGCTCAAAGCGGGGACCTATCGTTTAGTGTTGTCTGCCGACGACGATATATTCTTGCGCGGTCTCACAACAAACGTCCGTCATTGGGTTGTTGGACCACGCCTCTATGTGGGTGATCAAACGGGCTATGCGACGACCACCTACCCGCTTCATGTTTGGACGAACTCGCAGCATGTCTCCGCTGAAACGCGTCATCGTGAAGGGCTGCAAACCATTCACTTGGGACGTTCTGCGGTTACTCTTGAACAAACGCACGTGGTCTATCGGCTCTCACGTCATCCCGCCGAACGATCTGGAGACGGCATTATCGACGCCCCGCTCGGTGATGTTCAGCTGTTTGGAGATGGGTTCTTCGCCTTCGAACCCGAAGCGCTGTTTTTGCCGAAGCCGCGTCGTTTAACCGACCAATCGGACCCGATCGCGGAGGGGATCGAGGTCATCCAAACCTCGTACGTCCCACCGGAGATCTTACCCGATGGCTGGCTACGATTATCGGCCGATGTTCCGCTGTTGCAAGACATTGACCGCGTTCGCTGGACGCTGGGTTTGCCTGGTATTACGACCCGTCAGGGTTGGGTCGACATCCGACGGGCTGAAGTAACCTACCGACGACGATCAGTGCACACTTGGCAGGATTGGTGGCGCTTCGGCCGCCGTGAATTAGCTGCCGCTTGGCATCGACTATGAAACAGCATCTCCTCACGACCTACCGAGGGTTGATGTGGCATGTGGCCCACGCCTTTGCGTTGCTACTCCTCGCGCTTATTCTCTTCGAGCGGTTTGTCCCGGGTGCCGTTTTAGGGCATTTACCTTTGTTCGTCGGCATTCCCTTATTGATGCTCTGTCTTACTCTTCACCCTGTCGGTCTAAAACCAGCTCGTCCTTGGTTATTGGTTGACCTTTGGTTCATCGTAGCATTGTGTCTGGGCCGGATCTTTTTGACGCTCTTCGATGGTGACGCGCTGGCCTGGCTCTTGGGAGGCTTCGCGGCTCTTCTCAGCCTGGCGTTTCTGTGGATATTCTCTCAGAGTCCGACGAACCTGTCTTCGGATTAATCATCTTCTTCCTTCTGTATGGATCAATCCTGCTTGTTCTGTGGCATCGTGGCTGGGTCCGTTCCCTCACTAGCTGTCTATCAAGATGAACGAGTGATGGCTTTTTTGGATCCGTACCCCACTACTCGAGGTCATGTTCTAGTGATCCCTAAGACACATTCCGTTTCCTTGCTCGACACGACTCCCGACATGCTCGCCGTCCTCTTACCAACGATCCAACGCATTAGCCGTGCTCTCTGCGAAACGCTTGAAGTCGAGGGGTTCAATTTGATTCAAAATAACGGCAAAGCAGCCGGTCAGGTGATGCCGCATCTTCATTTCCATCTCATTCCACGTCGTCCGGACGATGGTCTGAAACAGTGGCCATCTATCGAATCGAGCGTCGAAGATCGTAGAGCGCTCGCCGCACGCATCGCGAGCAACCTTCGAGTGTAACGCGCCTACATCCCTGGAAGTCTAAAAATCCCGCGCGCCTCACCGCGTTGTCCCACCACGTAGATCGTTGTTCCTTGTACGGCGACGTCGAATACTTCATCGAAAATCCCTAATTGCACGGGTCGTGGATCTTGGCCGTTATCGAGCGGGAGCGCAAACACGGTTTGTGCATCAGCAATATAGAGCACGCCCCCATCTTCATTCCAGACAACATTCCGCATGGGAACGCTCTGTCGCCAAATGACCGTTTCTGGTGCGTCTGGTGTCCAGAGTCGAACTTCATGTTCATTCAAGAACACCGCCCGAGGTTGTTTGGTGTCTGGACTCCAACGTGGATAATCGCCTTCGGCCCGCACCGTGTCAGGCAAGGCGCCTAGGCGTAAGCGAATACCAAGCCATCGTGCACCATCCGATAAAAACAGGTAAGGACGATGCCATTCGTAAATCGACCAATTTCCTTTTGGAAGGGAGAAGAGCCTTCCTAAGAAGGAGCTGTCCGCCAAAAGGAACTGGCCACTATAGGCGGTCGTCTGTAGTTCAATGGAGCCACTTTCTTCCTGGATTCCCGCTGGAAGTGGCGTACGTTCGATTTGATTTGTTTGAATATCGACCGTGAGGCGACTTGTTCCTTCAATACCAATCAGTTCATTCCCTGACCAATGGTAGCGTCCCGTAGGAAGCGATTCGAGGCTGGTTCGTGCGCGAGCTGCTTTGACGAACCAGCTCCGTGGAAGGGCGGTTGTCCCACCAAGAAGGACCGCTTCGCCATCCGTTCGCCAACGGAGAGGGAGATCTGCTGCCGTTGGGAGGGGGAGTGCGATGACGTTCGCTCGCTGCACGGGACTCCACCAACCGACCTCTGTTCCGCTCGCTGTTGTTTGAAAGGCGAGTAATCGCTCGTGAGCCGGATCGCTCTCCAGACGGGTATACGGTCCCGCTGAAACTAAAACGGGTTCCCCCTGTTTCCAAAGACGAATATGGTCCGCAAAGGAAACACGTTCAGCGCGGACCAGAATATCTTGCTGCCACGAGCCATAGCCTGCTTTGCTGACGCGTACTTGGTGCCAGCCCGGCGTCATCTGTTGAAACGTAACCGGTGTCTTTTTCCCACTGTCCTGTCCGTCGATCATGACGGTTCCTCCATTCGGGAGTGAGTCGACAATGAGTGTTCCGTTCCGCTCAACGGCCCCTTTCTTGAAATTATAACGATAGCCGGACGTGTAAAAGACGAGCAGGGGAGCCGTTAAAAGGAAGATCGCGACGTAGATCCAGGGGAGGATACGTCGGATGAAGGGGGCCCGATAGGCGGAGTTGCTCGACATGGGTTGGCTCAAACGATACACTCTTCACGTTTCCGCCGACAAGCGACACGCATCTCAGAGAGGGTTTATTCGCTTATTTTTTGTTTCCATTCGCTATGGATTTGATCATTCAAGGAGGGCAAAAGTTGCATGGGAAGATTGCCGTCAACGGCTCAAAAAATGCCGCTGGCCCGCTGATCGCTGCTTCCGTGCTCGTAAAAGGTAAAGTGCGTTTTGAGAATGTGCCGCGCCTCACCGACGTCTTGAAACTCCTCGAGATTTTGGAAGGGATGGGCGCTCACGTCGAATGGACGGGAGAGCATGCCCTCACGATCGATACCAAAGATCTTGATTCGGCGAAGCTCGATCGCAAACGCATGAAGAGCATGCGTTATTCGATTTTGTTACTTGGTCCGATGTTGGCACGCTTTCGAAAAGTGGTTGTTCCAGAGCCAGGGGGGTGCAATATCGGCAATCGTCCGATCGAAACCCACTTGTTTGCGTTGTCCTCGTTAGGCGCAAAGAGCGAACGTGATACCGATGGAACCCTCTATCTAGAAGCGAAGGCGTTGAAGGGCTCGTACGTCATTCTCCCGGAATTCAGCGTGACCGCCACAGAGACCTTGATTATGGCAGCAGCGGTCGCAACTGGTACGACGTCGATCCGCTTGGCGGCGGCTGAACCGCATGTTCAAGAATTGTGCGAATTTTTGAATCTCTGCGGGGCCAAAATCAAAGGTCTTGGCACCCATGATCTTGAAATTCAGGGCGTCAAAACATTGCACGCGCCAAAAACAGCCTGGTCCGTCATGCCGGATATGATTGAGATGGGAACCTTTGCGGCAGCAGCGGCTGTAACACGCGGATCGCTGGATATCGGTCCGGTGATTCCGTCACATTTGGATGCGACGCGTTCGCTGTTGCGTCGGATCGGTGTGCAAGAAGAGATCAAGAAAAATCGTTGGCATGTGCAGGGAGTGGCGCAGATGAAGGCCTTCAAGCTTCAGGCGATGATTTTCCCAGGGTTCCCGACCGATTTACAGGCTCTGTTCGGGTTGATTGCGACGCAATGTCACGGCACGAGTCTCATTCAAGAGCCTCTCTATGAATCACGTCTCGGCTATTTGAACGAATTGGCCAAAATGGGAGCGAATGTTGTGATCGCCGATCCGCATCGCGCAGTCGTGAGTGGGCCGACTCCGCTTTACGGAACGGAGATTCGTAGTTTGGATTTGCGCGCTGGTGCAACCATGATCTTGGCGGGGTTGATCGCCGAAGGCGAAACGATCATCCACGACGCTGAAATCATCGCTCGGGGCTACGAACATCTCGATGAGCGTTTGCGTGGCGTCGGGGCTCAGATTTTGTCGGGAGGCGATCGGGTGTAAGCTTCTTCGTGCGCTATGACTGATCCTTCCTCTCCTTCTCGTTCCCTCAAGGTCCTCGCAGTCCTGCTGTTGCTGGGGGTCGGTTTTCTCACGGGTCGGTACTCGCGAGAAACGGCGGCGAGCGGAACCCTCTTTACGTGGAAAAACGCTTCATCGACGGCGGTGGTTCAAGGGGTTGGCCAAGCTCCACCCCGAGACCTCGCTTCTGATGAGATTGAATTTCGCCGTTTTTGGGAGCTCTGGCGGTTGTTGAAGCAAAAATACTACCGTCAACCACTCACGGACGAAGCGCTCTTTTACGGAGCTATGCAAGGGCTGGCGAAGGGCGCAGACGATCCGTACACCACCTATTTCCCACCATCTGAAGCCAAAGACTTCGAATCATCGCTGCAAGGCGAGTTCCAAGGGATTGGGGCGGAGATTGGGATTAAAGACGAACAGTTGCAGATCATCGCTCCCTTGCCCGAAACACCGGCCGAAAAAGCTGGTTTGCTCTCCGGCGACGCCATCCTCAAAATCGACGGAAAAGATACGACCGGAATGAGTGTAGAAGCCGCTGTAAAGCTGATTCGGGGTGAGCGTGGGACGAAGGTCGACTTGAACATCTACCGGGTCAGCCAAAAGAAGGGACCCTTTGACGTTTCCATCCAGCGTGACATAATTCAAATCAAGAGCGTCACCTGGAAGATGGCGACGAGTTCGAAGCCGATTGCGATCGTTGAGATCAGTAATTTCAGCCAAGATACGACCACCGCCTTCCGTGACGCGATCCGTGAGATTCTAAAGAAAGATCCGCAAGGACTTGTCTTGGATCTCCGGAATAATCCGGGGGGATATCTCGATGGAGCGGTCGATATTGCGGCGGAATGGGTTGGAAAAGAGGTGGTGGTCAAAGAACGACGTCAGGGCAAGATCATCGAAGAAATGAAAGGGCAGACCCCGGCTCGGCTCAATCAGATTCCAACGATCGTGTTGGTGAACGAAGGGTCAGCCAGTGCGTCTGAGATTGTTGCTGGTGCCTTGCAGGATCTTGGGTATGCGCGTCTTGTTGGGATGAAAACCTTTGGAAAAGGCTCGGTGCAGGAATACGAACCATTACCAGATGGATCAGCGGTCAAAATTACGGTCGCCGAATGGTTGACCCCGCATGATCGGACGATTCAATCAGTTGGACTAGAACCAGACGTGTCCGTTGACCGGACAGCGGAAGATTATGAAGCCAAACGCGACCCACAACTCGAACGAGCCTTGGAACTTCTTGCCAACCCGGCGCATTCAACGACGACCGTCGGGCTCCCCGCCACGACGACCCGGAAATGACGCGAATGCTCCGTTCCAAGCCGTGACCTCCGCTGGAGGGATTATCTTTCGTCGACGCGAAGGCAGGGTTGAGATGTTTTTTGTGAAAAATGCCACCGGACGCTGGACGTTTCCGAAGGGGAAGCAGCAAGCGCCAGAAACCTTGGTCGAAGCGGCCATTCGTGAAATTCAAGAAGAAACCGGTCTGACCGGTCTGCGCTATATCGCGCCCATTGGAAGTACCATGTTCCGTTTTCGCCAAGAGGGGATATTGATTCGCAAAACGGTTCATTACTTCTTGTTTGAAGCTCCACCCGATGCCAAGGAGCAGATGACTGGGTTGGAGGGTGGGATGTGGGAGGCGGCTTGGGTCCCGCTGGAGCGTGTTTTTGATGTCAGTAGCTACCGTAATTTGGATCGTTTGCTGGCTCGCGCCCTCCGCATGATCGGTCAGCAACCGGGTGCGGCTCCGTTGTCCACATAGGATTGATCAAACATAAGCCAAATTTTCGGTTTTTCATCTAGACGACCATCTGGCGAACGCATACCATACAGGTATGCGTTCTTCGTTCCTTCTTCGCTGGAGTGTTGTCTGCTTGATTCTGGCGAGCGGGTCTTTTGCGCCATTCGTAGCGGATGCACAAGTTACAGGCTCCGAATCAGCGGTCGCTTCCGTTACGGATCTTCTTTCAGCGCCCCCTCCGCGCGTCTTTTTCCAAATGGCGGATGGTCGTTGGTATGATCCGCAAAGTGGATTCACGGCGGCTTCTGAGCAGGCCTTGAAAGATCTTATCAATCCACCCCCGACCCCTCCGGTTGTAGCTGAGAGTGTAGAGCCGCAAGTGCCCTCTGCGCCGGTATTCTTTCAGATGGCCGATGGTCGTTGGTACGATCCACGCTCTGGATTGACCGCTGACTCAGAACAGGCGTTGCGTGATTTGATTAATCCTCCAACGACGCCCAGAACGGTCACGGCGAGCGCCCCACTGCAGGAATTCCCGCTCGTCCAAGCAATCCGTCGTGCGCAGGTGTTGTTGCAAGAAGGATTGGTCCAGTCCGATGTGGCACTCGCTACGAAACCGGATTGGGCACCTGTCCGTTTGGCCGTTTGGCGTTCCGCTTCGAACCAGATTGATCTGATTGATATCGAAAAGCGAGGCAGTGAGGTCCGAGGTACAGATCCTCGTATCAACGAAGTGAATGTGCTGCTGTCTCGTCAGTTACAGAGCCAATACAAGCTCGCTTCGGACAGTGACGTGGTCGTAGCGATCCGCTATCCGCTCTATCGTGAAGTGACGGTTGCCAAGAAAATCAAATATCAACGAGAAGATGTCGTGTACTCGCCCTACTCACCACTTTTGCATACGGAGGAAATGGTCCGGTTTGGACAGGCTTGGTTGGATCAAGAATTTCAACGTATTGCCGATGACCTCCGTGCACGAGGCGTCCGTTCCCGTTTTGATCCGACCAAATCGTTGGCCGATATGTTGTCGCCAGAAGTGGCTCGAGCCATTTTGCTCATCGAACATACGGATGAGACGTCATTGGAACGCGACCCAACGGGAACCTACGCGCGTATGCTGGTGACGGTTGCCGCCAACGCCACGACCTCTTACGCTTACAGTGATTCCCATGTGGGTGCGCAAGGTTTTGCTCAATTCATGCCGTCAACGTACACACTGGTTGCCAAAGATCAGGCCTTGGGGCTACCGGCAGATGTTCAAGCGGGGACGCGCCAGTTCAGCACTGCTATCAAAGCGGAGTTGGCGTATCTTGATCGTCTGTGGTCAGTCATGCCAGAACAAGTGAAGTCGTTGCTTTCAACCAACCCTGACCAAGCGGCGGAATTCGTTGTGGCTGCCTATAATGGGGGAGAAGGCCGCATTCAAAAGGCGGTTGCCGTGTGGGGCGATGATTGGTCCGTGCCCGATGCGACGGTCGTGAAAAATGCTCAGACAGCCGTGAATAACGCGACAGCTGAAGTGAAGAAAGCGAAAAAAGCCGTGACCGCCGCCAAAACGACCAAAGCAAAAACCACGGCCAACGCCAACTTGAAAAAAGCCAATACGACGCTCGCGAATGCTCAAGAAAAATTGAATCGCCTACAGGCGGGAACTTTGCGTGACGAAACAATCGGCTATGTGGCGAAGTTCAAAAATGCCTTGAAAGGAATTCGGTTAGTGAAGGCTTCGCTTGAAGGAACACCAGCCGTGAGTATCGCGAGCGCCAGCTCAAGCTCACCCGTTGTTACCCAGCCATAATCGCTTACCGACCAAAAAGAGCTTACTTAAGTAAGCTCTTTTTGAGTTGATCGATGATCTGTTGTTGTGAAGTGGTGTGAGGAAATGTCCCACGCACCTCAAAGACGGCTGTATCGCGCGTTCCTTGTGCTTGGAATGGACGTCCGAGTTCGATCGCGGAAAGAGGGGGCACGGTGTGCAAGCGGGCTTGAAGCGTTTCAGCGCGATGGTAGAAGATGAGAACGGCTTTGGCTTCAGGAGCGTAGCGAATCAGTTCTTCGACGACCCCATCCGTCGCATCAATGTCACCGCCTCCTTCGAGCACATCTGTTTCTGTCAGCGAGGTCCAGACGAGGCCGCTCATGGCATCGGTTTCGAGATGAGACAAAGCGGCTCCCCATAACCGTAATGAGGCCACCGAGCGCGTACGCCAAATGCCGTGAACGACTTCCTCGCGACGTCCACCGAGCGCGACCAATTTGGCGGCGCGTTCGAGCGTTTCTGATTGGAGATGGGGGATGCGGAAGGCACGCGTTTTGGCGACGATCCCCGCAAGGAGACAAGTAGCAATATCGGCGGTCAGACGGTCGGCTGCCCAGCTCTCAAGCCAGGCATAAACGACTTCCGCCACCGCCGATTTCCGCAGATCCACAATATTCACCTGACCCCAATACTCGTTCGTTGCCTGACAATCAATGTTGATCGTGACGGCACGGGACAGGAAATCCGTTTCGCGACGACTTAATTCTCCCAGCGATTGTTTGTCGGCCGCTCCCAGGGCAATCACGAGATCGTAGCGATCATCCGCCGCACTGAAGCGTGCATCGTCACCGACCCACGAACCCTCTTTTGGTAATAATGTAATATCGAGCAATCCATCTCGCACTTCATAGAGCAATTCCTGCAACGGGACTTTGGAGACGTCCAATTTAAAATGATAGGCGCGAAGCGCGCCAACATGGTTCCGAATCGTCAATTCTTTCAAAGGCAAAAAAGTCGGCGCTTCCGTGAATCCAGGAATGACCAAATCAAACGCTCGGCCTTCGGCTTTCAGGCACAAAGCTAAGGCACAGGCACTCGCCACCTCATCGAGCGATGGGTGTTCACAGGTGGTGATCAAGGTCTGACGCGATCGTTTGAGGAGTTCGACCGCTTGTTCTTCCATGGTTCGAGCCATGTTCTGTGTGTCCGAAGCGAAAAGAATCGGATCAAGCAGCTTACGAATTACGAGGCTTTGAGTCAAGGCATGGGGATAATCTCTGTAAAGGCTTTACCTAGCATTTTTCAGCCCTTTTTCGTACACTCTCCTCTATACTATGCAGAACTCCCAGGATTTTCCTAAAAACTACGCCTCAGAAGCTGTTGAGGCGGACCTATACAAACGCTGGGAGGAAGCGGGTGTTTTTAACCCGGATCGCCTGCCGGACCGGAACCAGGCTGGGGAGCCCTACTGCATCATGATGCCGCCCCCGAACCGCACCGGGACTCTCCATATGGGGCATGCGAGCATGCTTGCGATCCAGGATGTGCTGATTCGGTTCTATCGCTTGCGAGGGCGCAAGACGTGGTGGATTCCGGGGACCGATCACGCAGCCATTTCGACCCAAGTAAAGGTCGAACAAGTTCTGATCAAAGAGGGGATGAAGGATCCGCGTCGTGAATTAGGACGCGAAGGATTTTTGGAAAAGGTCAGAGACTTCGCCGAAAAATCTGCGAATACCATCCGCCATCAAACCCGCATGATGGGATCGTCCTGTGATTGGTCGAACGAACGGTACACGTTAGATGAGTCACGTAACCGTGCAGTGAACGAAGTGTTCCGCAGGATGTACGAAGACGGGATCATTGAACGCGGTCATCGCATCGTGAACTGGGATCCGCAATTTCAAACAACCTTGTCGGATGATGAGGTGTTGGCAAAACCAGTAAAAGCTAAACTGTATACCTTTAAATATGACGCCGATTTTCCGATCGTGATTTCGACGACGCGTCCGGAAACAAAGTTTGGAGATACAGCGGTGGCAGTTCATCCAGAAGACGAGCGATACAAACACTATGTTGGAAACGTCTTCACGCCCGTTTTTTGTGGGAAGCAGCTTCAGATTAAAATTGTCGCAGATACCTGTGTTGACCCGGCCTTTGGAACGGGGGCGCTTGGCGTCACACCAGCGCATGCGGTGATTGATGAAGAGATCGCCCAGCGTCATGCGCTTCAAGCTATTCAGGTGATTGGAATGGACGGAAGACTCCTACCGGTTGCGGGGGAGGTATTCACAGGAAAAACGATCATAGAAGCGCGTGAACTGATCGAGCAACAGCTGCAAGCTTCAGGTCTCATGGTGAGTGTCGAAGAGATCGATCAAAATCTCCCCATCGCGGAGCGTGGTGGGGCACCGGTCGAACAGCTCCCGATGCGTCAGTGGTTTGTTCGTGCGAATAAGCCGTTCACGCTCCGTCAGGATACACTGGGTCGTTGGAAGAAAGGAGAGAAGGCGACGCTGAAAGAGCTGATGCAAGAAGCAGTACGCTCTGGCCAGACCAAGATCGTTCCGGACCGTTTTTTCAAGACCTATTTTCACTGGATTGATAACTTGCGCGACTGGTGTATTTCGCGTCAGATCTGGTTCGGGCACCGCATTCCGGTGTGGTATTTGAATGAGGAAACGAAATACAGTGAGACCTCTCCAGGCGAAGGCTGGGTGCAAGATCCAGATACTCTCGACACGTGGTTTTCTTCGGGGATGTGGACGTTCTCCGCGCTTGGGTGGCCAAACTCCGAAGAGTGGGAAAAGAATAAAATGTTCCACCCAACCTCGGTGCTGGAGACGGGCTACGATATTCTGTTCTTTTGGGTCGCGCGCATGATCCTTATGTCGACCTACGTCTTGGGAGAAGTGCCGTTCAAGGACGTATACCTGCATGGGTTGGTTCGTGATGAGCAGGGTCGAAAGATGTCGAAATCCCTTGGAAATGTACTCGATCCGCTCGAAGTGATTCCGAAATATGGAACGGATGCCGTCCGCTTGTCGCTTCTTATGGGAACAACGCCGGGTCAAGATGTGAAGTTGTCGGAGGCGAAGATTGAAGGGTTAAAGTTGTTTGCGAACAAGCTCTGGAATATCTCACGCTTCTGTGTGATGCAAATGGAAGATGAAACAAGCTCGCCAGAAACGTTGGCAGACCAATGGTTGAAAGCGCGTTTAGCCGGAACGGTTGCTTCGGTGACAAAGAAAATTGAAACCTATCAATTCTCGTCTGCCGCTGAAGAGCTCCGTGACTTCACCTGGTCTGAATTGGCGGACTGGTACCTAGAGATCGCAAAAGTGGAGAAAGGGAAGTCTGTTATTTTGCGTGAAACATTAAAAACGATTCTGATCCTCTGGCATCCGTTCATGCCGTTTGTGACCGAAGAAATTTGGCGTCTCGCGGGGTATGAAGGGCTGCTTGCGCTTGCGGAGTGGCCGACTCAGCCGGTCGTGGCAGGTGAACAGGGCGTACTCGAGGCATTCACCGCACTTCAGACGATTGTGACGGATATTCGACGCGTCCGTGCCGAACAGGGGGTTGAAGCGGGAAAACAACTTGAATGTGTGATCAATGCGCCTTCGGCTCAGCGACTTTCGATCGATATGAATGCAGAGTGGCTGAAGCGCTTAGCAGGATTGAATGCGCTTCTGTGCGGGGAAGAAGTCCCACAAGGCTGGGAGACCCATGCCTCTGGGCAGATGGTTATTGCGCTGAACCTTGATGCAGCCATTGATCATGAGGCAGAACGTGAAAAAGCAGCAAAGGAGTTAGTCGTTGTTGAAGCCTATCTTGTTTCGCTTGAGCAAAAATTAGCGAACCAAGAATTCACGTCTAAAGCTCCTGCGAGAGTCATCGATGAGATGAAGAAAAAGCAAGCCGAGGCGCAAGCAAAGAAAGAGCTGCTTACGAAGAAGCTGTAAATACACGAACGCGCCCGGAGACGTCTCAACAGGTTGGTTGATTCGTGTCTCGCGCGGGCGCGTGAGGAGGACGGTTGCGGTCCTGGAGGTTCCTGGTAGTTGGTGAATCCCAGGGGTGAAAGGGGCGGGCTGTGGGATGGGGCTAATTCGCCTGCCGGTGCTTGGCGGCGTAGATGCGAGTGAAAGCCTCGGCTCGAAGTCCAGGTTCATGCACTCGCTCGGCATGGGTCCGTGCGCTAGCTAGATCACCGTTGACCGTGTACCCGATCGCGAACGAGGCGTCGAACATGCCGATCGAGTCGAATGTCGCTCCGATCTCTCGCATAAGCCTGATCGCCTCCTGGATAGCGCCCAGCTTGGCTACCAGTCCGATTTCATACTCGATCACGGTTTCTGGAAAGTTTGTTGCCTGAAGATCTTCGATTCTGGCTAGCCTTTCCACAATACGTTCGGAATCGCTCTTCCCCGGCCGAAGGTGAGTGTGGTTGAAAAAGCAGTCGATGCGTTCCAGGGTGGTCAAGCGCATCGGTTCATACATGATGCGTCTGGCGGCCACTCGGGCCAGCTGTTCGCTCGTGCGGCAGCACAGAAGGGATAGGAAGTGGTACCACAGATCGTTCAGTGAAGGGTCCCACTCTTCGATGGGGGTGTAGCTCTCCAGCGATGCGAGCGCCTGAGCGAAGTCTTCTTCCGCACTGTTCATATCGCAGATGTCGAGCCAGGCTCTCCAGCGCCCGTTGGGGGAGACCTCCTTGATGATCGTTCTGCCTGTTGCCGGATCGACCTTGAAGGCAGCGACAGCGATCGAGCGAAGAGCGTTATCGCGTTCCTCTTCATTGTTCTCGCAGAGTCGGGCGTTGCGGAGTGCTTCGGCCAGATCTTCGTCCATGGGAAAAGACATCGGCTGTTTCCTTTTCAGGGTGTGAAGGTGCGGGTGACGATTGAGGAGTTCCGCTTGTCTGTTGAGCGTTCTCCTTCTCATCTGACCAAGATTGATCGAATGGGAACGAGGCTCAAACACGACATTTCAGAAATCTAAAGACCGGCTAGTCTAGTAAAAATAAGGCTTTTTGTCAATCTATCTTTCATTTTTCCCTCAATCTACGTACCATGACAGCCGTATGCCTACGCCTATTGTCGATCCCCAAAAACTGGACTGGTTTCTGAATCACGGTATCGAGGAGGTTCTACCTTCCAAAGAGGCCTTGCGCGAGAAATTGTTGCGCGGGGATCGGATTCGCGTGTATTTGGGCGTTGATCCATCTGGGCCGACGATGCATATTGGGCACGCCATCACCGTTCAGAAGCTTGCAGAGCTTCAAGAACTTGGTCATGAGGTGATCCTTTTGTTGGGCGACTTCACCGGGATGATTGGGGATCCAACGGATAAGCTTGCGACTCGCAAACAATTAACACGTGAGCAGGTGTTGGAAAATTTGAAACAATATAAAGAGCAAGCCGGACGCTTCGTGAAATTTGATGGACCAAATCCAGTACAGATTCGTTTCAATAGCGATTGGTTCTCGACATTGACCTTTGCAGACGCGATTCAGATCGCGTCGCATTTTACGGTGCAACAAATGGTCGAGCGTGACATGTTTGAAAAGCGTATTGCTGAAGGAAAGCCGGTTCATTTGCACGAGTTCTTCTACCCGCTGATGCAGGGCTATGATTCAGTTGCGTTGGATGTCGATGTTGAAGTGGGGGGAAATGATCAGACGTTTAATATGTTAGCTGGACGTACACTGTTGCGTGAGATGAAAGGCAAAGAGAAGTTTGTGATGCGTTGTCGGTTGTTAACGGACCCAACCGGAAAGAAAATGGGAAAGACCGAGGGGAATATGATCGCGCTGTCAGATGATCCAAGTGACGCTTACGGCAAGATCATGAGTTGGACCGATGGGATGATTTTGCCTGGCTTTGAGATTCTGACGCGACTCACACAAGACGAGCTACAGGTTCGCAAGCAACGAATTGAGTCGGGCGAAAATCCCATGAATTTGAAACGTGAATTAGCTGAATTGGTCGTTGCTTGGGCCTTTAGTCCAGAAGCTGCCAAGCAAGCCGCAGAGCAATTCACACACGTTCATCAACAAGGCGAACGACCAGAAGAGATGATCGAAGTTGAGGTGCCAGAAGCGGAACTGTCGATTGCCGATTTGCTCGTTCGTTCCGGGCTTGTTTCTTCGAAAGGGGAGGCGCGTCGCCAGGTCGAGCAAAAAGCCGTGCGTGTTGATGATGTTCTGATCGAGAATCCACTCGCCACCGTTCCGTTACGGGATGGGCTCGTGCTTCAAAAAGGAAAGCGCCATTTTGCCAAGATTCGACGATCTTTGGCTGTGTAAAAGTCCCAGTCTGGTGGTGGTTGGGTGTGGTATCATGGTCCACAATAAAGAACTTTGACCTTGATCTGACTATGTTTGGCACAAAACCGAACGAAGGAGGGGTGTTCGCGGTAGGCAAAGGCGAAGGGGATCATGCCTCTGCAACGTTAATCGCCCGAGGCGTTCGAGTGGAGGGGGAGTTCATGAGCCAGGGTGACGTCGTAATCGAGGGCGAAGTTTCGGGAACCCTGACTTGTTCAGGCACGCTCACGGTCGGTGTTGAGGCCAAAATCAAAGCTGATGTGAAAGCGAATGATATCGTCGTGGGGGGAGTCATCGATGGAAACATTGCGGCTGGACGCAAGTTGGAGCTCAAATCGGGTGGAAAAATTACTGGTGACATCACTTGTGAAGTCATCGTGGTTGAGAGTGGAGCTTCGTTGAATGGCAAGGTCTCTTCTGGCAAACGACTGGTAGAAGTTCAGGCGCCAAATACCAAGCGTCCGGAACGGGCCTCGGCCACCGCCTAACGGCTTCGCCGTGGTATGAACCCGGCGTACTCCTACGTCTACGATGAAACGGCCGCCTTGCCGCGCTATGCGACGGAATTGGGTCGTATTGAAACGGAAGCGAGTCGCTGTGGAATTAATGGGCGGATCGCTCGGTTAGGGGTTTTTCGACAGCCGAAAAAAGTAATTGAAGAGGCAGTAAACTACGGGGCGAAAACGATCGTCTTCGTGGGAACGGATCAAGCGGTCTATCATCATCTAGCGGCGTTGATCGAGCTCGACGTGACGATCGCGTTTTTGCCGCTGGAAGCTAATAGCGGACTAGGCTGGGCGCTGGGCGTCCCGACCGGATCCAAAGGGGTCGAAACGATCGCTGGTCGACTCACCGAAACCATCGATATCGGATTTTTGAATGATCGACCTTTTTTAACAGAAATTTCCTTGCCACAGACACCAGCCGCGATCGAGGTCG
Source organism: uncultured Gammaproteobacteria bacterium (assembly GCA_964567995.1). Classification (GTDB taxonomy): domain Bacteria; phylum Patescibacteriota; class Patescibacteriia; order 2-12-FULL-60-25; family 2-12-FULL-60-25; genus JAGOTP01. The sequence goes on from CAZMOB010000001.1 coordinate 224,059, forward strand.
ACAAAAAGTATCGCGTCCGACCAGCCGAACGTGGCTCGATCGCGATTCGGAATATTGGTTCGCTGTATAGCGGTGCGAAAGTGATCGCCCAACCAACGGATGGTCAACTGGAAGTCGTCCTCCAATCGGAGATGAAAGGCAAGGGGATCAAGCAGTTTTTTCGGTCTGAGCTGATTGAAACCAAATTGTTTCTTAAAGAAGGGGTCGTCGTGTGCCAAGATGGGGTTCACGGCTTTGTGGATGGTACGGCGGGTTTATCTGGAACAAATCTTCGTTTTTCCGTAAAACCAAAAGCGGCCCGCATTATTATTGGACGAACTTGTCAGTGGAGAAAAGATCAGTCTCAGAATTGATTGACAGTCTAAAGTCAGTATCGCTTAATACAGCGGTTCCCGAACCACGTTGGTTTGGGAGTTGTCTGCTGTAGGAGGAGTAATGGACGTAGCATTCACGGTAAACAAGGGCCCGTATCGTTCTTCCACCCCCACGCCGCCGTCGCCCGATTTCGGGCGGATGTTGGTCTCTGCGGTGTTGTTCGCGAGCACTGTCGGTGTTTGTGCGAGGAGCTACGACCACATCGCGACGAAGGCTGCACATCGTCCTCAGGCGGCTGAGACCGTGTCGGTCAAGGTTTGTTCCTCGCACTGCATTCGGGTCGCTGCCCCTGTTTCGTTGGTATACCGTCCGCTCTGGCGGTATGGGGGCGGCATGTTCATCCGATGCCCTCACAGCAGCTCGTGTGGCTGCGGTGAGGCAGTGGTGTCGCTGTCTCACAGTCCGTCTCACTAAAGTCGGGCTTCCTGCGCCCGTTCCGATAGGCCTCGCTCCTCAGCGGCCCCAGCCATCGGAGCGGGCGTCTATCGTTTGGTTGACCATTCTGATCGAGTTGGTTAGTATACGGCCACATCGAAAGATCTTTGGGCGAGTGGCGAAATTGGCAGACGCACTACCTTGAGGTGGTAGCACCCGCAAGGGTATGAGAGTTCAAGTCTCTCCTCGCCCACCATGAAAAATTCCCTATACCGCGCGGTACTGGGGATTTTTCTTTTTCATACGTTTGGGTATTTTCATACAGTGTGATACAAACCATCCTCGTTCTTTTCGTTCAAGAACTGCCTCGATCCACCCTCCAAGGAGCTGTCTCATGACGCAACACATCGAGCCTCTGTCTCCGGAGCAGGTTCGGAGCCTGCTCACCCAGCCGTCCACGACCGATCCTACGCTCCGGCGCACGCACGCCATGCTGTGCCTGCTCATGGTCATGCGGGTGCCGCTGAATGAGCTGCTGGTGCTTCGGCTCGACCAGCTCAACCTCGAGAGCGGCACACTGCGCTATCCGGTCAAGCGGCCGGGGTCGTACGACATTCCAGATGCGCTCCGTGACGTGCTCGCGCGCTACGTGACAGAGGTGCGGGAAAACTTCGTCTTCACGTCGAATCCCGAGAGTTCGGAGGGGCTTTTCCCTTCGGGGATGTTCTACATGACTGCCAATATGTTCTGGAGGTTCATGACCCAGTATGCGGCGTTTCAAGGGGTGACTGCGCTGGTGACGGCGCCGGTCATTCGAGAAACGTTGAAACTCAAAGAATCGTTCAGTCTCTAGACCTAGGCCGGAGACGCTGGCCTGGGAAAAAAGTCGGGCGTCATCAGACGGCGGTTCTCGCCCCTGTGCGCCCGCTTTCTGATTATAGAAGCAAGCTTGCAAAAACGCTTTTTTTCTGGCAACCTCGCTCGTCACCCTGGCCACAACGAACAGGGTGCTGATGAAGGAGAAGACGGCGATGAAGAAGGATAGAGAGAAGAAAAAGGTGACAGAGAAGAAGGGGGCTGTGGGGCTGAAGCGAGAACCGAGGCCTGGCTGGTTCGAGGGGGACACGGACGCCTTCGCTAGGGCGCTCCTCCATCCTCCGGAGGGCTGTCTGATCGAGGGGGATCCGGAGGCGGAACGCGCGCATCTGCTCGTGTGTCTCCTCTGGTTCGGGAAGGCATCCCTCGATCAGGTAACCCTCGATCACCTGCTCCACCTCGAAGTGGCTGACTTCATTCCCGCAACGCGTGAGCTTCGCCTGCCTCGCTTGAGGTGTGGCGCTTGGCATCCGCAGGTCGAGAGGGCTGAGATTGCTGCTGACGATCCCCGTGTCGTCCTGCCGATGGAGGTCGTCGACCGTCTCCAGGCCTACCTGAAGGGGAAGTCGGAAGGCCGTGTCTTTAGTAAGCTTCTGCGTCGTTCCATCGAGTGGAGAACTATCTGCACGCACGCACGCAGACAGGCTCGGTCGTGGAGGTGGCCGGCTCTTGCAGAGGTACTGCACGCCGAGAGCGAAGGTGGTCTGATAAAGTCGGTGCAGAGAAAGGAGGTGCTCAACAGCGGGTAGGTCGGACAGCGTGCTCGCGTCCACCGCCCGCTGTTCGATTTTTTAGATAGTTTCAATAAAAACACATGACCCGCCTCTGGAGGGTCCGTGTGAGGCGGGTTGTCGGGAGTTGTGGACTAGACCTTGGTGCGCGTCAGCGTGACGCAGAAGTTGTTGGAATGCGGGATGGGCTTGAGTTCGTGGATGCTGAAGCTCTCACCTTCCTGCACCAGCGCTTCCATGACCCCCTCGATGTAGGTCCGTACGACCTTGAGGGTGTGTGCTTGTTCGCCAGGAGCCTCTGATCTGGGGTTACCACGTGTGAGGATGAGCTGCGCACGGCCGTTCTCCTGGGCTGCCCGCATGTGGTTGGCCGCTTCGACGAGTGCACGAGTGATCGAGTTCCCTTCGTCCACGGTGTTTGGCTTGAGCTCTGACCGTACGGGGTTGATCTCTGCCGTGAGGGCCAGCGGTTCATCCTCCGTGAGCAGTGCCGCACTAAGCCGATGTCCTTGTGACATGATGTCACCTCCTTGCGGCTGTTGGTATCATATTATTCCTTTTCCCGTCAATCCGTTCGTCCACTCTTTACCATCGTCTACGGCCCGGTTATATTGCCCTTTGTTATGCTATCCACGATCAAACAGTTCCCTGAACGGGTGGGTCAGACGGTAAAAGTCCAAGGCTGGGCCTACAATGTTCGTTCCAGCGGATCGCTTGTGTTCCTTGAGATGCGCGATGGGTCAGGCTTTGTGCAGGCGGTCGTGTCAAAAAAGGGAGTGGATGAAGCTTCCTGGGAGGCGGCGAGTACTACGACGATCGAATCATCGGTGATCGTTGAAGGAGTTGTTGCCAAGCATCCAAAACAAGAAGGGGTATACGAACTACAAGCGTCCAACGTGACACTTTTACAAAAAGCGGAGGAATACCCGATCGGTAAAAAAGAGCATGGTCCAGAATTCTTATTCGATCAACGTGATTTGTATTTGCGTTCACGTACACCTTGGGCCGTTCTACGTATTCGCGACCGTGTCTTCTTTTCGATTGAACAATTCTTCCACGAAGAAGGCTTTATCCGTTTTGATACGCCAATCATTCAGCCAACGAGCTGTGAAGATACAACCCAGCTCTTTACGGTCGATTACTACGGCACGCCTGGCTATTTGTCCCAGTCCGGTCAGCTCTATAGTGAAGCGGGGATTATGGCCTTTGGAAAAGTCTACGACTTTGGTCCGGTCTTCCGCGCGGAAAAGAGTAAGACACGCCACCACTTGTCAGAGCTCTGGATGATGGATGCCGAAATGGCGTTCTTCGATCAGAAGATGAACATGGACACGCAAGAAAAAATGGTGAAGCGCATCGTCAAAGATGTGCTCGAGCACTGCCAAGAAGAACTCAAGATTTTGGAACGAGACACGACGATTTTGCAGCGCTTGGTGAATGAGCCATTCATTCACTTAAAACACAGCGAGGTAAAGCGTATCTTGAAAGAAGAAAAGCTGATTAGCGAAGAAGCGTACTCTAAAGAAGGGTATCTCTTGGATGACATGTCGACCGAAGAAGAAATTGCGTTGGGGAATAAATACCAAATCCCTGTCTTTATCGAAGACTACCCAGCGGAGATTAAGTCCTTCTATATGAAGCGCTTCACCGACGAGGAGGGTGTGCTCCGTGCTCGCTGTGCCGACTTGATCGCTCCAGAAGAAGGCCGCGAAATCATTGGTGGAAGCCAGCGTGAAGAAAGCTATGAAGCTTTGAAAAAAGAGATTGTTGATCGCAACTATCCGCTGCAGCAATACGAGTGGTACTTGAATACGCGCAAGTACGGGAGCGTGCCACATAGCGGGTTCGGGATCGGTCTCGAGCGCACGGTTCGTTGGATCTGTGGAGTTCATCATATCCGCGAAACGATCGCTTTCCCACGGATGTTGAATCGGATGGAGCCATAACGCATATTATTTTGTTCTTTATCTCACACGATTATGTCAGTATTCGAAGCGAAGCAGGCACTCAGCCAGTGGGAGGGTCAGATGGCGGAAAAGTTAAATGCAATCCCTTATCCAGAGCAAGAAGCGGGGGCCGAATTTGATGCGAAAGCTTTCAATTTGGCTTTAGTATCGATCTTGAAAGCGATGCATGAGGGTACGTTTAAAGACAACATCGTTCAAGTGACGCAAGATGCGTTTGCCGTTATGTTGCAGCAGTGGGGAGCCAAAGTTCCAAAGCCACGACTAAGCACATCGCTGACTGGGCAGCTCGTGTGCGCGACGATCCACGGTTTGACGGACGGAAAGTTGAAGAACGATCCGCTTCTGTTGAGTGCTGACGCTATTTCTAAAGCTTCCCAGACTGAAGGGGAAGAGATAGTTCCGGCTCAAGCCCAGTTTGTGGCAGATTGTTTGAAAACAGAAGAGGAGCCCTTCTCTGTACGTTGGCTCGCGGATGCTTCGAGACTTGTAAAACAATTACAGGAATCCAATGTGTCAGAAAGAGGACAAGCGAAATATTTTTTAGCCCCTGTAAAATACAAAGGCCTACCTAAGGCGCAAGGGCTGAAAGAACAATTTAATTTGGATAAAATCATCGAAGATTTCGATACAGTTGTTTTTGAATCAGATCCAGCCTGCGAAGGGATGAATCGAGAGGAGGGGATGAGAGTCATGTGTTTGAAGATACTGAATGGTACCCCATTCAGAAGTATGAATGAGACGATGGCGGCAACTACAACCTCTTTTGCGCAGGATGGATTCCGTCCCGGAACGGTCGAAGAGCTGCTCCATTTTGCTCCATTGGATCCAGAAATTAGTCGCAAGCATGCAACGATGGCACCTGGAAGTCAGATGAAAAGAGGGGAATATGCCTTCGCCCCTTTAGTAACGGGCGAGATCGGCTACCGGGAATTTCGAGTACGTCCTGTCGGAGCGGGGGATGCGAACCCAGCCAACCAAGCCCTCTACATCGCGAGATGATATACTAGACTCCGTATGCTTCCCAAGCGTCCGGTGTCGTGTTTAGCGCTCTTGATTGTTCCTCTCGGGCTCGTACTAGTGCTAATTCTCTTAGCTGGATATGCGCTGAAGTTCCTCTTGCCTCCGTCGGCGGCTCCGGTAGAAATGGCTACCTCAACTCAGACGGTGACGGATGCAGCTCCCAAGGAGATTATCTCTCGACTCCCTGCAACAATTCCAACAACAACCACGATTCTTGTTGCAACCGCTTCAGCGGATGTCGTCAAAGAAAAAATCTATTCGATCGATGTGGCCGGCACGCCGACGGAAGTGGCGGTGCCAGCGGGCTTTCGTCCCGAGCAATGGAGGACGGAAGGGATTTTGCTCATGCCACCCGATGAGGCGGTCGTAGGTTCGCCTTGGCGCGTGACAGGGAACAATTGGAATGTGCCTTTACGGACGCGTGGGGGATCGATTTGGCAGGATCCGGTCATTTTGGGACGGTTTACGAGCGGTCGTTTAGCGATCGTAGCTTACCGTACTCAACGTGCGCTGCTCTCGGTCGGTCGTTCAGGTGATATTCAAGTGGTTGAAGTGTTGGACGATACGCTCAGCCCCCTCACAGTCCAGGGTGCTTTTGCCTGGTTCGTGAAGCGAGCGCCGACAGATGAGTCGCCTTTAGAACTTCTACCGACAGGGCCAAGTGCTCTCATCCGTTTCTCTGAAACCGGAGCAAGTTCGACCGTTGCTCAAGATCCGGCGTTGATTCTCGATCTGGTGCCTGGACCGACTTCAGCCAGTTTGGCCTATCAAACATCCGATGGCTCTCTCGTGATCGTGGAGGGAAATCAGCTTCACAGTTCAATCACAGGCTGGCGTCCGCAAGCGTGGTTGAACGAACGCTATCTCTTGGTTTCAGCGGGGAAACGCCTTGCCTGGGTCGATGCGAAGCAGCCGACACAGGTCATCGCCTTCGTTGAACTTCCACAACTTATTCGAGGGGTCACGCTATCCGCTGATTCTGGCTCGACTGTGGTAAGATAAGGCTATATGAACGCCGCCTCTTCTTCGTCCCTTCGCACCGGTTGGATTACCTTTTGGATTATCCTGGGAGTTCTCGCTTTGACACTCTTTGTCGCGCTTCCAATTGCTGTGACTCGTCGTGCTGCGTCTGAGTTTGAGCGGTATCAGGCCTGTATGAGCGGCGCTCAAACGCTTAACTGCGAACCGTCCATCGCCTGGTATTTGAATGGCTGGTTCCCAGCCGATGCAAATTCCACTTCTACCGAAGAACTGCTCTCAACGAGTTCAACGGTTTCAGGGAGCGCTTCCTCAACCCTCTACTATTCCACTGTTCCCATCGAACAATCACTGATCGAAGGCTTCACGATCAACGCCATTGACGTTGAGGAGCTCGGTTCACGCCAGGTCGAGAGAGCCTTTCAAGCCGGGACAACACTGAATGTGGTTATTTCAACTAAATCAGAAGCGGCCTATAAAATCACGGCTGGTCTTGATTTGAGCGAAATGCCCGATGATCGTACGACCAGTTTCACGAAAACACTGACCCGCTCCAAAGAGGGTCGTTCGATGTATTCAACGACCTTTACTATCCCGAAGGATTGGACGCGTAATGGCCAAGCGAGCGCCATCCTCGGATTCACGCTGAGCGATGCGGCTGGGAAGGTGCTTCAAGAAGACGCGCGTACGCTTTCCATCACTCCTTAGTCCACCGTCCATATTGCTCTTCGGGGTCCTCTATGGTGAGATACGCCCGCATTCTTATTGCTTTTCCTCTATGCCACGAACGATGATTCAGGAGACGGTGAACCAGATCGGCGAGACCGTCACTTTGAAGGGCTGGATCCATGCGCGCCGCGATATGGGCAAGTTGGCGTTTTTGGATCTGCGCGACCGTTCCGGCATTGCCCAAGTGGTTTTGGTGCCAGCCGAGCTCTCCGAGGCCTCACGCGAAGCGATGAAGGAGCTTCGATCCGAGTATTGTATTTCTATCACAGGGATCGTTCAGAAGCGTGGCGAAAAGCAAATCAATCCGGATCTCCCAACGGGAACCGTTGAAATTCTGGCAAAAGAAGTTGAGATTTTGAACGCGGCCAAAACGCCGCCATTTGAGTTGGAGAATACCGCTCCCGTGAACGAAGAAACGCGTTTGAAATACCGCTACTTGGATTTGCGTAGTCCACGCATGCTTAAAAATTTGTTGCTGCGTGATAGAGTGATCAACTTTTTCCGCTCACATTTGCATGATAAAGGGTTCATCGAAGTAGAGACGCCTCTGCTTACGAAGAGCACGGGGGAGACAGGCGCGCGCGAATACATCGTTCCCTCTCGTTTGCACGAAGGAAAATTTTACGCGCTGCCTCAGTCGCCCCAGCAATTCAAGCAACTCTTGATGGTCGCCGGTATTGAGCGTTACTTCCAAATCGCACGCTGCTTCCGTGATGAAGATCAGCGTGGGGATCGTCAGCCAGACTTTACGCAACTCGATTTGGAAATGTCGTTCGTTGAGCAAAACGATGTGCTGACACTGATCGAAGGAATGATGATAGAAATGGTAAAAACCTGTACGCCGGAAAAGCGCATTCAGCAAATTCCCTTTCCACGTCTGACCTACAAAGAGGCGATGGAAAAATACAATTCCGACAAACCAGACTTGCGCGAAGACAAAACGGATCCGAATCTGCTTGCGTTCTGCTGGGTGATCGACTTCCCATTCTTCGAACCTGCGGATGGGGGAGGCTGGACGTTCACGCATAACCCATTTTCCGCTCCTAAACCGGAACACATGGAATGGCTCATGGAAAAGAGCCATATTTCAGAGATTCTCACGACGCAATACGATATCGTGCTCAACGGATTTGAGGCAGGAGGGGGAAGTATCCGCAACCACAAGCCAGAAGCCTTGCACAAAGTCCTGGAAATCATGGGTATGGATGAAGAAAACATTCAGCGACGGTTTGGGCACATGCTCGAAGCCTTCGAATTCGGCACGCCTCCGCATGGTGGAATCGCCCCAGGCATCGACCGCATCGTGATGATCTTGGCCAATGAGCCAAATATTCGTGAAGTCATCGCTTTCCCAAAGACCGGTGATGCGCGTGATCCATTGATGGGAGCTCCTTCCGTGATTGATGAAAAGCGTCTGATCGAAGCACATATCGCCGCTCGTCCTACGGAAAAGAAGTAAAACGTATCGCTGTCGTCCCTTGTACATGTCCTTCGCTGTCCGACTCGCCGCATTTGAAGGTCCTTTGGACCTTCTTTTGCAGCTCGTCGAATCCGCCAAGCTTGAAATTACCGAGGTGTCGCTGATCGAGGTCACGCAACCGTTTCTCGAACATCTCGAAACCCATCGGTCGACGATTCCGACCGAAGAACTCGCAGACTTTTTGGTTATCGCCGCGAAATTGGTCTATCTGAAGTCCAAAGCGTTGCTACCAAGTTTGATCGATCCTGCCCTAGAAGAGGGTCCGGACCTCGCGTCGCAGCTTCGTGCCTACCAAGCTTTCGCTTCGGCTGCCAAACAATTCGCTGAGCGTCTGCGGACCGGCGTTGGAGCGTACAGTCGTGCCAAGGCGCAAACCCCACCGCTGGATCTCCAGACCTCGTTACCCGCTTCGTGTACACCAACGGTCTTGCAGTCCGTCTATTTGAGCGTTATCAAACGCCTACAGCCTGTTCTTCGTTTACCAAAAGTCGCGATTGAGCGGGTTGTCACGATCGAAGAAAAAATGTCTTCGCTCGTGACACGTGTCCGGAGCGCGCTACGCGTTTCGTTTCATCGTTTTTTGGCCGAGTCAGAAACCAAAATGGAGGCGGTTGTATCGTTCCTCGCCTTGCTTGAGCTGCTTCATCGCCATGAAATCAAGATCGAACAATCCGATTTATTTTCTGATATTCACGTCTCCTCGCACTCTGTATGAACGCCTCTGATCGCAGAATCGAAGCCATTCTCTTCGCCGTCGCTCGTCCGATGTCATTCAAAGAGCTCGCGAGCATCCTTGAATTGTCTGTCGATGAAGTCCGTGAAGCGAGCGACATCCTTCAGGAACGTCTTCGAACGTCTGAGGCGGGGCTCCAATTGGTCGTGCAGGGGACAGAGCTTGAGCTTGTAACGCATGGTGACTTGGGAACAGATGTCCGCGCCGCCTTAAAACAAGAAGCCTCGGCCGAACTCTCCAAGGCAGCTCTCGAAACACTGGCTATTTTGGCCTATCGTGGACCGCTGACGCGACCAGAAATCGAACAAATCCGTGGCGTCCAATCTGCCTTGATGTTACGTAATTTGATGCTACGCGGACTGGTTGAGCCCCATGACGAGGAACGTCTCGGCCAGCCGACCTATCGCGTGACGTTGAATTTCTTCAAGCAGCTCGGCTTGACCTCGGCCGATGCTTTGCCCGATTACGAAACCCTCCGTCATTCACCAACCGTTGTTCAGATCCTCGACGAGTTGACCGCATCAACGGTATCATAAGCCCCATGTTTGCTGAGTCCTTTATTACCTTGGGCGCGCTCCTCGCGCTGCAAGCCCCGATCGCCCGGGATGTGCCAACGGCGGTGGCGGCGATTGATGCGCTGCCAGCGGCTCGCTATGTCGCGCCAACCGCTCCCGTTCCACGCAAAATAGACGTCGAACGACTGGGAATTGATGTGTCTGCTCAGTCAGCCTGTGTGATCGACGTTGCGTCCGGCCGAGTTTTATTTGAAAAAGAGGCTAACAAGCCACATCCGATCGCGAGTCTGACCAAGCTCATGACCGCCATGACGCTGTTGGATGGTCATCCTAATATGCAGGAGATGCTGACCATTCTCCCAGAAGACGACCCACACGAAGGGAAAACGGTTCTGCCCATCGGCGGAAAATTCACACGTCAGGAACTCTTTCAGGCACTCTTAATTGGATCAGTAAATATTGCAGGCAACACCCTCGCTCGTTCATCCGAAGGGGGAATGGAAGCCTTTGTGGAACGAATGAACGCTAAGGCAAAAGATCTGCACTTATTGCAGGGTACATTCGTCGAACCAACGGGACTCGAGCCGGCAAACCAAGCTTCGGCTCGGGATGTAGCCCTGATGCTGCGCGCCGCCTTGTCGTATCCCGAGATCCGGGAAACGACCGAACGATCCGCCCTGACCTTGCCGAACCGTCTGACCGGCAAGTCGCTGGAGATCAGTTCGACCAACTTGCTGCTCGGTTCCTTTTTGAACAAGAATCCCTATCGCATCGTTGCCGCCAAAACCGGCTCCCTCCCAGAAGCTGGTTTCTGTTTGGCCCAAGCAACACGGAAAGAAGGCTCAGGCGAAGTGATCTCCGTCGTCTTGGGAAGTGATAACCATTTTTCTCGTTTCCAAGACGCCAAAGCCCTTACCTTCTGGGCTTTCGACGCCTATCGCTGGCCAACTCCGGTAAGTGCCCGTTTCCCGATCTCACGGTAACCACCCACCTTGCCAGGATCCCAGCCGATTGTTAGACTCGTCACCGTTCGTAGAAGGGCGATTTCAGTAGATTTGTGTATATTTTGCGCCCTGCTCTCTCTGCCCCTCCGACTTGCGGAGCGCAGCGAAGCAAAGCGCAGGCCGCGAGCGTAGTGGAGTTCGTCGAGTCCGACTCGACGAACGTAACGAAGCTCGCAAGGCAGAGCAAGGCGGGATAGCTCAATCGGTTAGAGCGCGGGACTCATAAGCCCGAGGTTGGCAGTTCGATTCTGCCTCCCGCTACCAGGGAAAACACCGGATTCATTCCGGTGTTTTTCGTTTTGTCTAAGCCAAAATAATGATTTGTTCATTGAGTCGCTTCTCTAAATCTGCTATCCTCTTGGCATTCAGTGAATGTATGTTCATCACGACCCATGCTCTCATCGGTGCGTTAGTCGCGAATGCGTTTCCACATCATCCGGTTTTGTCGTTTGGATTGGGCATGGCGTCTCACTTTTTGACGGACATTATTCCGCACGGTGATTCAAATTTGTACAAAGACTATATCACTGGCTCCAAGAAGAAAGTTCGCAAAGCCTTGGCCTACGTCATGTTGGATGGGGTAGCGGCTATTTACATTGTCTTATTCCTTTTGAATATTGGTTCCGCTCCAGATCGGTTGACGTTGACGCTTGGCATCGCGGGTGGCGTCTTGCCGGACCTATTGGTTGGACTGTATGAAGTGACTCGTATCCCGGGTTTGCGTTGGTTTCACCGGGTCCATTTTTTCTTCCATAACTTAGTCACTTCCCGTAAGGGGGATGTCGCCTTCCGTTCGGGTCTTATGATCCAGTTTGGATTGTTGGCTCTGGTGTGTGTGAAATTGTTTGATTAGTCGTTGTCGATTGACAGACTAACACCATCTTCGCTAGGATACGGCCACGACAATTCATAGCGGGGTAGAGCAGCCCGGTAGCTCGTCGGGCCCATAACCCGAAGGTCGCCGGTTCAAATCCGGCCCCCGCAACCAACAAAACACAGTCCGAAAGGGCTGTCTTTTGTTGTGTGCTATGATTCCTGTTATATGAAACTCCCTCCGTTCTTTTTGAGCGCCTTGTTCATTCTCTCTGCCTGTGTTCCGAGCATCGCTGATGCAGCTACCGTTGCCCCGACGTTTTATCGAGGGTTTGCCGTTGAAGCAAGTCAGCCGCCTGGCCCAATGGGTGAGCAAGTGTTGGATCGAATCGTTGTTTCGCCGAGCAGGAAGGTGCGTATCCAAGAGTCTTTCAGGCAGGTTTTGGAAGATCATGGAAACCTCAACGAACAATTTACACCTCGCGATCCGCAAAACAAGAATGTGGTGTACCTCGGAACAAATCATTTTATTAGAGCAGAAGGAGGTCAAACAGGCGTTTTTACCGTCTGGACGTATAATCTCGCGAGCGGACAAGGTGGTCGTTTCACTTCTTTCCGGTATGATCCGAGAGATGCGGCCGGAGGGTACGCGATTGTAGGGAATGAGGGAACAAAGCTTGTGATCATGAAAAAGATCGATGGCCCTTACTGTGAGCGAGCCTTACCTGACATCGCTACCTCTCATGCGGTATTTCAGACGATGAATATGCGGAATGCAGCCGCTCGTCTTTCTGCGTACACGTCTTCGCAGAGTATGAAAGCCGTGTTTGCACGATTGCCTGCTTGCCAGAGTGGGGCAGGGGATACTGGTGGTACGGGCGCTAGGGATGGCGGTGCAGCGATTGATATTCAGCTTAATGCTTTGAACGCCTACTTTCCGCCTACAACGACCATGACGCTCATCGCAACGGCCAAAACAGCAGACATGCCCGCAAATGGTCGTCTGATTATTGGTGAACAGTCAGCTTCTCCAGCCAATGGACGAAGACTGCAAGTCTGCGAGATGGCTGGTTCAGCTGTAGATACGACGTGTACGGCCTCCTTTGTACCGGAACGTGGAGAGCATTTCTATATCGCGATTATTGAAGACCAGGATGGAAAATATATTGCTTGGAAGCAATGGCCCAAGGTGACAATCACGCCACCATTCCATTTCTAAGGATCAAGTACCAAGGTCGAAATGAATAAAAACACCCGTTTGAGCGGGTGTTTTTATATGGCGCTTGGAGAGGGAACTAAACGTTTGTATCTAGTACGTATACGTTGGTACATCTCACTTCAACCTGAAAGAACGAAGGATGGACAAGGATTGATTATTGACAAAACGCATGTAATACATTACAAATTTCCATCGTAATCCTTCTCTTAAGCTAGGTTTTGAGTACGCTCAACGCATAGCCTAAGAGCAGGATGGTCTGCTCTGGACAACTGGGAGGGCGTCATGGATGGCTCTGATGATGAGCAGTATGACTGGTCAGTTGCGTGGGGATGGCCACGCAATAGAGTATCTTCCATTAATGGGTACATGCTGGGTTACCGTGCTTCATCCAGAGATCGCTCGGTGTTTATCAAATGTGCCAACCTGAGCGTTCTGCCTAGAAGCGATGCGAGTTATTTTATCGGATATGAGGAGGAAGCGTTTCGGGCGGCTGGTCAGCATCCGCATCTTGTTCGCTTGCTCGACGCGCAGGGAGAGGGTGCTGATCGTACGTTGATGTTTGAGTGGATCGAGGGCAGGACGATCGCCTCTCTTCCGCGATTGTCGCTCGAAGCGGCTACGAAGCTGTTCCGTGAAATCGCAAGTGCCGTTTGCGCGATCCATAAAGGGGGCTTTCTTCACTCGGATCTTCATCCGGGAAATGTCATGCTTCGAAATGGACATGCGATCGTACTGGACCTTGATCTGGCATATCCACTTCATAAAAGTTCCTACTTCACGACCTATGGCGGTATGGAGCGCTATTGTGCTCCTGAGCGTTACAATAGCGAACGGGCTGATACGTACTCCGACGTATATAGTCTAGGCGTTCTGTTCTACTACCTCCTTCGGCGGCAGCACGCTTTTTACGAAGATGACTGGGTACGCGTTTGTGATAAGTTGATGCCCCCGCATATCCCGAGTGTTCCTCAGTGGGTCAACCAAGTCATTCGGAAAGCCACACGGCATCAACCTTCTGAACGCTTCCAAACGGTCGAAGATATGCTCGCTGCTCTCCCGGCTGAATAGGAGAGTTCTCGCCCCACGACCGTGACGCAAGCTCACTCGTGGGGCTTCGTCGTAGATACAAAAACTCCCACGTACGTGGGAGTTTTTGATGGTGCCGGGAGAGAGAATCGAACTCTCATGACCTTTCGATCGCAGGATTTTGAGTCCTGTGCGTCTACCAATTCCGCCATCCCGGCTAGCAAATTGTCCAGCAGAGGATAGCCGGTGTTTGGGGGCAGAGTCAAGCGCTCGTATGTGGTATACTCCTTCACGACATGACGCTCTTTGGAGAACTCTCGGTGCTGTTTTTGGCGGCCGCTGGTCTAGCGCTGTGTTTTCAGCAATTCCGGTTGCCAACCGTCGTTGCCTATTTGGTGGTTGGGCTCGGGCTTGGACCCTTTGCGTTAGGTGTTTTGAACGCGTCTGAGATGTTTGAGCTGTTGGCTCAGGTGGGGATGTGCGCGTTGTTGTTTTCGGTTGGGCTGCACGTCAATGGGAAGGCGCTAAAGGAGTTGGGAAAAACTGTGCTCAAAGTTGGTTTGTTGCAGATTGGGCTGAATGTGGGGATTGGGTTGCTGATCGGTCGTCTAGTGGGGTTCGGGTGGTTTGCCTCAGGCTTGCTAGGGGCGGCTCTTTCGTTCAATAGCACGGTTCTGGCCTTACGTTCGTTAGGGGATCGAGGGGATTTGAATCGATCCCATGGAAAAATCACGACCGGCATTTTGTTGCTACAGGACGTCTTTGCGACAATCGTGCTGTTAATCGTAGGTATCGCGCCCTTAAAAGGAGGAGCGGTCGAGATGGGGTTAGTTCTTCTGAAGGGCACCGCGTTGATGGGGGCTGTGTTTATCTTGGCACGTACGCTTCTTCCAAAAATCATTGATCGCGCTGCGCGTTCACAGGAACTCTTAGCGATTGGATCGCTGGCGTTTGCGCTTGGTATGTCGCTAGCCTTTCATGCGGTCGGCTGGTCGTACGAGATTGGAGCGTTGCTCGCGGGGGTCTGTCTAGCGAATACGACCTATCGTTTTGAAATTGAATCGAAGTTGAAACCACTACGCGAGTTATTTTTGGTGGTGTTCTTTGTCTTATTGGGGACCAAGATTGATCTGTCTGCATTACGGGCAGGATGGGTAATTGCGGCCGTTCTCATTCCACTTATCATCTTGATCAACCCTTGGTTTGTTGGTCGGTTGATGCGACGTTTCGGTCAGGCGCGTTCTCCCTCGTTTTTGGTTGGAATTCACCTGTCCCATTTAAGTGAGTTTTCGCTTCTTCTGTTGTTTGTGGCGAGTCGCTCCGTCGAGCTCCCACCAAGCTTCGCTTCGGCGATTACCGTAGCCGTGGGCTGTACGATGTTGGGCGGAAGCTTGCTCATGACCCATGCCGACCGTGTGCGAGTGTTTGTTGAATGGCTTTTCAAAACAAAACCAGAAGCCAAACAAGTGCAAGAAGCCAACGCAGAGCAATTCGACGTCATTCTGTTCGGCTGTCATCGGGTAGGCGGCGACTTTTTGCCTTCCTTTAAAAAGATGCGAGCCAACTACCTCGTCGTCGATTTTGATCCAGAAGCCATCGCTGAGCTCGAAGCGCATGGAATCCCGTGTCGCTATGGGGATGCCGAAGATCTGGGATTCTTGCGTGAGATAGGTGCCGACAAGGCCAAGCTCGTCATTTCAACTATTCCGACGCTTCGCGTGAACACAGCAATTTTGAACCTTCGCCGAACCCGCCGACCGGCCGGCGTGTCGATCTTAGTCGGGCATACGATCGAAGAGGCGTTGTCGCTCTATAGTCAAGGGGCGACCTATGTCGTACTCCCTCATGTGTTGGGCGGAAACTACGCGTCTCAGTTGGTGGAGTCATTTGGGCTCAAAAAAGAGGCATTCTCTAGCGAGAGAACGCGACATATTGCGCACTTGAAGCGGCGCGGAGCCTATGTTTCGGCGGTTCCCATGTTGTCTCATGGCCGGTGGCAATAAGCGCCTTGCGACCGAGCCGTTCCTCCTTTACACTGACCCCGTCTCTCGCCGTTCTTCTCTTCAAAAGCTTCCCTCGGTATGGCCCGTATTATTTCCATCGTGAACCAAAAAGGCGGGGTAGGGAAAACGACGACGGCCATTAATTTGGGCGCCTATCTTGCCGAACTTGGAAAATTCGTTTTAATTGTCGATTTGGATCCTCAGGCCAACGCGACCTCCGGTATCGGGATCGACCACCGACAGATCGAACGGGGAGTCTATGAAGCGGTGCTTGGTCAAGCCTCGTTTAAAGAGATCGCACAACCAACGGCTCATGTTGGTTTGCGTATCGCGCCTTCAACCAATGCCCTGGCCGGATTGAACGTCGAACTGGTCTCGATGGAGCAGCGCGAGTTCAAGCTACGGGATGCTTTGCGAGAAATCCGTAATGACTACGATTTTATTTTGATCGATTGTCCGCCAACGCTCGGTCTCATTACCTTGAATGGGTTGGTCGCGGGTGACGAGATCCTGATCCCGGTTCAGGCAGAGTATTACGCGCTGGAAGGGTTAGGTCAGCTGCTTGAAACGGTTCAGCTTGTGCAAGATCGCTTGCGACCGGAAGTCGACATTCTGGGAGCCGTTATTACGATGTACGACGGTCGGACAAAGCTCTCGGATGACGTCTTGCAAGAACTCTACAAATATTTTCCAAATAATATATTCCGTTCCGTTATTCCTCGGAATGTGCGTTTAGCCGAAGCGCCTTCATTTGGCCGCAGTATTGCGCATTTTGATGGCGGATCCAAAGGAGCGAAAGCCTACGAGCGCCTGGCGCGTGAAGTCTTGGAGCGTGAAGTTAACCACTACCATATTCGTACCTTATGATTCCTTCCCGTCCCTCCGGCCTTGGCCGTGGTTTAGGCGCTATCATCCCGCCCAAAGTCCCGAGCGGGATGCCATCGGCCGTTCAGCCATCTGCGCCGACCCCTGTTTCATCATTTGGTCCCCCGACTGAGCAGAAACCTACAACTCCAGCTGATCGTCAGACCGAGCAGAACCAGAGTGCGGTTCAGCCAACCCTCGAGGCCGATCAGGGGGCTCGGATTCTTCAGATTCCTCTGGCTCAGATCAAGCGTAACCCGTATCAACCACGTACCCACTTTTCACATGATGAACTGGAGGAATTGATGGGGAGTATCAAAGAACATGGCTTGTTGCAGCCACTTGTCGTGATGCCTGTCGGGACGGATGGAAGCTATCAGTTGATCGCCGGAGAACGTCGCTTCCGCGCTCTGTCGATCTTGGGCGAAAAAACGGCACCGGTCATCGTCCGACAAGCAACCGAACAGCAGCAGCTTGAATTGGCGATCATCGAAAACATCCAGCGCCAAGAATTGAATGCGCTAGAAGAGGCGACAGCCTACGCCCGTTTGGCGGATGAATTTGGTCTGACTCAAGAAGAGATCTCGCAAAAGGTGGGAAAAAGCCGTTCACAAGTGGCGAATACCATCCGCTTGCTTATTCTCCCGAAAGAAATTCGCGAGGCAGTCGCCGAAGGAAAAATCAGCGCTTCAAATGCTCGTACGTTGCTGGCCCTTCCAACAGATGAAGAGCGTTTAAAGTTGTTTCATACGTTGGTAAATGAAGGATTGACGGTCCGGCAAGTCGAGGACCGTGTCTCGGTTCGTCGTCCGTCGCACACGAAAGATCCAAATATTTCTGATCTGGAATTCCGTTTGCGTGATCAGTTGCATTGTCGCGTTGAAATCAAAAAGAATGCCCGTGGGGCAGGGGAGGTGCGTTTACGCTTTAGCTCGGAAGAAGAATTGTCTCGCTTGATCGGTCAGTTGGAGAAAAACTAACCTGACATCTTCGCTCTTTCTTTTATGAATGGTCCTGCCCAGTTTCCACAGCAACATCGTCCTGACGCTAAGTCAGAGAAGTCTCCTGCCGAACTTAAGCGTGAACAACAGATGACAGCTATCAGGAATCTTGTGTTGCTTGAGCGAGCTGAGCTTGCGGCGAGTGCTGAGCGTGGAGCGCAGCGGACAGCAGTTTATGAGCCGTTTCTCCAGTCTCTTCAAGAAGTGGCCCGAAGCGCAGAGGGCGCACGAACGATCCTCGAAGAGTGGGTCAAAGCGATCGATCAATTTATTGGTAAAGAGATGAAGAAAGACCCGGAGAAATATAAAGATCCAGCGAACTATATGGCAGCGCAAGCAGCGGGTATTAAAGCCTTTGTTGCTTCTCAGCCCTTGTTATTGCCACAAACCATGGAGCGTTTACGACAACAAACGCAAGAACCGGCTGCTCCAGGAGCCGGATTTACCATGCGAGTGATTCCGGATGCGACGTTTGTTATGACGAAGCTCTACCAGGGATTGGTATTGAGCAAGGCGTTTTAGAAAGTGAACAACCTATTTCGTTGTTCCCGGGAGAATCCCCTTAATCCAGGTTCCAATGCGTGACTTGGCCATTTGGCGGATTTTGGCTTTCGCGTGACGAGTTTTCACGAATTTGATCCAATCCGGATTTGGCCCTTTGCGATTTTTGTCCGTCATGATGTCGATCATGTCACCATTTTTGAGAATCCGATCGACGGGAGCCAGATCTTCGTTGATTTTTGCGCCGGTGCAGGTATCGCCGACCTGTGAGTGAATGGCATACGCAAAATCCACGCAGGTACTGCCTTCTGGTAAGTCGATCACATCGCCTTTGGGCGTGAACACGAAGATGCGATTCTGGAAGGCATCGATCTTCATTTCTTCGAGCGTGTGAAGTTTGTCTTGTTTGTCGCCGAGTTCTTGTTGGAGGGCGGCCAAATCGGACACCCAGTTAGGTGCCTTATTGGAATTCGGTTCAGAGCGTTTGCCGTTTTCGTCGTAGGCCCAGTGGGCGGCGATGCCGTATTCGTTTTCGGCATGCATTGCCCGGGTGCGGATCTGGAATTCAACGATTTCCCCTTGTTCGCAGAAGACGGTCGTGTGGAGCGAGCGATAGCCGTTCGGTTTGGGCTGAGCGATGTAGTCTTTGATGCGGCCTTTGAGCGGGGTCCATTTGCTATGGATCGCTCCAAGCGCGCTATAACAATCAGCCACGGTCGGGACGATCACGCGTAAGGCAATGATATCGTACACACGCGCAATGTTCCGTTCGTTTTTGATGAGCTTCTTGTACAGCGAATACAAATGCTTGGCTCGTCCATGGACATCGTGATAGCCAATGCGGTTTTCTTTCAGGTTGATCTTGGTCTGTTCGATCACATGATCGACGTATTCCTGTTTGTTGTTCCGAGCGGTCTGCGCGATCTCTTGCGTCCAGGCGTACTCTTTGGGATAGACGTATTTAAAGGCCGCATCTTCGAGTTTGCCTTTCATTTCCCCCATACCTAAACGGTTGGCGATGGGTGCGTAGATTTCGAGCGATTCTAGCGCGATGCGATACTGTTTCTTTTGGGGAATCGCGTCGAGCGTTTGGAGATTGTGCAAACGGTCAGCGAATTTGATGAAGACGACGCGCACATCAGCCGCCATCGCTAAGAACATTTTACACAGGTTCTCGATGTAGCGCTCCATCCCACGATATTTTATTTTGCTGAGTTTCGTGATGCCTGCCACCATCGAACCAATATCTTCGCCGAATTCAGAGGTAATTTCTTCGATCGTTCGTTGCGTATCTTCTGGAACGTCATGCAGGAGCCCGGCCACGATGATCGGTACGGGCATATGCATCTCGGCCAGAGTGCCAGCGGTCTGCAGAGGGTGCATGATATAGGGCTCGCCGCTCGCTCGCATTTGCCCAGCATGGGCAGCCTCCGCAAAGGTGAAACCTCGTCGTACGAGCTCAACGTCCGCCCCACGATCATTCTCAAGCACGAGCTGACAGAGCTCGTCGATGGTCTGAACGAAGCGTTGTTTGAGTGGGGCCATACAGTTCATCTATAGTATGCCCCATAAGAGGGTTAGGCAACTTGCTCGAGCCGCATGCCGACACTGGTAATGTCATCATCTTTGAAGTCCGGCACGTTCGTGTTTTGGGCGGTGTGGTTGAGGGCAGTGCAGATAGCCTGGGGGGAAGCGTTGTCACTCATTTGAGAGCGAACTCTTTCGAGTTCTGACGTTGGAGCGTTTTCGAACAAGCCATCAGTGAAGGCGTAGTATTCGTCTCCAGGTTCAGCGTCGAACACCTCGGAATGCTGTTTATGGGCGTTGTTCGTTCCGAGATAGGCGAAACAATAGTGTCTGAACTCCTCTAATTCAAAGGTCTCTTTCCCTTTCTCCTTCATGGTTGCAATGAGACGTGCAAAGGCTTCTAGTTTTGATGAACCGAATCGATCCGGTGCAAGTCCCTTGTCTGCCATCTCGCGTTGTCTGTCTTGCTCGTGTTTGAGTAGATCTTCCAGTGCCCTTCGTTCAACTGTTTGATAGAGATCAATTTCATCTCTGAGTAAGCCAGCTTCGATCAATGGCTGCGCAAAGGCATGATCGTGTGAGAGTTGCGTCCAAACGCCCTGTCTTCGTCGATAGATACGGCTGTCGCCTATATTGCTGACGAGGACTTTGAGTGCTCCTTCTGGTGTACGAAATACTTTTGCATAACTGATAGTCGTCAAGCTGTTGGCTTTTCTACTTTTGAACATGTCCTGATAAAACTGTGAGCCTGTATTGGTTGCAATCAACGGATGTCTTTTTTCCATGTATCGTGTACAGGCAGCATCAATCTCCGCAGATCCATGGACGATTCTTTGAGCCATTCGATCTAAATAAAAGAGGACACGGTCCGTAGCGGCGAGAGCCTCTTCGGACGTGAACCGGCGGCTTTCAAGTGGAGAGCTGAAAAAAGGTTCGACCAGATCGGTGTTTTCTCCTTTGATGATGTTCAAAAAAGTCTGAGTAACGCCTTGAACAGTCACTTCGCTGGCACCGCCTGAACCCATGCCGTCCAGGGCGCAAATGAGGCCTGTCTCGGCATGCGCTAAGCCCCCATCCTGGCAGGGGAGACCCTCTCGTTGTTTTTCTTGCGCAGGAGTGAGCTCTGCGCCTATTTTTATCTTGATGCGTTTTTCTGCTTCTTTTGTAGGTTCGGCTAATGGTTCATGGAGTCGTTTCAATTCCTCGTCGGAGAGGGTGGCGCGTGGTTGATCCGGCTGGAAATTGAGAAAGCGCGTGTTCATAGAAAGGGGTTCCAAAGCAGTATAACCCCTTCTCTTTGAGGAAAAAAGCAACTCCGCACGTGAATGCGGAGTTGCGTGGTGGGACCGGTGGGGATCGAACCCACGACCCTCGGCTTAAAAGGCCGGTGCTCTACCAACTGAGCTACAGTCCCAGGAACGGCCGAAAGCATAGCCGATTCTTCGTTCTCTTTCAAGCCATCTTTTGCTACTATGCCCACATTCGTCTTATGCCCCTCCTTTCTGCCCGTATTCAGCGCCAAACCTTGGAGCGTCAAAGTCTGCTCGCCAAATTGCGACGAGAGCTGCAGCAGCGTTCAGCCGACGTCCTGTCCGCCAGCAAACGGTCGATTTTCGCACTTCATCGTGAGGACGCGGGTGCTTCGTTGAAGGAATTGGAGATTGCGTCACAGGCCATCGACCAGGGGTGGAAGATTGTGGCGGAAGAAAGTCTGTTGGCGCAGGAAGGAGCTTGGCGTGCCGCTCGGGAAGAGTATACGGAAGCGTCGCTCTTGGCTGAATATTTGAAGAAAGGTTCGTTGCAAACGCATCCCGACAAAGACCGTGACCCAGATATTTTTATTGGAGGCTTATCTGATTTTTTGGGAGAGTTAGTGCGCTTGGCGGTCTTGGCGGCTACTCGCGGGGATCGTGCGCCGATTGAGCGGTTCTATCAAGACGCAGTCGAACTCATGGATTTTTTGCTTCAAATGGATCTGACCGGTCATTTGCGAACCAAAGTGGATCAAGCCAAACAGCACGTGAAAAAACTCGAAGAGATCCGCTACGATCTGTCTTTGCGTGATCGGGAGAAGTAGGGCTTTGCTATGGCGTCGTCTGTGCCAGAGGTCTTTGGAATTCCGATTCAAGGTGGATCGTTGGAAACTATTTTGACCTGGGCGTTTGATCCCTCGTTGCCAACGCCGAAATGGATCGTGACCGCTAATCCGGAAATCTTATTGGAAGCAAAGCGGAATCCGGCCTATGCGACGGTGCTTCGTCAGGCGGAGTATCTGTGCGTTGATGGAACGGGGTTGTTGCTGGCACTGCGAGCAAGTGGCCATGACGCTCAGCGGGTAACGGGCGTTGCGTTAGCGGAAGCGCTGATCGCGCGAGCGGCGCAAGAGGGGTTGCGCGTGGGCTTCGTTGGCGGAGACCCAGGGGTTGCAAAAGCGGTCGCGACTCATTGGCTACAGCGCTTCTCTTCTTTGCAAATCGTAGCCGAGGAAGCGGGGAAGATTCTGCCAGATGGGACAGCCGATCTCGCGGAAGAAGAAGCGGTTCATCGTTTGGTATTAGCAGCGCCTGATGTGTTGCTGGTTGCGTTTGGCGGGGGAACGAAGCAGGAATCCTGGATTGCTCGCCGCTTGGCGGATCTACCCTCTGTGAAGATCGTGGTTGGTGTGGGTGGAGCTTTCGATTTTTGGACGGACCGAATCAAGCGTGCTCCGGCTTTTTTACAAAAGATTGGCCTTGAATGGCTGTGGCGTTTAGTGCAGGAACCACGTCGTTTGAAGCGTATTGTTCGTGCCACTATTCTGTTTCCGATCGCCTATGTCATCGATCAGCTACGGCAGTCTGGTCCTGCACGTAAACGGTGGCTATACATCGGGACACTCGTGTTGCGTGTTCTGTTTTTCTTCTTCATCCTCTGTCCGGCTTTGTATCGCTATCTTTGGCTTATCTCGCTGCAGGGTGTGAGACGTTATCCCTGGGGGGCGGTCGATTTGATTGTTCCTTTTGTGATACTCGTCGTTCTCTATCCGGTCTTCCGCTTCATTAAACAGCTTGTCGCACATACGCCGTAATAAGAAGAGAGTAATCTGTTTGTATCGACGACTTCTTGGTCTATCTGGCATACTGTCAGTGTGCACCAACTACGGCGTTCTTTTCGTTCATTCCTAAGCGTCCTTTGCTTAGTTATTCTTGTTGTTCCTGGATACACGCTGCACGCGCAAGAAGCTGATACGGAAAGCGATTCCGTTTCTGCCAAGCAACAAGCGGATGAGTTACAAACGCAAGTCAAAGACAGCCAGGAGAAGATCAAGCAGCTCGATGGAACAATCGCCGCCTATCGCAAACGTATAGCGCAACAAGAGGCGGAATCAACCTCGCTCCAAAATCAAGCGGCATTGTTAGATAACCGCATTCAAGAGAAACAGCTCGCCGTTCAGCGTACGACCCAAGAGGCGGATCTGACGGCGTTGCGCATTCAGCAACTAGACGTATCGATTCGTTTGGAAGAGCAAGCGATCGAGAAACGCCGAGCCGCCTTAGCTGAATTGTTGCGACGGATTCGTCAGGCGGATGATGTGCATCCATTTCAAGCTCTGATCACGGGTTCTTCGTTGTCGGAATATGTGTCACAGCTCGACGAGCTGCAGCGCGTGCAGGAAGAGACGGTCGCTGCAGCGAAGCGTCTCCATGAGGCAAAGGAAAGTCTTCAGGCCTCACGCGTGTCTCAGGATCAGCGTCGCACGGAGCTGTTGGCACAGCAGGCAAAATTACAAACCGAACGCTTGGCGATGGAAGGAGAACGCTCCGCTAAGTTGTCGCTGCTTGCGACGACCCAAGAAAAAGAGTCGGAGTTCCAACGTATTCTGTCGGAGTTGCGTAGTCAGCAAGAGGAGGAGCAGATCTCGATTCGAGATCTGCAGGAACGTCTACGCGATCAGTTGAACCAATCAGATGATCTCCTCGCGCGCGGCGATGTCTTGTTTCAATGGCCAGTAACACCAGGGAAGGGGATCTCCGCTCATTTTCATGATACGTCTTATCCTTTTAGAAAATTGTTTGAACATCCCGGGATCGATTTGCCGGTAAATGTTGGTACGCCTGTGAGAGCGGCCGCGGGTGGCTATATCGCTTGGACGCGTACCGGGAAGCAATACGGAAACTACATCATGGTCGTGCATGCTGGTGGTGTTGCGACGGTCTATGCCCACTTATCTCGCTTTGCGGCGCGTCCAGAAACCTACGTTGAACGTGGAGATATCATTGGCTATTCCGGTGGTCGGCCGGGGGATCAGGGCGCAGGGCTTTCAACGGGTCCTCACCTTCACTTTGAAGTCCGTCAGGGCGGAATTCCTGTAAATCCAGAGAATTTTTTGCCAGAATTGGTGGAACTTTAAGGAGATATTGGCTCAACCTAGACAAAAAGCCGAAAATATGGCAGAGTGCTGGGTTAGCTTTGAGCCTGAAAGGCCTTGAGCTGACCCGTTCTTTTGTCAGTCCGAGCGGATGAAAGAGAGTGAAGTTGCTTTGATTTTGATAAAGCCTCTTCAGATTTTTCATTCGCTCAGACTGGCTCGAATTCAATTTCAACGCATGGAGGCCCCCGATGTTCGTCCGTCGACTCGCTGTTCTTGCCCTCTCCCTCGCTGCGCTCTGCGGGTCGTCGGTTGCCATTGCGCAGCCGGTTTCCGCCGCCCAGCCCGCCGTCCCGGCTCTGCCGGACGCGCGTTCCATCCAGGCGACGTGCGGCTCTCTGCCGCCGATCGACCGTCCCGTCCCGCCGACGGCGCAGGCTCACCTGAGCTACATCCGGGCAGGGATCGCGGCCAACGCCGCTTTCTCCCGTCCGGACTTCCCTCAGGCGCTGGCGCTCTACTGGGAAGCGTACGCCCAGGAGCAGACGACTGAGGTGGTCGAGCGCCTGAGGGCCACCCTCGGGCTCGTGACCGCCACGGTCCCGCTCGATCGCCGCTGCGCGATCGTGGCGTGCCTGGTGCATCGCACCACGGGTGCCGAGCGGCAGTCGCTCGAGGAGCTGCGGAACCAGTGCAACGCGCAGACGGCGGTTCATCCGGTGCCGGTGCAGACCTTCTCGCTCACGTCCGAGGAGCGCGCCGCGCTCACCCTCGACGTGACCCTCCACGAGCGCTCACGCCGCGAGGGCGCGCTCGACATCAGGCCCGGCAACGAGTGGCGCCTTCCCGAGAGCTACCGCGCCGCGCTCGACCAGGCCGTTCGAAGCTACCGGCGCATCAACCTAGGCCTCACCAGGCCGCCGCTGACTCCGGGTCGGAGCCCCCTCAGCTGGGCGCTCCACGCTGCGGGGGCCGGCATCGGGGTCGTTAGTCTCGTAGCCGCCGCCATTCTCGGCGTGGAGTGCGACGAGAACAACCAGACTACGGAAGACGCCAACGCGGGTCGCACCGCCACCGGCGTCAACCGTGACAACCTCGCCACGGCGCGCAGCGTCTGCCCCGCCGCCAACGTCATGGCGGTCGTCGGTGGTGCGGCGCTCGTCGCGACCGGCATCTCGTTCGGCCTGACCCTGCCCCGCAGCCAGCCCGGACGCACCAGCGCCCTCGGCGCGTCGGTCACTATCGAGTTCTGACGAACTCACCCACGCTCGCTCGTTTTCCCGAGCGCGGGTGCCACCAGGAAAACAGCGCCGGACCATCCCTTAGGAAAGGATGGTCCGGCATTTGCGTTTCAGCGATTCGGTTGTTCACTACTCTTCCAGAGTACAACCATTCGCACCTGCTAATTCTGTGTCTACGATATTTTGTATTGATTCAAAGCGGTGCGTACCGGTTCCGGCTGAAAGCTCATCTAAAATCTGTTCCAGCTCCGTCAGTGTTTGAATACGCACCAGCTTACTCCGTAATTCTTTAAATTCACTCGCCCCTTTGAAGTACCACGGTAAGTGTTTACGTAGTTTTACGAGTCCGCGCTCACCATAGTGCTCGACTTGTGATCGCGCATGTTCACGAACGGTTGCAATTTTTTCCGTCAGCGTTGGTTCCGGTACGATTTCACCGGTTTTTAAATACGTTTCCATCCGCTGAAAGATCCAGGGATTGCCCAAGGCTCCACGACCAAGCAAAACGCCATCCGCTCCGGAGCGTCGCAAGGCTTCTTTGGCGAGCTCGGGTGTCGTGATGTCGCCGTTGACGAGAAAGGGGACATGAGGAACTTGCGCCCGGGCTTCTCCGACACGATCCCAGTTCGCAACGCCGCTGTACCCTTGTTCTTTGGTTCGACCATGTAAGGAAATCAATTCTGCACCCGCATCTGCAACAACTTTCACAAACTCCAAACAGTCCGTGTCCTTATTCCAGCCAAGTCGCGTCTTCACGCTGATCGGCACCGAGACAGCTGCCTTCATGGCTTTGATGATCGCTGTGGCGCGTTCTGGATCACGAATCAGAGAAGCACCATTAAAATTGTGGACAATGTTGTAAACCGGACAGCCCATGTTGATATCGATGCCATCCGGATGGAATTTTTCTTCGATGATGCGCGCCGCTTCCGCCATGGTGTGTGGATCGCTGCCAAATATCTGTTGGATGAGGGGACGTTCACGATCATCAGATTCGGCCATCTTGAGGGTTTTTTCGTTCAAGCGAACAACGGCCTCGGACGAGACCATCTCACGAAACATCATCGGCGCTTTATGCTCTTTACAGATAAGACAAAACGGCAGATCGGTCATATCAGCCATCGGAGCGAGTGCCACCAAGGGTTTCGCTACTTCTTTCCAATTAAGCATCGCGCGAGTATAGAAAAATTTGGGTAAAAAAACAAGCCGAAGGGCTGTAAAAATGCGTCGAGCGCGTCGCTGGAGT
This sequence comes from uncultured Gammaproteobacteria bacterium, assembly GCA_964567995.1. Classification (GTDB taxonomy): domain Bacteria; phylum Patescibacteriota; class Patescibacteriia; order 2-12-FULL-60-25; family 2-12-FULL-60-25; genus JAGOTP01. Next base: position 250,631 of record CAZMOB010000001.1, read on the forward strand.
TCGTGGAGGTGCCACGTACCGGCGACGCGCTCAGGGCGTGCGTTACTCTGTGGGCTGGTAGAAGGTCCCACAGTTGTTGCGGACTGCGTTGACGCGGTCTACACAGACCTGGTTCTCCACGTAGCCCTCACGGGCATGCGCGAGCTCCAGGTGGCAGCTCTGGACGGTGGCTCCGGCCGTGGCGACGCCACCTTGAAGCCGTGCGAGCTGAGCGGCGAGTTCTCTCGTCTGTCCCTGTTCCAGCGCGAGCCGGTAGAGGGCGTTGTCTCGCTCCTGCTTCAGTCGGGCGTTCTCGGTATTGTACTTGGAGAACACCGACCGCAGGGCGAGGGACCCTTCGTGTACCCAGCCCTTGTCCTGGTACGACCAACGGGCTCCCAGGGCTGAAAGCAGTCCCAGGAGAACCCACCACTTGCTGGTTCCTTTCAAGAACTCCAGGGCCAGGATGGCCAGGTTCTGGCAAAACCAGACGAGGATGTATCTCATCTGGTCACCGAGCGTGTCATGCGACATCGTCTTCGGCGGCGGGATCTCGAGCGGCGCCAGCCCGACCAGCGGGATGGCCACCGTCTGCGTAACGGAGGGATCGGTGTTCACGGGTGCTCGTCCTTTCCCAGGTCCTGTAACAGAGCCTGAGCGTAGAAGGTTCGTAGATGATGCGTACGGCGGGCTTTCTGAGCGAAATTGGCCACTCGGGGGGCTATTCCTTGTTCAGAAAGACCGGCCAGTGTAGCGTCTTTCCCCGATTTTGTCCAGTTGTTTAAAGGCAAATGACAGGTGGAAAATATCTTAAATTTTGTCCGCCTCTTCGGGGACAAAAGCGGCTTTTTGGCTTGATCTAGCAAAATAGGGGATTTGTCTTAAAAAGCAGTCAGGCGCCTGGAGTAGTCGTGGAGAGTCCACGGTCCCGAGCGCCTTGCGTCACCTCTTTCTTCCGGAGTGAGTTACCGGTGTTGTGTGGTTGTTGTCAGGGGAAGGGGTTCCCGATGTGCGGCTGGCACCAGCCCATGGAGTTCAGGAGCAAGCCGTGGCAGTTGCACACGCACCCCATGTCACGGCAGGTCCTGACGCACTCCTCGCGGCCGACGTACACACTGTTCGTGGCCCTGAGCAGCTTCATCTGGTTGTCTTGTCTCCAGATGATTGCGATCCCTACGAGGAAGGTCGCAGCGATCAGTACCATCAACCACGGGTATTTCTTCATTTGCTCGTTACCCCTTTGTCTACCGGACGCCTTATCCGGATCGACAGACAAATGTATTATAAGTCTTTCTCCTTGTCCATTGGCTTGTCCGTCTGATCCCTGTAGCATAGATCCATGTCCAAATTCGTCTTGAAATCGCCCTATCAGCCTTCCGGTGACCAGCCGGAAGCGATCAAGCAGCTGATTACAGGGATCGAACAGAAGGAACGCTTCCAGACGCTCTTGGGGGCGACGGGTACCGGAAAGACGTTCACGATTGCGAACGTGGTTCAGGCGATCCAAAAACCGACGCTCGTGATTGCGCATAACAAAACCTTAGCGGCGCAGTTGTGTAACGAGTTCCGAGCGTTCTTTCCGGATAATGCCGTTGAGTATTTCGTTTCATACTACGACTACTATCAGCCAGAAGCCTATATCGCTCGGACCGATACCTACATCGAAAAGGAAGCGATGATCAACCAGGAGATTGATCGGCTACGACATGCAGCGACTCAGGCGCTGCTGACGCGTAAAGATGTTTTGATTGTTGCGTCTGTGTCTTGTATCTACGGTCTTGGAGCTCCGGAAGCATACGAAAAAACGATCTTGCATGTGGAGCTCGGGTCGAATGTCGTGCGTGATCAAGTCTTGGAGCGTTTGATCGCCATGCAGTTCAATCGCACAACGGCTGACCTGACGCGTGGGACGTTCCGTTCACGTGGCGAGGTGCTCGAACTCATGCCGGCCAACGAAGAAGTGGTCTACCGCATCGAGTCACCCCGCGGGATTGTCGAGCGGATTATGAAAATGGATCAGGTCAGCAAGAAGATCGAAAAGGAACAGCCGGATCTCTGGGTCTTTCCTGCGAAACATTTTATTACGCTTGGTCCAGAGCGTGAGCGTGCCTTGCGATTGATCCGGGAAGAGCTGAAAGAGCGCTTGGACTATTTTGAGGCGAACGGCAAGCTCTTGGAGGCAGAACGCTTGGAGCGCAAAACACACTACGATCTGGAAATGATCGAGAACGTCGGGTATTGCAATGGAATTGAGAACTATTCTCAACCAATGTCCGGTCGACCACGTGGGGAAGCGCCCGATACCTTGTTCTCCTATTTCCCTAAGGATTTTTTGTTAGTCATCGATGAATCACACGTCACGGTTCCACAATTGGGTGGGATGTACGAAGGTGACCGTTCCCGTAAATCGACTCTCATCGAGCATGGCTTTCGTCTGCCGTCAGCCGCTGATAACCGGCCACTCCAGTTCAGCGAACTTCAAGAAAAAATGAACCAGGTGATTTTTGTATCAGCGACGCCAGGGCAATTCGAACTTCAGAATTCCACACAGATCGTCGAACAGGTGATTCGTCCGACGGGTTTGGTCGATCCGGAAGTCTTGATTCGTCCAGTCACGCCGCATGGGTCAGATGTGGGGCAGGTCCAGGATCTGTTGGAGCGTTTGCAGCCAGTTATTGATCGTGATGAACGTATTCTCGTGACGACGCTGACCAAAAAGATGGCCGAAGATCTCACCGAGTACATGAAAGAACGAAAGTTCAAGGTCAGTTACTTGCATAGTGATATTGATACGGTCGAGCGCTTGGAGATTTTGTCCGAGTTCCGCAAGGGGACGTATGACATCATCGTTGGGGTGAACTTGCTGCGTGAAGGTCTCGACTTGCCGGAAGTCGCGCTGGTCGCAATTATGGATGCGGACAAAGAAGGCTTCTTACGTTCTGAGACCTCGCTCATTCAGACGATCGGGCGTGCAGCGCGTAACGTGCGAGGACAGGTTATTCTGTACGCTGATAATATGACGGGTTCGATGACGCGAGCCTTAGCAGAGACGGATCGTCGTCGGACGAAGCAATTAGCGTACAACGAGAAATATAATATTACCCCTAAGACGATTCGTAAGGCGCATCAGGATGTCTTGGCGATGCTTGGCTTACAGACGGCAGCAGAAAAAGATGTGAAGGAAATTTTGAAATTAGAATTGGGCGCTGAAACGCACAGCTTACTTGAAGTGAAAAAGAAGAAAGAGAAAGAGATGAAAGAAGCCGCGCGCAATTTGGAATTCGAATTAGCGGCGATTTTGCGCGATGAGCTAACGATCTTGGACAAAGAAATTAAGAAACGCGAAAAGGGGAGTCCGTTACCCGACAAAGAACGAGCGGCTGTAGAGAAAAAGAAACGACCGGTGCGCCATGGTCGAGCTCGATAGAGTATTGAAAAAAAGGGAAGGAGCACCGGGCGCTGAAGGGGTGCGGAGGACTCGTCGAGGGTGACGAGTCGCGCCCGGTGCTAGTGCGAGGAGCGGACGTCGAGGCGTCCACGCAGCGAGAGGAGAGGGTAGGTCTTGTCAACGAAGCGATTGCGCTGCCAGGCCATTCTCACGTCGATGGTGACGCCCTTCTTCATGTCGGACCGACTGCTCACGAGAGACGCCATCACGAAACCCAGAAGCGGGATTGTGTAGCCCGGCATGTCGATGACGGCTGCGGTGGCACTGGTGGGATCGAAGGTGGCGCTTACGCTATCGCGCCTGTCGCCACGACTCCTCGCTTCGATGGTGAAGCGGCCATTCTGCGGTGACCGCGTCATCCTGTACGTCCAGCGGGTAAGGCAGGTGATCATCCCTCGATGATCGACGAGACCCTTCTCCTTCGGGTATTGGTCCGTGATGTGTGTGACGGCACGTGCGACTGCCTCGGCGACTTTCTGGTCACTGAAGACCTGCATCGAGCCGCTGTTCTGGGCGCTGAATCTTTGTCGTCTTTTGGGCAAGGCTCTCTCCTTCTGTCTGATTCCGATCGGTGCGAGATGCGACCGATGCGCGCCCACCTTACCCTCAGACGCCCAGATACGACAATGGGACCCCTTTGGAGAACGGCGGGGTCCCAGAGCCGTGCGGCGCGCGAGTAAGGCGCGACGACTTTATTTACCTAGCATTTCTGTAGGCATATCTTCACCATGCCGCGTGATCCCCAGACTGCCCTTAAAGATGTGTACGTCACCTATAGGCTGTTTGATATCCGTGGGTAGATCCCAAATCATTGGTTCGGGCAGAAGAAACTTCCAGCCGAGGCTCGACAGGAAGATGAGAATCACGAGGTCTGTGAAGGAGAGTCCGTCCACTCCATGGCAGATGATGCGGTGCTCGCGCATGATGAGGCTTAGTTCACGTTTGTCGTGTTCATCGCGTTCATCCATCAGGATCCGGATCTTCCAGGGGTTTATTTCGTCTCGGTCCAGCCAGAGCTTGGTCACGATGCGTTGGAGCGCGTAGACCGGATTCGTATCGCTTCGTCTCATGACGAGAGGTGGGATGAACCCCCTCCCTCTGAAGTGGAAAACGCTTCTAACGGCGTGTTCGAGTAGTTGTCGCTCGGACGGTGTAAGACGACGCATCCCTCTCTCCTTCGGGTGAATCATCACCCTCATTCGTTGTAGACTGTTTGTAACAGAATATTTCCTCCTTGGCTAGTCTGACGATTCGTGCCCGTTTTCGGTTCCTGTGCTACGTTCTGTCTAACCGTTCTTCTTTTGTTCCCATGGATTCCGCCCAAGACATCAAAACCCGCCTCGATATTGTCGACTTGGTGGGGGAATACGTGACGCTCAAACCAGCTGGCAGCGGGGCATTCAAGGCGTGCTGTCCGTTTCATCAGGAGCGTTCTCCCTCATTCTTTGTCTCGCGTACGCGCCAAAGTTGGCGGTGTTTTGGCTGTAACGAAGGGGGCGATCATTTTACGTTCATTGAAAAGATCGAAGGGTTGGAATTTCGTGAGGCATTGGCCTTCTTGGCGCAGAAAGCAGGGGTTATCTTGCCCGAATACGACGCGAAACAATCGGGAGATCGACATCGTTTATATGAAGTAAACTTGTTGGCCGCTAAATTTTTTCAAGCGGCATTACAAAGTCTCCCTCAAGCTGAGCATGCGCGAGCCTACCTTAAAAAACGGGGTGTTGATGACCTTGCGGGCGATTTATTTAAAATTGGCTATGCGCCAGATGGGTGGCAAGCGCTGACCGATGCGCTCCTAAAAAAAGGCGTCAGCGCGGATGAGTTGGTACGTGCCGGGCTGGCTTCAAAACGTGAGCGAGGAGACGGCATTTACGATCGCTTTCGTGATCGATTGATGTTTCCGATTTTGGATGTGCAAGGAAATGTCGTTGGATTCACGGGACGTGTGCTGCAAGCGGATGCCAAAGAAGCCAAGTACGTGAACACGCCGGAAACAGCGGTCTATCGCAAGTCAGCAGTATTATATGGTCTCGATAAAGCCAAAGGCGAAATTCGCCGAGCGGATTTGGCGGTTTTGGTTGAAGGCAATATGGATGTTGTATCGTCTCATCAGTTTGGAGTGACAAATGTCGTTGCCTGCAGTGGTACGGCTCTGACGTCAGAACAACTTCATCTTTTAAAACGCTTTACGACGAACTTAGCCATTGCCTTTGATGCAGATAGCGCTGGGAGGACGGCGACGATTCGTGGTCTTGATTTGGCGCGCGCCCAAGATTTTTCCATCAAAATTATTTCTCTGCCACCAGACGCCGGAAAGGATCCAGACGAAGCGATCCGCAAAGATGTGGCAATTTGGCGTGATGCGATTCAATCAGCCGTTGGGATCATGGACTGGTTGTATCGGCAGACGTTCGCCGAAGAGAAGGAACGGCATACCCCCGAAGGGAAGAAACGGATCGCGCAGGAGCTCCTGCCTGAGCTTCGTCGGATTATCGATCCGGTCGAGCGGGATAGTTGGCTCCGTCGGCTCTCACAGGACTTGGAGGTGGGGGAGGCCTCGCTTCGAGAAGCGCTGCAACGTTCGGTGGCTACGGCTCGGATTCAGGGGGCGATGCAACCTTCAACGCCTCAGTCGCCAGTCGCTCCAGCGGTCAAAAAGGAGCTGCCATCTAAAGATACGGAGCGTGAACGCTTCCTGATCGCCGCCATGTTGGCTCATCCAGCGGTTTTTTCGGTCTTCCAGGGGGTTCTGGCCTGGAAAGCGGACGAATTCGACACGCCCGTGCATAAGTCTCTTTACGAAACCCTCATTCGGACGTACAATTTGCCCCAAATTCAAGGTTCCTCTTCCCCCGGACCTCGCGCCGGGTCATCCCTAACGCTGCCTCCTGACCTTCGTTCAGAGGAGCGTGACGCCTTCGAGGCAGCCGCTTTTTTAGCGGAACGAGACCTCTTAACTCAAACCGCCGCTTCTTTAGAGCGTGATGTCCGATCGCTCGTCGCCTTATTGCGCGCCGAACGTCTGACCAAGCGCCGTCGTGTGTTGGAAGAAGCGATGCGACAAGCCGAGCGTATTGGCGATCAAGCAGCGATCGCTGATCTCATGCGGCAATTCCAAGATCTCCATTAACCCCTTTTGTGCGTATGCCTTTAAAGAAGATCGTCTCGAAAGCGAAGAAGATTTTTCATGCCACCAAGCCGTCCTTGAAGAAACGCCAAGCCGTCGCCGCCGCCAAAAAGCATGCTCCAAAAAAATCAGTGGTGAAAGAGCTTCCGGTAAAAAAAGTACCAAGTTTTCAGAAAGGGAGAACAACGGCCCGCGCGACCTTCACACAGCCTGCGAACAAGTCCGTTAAAAAGACGGTGATGCATGCGCCACGTGGTCCATACGTCAAATCCAAACCGCCGACGCCTGAAGCCTTGGAACGGTTGTTCGCCAAAGCCCGTTCACGTGGCTTCATCACGGAGCAGGAAATTGTGTTCGCGTTTTCCGAAGTGGAAGATTACATTGATGTCTTTGAAGGGTTTGTCGATCGCTTGGATGCAGCCGGGATCAGTTGGGTTGAGCAGAAAGATGGATTGCTTGGACGAAACAAAGAACGCTTGGGGATCCTCCAAGGCTTGCATAGCGCGGATGAGCGTCAACTCAAGATTGATCCGCTCGAATTGACAGCTGATTCAATTCAGGTCTATTTGCGCGAGATTGGAAAGATCCCATTGCTGACAGGTGCGGAAGAGGTGGCACTAGCCAAACGCAAAGAGCGTGGCGAAAAAGAAGCTGAACGCCGCTTGATCGAGGCCAACCTTCGTCTCGTTGTGTCGATCGCCAAGAAGTTCACTGGGAAATCCCTCTCCTTGCTCGACTTGATCCAAGAAGGAAATATTGGATTATTCCGCGCGGTCAAGAAGTTCGAATACCGTAAAGGGTTCAAATTCTCGACCTACGCCACCTGGTGGATTCGCCAAGCCATCACGCGCGCCCTCGCCGACCAATCGCGCACGATCCGTATTCCGGTCCACATGGTGGAAACGATCAACAAGTTCCAGCAGATCGAGCGTGAGTTGATCCAAGAGCTTGGTCGTGAACCGTTGCCAGAAGAAATCGCGGCTGAAATGGGTCAGGACGTTGATAAGGTTCGACACATCATCAAGATTTCACAGGATACCGTGTCGTTGGAAACGCCCGTTGGTGATGACGAAGAAGACTCCGCGCTCGAAGACTTCATCGAAGACATTAAGAACGTCGCGCCGGATCGTGCCGCGGCTCTTGAACTTTTGAAAGATTACGTCCACGACATCATCAAAGACTTGAACCCACGTGAACAAAAGATTCTTGAAATGCGCTTCGGGCTCACGGACGGCGTCGGACACACGTTGGAAGAGGTTGGAAAAGAATTCGATGTGACCCGCGAACGTATTCGTCAGATTGAGGCCAAGGCCTTGGAGAAGATTCAGCAGCACCCGTTGGTGAAGAGGCTGGCGGATTACTAATAAAAGGAGAGAAAAATCATCCACAGGCAGAAAAACCGCTACAGAGCGGTTTTTCTGCTATATGCTGAGTAGGCCTACGAGCCGGAAGATTGACAAAAATGGCTAAATCTGGTTAAATTCTCTGTTCTCTCGCCCCGTTTTTTCCTATACTGTGCGCTATCGCTTCCTGTCTGCTGAGGGAAACGCCGTGTTTTCTTTAGAAGAGAGGACGCGATCAGGTGAGCGCGTACCTTCGACAATGTGACCACACACGAAGTGAAAGAAGAGGGAAGGAAGATGTTGCAGTGACAACGGATCATGCGGATCGTCTCCGCGAGCGAGCGGAAGCGAGGGTCGGCACGTGGCTCGGCCCCAAGCCTCGGAATCAAGGCCAGGATGTTCTTGGTCGATACCATCTCCTGTCATTGGTCGGGCATGGCGGCATGGGAGCCGTCTACCGTGCCCTCGATGTGGCGATGGGACGTGAGGTGGCGGTCAAGGTCGCCGACCCTGACCGTCTGGCCGAGTTCAGTGAGCGCTTCCGTCAGGAGGCGACGAGCATGGCCGCGGTGCGTTCTCCGCGCATCGTGATGATCCATGATTTCGATGAATCTGGTGAAGAGCCCTTCCTCGTGATGGAGCTCTTGGAGGGCCAGAGTCTGGGGGGATACCTCCAGCAGCACGGCGTCCTCCGTGAAGACCAGTTCGAGTGGGCCTGTTCGATTGGGGTCGATGTGCTCTTGGGGCTGTTCGAAGCTCACCAGGCAGGCGTCCTCCACCGCGACATGAAGCCTGACAACGTCTTCTTGGGCCGAACTGGTGTGAAGATTCTGGATTTCGGGATCGCTCACCTGATCGGTACCCCTGAAGTCAACCGGCTGACCACGACGGGTACGACCGTCGGTACGATCGACTACATGTCCCCGGAACAAATGGATGGCAAAAGGGACATGGGTCCCAAGGCTGACCAGTTCTCGTTCGGGGCGGTTTTTTACGAGTGGTTGACGGGGGAGATCCCGTACACTCGTCTCCCGCCTGGAACCGAACCGACCTTCGTGGCCGTTCTGTCCGGAAGGGGAGCGCAGCTGAGGGGTGGGTTCGGTCCCTACGCGGCCACCCTTCCCGCCTGGCTGAAGGAAAAGCATCCTCAGTTCGAGATGGTTCTCGCTCGGATGTTGGATCCTGATCCCGCCAACCGCTATGCGACAGCTCTCGAAGCCTGTCGCGATCTCGCGGTCTACGCAGGCCGTCAGATTCCGGACGAATTCCTTCCGCTGCTCGGCACCGACGCGACGGCTGGCTACGACTTCACCCGTCTGCGTGCAAGGGTGACTCCGACGACTCCGAAAGGTCCGATTCCGACGCCGCGTACGAAGAGCTATTCTCCGATCGGGCTCGCGATCACGATCGGGATCGGTCTGCTACTCGCGATGGTGGTGATCGCTGTCGGTATCAGCAGACCGAACACCTCTGCGCGTCCACTGCCTACGCTCGTTTCGCTCGACACGAGCTCACCGAACGATGCAGTCATCGACGATGCGGTGGTGTCCGATGCTACTCCCTCGCCCGACACGTCTGCACTACCGCCCGACACCGGCTTCACCATCTCCCGTTCGCGTGCTCCCGAGTGCGCGGATGGAGGGGGTGAACCCGAATGCACGCTCGTCTTCGCGCCCAGCGATCCGACCTGGCTCGCTGACGCGGCCGTTCCTCTGCCTCCGCTGACGGACGCCTCCGTTTCGCCTGACGCCGGGCGTCGTTCTGGGCGGCCTCGACGATCCAACTCCACCCCTGAGACGGCTGCAGAACGTGCGGCGCGTGAGCTGCACGAGGAGGTGGTTCGCCAGTGCTGCAACGGCATGGGCGGAGCGATCGCGGCGCGTGAACTGCATGTCGCGGCCTGCCCTCCGCCCGACGAGGGGGTGCGGCGGCGATTGTGTGGTCGCCACTAACTAGGTTTGGGGAGCCTGCTCGGAAGACGCTGACACAGCGGCACCGACGAAATCCCCGTGACCTGAATGGATCAGTTTCTGGTCCCTTGAGGTCAAAAACGCCTGCCCCTTGCCACAAAAAAGTCTGATTGTTAGACTGCCTCCGCATCGTAACAGATGTAAATTCCGAGGTAGCTCAGCGGTAGAGCAGGGGACTGTTAATCCCTTGGCCGTGGGTTCGATCCCCACCCTCGGAGCCATAAGCTGGCGTTCCTGGCAACCCAGGTGCGTCGCTAAAAAACCAACGCCCCATCACTGAAAAGTGGTGGGGTTTTGGTTTGTAGAATAGTTCGATTCCCACTTGCTGCACCATGACAATTTAGTATCGAGCAGCTTAAGGTGTTCGACTAGTGCACGAGAACGAGAAACCGCCTGAAAGAGCAGTTTTGTTCTAATATATCGGGTGCCAGTAAACCCTATCAGCACTCCATCAAATATCTCGGATTATTTTGTCGGGAGCCATCATCTAAGCTACAGTTCTTGCATGAATTGGCTCGTCCTGACGCTTCTCAGTGTCATATTCTCTTCGGTCGCAAGCATCCTTCAGCGCGTTTTGATGAAAGGAGATAAGAGTAATCCGTACTCGTACACTGTTGTTTTTCATATCCTGCTCGGATGTTTGACGCTGGTTATCGGATTAATCCACGGTTCCAATTTTTCCTTGTTCAGCGGGAAGATTTATATTCTGCTCCTCGCAGGTGCATTGTGGGGCGTATGCCAAGTTTTCCTCTTCAAGGCCTTGCAGTTGGTTGAGGCTTCAGAACTCACGATCGTTTCAGGCGTACGGGTTGTAATCACGATCATTGCCTCTATCGTCTTCCTCAATCAGGTATTCACTGGGCGGAACGTGCTGGGGACGGCTTTAATACTCGCAGCAACTTTTTTGGTAGTAAATCTGGGCAAGGGATTCAAGCTGAACAGAGGGCTTTTGTATACACTCGCAATGACACTCTTCGGAGGGCTGGCAATCGTCGCCGACTCTGCCAACGTGCGACACTACGACGTGCTGGCGTACAGCACTTACTCTAATTTTCTTAGTGGTTTTTTCATCTTAGCCTTCTACCCAAAAGCATTGCAACAATGGAGGCATTTTGTTCAACCAAGCTTCTTGGTAAGGATGCTCCCCCTCGCCATCTTCAGCTCGACACAAGGCGTCTTGTACCTCTTGGCGCTTGCTTACGGAGGAAATACTGCTCAAGTCGGTACGATACGGCAGGCATCGGTCATAGTGACGATCTTACTCGCGATCATATTTCTAAAAGAACGGACCAACTTGAGCCGAAAGCTTATAGCCGCCGTCGTAGTTACGGCTGGAATTCTCCTATTAAGATAGAAGAATTATTTTCCATTATGAAGAAAATCGGTAGAAACGATCCTTGTCCCTGTGGTGCCAAGAAACCAAATGGTGATCCAATAAAGTTTAAGAGATGCCATGAGGGTATAAAAAATGAAGTTGGAGGAATGAGACTGCCTGGAGGTGTGGTGCTTGGACCAGGCTATTTTAGCTCCGATGGTAAGAAAAGCGATATTATGACCGGACCAGCGATAGTTGCTTTTGATTATGGGGTCGCGAATACAATAAATCGTTTAAATAAAACTACCTTTGCATCAAGTGTGGATTTTCAGTCTGAATTTAATTCACTATTAGATAATTTAGTTGCGGATACGTTGATCTACCTACGCTATAGACTTCAGTTGATTTTGGGAAAAAATAGCGTTATCGAGATGTCTAGTACCGACGCTGCAGCAAAAGAATATAAAAAGGCTTCTATTATCTTAAGTACTCTGTGCGACTTTGATTTTCTAGTTCAGTTAGACCGAGTTCGTGGACGTAAGCACCATTCTTCTCGACGCTATGATACAGACTATACAATAGGTACAGTTTCATACGATTCGGTTGAGAAATTAAGGCAACTTACAAATAAAGTCCGTGATGAAGTACGTAATCTTGATAATCAGCTCAATTTAACCCACCCAAGTCATAAGATCGTCATGAAGCAAACGCCAACTAGTACGTCTGTTGAATTCTTTTCTATCGGTCATGCGATGGATTTAACCAAAAAAGGAAAGATCGTATCCCAAAATCCCATGACATCAGCCAGTCGCTTCGATAGTACAAGCGAGGCCAATTAAAAGGCTATAAAATAGGTTCTTGAGTTTTTTAAACGAGTGTCAATGTTTTGTTTTTGTAGACCAGTCTGCTTTTCAGGTTTCCCAATAATTCCCGTTTTTCTGTCACGCTTCCTTCTCTAAGGGTGTATTTTGCGTAGTTTCTTATATCAACCTCTATCTCTTTTGGTTCCTGCCTAACCTTCGCTCCTAATACACCAGCTTGGAATTTATTTAAGCGTTTCACCTCCTCTTCGAATCTTTCACGTATACCAACCTCATCGAGGCTTATTCGATCAAAGATGCTAACGAGTTGTTCGATCAAGCCCTCCTCTCGAATTTCAGGTTCATTACAGTCTTGTCTTACTCCTTTACTGCATCGATAGTAGACGTACCTCCGTACAGTTCCATCCTTCAAGGTTTTTATTTTCTCCTGAGCGGTAATTCCTGATTTACAAGAACCGCATGTCATGAGCTTGGTGAACGCGAAGTCTTTTGTTCCGGGTATTCCTTTTGGAATCTTCTGCAGGTTCTCTTGAACGCGGTTAAATAGATCTTGGGAGATGAGTGGATCGTGTTTACCATCGAACCATCTACCGGTTCCTACCGGAAATTCGTATCTTCCAGTATAAAAAGGATTCACTAACATTCTATAGATCATACTCAGAGAAACATTCTTCTCTTTTCTAGTCCTAAGCTTCACATCATCTCTGAACCAGTCGTAGATTTGCTGGCCTGTCCAACAGAGGTATCCGACCTTCTCGAACATCTCTTTGATGATTGGTCCTCGTATTGGATCTATGAACATTCTCTTCTCTCCTTTCTCTGCGTATCTATCGTGTAGATACCCAAGAGGGGACATGTTTGGCCTGTATCCCATCTCAACCTTTGTCTTGAGCCCGCGTTTAACATTAACGCTCTTATTGTCATTCTCCAGCTTTGCCTGGCTGCAGAGAATCATTAGGAGGAATTTCTCATTAGGATGGTTGGTGAACCTTTGGCTTGAGGTTCGTATTTCCACAAGCTTTCCGCTATCCATCATATCGACGATGCTCCCAAGGTCGCCTGCGTTTCTCGAAAGGCGATCAGGGGCCCATGTAAGGATCGCATTGAACTTTCCTGAGCCGATATCCTGAACCATTTGGTTGTAGACAGGTCGCTGACCAGATTCTTTGGCTGAATGACTCTCTCGCACAATATCGGCTATCAAAAAGCCGTCACGGGTGGCGACGGCTTGCATTTCGGCGATCTGGGAATCGATGGACAGCGCCTGGCGTTCGGATTGTTCGCTACTTTTCCTTACATATAAGCAGTATCGAAGGGGGTTGGGATTTGGGGAGGTTTGTTCCATATATGTGCGGGTACCCTGTTAGGAATGGTTCTGGGGGTCCCGGACACATCAATGCCGCTATATTCAAAGGAAGTCTAGGCTTGCTCCAGATCTTTATCTTTTTGCGCTTTTAAGTAGATTTCTAAGCGTCTACGAAGGGTGTTGTCGTCGTTTTGAATATCACCAAAAGGCTTACTCATTTGTAGCCAGAAATCAGCTTTCTTTTTCGTATCAGCGTCTACGTTCGCTGTTTCTTTGGTGGCTTTTACAAGATCTTTTATCGTTATAACTAGCTCATCATTCTTTCGTTCAATAAAATGTATTTGAGGTACGTTTTTAAGCTTATCTTCTGTAGTTTCCGCAGCATCCCACTTTTCTTCGTATGGGTATCTTTCCCACATTGCTTTTACCCATTCGGCACGTTGATTTAATCCGCGAATTGCAGCTTCGCGTATCATTTTTATCTCATGTTCGTTTTTAATATCTCCAGACCAGGACTGGTACAGAACATCAGTAGGGTCTTCTTCCTTTTCATAAATAACCATACCGCTACCTAAGTACCGATTCTTCATCTCTTCTAAAACTAAACGAAATGCCTCTAGGATTAGAGATCCCGCTTCTCTATTTTGGAGCATTTTGTTCAAGCCTCTTTGAATCCTCTCAAGATTGTCTCCCTGTTGTTTCGAAATATATGCTCTAACTATTCTAATTTTTGCAATTAGAGGAGTTGTCGCGCTGGTGAGCACTTCATGAACAATGCGTGCAAGATCGTTTACTGTACTTTCAGTAGTTGCGATAATGCATGCTTCGGTGATACTTAGCTGGAACTCTACAACGGCTCTGGAAAATAATGTTGAATGGAAGCCTTCTATTCTCGAACCCATTGGCTCGTCCCATTGCATTAGTTTCTTACCAATTGCTCGTGCAAAAGTTATAAAAGCAGTATTCGAATGAACCGTATCCAAAACCTTCTCTCTAAAAGAGAAAGAATAACCAATAAGTTCGGTTGTGTTATCTATAGATTCTGGATAGCGTGGGTCAGATTCATGGCGCGAGTGGTGGTATATAAGGCTCGAGTCAGGATTATTACTTTCACTTACAGACAATAAGTCTTTTAAGTTATCTGGATACGAAGTCGTAAAGAACTCCTCATTTAGCGAATAAGAACGTGTCTCATGTTCTTTAAAACGTTTCCGGTAGCAGTATGCTACTAAGCTGATCAGCTTAACAACTATTTCCGGAGGGTATCCTTGCTGATGCGTGATACGTTGAAAATCCGCGTACAAAGGATCAACTCCTTTTGAACTTGTCTGTTTGTAAATTTCTTTGTCTAGCATGCGATCGAAGTTTCCGTGGTGTGCCACTGCAAGTTGATATCTGCTAGAAGCAGTATCGTCGGAACTGGTCGTAAAAGTATGAATCGTTTCTCTAAAGTACTCGATTATTGCTGGATATTTTACATGTAGATAGGCAATCGCAAGTATATCAGAGAAGCGAATGGATCTTATGCGTGTCTGTTGTGATTTCGCATATACGAACCTACTTAGAATGAAACGCAATTGATTGATTGTCCTATGTATAACACGCGGACTTTCTTTTATGAGATATTCTGAAAACAAATGACTGTATGCTTCAACGTGACTAGCCAAAAGCCCTTCTTCGGGATTTTTCCCGTGTGTGTAATTTGCAGGGTTGGGAATAAAGTTCGAAGTACCGGTTTCGAGGGCTTGCTGAGTGTCATTTTCTGAAAAATGAAATTCTTGAAAGACATTTCCAACTTGCTCAGCGATATACTCAGCTTTTTTATCGACTGGTACGGGCGGGAGATGGAACACGATGTCGATATTTTTTGGATCCTTAAAAAGGTAGCTATTGATTAGCTCCGCTTCTTCATTGTTATTGCTATTTCGAATGCGCTCCTGAAGCTCACTGGGTGCGATACTTAAGATGAACGTAACGTAAATAGGTATGCCTTTTACGGCCAAATGTTTGATACGCTCTATTATTTCGATGACGCGATATATTTCTGAGAATTTTGCTCTTTCAATTTCGTCTATAGTGATAATCCACTGATTTTCTTCAAACTCTGAAATGTTACCAAAGTACTCAGCTACGTTGGACTGCGCGTAGATCGTGGTGTCTGTACTGCCTTGTGGTTTTGCTTTCAATACCGTTGGAAATACTGATAGCTTCGATAGTTGCGAAAGAAGCTTTGACAAAATCCCGCCAAATTTTACTTCTTGAAGAGCACCATACAAAAAAGATCTGCTAGCTTCCTTCGCTGGAAGGATCTTCGGATAGCGAGCTTGAATGGTATCCATCCATCTATTTGCAAAAAGTCGAGAAAAGTCACCCGCCTCATTTGTTTCAGTGAGAGATATGTGTGTATAGAGGGTCTTGTTAGCGTCCATTTCCTCTATAAGCATACGTACAAATGAAGACTTCCCAGAACCCAAGTCCCCATACACCGCTGAAACTGTTACGGGCGAATGTTTACTAGATGCAAGTTCAAGTATTTTCTCACGTACTTTTTCAGATGAGGATGAAAAGCCAAGTGCGTCATCCTTTTTTCCTACTGCTCCGGGAGAAAAGAAAGCGTCTTTGAAAGAGTAGGCCTTCTTTCCCCAGTATTTGTATGCTGTTGAATGGAGTATCAATCCAAATACCGGATAGAGTAACGGCCAGGGACTAAATCCAAATCCCATTTGAAATAAGAAAATCTCTTTCCAGACAGGTACTAATAGAAAACTGTAAAATACGTAAATGATCCAGGATGGATGTTGTCTTGATATCTGCGTTCGGACTGGATCTTTTAATAGCGAGCTTCCCTTAGTTAAAGCAATCCATAAAATTGTAAGTAAAAACAAAACGAACCAAATGCCGCTGACACGATTGAAAAGAAAGCGCCAGAAGAAGTGATTAAATAACCAATTGGTAAAAATGGCTAAACCTAAGCTAAGAATTGCTAAGGTCAACCAAAATTTTCCTGATGTGCGAACTCGTCCAATTTTAAATCCAAGCATCTCATTTTCCATAGCTTTGAACAGGCTATAACGATCGTGTTATATACGCAACAAGCCTTCATTAAGCCCAAAGCTTCACTTTTAGGGGCTTCTAAGTTACCCTACTGACGTCTAGGTTCGAGTGTTAGAAACCCCAGTAGCAGGGCTAGCTTTGCTATATCAGGAGTCATTGACGCGCCGTAATGGGCACTCCTGATAAAACAAGCGCCAGAGACTCCGGTTTCTGACACTTGGGCCTAGACACCTCAGGGGTGTCCTTTTGTATTTAGGCTTTCCTGAGTTTTACTCATTTGTCAGTAACTCTCTATGGTCGTGGATTCAAAGACGGTTGGTTCGTATCTAAAGAATAATAAAGTATTGGTGGTCGGCGTCTTGATCGCGCTTGCCCTCTCTTTCTATGGCGGCATGCGGTATCAGTCGTATCGTATTCAAAAAGCTATGACGAGCGCGTTCAGTGAGCTTGGCAAAGCGCTCGGCGAAGGCTTGTCAGGAAACAACGTAACGGCAGACGTTAAATCGACGGATAGTAAGCCGAAGGAGAATCTATTGAATTCGAAGGTCATTGTTCGTCTCGAAGACAAGAAATTCCGTGACAACGACTTCCAGGATCAGATCTCCGTTAAACTCGCGTTTACAAACACGACCGATAAGGCACTGACAGGCATTCAAGGCGTGATTCGTTTTATGGACGTATTCGATAACGAGATCAAGAAGGTGAATGTCAGTTACGACAAGGGGATTGCTGCTGGTGAAACGAAGACTTGGGAAGGCTTCATCGACTACAACCAGTTCATGGACAGCGACCTGAAGCTCCGTGACATCGAGTTCGCCAATCTAAAATATGCGTGGGAGACCGACACGATCGTCTACCAAGATGGAACCAAGGAGACGAATTAACTATTCGTCTTTTTTCCTATTATGCCCCTCTTAAAAATCCAGAACGAAGTCCTATCTCCGTTGGAAGAAGCCGACATCGCGCTTGAGAAAGACCTCCAAGCTCTCACCGAGAAGAATCTCAATACTGTGTTTGGTATCGACTTCGTTTCGACGGAGTTTGCTCTCCAGGGGCTCCGCCTCGATACCGTCGCCTTCGATCCGGAGACGCGTTCGTTCGTCATCATCGAATACAAGCGTGACCGAAGCTTCAGCGTCATCGACCAGGGTTTCGCGTATCTCGCGCTTCTCCTCAACAACAAGGCTGATTTCCTCCTCGAGTATAACGAGAAGCGAGGAGCAAGCCTGAAACGCGAGGAGGTCGATTGGAGCCAGAGCCGCGTGCTCTTTCTCGCTCAGAGTTTTACGGCGCACCAGCTCCAGGCGATCAACTTCAAGGATTTGCCGATCGAGCTCTGGGAAGTCACGAAGTACGGGGACGAACTCATCTCGTACCACCAGATCGAAGCCAAGCAGTTCAGCGAGTCCCTGAAGACCGTGACGAAGAGCGAAGTCGTCTCGTCCGTGAGCCGAGAAGTCCGTGTCTATTCGACCGACGAGATCGTGGGGAAGGCGAAGGGGTCGGTCCGCGATCTCATGGAAGCGTTTCGAGTACGAATCCTCGAACTCGATGGGCGTTTCGAGGAGAAGGCGAACAGCCAGTATCTCGCCTTCAAAATCAACCGACGAAACGTGCTTGCCCTGACCCCGATGAAGGACGTGCTTCTCTTGAGCTTCCCCCGTATTGAGCCTAAAGACTTGAACGATCCACTGAAACGGCTCGAATCACGCGGTTCGGAGGAAATGTATGGCCAGAAGCTCACGGACATGAGTCTCAAGGACGAGCATGATATCCCGTATGCCCTTGAACTCGTGCAACAAGTGATCGCCCGTCAGGATTCTTCCGTTTCTTGATCGTCATCGTCTAAATCGTCATCGAGCTCGTATTTCTCAAGGAGCTTCAACGTCTTCGCATTAAGCATCCCGTATCTCCCTTTCTTCTTTCCCGCTGGTGTATTTGCCGGAGGGGGAACGTATCCCGGAAGCCGTTTCATAGCTTCGTCCAGAAAATCGATTTCTGGTTCATCGGACGATGCCTCACGCATGCGCGAAGGAGGTTTGTATCTCTCCTTATTATGATTTAGCCAGTAGGTCGAGGATTTATGGTCGCCATGCTTGATCCCAGCGATAATGTTGTTCTCAGCGAGATCATTCACAGTCTCGATACTGATCGCGAGCGCTTCGTCGACCCTCTCCCTATACTTGTCGTCTTCGCTCATCCATTTGTAATGGGTCGAGCGCGAGATCTTCACCTTGCTACACGCAGCTTCGACGATCGGATACTTTGAAAGCAGCTCGATCATGAGCTTCTTTGCCTGGCGAGCCCGAAGACGCTCCGGTTTGCGACCGGGAGGAGGGGAATGAGGCAAAGAAGCTTCAGGAGGCATATTAGATCTTCACGGCTTTCGTTCCAGTGAGTGTTTCGTAGCGTGTGATGATGGTGCGGCAATACTCAGGATCGAGTTCGATAAGATACGCACGACGTTTCGTCTGCTCGCACGCGATAAGGGTGGATCCTGACCCGCCGAAGGGATCGTAGACCACATCACCGATCTTCGAGCTGTTCAGAAGAAGCGTCCGCAAAAGGCCGATCGGCTTCATGGTGGGATGAAGTTTGCTCTTGTGTGGTTTGGGGTGGATGAGGATGCTCTTGTCCTTGGAGCGCTGGAAGAGATGCGTCCCGTGCCAGCCGTAGGCGACAAGTTCGTGCTGAGGGAGATAATCCATCCGACCGATGATGGAATGAGTCTTCACCCAAATGAGGAGTTGTGTGAACTTGAATCCCGCTTCGAGCAGCCCTTCGCGCAAGCTAAAGATCATCTTGTCGGAGTTGAAGATGTAATACGCGTTTTTCTTTGTCAGATGTTCCTTCACGGCCAAGAGCCAGTCCCGTGTGAAGGCGCTATATTCCGTATCGCTTTGGGCGTGGTCATTCAGGATTGTCTTCGGTTTCGAAAGATGGTCGGCAATGCCAATCTTCGAGCTGACGTAATCGATGCCGTATGGGGGATCTGTCAGGATGAGGCTCGGATGTGTTCCCGAAAGGAGCGTGTGTACCAGTGCCCGGTCTTTGGCGTCACCACACGCTAACCGATGTTCACCCAACTGGAAGATGTCTCCAGGATTAACCGAGAAGGATGGCTTTGGTTCCAGTAAGTTTTTCATATCGAGAGATGATCAGGTCGCAAAAGATCGGTTCGATCTCGACCGTGTAACAAACACGTTTCATTTGCTCGCAGGCGGCCAGAGTAGATCCGGATCCACCGCATGAGTCGAGGACGATATCTCCGACGCGCGTGCAGCGTTTGAGCGCCTTCTCATGGAGCGTCGGACTTTTTTCTGTGGGATGCGAATAGTCTTGCCCTGGCAGGCGTTTTACGAGCCAGATGTTAAAGAGTTCCTCGATGTCTTCAAGCGTGCGGTTGCCGATGCCGATTTCTTTGTTCAGGACCTCGTTCAGGTTCTTGATGTCTGGGGAGAGATACGGCTTCCCTCGGATCGCGTAGACGCAGGGTTCGTAGGCTTTGTTGAAGGCTGTGCCAGGTGTAACGTTGAAATTATTCTTAATCCATAGACACGTGCGCTTGTTGTCCAGTCCGTGCTCTTTGAAGAGGTCCTGCACAAATCCGACGTAGTTCTCGTCGCACCAGTAGAAGACGTGCGCGTCTGGCTCCGTCACGAGAAGAGCGTTCCGGAGCGTAGCCGCAAGGAAAGAGCGGTAATCGGATTCGGAGAGACTGTCATTCGTCTTGCCGCCGTACTTGCCCTTAGTTGAGACTCCGTCGGTATAACTAAGGCCGACGTTATACGGCGCATCGGTATAAATCATGTTCGCGAGCTTTGTTCCCATGAGCTTCTTTATGGCCGCTTCCTCTGTGGAGTCGCCACAAAGCAACCTATGTTCACCGAGGGCGTAGAATTCGCCTGGTTTTGTTTTCGGTTCGATGATCTTCGCGAGTTCTTGCTCGGTATCGAATCCATCTTCGTCCGTTTCGAGCGCATCGTTCCAAATGTTCCCCAAGTCGTCGTTATCGAACCCGACTTCAAGGAGTAGGGAGGTGTCGAATTCTTTGAGGAGATCATAATTCCAGTCGCCTGTATTACGATTCAAACGCAGGTTCAGCTCGCGCTCTTTGTCTTCAGTGAGCGAAATATAGACGACCGGGACTTCAGTGAGGCCAAGTTCCTTTGCGACTGTCCACCGAAAGTGTCCGCCGATAATATTGCCTTTGCGATCCGGGTGGATGTTTACAATGAGTGGATCAACGAAGCCGAAGCGCTCGATGCTTTCGCGTAGGTGATTCTTCGCGGTATTGTCCCAGGTACGGGGATTCCACGAACAGGGCTTCAGGCTATTAATGGGAGCCTGGATAACCTTCAGGGAGGTGAGGGGGATGTTTGTCATAGCACATTCTTTGTACCAAGTCTTCGGTACAACGCGGGTACAACGATTTGCCAAACCATAATCAAAAACCGGCCTGTTTTTGCCGGTTTTCGGTAGATATTCACAGGAGCTCCGTTGTACCTGTTATTTTTTCACCAATGAATACAGGGGATTTAGACGGTAGCCAGCGATTCCTTCGCCGAGAATAACTTTCTCTTTCAAGGAAAGATCATTCATCGCTTTTTGGTTAATTTTATCAATGGTTGAGCGTACCGATTCCTGTGTGCTATCTAAGTCTTGAGCAAGATTCGCTGTCTTTTGGAAGTCTAGACGGATAACATATAGAATTTTTTGACGAAGTGGGGCCCTAGCTAAGGAACAACGTACTTCGGGTCGATCTTTCCTGAAGAGCGTGTGGGTTTTTCGTTCAAGAATGAGTATAATCGGTTCTTTCCTCGATCTCTTCAGCTTTTTTGTTGTAAGAAACTCCTCAAGATCTCGTGGGGTTAAAGGCCTTGAAGGGGCAATCATGTAGTGCGTTTGTGGTTTGTTTGCATCTTGAACCTGCTTCACGAAATTGGCGAATTTGACTCCAGTTTGGGCAAAGAGTTTAAACCTTTCCATTTTTTCCTTTTCAAAATGGTCGGCCATTTCTTGGCTATGCTTCAAATCAATGCCAAAATTATCTAAATTTTCTCTAAAGCTAGTGCTTTTTGCTGTTTTCTTTCGCATGAGTTTAGTTTAGAGTATGAGCGATTATATGCAAGCCATTGATCGAAGCAACCTTATAGGTGATTACCAGAATTCTCTGGTTGAAATAGCCGAGAAGGAAGGTATCGTGGCGCTTTCGCAGTTCAAAGAGTGTTTGTTTGATGGAAAGCATGCTCTTGAACTTTTACGATTGGCAGAACCTGTTCGTCAGGATTTGAAAATAAAAGGTTCTAATGATTTTGACTGGATTATGGATGATATTATAAGCGATATATCATCTGATATAGTATTCTCATTAAAAAATGCCTATCTTTACCGCCCAGGAATAAATGACTTCACACATATGCGCTCTATAGAGGGCCAGGAATTTCCGATATACGAACAAACACTTG
This sequence comes from uncultured Gammaproteobacteria bacterium, assembly GCA_964567995.1. GTDB lineage: Bacteria > Patescibacteriota > Patescibacteriia > 2-12-FULL-60-25 > 2-12-FULL-60-25 > JAGOTP01. The sequence goes on from CAZMOB010000001.1 coordinate 272,465, forward strand.
AAGATAAAAGATATTTGTATTTTTGTGGGGTTGCGTTGGAGAAAATTTACGCATATTGGGATAGAATCGGAGATATTTTGAATCTAACTTTTGAACTTGGTTTCCCTGTCGATCGAGTATACTTTAATTGTGTAATGAAGAAGCTGGAAGAAAGCGGTATGGTATCTGAAAATCTTATTTGGTTATGTAGTTTTAAAGATGGAGATTACAAGGATTTTAGTGCTAAGCGACACGATATAGTTCATCATAGGGGTTTACAAAGTTATTTCCGCAAACAGCATTTACTAGGCGTATCACAAAAAGAAGGTGCTCAATACTGGGTTGATCTACAAAACGAGAAATGGAATTTCGTCGATCTTTTAAAAGAACAGCAAAAATTAACTATAGAGGGGTTTGAACAAACTATTCTTCTTATTGCTAGCAAATCGTCATAACTTACATGAATAATACTGTCTCAGCCCAAATCGAAAAGCTATATAAGCTGAACGAACAGCTATTCGAAATTGCAGATAAGCTTTTAGTCGAACGACCAATAAAGAACGAAAGATCCCTCTTTGCGTGCTTCATGTTAGTTAAGGGTTATAAAACGCATAAAGCAATAACATTACTGTGTAAAAATGATCTAGGCGAAGATGCTTTTATGCACTCCAGAACATTGTTCGAATTATCAATTGTTTGTTCTTTTATATTGCAAGATAAAACAGACTTACGGTTAAGGCAGTATATCGATCATGAAGTGGTAATGCGTAAAGAATACTTTGACAGATCATCTACGAGTGTTGTGAGTAACGCGGATCTAAATGCCCAGCTTTTAGCTGACTATGAAGCTGCTATGTCTAAGCATTCTTATTCAAAATGGAGAGGTAGGTGGTCGGAAGAGGACATTAGTGAAAGGGCAGACAAGGTAAAGAGAGGTCATGAGTATAAAACTTTGTATAAAATGCAGTGCAATTCAGCGCATTCGCATGTTGTAAGTATGGAGGATTATGTCGATAAAGAATCTGTGAATGAAATGGCAATGAATCTTGGCTCTAATTTAGAAATGATCAAACTCGCACTCGTCGCGAGCTTTGACTCGTTTAGATGGATATTAGCAGAGTTCAATGAAGAATTTGATTTCAAAATGAATAACGAGCTAGAAAAAGCTGTCCAAGAGTTTAAGGACCTTGCGGCTGTAATCTAGTTGTAAACATAGTTGATATTCTTTAAATCCTCAATATCTTCGCTTCATTCCACGCCATCCAAGGGCTCTCGCGATAACGAGCTAGGTTCTCTTCCGATGGATTCAAGATAAAGCCAATCCCATCTCGATGCTCGCGTTGAACAAGGAAAGTCATGCCAGTCGTCCCTTCAACAACCATCCATCTTAGGACTGAGTTCTTTGGGGACTTCTCTCTCGTATACCCAATGAGCTTGGCGAGTTCATCGAAGTTATCGTGCTGTTGCCACCAGTCTCGTGAATACCCTTTGCTTACCCCTGCGTGAGAGGGGATGGATTCGTGTTCCTTTGAGTCTTCTTTATGGTTTAGATAGGCGAGAATGTCTGTTCGACGGAAAAGAAGCTTTCCAGCTACGCGGTAAACGTTCACGGCATGTCGATCGATCATGCGTCTCACAACCTTTTCCTCCACTTCCAGCGTTTGAGCTAGTTCTGGAGTATCGAGGAATTCGACATCCTCTTGTAAGAGGAGTGAGCCAGGTTTCTTGAATACTGCTGGATCGATGCCAAATGCGTCAGGAGTGTTGGGTTTGAATAGCGGCATATTATTGGTTCCACCTGGGAGTCATTCCACGTTCAACTAAGGCAATGACTTCATCGTACTTAAAAAGACGTTTTCGGAGCACTCGATAACAAGCGATCTGTCCAGAATCGGCAAGGCGATAAACGCTCGCGGTAGAGATTCTTAAAAGTTTGCCGACTTCCTTAACCGTCATGAGGCGAAGATCGGGCTTTGGGGTGTTTGATGGTGCTGGATTCTTCGTTGATCCACTACCATTAGATTTTGTGTTTGTAGAACGAAAGGCCATATACGTTCTGATAAGAGTTAGGTGGTTACACTGTCATTTTATACCCAAGTTCTGAAACGCCAAACGCCGCTCTAAAGCGACGTTTTGACAACTCCTTTACCCAGCCTCATCGGCGACGCGCCTTCACAAATTAATAAGAATTAATAAGTAAGATTGCAAAAGGAGTAAGTAAAGTTTACCTCTTGCCGTGGTTATGACAAGACGCTTAGTACTTTCTTTAGAAAAAATTTATAATTTGTATGCATGCTAAAAATTGCTTTTTGGATGTTTTTAGAGCATATAGTTTTATATAGACTATGAAAAAGAAAATCTCCAAAGAAGAAGACGAATCGTCTCAACCGGTTGCGACCCCGTTGGATATTGTAAAAAAGCTAAAAAGCTTTTTTGAATATGCGGAGATTGATAACTTAGTAGAAGTGGATCAATCTCTGCTGATGAATGGAGATGTAGATAAAAAGATTGCAGAAGTTACTGAGGATAAAATTAAGGTTCAGTTTTATTGGTATGATTCGAAAACGGCCACCTATTCAAGGGCGCCTGGCCTAAAAGAAATTGTATTTGATAGAGATATCGACATTAGCGATGTCGTATTTGCTGGCCGTGGCAGGTATGGCCTTAGCTATGAGAAGGGGATCAAGCAAATTTTAGAAATCCCTTTCGATGTAGAAAAGATCGATATATCGAGACTTCACCGAAGCATTTCGGGGGATAATGAAAAGATTGTTAACATTCCTTATGATTTTTTTATAGAAGTGCGAAATGATGCGGGAATCATTTACCATCAAAGTAAGAGATATAAGAGCTCGACTGAAAGATACTTAATTAATCAATTTAGGGAGAAGCATACAGGGAACACGGTTAAAGATACTACTCATATAGAAGAAGACGAGTTTGACTTTCTAGTTCACCGGTTAAACTTGAAGACTAAAAAGAAGAAAGAGGACTATGAAAAGTATCTGAGCAAAAAAGATATTCTATCTCTGCAAGATCTCTTTACTTCTTTGCTTAACAAAGAAGTCTTTGAAGACGTATTTATAAGGAAGCTTGACGATTACTTCATTCGTGAAAAATTGAAAGACATCATAGCCATGGGGAAAGACATACTTTCACTTAAATCTGGCGATATAAAAACCCAAAAAGCCGCAAAGATAATCAAGCAACTTCAAACAGATGGGAGGACAATAAAGCAGCTTGAGAACGTATGGCAAGTGTATTTCAACAAATACTTGTTATATCTCGTATTCTCATATAGAGAGATTTATCAGAAAGTAAAACTTGATTTAGATTTGGACAAAAAATATCCTGACTTCTTAGGAATCAATCATTTTTATGGGATCGACATCTTTGAAATAAAGACCCATCTTGCGCCAGTATTGACTTGGGATCCCTCACATAAAGGTTTCGCTTTCTCGAGTGAAATAAGCAAAGCAATCTCTCAGACGATGAATTACATTGACGCAGTTAAAAGGCGACGATTTAAGTCTGATTCTGATCGAAAAAAGGTAACTGAGACAACCTTTGAAGAGAATCTGTACAATCCAAGAGGGATCATCATCATATCCTCTTACGACCATCTGGTCGCAAAACAGGACGAAAAAGATGCTGAGAGAATTAAGCGTGATTTTACAAAGCTAAGGTGTTGCCTTCACGGAATCGAAATCCTTACTTTTGACGAAATATTGAACATTGCTGAGAATTATCTTGAAAAGGTTGCCCCTAAAAGAACTAATATTTAGGCTTATGCCTTTAGATCCATACGTGAGCGAACAGAAATGCAAAGGGTGTGGTAAGAACCTTCAACAGAATGGCCCCTTTGCCCATCGTAAGAAAGAAGGGGAGCCGTCTTATAAAGGCCCGTCAATCGCTTATCTTTTCTGTTTGACAGAAGGTTGTCCTGAAAACGGAAAAACTATAGAAGTTGAGGTGTGACACGGGTATGGTTTTTCGATTCTCGAAATACATTCAACAACCTCATCCTAAGACAGCATATTTATATGAATAAACACATTCAGTGTAAGGGTGAAATGGCGGTTATTACGCCATCTATAGGTAATTTGTCCGAGATCGAAATAACGGGTGTAGATAGGATAGAAGCAGCAGCAGACGCGGCTATGCGTATTTTTTTCGATAAAACATTAGGTTTGATTCCGGGTATAGGTGCGCTCATAAATTTTACGCATGAGTATGATAACGAGATAGAAAAGCGTAAACTAGAGATTTTATTGGAAAATTTCCAACAGCGTCATACCTCTATAGAGGTATCTGTAGATAAAATGAACACGCTACTGAGAAGTGGGTCGGGATTTATCTTATTTCGAAAAGTCATGGCGTTGGTGGGGGATGGTCCTCCGGAGCCTGAGTATCTCGCCCTACTTGCAAATACACTAAAACGCATCGTAGATACCGACTTTACTACGCTTTTTCTTGATCATAGCTACGTTCTTTACCAGATGGATAAGCTTACGCCCTATGCCTTGATACTTTTGGCTGACAATGCAAAGTGGCCCAAGATTGATTTTGCCTCTACTACAACAAGTGGTGTTACAAATGGACAAGGTTGGGATATGAGCTTTGCGAGCAAGTATTGTGAGTATAAAGGACTGAGTGAACACATGGCGAAATTGCGCATCTGCCACGTAATTAATGAGCTACGTAATAACAACATCTGCGAACTGCAGCCAAATGCTTTGAGCTTAACAATGATCGGTGCTGAGCTTACGAGCTACATTTGCCCAGCGTAGCCCAATCGTTTATTTCTTCGGAATAGAGTGGTACGATTTTGGCTAAAACATCTATGAGCAACCAAGAACGCGGAGGAGCACTCTCACAGGAGGGATATCAGGCGATTGAGCAATCCATTCTAGAAAGCACTCGACAAGCTATTCAGGAAAAAGGAATTGATTCACTCCGCGTAGATGATCTTACCGAAGCCGATCTGGGCCATATTCCTTGGTCTGGAAGTACGTTGCATGTTAAGCATGTTGGACAGGAGCTCGTGCGTGCAAGAGCAGGTGAGATTGATTATCTCGCTGTTCGCTCTCCTGAAGGTTATCCCGTATCAATTGGTGGGATTGATTACACGAAGGAACCGAATGGCGGATATCTTTGGCAGCTTGGTACACATGAAAAGTTACGCGGACTGGGAATCGGCACTTATCTTATTCGTGAAGCGGAGCGACATATTGCTACGCGTGGTGCAGCATGGTCTCGACTTGAAGTGGAAACGGATAATCCAAGAGCAAAGGAGCTATACGAGCGTTTGGGTTACGAAGTCTATGGAACAACGACAGATTCGTGGATGCAATTGGATAAAGATGGGAATGAAGTTCAGCACACCGCCGAGTGTTTCCAGATGAGAAAGCGCTTAAAAAGCGATAAAGGCTGATCGAATGAAAGGTGGTACTATCAAAAGCATAGTCTATGTACGAATCCCAAAATAACAACCTCGAAGAACCTGAAATTAAGCTCGCTTCTCATATAGCGGTGGAGTACTTCGAATCAGCGGCTCCGGCCCAAGTAAGCGTTCTCGGATCGGGCGATTGTAATGTGAATTACCTAGCTGCTACTCCTGGGAAAAAGATCGTAGTGAAGCTGAGTAAGCCAGATAGAGAAGAGCAAGCTCTTGAAGGATATACAAAAGAGCGTTGGTGCATTGCTCAAGCGCGCGAGGCAGGTGTTCTCGCACCAGAAGTCATTCAGGTCGGCCAAAAGAACGGGCGCGCCTACATGATCCAGTCCTTCATGGAAGGAATATCTGGTGCTGATGCAAAAGGCGTATCTTCTCTTTCTGAACAGGAAGTACAGAGAGTTTGGCGTACATTAGGCGAATACGCTCGTGTGATACACGCGATACCTGTGATCGGATATGGCGACACAATGGACAAAGAGGGCGCCTTTACCGGATCGTGGGAAGCGCATCTTCGTTACAATATCGAGAGTCTAAACGATGAAGACGAGCTTATAAAAAGGAACGTTCTAACTCCGGAGCTTTCTAAGCGAATCCGAGACGCATTTGAAGTCCTTAAAACCAAAGATTTCCGTTTCGGACTTTGTCACGCTGATTTGGCGTTAAGAAACGCAATCGTTGCTTCAAATGGCAAGATAGCTCTTCTCGATTGGGATACGGCTAAAGCCGAGATCGTACCGCATTACGATTTCAATGAGATATTGAGAGACAGCCAGCCGAGCCAAGAAGCATTCAATGCTTTTTTGCAGGGATACGAGATGACTCAAGAGCAGTTTAAAGAGATAGAACAAGAAATGCTTGTACTAGATCTACTGCGTTCAATAGATACTTTGCGCTGGGCGATAGACAGAGCGCCAAAAGTCATTCCACAACATGTAAAAACGGTGCAGAAGTCACTGGAGCGTTTGGGTTGGGAATAGAAGGATAAGTAGTGGACGTAATACATCGATTACGAGCTGAGTTGTTCAGCGAGGAAAAAATCTCGCAGCTCTGTCTGATGATCCGCAATCCATTTAATGCGCTTTCGGCCTCTGTCCTGTAAACCATCTTTCTGTAGGCAGTAAAGCAAGGCAAAGGAGAGCATCATATCGTGCATGTAGGAGGCTTCCTCAGCGGAGAAGGGACGGTGAGTTTGATAGGCTTTGAGAAGCGCATGCGCTTTTTCTTTCTCAAATACGTTATCCAAGGTGAGGCATTGTTCGAGTAGCCAGCCCAAGTCGATCACGAGCGGTCCTACGCCAGCGTCTTCCCAATCGATCAAGAGAAGATCTCCGTCTGCCTGTTCGAGAGTATTGTGTGGCCCGATATCCGTATGAACAATGCCTTGCGGAAGGTGGGCAACATCCCGTACATGTGAGAACAGTTCGATGAATGCAGGCTCAAGACCTAATCGTTCTGCGAGCTCACGTTGTTGATTCATGCGCTCGGAAGGAGCAAAGCGCATTTTCGGCAGAGAATCTGTTGGGAGGGCGTGAAGGCTTCCAGTCAGCTCTCCAAGCTTTTCAAACGTTTCTACGGTAGATTCAGGATGCGTCCCTTCGACCCAGCGATACAAATAAGTAGATTGTCCTTCCATCTCTGTAAACAAAGCACCTGTTTTTGTTGGGATAAGCTCAGCACAAGGGAAATGATTCTCGTGAAGAACATGAAGAAGAGATAGTTCCTGTTGAGTGAGTTCTTTTGATCTCCCTTTTTGGAGCAGTTTTAATGCATATGTACCCTCTGATGTGTCGACACGAAAGAGGGTCCGACCGTCAGCTGCCTTTTTCGCTACGGTTACCGAAGAAATAGGGGGTATGCTCCAATATTCTGTAAGCACTTTACGAGGATGTATTTCTTGTGTGTTGGATCTGTTGGAAGTCTGTTCTTTAGATGTTTTCATGAAAATATCATACACAGAAAGAGGGGATAGTGGTACTTGAATTATATATCTTCATATCGTGTACGATTTGTCCGATTTGTCCGATTTCCAGCTTGACCCACATGCGTCAAAAGCCTGCTTTAAAGCCTCTGAAACCCCCTAACAAATGAGTTCATTACCCGCCCGTCGAGCCATAAGCTGGCGTTCCTGGCAACCCAGGTGCGTCGCTAAAAAACCAACGCCCCATCACTGAAAAGTGGTGGGGTTTTGGTTTGTAGAATAGTTTGATTCCCACTTGCCTCGATATGTGAATTACTAACGGATAAATTTATTCTAAAGTTCGCTTTTATGTTATTTGGCTAAACTGCGTAGAACACGTAACATGGCATCAGAAGGGTTGTTGCCTAATATTTGAATTTATTTATTCCATAATGTGTCGAAGCCGTCTTTTCAGATCAAAACGCTTAAGCGCGCTGGCTCCGACGACGAGTACAAGTTATATCGTGCCGCTCTTGAATATGGTCTCATAGAGCCCATCGTGATCGAGAACCGTGAAGATCTCCGATCGGAACGAATATGGAAAGACTTGGTCAAGCCTTATCGTCATCAAGTTTCAAACTTGATGACATTTTGTCGTAGATTGCCTGTCACTCTTCTTGCGGATGATGTTGGCTTAGGAAAGACTGTCAGTGCGGGTCTCGTGGCTAGCGAATTGATTGCTCGAGGAAGGATAAATAAGATTCTCATCGTATGTCCAAAGCTGCTAATGACACAATGGAAGGAGGAGCTCGAAACAAAATTTGGTATTACTGGAATTGATGAAACCGGTAGAAAGATATTTGATACTGAATTTCCAGAAGGAAGATTTGCACTTATTACTACCTACGAATCTGCGCGAATGTATCTGGATAAGATCGCAAAGATCGGGTTCGACATGCTTATCCTTGATGAAGCACATAAACTGCGCAACCTTTATGGTACTGACAAAGCTCCAGAAGTAGCTAAACGTTTCAAAAAAGCTTTTGAGGATAGGCTCTTTAAGTATGTGCTAATGTTAACAGCTACGCCGATTCAAAACCGGCTATGGGATATATATTCATTAGTAGATCTTCTATCGGTCGCTCGAGGACATGAGAATCCTTTTGGGAACGCCAACGCTTTTGCACGAAAGTTCATCGAAGGTGACCAGGTTAGTGCTCGACAGCTCAAGGAAGATAAGAAAGATGATTTTCGCAGCATTGTTTACGGCTATATGTCACGCTTCAGGCGTGTTGATGCTGACCTCGATTTCCCGGAAAGAAAAGTTGAGCTCTATAAAGTTGAGCCTACAGATGGTGAAAAAGAACTCTTTCATTACATAAGGGAAGAGATGGAAAAAATGAGCCCTTTAGTACGTGTTTCAATTGCACAGGCATTAGTTAGCAGCCCACAAGCATTCTCTTTGCAGTTGCAGAACATGGCCGCCAATGAAACGGTGCCCGTCGCTTTCGCTGCTGGTGTAAAAGAAATAGTCGCAAGAATCGGGATAACTGCAAAGCTCAATGGACTCGCTACATTGATTGAAAAGCTCAGATTAGAAAAACCGGCGCATTGGCGTGTTGTGATCTTTACTGAAAGGAGAGAGACGCAATCCGTTATCGAAGAATTCTTAACAGATAGGGGTGTTACTTGCGGTTTGATCAATGGAACGTCAGGAGCGAATAACCAAGAGATGATTGGAAAATTTAGATTAGATCCGCCAAAAATACACGTCATTATTTCTACGCGTGCTGGTTCGGAAGGTGTGAACCTTCAAGCAGCAAATGTTTTGGTTAACTATGATTTGCCTTGGAACCCGATGATTATTGAACAACGCATAGGTCGTATCCAGCGCCTTGCTTCAAATCACTCTACGGTTTGTATCTTTAACATGATTCTTCGTGGAACCTTTGAAGAGCATATTGTCGGGAGATTGATGGAAAAACTTCAAATGGCGACCCATGCTGTTGGCGACGTGGAATCACTTTTAGAGGCGGCAGGTATGGGAGAGGGAAAACCTGAGAGTTTGCAAGATATAATCAGCAAATTAGTTGTTGCGTCTCTAATGGGAAAAAATATAGAGGCGGCTACCATTTTACAGGAGAAAAATATAGAAGAGGCTAAGATTCAGCTTGAGCGCGATGAGGAAACTATCAACGCTACGCTTGGAGGCATGAATGGTGCAGATCAGTCTGGTCCGCAATGTCCTAAGCTCCCTCAGGTAGAACGCTCACTTGATCCGAAAACATTTGTAATCTTGGCTCTTAAGAGTCTAGGAGGCGACGTTTTGGAGAAATCATCTGGCCAAATCGAGCTTGCATTAGACGGGGAAAATACGCAGATCAGTTTCGATCAAGATACAACTATCTCCAGTACATTGTACGTGCCAGGCTCTCCCGCCTTTGAGAAGCTTACTGGCAGGATTGCGAAGATTGGTAAACATCAGATAAATGACATCGATTCTAATCCGTTACAAATAGCTGAGCGTATAGCTGCTGAATGGATTACGAATTTTAGCGGATCGTACACCAAATCTCAGCTTGATGATGTATCAAGAAATTTTAAAGGGATAGCTTTACTACAGGTACGCATAACCGTCGCCCATGATAGTTACGAACGTCTCGTCGAAGTGTCATGTTCGCCTAAGGAGCATAATATCAGCATTGGGAGACCTGGGCTTGAACCTATAGGGGAAGCGTTTCAAAATCCTTCCGCTGTTGGTCTTGTTCCTGATGCATTGGTCGAGCGCGCTCTGCTTGATTCAGGAGTGTCTGAATTTATTCGATTCTACACAGAACGCTTAGCTCAAGAGCTTGTAGCGGCAGGGGAAAGTGCTAACAGAAAGAAAAAAATAGAAGATGACTTTACGCCAAGAGTAAGTATGTCTTTAGTTGGTTTAGAGGGATCTGTTCAAAGAAGCCTACGTTTAAAAGTTGATTACATGTTAGGTTCCAGAAACGAATATACAAGTACTATTTCCATCGTTCCGTCGAATGGAGAGGTCTTCAAGACTCCATCAATGGAGAAATGTGCAAAGTCCGAAATGACGGTTCCGGTTGAATGTCTTGATGTATGTCAGATTAGCGGGCAACGAGTCATGCGCCACTTACTTTCTCGCTCAGAGACGAGCGGTAGACCCGCTCTTCCCGAGCATGTTGTAACCTGCGCCTTAACGGGCAAGAGAGTATTATCCGATGAAGTCGAGAAATCAGACGTATCAGAAAAATTTGTGCTTAAAAATATGTTGGAAGTATCAGCGTTAAGTGGAAAGCGCGCTGAACCAAATTTCTTTATCGAATGTGCGTTTAGCCTAACTAAGGTTTTAGAAAGTGAATCCTCTATTAGCCAGATTTCAGAAAAAAAATACCGAATAGATCAGCAGCTTTGTTCAGTTGTCAGCGGTAAGCTGGGGCATCAAAAAGAGTTCATTCTTTGTTCTGAGACGAGCCAAGCTATTCTGCCAGAAGAAGCTGAGAAGTGTGAGATTACAGGAAAAATTGTTAGGCCTGGAATACTTCTAACGTGTAATGCCACAGGAAAGAAAGCAATGCCTGCAGAACTAGACGAGTCAGATGTATCGCACAAGATGGTCCTCAAAGCTGTATTGGAGGTTTCCGCGCTAAGTGGCAAGAGAGCTGAGCCTAAATTCTTTTCTAATTGTGAGTTCAGTTCAACAAAGATTTTGCAAAGCGAGTTGGCTGTCAGTGAGATCTCTGAAAAAAAGTATAGAATTGATCAACAGCTTCGCTCTGTTGTTAGTGGAAAGACCGGGCATCAAAAAGAATTCGTGGTCTGTATCGAGACTAATCAAGCCATCCTACCTAGCGAAGCGGAGAAATGTGATATTACAGGTAAGGTAGTTAAACCGGGAATACTTCAACGGTGTGATATCAGTGGCAAGATGGTGATGCCTACGGAGTTAGAAAAGTCTGCCGTGACTGGAAAGATGGCTCTAAAGAAATTCTTCGTTTCAAGTAGTCTGTCATCCGTAAAGCTGCTAGAAGACGAAGCAATTAGGTCAATAACAGGAAAATTTTGTATGCCTGCTGAAGCGAGGGCTTGTACTTGGAGCGGCAGAAAAACGCATCCCGATGACTTGAGGATCTGTCAATTAACGAGTGTTCAGATACACGTCGAGTACGCAGCGGAAGGTGAAATGACTTGTTTGCAGCCATTGATTCTGCTCTTGAATGGAATTCAAAGAATGACGGATATGCAAGAAATATGGCCTGATGTTTTTAAAAAAGCATCGGCCGCTATCAATAATAATCGATTTAAAATTGAAGCTGCGCAAGTATCACCCGATAGGCAATGCTTAGCTATATGCTCAGAGGTAAAAACGATACTTGGAATAAAAACTCGTCACGTCGGTCTGCTCATTTCGCCCAAAGACAGAAGTATTGTTGGACGAATCGTTTCCGGTAAAAGAGAATCTAGCAATTGGAAATATGAAGCACATTACTAAAACTCAATATCTTGAGTACCTTTCTTGTGGAAAGAATGCATGGCTTAAGCTTTATAAGCCTGAGCTCAAGGAGGTATTCGCTCTGTCTGAATTTGAGCAAAGTCTTTTGGCTAAAGGCAACCTTGTAGAAGAATGGGCGAGAAAGCTTTTTCCTAATGGAGTGCTTATTGAAAGTACTGGTGAGGATGCTGCATCGTTGACGAAGGAGTTGATAAGCAAAAAAGCTCCCGTGATTTTCCAGTCCACTTTTATTTATGAAGGATTCATGGCTCGCAATGATGTACTTGAATATGACTCTATTAATGATTGTTGGAACCTTTACGAAATAAAAGGCACAAATTCTATAAATGAGAGAAGCGAAAAGGCTGAAGGTAGAGATCATATTGAAGACGCTGCATTTCAAGCTGCTATCTTGAGAAGTGTCGGTGTTAATATAGGCAGTATTTTCATTATTCATTTGAACAAGGCGTACGTACGAGATGGTGATCTCATCGTCAAAGATCTTTTTTCTATGGATAATGTGACAGAGAGTGTCCATCATAGGTTGGCGGAAACTGCATCTATGATGCAAAAAGCTAGAGTTGAATTGACGCAGTTGGATGAAGGAGTTCTTTCGTGTGGATGTTTGTATAGAGGACGCAGCGCTCAATGTACTACTTTTAGGTACTCCTATTCACATGTGCCGGAATACTCAATCCACGATTTATCTAGAATCGGAACCGGTAAAAAGAAACTGGAGTCACTTGTAGATTCTGGAATCTTCGATTTAAACGACATTCCAGACGAATTTGAGCTTACTGATATACAGAAAAATCAGGTATCAGTATACAAAACAAAGAAACCAATCATTGACCCGTTGGCAATTAAGGCGGAGCTTTCATCGATCGTATTCCCGTTGTATTTTCTAGACTATGAGAGTTATTCGCCAGCGATACCTCTGTTCAATGGATTCAAGCCCTATCAGCAAATTCCTTTTCAGTTTTCTCTCGATAAAGTCTCTAACTCAAGCGGCAATGTTGAGCATTTTGAATACCTTCATACGGAGGCATCTGATCCATCCTTAACTATCATCAGGGGACTCCGAGATGTTATTGGCCCAGAAGGAACAATCATCGTTTGGAACAAAACCTTTGAAAGGATGATCAATACCCAATTGGCACAGAGAAACCCTCAATATGAGGAGTACCTAGAGGATATAAACGAGCGAATTTATGATTTGAAGGATATATTTCAGAAACAAATGTATGTACATCATGGTTTTAAAGGTAAAACGTCAATAAAAAATGTCCTACCAACTTTGATACCTACTTTGACTTACAAAGAGCTAGAGATTCAAGATGGCGGAACGGCAACAGAGGCTTGGTACCAAATGGTATATGGATTAACTACCGCTTTTGAAAAGACTGAGATATCTGAGAATCTTAAAAGATACTGTGGCCGCGATACCCATGCTATGGTAGCGATTTGGCAAGAAGTGCAGAAGTTAATTTAATATTTACTTGCCTGGCAAAGTGTCACTCAAGCGTTATTGTTTTGTTTTTGTAGATCAGTCTGCTTCGCAAGTTCCCCAACAGCTCTCGCTTCTCTGGGACGCTTCCTTCTCTAAGAATGTATTTTGCGTAGTTTCTGATATCAATATTTATTTCTTCTGGCGCTTGTCTCGCCTTGGCTCCAAGTATACTACTTTGGAACTTATTTAAGCGCGTAATTTCTTCCTCGAATTTTTGACGCACTCCGATCTCATTTAGATCAATTTTATCAAATAATACTGCGAACTGTTCGATTAAGTTTTCTTCTCTGATTTCTGGTTCTTCGCATACTTGTCTCACGCCTCTGCTACACCGATAATAGACATACCTTCGCACGGTTCCATCTTTCAAGGTTTTATTTTTTCTTGAGCTGTGATTCCTGATTTGCACGATCCACATGTCATGAGTTTAGTGAACGCGAAGTCTTTCGTTCCGGGTATACCCTTGGGAATCATCTTGAGATTTTCTTGAACCCTATTAAATACGTCTTGGGAGATAAGGGGTTCGTGTTTCCCATCAAACCATCGCCCACTATTCACCGGAAATTCATATCTTCCTGTATAGAATGGGTTCACAAGCATTCGATAGATCATGCTTAGGGAAACATTCTTCTCTTTTCTAGTCTTGAGTTTTACATCATCTCTGAACCAATCATAGATTTTTTGACCCGTCCAACATAAGTATCCGAACTTCTCAAACATCTCTTTGATGATCGGTCCACGCACCGGATCGATAAAAATGCGTCTTGCACCCTTTTCGGCATATTAATCATGCAGATACCCAAGAGGGGACATATTTGGCCTGTAACCCATCTCAACCTTTGTCTTGAGGCCTCGTTTTACGTTCACGCTTTTATTATCGTTCTCAAGCTTGGCCTGACTGCATAAAATCATGAGAAGAAACTTCTCATTCGGATGGTTCGTGAACCGTTGGCTGGCGGTTCGTATTTCTACGAGCTTACCGCTATCCATCATGTCGACGATGCTTCCAAGGTCGCCTGCGTTTCTCGAAAGGCGATCAGGGGCCCATGTAAGGATTGCATTGAACTTTCCTGAGCCGATCTGCTGCATGAAAAGGATTATGTGCCCAACGATCTATACGTTTCTTTGCTTCGAATAGAGGATAGCCTAACGCTTTAATAAGCAAATGCAAGATTAAGTATTGTATTTTTCGTCGATCGAGAGAATGAGTGCCTTCGCTTTCTTCCCATGATCCCGTAAGCGCTTCTCGTGTTTTACCTTATAAGACTAACGGAACTCACCGCTTAGCAACCAAAGCGCGTTTGGGAATTCTTCTGCATCTACAACATGAACAAGGTTTTTCACCACTGTTTCAAGGAATGCATCAGGGGAAAGAATCTCCTTTGGATGGGTTACTTTTCCGTAACGAGCACGGAGAGCGTATTTGAAATCTGTGAGTTTTTCATGAATGGAGACTCCTTGTACTAGAAAGTAAACGCAATCAGCTGACTGTAAATAGTTCAGGGTCTGCTCTTTCCAATCAATGCCGAAGAGCAGGTCTTCCTGAGAAAATCTGAAAATAGCAGGGTAGAGAGCGATAACCGCTGCATGAGATAGGCGAACGCGCTCCTGTCTAAGGAGATGTATCCCCTGATGGACGCAGTACTCCTGGAATGCACGCAGCTCCTCCGGAGGGCATTCTGGTTTGAAAAGAAGAAGTCCCATTTTTAATGGAGCGGATTGTCGTTGTTCTTCTAAGTGATCCAAAAGGAAAGTTTTATCCATACTGTGCAGCTATTCTACCACGAGCATGTTTGGGGTTTCGTTTTTGGCGTGAGCTTCTTGTTTTTGGACAGCTCGCTTGCTTTAATTTAAGGGCAAATATGTCTATTTTTATATCCAAGAAGCAGCTTGTTGAGCCTTTATACGAGTTTGTTGAACGAAAAGGTATTGGTCATCCTGATACGCTCTCGGACGCATTGGCAGAATACCTCTCCGTTCAGTATTCTCTGTATACTCGAAAGAACTTCGGAGCAGTTTTACACCACAACTTTGATAAGGTAGGTCTCCTAGGAGGGGCCTCTTCGGTCACATTCGGGAAAGGCGTGCTCACAAAACCCATTCGAGTTCTGTTAAACGGGAGAGCATCAACTCGTTTCGGCGAAAAAGAGATCCCTTTAAAAGCGCTTCTCATCGGCTGGTCGGAGGAATTTTTACACACACGTTTTCCGATGTTGGATTTGAAGAAGCAATTGGAGTTTCACTATAATTTAAGCAATCAGAGCAGCCCCGGAAAGACAGAAGAAAAAAATGCAAAAAAAGGAACACGAAAATATTGGTTTGAGCCGCGCAGTTTGGATGATCTTCAAGAGCTTACCCATCTTGTATCAAATGACACGTCATTAGGGGTCGGCTACGCTCCCTCTAGTGTATTAGAAAAGGTTGTATTACGAATCGAAACGCTTTTGAATGGAGAAGCGTTCCATAAGAAGCATCCTTGGATTGGATCAGATATTAAAATCATGGGATTCCGGCATAAGAAAGAGTTTGATATTACTCTCTGTGTTCCGCAGATTGCGAATGAGGTAAAAGATGCGGAAGCGTATAAGCGAAATTTACAAGAAGTTCAGAGACAGATCGATATTATCCTCAAAAAGGAGGGCATTCGTTCGGCGGCTGTCCATCTGAATACGCGTGATAACTTTGAAACCTCAGAGCTCTATTTAACTGCAATTGGCTCTTCCATTGAAAGTGGGGACGAAGGGTTGGTCGGCCGCGGAAACCGTGTGAATGGAGTGATCTCACCCATGCGCCCGATGAGCATGGAAGGGGCGTGCGGAAAAAATCCCGTCTATCACATTGGAAAAGTGTACTATGTCGCAGCCAGCTTCATCAGTGAAAAGATCTATAAAAAGTTCAACGTGCCAAATGAAGTTGCGTTGGTAAGTCAAAGTGGAAGAGATTTATGTGATCCCTGGGTCACGTTCGTGGCTGTCCCGCCTAGCTTCCGTGAAATGGACGCTCTGAAGGCATTTGTCGAGAAAGAATTGAAGCAGATTCCTCACATGACCGAACGCTTACTCCAGCAACAAGTTCGTTTATATTGATGTATGAGCCACGAGTTCAAAACAGGCCAAGAAGAGGAGTTGAACAAAGAATATATTCTCCGCACGCTTGGATTGATTCGGGCAGAATCGGAAGATTTGTTTCGTCTTCCATCGGAAGCGCTGCCTAAGGAGGAGGGCGATCCAGTCCAGGGTCCACATGCCGATTCTCGTCCAGAGCGATTTCTTCAACATTTTGAACGTATTCCTGCGTTGGATGCAGATCCCATTTGCCGGCCAGAAGGAGACGCGACGTTTTTCACTTCTGCAGGGATTCAAAAAATCGAATCCCTGCAGCGTCAGGAAGGGGAGGTGAAAAAGGGGCAATTTAAAGTGCTTCAACCCTGTGTGAGAAGCCAGTACATGGATCGAGTGGTTGAGGGGACGTCGACAGCCTTTGTGGATTTTGCCGTTGTCTCTCTGCGTGCATCTGCGAGTGAATACGGAGAAATTGCAAAAGAGTTCATCTCGTTTCTTGCAAGTGAAGGGATTGCATCCTCAGATCTTCGGTTTCAAGCGGATGTTTCTGATGATCTGTGGGGAAGAAAAAAAATAAAAAAGACAACACTCACGATCATTGTGCGCGGGATAGAGGTGGGGGAGGTTGTCTACGTGCATGACTATCCCGTCTCTGAAAAAGAGTCCATTGCGCTTGTTGATGCCTGTATCGGCGTCGAGCGCTTTCAATGGGCGTCAGGAAAGACCCCGCAGTATTTCCCAGGGTTCGAAGCGATCTATCAGATGGGAAAAGATCTGCAGCGCTCACCGGATGAGATTGCTGCAGTTATCGATTGCATACGCACCAGTGTTCTTTTGGCGGGTGAAGGGGTGCGATCTGCTCATAAGGATCCCGGGTATCGTTTACGGCAATTTATGAAGCGTTACACGGAACGGAATAAAGATATTCGTTTGGATGTAAAAACCCTGATGCACATTGCAATGCCCTATTGGCAGCGTTGGGGATTTCGACCGACTGTGAGCGAAGAAGAGATCGTGAAGACGATTACGATGGAGCATGATCGTAGCTACAATGTGTGGCTCGTAAAATCCGTCAAAGATAAAGGTGGTCCGAATATTCAAGTGGATGTGAACATGTCTACAGAAGCGTTTCTTACGAAGATAAAAGCAACGTTCCCAAAACAGCTCCAGGAAAAAATCTTCGCTATTATAGATTCACTTACATGAACAACGCACATATTTTCTTAGGTGGGGGAGGAATGGCGGAACAGAGTCACGCGTTAGATGAAATCTATTTCTCGTTGCACCAACCGGGGAGCCGTATTTTGTATATTCCCGTTGCGACAATTCGCCAGGCAGGGATCGGAATGGAAGGGTGTTACGATTGGTTTTCAAGTGTTGTCACTACACATGCTGTAGATAAAGAAGTGGATTTTGTTCTCCTCAGCGAAGAGCAGGAGATCCCGCCGCTAGAGGAGTTCACCTCTGTGTATCTTGGTGGAGGAAATACGTATCGTCTCCTTCAGTATTTGTTTGCGAACCAAGGACATCAAAAACTCCACGAGTACGTACAGTCAGGAGGGATGGTCTATGGAGGAAGTGCGGGCGCTGTGGTTTTAGGGAAAGAGATCCGGACGGTTGAAGAGGAGCGATTAGAGGGGCTGCCTTCTACGCAGGGACTGAATTTACTCCAGGAATACTCCGTTCTTCCTCATTTTTCAGCGACAGATCGGGTGCGCGCCCAAGAGATAGCAACAAGGCTCAATACAAAAATCATTGCGATCCCCGAAGAGGCGGGCCTTGTGTTAGATGCGAGTGGGTCAGTGATCACGAATATCGGGAACGTTGCCTTCTTCGAGTAAAGCAAAGTTTTGCATATGCGCCTTCTATTCCTCACTTCCTCCCCGTTACGGGCGCAGACAGGTCCTCTGGCGCGTTTGCGGACGGAATTGAGCTACTTGAGTGCGCAGGATGCGATCGAACTTATTTGTTTGGGAAAACATCCAGATGACGCAGAAACGCGACAGCAGTTCCCGACGATTCAGTTTACGCACATCCCGCTCGAGTTTGTCGGTTGGGAGGTGGTGAATCTTGCTGCGGCGTGTGATGAGATTGAAAAAAGAGCCGCCCTCTTTCGAACAGATCTGGTAGTCCTTCATATGGAGATCTGGGATCTTATGCGTGAATTGGGTAAGCGATTGGAGAATCGTCTGCCTTTCGCAACCGTCCTGCATGCCCTCCCTTTTTTAGGGGCTCCTCAGAATATCGGAAAGAGCTTTTCTTCAGATGTGCAAGCCTATCTTGAGACTGATCTACAAGCCTATCGAAAATCTTATATTCGTCGTCATGTGAACGAAGCGAGTGAGGTCTTCCGCAGGATCCGGCTCCTCGCCAATAATAAAACCGTCGCTTCTTCCTTTCGGGCGTATTTTCCAGATATCCCGATCACACTTCAATCACGCGCTCTTGCATCAATAAAGAGAACGAAAGCACCCGTGCGTGAACGGCCGCGCTATGATTTTGTGTATATGGCGCGTATGGAGCCCGGAAAAGGCGTGGAATATTTTGAGTCTCTCCTCCCTCGAATTGTAAAGCAGATGGGGAGACCTATTACATTCGCTGTTTTAGGGAAAATAGAAGATACGAGAACAGAGCAAGTCTTGGAGCGCCTCATCCAGTCATCGGGATTTGAGCGTGGCTATACAGTCGAATTTCTCGGTTGGGCGGATGATTTACTGAAAACTCAGGTTCTGAGGAATGCAGGAATCTTTCTTTATCCTTCTCGTTACGATAATTATCCAACGGTCTTGAATGAAGCACTCAGCTTTGGTCTTGCCTGTATTACATGGGAATTGCCTTTTTCACAGCTGAATTATGCAGAAACGAACGCAGTGGTGCGCGTGCCTTTTCTGGAGATGGATGCGTTTGCCGGTTCGGCTGCAAAGGCGTTTGCTCTGCGAGAAGAGTTAAGGGACGAGGCGATTTACTTCGTAGAGAGCTTTGATACTCCAGCACAGGTTGCTGAAAAAGATCGTCGCCTATTCTCAGATCTTGCACAAGTTACCTATGGAACATCTACATAAGCAGTTGGACGCGCTTTTTCCGGCATACGTTCCAGTCGTATTTCTTCAGGCACATCCGGATGATGAGTCCTTCTTATGCGCCGGTCTCGTACAGGCCCTCGCCCCAACACGCCCCTGCATTCTTGTCTATTGTGCCGCCGCTTTGGTTGAAGGGCAGTCCGCGACGCGTGTCCGGCAGGAGGAGCTTGCGCGCGCATGTACGTGTATGCGAGAGCCAAGGGTAAAGATACTTCCCTTCTCAGAGCCGAAATATGCCGAGAAGGGAGGAATCCCTTTACAGAGCGTTTCGATTAGTGAGATTTCACGAGAAGTTCTTAAGACGCTTCAGGAAGAGCTCCAAAGGCCTTTTATCCTCGTTTCTTATGATAAGAACGGAGGATATGGAAATGAAGACCATAAAATAGTGCATTTGGTAGGGAGAGCGATCGCCGCCTCTCAGCAGGCATCGGTGGTATCACTTGTTGAAGTGACCCTCTGTCGAGAGGAGGTAAACGCATGGATCGTAGATGCGCAGAAACGCCTCCCAACAGAATCACTTCCAAAACTCTCTTTCTGGTCAGCGGAGTTCGGTCTTCCTAGTGAGGAAATGACCCATGTTTATCTATTGACGGAAGAGCAATGTGTGTTGAAGCGTAAAGCGCTCTCGATGCATGTCTCACAGATGAGCTCATCCGAATTCCCTCTCTCGCTGTCTCAAGAGGATTTTAGAGCCGTTTTTGGAAAAGAGTTCCTTTCAAGCGTTCAGCTGCGTACGAGGAGTGAGCAGGAGATCGAGCGCAAGTTCCTTGTATCAGAGCCCATAAGCTGGTATCTGCAGTATCCTGCGGAGGAGATCATTCAAGGATACTTCCCCAAAATGCTTGAAGGAATAGAGGAGCGTATTCGTGAAAAAGCGGGAACGTATGTTTCTACTCTTAAATACGGAACAGGACCATATCGATCAAGTGATGAAAGAGCGATCGATCAATCCCGATTCCAGCTTCTTTGGCCAAAGACAAAGGGTAAGCGCATCCATAAAATACGCTATCACATTCCCTATGAACGCTCCTTGGTAGAGTTGGATGTATTTCAGGGAGACAGACACGGGCTGATGGTGGCCGAAGTAGAATTCCGTTCTCAGGAAGAGGCGAATGCGTTTGTTCCACCGGATTGGTTTGGGGAAGAAGTGACACAGAATCCGAGATATACAAATTACGAGCTCGCTTTATAGGAGGTGTATTGATCTGTTTCCAGCATGATCTACAGGTCCAAGCGAGAACACCTTTGCCCTCTGTAAGATGGATAGGTGTTCTCCTGCAGACAAGGCCTCATCCCATTTCTGAAGAATCCCGCGATAATCTTTACGTTATCTATCGGAAGAAATGTTCTGACATATGAATACTCATATCAAGACCTGGTATGCTTTGAGCTTTTCGAGCAGTAAACGAATTTTCTCTGCTTCGAGCAGATCATAATCAGCAATATCTTTCAGATGTGAAACCGTCCTCCACTTGCGATGGAAGGTTTCATGTTTGAGAGAAATAGAGTGATAATCATTCAAAAAATCAATTACTTTTTCGGAAGAG
This sequence comes from uncultured Gammaproteobacteria bacterium, assembly GCA_964567995.1. GTDB lineage: Bacteria > Patescibacteriota > Patescibacteriia > 2-12-FULL-60-25 > 2-12-FULL-60-25 > JAGOTP01. The sequence goes on from CAZMOB010000001.1 coordinate 293,502, forward strand.
TTAAATGCAGCCTCCTTTAAGAGGAGTTCGCATACGTTTTTGACAGAATGAAGACCCTTTTCTGATCCTAGAACAGTTTGATAATCACGAACAATGGTTTGCCACATGCATCAATTATAGAGGGATCGATGGAAAATAGAAAGAAGAGCCATCTACAAAATTTTATATTCCATTCCATACGATCTCAAAAATCTGCCTCATCACATCTGCAATATCCGGATTATCAATTACCACTGCCTGTTCATATCGGTGTGAGATGATCTGCGTTCGGTTATTGTAGACTTCAATAGAAATATTACTAGAGTAGATACTTTCCGGCAGCCCTTTGATCTCCATGAATTCTTTTGGCACCTTCGTATTGCTCAAATATGCCTTTGTTGTCTTATCTTCGGTTGTAATCGCGCGAACTTTAATTTTCTTCTCAACCATCTGTTTATTTAGCGTCGACCAATAGTCCCAAAGATCTTTTGGTGTGTCTTTCCCATGGGCAAAGAACGCAACGAAAGTTTTGCCTCCCATCTCATCAAGCAGCTTCTTATACATTTCTTTGATGCCTGTTACGCCCTCGTAGTAGCTGGCTTGAACGACTTTGGAATCGTTTTGTGCCATTACTTGGAGAGAGGGGAGGGCTGTCTGTGCTTGTTCAATTCGGCTCCTTGCCGTTACAAAAAGCTCGACAGGATCAGTCGCGGCATACTGTGTTGCTTTCTGTTTGAGAATCTTCCGGACAGCCCCTTTCTCCAATAGTTCATCCAAGATGACATAGGTGGTCGGTGTTTTGAGTCCGCTTCGTTTGGCGACCTGGTATGCCGTACCTTGGCCCGTCTGAAGAAGGGCTAAATAAATACGAGCTTCTTTTTCTGAGAAGCCAAGGTTTTGGATAGCGGATTGGAGATCCATATGACGGGAACAATAGTCTTTTTAGTAAAATAGTCAATAATTTTGATGAATATGGAATAAAAACTAAATTATCCAGTAAATACTGCATTTAATCGCTCTTAAAATATTCAATAAAATAGATAAAGTCATTCTATTGGTAGAGTAAATACGCCTACCGATACTTGAGAGAGGAAGGAGGTGATGTGTATGGCCGGAGCAAACAGTGGTTCTGCCTTTCGCGGGACACCGCAAGCGCCCGTGAAGCTTCCTCGGAAGCAGAGGGTTCGTAAGGCTCGCGCTGTGAAGAAGTAGGGATGTTCCCGTTTCTTCGATCCCACTCAATCGAAAGAAGGCTGGTCTCTCCCGGCCTTCTTTCTCCAACCCAAGGAGGAACCCATGAGACGAACACCTTGTTCTACCGACTATTGGTACGCACGCCTGTTCTGCCGCTCTTCGGATGAACGAGAACTGGAAGAGCAGATGCTGAGTGCCCTCAAGCGGGAAGTGCCCGAAATGTGTTCGGTGACAATGGAGCGTGCCTGCAACCTCCAATGCGGGCATTGCCTCTATCGACCGGAGAAGTCATCAGAAGCGCTTTCGCGAGCCGCTCATCTGCCGGAGCTCATCCTTCGTGCGGTGGATCAGCTGCCGGGAGAAGCGCCGAGGCTCCTCCACGAAGGAAGGATCATCCGTCCTTGGCATGTCGAGGTTCTTACTGAAGCACGTAAGCGTCGATCCGAGCTTCGCATCGGACTTATCGATAACGGGACGTACGTTCATGTATTGGATGAGTTTAGGCGGCAGAACTTCGTTCTCGACTGGCTCGATCTTTCGCTGGATGGATCGGAAGCGATCCATAACGCGCAGAGGGGGAGTACGACGGCCTATCGAGACACCATGATCGGGTTCAGGCAGGCTCGAGAAGTGACCAAGTCACATAGTGAAGGCGGGCGAGTCACTTCGCTCTTTACGCTGACTACGGTGAACCATCTGGACTTTGAAGCGACAGCGGAGATTCTCTTTCCGGTGCACGCCGAGCCGCTGGTCGATCAGCTCCACCTGACGACCATGTCACCGACTCGCGCCGAGCTGGTTCTGCTCGAGCTTCAGGACTTCCACGAGTTCTGGGCACAGGTGAAGCGTGTGTTCGCTCGATTCGGTCACGACGCCGATGGTAGGCAACGCGTCTTCTTCCGTTTCTATCGTCATCAAGAGCTGCTGAAGCTCGCGAGGGTGGTGGGGAAAGAGGAGATGCGACGTGCTTTCACGGAAGAGATCTTGTTCGCTCCGGGCGAGGTCTACTTCACGGTAGAGGGCGTGCCGTGTGTCTTCGCGCCACTCAGTCTCTGGCCGGGCGAGGAGTTCCTGATCGATGCGGACGGTCGTTACGGAACGGCTTACAGCATCAGTCATACGCTCGCGAACCTGCGCCGCGGGAAGAGCGATGAGGGGGAAGATCTGCGAGGCTTCACGGTTGAACAACTCACGCCGGACTTCGATCTCAAATCCTTGTATCGTCGCTGTGTGGATCAATGGTGGCGATTCCGAGGACAGAGATACCTCAAAGAAGAGTGCGACATCCTGCGCTCCTTCTAATTCCCACCCCGTCGGGTTCATAGACGGGAATCGCTTTTAGGTCAGAATGATTTCTGAATTGAAAGAGCTTAAAGACGTTAGAACTCCTTTATTGATCCCATCAGTTCTTTGAACTGACCAATATCCAGTGACTGTCTTCCATCTGATAACGCCTTTTCCGGATTTGCATGAACTTCAATCATTAACCCGTCTAATCCTGCGGCAATACTTGCTCGACTCAAGGGGAGGATGAGCTCATGGAGTCCACTGGCATGACTTGGATCAGTAATAATAGGTAAATGTGTTCGTTGTTTTGCAAGACAAGCAGAATTAAGATCAAGGATATTTCTTGAAGAAGTTTCGAACGTTCGAATTCCACGTTCGCATAAAACGACTTGATCATTTCCTTCTCGTAGGATGTATTCAGCCGCCAGAAGCCATTCTTCTAATGTTGAGCTCATTCCTCGTTTTAAAAGAACCGGTTTTGGCTGTTTTCCGAGCTCTCGCAAAAGAGCAAAGTTTTGCATGTTCCGTGCTCCTACTTGGAGCATATCGGCATATTGAGAAACGAGTTTTACCTCACGCGTATCTAAAACTTCGGTGACGAATGGGAGATTCGCTTCTTGAGAGATGCTTTTTAGGATCTTGAGACCTTCTTCACCTAAACCTTGAAAATTATAAGGAGAGGTACGCGGCTTAAAAGCGCCCCCACGCAGCATATGCCCCCCGCTTGCTTGTATCGCATAGGCCACCTCACGTATTTGTTCAGTGGATTCCACAGAACATGGTCCAGCAATGATTACGGGATTTGCGCCACCAAAGACTACTCCGTTTACTGTGACGTGAGATGCGTGATTTCGTTCTTTCTTGGAATAGAGGTAGCTATGTTGATCTGTGGGTTTGATCATATTTGATAAGCCAAGGAATCATGCGAGGTCGTGGAAGAAGCGTCATACGATTATGCACAGGAATGTCAGCTAAGTCTTTATACTCCTGCTGGGAAAGAGAAAGTGCATCTTTGATACATTCTTGGTACGGAATGCCTGGGATGAAACCAAGATCTCTTTTTAAATCACCTACATCATACCTATGGGGTAATGAAGTGAGTTCCCAGCCTTTTTGTTCGTTCCATACTTCTGCATAGGTTTTTGTTTTAATGAGAAGCGTTCCTCCAATTTGACGACAAACTTCTTCATAATATTCACGAGCAAGAACCTCCGTTGGGTTGACGCAATTATATACACGCTGAATCATTTGATCTTTCTTTGAAGATTCTACAACCACATGAGCGATATCTCTCGGATGGGTGATATTAAGGGGGATATTCCCACCATGACAAAGCTCTAGAGGGTCCCCCTTTCGTAGCTTATCTAATAAAAACGGATCGCGATTATGATCAGGAAGACATCCGAGTAAAGACCATCTTCCCAGAATGTGACACGGACGAAGGATGGTATAAGGAATATCCTTTCTTAATTTCAAATATTCCTCCATCCCAACTTTGCAATCCACGTATCCTCCTAGCTCGCCCTTTTCTGCGAGCGGATGACAAGAGGGGATTGGTTCAAAGTCTTCCGCTTTTCTTGAATAAACAAGGGTCGTGCTCAGAAAGAAAAATCGATCCGCTTTTCCTTTGAGGAGATCGCAGGTTTGTTGAGCGTCTCTTTCTTTAGAAGCGATCACATCAAAAACAATATCCCATCGTCCGTATTTCTTTGTTAGTTCAGAGAGCGTATGTAGATACCTCTCTTTATCATTCCTATCGGTCACTATCTGATTGATCGCGAGAGGAAGCTCTAGATTCTTTTTCAAGCCCAACGCGACGACTTGAAAGCCACGCTTTTGAGCTTCTAAAGCGGTAGCACTCCCAACGATGCCGGTACCTCCAATTAACAGAAAAGATTTCATATATTTTACTTATTTGTATCCCAATAAAATCATGAAATATAGGTAATATCAAAAAATATTGATGAAATTATACTTCTATGTATACATACTGTCTTATACAGACCTATGTTTACGAAAAATGAACTAAAAGAACAGCTTTACACCGCGCTCAAAGAGATCGGCCTGTCTGAACAGGAGATGGATTTATATGTGCTCTCCATTAGCCATGGTCCAGCAGCGATTTCCGTTCTCGCAGATGAGTTAGGGGTATCACGGCCGAATGTCTATAAGCTGATACGCGCCTTAGAAGAGGAGGGGTTAGCGAAGTTCTCTGAGCGAAAGAAATATGCGCGTACTTTTATCGTTGAACCTCCAGCTCTTTTATTAAAGAAACTACAGGAGAAAAAAGAAGGGATTAATTTACTCACCCATACCGTTACCGGTCTCATGCCGGATCTATACGGGCTTTATCAGCAAGGGGAGAATCAGACAAAAGTAAAAGTCTTAAGAACGGAACAAGAATATATTTCTGCAGTAACTGAGCTATTAAATCAAATTGATCATGAAGTTCGCTTTTTTGGATCGTTCGATGATTTTGTGGGAACGGTAACAATAGAAGGTTTTCGTAAATTTACCTCACTACGTATCGAACGTGGCATTACCTCAAAGACCCTTATATTGCCCACAAAGCACGAGACAGAGCTAAAGAATGCAAGACAGGATGCTCTACGCGAGATGCGTGTTTTACGCGGATCGATGCCTTTCAATGCGTCCTTTCAATTATCTAAACATGCTGTAATTGTATGGCTACCTGCTACACCACTAGCTCTATTTATTGAGGATGATTCGATGGCTGGTATGCTGAATGCTATTTTTGATCTTCTTTGGCGTAATAGTGCGGTTTAAGGCGGTTTTTGATGATCAGGAAGAACGAGTGCAAAGCTAGTAAAGCCGTGTATGATTTGTTCGAGTTCTAGCCATGAAGAGACCGAGTCAAGCTCGGAGCTTTTATAGAGATAGGTGTTTGCCTTTATTGATTCTATAAGACAGACTTTAGTTCATGTCTGATATTTACTCCATTTTGGATTCCCTGGGTGTAGCATACGGACGCTATGATCATCCTGCTGTATTTACATGTGAGGAGGCAGTGATACATTGTGCTGGTATTCCGGGCGGCGTCTGTAAGAATTTATTCTTACGTAACCGAAAAGGAAATAGACATTTTTTAGTCGTGATCCCGAGTGAAGAGAAAGCAGATTTCACGCAACTAGAATCATTGCTCGGCGAAAAAATTGGTTTTGCCTCCCCAGAGCGCTTGCTCCAGTTTTTGGGAGTGACACCTGGCTCTGCCACGTTGCTTGGTTTGATCAACGACCATGATAAACAGGTGGAGGTGATCATTGATGAACGTCTTTGGGCCTGTGATGAATTGCAAATGCATCCATTAGTAAACACGGCATCGTTGGTTATCAAGCATGATGATGTCAAAAAATTTCTCGATTGGCGAGGGAATAGATTACGCATCGAAAAGCTGTGAAAAAAGGAGGGGCCAGGTCTCAGCCTCGTTTCATGAGATAAAAAACGACATCTCTAAATTTCCCGCATAAACCACATGCGTCAAAAGCCCTCTTGGAAACCCTCAAGCTCCTTGCAAAGATGAGTTCATTACCCGCCCGTCGAGCCATGATCGACAGTGTCTGGCGACTCAGACACTGTCGATCAAAAAAGCACCACGAATGCGGTGCTTTTTTGTTGTTTGGCGATACATGGCTTAGTTCGAGAAAAGTTTTTCCCGCTCTGGGTAAAAGTCGTTAAAAGCGATTTTTGTTTTAGCTGAGAGAATATTTCTGGTTCGAATCCCACCCGGGTATATTTTCAGAAATGAATCAGGAGATAGTATGTCTAATTGCTTTAGATGTTTGCCGCTTCTAGATATATCGACAAATTAATAAAATAATGGTATGAGATGGATGCCGAAGAGGCAAAATGGAGATTCCTGAACTCGAGCCGGGATCCTACTGGGGTCCCAATGCAAGATTCGAGATCCTCAAACATCTCGGATCTGGGTCTTTCGCCAATGTATACGAGGCGGTGGATCATCTCCCCGAGGAAGGACGAGAGCTGATAGTCGCTCTCAAAATCCTCAAGCCCTGGTTGCGGGAAAAAGCTGCCAACTGGGATGAAATTGTTGAGAATTTTCGCCGCGAGGCGGAGATCCTCAAGGGTCTCGACCACCCGCATGTGCCCCGGATCTTCGCGAAGGGAGAGTTCGATGGGACCCATTGGGCCGCCTACGGACTTATACCCTCCGACGCCGAGACGCTCATGTGCTTCGTCGACCGACAAGTGAAGAGGGGTGAATACCCTCCGCTCCTCGGCCTCTGTCACGTCTTTCTTCCTGTAGCTAGTGCTCTCCAGCATGCGCACAGACGGGGGGTCGTGCACGGGGACATCTCCCCAAACAACCTCATGGTCGAGTCGTTCGAAGACGACTCGTCCTATATCTGGGTGGTGGACTGGGGATCCGCTCAGAGAACGGGGGACACACTTCCTCTCGGTACACGCGGGACAAGAGGCTACGTGGCTCCTACCCCGGGAGCTGCGTACAGAGAATCAGTCCTCGCGGATGCTCGGGATGACCAGTACAGTCTGGCAGCGATCATCGCCAGAATGGTCCTCGGTTTGGGCTGGGAGGAGGTGCTTAAACCGCAAGACCTTCTGTCCGATACCGAGAAGCTTCGGGTGTACCCCCTCGGAATGAGGGCCGCTCTCGCGCGGGCCTTGTCTGAGCGGAGGGAAGACAGATTCCCTTCCGTCGAGCAGTTTATGGCGGATGGCTTTCTGCCATATGCTCCTTCAGAGGCAAAAGACTGGTTCGAGGATCGAAGCGTGGATGAGCAAGCGAAGCCAGGGGAATTTTCGCGATCTATCGAGAAAGAGATCGCGGAAGCTGGTTCTTCCCAGTCGCCTCTGATCGTACGTGCAGCGGTTTTCGCCACATTCGTCGCCGCTGTCGCGAAGGCGGTCTGGGAAATTATCGGTCTGTAAAAACGTCACGCCAGATGTGAGGGCGCACCCTGCGCAGTCAACGTCTTCTCTCTCGGTGATCTGGCCACCGATGCAGCTCTGGGATCCTCTCTGAGGATAAAAGAGCGACATCAATTCGAGTAAGATTCGCCGATGTTTTCATGGTTCGATAAGCTCCCTGAGAGCCATGAGCGACAATGTCTGGTGACCCATACAGTGTCAATCAAAAAAGCACCACAAATGTGGTGCTTTTTTTGTTGTTTGATGACGCTTGTAGAGGTGGGTTGAATATTTACATCAACAAGCAATCCGACCAATCGGCGAGCATATGTAGGAGTAAACCGAGTCCAATGATTTTCATGTATTTATCTGGAATGAACAGCATCAATCCATACATAACAATTGCTGGGACACTATGAACCGGATGAAATCCGATGCTGCACCGCGTGGGATTGAAGATAGGGGTCGCAAGCAGATGGTCGAGATCGACCAGCATTGTTGCGAGCATGATAATCCATGCTTTCCGCCAAAACGCTCTAAAGCACATGTATCCGAATATTGCTGGCAATAGAACATGCAGTGAATAATGTACGATGGCCTGGTTGTTTTGTAGAAAACCGATCATATCCTGCAGTGTCGAAATCTTTATGATTACGGTACAAGTTGATGGTTCATTCGTCGAGCGATGAAAGCGCTCACGTAGAATACGAGCCTCTTTCCATTCACAGATAAAAACGATACTCTTTTTTCATGGACGAATCTTTTCAAGTGGTAGCAATTGCTGGTCGAGCCTTAAACGATGGGTACGCCCTCGTGAAATGGACATTCAATGGCAACTTTCATGATGACGAATCCGTTGAATGGAGCCTTTTGCGACTCAATCAGAACGGCATCCACTCGATTATGCGAGGAGAACGTAATCCACAGAGCCTATGGGTCTCTCCTTCTGGAAAGATCTATGTGGTAGGAAACATAAATGGCACCTATGGGTTACATCTTGGCATTCCAACTCAGGACGGGTACGAATGGGAATGGCAATCACCCGTACAATCTGACTTAACGCGCCCTAAGGCAGTATGGGGGATTGATGATGCGAACGTTTTCGCTTGGGGAGGCGGGGTGCTTGAATCAGCGCCAACAGATCCAGAGAGAAAAGGCCGCGGAATTGATACACCCTATGTATGGGTTTTTAATGGAACGAGCTGGAAGCAATACGCTTCACCAGGGCAGATTTTTGATTTGCATGGCAAAGATCTGGAGTGTATTACGATCGCTGGAAGCGAAGGTCTTCTCGCCTATTGGACGAATGGGCAATGGGAAAAAGATCCCTTTTCTTTTCCGCAGAATTTAGGTTTTGTGCAAGCCAAAAACAGGTCTGAGATCTATGCGAGCTCCCTTGAGGGGCGCGTATTTAAAAAGGAGACGCTCGATTGGAAGGAATTGGACCCGTATCTTGGCCATGTTTATAGCTTCACCTTTTGGAAAGAGCGTCTTCTGGTTGGGACAAGGCAGGGGTTTTATGGAATAGAGGATGATCGTCTTGTTCTGATCCATTCTTCTGAAGTAAACGTAGCTTATTCGACGGGAGAAACGCTGATATGGGTGAGCGATTCAGACATACGAGAGACGACAGATTTCGTTTCGTTTTCCTCCATTCCCTTGTCTGATCTGGCGACCGCGGCGGGCTACGAACGATTGTAGCGGTAATATCTATTCTGGGGCGCTTACGAGGATGTGCGGTATACTATATCCATACCCGCTATGTCCTCCATTGACTGGTTGAATGTTATTGGACTTTTCGTCCTCCTGTCGGGTTTCGTTATCGGATTAGGTGCAGTGACAGTGATTGATATCCACGGGTTTCTCGGCCGGAACTCACCCTATTGGACCGAGGCGACCACGCGAACGCATAAAGTGACGAAGCCATTGATCTGGATCGGTATAACCCTTGCGTTCATCGGTGGATCCATCTTTTATCGTAACGAACCACTTGCAGGCATCCCGTTGGTGCATCTCTGTATTGCGCTCGTGCTTATTCTGAATGGCTGTTTCCTGTCGTTTAAGGTAAGTCCGTTTTTGCTTCAGCGAGAAAAGGAGGGGAAATCACGAGAACTTCTTCCTCAGCCGCTTCAGAGAAAAATTATCGCTGGACTCATTGTTTCCGATATCGGCTGGTGGGGTGGATTATTTCTCCTCGTTCTGTTCCTTGGTAAGCGCTAACTTTTTTATGCCGCCCGTAAAAAAAGGAAAAATCATTGTGGTGAACGATACAATGCAAACAGGCTACCGGTATACCTGTGTCGAACCCCCAGGAAGAAACTTTCATCCAGCGTTCAAACCAGAACTTACGCCAAAGGAGATGCTGGCGTTAGGGGTGTTTGGCGGGAAGTATATGACGGACTGTCGAAAGGAATTTCCTGCCTCCTGGTTTGTGGGGGCAAAATTGTCTCCAGATAAGTACGATGATCGACTGAACTTTTTTCAGGTGCATGCCAGCCAGCCGTTAGGCGTCTGGAAAGAGCGGGGATGGATTAATGAGGAACATGACCCACGAGGCTGGTTTCAGTGGTATTGTCGGTATTACCTGGGGCGAAGACTCCCCGGTGAAGATGAGCGACAGATCAAGCGTTGGAAGGCGATCATCCGCCATGTGTCGCAAATAAAGAAATATTGCATGAAAGGAGATCTGAGCTGTCGTCCCGGACAGCGTCAGGCGGTTCTGCACTGGGCGTACGATAGCCGCAGTCTCTAATTCACGAGTCTAGGTCATATGTCTTGGATCACGGCCGCCATTCTTTCTGCCTTCTTCGCCTCGCTTGTAGCTATTTTTGGGAAGATCGGGATAAAAAACGTAGATAGTAATTTGGCGGTTGCGCTCCGAACGGTGATTATTGTTGTGTTTGCCTGGGGTATTGTATTGGCGCAAGGGAATGCCGGAGATGTCTGGAAGATCTCCAAATATTCATACGTCTTCATCATCCTCTCGGCCATCGCGACGGGTCTCTCCTGGCTCTTCTACTACAAAGCCCTTCAGCTAGGGGAAGCGTCCCGTGTTGCTCCGATCGACAAGCTGAGTGTGCTCCTCACCGTTCTGATGGCATTTGTGTTCCTGGGAGAAAGGCCTACACTAGGGAATGTGGCTGGTGGGCTTCTGGTGACAGCAGGAGTCATGGCAACCATCTTTCTCAAATAAATCAATCTGACCTCTCTCTATATATGAACGGATATACGGCCAATATTGAAGAGCTGTCTCTCAAAAACGACAATTTTCGAAAGGTCCTGTACACGGATAAGCGCTGTCAGCTGGTGGTGATGTCTTTGCGTGAAAAGGAAGAAATCGGTATGGAAGTGCATAAGGACGTGGATCAATTCATTCGGGTTGAAGCAGGCGACGGCACAGCCACCTTAAACGGCGATACCCATGTGTTACACGATGGGAGCGTCGTGATCGTTCCTGCAGGTGTGGAACATAACATTATCAACACGGGGGAGACGGAAATGAAGCTCTATACCCTGTATATGCCACCGCATCATCGAGATGGCGTGGTTCATGCGACAAAAGCGGAAGCGGAGGCTGATACAACGGACGAGTTTAACGGCGAAACCACAGAATAAGAGGGGGTTCCACTTGGGTACGTATGAATTCTTCCTACGACTATACGTGGATGGGACAACGTCTTGAATATACACTCACCCCCACTGAATTGATTATTCGGGCTGCAGGGAAGGAGCGGCGGGTTCTATTAGAAGCAGTGATTGCAGCCACCTACTTACAACCAATTGATCGTGCGCCTGCCGGAAATCCCCGAAGAGCTTCATCATTAAAACAAGCGGTAGCAAAAAAGATGCTTGACACAGTTGCGAGCCAAGCCGCATCTCAAGGAACGCTCTTTTTGCGTATGGCAGATCCATCGTTTCGTATGCAGACGGTCGTTCTGGATGCTTCTCGTGAGGAAGGGAAAGTATTCCTAAGGTTACTCAAAGAACGCGTTTCATCACGCCTAACAACGGATGCGATTTCGCTGGATGAAGTGTACCGATTTCTTGGCGCACCGTTTCGACTACATCTTCTGCTTTGGCTACCCAAGTTGATGTTTATAGGTGTACTTGTGCTGGCGATCGCATTTATTTTGTCGACCTTGATTCAATAACCTCTCGCATCTTCACCCCAAAAATTCCCGTTCCTTTTTGGAGGTTGTACGGTTTTAAGACGGTATCTTTATAGGCTTCTTGAAATTTTATGACCGCTTTTGTGGTTGCTGGACCGAAAAATGTCGTCTCGTTGCCGGGTGAACCTTGGCCTGTTTTTGTGATGACAAATCCATGTGTATTTAAAAATACTTGAAGGGCTTTCACGTCAGCTCCACGGTCTCCTTGGCGTAGCATGCGTGTAAAGATGGGTGTGGCAACAACGGCGCCGGAAGGGGCGGATGGGCTACTTGGCGCCGGTGAGTACGTTACTGTTTGCGTGAGCACGGCAGAGCTTTGTCCAGTGATAGAGTAATATTTTAGATACACCGTATAGGTACCGGCTTGATCAGGTAGGGTAAAGGAGGCGCCGCCTACAGGGCTGAGGGGAAAAATACTCGCGTTTTTGAAGGTTGGATCGAGTGAGGCGGCGTACCCACGTACAGTAGCAGGGTCCGCATTCAATTGTAGCTTTACAGTGGGCGTTGAAACGAGGGTCGCGATACCTGACGCAGATCCATTGGATACGGTAAAGCGAAGCGGTGCGGTGTTTATGGTTGAAGGCGGGACAAAAAATGATCCGACGCCGCCACCTCCACCAGAAATGACGGAGGCACTAGGAGCAGAGACGTTCACGGTCGCGCGTGAGGTTGCTCGTCCTGAGATATTCCCCGTTGTATCTTCCGCAAATAGACTGTAGTAATACACGTTATTCGTGAGTGACGAATCGGTATAATTGGTAGCGATGGTAGTGGTAACAGCGGTCCCGTCTGTATTCGAGGTAGGATAGTCTGTGGTACTGCGGCGAATAGTTACGGCTGAAAAATCGGAATCAATGGGATTTGACCAAGTAAGATACACACTGTTGCCGCTTGCGGCGGCTGAGAAGTTGCTGGGTGTACTTGGAGCGGTGGTATCAATGATGGCGCTCGCTGTCCCGGCGGTTGAGTAGTTGTTGTGACTATCGCGAGCAAAGAGACTGTAATAATAGATATTATCGCTCAAACCAGCATCTACAAAATCGGTGACCACCGTTGTCGTGACGGCTGTATCGCTCGAGATGGTCATTGGAAAGCCCGATGTGCTGCGTCGAAGAAGAAAAGAAGCTGTAGTGGCTGGGGTGTCCCATGTTAACAGGATAGTAGAACTGCTAGCGACAGCACTTATGCTGGGCGCCGAGGGAGCAGTCGTATCAATGGTGACGGTGGACATACCAGCAGTTGAGTAATTTCCTCCCGCATCAGCCGCGAAAATGCTGTAATAATAGGTACCATCTGCTACACCCGTCTGAGTAAAGCTGGTTACACCACTGTTTGTTGTCGTCACCATGACGCCATCTGTGTAAGTGGCAGGAAAACCGGTTGTGTCCCGACGGAGTACAAAACTTGCGGTATCTGCGGGAGCTGTCCAGGAGAGATTGATGGTACTGCCCGTAGCTTCAGCCGCGAGCGTAGGGGCGGCCGGGGGTAGATCGATGGTGACAGTAGAAGTTACGGCGGAGCTGTAGTATCCATCTATCGTCTGGTTGAAGAGGCTGTAATAATAGGTTCCTTCACCCAAGTCACTGTCGGCGAGAGAGGTGCCTATGTCTGACGACGTCACCGCTACACCATCCGTAGCGCTTGTTGGATAGGCACTTAGACTGCGGCGAATGGTTACTCCCGAAAAGTCACTATCTTCAATGTTAGGGTCCCAGTTCAAGATGGCATTTGTCCCGCTCGCGGAACTAGTAAAGCTTGCGACAGGAGTAATGGGGTCGTAGGAGGTGATCACTCCACTCGTCGTGATGACGGTAATTCTGCCGGTACTCGTATTTACATCCATTCCAGCTACATTCACCATGGACCGCGTCCATAACAGGGACGATGAGCTGGCGATTGATAATTTGCTGAATCCCGCGTTGCTGGCGTAATACAGAGCATTGCCATCACTTGATGCCGTCAAGCCTTTTGCATTACTAACGCTTGGCCCACCAGACGTGATAGTAGTATCAGATAGACCTAAGACGAGGCTCGCAAATCTTCCGGCTGTGCTTAGATAGATCAGTCTTCCTCCGGTATAGGTCAGACGGCTGATAGAAGAAGAGGCACTAGAATTAGAGGCGAGGCTGGTTAAATTTGTATCAAACGTATAAACAGTAGTGCCTTTACTCACGTAAAGCGAGTCACCTCCAAGAGTGATGGCTGATGTTCCTGTGCCAAGCGTACTGCTTGCAACGAATGTGGCGGTGGAGCCGCTTATGTCATAGCGGTAGACGCCATTTACAGATCCTGCGTTCAGCACGATGAACGCTTTTCCATGAGAGACGGCCAAATCTGAGCCAGAGTGAGTGGGGAGAGCGCTGCTGTAATTCGCACTACTAAAACTCGATCCATCGGGGCTTAGGACGCCTAGTCCAGTTGTCACACTGCCGAGTACATAGGCGCTCCCATCCGCTGGATCTACGCGTACCTGACGGATGGTTCCGAGCGTACTCGTTGGAGCAGTGGCGGTATACGTGCCGCGGAAGAGTGACACGGCGTGTGCTGGCTGAGTGCTAGAAAAAAATAGTCCGATACTGACAACGGCAGCTCCTAAAAAGAGCATTTTTGATTTCCAAAACTGCATGGGCAGAGTATACCATTCAACGAATGGCTGTGCATCGAACGCTCGTGCTTCAGTATTTAACGCGTACGACGCGGTCCCCATTGCCAGCGAGGTTTTTCACCGGTCTTGTAACAGATACGAATTAGGGTAATCGTCAAAAGAATCATCGGTAAGACAACCAGAAACAGCACTTCACGAACGGATGAGTTTTTATCAATCGTCAAACTACACCCAGCGACAGCGAGGATGTAAATCAAGAGAACTAACCAGCCTTGCCACGTCGCAGGCGTCCATCCCCAACCATAGGTTTTTGCGGTAAACCAGTAGGAGCGAGGCTGATCTTTTTGATCCAGGACGGGCTCTTTCATGAGAGTTCGATCTATGGTTTGAGAATTCCAATTTGGAAAGAAGCGAGTTCGTTTTCTGGTCGACGCTCACCTGCGTGTTGGGCGCTGAAGCCAGTAGTGCCATCGACGCCACACAAAGAGCGGATAGCTTGCTCGCCGCCGGGATGTTGGCCGATCCAGGTGGTTACGTCATAGACGTTTCCACGAACAATCGTCCAGCAACTGGCTGAATCTTTATGCTGGGCGACGTCTGCGAGGGTATAGGTCGTTGTCGCGGCTCCTTGTGTAACTGGTGACGGAGGGGTTTGGCTCGAGGGCGCTGCACAACCAGCCCCCATGAGGAGCGTAGGAATGCTTAGAAGAAGGCCGGATCGAAGAGCGTGGAAAATGTTCATAGGGAAAATGTGTATCTTTCATTGTTCGATGAATGAGGAACGATGTCAACGTAAGTACGTATCTACCTAACACGCACATTCGGAAGAGTGTTATCTATGGTAGAGTATCATTCGTCTCACTATGAATTACCTCGCCTTACTCCGCGGGATCAATGTTGGCGGAAAAAATTCTATCAAGATGGTGGCATTAAAAGCCACGTTCGAAGATCTTGGTTTCAAGAACGTCAAGACGTATATTCAGAGCGGGAATGTGCTCTTTTCTGCGCCAGCGGGTAATATCGAGGCCTTATGTAAGAAGATAGAAGCGGCTCTCTTCAAAACATTTAAGTATGCTGCTCTGGTGGTGCTTATCAAGCAAAGTGATCTGGTGAATATCGTCCGGTCAGCCCCACGGGGCTTCGGATCCAAGCCGGCCATCTATCGTTATAATGTTCTGTTTTTGAAAAAGCCGATTGTCGCCAAGCAAGCGATGAAGGATATTCCGCGTAAGGAAGGGGTGGACGAGGCGGTGGCGGGAACAGGCGTACTCTATTTTTCACACCTGATTGCCAAGGCTACGCAAAGCCGCTTGAGCAAAATTACTGCCTTGCCGATCTACAAGAACTTAACGATTCGAAATTGGAATACGACTCAGAAATTGTGTGCATTGATTGAATCTTAAACGAAACAGTCTTATGCCTACAGATATCGCCCTCTATAATGCCGCACAATCAGGTGAATATAAGAAAATCTGCAAAAAGCTCAAAGAGGTTATCGCGCAAGAGCTCAAAAAAGCGGAGGGCAAAGTGTGGCACGGAAGTCCCGTGTGGTTCCTAGATGGAAATCCAATCGCGGGCTATAGTGTGCGGAAACACGGTGTCCAATTGCTCTTTTGGAGCGGACAATCATTTAAGGACAGCGGGTTAAAGCCGGAAGGATCCTTTAAGGCCGCTGAAAAATACTTCACGGATTCCAGTGACGTAAAAATAACAGCTCTTCGCGGTTGGTTAAAACAAGCCAAACGCATACAGTGGGATTATAAAAATATTGTAAAAAGAAGAGGGGTGTTGGTGAAGGTTGGATCCTGGTAGGGTATGAGTACGGGAGAAATAAAACATGAGCACGTATGTTGCATATAAAATACAAACTTGACCGCTCCGAGCTCCATGGAATAGGGCTTTTTGCAGATGAAGATCTGAAAGAAGGACAAGTGGTATACACGGCTAGTCCACTGTTAGATATAAACCTGAATCAGGAGAAATTTGATGCGCTCCGAGACAGCGAAAAACAAGAAATTCGCTGGTGGGGTTTCCAGATTCCTGAAACGAAACAATGGCATGTCGATTTTGATGTCTCAAAGTTTATCAATCATTCGATCAAGGCAACGGTGACGCAGAAGCCAAATGAAATAGACGCATGCTTAGTTGCGACAAGGGATATACTAAAGGGTGAAGAGATCACTCAGAATTATCTTGAATTTGAGAGTGTGGATGATCTGGAGCGTCGTGGTATCCAATTGAGCGACTTGTAAGGCGACGATAACCGTGAGTGAATCCCACAAACACCACACATCCAATTGCTGTTCCAATGGTATTGAATATGACATCATTCACGTCAGCGACTCGGAAGGTTATTTTTCCTATGAGTCCGGTGATCAGTTGAAGAAGCTCGATAGCGATACTAAAGGCTGCCCCCATAGCTACCACTTGTCTCATCCGATAGTTCGTAAGAAAGGACAAGCCAAAACCGAACGGAACGAACAAGAGAATGTTGAGTAAAGATGTTTTTACATCGTAAGAGGTGAGTGTGATGAGGGGCAGGAGATTCAGGCTTTCTCGGGTTGTTTGTCCATTTAGGATGAGGGTAGGTACAAACCGTTTTAGGAGAAGAAGCGATTGAAACTGCAGGAGCGTATAATCAAGAACCTTGATGAGGTACACATAAAAAAGGCTATAAAAGAACAAGCGAGGGAGAGGTGCTCGTTTCTTCAAACGAAAATACAGGATGAGACCGATCCAGACTAAGCTGAACAAGAGGACCGTCAATAGAGAGAAATAGTGTAGGTTACTCATGCGAGCTACTGATTATCGGAGGGATCGAAACAGGCCACGGATCATAAGGAGATCGAGTACGTATTATGCGCTATACTGAAGGTATGTACACAGCGGAAGAATTAGAAGAAGCGCTTCGAGCGATCACCTCAACACTGAATAAGTGTGAAAAAGTCCAACCAAAATTGAAACAAGGCTCTCCGCAATATACACTGCTTGTACGAAGAATACAGGCGTTTGAGGTAGCAAATTCACTCATACGACAGGCTCTAGACAAGCAGGGAAAGATGAGTACACCTGGTTCCACATCACCTATGCCAAAGCACCGAATATATACCACCAGTTTCGCCAGCGTCTACCCGCTCTACATTGCCAAAGTAGAGAGGAAGGGCCGTACCAAGGCAGAAGTTGACGAGATCATTTATTGGCTCACGGGCTACACACGCAAAGGATTAGAAGCACAGCTGGACAAGAAAACAGATTTTGAAACGTTTTTTGCGAAGGCGCCTAAACTCAATCCAGCCCGAGCCCTGATCACGGGTATGATTTGTGGAGTTCGAATAGAAGAGATTCAGGATCCGCTCATGCGTGAAATTCGGTATTTGGATAAATTAATTGACGAATTGGCCAAGGGAAAGACGATGCAGAAGATTTTGCGGAACCAATAATTGCAAAAACTATGCGTTTATGGAGCCTTCATCCAAAATATCTCGATACGAAAGGGATTGTTGCTTTGTGGCGTGAAGGACTACTCGCAAAGCATGTCCTGGAAGGAAAAACCAAGGGGTATCGACATCATCCGCAACTCATCCGTTTTCAGGCAGTTCCCGATCCGTTGGCGGCCATGAACGTCTATCTCAAGAGTGTCTATGATGAAGCATGTGCGCGAGGCTATTGTTTTGCGGGATCAAAGATCGATCTTGCAGCAGTAGCTGAGTCCATACCTGTTACTCACGGTCAGGTGCAGTATGAGTTGGCGCATTTACGAGACAAGTTGAGTCGTCGTGATCCAGAACGGATGAAAAATTTGCCTGTAGAGCCTGACGTCCATACGCTCTTCAGGACTGTTCCGGGCGACAGAGGGGCGTGGGAGAAGGTATCGTAAGCTCGGCCAGGGTGTATACTTCCAGGAGTATGAACGTCCTTTCCTCCATGAGGTTTCTCTCTGTCGCCTTTGCAGCCTTTCTGTTTATTCTTCCGAATAGTTCGCAAGCTGCTTCCCGTGGATTGTTCAAGACGGATGCCGACCTTTGGTATCAAACAGAAGCAGGGAAGCGTATTCAAGTTCAGAACAATGTTGAACGAGCGTATACGGAGCTAAAAAACCAAGCGCAGTTAATTGCGACAAAAGACCTCATTCAAATTCCTAT
The DNA here is from genome assembly GCA_964567995.1 of uncultured Gammaproteobacteria bacterium. Classification (GTDB taxonomy): domain Bacteria; phylum Patescibacteriota; class Patescibacteriia; order 2-12-FULL-60-25; family 2-12-FULL-60-25; genus JAGOTP01. The sequence continues at coordinate 311,786 of CAZMOB010000001.1, forward strand.
TGGTCTACTTAACACCCACCGTCCCATCAAAGACACGGATCGAGATGGGCTAGATGATGAATTCGAGCGTGCCTATGGAACCAACGTGAAATTAAAGGATTCAGATAAGGATGGCTATGACGATCGCGCAGAGATTATGGCCGGCTATAGTCCTCTTAAAAAGGCTCAGTCAATGATCTTGAATCGATCGCTTCTGGAAAAGATCAAAGGAAAATTCGTATGGGATGCGAAATGGAAGGAATTATGGTTCATTTCACCAACCCTGGAAAAGCGGTTTTTCATTTCGACCCAGAAGACTCTAAGAGGGATTGATTTGCCTGAATTGGCGGATCGTTCCTCGTCAGCTGTGTCTACACCTACACCTGTACCAGTACCCGTGTCGAATCAGTCAGTGTTTCGGCCGATTACACAAGAATTGACGGTTCAAGCAGGGTACTGTGGCAACCGTATACAAGATGAAAATGAATCATGTGATGGAGAATGGTTCTGTGATGCACGATGTGGATTGAGCCGTTTGGACCGCTTTGAGCCGAACGAGGCGCCCCTCCGGTCCTGTTTCCCATCCGGCGAGGTCGATGGGTTATTCCAAATGAGCGTAGGTGGCGCCTGCACCTATGGAGTGAATGGCAAAACGTATACTATCCGACTGCGTAGCATGAACGAGCGGACGCGTTATCCTGAATATGTGGTGACAGGTGGGGGAATGACGTACGAGACCGGTTTTATGAATGCGTCGCACTATCCTATTGAAAATGACTTCACACTTTCAAGAAATTGGCTGTCGACGGATACGGTGCGAGGGATATTCACGGTGTCTGTACATAAAATAATTCCAACCAGTCAGGTGGTTGTACGTGCGAATTGTGAGGCGCTATCGGGAGATGAGCGAGCGCAAGAGCGTTGTCGTGAATTTGTCCAGAATCAGCAAACGGTGGTGCTGCCGGCGCTTGATCGGATGAGTGGGTATTCGATGGGCAAGTGCTACAGAGAGATCCAGATTCGGATTGATCCGAGCTCCAGTACTCAATCTCTAGGTTCAGCGAGTCATTACGGAGCATTAGGCACCATTTCCTTCCAGGCTAAAACGCTTACGTCCCTGTTGAACCTCCAACCGCCGCTCGAAGAGCATGAGCCTCTTCATTTGCTGAACCAATGTTTGAACGTCCCAGCCGATGACGAATACAATCATTCGTTCTTTCAACCGAAACAGAGCGAGCTCTATCGTTTGATGGGCGATACGGCGAAAGCCACGGAGTATGCCACGTATGTACGAGAGAATGCTGCCTATGATCCAGCCGGAGCCTCTACCCCAGCTACCTTTCGTGGCTGCGCTGGTGTAAAGACACAGTTGCTTTCTCGTCGTTTCATCGAAGATCCAGGGATTGTTTCGAGGTATTACGCTGCATTGGTCCAACAGGTGTTCGAGCTCGCAAAAGACGGGGACGCGGATCTGATCACGGATGCCTTCGTAAACAAGAAGGTGTACAACCGAATCATTGCCCGTGTATTGGGATCGGATCGAACGGTGATCGACCAGATCAATGCCTTGTGTCCGGATTCGAGGATTGAGGATTAATGCAATCTTGCATCCGTGCGACTAAGCACAATTTCTATGGTTGTATGGCTGCATATAGTTTCTCTGCTGCGATAGAGCGCATTCCAGAAGGAGTCCATTCATGAATTCCCATTTCATCAAGCCACAGGAGACCAGTGCCTGCGACCAGCTGCTTTGGTCTAGGAGCTTCTTGAATGAGCGTTAATCTGCGGCCTTCAATTTTGTGCAGCCCACTTTCTTTTAAGAGGTAAAGCGCCTCTTTCCAGTACACGAATCCAGTAATATATCCAACATTTGGGATAAAACGTTTCCAACCTGATGTTTTTGAGTAGTTAAGAAGATCGCCGAAATTTGAAGTACCATACACTACATCTTCAGGTGTTACTTGTACAAATATGACTTGCTCACGATAAAGTGAGGGATCGGCTGACTGTAATTGTTCCCAATGGGTGCCGCACCAGCGCGCGGTGAGGCCTGCGTGTCCAATAGCGTAGAGGGTGTCCTCATCGTATCCATGCATACCAGATAGCCAGCCGGGGGAAGGATAGCGGGTCCAACGGGAGTGTCTCTTGATCCAGCAATAGGGTTCATCAATACGTGGTCGTGTAACGGGGTTTGGATACTGATTTGCCTGAAGAATCCCTCCACCCCAAGCAACCACTAACTCATCCGAAATGCCCCAAACAGATTCCGGGTAAGTTGAGGGGGTGTTTAGAGATTCTTCCCAGTTCCAGACGTAGCCGGATGGCGTAGGGGACCCACAACACAGTCCGATGAAATTATCGTGTGGAGCGGTAAGGTAGACAGTATTTGTTGGTGATACCCACAGACTCTTTACTGTTCCCTCGCCGGTGTAAAGCAGGTTGACCGATCCATTCTTTATATGGATGAGGTTCCACTGATGCATCCCGCTCGTGTACAGATGCTGAGGCGAAGTAGTTTCAAGGACGACAAAACATTCATCAAGCGAAGTGCCATGAAGCAGGGTTGCTTCTGAATCTTGCCAGGAGTTCGTCATACGGTATTCAGTAGTTCAACGAGAGGTATCAAGCGATTCGATAGTCCACTTTGTTCATGAACGCCCTTCATATCTGACCACATGAGTGTTTTTCCTGGGCATATTCGTTGTATTTCTAGATAGGGTTGCTCGATCACTAAGCTATCCTTTTCAACTCGATACAAACCATGATTGGTGGCTACAAGGAGTTTTCCGTCCCATTGTACAAGATCGTGAATATTCCAGAGCTGTTCACCAATTTCTTGCCAACCCGTTTTCAGCCGTTTGAAGACGCGTCCGTAATAAGAGGCGCCATACAGCTCGCCTAAATTTCTTCCTCCCATGCCATATACCCGACCCGGCCTGGGATGGAGTGTCCAGTGATTCCTGTGGCCCATCCAGCAGGTAGGAAGATGGAGATATGATACTCCGCCACCCCAACAAAGGAAGCATGTATCCAGAGATTGACCACCGAGGAACTGAATGCGGGAGTACGGTTTGTCGGTCATATTCAAAAAAATAGAGGGATTGATGGCAGCATACACTGATAAAAGCAGCCATGCATTTCAGTTGAAGAATCTTTGTCAGATCGAGTGAAATGAAATATCCTTATCTTAAGGATTATTGAATCACTTCTTGCTAGACTATGTCACATTTGAAGCTACTCTCTAAAAAAGCAGTTATTCCGACGCTCTGCGCACTCGCTTTGAGTCTCGGTCTTGCTGCGACTGTTCGAGCCTCCGTTGATATGACGCAGCCTGTAGTGAGCACGGTTTCGCCTCTCACGGCCACGGCTGGTCAAGCGGTGAACCTATCGATTACTGCCTCTGATGACGATGCTGGTGTAAGGAACTGCTACCTCATTATAGGTGTCACAAGTCTTTCTTCGGATATGACACGAGTGAGCGGAGATGACAGGAGTGCTACGTATAGACAGGAGTACACTTTCCCCTTTGAAGGTTCGTATACGGTAGCCGCGCGCTGTGTCGATCGTGCCGAAAATGTCGGCATGGGATCAAACGTGACGGTGGTTGTTTCTGCGGCGGCGGATGTCGTCGCACCTATCGTTGGATCGGTGACTCCTGCGAGTGCGGTAGCAGGTGCAGCCACAACCTTGAGCGCTAATTTCTCAGATTCGATCGGAGTCACGGATTGCCAATTTAATCCTGGAAGTGGAGCGTCACTTACGGCAACTCGATCCGGGACACCTCAGGCTGGGCAGGTAAGCTATACGTATACTTTTCCATCACCAGGTACCTATTATACCTTCTTCACCTGTTCAGATGCGGCTGGTAATGCGGGTAGCGCCCTCCGTACGGTTACCGTAGCCGGGAGCGGGCCAGATGTTGCTCCGCCGGTTCTTGGGCCGGTAACCAATTCGACATTGACGATGGGTGCACCCGTGGATTTCGGCGTTCAATACACGGATAACGTGGGTGTGAGCTCTTGTTTCTTAGTTGTGGACGGTTCATCCGTTGGACTTGCGACGTTGAGTGGTCCACCAACAGCCGGTAACGCTGTCCGTTCCTACACCTTTTCTACGGCAGGGTCTCATACAGTAAGCATGACATGTAAGGATGCAGCGATGAATAGCGGAGATTCAGCCACCCGTACGATTACTATTTCTTCCGACGCTCCTGCGGGAGACGTGCTTGCACCAACCTTCCCTGGAGCTATCAGCCCGTTGACAGCCACCTTGAATGTTCCTGTGACGTTGTCTGCAGCTTATAGTGATAACGTCGGCGCGACGGAATGTTATCTCTACGTCGATGGCGCACTTGCAGGCGGTGCCTCGTCCGGAGGAATGACGGGAACGACCTCTCGTTCTCATACCTTTGCTTCTACGGGTTCTCACACGGCTCGTTTTCAGTGTCGGGATGCGGCTGGGAATGTGGGTGTCTCCACTACCTATACTGTGAATGTCACGGCTGCTACTCCATCAGGTGGAGTGACAGGTGATCGTTTTGCACCGATCGTCGGCTCTGTTTCAAATGCATCCGTTGCAGCGAATGTAAGCGTACGTTATTCGGTTACAGCCTCTGATAGCGATTCAGGTCTTGCGCGTTGTGAGTTGTTTGTGAATGGATCAAGTCAAGGTCTTATGGACATCAATGGTTCGGTTGCGGCTCGTTCATATACGTTCACTGCTCCAGGGACCTATTCAGTCTATGTATCTTGTTGGGATCGAGCTGGGAATGGCGCTTCCGGTCCAGTAACAAGTGTATTGGTCACTTCTTCTACGACGCCAACTAGCCTGCCCCCAATGGGAACGTTAGTGAAGGCGATGTGTCCTGCCTACCAAGTTGCCGCAGACCATCCGTGTCGCGCTGTCTACTACTATGGTCAGGATGGGCGTCGCCATGCGTTCCCAAATGAACGGGTCTACTTCACCTGGTACCGAGATTTCGACGGAGTACGCGAAGTGACCGATGGAGTACTTGCTTCAATGAGTCTTGGTCGGAACGTGAACTATCGTCCCGGACTCCGCATGGTGAAATTCACGACCTTAAATCGTGTCTACGCGGTTGGACGAGGCGGGGTCTTGCGTTGGGTGACGACAGAAGATATTGCACGGCAGCTCTATGGATCAAACTGGTCGAGTCAAATTGATGATATCGCCGATGTCTTTTACACGAACTATACGTTCGGAACAGATATTACGACGACGGGCCAATTCAACAGCTCCTCTGAAGCAGCACTCGCCATGACGATTGATCAAAACTGGTAGAAGATGCCATAGTAAAATCGACACAAACGAATACCCCATCGCCCTCGAGCGATGGGGTATTCGTTTGGATGGATCGGAATTTGTTATACTAAACGCATGTCTTCAACTCCTATTTCAAAATGGACCGTTCTTCCCTGGATTTTGCTTTGTGAATGCGCTGGAATCATAGGGACATTCTTCACGTCATCAGCTATTCCAACCTGGTACGCAGCGCTGGAAAAACCGGCCCTGAATCCACCAAGCTGGCTCTTTGGGCCGGTTTGGACGATGCTGTATGCGCTGATGGGGATCGCAGCGTTTCTTGTGTGGAGACGTGGTTTTGAGCGCCCAGACGTGAAACGAGCACTTGTCATCTTCGGAGGTCAGCTCCTGTTGAATACGACTTGGTCAATCCTGTTCTTTGGTCTTCGAAATCCGTTGATTGCGTTGATGAACATTATTTTATTATGGATTTTGATTGTTCTGACGATCATTGTCTTTTTCCGTATTGTAAAACCCAGTGCCTATCTTTTGATTCCATATCTCTTGTGGGTCAGCTTCGCCACCTATTTGAATTGGTCGATCTATCTGCTTAACTAAAGCTCTATGGCCAACTGGGATAACCTTGGAAGTCGAGGGAATGTGGAAGACCGACGCTCCTTTGGCCCAGCCGCCGTGGGTGGTGGTCTTGGGGTAGCGGGAGTTGTGATCGTCTTAGCCGTTCAGCTCTTGGGTGGGGGAGATGTAGCGGATGTCCTCTCGCGCATCGATCCAAGCCAGTTGCAACCGGCGACTGTGTCTGAGACGAGAGAATTCGAGGGTGAAGATTCTTATGAAATCTTTGCATCTACCGTGCTTGGTTCCAATAACGATTTGTGGACGAAGGAGTTCGCTCGAAGTGGCCAGACGTACCAAGCTCCCAAACTTGTCCTGTTCCGGGGCGTGACGCCGTCGGCCTGTGCGGGAGCCTCATCAGATGTTGGTCCACATTATTGCCCGTCTGATGCGACAATCTACCTTGATGAGACATTCTTTGATGAGCTGACAACTCGCTTTGAGGCAAAAGGGGGAGATGTGGCAGAGGCCTATGTGATCGCTCATGAGGTTGGGCATCATATCCAGAAATTGCAGGGAACGATCGACAATGTGCGTGACAACGAATCTTCTATCAAGACTGAATTACAAGCAGATTGTTTTGCCGGACTTTGGGCTCACTCCATTCGAGAACGAAATGTCTTTGAGCCAGGAGAAATTACCGAAGCTCTGGATGCTGCGGCGGCTGTAGGGGATGATCGCATTCAGAAAGCTGTTACGGGTCGCGTGCATCCAGAAACTTGGACTCATGGTTCCTCAGCCGAGCGTGTTCGTTGGTTTACCCGTGGGTTTGAAACTGGTTCGGTCGCTGAGTGTGATACGTTCAGTGAGTAGCACGCATTACAGTCCAAGTTTTTTCGTAAGTAAACCTTGCTTGTGTAACGCAGCCACATCGTCATAACCACCAACGAATTCATCATCGATGAAAATCATTGGAACGGTTTGCCATTGGTATTTTTCGCGCAATTCTTCGACGAGTTCAGGCTGATCCCAGAGACCGATTTCCTCATAAGTCACTCCGAGAGAAGTAAACAGGCGCTTGGCAGCGGAACAGTAGGCGCAGATCGGCGAGGTGTAGATTTTTACGTGTGGCATAGAAGGAGGTTTGTTTTAGAAACAAGTGATTCCTACTATACGTCTTTCCCAAGATGTGTTGCAATAATCAATCTATGGCCGTTTATGATGTACTTGTGGTTGGTGGAGGCCCTGCGGGGCTATCTGCAGCGATCTACGCTGGTCGCGCGTTGCGGTCGGTCTTGGTTGTGAATGCGACCGAAGGTCGCTGGAACCATAACCAGGTAAATGAAAACTATCTAGGGTTTCCCAAAGGTATTTCTGCGCGGCGATTGCGAGCCAATGGCAAAAAGCAAGCCGAGAAATTCGGAGCCATGTTTGCAGAGGATGAGATTCAATCCATTGAGCAGCTTCACGATCGTTTTAAAGTAAAAGGGATCAAATCGGCCTACTCGGCTCGTAGTATTATATTATGTACCGGCGTAAAGGATCATTTTCCATCGTTTCAGGACGCAAAAAAGTACATCGGCCGCTCACTCTTTTGGTGTTTGTTATGCGATGGTTACAAAATTCAAGGAAAACGTGTTGCGGTACTAGGTTTCGATGATGAAGCAGTTGATACCTGTCTTCGTCTCAAAGGGTACACGAAAGATCTAGTATTCCTTACGAATTGTGATCCGGAAGGGGATAAGATTTCGGACGAGAAGCGCGAGTTGCTAATAAAAGCCAAGGTAGGTATTCATTACGGAAGCATTGCGCAGGTGAAAGGAGCAAGGGGCATGTTACGCGAAGTTGTGTTGGATACAGGAGAATGCATCAAGGCCGATGTCTTGTTTAGTCGACAGGGAGCCTCACCGAATGTCGATCTGGCGCAGCAGCTCGGAATCATTCTCGAAGGGAAGGGCTATATTAAAACGGATGTGAATAAGCGGACAAATATCCCATTTGTCTATGCCGCTGGCGATGTAACAAGCGAAACAGCGCACCAGATCGTGACAGCCGCCTTTGAGGGGGCAACAGCCGCCATTGCCGCGGATCATGATTTGCGGGCGCAGGCAGATGTGAATGTTTGAGAGATGGTAAAGATGTCTATCAGCTTAACAAAGACAAGTATGCCACAGCATGATCTGCCAACCATTATCGAAGCGCTCAGCCTGTCTCCACGGGTCAAGGGCTTGTTCACGACCGGCACGACCGCCACCGGCTTGACCCCATCAAGTGACATCGATTTATTCATCATTTTAGATAAAAATGAAGAAGGAATTAAATCGGTCTATACGTTGATTGAGGATCGATTCGCAGATATATTCTTTTTTGATGTGGAGTTCGTAGCTCGGTGCGCAAGCTTGAACACGGTTCCGGCGAATGGCTTTGAAGGTATGTTTTTTACCTGGTTGGCAAAAGGGAGCATTAAAAAAGATGACTCAGGGATATTAGCCGAAGTAAAAGCCTTGGCGGAATCAAAGACCGCTCCCTTCACTATCTCCTTGGAAGAAAAGCAAAGCAGTTGGTTTAAGATAAATTACAACTACCTTGCCAATAAACGCTATTTTAATTCGCAGGATGCTCTTTACCACAAAGCGCTCGGGTTAAGGCTGTTATATAGCGTGTCAGAGCTCGTAACGACCTATTTTGCATTCCGAGATATTCCTTGGCGAGGCGAGAAGGCGGCTATACGTTACTTCGAGCAGTTCGATGCAGAAACGTATGCTTCTTTCGTGAGGTACCTAGAGAGCCCTTCTCTAAGTGAACGTTTTGAAGCCTATACAAAGCTTTTTTATCAGGTTTCCATAAAAGAGTATGACCCATGGAAAACGGATTTTCTTGTTGCTTTGGATACAAAAAATCACATCGACAACACCTTAAAACCGTTCTGGAGAGGATTGCTACATCAGCAGACGGTTTTCTAAAATGATTCAGCTTGCCTTATGCCGCAACCTTCCATTGCTACGTATCTTGCATCTGTTCCTCCATCTCAGCGTTCAGTATTAATGAAGCTTCGGTCACGAATGAAGAGGCTCTATCCAAACGCCACGGAGCATATCGCGTATGGTCGTCCGCTTTTCAAATTGAACGGCCACCCATTGGTTGGGTTCCAAGCGGCGAAAAAGCACTCAAGTCTGTTCGTTTGGAGCGGCACGGCATTCACTACGCTCGGTAACCTCCTTGATGGGTATGATATAGGTAAAGGAACCATCCGATTCGCGCCAAATAAGCTCTTACCGGTTCGTATTATCAAGGCGGTTCTTGGAGCGCGCGCGAAAGAGATCGAGGCGCGGTGGGGTGCGAAGAAACCTAAGAAAGGCTAACCTAAGTGCTATGAACATGTTCAAATCTACAACGGCGAAGACGGTGGCTCAGTATCTAGAGGCTGTTCCTGCTGACCGCAAAGAACTCATTGAGTTTCTGCACGAATTCATTCAAAAAGCTGCGCCTACTCTCAAGCCTCATTTCGCTTCTAACATGCTTGGCTATGGCTCTTTTCCTTATAGAAATGCCAAAAAGCAGCCGATTGAGTGGCCTGTGATCGCGTTAGCCAATCAAAAGAATTACGTGAGTCTCTATGTCTGTGCGGTTGATAAAGGAACATATGTCGCTGAAAAGTTCGCGAGCGATTTAGGGAAGGCTAGCGTAGGGAAGAGTTGTATCCGTTTTAAAAAATTGGAGGAGATACATCTTCCGACACTGAAAAAGGTTATTCAGTTTGCGGCCAAACATCCAGGATTTGAGGGGATTGGAGCGAAGAATTAATCGCGTCCCATAAAAACAACTCAAATGGGTTGTTTTTGCTTTAAGACTTCTTATGAAAAAAGCTTCGCCCGGTCTCTTCCTTACGCAATATATGCAAACCAAGAAAGGTCTCTTTCTCCAGATCCTGATAGAGTCGCATATAATAATAAAGGCTTTCGATCCCATTCCGTGGATTTCAGCAATTTCTGTTTCCGTGTAGTGAGCGAGCTGTTCGAGCTTCTTGATGCCTGCCTGTGCGAGCGCTCGGCCGGGGCGCTGGTTTTAGGAAGGATTGGTTTTTCTTCTTGTTTCATCTGATCTATTCTAGTATTTTTTCCTTTACTCACCATCTAAAAACACATCGCCCACGAACCGGAGGGGCGATATGGTGATCGCGGGTTCGTGGGAGTGGGGGAGACGGCGGGTTGTGGCTACCGGACGAACGCGCAGCCGAGCCGATTCGATGAGCTACGACAGCCGTAGGGCTGGGTGCAGGCGTAGCCCGTGAAGGTGTGCACGCACTTGCCGCAGGGGAGAGCTGTTCGTGCGCTCTCTGCTGCGAGCTGGAGAAGCTTGCGGACATGCGGACTGATGACAGGTTCGTCGGGGCCTGACTTGGGAGGGGTATTGTCCGACATCTCATTCTCTTTCTCGATGACAGCGCATCGAAAAAAGGTGGTTGGAACCAAGCGGAAGTTCGAACGTCAACTTCGTCGCTTATGGCGTATTCAAACGCATTTTTGGATAAAATGCAATTATGCTTAGTGTTTTGCCTTCATACAAGTCCGACAACGGCAGCCATGTGGTTTGATGAATGCCGTGAAATATTCTTTTCCGTAATTGTACGTGATTTCTTCGCCCGCTTTGATGCGTTTCGTCGAAAAGATATAGATACGATTGCCTGACCCACGCGTTTCGGCATTCGGTCGGCAGGCGTGATTGATGTAGCGTGCGATATTTTTGCGTGTGCTCCCCAGGATGGTTTTTCCATTTTCAAGATCAAATAGATAGCGTCCACCTACGGTATCCGCAACTTCGCTCGGCACGAGCTTTCCCCAGTATTCGATAATGAAGCGCTTGGCGGGAATATCTTCGACCGCAAATATCCCGAAACCGGAGGTGCTTTTCCCGACTCTTAGGGGAAAGACAGGGGGACGGGGTGTGGGGTAAGCCATAGGTCGATCGGAGGGAGATTTGAAAAACAGGTCGCAAGTATACAGGATCTAAAGTGAAATCTCTACGTCTACATGCTACCGTCTTTATACCTATGGTATATTTTGGCTAGTGCCCTTCTATGAGCGATGCTGTTCAAGGGATCTCACGGATCCTTCTCAGAGATATCTTTAAAGACCTTCTTCTTCAGACCAGATCAAGAGAGGATATTGCCAGTTGGGCCGTGAGTATGATGCAAAAGGAGGATCAAAGACTGTTGAGGTATGAGCCCATCTCTGACGAAGACCGTATCTGGTCGGCGCTCCAGTATCTAGCAGGAGTAGACTTGAAAGAGAGTGAGAACGTGTATCTTCACTCGATGGACGACATTGAATCTTTTCTTAAAGAACGGCTATGAAACTTCTTCTGACCTCTGGTGGAATTACGAACGCCTCTATTTCTCAGGCGCTCTTGGAATTAACGGGCAAGCCGTTCAATGAGTGTTCGCTCGCGTTTATCCCAACCGCTTCAAATATCTATCGAGGTGATAAAGGCTGGTTGATTGATGATTTGCGTACGTTCCAAACTCTCGGCTTTAAGTCAATCGATCTCATCGATATTTCAGCGCTACCAAAAGATCAGTGGTTGATGGGCTTTGAAGCGGCAGATGTGTTGGTGTTTGAAGGTGGGAGTACGTTTTATCTTAAGGAATGGATGGCAAGGTCTGGATTAGCTGAGATACTCCCAAACCTCCTGAAGACAAACGTGTACGTCGGCATCAGCGCCGGGAGTATTGTCGTAGGAAAGAGTTTGGATCTGAATTTTTCCGAACGATTGTACGCTGAACCGATTGGAAGTTATGCAGATGATCACGGCCTTGGGCTGGTAGAATTTTTGGTACGAGCTCACGTAGACTCTCCAGCCTTTCCAGGAATGACATTTGAGGTGTTGGACAAGATCGCTGAAGAACGTTCGGAGCCCTTTTATGCACTAGATGACCAATCGGCACTTAAAGTGGTTGATGGAGTGGTGGAAGTCGTTTCAGAAGGGAAATGGAAGAAGTATCATTAGTCTTTTGAAGGATGAAGGGACCATATGTTGAATGAGTACGATGTACTGGCGGATGCCTATCAGAAAACGAACTCAAAACCAGATAAGCAGTGTTCCATCCTTCCAACGATTCTATCCGTCATAGGGGATGTGCGAGGAAGGACAATCCTTGATGTGGGCTGTGGGGATGGATTCTTTACGCACGCCTTTGCCGATGCGGGTGCCAAACTGGTTATCGGTATTGATTCGTCCACGAGGCAGATTGAAAAAGCCGTATCATTAAAACGACCGAATGAGACGTTCTTGATAGCTGATATGATGACGTCCTCATTCCCTACCGTTAATGTAATTTGTGCACCGTTTGTATTAAACTATTTCTCCTCGATAGAGGATCTTCGGGGTTTTTTGCGTAAGCTACGACTCAGCCTTATGGAGAATGGGCGAGTGATGTTTGTGATCGATCTGCCAAGTGGAAAGGATCTCACGTGTTATGGCGCCAAAAAGACCTTTGAAGAACCACTTCAGGATGGTTCGCGGATACAAAATATATTATTCGATCGTCAAGGCACCCGGATCTGTTCGCTCAATGCCTTTTTCTATTCAAGAGAAACGATTTGTCGTTTGTTACAAGAAGTCGGTTTTGATCGAGTAGAAAAGATACAGCCTATCGTCTCAACGGAGGGATTGGCTACATATGGTTCTGAGTATTGGAATGAATATCTGAAAGACCCTGAACTTGGGTATTATCTGGCTTTTGGATGAGCACTTTTTCCCTTCAAAACACATCGCCCCACGGGCCGTAGGACGAGGCGCGTGGGGAGTGTTCCGAAGCGGGAGGGGACGCAATGTGCGTCAGCTTCGGTAAGAGGTGTAGGTTGTATGCTGGTTCAGCCGATCACAGGCTGGTGATGGGGCCGGAGTAGCGAATCGGTATTCCCGGGCACAGGGCTTGAAAGAATCTCAGCCAGTGGGGATTGGCGACGGAGATGTACCCCGTGACACGCGGCGGAGGTCCGAGCACGTCGTTCTCGTAGCCCGTTTTGTACCCACAGACTACGAACGGTTCTGTGAACCAGGTCAAGCGGCCAATTTGTCCGCCGCTCCACCTCAGTCGTTCTGCGATCCGTCCGCTATCGATGACCATCTCCTCGCTCTCGCGTGCCCAGGCGTCGAATGTATCCAGTCGGCATTTGAAAATAATGAGGTCCTGTGCACGAAATCCATTATATTCGTAGCGCAGATCCAGCTCGACGTTTCTAAGGGTGCAGTTGCTGAGCTCCACCAATTCGAATCCACCACACAGATCGAGCGCATTACCACTCTTATGTTCGCCTACCTGTCTTACAGAGTCGAGGATGAGTTGAGGGAGCGATGTGTTCCCGAAGGTCCCAGCTTCTTTTTCGTGACCTCGCATATGCTGGTTCGTAAAGATTTGCCGATCCCCCACGATGTGCAGCGGAACTTCAAGACGAAGCGTTGAATCACGAAGTTCGAGGCTAAAGCAGTCGTCGGTATCCTCGTCCCCAAGAAGAATACGGTTGAGCTCGCGTTTAGTACTATCCTGACCTTCCGTGACGATCAGTTCGTAGCCTTTGAGTACGACGTTACCCTTGTATCCAGCCTTCTCCACTTCACGGGCGATTGCCTCCCTGATGCCACACTTGATGAGCGGCTGCTTGGAAGTCGACCGACCCGAACCCTTCTTTTGATCCTTGTTCATGGAATACTCCTTCTGGTGGTGCGATGTTCGTCCTCGAATGCGAGAACAAGCCAATGTAACTCACACACAAGCTGATTGTCAATCATTCACGGGAGTCTGTGCATTTGATATAACTTAAATAAAATATCCTATGGAATCACTCTTTCGATCTCAAAAAATTGCTGCGAACGACAACGTGTTATCTGATCAACAGTGGAAAAATGAACGTGTTGCCCAGGCCCTTCTGAATATGCCCCCAATCAATCAGCAAATTATCCGATTGCATCTTGCTCAAGGGTGGACAGCGGAGCAGATCGCTTCGCAATTAAACCTCACCACAGACGTAGTGAGCGCGTTGATACAAGAATCGATCGCACAGATTCAGCTACTGCTGAACAATCAATAAACTCTGAAATTTGAGTAGCTTATGACTCAAGAAAAAGGAACAGTTTCGAATGCGCTTGATCTTGAAGCGGGTGAGATGCGCTATCCCCGTGTATTTGAGCAACTGCGTTTGGCTGGTTGGACAGAAACACGCCAAGTAGCACTACCTTCGGAAGAAGATACATTAGGATTTGTGCTGCACGAGTATGCTGAACATTTTCTCAGAAGATTCAATGAGTTGATGTTAAAGTTTCCGTGTGTCGAATACGGTCGCTCAACCTATCGATATGTTCAGTTAGGCATTGGATCTCAACTTCAAAAAATGGATCCACCGTCTGCTTCTGTCTATATTAATCGGATCGCTGGGACTTCATTCGTCTATCCTATTTTTAGTTCAGCCAACCTAGTCGCCTTTGTGCGTGAAGATGCTAAAACATTTAGTGTAGACGAATCCTTTCATGTTTGCGCTTCGACGTTAGATCCTTTTCAGATGATGCAGTGGATTCTGTTTGTAGAGCGCTCTATTGGTTGTGAGCAACGGGAACTTACTGTGAACGAGCGTCCCTTAGATTATCGTTGGTAGTATTCTTATAACACTCTAGCATTCAACTCTACGAAGCTTAGAAAGGGGAGAAAAGCTCATGAATATCCTATGTCTAAAACGATCTCAGATTTCTTAGCATTCTATAAAGAGTTATTCCCCCAAGATACCAGTTATCGTGGAGCGAGCGAAGAAGAGATCGCCACTCTATTGCCTCTTACTGATCGACCATTACCTGAGCTGTATATTGATTATCTAAAAGTCTTTGGCAAAAATGACGGGCTATTGAAGCTAGGGGATGACTGCTCGTGTTCCGTGGACGCCGTCCTTCGGCATCGCAAAAGCTACGCGGGTAAGTCAACCAAGATCCAACCACCGAACGCGTTTCGTTTCAGTAATGAAGGAGTAAGTCTCGGTCGCTCGTTTCTCTTTCAGGAGGGAATCTCAGAGCCTTGTATCGTCGTCAACGACTTGGATGAGGTGGGAGAGGTTTTGGCGGAGAATTTTACAATCTTCCTGTTTCGCCAAGCGTGGTTGAAGGCGCAAGTACGGAAATTGGATCAACTTGCCTATGTAGTTTTACATCGAAAAGGGTCCGATCTGACGGAAGACGTAAGAAGGGTTGCCTTGGAACGAGACTTCGAGCCTCTGTGGTTCTGTGACCGTTGGTCATTTTGTGCTGAAAAAGATCAGATATCCCTCTCAACCAAGCTTCAAAAAGGGAGTATTTCTGTCTTTTTCATCGGGCCGAAGGAGCGGATTGAGGAAGAAAGTCGTTCCTTTGAGGCGAAATTATCTCAGATAGACGGCGGGCAGATCCGGTGAGGGTAGGTTTACGGCCCAATCCAGAGCTGATAGCGTATTCCCTATGTCCAAGCCGATCCGAACCCGTTTTGCGCCCAGCCCGACAGGCTATATCCATATCGGAAACCTGCGTACAGCGCTTTATGCCTACCTCTTCGCCAAGCGCTCGAATGGCGTATTTGTCTTGCGTATCGAAGACACGGACCAGGAGCGCTATGTGCCGGAGGCGGTCGATCTGATCTATTCGACATTAAATTTGGTTGGGTTGAACTATCAGGAGGGACCGAATGTTGGCGGCGCGTATGGTCCGTATGTTCAAAGCGAACGAAAAGAGATTTACCAAACACACATTGACCTATTGATTGAGAAAGGGGGTGCGTATCGTTGTTTTTGTACAAAGGAGCGCCTTGAGTCATTGCGTGAGCAGCAATCATTGAATCGTCAGGCAACAAAATATGATGGCTTTTGCAAAACGCTGACGAAGGAAGAGATCCAAGCCAAGCTCGAGGCGGCTACGCCGTTTGTCGTACGTCAGCGGATCCCTACAGATCAAACCGTTTCTTTCACAGATGTCGTCTTCGGTGAGATCAGCGTTTCGTCCAACGAATTAGATGAAGGTGTGCTCATGAAGTCTGGTGGCTTGCCAACCTACAATTTCGCCAATGTCATCGACGATCATTTGATGGAAATCTCACACGTGATTCGTGGCACCGAATACATCTCATCTACGCCGAAGTATATTTTATTATACCAAGCCTTCGATTGGAAGATTCCAACCCATGTCCATCTGCCACCGATCATGAAATCGGCGACGAAGAAGTTCAGCAAGCGGGAAGGGGATTCATCCTTCTTGGATTTGATTGAACGGGGCTTTTTGAAGGAAGCGGTCGTGAATGCGATTGCCCTCTTAGGGTGGCATCCTTCGGATGATCGTGAGCTCTATAGTCTCACAGATTTGGAGCAGACGTTTGATTTGGAATCGCTTCAGAAAGCTCCAGCGATCTTTGATGTGCAGAAATTGGAATGGTTGAACAAGGAATATTTGAAACAGATGAGTTTGGAGACCTTTGAAACGCTGATTGAGCCGTACATCAAGAAAGTGGGCTTGCCAGCGACGATCGATAAGCGAAAGACGGCACTCTTGATCAAAGAGCGAATCACGACACTGGGCGAGATTCCAACGGCCATCGATTTCTTGGCGGCCGTTCCAGAGTACGGAGTAGATTTATTCACGCATGCTAAATCGAAGGCGACGATGGAGACCTCAACGAAGGCGCTTGATTGGGCGTTAGCTCAGGTTCCTACGCTTCCATCTGCGATGACGGATGACGAAGCGCGCGCTTTTTTTGCTCGGGGAGCTGAAGAAACTGGTCTTACGACAGGGCAACTTCTGTGGGCCGTACGCATCGGCTTGGCTGGCAAGCAGTTCACTCCAGGCGGGGCGATCGAGATCTTCACGCTGCTTGGGAGGGATGAAGCTGTCCGAAGGTTGACCAAAGCACGGGCCAAATTGTCCCGGGTCTAAAATCCCAGCATTGACACAAAAGCAGACGCATACGCTACAATCCGAGGCATGTTATTACTCCGTGATCTTGAGCATGTATTTGAGGAGGCGATTCGCCAGGTCTTTTCGTTGTCTGGGCCCATTGGGTCAAAAGTGCGCGTTTCGAGTCAAAAAAATGCGGATTATCAGTGTGATTATGCGTTGGGAGCGGCGAAGCAGTTGGGGAAGTCACCCCGAGCGATTGCGGAACTCATTGTGGGGGCAGTACAGAGTGATTTGATTGAATCGCTTGAAATTGCTGGCCCTGGGTTCATCAATATTCGCTTGAAAGATGCGTATCTCACGCGGGTGGCGGTCTCTATCTTTACCGCCTTCGAACAGCAGCACTGGACAGAAGACTCTGCGAAAAAACGGATCATTGTTGATTACTCTGGACCAAACGTCGCCAAAGAAATGCATGTCGGTCATCTCCGTTCCACGATCTTGGGAGATGCGATCGTGCGGATTTTGTCGTTTCAAGGCCATGAGGTTATCCGCCAGAATCATTTAGGAGATTGGGGGACGCAGTTCGGGATGTTGATTCAGTATCTGCTTGAACATGAGCAAGCGGATCAAGACATCGCTGAGTTGAATGGATTGTATCGAGCGGCCAAGGCGGCGTTTGACGCCGATGAAGCGTTTGCGACACGTGCACGAGCGCGCGTTGTGCAACTTCAGGCAGGAGATGAAGAGACGTTGCAGATTTGGCAGAGAATTGTATCGGTCTCGCAGGCCTACTTCTCGGATCTCTATCGTCGCTTAGATACACTGCTGATCAATGAAGATTTCAAGCCGGAGAGTTTTTATAATCCAGTATTATCGTCCGTTGTTGATGAACTTCGTGCCAAAGGATTGCTCACCAAAAGTGATGGAGCGGAGTGTATCTTTCCTGCACACAATGTAGATGAAACAGTTACGCCGCTTATCGTTCAGAAATCAGATGGGGGCTATCTCTATGCGACTACGGATCTTGCCGCCATCCGGTATCGCACCCAAGAACTCAAGGCTGATCAAATTGTCTACGTCACGGATGCGCGTCAAAAACAGCATTTTGCTCAAGTGTTCGAAGCGGCGGAACGAATGGGCTGGATTCAGGCAGGCCAAGCGGTGCATGTGCCGTTTGGAACGATGCTGGGAGCAGATGGGAAGCCGTTCAAAACGCGAAGTGGCGATGTAGTGAAATTAGTGGATCTCCTGAATGAAGCGGAAGAACAGGTGCGTCACGTCGTGCGAGAAAAATTAGGCGATGTCGCACGGCTAACGGATGAGGATATTCGATCGTTGGCGATTGGTGCAATCAAATACGCTGATTTATTGTCCGATCGTGAACGTGACTACGTTTTCCATCTGAGCAAAATGGTCGCGCTTGAAGGGAATACTGCGCCGTATATTCAGTACTGTCATGTTCGCACAAAGGCGATCTTGGCGAAGCAGGCGAGCGATATTCGAATGGAAGATCTGAAAATCACACAGCCAGAGGAGCATGCGCTATTGGTCGAAATCGAACGTTTCGGTGAGGTCCTGGAAAACGTAACGCGAGAACTTCGGCCACATTTGCTCTGTGAGTGGTTGCTTGGGGTCGCGAGTGCATTCAATAGCTTTTACGAACGCTGCAAAGTCTTGGATGACGATGCATCGATTCAGCGTTCGCGCGTGGCGTTGACGAGGCTTGCTTCGTCAGCGTTCGCGAATGGATTGTCGTTGCTCGGCATTCGTACGGTTTCAAAAATGTAAATCGTCTTTAAAAACAGTATGCGCTCATTCGACAAACAAACAGCCCTACCTAAGCATCTCGGAGAACTTCCAACACCGATTTTGCCTGAACTTGCGGAAGAACGTGAGGTGCGTCAGCGAATCGACGATCTTCGTCATGATCGTGGCCGGACTAAGCGAGCCCGTCATTCTTGGGCGTTGAGCGCTGCGCTTAATCTGGCTGGTATGGCGGGTCTTGTTGGGATGACGGAGCTCCGTCATCAGCGTGAGCAGGCGGCAACGGAATCGACGGTTCAAGACGTTTTTATTCGACAGCGGTCTGTTCAGGCGGAGAAGCGTGCAGCGACACTAGCGGAAAGAGGTGCTCACATAGAGCAAGTGATCCAGGCTCAAGTACAGTTGGTTGAACGAAGCGCTCAGGAACTGCGCCAGGGAATCTTCGACTATGGCACGTTTGTTTTGGAAGCGAATCATCTCGACCAACGAGAAGCGGGTGAGGCGACAGATATCGAAGCGGCACGTCTTGAGCTCGCGCGCGTTCAAGGTGTGTTTGATAACGCGTTAGGTGAACATCGAGATCCGGCGTCGATTCTGCAAGCGTTGGAATTGGCCTTTGAGGGATATCAACACGCTATTCTCTCTCATACTACATTGTCGGATTTTGTAGTAGAACATCGTGGGCCTTGCCATGCGGGAGCGGACTTAGTCGTGAAATTGCTTTGGAAAAAAGGGTTTAGGAACATAGGGATTAGAACCTATGCTCCACCCGAAGGTGGGGGATTCGGACACGATGCACCGATCTTGGTTGTAGAAGAAGGCGGTCGACGCCGAGAGATTGATTTGTTCTCAGGTGGCCAACCATTTACGAGTCCAGATGGGATTATACAGGGAACGTTTATTGATCCAACGGATAAGGTTGCAGCCTATGCGGCCTATCACAATCTTCCTGTTCCAGGGATGCAAGATAATTATCGGCGTTTTCCTGTGCATGCTGCCAATTCCCATTTTGCCTATCCGTTGGCGGCACCAACGGTATCCGATGCGTTTCCGAACTTGGATCCTACCCTTTACGCGCGGGGATTTCGGGAATTGTACCGTTCAGACCGAGGAAGAATCTATCAAGAACAATTTAGTGCAATGGAACAACGTGAATTGGAAGAAGATGCGTTCGTCGATGGAACGGGCGCCATGATCTATTGGCTGCTTCCCAACGATACCAGTCCTACTCCAGAAACCGTCCCCTCCGCTGTGCGTCCTATCCTGCCTTCAGAAGAGCGACTGGTCGAGTTGGGAGAAAGCGCTGAGTTTTTCGATCAAACGCTACAGCATGAGACACGACCGGCTGAGCGGGCGCTACTCCTCGCAACGAGTGCCTGCTTATGGGAAATACTCGAACGAAATTGGGGAAGCCAGCGCTTTGCTCGATCGTATGAACGGGCGCATCACCAGGCGCAAGAGCGACGACGTTCTTTAGAAGCAATGCTTCCAGGTCTGACGGTGGCTAACTTCTTTCCGTCAGCTCCTGAACAGCTGCCAGAAAGGCGTTTTGTGTCTCTCGTCAAAAATCTGTTAGTGGTCCCGGATCAAGGTCCAAGATTGGCGTTCGACATCGCCTCTGAACTTTCCAGAAGAATCTCAATCCATCCACGACGTGAAGGGACAATGGGAGATACGGAGACGTATGCAACTGTATTTGTAGCAGCAAATCCATCACTCAGGCGTTTGGTGGCTGAGCAGGTAAGTCAGCTTCCACCTCACGCTCGTGCCGCCACCTATCTCATGATCACGGGGTACCAAGGAGATCATTTAACGGTCGGACTGCCTATCTTTGAAAATGAATTACGTTTCGTAAGTCCTCTTTCCGATTGGTCACCTCTGCTTGAACGGATGACGGGTGATGTACAAGTCTATCGTTCAGCTCAGGAAGGGTTGAATCCGTTCCAACACTTCAACGAAGGCTCCCTCGATGCCTGGGAAGTTCAGCCAGATCCTCATCACCAACGGCAACCAGCGTGGCGTTCATTCGAAGATATGCAGCACTTCTACGAGGTGCAGGCGAATGAGCATCACTTGAGTTCAGACTGGGCGAGACTCGGTTTAGCCTATGCCATTTCTCATGTATCGAGTATCTACGGTAAATTACAAATAACCCAACGACCGGAGCGGGAACGATATAAGCAGTTGATCTATCCCTTTTTGCCAGATGCACTGGCTTGGTTGAATCGACCTGAAGTTCAGGCACAATTCAGTAGTTCGAATTTTATAGAAATACTCCAAACCCGTTTTCGGGAGGCGATCCGAGCGCATGATCAAGCCAGACATTAGCGAATCGTCTGTTCGGGCACCGTTTCTTCTAAAAATGCCAATATACCAGTTGCAATGCCTTCAGCGGCTCGTTTCGGGTTTTGCTCAATAATCCGGCGATCTTTGGCGCTGGTGAGGAAGCCTGTTTCGACAATTGTGCCAGGTGTCATGGGATGGATCGAATGGTCGTAGCGGCGCCAGTTGAAAGCATAGTAGCCGCGCATGTTGCGCGTGATGTTTGGATCTATTATGAGCCCAGTCGCTTGGCCATAGTTGGTTTCGATGAGTTGAGATAAGCGCTCGGCCTGACCCGACCGATCGCGACGAGGTGCGGCAATCTTGTAGCCGTTCACGCTTGTGTCGGCGTTTCCATCCGCATGGATCGAGATGAAGGCGTCCGCACTGTACTCTGGCGGAATTGTTGTTGGGAGAAGGTCGACGATGACCCCTTTCGCTTCCAGGAGCGCTTTTGTCGCTTGGGCAATGCTCAAATTCGTTTCCCATTCCGTCAGTCGACCAACTTGTGCGCCTGTATTATCGCGCAACCCCTCCTGTTCTTCCGGAGCCTCTACGGCAAACCAGTGACCTGCCTGTAAGCCGACGCGTAAGGGTCCGTCGGGACGTTTCCAATTGATGTACGGATCTTCGGGGACTGGCTCAAGAAAGCCTAAGTCTTCTGATATCTCTGTGTCCGTTTCAGCTTGAGAAAAAGACCCGATAAATCCGGTCGCTCGGTGTACAAGGACAAGGCCTACGGCCAGACTCAAGGTTAATCCGATGATTGGAAGAGAATAGCCCCGCATAGTCTTTCTAGTATAGTCTTTTTCGAGACGAGGAGCCTAATTCTTAAGAGTTGGCGGAAACAGCGATTGAACGTATGATGAATCTAAACGCCTCTAAACTTCTCTCCCACGACTTTCCTATGGAAACACTTCATTTCTCAACCTTCATCCGGGCCCCACGTCAAACGGTCTGGGCGACCATGCTGGAGGACGCGACCTATCGCCAGTGGACGACGGTCTTTATGCCAGGCTCGTATTATAAGGGAGTGTGGGAGCAAGGGTCGGTTATTTACTTTTTGGCTCCCGATAAAGACGGCAAGACCGAAGGGGGAATGGTTAGCCGGGTCGCCGAAGTGAGACCGTTCGAATTTGTTTCGCTCGAACACCAAGGAATGATCATGGACGGGGTCGAGGATTACACCGGTCCAACTGTTCAGCCTTGGATCGGCGCCCATGAGAATTATACCTTTCTCGAGAAAGACGGTGGGACAGAACTTCGGATCGATGTAGATGTTGATGATACGGCACGTACGTATATGGAGCAGGCTTGGCAGAAAGCACTTGAAATTCTTAAAGAATTGGCTGAGAAAGCGAATTGATCCAATCCACTCCCTTTATGAAATCAGTTGCTACCGAAAAATGGTTCTTCTTCGCTCTTTTCAGCCTGACAGTCTTACTTGTCGCCTTCATCTTTCGTCCATTCTTGGCAGTTTTAGTCGTTGGAGCTTCGTTTGCTGTCGTTTTATATCCTGTGTTTCTTTGGTTGCGGGCGCGTAAGCTTCCAGCCGGCATAGCGGCAAGTTTAGTCGTTGTTTTGTTCGCCATTGCGCTGGGGATTCCCTTGATCGGTATCGGTACGTTAGTCTTCCATCAATCACAAGACGTTTATCGTGAACTCGTGGCTGGTAAGGGAGCCGGAGCTTTCTTCGATACGCTGAATGGGTCCTTGCAGAAGATTTTGCCAGAAGGCTTTTCCTTCGATTTGCGGGAGCGCGCTTCGAGCAGCGTCTCTCTGATCGCGAGCAACTTAGCTAACGTCTTCGCTTCGACGGTTTCACTCTTATTGGCCGTGCTCCTTGTCTTCATTAGCTTGTTCTACTTCTTGAAAGACGGTGGTCGTTGGGTGAGAGACATCATTCGGTTCAGCCCCTTAGCTGATCGCGATGATGAGAAAATCTTGAGTAAACTTGCACAAGCCATCAACGGTGTCGTCAAAGGCTATCTGTTGATCGCGTTGATTCAAGGTGTCCTCATGGGTGTTGGACTGGCGATCTTCGGGGTGCCT
This sequence comes from uncultured Gammaproteobacteria bacterium, assembly GCA_964567995.1. GTDB lineage: Bacteria > Patescibacteriota > Patescibacteriia > 2-12-FULL-60-25 > 2-12-FULL-60-25 > JAGOTP01. Next base: position 334,640 of record CAZMOB010000001.1, read on the forward strand.
AATCCCGCCTTATGGGGCTTGGTCGCGATGATCGCATCGCTTTTGCCGACCATTGGGACGGCCTTCGTATCGGTACCCGCGGTCATTTTCCTATTTTCTACGGGTAACACCTGGCCTGCTATTGGGTTGGCGCTTTGGTCCGTCTTGCTAGTTGGGGCGGTCGATAACTTCCTGAGCCCCTTCGTCGTCGGTAATAGAATCAATATTCCTCCGTTATTCATTCTGTTCGCCGTGTTGGGTGGGATCGCCTTGTTTGGTCCGGTCGGGTTATTGATCGGTCCCTTGGCGATGAGCTTGCTTTATACCCTTATGACGATCTACCAGAACGATGTTTCAGTAGCGTCTAAATAAATCTTCTAAAAAGAGCCTATGAACTGTTCCAAGTTCATCTTTCGTCTCTCGATTCTTGCTCTCTTGGGTCTCTCGTTCATTCCGAATGTACATGCCCAAACGGTAAACCCCGTTAAGCCCTCAGGCTTTTCTTGTGGTCCCTTTATGGACACCTACGTCGTGTCTTCGCCGGACTTTTTCTCGGGCGAGGGGATTCGCTGCGTGAAATGGAGTACGGGAGCCAAGACGTCTAAACGCGTCCCAGCCTTTGCCTGGTATGGAGAAGGTCGTTGGGATGATATTCGCTATCGCCATGTCGGTCATGCCTTCGCTTCAGCCTCATTGCCGCAACCAAATACCTATCAAGCCTTTGCGACGGACATGTACGGCAACGGCGAAACGGTCCAAGGGGATTACAGTGGTGGCTTTGTCATCACCGTCCTTGATGCTGACACAATTCAGGTCAGCCAAGGTTGGAATGAAACCTGGAAGCGCGTTTCAAGCACGAATTACAGTCCCTTACCGGCTCCAACGACGTGCGGGCGCTATTTTGATCAGTACACGGTCCAAAGTCTCGATGCCTACGCCGCTCAGCGAACGCGGAAAGCGACTAAGGTTCGAGCGGGTGAAGGAGTCCGTTGTGTTCTACGGAGCGGAGCGCCTAGTACGACATGGTTCGGGTTTGGAACTTGGAATGGTGCCTACTACATGCATCTTGTGACCGGTTCAGCGACTGGCTACGGCGCCAGTGATTTCTGTAGTTCTCCGCAAGACATCTGTAACAGTTACTCATATGGAAGTATCCGGAAACGTCTGTCTCAGGTCTGGCAGAAACCGATTGTTGAGGGGTGGAATGAGATCTGGTTGAAGAAGTAGCCTCTATGTCACGTGAGTCGCTCCTTTCGCCTTCAGAAGCTCCTTCGCCTGAGCAAACGGCTGCTATACGCCAGCTGATCCTATCTGATCTGTTCGCGATCATTGCGAGATACGAGCCTTATTACGCCCCTTCCACGATTGCTCCGCACTTTCCGAGAGAGCGATATGCGGCTTTCGAGCATTGGCTAGGAAGTCTTGCTCAGGGAGCCTGTTGTTCAGATGGGATAGATCAGCTGATGTTGCGGACGGAGGTTGCACGGGCCGCTAGTCTCTATGAAGCATTGCAGGCGTTGCGCCACGGTCGGCCACTTGAACCAGCCATCCGTAAGCGCTATGAGTTGCGACCGGGTTGGTTTCAGTTAGAGCGGGAAAAAGTTCCGTATAGAGAGGCCTTTCCTTCAGCAAAACACTTAAAAGAGCGATTTCGATTGGAAATCTACGCCAGTGGTTGGCGGGGTCCGTATCCAGAAGGAAAAAGCTTGAGAGATGATTTTGCTTTGACCCTTGAGGATCTTTTGGAGATTGGCTTTGAGATGGATGATCCATTGAAAGCAGATGAATTTATTGGTTCTATCACCGAGAATCATCCTGAGGAGATTCTTCGAGGGCGTCTCTGGAAGCTGGGTGATATTCTGAAACAAGACGAAAAATTGAGTGAGGAAAGACCAACTAGTCTTCATCCTCACGATCTCTTTGAAGCTTTTGATCGGGCTGGAGTGCGACCCGCTACCTGCGCGGAGCTCTTCGCCTACGCAGAGTTGCAGTGGCAGCCGATAGTTGCACAGGGGTATCATCCCTTGAATGCCCCCTATATTTGGGCATTGGGTTCGGCATTCAATTTTTCGGAAGAGGAATCTGGTCGTAGCTTTCCGTATCTTCTTTGGACGGAAAATAATCGCTGGTTATCAAGCGGATCTATTGAAAGAAGTTGGGACGATTCTCAAGAGGGTTTCCTTGTCTTTGAAAAAGACTAGCGGTTTGTTACACTTTTTCCCATATGAAATCGCTGTCTCCGTTGGCGCAAAACATCGGCTATGGGTCGTGCCTTATTGGATTGTTGGTTCTGGTATTGGGCTTGATTTGGTTAGTCAATACCTTTCTTCAACCGGGATCACCGGCTGTTTTCGAGCAGCGTACGACGTTGATCGTGACAGGCATCGGTTTTATTCTTATGGTGGTTGGTGTGGGAATTGTCTGGCCGCGTAATCCGTCATAAAATATCCAACTTTTCTATGCCTCGTTCTTCTGTTCCTTCGCGCAGCGCGAGTCGGACCACATCAGTTCGGTTGCTCGGCTCCTTATTGCTCGCGAGCGCCTTTGTGTTTATGGCGGCCGGTTGGAATGAAAAAGACCTTAAGTCAGGAGCGACGATGTTGAAAGGAAAGATGCTGGAAACAGCGGTTGTTTCTGCTGAAACCTGTCAGTATCAGTGTGCCTTGGAGTTCAATGTGTGTAAGTTCGCAGCAACCAAAGCCCAGACCGTATGTAGTTCAGAGAATGAGACGTGTCGTTCGTCGTGTCCGATTGTACCCGTTCCACCCGATGAGTCAGAGACAAAAACCAATCCTGATCCAAGTGGTGGAATTCTCAAGGGCGGAACGCCTCCGATGGATCTGACCTGTCTGCCGGATATTCTTCAGCCGGTACAGCCACGGACGACATACCTCATTCTGACACGGTCTTTGTTCGTGGATGCGCTGCAGCCATTTGTGGATGCAAAACGTCGAGCGGGGGAGACGGTCAACACGGTTTTGATCGAACAGATCGCTTGTTCCGAGCCCGGAGCAGATATTCCCGAGAAAATCAGAAACTATCTCCGCCGACAATCAGAAGCGAGCACGGTTATGAAGCGCCCAGTCTATGCCTTATTGGTTGGGGCTCCTCGACGTTTGTCCGATATCCAGAACCTGTCCCAGATTCGTTCCTACGGTCAGAAGTTGAAAGAACCATGGGAAGTACCCATGCGTTATATCTATCCTTTAAGTGGAGATCTGCAACCGATTCCAACGGATCAGTATTATGCTTCGGTGTTGGTGGATTGGGATACGACATTAGCACCGTTCTATCGCGATTTGATGCTTCCCCCGGGAGGATTTCTCGTAGATCAAGGAGATCATTGGGCAACCAATTTCAATTTCGCCACGCAATTTTCTCTTGGGAGAGTACCGGTGCGTACGCCCGCTGAATTGACCGAATGGATCGGAAAAACCTTAGCCTGGAGAACGCCGGAGGTATTCGTAGAAAGCACCTTTCAAACGAGTCTTTGTCAGGTTCGTCGACCACACTACTCACAACCCTGGGAGGATGCGGCAACCCATCGGGTCGTACCTAACGTCTGTCTGACAGACAATGGAGGCGACATTTCAACGTATGCAAATCGGCAAATGCCAGATCTTGTGTCTTCGTATAGTCATGGGGTCTACGACAGCGTCATTTCCTCTCCTTTTACCAACGGCTATCGTTTTTCTACCAGTAGTCCAGGCTTTATCAAGTCACCCATTCTATTCGTTCATGGTTGTGAGGTTGGTGGCATCGATTTTCCCGGTACATCTTTGGCTGAGGCGATGATCGGTCGTCGTGATGGAGTTGTTGCCTTTGTAGGTTCGACGCGTTCGCATTGGGATTCACGTTTTCCCTTTCAGGATTCCATCTTCCATAAAGGCCGTCTCACCTTAGGAAGTGCCTTTTACGGGGCAAAAGAAGATTTGGTCCGTGAAAACCACCTTTCCCATCGCTTGATCGATAATTTGTTCATGTACACCCTGTACGGTGATCCAGCGTTACAAATCGTGAATCCTTCGGTTAAGATTACAGCTCCGCCAGTGGTTCTTGTTCCTGCTGCAGAAAGAAATGAGGAGTTTTCCCTATCGGTTCGAATTCAGTCATTTCTGACGGATCGATTGCTGAGCGGAACTCTGTATTTGAAAAATTTTCTCGGGGAAGAAGTACGCGTTCCGGCTGTTTCGACGGTTCGAGCGACATTGCGCTCTCCAATTATCGAGCCTTCTTATCCCGTCACTGCCTCACTCGCGGAGACGCTCGGTTTCTTCACGCCCAAGCCCATCATCTTCTCTTCACGCTCACCCGTTTCCTTACGAGAGCCACTGGGGGTCCATAGCGGTTGTGATACGACTCGAATGACCTGTATTTCGCCCGAAATCACCATTTCTCCTCCTTTGCAACTCGCGTGTGGACGAATGGATCGTGTGTTCGGTTTTGTTGATGGTGCCCGCCGCCAGGTGGCAAGACGAGCGGAAGTGAAAGTATTGCGTGAAAATGCAGCCTTCTATAGCGGACCCGTGACCTTCAGCTTGAAAATGCGGCCGCGCGGTTACTTTGCGACGTTCGATGAGTATCTCGATCAGGCGCTGGTCGATGTTGCTCGCCTGACCGTATCGCCACCGTCCGCGGGTCAGGTGTTTGCCTTCGATTTCGGTGTAATTCCAACAGGGGAAAGAAATACAGGCCTTCGTCCCGATCTGACATTTGCGGATGCTACCTATGAAGTTGAAGCGCGCGATGCGACGAATCGGGTGATCGGCTACTGCTACTATCTCTTTGAACCTGCTATCGAGCCAAATTACTAACATCGTGACAGACATGTCGCCTTTTGCACAAAGCATCTATACTGAACAAGTGGGTATATATCGGTAAAACCTTCATTCTTTATTTCTCCTCTATGGCAAGCGCATCCTGTAAAGCGTTATACGGTTCCTGTCACGAAATGATCGAAGGTGATGATGTGGCGGAGCTTACGGCCAATGCCCTGGAACATATGCGAGCCGAACATCCTGACTCGTTTGGTCCAGGTGGAATTGATCGTCGAGCCGAACTCAAGGTTGAAGCGGAAGCAGCAAAGTTTTTCCCCGCAGACGAAGAAGCACAGGCGGCCTAGGCCGCCTGTGTGGGTATTTGGGGTCAAAGGTTGTAGAGCTCGCTGTATTTTTCTTTTAAATACCCAATGAAGTGGCGTGCATTCAGGGGTTCTCCGGTCACGCGTTCGATCAACGCGGCGCTCGAATAGCGTTTTCCCTGTTGGTGGATGTTTGTGCGTAGCCATTCGCGTAACGGGGAGAAGTTTCCTTTTTTCAGACGTGTCTCGAATGTCGGTATTTGGGTCTGGGCCGCTCGATAGAACTGAGCCGCATACAGATTCCCCAAGGCATAGGTTGGGAAGTAGCCAAACGCTCCGCCGGACCAATGTACATCTTGGAGGACGCCTTCTCGATCGTTTGGAACCTTGATACCGAGATATTCCTTCATCTTCGCATTCCAAACCTCTGGCAAGTCTTTGACTTTCAATTTGCCCTCAATCAGATCTCGTTCAATCTCAAAACGAAGAATGATGTGAAGATTGTAGGTGACTTCATCCGCTTCTGTTCGAATCAAGGATGGTCGAACACGATTGATGAGACGATAGAAAGTCTCAAACGGAACACGGGCGAAGGGGCGTGAAAAGTCTTTTCGCAGTTTGGGATAGATCGCTGTCCAAAAGGCTCGGCTTTTCCCGACGTTATTTTCCCACAAGCGGGATTGGGATTCATGGATGCCATACGACACCGCTTCACCAAGGGGGGTGCCGTAGTATTCAACCGGGAGGCCTTGATCGTAGAGTCCATGTCCCGTTTCATGGATTGTGCTTCCCAACGCGTAGAGTAGGTCGTGTTCTCGATAACGCGTGCTCAGACGGACATCTTCCGCATGAAGGCCTGAAGTGAAGGGGTGCGTGCTTTGATCGAGCCGACCTGCCGCGAAATCAAATCCCATTTTTCCGGCAAGCCATGTGTTAAAGGTGATTTGCTCGGCGATCGGAAATGTTCCATGAAGGATCCGTTCATTGGGAAATTTCTGCGCAGAACGCTGGATCATTCGGACGAAGGGTTTTAAAAAGTCCCGCAACTCAGTAAAGACTGTAGAGATGGCGGCACTTGTCAGTCCTGGTTCGTGGGCTTCAAGGAGGGCATCGTACGGCGATTCTTTATATCCCACGTAGTCAGCCTCCTGACGTTTAAGCTCCACGATCCGTTTTAAACTTGGGAGGAAGTGTGAAAAATCAGACGTGGCCCGTGCCTCCGCCCAGATGCTCTGCGCTTGTGAAGTACGTTCAGCTAATTCTTGGACAAACGTGTTCGGCAGTTTTCGTTCACGCGTGTACGTTCGCCACGTTTCTCGGATGACGACGGATTCAGCTTGTTCTGGATGGGTTTTTGCCCACTTCGTCAACGTTGAAAGACCCTTTTTTGCATCCAGCCCTAGGATTTTTTCATGCGCGAGTAAACTCAGATAGCTGATGAGCTTGGCACGATTCGGTCCACCCATTTCCGGCATATGGACTTCTTGATCCCATTGAAGTAGGCCTAAGGTTGAGTTGAGGTAGGCAAGTTTCTCCAGTTCAGATCGGAGATTCGTGTAGGCAGGCGAGTTCATGGCCCCATCCTAGCGTACAGGCGTGGATATGCCACTCCTCTTGATTATTCTTGTAATAGAAGGTAGTATCCGCCAATTCACCCACCCCCTACACCCCTTCCTTTTTCCTATGATTAAGCGCCCGTATCAAAGTATGAGTTTTAATGGATCATCTGGTCATCGCCCAACGTCGGGTGGATCGGGTTTTGGTGGTGGAAAGCCTTGGGAGCGTGGAGGGGATCGTCGCTCAGGCGGTGGTTCAGACCGTCGTTCGGGTGGGTTCGGAGGTCGCCCAGGCGGCTTTGGCGGTGGTCGCCCTTCCGGAGACCGTGAAATGCATGACGCCACCTGTAACAGCTGTGGCAATGCCTGTCAGGTGCCCTTCCGTCCAAATGGCAGCAAGCCAATCTATTGCAGCAACTGTTTCAAGAAAGACGACTCGTTCTCAGCGCGTTCCAATGATCGACCAGCCTTTGGCGGAGACCGTGGCGGCGATCGCTTCGGCGGTGATCGTGGTCGTGACAGTTTCGGCGGTCGTGATTCCCGTGACAATGGTTTTCCAGAAAAGCGCTTGTTCAAGGCTGAATGTGCCAAGTGCCACAGCGAATGCGAAGTGCCTTTCCGTCCAAACGGAGAAAAGCCAGTCTACTGCCGTGCCTGTTTTGGCCAGACAGAGATCGGTGCGAAGAGCGCCGCTGCCTCGGACGTCTCCATGCACAAGCTGAACGAACAATTCAAACTCTTGAACGCTAAACTTGACCTGATTATCGAAGCGATCGGTATCGGGGATGAGGATGACGAAGAAGGGGACGAAGAAGTCTTTGAAGAGGAAGATGAGATGGAAGAGGGCGAAGATGAGGAAGTCGAAGAGGCCGACGAAGCAAAAACAGACGAAGTCCTGACGCTCGACGCTCCTACGCCAGAAGCCGCTCCCAAAAAGTCATCTAAAAAAGCCAAAGCCTAGTACAAAAAAGATCCCTCCTTTCCGGAGGGCTCTTTTTTGCTATGATCCGTAGCGTATGAATCCTTCAGATTTGAACTCGGGCTATTGGACGGACATTCCAGCCGACAAGATCATTGGGAACAACGCCGTTCCGGGAAATGAGCTGTTTCAATACTTGCCACGAGGAGCCAAGATTTTGGATATTGGATGTGGGAATGGGGCTATTGCTGAACTTTTAGCAAAACAAGGGTATCAAGTGACGGGGATTGATCTTAATCAAGAGGCGATCCAGAAGAATCAGGAACGCTCTCCAGAGATTACCTATTTGGTCGCCGACTGTACGACCCAACTTCCCTTTGAGGACGGAAGCTTTGATGCGATCGTTGTCTCGTTTGTTCTCGTAAATATCATTCCTGCCTCGTTGCGGGCACAGGTTGCTACAGAATTGGAACGTCTTGTGAAACCAGGTGGTCTGATCTGGGTAAACGAAGGGACTGTTTCTGAAGACTATCAATTACGCTACGACCTGGCGCGTCCTTTTCTGGGAGAGGAACGAACCTTTTATGTGTTTAAAGATAAGCAGCTCGCGAGTCAGTTAAAGACGGTTGAAGAACTGAGAATCGCTCTAGAGCAGGGTGCAGCTGCTCGAGTAGCGCATCACTTCAGTCAGGAAGAGCTGATAGACCTGTTTAAACACGAACGGTGCCTGTCTGTTCAGTCCCTCGTGACCACTTCTCCAAATACACATATGAAAATAGCTATGCTGGTTGCTGTTTTTCAGAAATCGCTATGATCCAACGCCCCATCATCGCCTTTGATATTGATTTTACCCTCCATCGGGGAAGTCTGGTTGTCTTGCTCCTACAGGCAATGGTCGAACGTGGTCTGATCCCGCGTGACGTGAGTGAACATGCGTCCGTGATGGAGCATAAGCACCAAGTCCACCAAGGACTACGTCGTGATTATGCGTACGCCATGATTGATCAGTTCGTTATTTTGAAGGCGTTGGAAGGGATTCCAGAGAGCCAAATGCATGAAATCGCTGAAAGTTTACTGGAGGAACACAGTCCACAGACTCACTTGTTTCCTCGTCTGCTATTAGCGGCGGCCAAGCGTCGAGGGTATGTTACGGTTGCTATTAGCGGCTCGCCTAAACAGATCGTTGAAGTGTTCGCGAAAAACTGGGGATTTGATGACTGCTTGGCGACGGAGTTTTTGGTGACGCCGGACGGACGCCTCACGGGCTCATTTGATGAATGGATTCGGTATCATACGGACAAAGCGAGCGCTTTGAAAAAATTGGCTGAAAAGCATAACTGTCACTTAGAAGGTTCGATCGCGATCGGGGATTCTCTTGATGATCTTGGCATGATGAACGTGGTGACCTATCCGATCGCTTTGAACCCGAGCAATGAATTGCGTGATAAATGTCGTGAGCTACAGATTCCCTTTGCCTTAGAGCAAGGGGATGGAGTCATTCTATTTAAATCGGCTGTGAGCGGAGGCGCGTTTCAGGAAATCGATGTGCGTGATGGACTGCCTCAAGACATGGCAGACGAGATTTTCGAGATGAGTGAACGACGCGTTTGTCGTATAGAAGGAGTACACTGATTACATGACTACTCCCCCTATAAAGACGCTTAATAATGGTATACGGATTCCGTTGCTTGGGTTAGGTGTCTATCAGATCCCGCCCGGTCAACCAACTGAGCAGGCCGTGCGCTGGGCGTTAGAGGCCGGCTATCGGCATATTGATACCGCTTCGTTCTACCACAATGAGAAAGAGGTTGGGCAAGCTATTCGAGCCAGTGGCATTCCTCGTGAAGAAATATTCGTCACAACCAAGCTCTGGCCGACAGACTTTTTCCGAGCAGAAAAAGCCTTTCAGGCGAGTCGTGAACGTCTCGGCTTGGAATACGTTGATCTCTATCTGCTGCATTGGCCATCTCCCTTCGGGAAAAATGGGGCGTGGGAGGTATTGGAGAAGTTACACAAAGACGGGTTAATCCGGGCGATCGGTGTCAGTAATTATTCCGTTGCTCAGCTGCAATCCTTGATCGGTCGAGCAGAAGTGATGCCAGCCGTGAACCAGGTCGAGTTCAGTCCATTCAACTATAAGAAAGAACTCCTCGAATTTTGTCAGGCCAAGCAGATCCAATTGGAGGCCTATAGTCCACTTACGCGTGGGAAGCGGTTAGACCATCCTGCCTTGCAGGATCTCGCCACTCGTTCTGGGCGCACGATCGCTCAGGTTCTGTTGCGGTGGGCGATTCAGCATGAAGTTGTTGTTTTGCCTAAATCCCAGCGTCAGGAGCGTCTCAAGGAAAATGCGCAGATCTTCGACTTTGAGATTGCTCCCGAAGATATGCGGATTCTGGACAGCCTCAACGAAAACTACAGCGCCTTGTTCAGATAACCAGTCTTTTCTGCTTTAGGCGGCTGGGCTCGCTTATTTTGGCGTTTTCCGCTAGACTCGGGCGCGTATGGATCACGGTAATGTCATCATCCGCTTCAGTAACGTCTCGTACGGCTACGACGAAGAAAATCTCCTCTTGGAAGAGGCGAACTTTTCGGTCCGCGAAAATGCCAAAATGACCGTCATGGGTCAGAATGGAGCCGGTAAAAGTACGATCTTCAAGCTCTTAACAGGTGTTCTAAAGCCAACCGAGGGCTCGATTCATATCCAAAAAGGTGCGACCATCGCGATCGGTCTCCAAGTCATTCCCCGGGAGCGGTTGGCCGAAACGGTCGAGCAATATTTCCAGCACGCCTTTGGAGAAGAGACAATCTATGATTTGGACCGTCGGATCAAAGATGTCCTCGAAGTCGTAAACCTCCAGGCGCCGCTCGACAAAAAGATCAACGAGTTCTCCGGTGGTCAGCAAGCTCGTCTGCTCTTGGCCTACGCCTTGATTCAAAATCCAGATATTTTGTTATTGGATGAGCCAACCAACAATTTGGACAAAGAGGGGATCGAACATTTGACGGGGTTCCTCATGATGTATCCGAAAACCGTGCTCGTCATTTCCCACGATGCCGATTTCTTGAATGCCTTTACCGAAGGGGTGTTGCACCTGGATGTCTTCACGGGAAAGGTTGATGCGTATGTTGGAAATTACTTCAACGTAGTCGAAGAAATTGCCGCCCGTTTAGAGCGCGAACGTATGCAGAACGCTCGTTTGCTGAAAGATATCCAAGATCGCAAAGATAAGATCAACTTCTTCGCGAATAAAGGAGGAAAAATGCGTAAGCTTGCGAGCAAGCTTCGCGAACAAGTCTCTGAAGCCGAAGAAGATATGGTTGATGTCCGCCGTGATGATAAAACGATTCGTGACTTCGAAATTCCGGCCCAAGAGTTTGCCGAGCCGATCGTGACCATCAATTCTGTTAAAATCATCAAGGACCACACGCCCTATCGTGGAGAAGCGGGGATTCAGCTGCGTCGAGGCAAGCGTCTCATTATTACGGGACCAAACGGCATCGGCAAAAGTACGCTCTTGCGTTCGCTGGCGGGGGGAGAAGACGCTGGAGCCAAGATTCACCCCGAAGTGAAGGTTGGTTATTATCGCCAGGACTTCTCTGGGTTGAATTTTGATCTCACAGCCTACGAAGTGCTGGCCGAAGTGATGGAGCTCGAATCGAATGAAAAACTCCGTGCAACGGCTGCGCAATTCCTTTTGACCTCGGACGAACTCAAAACCAAGGTCGGATCATTATCCGAGGGCCAGAAAGGACTGCTCTGCTTCGCGCGCTTCGTTTTACAGAAGCCAGGGCTCTTGATTCTGGACGAGCCGACGAACCACATTAACTTCCGTCATATTCCTGTGATTGCGAAGGCACTGGAGGCGTACGAGGGAGCGATGATTCTTGTAAGTCACGCCCCCGATTTCGTGAGTCAGATTCACTTTGATCAAGAGTTGAATTTGGGAACGCTGCCCGCTGTCCTTGAGGGGTAAGGCTGGGAATTGAAACAAAAAGCCGCACGTTGGGCGGCTTTTTGGTATACTGCGCCCATATGGATCTCTCTAAACTCAATCTGAAGCCGCTCAGCGTGCTGAAGATCGTAGGTGTTGTAGTATTGGCCTTGATTCTCGTGAGCGTCGTGTCTCGGGTCTTGGGTCCGTCTTTTTCCTCTCTCTTGCCAGGGAGTCGTCAATTGACGATGGGGTCTCCGGCCGGTGTCGCCTCATACGGGTATGATACGGCTTCGGTCTCGCGTGGAAAGATGATGGAAGGTGCCTACACTTCAGACATGCCTGAGCTTTCGACGAGAAATATCATCGCCCCAGTCCCTCCGATGTCGGGTGGTGTAGCGGGGAATCAGGCGGAGGCCTTTGAAGTAAAAGAATATAGCGGAATGATCGAAGCGCGGGACGTGAAGGCGGTCTGTGCAACGATCGTCAGCTGGAAAGCGAAGAGCTATGTCATCTTTGAAAATGCCAACGAATCGGATCACTCTTGTAACTATACCTTTAAAGTCGAACGTGCCCGTGTCGATGAAGTTTTCGCTCAAGTAAAAGCCCTGAATCCGAAAGAATTGTCGGAGAATATTCATACCATCAAGCGCCAGATCGACGACTTCACGAGTGAGGTAGAAATTCTGGAAAAGAAAAAAGCTTCTATCGAAAAGACCTTGGATGATGCTGTGAAGGCCTATGATGAAATTACGGGACTTGCGACCAGAACCCAAGATGCAGCGAGCCTGGCGCGGATCATCGAAAGCAAGATCCAGATTATTGAACGTCTGACCCAAGAACGGATCAACGTGAATGAACAGCTCGATCGTTTGACCCGTTCGAAGGCCGATCAACTCGACCGGCTTGAATACACCTACTTCAATTTGAACGTCTACGAAAACAAGTTCGTTGATGGAGAGGGTCTGAAAGACTCTTGGAAATCAGCCGTTCGCGAGTTCGTTCGTGATTTGAATGGCATCGCGCAAGACCTCACAGTTGGTTTGGTTGCTGTGTTCTTCTTCGCTATTCAGTGGATCATCTACTTCTTCATCGTTCTCGTGATCGTGAAGTATGTCTGGAAGTTCGCCAAAGCCATCTGGAAAAGCTAAACGGCTTTGACCAAGATATTGGATGGCGTTATCCTTGAGAGGAGGTTGCCGTTCATCCACTAATAGAGCATATCTATGAAATACCTCCTCGCGTGGATCTTGGGCGTACCGCTCAGCATTCTTATTATCGTTTGGATCGTCTCACGTCTCTTCTAATCGAGCCGGTTTTTGAAGAGGGCGGAATTACGGGTGTTTACGCCAGTACTTCCGCTCTTTTAATTTGTCTGGGAGATAGGTTTGCTCGATCGGTTCCGTATAATCGGGGTTGTATTTGTAGCCTTTCCCGTAGTCGAGCTCTTTCATCAGCTTGGTGGGAGCGTTCCGAATGTGTAAGGGGACAGGTTCATTTGGTAGGGTTCGGATATCTTCGCGGACAGCGTTGTAGGCTTCATAGAGTGCATTCGATTTCGGGGCTTGGGCCAGATAGGCAACAACTTGAGCCAGGTGCACGTTGCATTCTGGCATACCCAGAAAATGAGCTGCTTGATATCCGGCCACGGCTTGAACAAGTGCTTGAGGATCCGCGAGTCCCACGTCTTCCGAAGCGAATCGAACTAAGCGTCGTGCTACGTAGAGTGGGTCATCACCACTTTCAAGCATGCGTCCGAGCCAATAGAGACTTGCGTCTACATCCGACCCCCGCAGCGATTTGTGGAGTGCCGAAATGATATTATAATGTTCTTCGCCACTTTTATCGTACAGAACGTGTGTCCGCTGTAAGAGTGATTGGAGATCTTTGAGGGTCGGGGTGAGTTTCCAGATGTTTGTCTTTGGATCCTGCGTAGCCGGGGAAGCTTGCACGAGGTATTCCAGTGTATTCAGCGCCGTACGCGCATCACCGTCTGCTACAACGATGATACCTTCGATAATTTCGTTCGGGAGTGTGATGTCTTTCTCTCCGAAACCGCGCTCTTTGTCTTTAAGCGCTCGTAGAATCAATCCACGAATGTCCTCTGGTTCCAGCTTCTTCAAGACAAATACCTTACAGCGTGAGAGTAAAGCGGCATTCACTTCAAAGCTTGGATTTTCGGTGGTTGCCCCAATCAGCGTAATCGTACCGTTTTCGACATGAGGAAGAAAGGCGTCTTGTTGAGATTTATTAAAACGATGGATTTCATCGATGAAAAGAACGGTCTGTTTTCCATGAAAATCCAGTCGGGCCTCGGCTTCTTTGAGGACCTGACGGGCTTCGGTGAGTCCTGAGGTGACGGCGGAGAGTTCGACAAAGGTATAGCCAGCTAAGCTCGCGAGGAGTTTGGCAATGGTCGTCTTGCCTGAACCGGGAGGTCCCCACAGAATCATCGAGGGGATATGGCCAGATTGGATTAAATTTCGTAACGCAGCCCCAGGGCGCATGAGTTCGCTTTGTCCAACGACTTCATCTAAGGTCTGTGGCCTGAGGCGATCGGCGAGGGGAGCGGCTTTTTTTCTTCGTTCGGCATTGTCCGTATCAAATAACGTAGCCATATAGAACAAAGATAGAACGGAGTCGCGCAATCGTCAAAAAACAAAACACCCCGCACCAAGTGGTGCGGGGTGTTTTGCGTGTGGCGCTTAGGCCATCTTTGGCGCAGCCATTGGAGCGGCTGGCAAAAGCTGAACGTTCACGGCGCTCAATCCCTTTGGGGAGTTCTCTTCATCGTAGGAGACCATTTGGCCTTCACGAAGATCATCGAACATGGCGCCGACGAGCGACTTGCTGTGGAAGAAGAGATCCTTCTTGCCTGGCATTGGCTGACCGTTCTGGTCAACTTCGCCGATGAATCCAAAGCCACGGTCGGTGAGTTTCTTGATAATACCCTTCATAGTGAGAAAATACTAACGAATAAAGTGTGAAGTATAATCTACTGCGTGATGCTACGGCGGCGAAATCTACGACTTTGCTGCTCTTCTAAAAAGAAGATAGATATATTCAACTCTGAAGGATAGCCTAAAACTCAAAAAAAGTCAATCCCATACGAGTATCAGATTGACAATGCAAGTGACTTGCAATAAGCTTTCGCTACTATTTTGTGAGTTTTATGAAGAAACAGACAGTGTACGTTTTTCTGATGTTCCTCCTTCTTTTGGGGGGATTGGTTGTGGTGGGAGTCTTGCGTAGTCGTGGGGAATTCGCTCGGAATCAGCTGAATTCAAATCGTTCCCTTGTCGTGATCTCGACGATCTATCCTTGGGCCGATGTGGCCAAACAGATCGGAGGTGATTTGGTCACGGTCACGACCCTGACCCCGCCGGGCGTCGAGCCACATGACTATGAGCCGACCCCGCAAGATTTGGTTCGTCTTTATCAAGCGGATGTCGTGATCCTGAATGGCTGGGGGGTAGATGCCTGGGCGGACAAATTGGTCGATCCGTTGCGTGCGAAGGATGTTTCGGTTATTCGCTTGAGTGATGAGCAACTTATGCAAGAAGTGGGAACCGCCTTAGGTGGTCAGGATCCTCATTTCTGGCTTGATCCAGTGTTAGTGAGTCAAGCAGCTGAGCGGATCAGTTCGGATCTGGCGCTCGACTCGCCTCGCTCCGTAGAGATCCTGGCTCAAAAAGATCTGTATGCGAGCAAACTGCAAGAGCTAGATCGATCCTACCGGACTGGATTAGGCAAGTGTCAACGCAAAGAGTTGGTGACAACCCATGATGCTTTTCAGTATTTGGCAAAGCGGTATGCGCTGACTCCTCTTCCGATCCTCGGACGATCGCCCGAAGAAGATCCGTCCCCACAAACGATCGCTCGTTTGATTGATGTGATACAACAAAAGGGGGTGAAGACCATTTTCTTCGAATCGTTGGTGAGTTCCAAGTTGGCTCAGACGATCGCCGAAGAGGTGGGAGCTCAAACATCGGTCTTGAATCCACTGGAAGGATTAACTCAGGCTGAACTCGCGGCAGGCAAAGACTACATTCTTATTATGCAAGAGAATTTGGTGCAGCTACGAACGGCTCTAGGTTGTCTATGACCCATCAACCCCTCATCGACGTTCAGAATCTAGGCTTTGCCTACGAACACAATCCTGTATTAGAGGCGGTGTCATTTACGATTGAGGCGGGGGAGTATGTAGGAATTGTTGGCCCAAATGGGGGAGGAAAAACCACGTTATTGAAAATCCTCGTTGGCTTGTTGGTTCCGACGTCAGGAACGGTCTTGATTGCAGGAGCTCCGCCCACCTCCTCCAAGAACCAAGCAGTGATCGGGTATGTTCCACAACGGATCTCACAAGATCAGGCGGCCTTTCCAGCAACGGTCTACGAACTGATTGAAAGTGGACGAACCATCAAACACGGGCTATTTGGCACATTGGGGCAAGACGACCGAAGGGCGATCACAGAAGCGCTGGAGATTGCCGGTATTTCCGAATTGAAACAGCGTTTGATGAGCAGTTTATCGGGCGGCCAGCGTCAGCGTGTGTATGTCGCTCGAGCGCTGGCGAGCGAGCCAAAACTGCTCATCCTAGACGAGCCATTCGTCGGGGTTGATGTGAAGACGCAGCAAGAGTTCTATGCGTTCTTGAAAGAATTGAACGAACGTCAGGGGCTCACCATCTTGTTTGTCTCGCACGATATTGATGCGATTTCAGAAGAAGTAAAATCCATCCTCTGTCTGAATCGTGGACTCTTATGTTCGGGATCGCCTGCGTTGCTGCATGAACCGCAGGTGATCGATCATGTCTACGGCAAGAAAATCACACATATTCATCGTCACGCCTAAGCTATGTTCGAGATCTTTCAATACGACTTCATGCAACGAGCGTTTGTCGCGGGGATCATGATCGCGATCCTCGCCCCAACGGTTGGGATTTTTTTGGTCGTCAAACGCTACTCGTTGTTGGCGGATACGTTGTCACATGTCTCGTTAGTGGGGGTTGCATTAAGCTCCCTCTTTGGATTCCACCCGATGATCGGTGCCTTAGTGACTTCGTCGGTTGTGGCGTTCGGGGTAGAGGAGCTGCGCACACGCAAGAAGTTGTTTGGAGAATCGCTGCTGGCGTTAGTTCTCTCGGGAAGTTTGGCGTTAGCAATTATTCTATTCAGTTTTGCGAAGGGATCAACCATAAACCTCATCAGTCTCTTATTTGGAAGTATTACGACCGTCACAGCCTCCGATGTCTGGTTGATCGGTGTATTTGGGTTATTGGTTCTTCTCTTAGTCATTCGTTGGTTCAAACTCCTCTTTTTTGTGTCCTACGACGAAGAATTGGCTCGTACCAATGGGTTACCGGTCCGTTTCTTGAATGCCGTTGTTGTCGTATTGGCGGCAGTCACGGTTTCATTGAGTGTACGAATCGTGGGCACGTTGCTGGTTGGAGCGCTCATGGTCATTCCCGTCTTGACGGCCAGTCAGTTCAAACAGAGCTTCAAGCAGACGTATTGGCTCGCCTTAGTCGTCTCGCTTCTTTCGGTGGTCGTAGGGTTAGGCGCGTCTTTTTATCTGAACTTACCAAGTGGTGGAACGATCGTCCTGACGGCTCTGGTATTCTTTGTGGGAAGTCTTGTTGCCCCAAAGCCACGTGTGAGTTGAAAAAAAGCATTAAGCCAACAATCCTTTGAAAAAAGCGATCACGTTGAGAAATGCTTGTTTTAGGTCGGAGGGTTTTCGAGCCGTGAAGAGGACGGTCGCCTCGTTGTCTGCTTCTTTGCTAGCCGGATTGTAGTCGTGGAGGGCTCCGAGCAAGCGTTCATAGGAATAGCGGCGTGGCTCTCGGCCTGGATCGTTGACGATGAATTCCTTTTTTTGTTCGTCGTAGCCTACGATCACGAACACATGGAATCCATCGCCAGCCGGGCGTTCGTTGTAGAACTTGTACATGTCAACGAAGGCGATGACGGGTCGCTGAGCGTCGAGTTCACGCTTGATCTCCTCAGGGCTCGGTGAACGTTTGATGGAAGCTGTGAACGACCCGAACTGTTGGATCAGTCTGACGGTTTCCTCGGCGCTCGTGTCTTCATATTTCTTGAAGGTGAGCTTCTCCCAATCGATCATCTGCTGCATCTGTTGTTTGCTGGTTTCTTTGGGGATCGTTTTTGTCCGATCATAGAAGCCGTTGATCATGGTGATGCTGGCTTCTTCGCATGCTTCATCCCAAGGAGCGACCCAATTCCCGTCCGGAGCCTGGCTCACATAAGGGACGGCAAGTTCCATGGCCTGAGCTTCGACACTTAAGACGAGCGTCGCGATACCGCAGAGCGTGGTAAAACCGACACAGGTAGAAAGAAGGTATTTTTTCATACAAGGTTCGTTAGTGAGAAGGATGATGTTGCGCTTTTACTACTTCTACGCCATAGAGAAAAATTTGGGAGGCATAAAAGATCCAAACCAACATGACGACGAGCGATCCAGCGGCTCCATAGACCGAGCCGATGCTTGCCTGTCCTAGGTAAAAGCCAATCGCGAATTTGCCCAGGTTAAAGAGAAGAGCTGTAATGAGTGCTGCGGGCCAAATTTTTCGCCAGACAAGAGGTGCATCCGTGAGTACTCGGAATAAGAGGGCGAACAGAGCCGTCATAAGACCGAGTGAGGCGACAGCGTTCGTAATTGAGAGAAGCCAATGCGCTTCGAACCCGATCAGATGAGTGAGCCATAGTCCTCCTTGCGACAAGATGGTGCTTATAAGGAGCGAGGCGATCAAGAAGGCGCTTGAAACGAGCACCAACGTGAATAGAAGGAGAGAGCGAACGAGTTGGTGTTTCCATCCCCGTTTCTTGGGAGGAGCGTTCCAGATGATCGTTACCGCTTCTTGCAACTTGTTGAAGACTCCAATTGACCCAACAAGCGTTAACGCAATCCCAACGACCAAGGCGGTGCCGCTTCGGGAGGCGAGATCGGCTTGTTGGAGTAGTTGCTGAACCGCGTTGGCGGAATCTTGACCGACATAGCCTTGAAGAAGTCCAAACAACTGTTGTTGGCTCGACTCTTGTCCGTAGATTGTACCTGCCACGGCTAAAATAATAATAAAGAGCGGCGCGAGCGAAAAAAGGGCGTGATACGAAATGGCTGCTGCTAAATAGGAGGCGTGATCACGTTTCCACGCCAGAAAGGCCTGTTTGAGAAGAAGGAGGATTGCCACACGCCGAATGTCAGCTAATCAAGCGACGGGAATTGGTGATGATGGATCGACCAACTAAGGTGAGGACGAGCCCGATCAATCCCATCACGAGACAGGTCCAGAGCCCAGCCACGCTCCATTGGGCCTGATCGATCAGAAAGAAAAAGAAACTCAGGGCCAAGAAGAAGACGGTGAAGAGAAAACACACGATGCCAATCACAATGCTCCCCAGTCCCAGACTGAGCTCTTTGACTAACGGTCCGATGGGGGCGAGCACAGAAAAGACGGAGCCTTGAACACGGTTCGTAAGATACTGTGATAGAAGATTCAGGAGTTTCATATACTTTTTTATTGGAGAATCAGGCGAGAGCTCAGGAACGGGTAGGCGCCTGAGCTCTCGAAGGTCTATCTTAGATTATTCCTCGTGGTGACGGCACTTTTTGCTTCGGCTGCACCCACTAATAGCGAGAGCGGCAAGGGCGCCAATGGCGGCCGCAATTCCAACGAGTTTCCAAGGATTCTCGTGGGCGTAGTCATCAGCGTATTGTTTAGCTTTGTTCAGCTGCTCACGAGCCATCTTGCCTTTTTCTTTCAACTGATCGCCAAACTCGCCTAGCTGTTCTTTGGCAGTGTCGACGTATTTTCCGACCTCCTGTTTCATTTCAGTCGCGACTTCGCTGGCTTTTTGCATAGGTGAGTTCATCGGTTGTGCGGCTCCAGTTTGCTGAGTGCCTGTCATTCCCTTGTGATCATTCGTGGTGTTTTCCATATGGATTGAGGTAAAGAATGAAAAGAGGCTGCACTCTCCATTGAATTCCCATCCGGAAGAGGTGTCAATAGCGACTTTGTGCAAAAACGAGAAAACCGCTCGTAAGAACGGGACGAAATAAGGTAGTATATTAAAATATGAGTTCTAAATTTACCGTTCTTGTTGGGTGCTTTATCCTGCTCGCTTGTGGCCTCTTGGCTCTAGTGATGAACAAAGCGAACCCGGTGGTCCAGGTGTCTGGTTCAGCTTCATCTAGCAGTGAAATGGTTCAGTCGATACCAGAGAACGCCAACGACGCACCCACTGGATCATCTACCGAACCGGTTCCTGAGACGTCAGTTCTCAGCTGGCCAGTTGACCGAGCTTACGAGCGGATCACGAAAAAACCGTTTGGTCTGTTGGTTCGTCCAGGAAATTCCCCAGTCAGTCCTGAGCGATTCAGTGGGTATCATACCGGGGTTGATTTTGAGATCTTTCCGGAAGAGATAAGTGTGACTGTGCGCGTACGAGCCATTTGTGATGGAGAGCTCCTCGTGAAACGTTCAGCGACAGGATATGGCGGTGTGGCGGTTCAAGCCTGTCGGCTAAATGACCAGCCAGTAACTGTCATTTATGGCCATCTCGCATTAGCGAGCATAGACAAGCAAGTGGGAAATGACTTGAAGCAAGGAAAGACGTTTGCCGTTTTGGGGGAGGGAAATAGTACTGAAACGGACGGTGAACGCAAGCATTTGCATCTAGCGATTCATCGTGGTTCAGCCGTGAATATTCTCGGGTATGTGCAACAGCCACGACTGTTAAAAGAGTGGCTGGATCTTCGCGCTCTTTTGTCCGAGTGATCGGGCGAAAACGTGCGTATCGCAAGCGTTCTGTGCTACAACCTGTGGCATGAAGATCGCGATTGTTGGCGGTGGAGCGGCTGGACTCATGACCGCCGCCACGATTCTGGAGCAATGGCCAGGCTCGGAGATGTTTCTGATCGAAAAAAACGATGGATTAGGCAAGAAGGTGATCATCTCGGGCGGTGGGCGTTGCAACGTGACGACGGGGATCACGGATGTCCGAACAGTGCTTGCTCGCTATCCGCGCGGAGGAAAATTCTTGTCTTCGGCCATGTACTCCTTTCCACCGGCGGATGTATTTGCCTGGTTCGAGCAGCGGGGAGTTCCCTTGAAGGTGGAAGAAGATCTTCGAGTGTTTCCGCAATCCGATAATGGGAAAGATGTCGTCGGAGTGTTTGAGCGGTTGTTTCGTGATTCTTCTGTTCAGGTCTTACTCAAAGCGAATGTTGTAAGAGTCGTCAAGCTCCAGGATCAATTCCAGCTGTTTCTGAAGGATCAGACTGAACCCCTGATCGTTGATCGACTTGTGCTCACAACCGGTGGTCAAGCCTACCGTCATACAGGCTCAACGGGGGATGGCTACGCGTTCGCACAAGCCTTGGGTCATACGATCACTCCGCTTGCCGCGAGTTTGAACGCCTTCTTTACGTCTGAGACATGGCCAGCCGAAGTTTCGGGTCTGTCATTTGAGAAAGCGACCATTACGGCACGGCGTGAGAAAACGTATTCGTGGACAGGGCCATTCCTCTTTACGCACAAAGGTATCAGTGGGCCGGCGGTCTTCGCCGTGTCTGGTCTTGTGGCGTTCGAAATCTATGATCAAGCCCATCCGTTGGCTGTAACGATTGATCTCTTTCCCGATCATTCCGAAGCCGAGTTGCTCCTCGCATTGAGCGAACGTATCGCCCAGACCCCAAAAAAGACCCTTTCGAATGCGCTCACGGGTCTGGTGCCTAAATCGCTCACAGAGATCGCCTGTCAAAAAATAGCTTTGTCTCTCGAAAAACACGCCGCTGAGTGTTCCAAAAAAGAATTGCTTGTCTTGGTTGGGTGGCTGAAAAATATTCCTTTACACGTTGTTGCGCGTGGAGCGGGGGATGAGTTCGTCACAGCGGGTGGTGTTGATTTGAAAGAGGTGAATCCAACTACGATGGAATCGAACGTGTGTCCAGGAATCTTTTTTGCAGGCGAAATTCTAGATGTCGATGGATTTACAGGCGGATTCAATCTCCAAGCCTCTTGGGCCACGGGGAGATTAGCGGGAGGCCATGTTGTAGGACCGAGCGGAGATCGGCCATAGGCATTGATCTGGTATGCGAATGACTCGGATCATCAAAACAACGCCGTTCATCGTACAAGGGAACGGGCCATAAAAACTAGAGAGTACCTTTCTTTATTCAGCGATCCCTTGTGGATCGTATCTCTGTTTTCTTATGGAACTCTGGCAACAAGAGTTGACGCAATGTGTGCGTACTGTTGAACAACTGGAAGCGCATCTTTCCCTCACAAATCCTTCCGCCATTAAAGAAGCGCTAAAACACATGCGACTTTCGATTACGCCGCATACGTTGAAATTGATTGATTTTGCAAATCCCAACGATCCCATTCTGCTCATGACCGTCCCACAGGAGGCTGAACTGCGTGTGACACCAGAAGAGCTGATGGATCCGATTGGAGATGAGACAAAATCACCCATTCCGTTTCTGACCCATCGTTATCCCGATCGTGTGCTCGTCTATGCCTCATTTTCTTGTTCTGCCTACTGTCGGTTTTGCTTTCGCCGCTTCAAGACGGGGCAGGCAACTCCCGGTCCGAACGAAGCGGATATCGATCGAATCTGTGAGTATTTACTTGCGCATCCCGAAGTGGACGAGGTGATTTTGACGGGCGGTGATCCGCTTACTTTGGTTGATGCACAGCTGGAGCTCTTCTTACGCAAGCTGCGCGTCGTTCCGAGCATTCAACGGATTCGCATCCATACGCGCGTACCAGTCAATCTGCCGTCCCGCATTACGCCTGTGCTCATTCAGCTGTTTCAGCGGTTTATGGATGAGACGCGCCCGATCTTCATCGTCACGCATTTCAATCATCCTCGAGAGCTGGCGAAAGAAAATATCCGTGCCATCGCTGCGCTTGTGAATGCCGGAATCGTCGTACGTAATCAAAGCGTGCTCTTGCGCGGAGTGAATGATTCTGTCGAGACCCTGAGAATGCTGTTCAAACAACTCGTAAATATCCGAGTGGTTCCCTATTATCTGCATCAACTCGATTTGGCGCGAGGGACGAATCATTTTCGCGTATCAATCGAAGAGGGGATCGAGCTCATGCGACAATTGCAAGGAGCGACATCGGGCATCGCTTTGCCGAAATACATGCTCGATATTCCAAACGGAAAAGGCAAGGTCCCGTTGCAATATACCTATCTCAGAAAAGCAGACGGTCGCTCGTACGAAGTGGAGAATTTCGAGCGCGAAATATTTGCTTATTCTACACCAGAATCTCAAGTCCTGTGTACAACTTCCTTGACGCCTGAAACGAATGGAGCGACAGTAGATGTCTAAGTCATCTAAAGAAGAGTAGACGTTCTTACTTATCTACTACCAACTCTATGGGTATCATTCTTTGGATCATCTTCGGTGCGTTAGTCGGTTGGGTTGCGTCGCTTATCATGAAGACCGACGGACAGCAGGGGTCGCTGCTCAACATCATCGTCGGTATTATCGGTGCCTTGCTTGGTGGCTGGATCATGTCGATCATTGGCAAGACAGGTGTGACAGGCTTCAATCTCTACAGTTTCTTGGTCGCGTTGCTTGGAGCGGTTGTGTTGATCGCCATCGTCAAAGCACTCAGATAAATCGCGGTTGTAAAACAGAAAACCCCAACGCAAGTTGGGGTTTTCTGTTAGTTGATGGCAAGGATGGAATAAACTGTTATTCCCTGCGTAGTTGAAAGAGGGATCTGATCACCCACCACATGTCCTAACAAGGCTTCACCAAGTGGAGACACGTGCGAGATTCGCCCCTTGCTCGGATTTGATTCAGCTGGACCTACGATTTCGTAGACGACTTCTTTTTCGCCAACCCGGAGACTTACGGAAGATCCCAAGTGGACCTGAGAAGAGGAATTTTTTGATGCGCGAATCAGAACAACTCGCTTCAATCGCTCTTTGATCGAGAAGATGCGACTGTGGGTGCGGACCATGCGATGCTTCGCTTCTTGGTACTCCGCATTTTCCGATCGATCTCCGAATGCTCCGGTCCGAGCGACATCCTCGATGGCTTGTTTGAGGTCTTTCGTTTCTAGCCGTTGGAGCTCGGCTTCTAGTTTACTGCGCCCGGCTGGGGTGAGGTACACCGGTTGGTCGTCTTCATCGTAGGTTTTGAGAAGTTCATGACGACGTTTGGGCAAGCGCATAGGGATGTCCAGAGTATAGCGCATGTGGTACTGTCCCTATCTATGAATGCCGATTTTCCGCTTAAAACAGAAGAATTATCGCCAGAATTGCGCCGAGTGGCTGTTGAAAAAGGGACAGAAATGCCTTTCAGTGGCGAATACGTCAACACTCACGAGGACGGAACCTATCGCTGCGCCATTTGCAATAGTGAGCTTTTTTCGTCTGACGCCAAGTTCGATTCAGGGACTGGCTGGCCCAGCTTCACAGAACCCGCCAACACGAAGAATGTTGAGTTCAAGACGGATTCTTCCCATGGAATGCGTCGGACAGAGGTCCTCTGTAAGACCTGTGGCGCTCATCTTGGGCATGTCTTTGATGATGGCCCGGGCGAGAAGGGAGGACAGCGTTTCTGCATTAATTCTGTCTGTTTACGGTTAGAAAAAAAGGACAAATAATCAGTTATCATCTTTTCGTATGCCAACAGAACTCGCCACCTTCGGAGCCGGTTGTTTTTGGGGAGTAGAAGAGCGCTATCGCCAGATTCCAGGCGTCCTTGAGACGGCGGTTGGCTATATGGGTGGTAGCGTGGACCATCCGACGTATGAGCAGGTGTGTGACGGAAATACGGATCACGCGGAGGTTGTTCATCTGACCTTTGATCCGAGTATCGTGTCCTACGAAGCCCTTCTTAATATCTTCTGGGAGAATCACAACCCGACCACGCCGAATCAGCAGGGTCCAGATTTCGGTTCCCAGTATCGTTCGGTTATTTTTACGCACACGGACAAACAGCGAGAGTTGGCACAGGCCTCAAAAGAGGCGGTTGAAGCGTCAGGGAAATGGAAAAGACCAGTTGTCACGGAAATTGTTCCCGCCCAGACCTTCAATCGGGCAGAGGAGTACCATCAAAAATACTTCCAGAAGAATGGTGGGAGTTGTCATTTTTAATCTTCTCGCTCTATGAATACACGTTTTTTCTCCTTGGGAATGGTGCTCGTGTGTGGGGCGCTCATCGGTGCTGGGTGCACAACGAGACCGGTGGCAACTGTCGATCAGCTAGATGCCTCATCTTCAACGGTTGTGTCGGATGCGTCACCGGCAGCAACAACGACGCCAACGCTTGAATCGCAACCTTCACGTCTCGTCTTTTTAGAAGGTGAGCTACCTGATCTCGGAACAACGTCGATCACGTTGACTCTTGGAACAGAAGACATTAGGGGGAGTTATGAATCAGCGCAACGCAGAGGAGCGATCTTTGGGCGGTATGCGAAGTCGATGGATGATTATCTCGATCTCACCTTCTATTTAGGTGACGAAGATCTTCTGTCTCTCGCGGGTCAATATGATGCGAACACTGGGGAGCTCGAAGGACGAACGAAGCGTCCTTCCGACGGAAAAGAATCGGTTGTTCTCTTGAAAGCGAAAGTACAAAAAGAAAGCGCGCGTATCCAGTTGAAGAAGATTGAACAAGAGAAGACGTTGGGGCGAGGAATCAGCTGCCATACTTCTTTGGAATATCCGGTTATTCTGGCCAACGAGTTTATTCATGCCGATCGAGCCGATCGGATCAATGCCCACATCCGGACATTTTTAGGAGAAACGGCAACTAGCACGCTCTCGATGCAGGTTGATCGAGGTCAAGCTGACTGTATTGCGTTACAGACGCAAGAACCGCTTCCCAATGTCGGTGGTAGTGACGAACCAAGCGGATTGAACGATTACGAGTTCGAAACATCTTCTGCAATTACTCGGAACGAGCGAGGAGTGCTATCCATCGTCTACACGACCTACACCTACACTGGTGGTGCTCATCCGAATACGGTGATCGTGTCTCAAACGTTTGATCTTACGACGGGTGACCAGTTGGAATTAAGCAACTTTGTTCGTCAGACTGGGCTCTCAACTTGGATTCAGCGCGAACAAGCAGCATTACTTGCGACGGAATATGGCGAGATGCTCTTTGAGCCTGAGATCGCTCAGCGTTTGGCAGACGGGAGCCTCAAGGGTGCCGCGGCATCTTCGACGGCCGCCTATCAATCCTTGGAACAGTGGTATTTGACTGGGAATACGTTTGTTCGCTATTACCAATCGTACGAAATCGCCCCGTATGCAGCCGGGATCCCATCCGTCTCACTACCATTCAGCGGATGGCGAGATTTGGCGGCACCTGGGTCTGCGCGTTGGTTCTAACTTCTCATTTACTCTTTGATCGGCCGTTCTCATGTCTTTCGCTATTCAACTTTCGAACATCAGCAAAACCTACCCGGTCGCGGGCAAGGAGCCTTTTGTGGCGCTTCAGCCAACCACTTTCGAGGTGGAAGAGGGGACGATTCATGGCCTCCTTGGACCCAACGGAGCTGGAAAATCAACAACAATTTCTTTGTTAGGTGGAATGCAGACGCCCGATCAGGGAACGGTGAAGATTTGTGGGATTGATTTGGCGGAAGATCCCGTGAGCGCCAAGAAATGTTTAGGGATCGTGCCCCAAGAGTTGGTTGTCGAACCCGCCTTCACGATCAAAGAAGTATTATATTATTGCGGTGGCATGTACGGTGTGTCGCTTGAAGACCGAGCCAAGCGTATTCCTGAAATTCTAGAAGCACTTGAACTTGCTCCACACGCCGATAAGAAGGCGATGATGCTTTCGGGTGGGATGAAACGTCGCTTGATGATCGCGAAAGCAATTCTTCATCGTCCGCGGGTGTTGGTGCTCGATGAGCCGACGGCCGGCGTGGACGTGGCCCTCCGTCAACGGATTTGGGATCTGGTTCGAACCCTCCATAAAGAAGGCACGACGATTCTCTTCACGACGCACTATCTGGAAGAAGCGGAACAGCTCTGTCAGCGCATTACGTTATTGAATAAAGGAAAAATCGTGAAAGAGGGGACCTTGCAATCTTTACAACATGAATTCAGCGGGAATTTGTTATCCTTCGAACTCTACAGTAGCGATCAGCCGCTCATGCCAGGGGTAAAACAAAACGGGAAGACGTGCGAGCTTCCGTACGAAGATTTGGGCCAGGCCTTAAAATCCGTCTCTGACTATTACGGCAAGAATTTGAAGACGGTCCAGAACCAACGGGTCTCGCTCGAACAGATTTTCCTCGAATTCACCCGTTAATCTATGTTCTCTACCTACGCTTGGGCCCTCTACGCCCGTGAAACGAAGCGCTTTCGAAAACTGTGGAAGGACACCCTTTTCAATCCGATCGTTTCGGTTGGATTGTATTTGTTGGTCTTTGGAGTCTTGTTGGGGAAGGAGCAGATCGGATCAACGAATGCGCTCGCCTTCGTTTATACCGGTTTGCTTGGTATGGCCTTGGTGAATGGCGCTTTCTCGAACCCGAGTTTTGCCTTGGTGATCGCACGTAACTTGGGGACGTTGCCTGACTTGCAGCTTGCGCCGATCCGTCCTTGGGCGGTTGGTGTGTCTTACGCCTTGGCTGCGATGACACGAGCGATCGTCACGCTCATCATTGCCGTCCTTCTGACCGCATGGTTCGTTCCTGGTTTGCATTTAGTCCATCCGTTCCTCCTGATCTTGATTGTCTTGGCGAATGGATTGCTCTTCGGGTTCGCTGGCGTGATCTTCGGGATCAAGGCCCGTGGCTTTGAGTCTCTGCAAATCGTGACGACGTTCGTGTTGCAGCCGATGATTTTCTTGGCCGGTGTCTTTTATCCGGTGTCTCGTTTGCCAGCTCCCTGGAACACGATCAGCTTGTTCAATCCATTGCATCACACGATCAACCTCGTACGCTACGCGATTCTGGGCTACCAAGACGTGAATCCTTGGATTTCGGCGGCGGTTGTTGGAGGACTGTTCTTGATTACGGGCGCGATCATGAGTTCGATTGTTTCGAAGGAATTGAAACGGTAAAACAAGACTAGTTGAAGCTATAGATATAAAACCAGTGTACATTTTTACACGAACTTGATTTTTTCGAGGTTTTATTGTAATACAACAGCGATTTCCGACACGATCAGGTGTGGTCGATGGTCGAGAATCAAGAGAGGTTCCATGAGCGAGAAGGAAGTACCGATTTCCCAGCCGACCGCGCAGCGCGCGCGCCCCCAGACGGTCATCGGCCAGGTGACCATGCTCGTAGTGGGGTTCGTCGGTGGCGACAGGCACCGTGCCAAAGCCGTCGCTGGTGACATGAGAAAGGGTGGTATCACCTCCGGTACCATCCTCGAGCAGCAGCGTGCCAAGGGGGGCATCCTCCACCCTGACGACATCGCACGTATGAAACAGCGGAAGGTAAAGGTGACCCCGAGGCAGGTGAGCTATTTCGATCGGATGATCGAGGACTGGCGAGATGCTCCTCCCTATGCGCGGGTCGTGCTGTGTGTGGTCTGGGCGTCCATCCTCATTGTGGTGGGGCTCATCGCGTTGTGGTGCTACGGCCGCTGACCCCCCCCTGGGGCCCCTTGCTTGTACCCGCGTTCACTCGCGGCACTCAAGCAGGGGGCCCCGCTACCGTTTTTATGGACCTTTTGCTACCATCTTCCCTCAGTACTTGCTCCCCCCGTATGAAACGATTTTTGGCTTATCTTGGATGTATCTTGTTGGGAGGTGGCCTCGTTGCCATCGGATTTCATTTTTATACCCGCTATCAAGCCCCGTTACCCTCGGTAGAGGCGGATACCTGTTTATTGCACGAGTGTTTAGATGGAGATGTAACGTACCCAATTGGTCAATTGGAAGATCAAGAACGTATCACGCTGATTGAACTTGGCCTGGAGCAGCTCCGTTTAGAAGGCGTGATCGGTTCAATGGTCGAGCGGTTTGGTCCGACCATGCAGCCGTTTTCAGCGGCTTGGCGGCTGGAGCAACGTCAGACAGTCGAACTCAAAGGTCTGTTTGATAAATACGGGGTGCCTGAGCCCAAGGTGCCTGATTCTGGATTAGGCGAATCGTTGGCAACATCGACCCGTGCGGCCTGTACCCAAGCCTTGGACCAAGTCCGCCATTTTCAAGAGCGTATCTATAATGAGCGTAATAGTTTTGTGACTCGCCCTGACCTGCGACGCTTCATGCAAGAGGCTGCCCAGACCTCACGTGATTCTTTGTTGCCAGCCTTCGAGCGCTGCGCCAAACAGGAATAACCCATGCGCTTGCATCGCTTCTTCGTCGATCAATCGTTGAACGATTCCGTTATTCGTATCTCTGATAAAGAGGTATTGCACCAGTGGAGTCGCGTCTTGCGGTATACGGAAGGCGTCCAGCTCACCTTGATCGATGGAAAGGGAGCTGAGGCAACCGGTTCGATCGTCGAGCTATCTTCAAAACACGCCTTGATACAGGTTGTATCAAGGCAGCAGCAGACGGAGTCACAAGATGCTTCTTTTACACTCTATTTTTCTCCCTTAAAACGTGAATTGACGGAGTTGGTATTCCAGAAGGGTACGGAGCTCGGCGTGTCGATTTTTCAACCGATTCTGTGCGATCGAACTGTCAGAGATGGATTCAATCCGGAACGAGCTGCTCGGATCTTGAAAGAAGCAACGGAACAGTCCGGACGCCTTTGGATCCCAGAGGTTCATACGCCCATGCTGTTCGCAGAGGCGCTGAAAACGAATCAAGCCGCCGTAACATATTTTGCAACGCTGGATGAGGGGTCAAAAGAAGTTCGGGTAACTCAGAGGGACAGTCAAACGACAACGGCCCTATTGGTTGGTCCAGAAGGTGGGTGGACGGAGGAGGAAGAGCGCGCGGCGTGTCAGGCGGGCTACCAACCTCTCCGCCTGTCCTCACACGTGCTTCGGGCAGAGACCGCATGTATCGCTGGCGTCGCCATTCTCCGTGCCTAATCGCCCAAATCAAGCTCATTCGCTATACTGAATTCATGTTAACCCTCCTTACGTTTCTGGTTGTTTTATCGGTCTTGGTTCTGATCCACGAACTCGGTCATTTTTTGGCTGCCCGCTTCTTTGGAGTCAAGGCAGAAGAGTTCGGGTTTGGCTTTCCTCCCCGTGCGATTGGCTTTGTGAAAGACAAAGGAAAATGGAAACGTGTCGGGGCAAACGATACAAAAGAATACGCGAATACGATCTGGTCGATCAACTGGCTGCCGCTGGGTGGCTTTGTAAGGATGAAAGGGGAGGAAGGGACGGCGATGGATCAAGATTCGTTTAACGCCAAACCGAAGCGAGCGCGAGCGGTTATCTTGGCAGCTGGTGTCATCATGAACTGGTTACTCGCCTGTTTGATCCTGACGATTGGGTTGATCGTCGGCATTCGAGGCGACCTGTCCGGACTTCCTTCAGAGGCTCGGGTGAGGGATCGAGCGGTTGAATTCGTAAATGTTCTGCCTGAGTCTGCGGCGGCCACAGCTGATATTCGTCTTGGGGATCAGCTCCTTCGTGTCGATGGACGAGAAATCACGAATGTTGAACAGGCGCAGACGATTATTAAGGAAGAAGCAGAACAACATGAGCAGCTACAGGTAGAGATTCGTCGTAAACAAGAGGTGAAAACGGTTCAAGTGACGCCAAAGACGATCGAAAGTCTTGGTCGTAAAGGACTTGGCGTTGCGATGGCGGATACCGGCAAGATTAGTTTTCCTTGGTATCGGGCAATTCCCGAAGGCGTCATGCTAACAGCTCGATACACCTGGATGATCGTCGTCGGATTCTTTGATCTCATCAAAAACATCGTGGTCGGGCATTCGGTGGGAGCGGATGTGTCTGGTCCGGTCGGGATTGCGGTGATGACGGGCAAGATTGCGGAACAGGGGATCTGGCCGCTTCTGAGTTTTGCGGCCCTTCTGTCTTTGAATCTGGCGGTTATCAACTTCTTGCCGATCCCTGCTCTGGATGGCGGTCGCTTTCTGTTTCTTGCTATCGAGGCGATTCGTCGCAAGAAGGCTTCACTCAAGCTTGAAGCCGCTGTTCACCGCATTGGATTCCTGCTTTTGATGGGCTTGGTGTTGCTTGTCACGCTCCGCGATCTCCGTCAGTATGGGGGCGTTATCCTGAATGGAATCAAGAATTTACTCTAGCCTATGACCTGGAAAGATCGAATGACTGAGCTCCTGCAGACTACTCAGCAGGAACTGGAAAAGATTGATGCAACTAAAGCCCTAGAAGATTTGGAGGTTACGGTGTTGGGACGAAAAGGGCGTTTGGCCGACCTCATGAAGGAATTGAAGGACGTTGCCACGGAAGAGCGTCCCAAGCTTGGAATTCTTGCCAATGAAGTGAAAGAGAAAATTGAAGAGGCGTTTATAAAGACACGTATCGCTTTTGAAACAGCCGACATCAAGGAACGACTTTCCAAGGAAGTCGTGGATATTACAGAGCCAGGGATTCTTCCTCCGAGCGGCCACCTACATTTGACGACGCAAGCGATTCGCGAGATTCGGGCTGTCTTTGAAAAAGCAGGCTTCTCGACGGTGCGCTACCCCGAAATCGACTGGGATTGGTATGCCTTTGAATCGTTGAACATGCCGAAGGACCACCCAGCGCGTGATGATTGGGAGACCTTCTTTGTCGATGTCCCACCAAGTGAAAAACCAGAAGAGGGGAAGATGGTCCTCGTGCCACACGTTTCGAATTGGCAGGCTCGTGTGATGAAGCGTGCAGTCGCGAAAGGTGAATTCCCAATTCGCTTGATTAATATCTCCAAATGTTACCGCCGTCAGAGTGACGCGACGCACGTGCCGATGTTCCATCAATTCGAAGGGATGTTCATCGATAAAGATGTGTCGATCACGCATCTGACTGGTGTGATGGATTACTTTGTAAAATCCTTCTTTGGCCCGGAGCGTCGCGCCCGTTTACGCCCACATCATTTCCGTTTCACGGAACCTTCATTCGAGATCGATATCTCTTGTAGCTTGTGTGGCGGAACCGGGAAAGATGCGAACGGTACCAAGTGCCGTTTGTGCAAGCGTGGCTGGGTGGAGCTCGGTGGATCCGGCATGATTCATCCGAACGTCTTACGTGCTGGCGGGATTGATCCAAACGAATACTCCGGCTTCGCCTTCGGTTGGGGCGTCGAGCGTACCTTCTTGATGAAAGAAGGGCTTCAGGTCGATGACATTCGTGTCTTGTATAAAAATGACGTGCGCTTCTTGCACCAGTTCTAGCTATGAACCTGCTTACTTCCTACAAATGGCTCCGTGAATATGTTGATTGCGACCTGACGCCTGAGGCATTTGCGGCGCGAATGTCTTTGTCGGGTCCAGCGGTGGAGAAAATCGTTCCACGTGATGCCGACTTCGAAAAAATCGTTGTTGGGAAGATTCTAAAGGTCGAGGCGCATCCTCAGGCTGATCGTTTGCGTGTCTTGTCAGTCGACGTTGGAGCTGACGCGCCGATTCAGATCGTCTGCGGTGGTTCAAACGTGGCCGAGAACCAAGTTGTGGTAGTCGCTTTGCTTGGGGCGCGCGTGAAATGGCATGGTGAAGGTGATCTCGTCACGATGGAGCTCACCAAGATTCGCGGTATCGAAAGTTATGGCATGGTCTGTGGGGCAGATGAAGTTGGATTGAGTGAAGCGTTTCCAAAAGGGGATGAGAAAGAAATACTTGATCTTGGAATGGCCTTGCCAGAGGTACTTGCTTCGAAATTGCGCCCAGGAACTCCTTTGGCGGAAGCATTGGGAATGAACGGTGATGTGATCATGGATATCGAGGTCACGACCAACCGACCGGATGCTATGTGTATCAAGGGTTTGGCGCGAGAAGCGGGAGCGATCATCAATGCTCCTTTCAATCCGCATATTCCCTCACCAATTATCCCTGTTTCAGGGGCGAAGATGTTGGACGTGAAAGTAGAGGACGTGGCTCGTTGTCCTCGCTACACGGCGGTCAAGATTGATGGAGTTACGAATGGACCGTCTCCCTGGTGGCTCAAAGAGCGCCTTCTGTCGGCTGGGATGCGGCCAATCAACCTCTTGGTTGATCTGACGAACTATCTCATGCTCGACATTGGTCAGCCGTTCCATGTCTTTGACGCGGCGAAGTTAGAAGGTCCAGCTATTCGTGTGCGTGATGCGAAGCCAGGAGAATCCATCCAAGCGCTCGATGGAAAAAAATACGACCTTCAACCAGGAATGCTCGTAATCGCTGATGCGGTAAAGCCCGTAGCGGTGGCTGGTGTGATGGGTGGAGAAGAGTCGGGCGTATCGCTCCAAACGACCTCGATTATTTTGGAAGCAGCCACGTTTGATCCGGTCTCTGTTCGCCGGACCGCTCGTGCCCTGAATTTATATTCGGACTCGCAGTCATTATTCGAAAAAGGTCTTTCCAGTGAAGCTCCTTCCACCGCGTTGGCGCTGGCGGTTGAGCGTTATTTGACGTTGGCGGGTGGAACGGTGACGAGTGAGGTCTTCGATTCACGTCAAGGGGATTACGAACCAAAAACCTACGCAATCTCTCTCGCTTCCGTCCGTTCGTTGATTGGGGTCAATCTCGCCACGGAGGAGATGGTGAGTACGTTAGATCGTCTAGGGTTCCAGGTTGAGGTCGTTAAGGAGGAACTGCGTGCGAGTGTGCCTTGGTGGCGTGACAATGATATTGAAGATGGTCGCGACTTGGTGGAGGAGATTGCCCGTGTTCATGGCTATTCCAATTTGCCATCGGTGTTTCCAGCGGGCATTTCCAGCCGTCCGTCGGACCCCTTGCTTGATGCAGAGGACCTGTGTCGCACGATCGCGCAGGGAGCTGGACTCACCGAAGTCTATAGTTACGCCTTTGTCTCTGCTGAGCAGCTCAAGAAGACTGGCTATCAAGTAGAGCAGGTGGTTCGTTTGCAGAATCCGTTGGCGGCCGATTTGGAGTATATGCGCCCAAGTCTCTTGCCTGGCGTTTTGCAGACCGTTGTTGAAAATCAGGAACGCGTTTCAAGACAGGGGTACTTTGAGCTCGCACATTGTTTTGGAAAGCGAAGTGAGACTCTACCAGATGAGCAGCCGATGCTCTTCGCGGCCTTGTGTGGCGATGAGGCAGTATGGAAGGAGGCGAAAGGTCTCGCAGAACTTGTGCTTCAACGATTCGGGATCGATCGTGTGAGTTGGGAGCCATTCGTGACCGATAGCCGTGGTCAGTGGCATCCTGGGCGATCAGCAAGCATCATCGTAGATCGACAAGTGGTGGGAACGGTTGGCGAGCTGCATCCAGAGATGGCTTCTGTGTGGAAGGTGAACGAGCGGTTAGGAATGTGTGAGATCGATCTCTTAGCCTTGCAGGCAGCGGCACGATCAACTGTTTCATACGCACCGCTCTCAGCCTTTCCTTCGTCAAAGCGTGACTTGGCGTTTGTCGTCGAGAAAGGTGTAACCGTTGAACAGCTGACTCAGTTGATGAAAAAAACCTCGAGCTTACCAGTGGATGTTGCCTGGTTTGATACGTATGTGGGAAAGGGTGTTCCAGAAGGGAAGAAGTCATTGGCATTCCATCTCACGTTTCAAGATGCGACACGTACGTTGTCGACGGAAGAAGTTGAAGAACAGGTGCAACGTATAGCGGAAGCGCTCACAAAAACGTTGGCTGCCGAGATCCGTGCCTAACAGTGATCTCCCACAAACAACAATCCCCTGATTCGTTCAGGGGATTGTTGTATCTATTTGTCGACAAATAGCTTGCCGGGGAAGTCGTGCCCGGCACACGTTGGAGTCGTTGTGACTCAGATCGTCAGACCCTCCAGTTCTCCCACTCGGGGTAGAGCTTGAGCTGGTAGTTCACGAAGCTCCGCTGGAGCTCCGGGAAGTACTCGCGCATGAGCCTCGCGAGCTCCGGCGGCGGCTCGTCCGAGAGCGAGGCCTGGGCCTGGCGAAGCGAGATGAGCTCCAGGTTGGGGCAGGTCAGGCAGCGGCCGGTGAAGCCGACGTGGATCCTCCGCCGCTCGCCATCCTCGACGTGGATCGCGCGGCTCACCGGCGAGACCAGGAGCTTCCCGCCGTCGGCGCCGATGTGTTCGGCAGCGTGGAGCTGGAGGCGGCGGTACAGGAGGCGATCCTCCTCAGGGGTCTCGCAGACGATCGCGAAGCCCTCGTTCTCCTCGAGCTGGTCGTCGGCCAGGCCCTTCCCGCCGTCGTAGAGCGAGCAGCAGCGCAGCGATCCAGGCAGCGTCTTGGGGACGTTCGTCGCGCCACCGAACCGTCCGCCCGTCGTCCTGAACCACCGGTCGTGGTAGAGGCCGTCCGCGCCGACACAGTACTCATGCCAGAGCCGGGAGGCGCGCTCGGGCGTCGGCGAGTTACCCCACGGAAAGGCGTAGCCGTGGGTGGCGTTGATGTACTCGTCCTCGCTCGCGATACGCGTCCCCTCCGGAACGCAGGGCAGCGCCCGTCGGTTGATGGCCTTGGTCCCAGGGGCGAGCATCACCCACTGGTCCGCCTGCCGAATTCCATATTGAAGCGTCATTCGATGACTCCTTGTCAGCGTAGCTGGTGCTGACGAGATCCTTTATAGAGCTTGTTGACGGGTGTGTTAATTGTGTTGTAACACTATAACAACGTATGTTAGAAACACTGTTACAACGCCTAGGACTCGAACCCTCCGAACAGGCGACCTATCAAGCCTTGCTTGATCATGGCTCACTTCAAGCAAGTGTCTTGGCTAAACGAACAGGCGCGAACCGTGCGACTCAGTATCTCTTCTTAAAGCGGTTGATTGAAAAAGGATTTGTCACTCAATCGTTAAAGCAGGGGCTCAAAGTGTTTACAGCTGAGCCTCCCGAGAAGCTGCTCGCGCTGTACGATGAAAAGATCGCTCTCCTCCAGCAAGATCAGAAGCTGTTTCAAGAGTTGTTACCGCTCTTGCAGGCAAAACAAGGCGAAAAACTCATCACGCCCAAGTTCCAAATTTTTGAAGGCGCAGACGGGTTGAAGCAGGTCCTAAAAGACATGTTGCTCTATCATGACATGGAAACACAAGCCTATTGGCCGATTAAAAAGATGATTGAGATTCTGTCGCCGGAGTTTTTCCGTATACATAATATCGAACGCATCAAACGCCATCTGTATACACGAGCCATTTGGCCAAAAAGCGAACAAGTTGATTTGAAAACGCATCCCTACTTGGGGGTGGGGGAGGAATTTGAGCGTGAGATCCGCTTGGCGCCACCAGGTATTAACTTCACCATGGGGTATTGGATTTACGGGAATAAGGTTGCCTTCCTGTCCTCTCGCAAAGAACAATATGGTTACATTATCGAAAGCGCTGAATTAGCTGAGATGCTGCTCTCCCAGTTCGATCTCATGTGGAACGCGTCACGACCGCTCAAAGTAAATGACGAAGACACCCGCGCCTTTCTTGAGAGCTTGGAACGAAGATAGGACAAGAGTATACTGACGACATCATATTCTATGTACCTTACCCCTCAAGATATTTGGTATATCGTAGCGAGTATTTGTCTCGTGGCGATCACGATTTTTCTCTGCCTGGTGCTGTATCGTCTATTGCGTGTTATTCGCCAAGCGGACGAGATCGTGACAACAACCCGCGAAAAGGTCGCGTTTGTTGAAGAGACAGTCGAAAATTTGGTTGAACGGTTCACGACGTTGTCTGGCTACGCTTCGCTCGTGAGCGAAGGGGGGAAGAAGTTGCTCTCACTCGTCGGAAACCGCGGATCAGCCTCGAAAAAGTCACGAAAAAAGCTTCTCGAAGACGAAGAATAATCCGAGTTCTCTCAGTTGGCAGAAAAACCCCTAATCATGGGGTTTTTTGGTCCATTGCTCGACACCTCTCGGCCCGCTACTATCCAGGTCGGTTATGCCGTCGCCCTTCGTTCACCTGCATGCGCATTCGATGTATTCGCTCCATGACGCCATTGGCGACGTGGATGAAATTGTCGAACGCGCCAAGGAGTTAGGCTACGATGCCATTGCGCTCACGGATCATTCAGCGATGTATGGGGCGATTGAATTTTATGAAGCGGCCAAAAAAGGTGGAATCAAGGCGATCTTGGGAGTGGAGGTGGCAGTTGCGCTGAATAAACATACGGACAAACGTGCTGGTATCGACAACCGTGTTTCCCATCTGACCCTGTTAGCCGAAACCAATGAGGGGTATCAGAACCTGCTGAAACTCGTTTCCATCTCCTATCTTGAGGGGTTCTACTACGTTCCACGTATCGACAAGGAGATTTTGAAAACCTATGGAGCCGGGTTGATTGTTTTATCGGGTTGCATGAAGGGGGATATTCCTAAGGCGTGTCAGGCGCATGATCTAGAGAAAGCTCGCGAGTATATCGAAGGCTATAAAGAAGCGGTAGGACAGAACAACTTTTTTCTTGAACTAGTCCATCATCCGGAATCGCCGACACAGAATGAAATTAATGAACTGTTGATTCAGCTGTCGAAGGAGACGAATACCCCAATCGTTGCAACCAAAGACGTTCACTACCTGCATGCGGATGATCGGGAAGCGCAGGATGTGCTGGTCTGTATCCATGATGGAAAAATGTTGGATGATCAACGTCGCTCTTCAAGTTCTACCATCGATTTGTCGATGTCATCACCGGAAGAGATGGTGGAGGCATTCAAAGACCACCCAGAAGCGATTGAAAATACGCGAAAAATTGCTGATCGTTGCAACGTGGAAATTACCCTGGGAAAAAATCACCTTCCCCAGTTTGAAGTGCCAGAAGGGGAGACAGATAATAGTTTCTTACGTTTGTTGTGTGAAAAAGGCTTGTTAGAGCGGTATCCAGATGAAGCAAAGCGCATAGAAGCGAAAGAGCGCATGGAATTCGAACTCGGAACAATTCAGCGTATGGGCTTCGCCGCCTACTTCTTGATTGTGCAGGACTATATCGTGTGGGCGAAGAATAATGGAGTCATCGTGGGTCCAGGGCGTGGATCGGCTGCTGGGTCAGTCGTGGCCTACGCACTCAAAATCACAAACCTTGATCCGTTGCGTTACGGCCTGCTCTTCGAGCGCTTCTTGAACCCTGACCGTATTTCGATGCCGGATATCGATACCGACTTCGATGACGTGAAGCGTATCGATGTTATCAAGTATGTGACCGAAAAGTACGGTCTCGATCGTGTGGCTGGTATTATTACGTTCGGAACGATGGCCGCCCGCGCTGCTGTGCGCGATGTTGGTCGTGTATTGGGTTTGCCCTATGGTGATGTTGACCGCATCTCAAAAGTGATTCCACCCCCGGTTCAAGGCAAGCACATCCCTCTTGAGACTTCGATCAAGGAAGCGCCGGAACTCCGTGGAATGTATGAGTCGGATCCACGAGTAAAGCGTCTGATCGATCTTGCGATTCGTTTAGAAGGAACGACTCGTCACGCCTCACAGCACGCCTGTGGCATTGTGATCACCCCAGAGCCCCTCGTACAGTTCTGTCCGATGCAGAAGGCCCAAGGGGGTGACGTCGATCGTGTCGTCCAATATGCCGGGCATTCGGCCGAAGCGATTGGACTCCTCAAGATGGACTTTTTGGGACTCTCCAACCTGTCGATCATCCGTGACTGTCTTACGATTGTTGAGGCGGTCTACGGTGACGTTGTTAATATCGACGATATTCCACTCGATGATGCGAAGACCTTCGAATTGCTCGGTCGTGGCGATACGACCGGTGTCTTCCAGCTCGAATCCGAAGGGATGAAGAAGTACATCCGTGAACTGAAGCCGACCATGATTGAAGATATTATCGCCATGGTAGCGCTGTATCGCCCGGGTCCGATGCAGTTCATCGAGTCGTTCATTGCGCGTAAGCATGGGAGAGAGAAGATCAAGTACATGCATCCGCTGACGGAGAGTGCGCTCCGTAACACCTACGGCATCCCGGTCTACCAAGAGCAGGTCATGCAAGTGTCCAAAGATATGGCTGGGTTTACACCTGGGGAGGCTGACACGCTTCGCAAAGCCATGGGAAAAAAGATCGCCAAACTCATGGCGGAGCTTAAAGTGAAATTTATTGATGGTTCGGTTAAGAATGGAGTGGAACGCGAAACGGCCACAGCGATTTTTCAACAATTCGAAGAATTTGCGGCCTACGGGTTCAACAAATCCCACGCTGCCTGTTACGCGCTCATTGCCTATCAAACGGCGTACCTCAAATCCCGCTATCCTGATGCCTTCATGGCGGCGCTTTTGAACTCAGACTGTCAAAACATCGATCGTATCACAATCGAGGTCGAAGAGTGCCGGCGAATGGGCATGCCGGTGTTGTCGCCAGACGTGAACGAGTCATTCGCACGCTTTGCCGTTGTGAAGGGTCAGAACACACTTCGTTTTGGATTGCTTGCGATCAAAGGCCTGGGAGAAGATGTGGCTGAGTACGTCATCAAAGAGCGCAAAGCAAACGGCGTCTACAAGGACCTGGCCGATTTTGTGCGTCGCATGAATCATAAATCCTTCAATCGACGCTCGCTCGAAGTCTTTGTTCGTTCAGGAGCGCTCGATCGATTCGGGGATCGGAACCAACTCTATTTCAACATCGAGTCTATTTTGGAATATCACAAACGTCATGCGCAGGAATCGGCTTCGGGTCAGTTCAATCTGTTTTCGACGACTGAAGACGCGATTGAGGAGGGACTGCAGCTCCGTCCTGCTCCACCCGCCGTTCAACGTGAATGTTTGAAGTGGGAGAAGGAGCTCCTTGGACTGTATTTGTCTGCCCATCCGTTCGAAGAATACAGTTCCCGTTTGACGCATTTCTGTACGCCGATCAACCAAGTCGCGATCAAAGGCCCTGAAATGAAGCGTCGCAAAGAAAAATCCATCCGCGTGGCTGGAATGGTGACGATTGCCAAAAAGATCGCAACCAAAGCCAACGAACCAATGGCTTTCTTGAAGCTCGAAGATTTAACGGGAGATATTGAAGTTGTCGTCTTTCCGCGCACCTACAAAGAGAAACCTGAAGTCTGGGAAGGGGAAAAGATACTGGTCGTGAGTGGCCGTCCTCAAGAAAAAGATGGAGAATGGAAGATCCTGGCCGAAACAGCCTACGAAGTGACGCCGGACAACATCGACATGATCGAGGAAGCGACTCGTGGGGGCGTTGTGTCACTGGTCGAGGAAGAATCGGACGCGTTGAAGAAAGATCTGGCGAACTCAAGCCTCCGATCAAAACAGATTCAGGCCGTAACACTCACCTTGCGCGCTCAGCTTCCAGAAACAATTCTTCTTACCTTGCGAGGCATTCTCGATAAATATCCCGGTCAGTACAACGTCTATTTTGCCATCGAGAATCCAGGTGGGAAGCAAAAGATCCTCTCATCGTACCGGATTGCCTTCAACGACCTGATTGCCAAAGAAATCGCGACCATCCTGGGAGCGGACACGGTGAAGGCTGAGGTGTAAACAGGGAAATAACAGGAAAGACGAGGCAACACGGATGGTCTCGTCAGTCGAATGACTCGTCTTTCCTGTTCTCGCCGGCTACTGATACAATACAGCTCATGAAGCTCACGTTCCTTGGTGCTGCTCGCGAAGTGACTGGTTCCTGCTATCTCGTCGAAACAAAGCAGACCCGTATTCTCGTCGATTGTGGAATGTTTCAAGGCTGTGAATTCTGCGAAGCCCGTAACTTCGAAGAGGTTTTCATCCAGCCCGCCACGATCGATGCTGTTTTTATTACGCATGCGCACCTTGATCATACCGGCCGTTTGCCGCGTCTCATCAAACAAGGATTCAAAGGGAAAATCTATGCTACCGCTCCAACCATCGATCTCATGAAGCTGGTCTTGGAGGACGCCTATCACATCATGGAGGAGAATCATCGCCGCAGTGCACGGCCGATGTTGTACGAGGAACAGGATTTACAGCAAGTGTTGAAGCGTTGCGTTCCGGCTGAATACAGTCACTCGGTTCGCATGGGGGATTTGATGATCCGGTTCCGTGAGGCCGGGCATATCTTCGGGAGTGCCTTCATTGAGATCCGGGAGCAGGGCGGTGCGAAATTAGCCTTCTCTGGTGATCTTGGAAATACCCATGTGCCGATCTTGCGGGCGACGGCCCAGCTGTCCGACATGGACGCCGTCGTCATGGAGTCGACCTACGGCAACCGCATTCATGAAGACGAATCTTCCCGCAGTGAAAAGTTGTATCAACTTGTCACAGAGTCGGTCGGTCGAGGTGGAGTCCTCCTCATCCCTGCCTTTGCGATCGAGCGTACGCAACAGCTCCTCTTTGAATTGAACGGGTTGGTTCAGAAAAAACGGTTGCCTAAGGTCGACGTCTATCTCGATAGCCCTATGGCGATCCGAGCCACACGTGTCATTCGCAGCTATCCCAAGTACTACGATCCGCAAGCGCTCCGCCTGGTAAGTCATGGGGATGATCTGTTTGATTTTGAAGGCCTCCACTTGTGTGAAACGAGAGATGAGTCGAAAGAGATCAATTTCGTTCCACCGCCGAAAGTTATCATCTCAGGTGCAGGTATGATGAATGGCGGCCGCATTTTGCATCATTTGGTGCGGTACTTGGGTAATCCAAAAAACACCATTTTAATCATTGGCTACCAAGCTCAAGGGACGCTGGGTCGAAAGCTCTACACGGGAGAAAAGATCGTCGATGTCTTAGGTGAGCGTATTCATGTGCAAGCGTCGATAAAGAGTATTGGCGCCTACAGCGCCCATGCCGATCAACCAACTCTTATCAATTGGATTCGCTCCGCGTCTTCTCTGCCAAAACATATTTTCTGCACCCACGGAGAAGAGGGGACGGCGATTGCCCTCGCAACCCGTCTGACGGAAGAGTTGGGAGTCCAGGCGCATGCTCCTCGTTTGGCTGAGACGGCTGAACTGTAAAATAGGCCAGTAACTTGACAAAATCGTCTCCATCCTGTTTCCTCCTGCTCAGGAAACGGGCTGTTGAGGCATTTTTTGCTTCTGGCTCCTCCGCAACGCACGCGACTCCACCGCTGGTCAATCGACGGGTTCCCCCAGTCGGTCCAAGTCGCGGCTCTTTGCTCGGGGATCCGTCTCCCGCTCTTTCTGCCATGGTGGTCGTGCACCGGGCCGTCAAAAAACAGACTACATCCAGACGCACCAAGGGCTCATAACCTGAGGGATCCGTCGGCGCAAGGCCTTTTGGGTGTTTGTCTGATGAGCGGGAGACGTCCCTGATCGGGGACGAGCTCTGCCAACAAGGAGCCCTTCTAAAGGCTCCTTTTAAAATTCTCTCATTATTTAGAACAGGAAGCTTCAATCAGCTTTTTATACAGCCAGGCAGATGGTCTTGGAGTTCGTTTCTGTGTCGCGTAGTCAATTTCAACCAATCCAAAGCGAGGACTAAACCCATCCGCCCATTCAAAATTATCCAGCAGACTCCAATGAAGGTAGCCAATGACCGGAACGCCGTCTTTGATTGCCCCCGCCAAACTTCCCAGACTCTTCTCCAAAAAGTTCGGTCGTCGCGAGTCATCGGCATCGGCTAAACCATGTTCTGTAATCAGAATAGGTTTATTGGTATGACGTACTGATCGAACAACTCCCCCCAAGCCTTCTGGATGAAGCTCCCAACCCAGATCACTTGTTGGACGGTTTGTTTCTTTCGGATCCTGAAAACGTGGCCAAAGTCTTCCACCTGCATTAAGCCGACGATGGAAATAGTAATTGATTCCAAGAAAATCATGAGTCTTCCAACCGCTCAACCAATAGAAGGACCGGTTGTTGCATGCAGCCATCCAG
Source organism: uncultured Gammaproteobacteria bacterium (assembly GCA_964567995.1). GTDB lineage: Bacteria > Patescibacteriota > Patescibacteriia > 2-12-FULL-60-25 > 2-12-FULL-60-25 > JAGOTP01. Next base: position 376,901 of record CAZMOB010000001.1, read on the forward strand.
CGCGCGGCCATTCGTTCGATCAAGCTTCTAGGATGGATAGGCTCAAACGTGGCCATGTTTTGAGCGATGCCTACGGGGAGAGTGGGGAGGAGGTGTTTGATAAGACTGTAAGCTGTACGATGGGCTTGAGCCATGTTCCAAAGAACGCGCAGCATCCTCCATTTACTTTGTTCTTGGGGAGGCCAAAGGCCGGTTTGATACGACATGAAGGCATAAACACCCGGCTCGTTGATCGTGAGCAGGAAATCAATCTGTGGACCAAGTCGTTTGACGACTGTCTCGACGTAGCGCGTAAAGTGTTTTACGACGCAAGAATCTGACCAGCTACCTAAGGCCACCAGCCACAGTGGATTCGTAAAGTGATGAAGCGTTACGACCGTTTTGATCCCTTTTTTATGAAGTGTTTGGAGGACGTCTGCGTAGTGGGAGAGGACAGACTCATCAAATACCTCTGGCTCCGGCTCGATCCGTGACCATTCGAGTGATAGGCGATGGGCGTTATGGCCTAGCTCGGCTATCAAGTCCACATCTTCCGACCAGCGGTTCCATTGATCACAGGCCTCGCCTGATTGCTTCACATTTGGTTGAACACGCTTTTCCCAGGCCCACCAATCATTTCGGTGATTTCCACCCTCTACCTGATGGCTGGATGTAGCAGCACCCCAGAGGAAGGAAGAGGGGAAAGGCGATGGCGGATTCATGCACAAAAGTATAGCGAGCAAAGGGGTTTCCAAACAGTCTGCCATAAGTATAGTATTTTACGACGCAAAACGAAGGACAGTTAGGTCCTCAACTAAACCGCATCCATAGAAAGAACGGGGGCGTAGATCCGCTCCTGAACTTGTACACCATGGATTTCGCGAAGCGATTTGTGGGCAAGTGAAGGAGCGGATCTACGCCCCCTTCCACACTTTGACGAAATAGGCTTTATTAGGCTATCATTTCGCCCAAGTATCCGCCGGTAACGGCGCCTCTTTTTATCTAAGCAGCCCAACTCCTATGGACATCCGAAATATCGCCATCATCGCTCACGTCGACCACGGTAAGACCACCTTGGCTGATGCGCTTTTAAAACAGTCTGATACCTTCAAGGAGAGTGGGTTAGAAGGGGAGACGATCATGGACTCAAACGAACTTGAACGTGAGCGTGGAATTACGATTCTCGCCAAAAACGCAGCTGTTTTCTACAAAGGGACAAAAATCAACATCGTAGATACGCCAGGACACGCAGACTTCGGAGGAGAGGTAGAACGTATCATGAGCTTGGTCGACGGGGTGTTGTTGCTGGTAGACGCTAAAGAAGGACCGATGCCACAGACGCGCTTCGTGTTGAAGAAAGCGATCGAAGCTGGGCACCGCATCATCTTGGTTATCAACAAGATCGATAAGCCAGATGCTCGTCCAGATTGGGTGTTGAACCAGACCTTCGATTTGTTTGTCACGCTCGGTGCGTCGGATGCGCAAACAGATTTCCCAGTCGTGTACGCGTCCGCTAAGCAGGGAAAGGCTGGTCTTGAAACAGATCTGTCAAAGATGACGGGTGTTCTTCCCATCTTCGATACGATTCTGAGCCAAGTCACCCCTCCCCAGAACGATGCAACAGGCCCACTGCAGGTGTCCGTCGCGAACGTCAGCTACGATAACTACAAAGGGAAGATGGCCATTGGTCGTGTCGTGCGTGGCGTGTTTAAGCCGGGTAACGTTGTCTGGATTAATCGCGATGGGAAGCAGACCCCTGCGAAGATCACCTCGATCATGGGTTTCGTTGGAATGGGCCGTGCGGAAGTGCAAGAAGCCCAAGCGGGAGATATCGTTTCCTTTGCAGGTGTCTCTGAAATCAACATCGGTGAAACGATCGCTGATCCAAACACCCCAGAAGCCTTACCTGTGATCAAGATTGAGGAACCAACTGTGAAGATGACTTTTGGCGTAAACACCTCACCCTTTGCCGGAAACGAAGGACAGTACTCCACCTCGCGCAACATCAAAGAGCGTTTGGATCGTGAATTGCAGAATGACGTAGCGCTCCGCGTTGAATCCGGTGGGGGAGAGGGATCGTTCATCGTCTCTGGTCGTGGTGAACTGCACCTTTCTATTTTGATCGAAAAGATGCGTCGTGAAGGCTTTGAGCTTCAAGTATCGCGTCCTCAAGTTATTTTTAAGGAAGAAGGAGGCAAGAAACTCGAACCATTTGAAGAAGTCACGATCGAGTGTCCAGAGGCCGTGAACGGATCCGTGATCGAAAAGATGGGGCGTCGCAAGGGAGAAATGAAGGATATGCGTATCGAGAACGGAACGGGTTATCTTGAATTTATCATTCCAACACGTGGTCTGATTGGCTACCGGACGGAATTCATGATGGATACGCGCGGCCAAGGCATCATCAACACCCTTTTCCTAGGCTACCAGCCACATGTGGGTGCAATTGATGGAGCTCCACACGGATCGCTCATCGTGCACGAAACGGGAACGTCTAACACCTACGGTCTCCAGGCCGCTCAGGAACGTGGTCAGCTCTTCATCGGTCCTGGAATTGAGGTGTACGAAGGGATGGTCATCGGACAAAATGCGAAGCCTGAAGATTTGGCCGTCAACGTCTGTAAAGAAAAGAAGCTTTCTAACATGCGTTCGAAAGGGGATGGGGTGGCGGAAGGTCTCGACACGCCTCGCTCGATGAGCTTGGAAGAGGCTCTTGAGTACCTAGGAGACGATGAGTTGCTCGAGGTGACGCCAAAATCACTCCGCATCCGTAAACAATATCTGAAGGAGTTCGAACGGAAACGCGATGCACAAAAGAATGGCTAGATGGCTCAGGCCGCCCGCAAATGGGCGGCTTTTGCGTTAGGTACGAAGGAGGGTGATTTAGATTTGCTAAGACGCGTGTGCTAGTATCCGTTCATTCAACCTTCATTCTATGCGCAAAGAAGTTGTCATCGACATTGAGACTCGGAATACCTTTCAAGATGTGGGAGCGTATAATCCAGCCTTGCTTGAGGTCTCCTTGGTTGGAGCCTATTTTTACGAAACGGATACGTTCGAATCCTTCCTCAAGGAAGACCTGCCGAGTCTTTGGCCACGCTTAGAGCGGGCGGATCGGATCATCGGGTATAACCTGTTTGGCTTCGACTATCCGTGTCTTCAGACGATGTATACGGGCGTGTTAGCCGCCCTCCCAACGGTTGACCTCTTGGTCGAAATAGAAAAGCAGCTGGGCTACCGCATCAAGCTCGACGACGTTGCCCAGGCGACCTTGGGAGTGGGGAAGTCGGGTCATGGACTCATGGCGGTTGAGTATTGGCGAAAAGGCGAGATCGACAAACTCCGCGACTACTGTCTCCAGGACGTCCGTGTCACTCGCGATGTCTATGATCATGCCTTGCAGAATGGCTTCGTGGCGTTCAACGATCGCCAGGGACAAAAACAACAAATCCCGATCGCGTTATCCTTGCCAAGCACTGAGCTGAAACAAGCAATTAATCTATCTTTAGGGCTATAAAAGAAGTCAGCCGAGCGCTCAGAAAGAATAGTTCCCTTTCTCCTCAACAAGTTGCTGCGCAACACGGATGGTTTCGTCGGTCGGGAGCTATTCTTTCTGAGCTTAGGCTTTTCACCTGAGCTTCTGAAACAGCTTCTAGGAAAGAATCATATATCAAAAAACCAACAAAATACCTCCTTCACCTGGTCCGCAAGCGCTTCGCTAACACCATTGCTCCCAGGTTCAGGAGGTATTTTGTTGGTTTGTTCCTCTGCGTTTCTTTCCTAGAAACTGCCCATTCCTTCTTCGTCGGGGACTAGTTCGTCATCGTCTAGACCTTGTTCCATGCGATTGGCTTTTTTGGCAAGCAAGTTCAGGATTTCGAGTTCGTCGCCTTTAGCTAAAATAGCTTCCTCATCGACCACCTCTTCCTCTTCTTCTTTATCTCCCGCTTTATCGATTTCTTCTTCAACGCTTGGAGCAATCACGTCTGCATCTTCTTCAGGTTTTACGGCGTCAGTATCTAAATCTTCTTCGTCCAATTCCTCTGGGATCAGTTCATCATCCAAAAGAGTATCATCCGTGGCGGAAGCTTTTTTGGAGGCGGCTGAAGCGGCAGGCTTCTTCTTCGTAGCGGAAGAGGAAGAGATGGGTGGGGGAGAAGGCTTCTTAGGCATAAGCGTAATATGTCAGCGGGTCGAAGATAACACGTTTGATCGTTAGACGTCTGTGGATAATTGTGGACGGGACGCTCCTTGTCAAGCGTGGCTCGCTCCGGGACAATACGAGGACTATGCAATGGCTTTTGCTCGCAAGTGTTTTTGTTGGATTTGCAGCGATGGGCGTTGTTCTCTGGCGTGTCTCTCAACGCTTAGCTCAGCCAGCGGTTGATCCTAATCTGTTCCTTCTATTGCAGCAAAAGCTCGAGAATCTTCAAGGGGATGTAAAGATCTCTCTGGTCGAAACGCTCAAACAGCACCAAGTCTCGAGCAACCATATGACGACGACGGTTCGAGATGTCACGGAACGGTTGGTCAAAATTGAAGAAACAAACCGGCAAGTGTTAGGTTTTTCTTCACAGCTCGATCAACTGCATAAGATCTTGAGTAATCCGAAACAGCGTGGGATTTTGGGCGAATACTATCTGGAAACGCTATTGCGGAACCTATTTTCACCAGAACAGTACCAGATGCAATATCCCTTCAAAGACGGGATGATTGTGGATGCCGCGATTTTTGTACGTGATAAGATCGTTCCGATCGATTCGAAATTCAGTCTTGAGAATTACAATCGTCTGGCTTCGGCTGAAGTGCCAGAGGAAAAGGTCCGACTTGAAAAGATTTTCATTAATGATTTAAAACTTCGTATTACCGAGACGAAGAAATATATCCGACCTCAAGAAGGAACGACGGAGTTTGCGTTCATGTTTATTCCGCATGAAGCGATTTATTATGATCTGCTTACGAATCGGATTGGTGGCATGATGGAAGAGGAGAACTTGTTGCAGCGGGCCGCTTCGCATCATCATGTGGTGATTGTGTCTCCTACATCCTTCTCTGCCTACCTACAAACGGTCCTGCAGGGCTTAAATGCGCTCAAGATCGAGGAGCAGACCAAAGAGATCCGTAAGCGTGTTGGTGAGCTCGGACAGCACCTCCAAGCGTATGAGCAGCACTTTCAGTCCGTTGGAAAAAATTTGGGAACAGTCGTGAGTCAGTATAATTTGGCTAGTAAAGAGTTTGTGAAAATTGATAAAGATGTGCTGCGAATCACGGGGCAGACAGCCAATGTGCAACTCCTGACGTTAGACAAGCCTCTGGCAGATGAATAAAATCCTACGCTGTTTGAAACAACCCAGCACGAAGCACTCTTTGCTCACAGGGCTCGGATTGCTGACGCTTATCGGCATCATTGGCTCATGCGCTTTAGTGTTTCGCGTACAGATTCCGTCCTTAGCCTATATTCTGCCGTTAGAGCAACTGCAACCCCATCCTGACGCCGTCATGATCCTTGGTGGAGGTATAGAACCGTCTGGGGCCCCGAGTGATGCTTTGGCGGACCGATTACTCGTTGGAGAGCGTGTTTCTTCTGCTCTTGATGCCCCAATGCTGTTAACAGGGGACGGGGGACGCTTCCGAGCCGCTGAAATTCCTATCATGTGGCGGTGGCTGCTTGATCGTGGTGTCGCGCCAGATCGGATCGTGATCGATGAGGAGGGGTTTCGTACCTATGAAAGTTGCCGTCGAGCTTCTGAGGTCTACAAATTAAAACGGATTGTCATCATAACACAGCGGTTTCACCTTGGCCGCGCTATTTATCTTTGCCGCTCCTTTGGAATTGAAGCCTACGGTGTTCCTGCTAATGTACGTCCCTACAGAAAAGACCTGTGGTTTGCGACGCGCGATCTCTTGGCGAGTGTAAAAGCTTGGCTGGATATCGAAGTCATTCACCCTGATTCACCGGTGGAATGATCATTTTTTACGACGTTTGACGACGACGATCGCAATTCCGACCAGCAAGCTTACAAAGCTAAATACGGTTAACAGCAAGCCATGACTGAGCAAATCGGGAGCGTTACTTAAGGTATCGAGTAGGGGAAGGGAGGATGTCGGCATGACGCAAGTATATACTGCTACACGTAGGAAAGACGAAAAACATTTTACGACGCAAAGTAAAGTTTTTACAAACAAAAACACCTCATAGGGAAGGAGCTTGCGTTTATAGTTGGTAGAACGGACTTTCAAGGGAGAGAAGAGCTACATTTCGTTGTTTGGCACTCGGCATTTAACTTTAAACTTGCGTCGTAAAAGTATTGAGATCGAATTTCTGATCAATGGGGGTGGTGGGGTAAGTAGTGAGTATGGAGTCATCAGAACCGATACGAGCGGACGATGGGCTGTACCTGATCGGGTACCTATAAGAGCAAGTAAAAAATAGCTCAACCTAGCTAATAATCAGAGCACTGAGGGTAATAGGATAAGGGTGGTATTAAGAGTCGTACAATATATCTTATACGACTCATAGGGTAGTCTTAGCGTAGATAGGCTCTTCCAGGGATTCTGAGGTCGATTGTCAGTGGCCGGACATCTTTGTACTCCTTTTCACGTAGGATGGCCTGACAACGGTCTACCTGCTCCTCAAGGGGCTGACTAAGGTCCATGAGAACCTCTCGGTCACGATCCAGTTGTACAGTAACATCTTGTCCCAGACCTTCTTCTAGATACGCGTACCGAATCTTACGTTCATCCAGAGCCTTCCCAAGCTCCAAGAGACGTTTAATGATAGGCACCTCTAAGGTCGTTGTAGCTCTTCGCACGTATACCAGACCATCCAAAGCTTGTGTCGTAAAATCTGTAGCAAGAAGGTACCGTTTTTTGGCAGCGCTCAGGGTAGGCGGGTCTGTTAAGGGTATTCCACCCGGCCGTGCAACAGCGCACTTGAGAAAATCCTCCCCTGTCTGAGTGGTGTAGAGGAACCTCGAACCAAATGATATCTTGAGTCGTAAAATATTTTTATCTGTTTCCCCTACCTGCACCTCTTCAGCATACAAGGCTGCTTTTATCCCCTCCCCTACTTTGTGCTTCGGAAGAAAAAAGACTTGGCGCTTGGACCAAGGACGGGCGGGTTGCGTATCCAAAGCTTGAAAGACGATGGGAAGTACGTCGCTCTCAGAGATGACTCCCCCACTCGTCTCAAGCTGGACATCCTTTAATTCGAAGTATTCGGACCGGAAGAAAAAAAAGATCCAGCCTAGAACGACAATAACGCCCACCAAGGCGTAAGGCTTCCGTACAGTAAAGGGCGAAGACATACCAAGCGGCGTCCTTAGTCTACTAAGCGCCGCGGAATCGTAGAAGAGAGTCGGGCAAACAGATCGTGATGAATGGTGTCAGCCAGCGTATAAAGCTTCTCGGCTGGGATCACAGAACCGATCAAGGTGACTTCGGTACCGACAGTCACTTCACCTGGAGCGTCTGTTACGTCAACCATACACATATTCATACAGATACGACCGATAATTGGACAAGTAACACCTTTCACAACAACCATTCCTTGCGAAGACAACGACCGTGGATAGCCATCGTAGTACCCGATGGGCAGAATCGCGATTCGACTGTCCCGCGTAAGTGTTTGACTTCGCGCATACCCAACCGTTTCTCCGACACGCACGAATTTGGACTGAGCAACCACCGTCTTCCAAGTAAGAGCGGGTTTGAGAGCGTCGTGAGGGAGTCCAAAGCCCTGAGCTTGCCGTTTCGTCAGTTCGGAGGACCATAAGCCGTATAGGGCAATTCCAGCCCGTACCGCTTCGAACCTGGAGGATGGGAAACCGAGTGCAGCTGCACTACAAGCTGTATGACAAAGCGGTGGATTAATCTTCAACACGCGAAGAGTCCTCTGCGCCTCTCCAAAGCGGCGCAGCTGTTCGGCAGGATACTCACCCGCTTCATCTTCTTCCACGTTTGCAAAATGGGTGAAAAGACCTTTCACCTCCACCCAAGACATCCTGTGAAGGAGTTCTGCTATCGGTTGAAGCTCTTCTAGTGGGATGCCTTGTCGATATAAACCTGTTTCTACTTCTAAGTGGATTGTGACGGGAGGGCGCTGATCTTGCGTCGTAAAATGTAATTGGGCGAGCTGTTCAAAACTAGCGATGGTGAGTTCGAGTCGTGCTTTCATCGCGGCCTGAAGAAGGTCTGGCTCTGTATAGCCCAACACAAGAATGGGGGTGTGAATCCCCTGTGCTCGCAGCGCCTCTCCTTCTTCAACCCGATCGACAGCAAATCCATCTGCACAATCCTTCAATGCTTCTGCAACTAGACCCAACCCATGTCCATAGGCGTTCGATTTTACGACGGCCAATACATGAGCTGGCTCAACAGCTTGTTTCAACAGTTGATAGTTCGAACGTAACGCTTGACCCGATACCTCAATCCAGGTCTTCATGTGAACAGCTTAGCTGATTCGGTCGAAGCCACAGAATGGCTGTAGAACTTCCGGAACCCGGATACTCCCATCTTCCTCCTGATACTGTTCGATAATGCTGATAAGAGCACGTGACAAGGCGAGAGCCGTTCCATTGAGCGTATGCACAAGTTCAACACTCCCATCTTCCTTGCGGTAGCGAATATTCAAACGGCGGGCTTGATAGTCCGTACAGTTGGAGGCACTCGTTACCTCTCCCCAACCACCGGCGCCCTGACCCTTCCCCCACATCCAAGCTTCCAAATCGTATTTGCGATAGGCTGGACCACCCAAATCACCAGTGCAGATATCTACCACACGATAACGTAAACCGAGCTTCGTAAAAATACGCTCCTCCAATCGGCGCAGCTCTTGGTGCAATCCTTCGGATTGATCGGGGGTCGCGAACGCGAACATTTCAACCTTGGTAAATTGATGGACGCGATACAGGCCATATGACTCTTTTCCATAGGCTCCCGCTTCTTTGCGGAAACAGTGCGACAAGGCAACAAAGCGCAGCGGCAAGTCTTTCGCTTCCAAAATCTCGTCTTTGAAGTAGCCACCTACCGGAATCTCGGCCGTTGCAACGAGCGACAGGTCCGTCCCTTGAATCGTATAGATTTGATCCTCTGAGCCGCGCGGGTTGTAGCCCGTCCCAGACATCACTTCTTCTTTCGCGACATCCGGCGTCTCGATTGGGGTGAACCCTTCAGCCACCAACTCCTTCAGCACCCAGTGGATCAGAGCTTGTTCAAGGAGAACGAGTTTCCCTTTCAAAAAATAAAACTTCGCGCCTGCCACTTTAGCGCCTCGATCAAAATCGATCAGATCGAGTTGCTTGGCGAGCTCTGTGTGCGACTTAGGAGCGAATGAAAAGGTTTGCGCTTCACCTGAGACTTGTACCTCGACATTCTCCTCGTCAGACGCGCCAGTCGGCGCAGCTGGATGGGTATGGTTTGGAACAAGGGAAAGCAGCGTCTTCCATTCAGCCTCAACCGCTTCCAGCTCAGGCTCACGAGCTGTGATCGTCTCTTTCAATTCTTTTCCACGCGCAATCAGCGCTGAACGATCGGCTGGTGTTGCTTTAGAAACCTGATCGGCAATCTGATTCCGTTCCTGACGAATGACATCAAGCTCCTGGATCAAGGTGGATCGCTGCGCATCCAAAACCAGCAATCGATCAATATCAACACTCACCTGACGACGACGCAGGTTTTCACGGATAGCAGCCGGATTAGCCCGGAGAGACTGGATATCGATCATAGTGAGAGAACTTTAACGAGTAGACGAGGAATGAGCAACTGATTGAACCGTCAGAAAGAGTCCCCGTTGCATCAAGTCCGCTTCGAGGCTCTGCGACAACCCATGACGCTCCTCTCCCAACAAACAGATATGTGGCCGCACCTGCTCAATCGTTCGGAGAGGTTCTTCTACATGAGCCAAATACGCTCTGTGGATGACTGGATGGCTCTGGACACGCGCGAGACGCTCCATTTCACTCATCGCAGGCAACTGATCATGCAGTTCCAAAACCAGTCGGTCAGGGACAACCACAGCATAGACTAGATCACCTTGGAGTTGAGCTTCCTGAAAGTAGCGGGCGTAACGCTCTAGCGGCTTGTCGAAGACTCCGTAACAAAGAACGATGCGCATACAAAGAACCACTATTCAATGAGAGAAAATGAGCTGGTCAGTTGCTCAACTTCTTTCATTTTTCCGAAGATCAGAATCCCCAAATACTCCACTTGATCGCTTGGGGTCTCTTTGTGAGCCGCTTTTACTTTACGATCATCGGTCGAGTCCTGCATCGCCTGAGTTAGACAGGCAACCATCAATCCTTGTGCTTCCGCCTGTTTCTTCAACGTATGCAATGAAGCAGAGTCTGAAGCAGACTTGATCATAATCGCATGTTGAATATTCATCTGAATCGCCTCCCCATCCTGTGTGGTCGTTGTATCCATTGCAATCAGTTTTTTGCCTTCGCGAGCCGCGAAAGAGGCTCCCAAATGCGCGACCGTATTCATAAGACTCCAGCGTGGCTTGCTTCCGTCATCCAGAATCACGGCATGCGCAATGAGGGTCTGATGAGCCTTTTTCATCTCCTCAGAAGTCTGCTCAAGTGGTCGAAGCGTTGGAAAGAAAATGACTTCTTTCAAGCTTGGGCTATCTGTGAGAAGCGCTACCAAGCGGTCGATCCCCATCCCCATCCCACTGGTTGGTGGCATCCCCTGCTCCAATGCCTGTAAGAAATCTTCGTCGATTCGCTGGGCTTCTTCGCTCCCTTGGGTCGCGAGCTCCTCCTCCGCTTCAAAACGCTGACGCTGGTCGATTGGATCGTTCAGTTCGTGATAGTAGGCGTTGATAATCTCTCCTCCCATGACAACCAGCTGAGCGACCGCTGCTTTAGTAGGATCCGTTGCACTCCGATTCGCGAGCGGCTTCATCTCAACCGGATAATCCAAAATCCACGTCGGTTGAACAATTGAGGCGCGACCCGTCTTCTTATAGAGCTGATCCAAGTGCTCGCCTACGCCAATCGCCCCTTTGAAGTCGATTTTCAAACCCACGGCTTTGATCTCGCGAATAATGTCTTGGACCGTGAAACAGCGATTGATGTCAATGCCACAAGCTTCCAAAATAACCTCACGGAATGTCTTCCGTGGCCAGGGCGCTTTGAAATTCAACTCCTGCCCTTGGCGTGTGACTGTAGTCGAACCAATCGAGTGCTCCAACATGTGAACCAACATCTGCTCCATGAACCCCAAAAAGTCCTCGTTCACGAAGGCCCAATACAACTCGATCTGCGTAAACTCAGGATTATGTGTAGGATCGATGCCTTCATTCCGGAAACAGCGGGCGACTTCGTAGATCTTTTCAAAGCCTCCGACGATCAGCCGTTTTAAATAAAGTTCCGGAGCGATTCGCAGAAAGAGATCGATATCAAGCGCATTGTGATGCGTGATGAATGGCTTCGCATTTGCTCCTCCCGGGATCGGATGCAGCATTGGGGTTTCGACCTCCAAAAATCCACGTTCATCCAAAAAATGACGCATGGATTGGACCAACTTCGATCGAACAACAAACGTATTCTTTACTTCAGGACTGGAAAGAAGGTCAAGTTCACGATGGCGATAGCGTGCTTCGATGTCTTGGAGCCCATGCCATTTGTCCGGCAAGGGACGAAGCGCTTTGGCGAGAATCGACCAGGCGCTAACAGCGAGTGATCGTTCTCCACGCTTTGTCAGAAAGGGCACACCAGTTGCTTGGATCAGGTCTCCCGGATCGATCTGCTCACAAAAAAGGGTAAACGAGGTACCAAGCGCCTCTTGCTTCAAACTCAGTTGAATTTTTCCCGTTTCATCAACAAGATCAACGAAGGCCAAGCCTCCGTGGATACGAAGAGCCATCAGACGACCTGCAACAGTGATCACTTTCTCGGCCGTCACCCACTCATCGAAACGGGCCTGAAGCGCTTCAATCTTCGTGTCACGCTGATGAGTTTTGGGATAGGGATCAATTTCTGATCGCTTCAGCTGCTCCAGCTTCTCCCGACGAACCTGAATCTCCTCGGTCATACGAACTAATCGATGCGAACAATGCGATATTCGATCGTGCCAGCCGGTGTTGCCACATCAACCAGTTCTCCAACTTTCGCTCCCAATAAGGCGAGACCAATAGGTGACTCGTTGGAAATTTTGCCCATGGTTGGATCCGCTTCATTCGATCCAACAATCGTGAATGTTTTCGTTTGACCACGTACTTCGACTTGGACTGTTGAACCAACCTGGACAACACCCTTGTTTCCTGTCTGATCTTCGATGATCTGGGCATCTTTTACGATCTGTTCGATTTGGTAAATACGATTTTCTAAGAGCGCCAAGGCATCCTTTGCCTCATGGTACTCGGCATTCTCTGACAAATCACCTAAGGCTTTCGCGACTTCAATACGCCCCGCCGCCTCACGACGTTTGACGGTCTTGAGTTCATGTAGCTCTTGTTTCAAGCGTTCCAACCCTTCGGCGCTGACATACTGGACTTGGCCCATACAGAAAAAGTAGTGAGTGACAGAGAAAAAGACGAATGAAAAGCGCGAGGTCAAAACCTCACGCCTCTATGACCCTAAGGATAGGAGGGGGCGCGAAAGCTGTCAATCTTAGAAGCTTCCGCCACGTTCACGCTTCAGACGATCCCAAGCCAGCAGGACCTGTTTGGCCACAGGAACCGCGACACTTGAGCCTTCTCCGCCTTCTTCCAATAAGACAGTCACAATGATCTCAGGCTGTTCGTAGGGGGCGAAACTCGTAAACCAGGCATGGGTGTTCGCCTGACTGCTCCACTGCGCCGTTCCGGTCTTTCCAGCTACCGCGAACGACAGACTCGCTAAGGCTCGACCAGAACCATAGACAACACCTTCTCGCATCCCTTCACGCACAACCTGATAGGCAGCGTCGGGTGCTCCAACCTTTGTCGTTGTTGTAAAAGCGGCCGCCAAATCAGACTGTGTGCCCGAAACGGCTTGGAAGAGATGTGGAACGATCCGCCGACCACCATTGGCAATTTCAGCGGTATACATTGCCACTTGAAGCGGAGTTACGAGCAGATCACCTTGGCCTATTGATAAGTTGTAAGTATCGCCGATGTACCATTGCTCTTTGCGGTTCGCGAGCTTCCAAGCTGGATCAGGCACATTACCTGGAACTTCTGCTGGCAAATCGATCCCCGTCCGAGCCCCCAACCCAAACTGACGCATCCAACCAGCGATCCGATCGACGCCGAGCCCTTGAAATCCACCGTATCCCCCACCGATATAATAATAGAAGGTGTTCACGGACCAGGCGATGGCTTGACGGACCGTCGTGACACCATGACCACCTGCTTTCCAATCAGGAAAAAACCATTGACCGACCCGGATTCCCCCGTTCGATAAGACCGTTGTGCGAGGATTGATGACGCCTTCGGCCAACGCAGCCGCTGACATAACGATTTTGACGGTCGAACCAGACGGATAGGCTCCCGAGATCGCGCGTGAGAAAAGCGGCTGAGCTGGATCGGAGGCTAGACGCTGATAGACTGTCGACGACACGGCTCCGGCAAAATCGTTGTTATCAAAGGCAGGCAAAGACACGAGCGCCAAGACCGAGCCATCGCGGGGATCAAGCGCGATCACGGCTCCCCGATTGGTTTTTGCCAACTCCATCCCAGATCTCAAGGCCTTTTCAGCTTCCGTCTGAAGGGCAACATCAAGCGAGAGGGTTAAATCATCTCCATGTTGAGCCGCACGCTCACCAACGAAGGCGCTGGCCTTTCCTCGCACATCGACTTCGTCCATACGCTCACCGAGCTTCCCTCGCAATACCTCTTCATACCAGCGTTCAATACCGGTCTTGCCGATTTCATCTGTATGCCGATAGCCCGATTCAGCTCGAGTAGCATATTCTTCTGGCGAAAGACGACCGACATACCCTAAGAGATGGGACAGACTTGGCGTAGCAGTGGAAGCAGGATAGCGACGGATGGGATGGACCTCCAACCGGAAACCAGGCAAATGAGGAAGTTCCGTTGCGAGCTGCATCGCTTGCGCATACGAAATCTGATCAGCCACGATCACGACCTCATCCTGAGCCATTCCCGTCACTGAGGCATAGCCAAGCAATGTAGCGTACGGAATCCCCAGAATCCGTCCCGCCTCGCCCAAGGCAGTCTCTCGGTTTATTACATCCTTTGCACCTTCACGTGGCAGAAACGTTACCTGAAAACGTGGGGCATTTTCCGCCAAGATCATTCCCTGACGATCACGAATAATACCACGTAAGGGCCAGAGCGGGGTTGAACGAAGGCGATTACGCTCTGCCAAGGAAGCGTAGTTCTCGGCTTGACCGACTTGCATCCAGAGCGCACGACTAAGCAGCGCCCCGACCGACAAGAGCACGATACCTAAAGCAATGAAAAAACGTTTACGTGAAAAAGAGGAAGTCAGGTAGAGCGGTCGCTGCTTGGCCTGGTTCCAATCTTGCTCGAACAGGAGTTCATGCCGAACATCCTCTTCGGATCGCTCCCGCATCCGGAGATTGCCTTGATCAATCAGATCAGAAAAATAACGGCGTGTATCCATAGATTATCGAGCGATCTGAACCCGTTTAACACCCAAGAGCGGACGAGCGACGACACGGAACCCAATCAGGAGAAAAACTGCATCCGCGAGGGTGGTAACAAGAAAAAACAGAGGCGACGAAAGAATCGCTCGTTCAGCTGGCCAGAGGGCGGCTCCAGGACCAAGGAGGTAGACCAACCCGGCAATCAAGATGCGAGCGATAATAACGAGCACTAGGGCGCTGTAGAAAGATCGGCTCGCTAGAAGGAAGCGTACAGCCAATCCGACCAGCGCAGACAGAGCCAGCAAAACAATCAACGCTATTGGTTGCGGAAATGGTTGGAAGGCATCGAACAGGAACCCACTTAGGACGACCAGGGGGATAATCAGACGAAGAGGCCCGAGCATGAGACCAGCAATCACGAGCGGGATACATGGCTCAAACGGCAGCAGTGCAGGCACAAAGGGACGTAAGGCTAGACACCAGACCAACATGACCAGCCAGAGCAAGATCCAGGTCACAGAACGAAGCATAAGCTTAACGAGTCAACGCGGTCGGACGAAGGACCGAAACGAACGACAGACGCTCGATTCGGACGGTTGGATCGACCGAGGCTTGATAGAATGGATCTTTGGAAGTTCGAGTCACGGAGTTGACGACCCCGATAGCCAGACGAGGCGGAATCTTCTCTTCAGTTCCAGCGGTCAGCAAAAGGTCATCGGCGGCGACATCTACCGAGGATGGAATATAAGTGAGCAAAGTTGCTCCGTTCCCTCGACCCTCCAACACGCCAATCAACTGTCCATCTTTGGCAGACGCGACCGCGATACGACTATCTGCATCCGTCAAAAGCTCGACGGTGGAGACACGTGAGCCGGTCTCAACTATTTTTCCGACCAGCAAGCCATTTTCCGTAATCACCGCTTGTCCTTCTTCCAGGGCATCATTCGTTCCTCGATCAATGAGGAGACGCGCATGGATCTGATCAATGCGCCGGCCAATGACGCGCGCCCCAACATGATCGTAGCCAGACTCGGTCAAAAAGGATGCCTGAGCGCGCAAGAGTCGGTTTTCCTGTTCAAGAGCGGAGAGACGTCCGGCATCAACAATTCTGGTCTGCAATCGCTCTTCGCAGCGTTCTAGGGAACCATCGTTCGGCAAGGCGACCGATCGACCGGCATGATCTATTCGTTCAGCCCAACCAGAGAAGCGGGTAATAACAGGCAAAAATACCCGCTGCGCTAATCGACCAAGTGGAGCGCGCAACAGAAATAGCCCGACCAGTATGACCAGAATGATCCCTCCCTTGATCATCCAAGATTTCATAGCACGTTAGCGAATACCGACATCTGTCGCAGGAAATGCGACATCCGCCATTAAATCAGGCCGTTCCAACAGAAGACCCGCTCCACGAACAGCGCTCGTCATGGGATCCTCCGCAACACGAACCGGGAGTCCTGTCCATTTCGCGATCGCTTGATCCAAGCCGCGTAAGAGGGCACCACCACCCGTTAAGACAATCCCCTTCTGTTGGATATCGGCAACGAGTTCGGGAGGCGTAATTTCTAAAATGGATTTGATCTGTTCAATAATCGCCTTCACCGATCGTCCAAGCGCTTCACGAATCTGACCATCGTTCACGATGATTTCACGGGGAAGTCCGCTCAATAGATCGCGTCCACGCATCGCCATCTCAAGCGGTTCTTCCAGCTCGATCGCCGAGCCAATCCCGATCTTCAATTCCTCGGCAATCCGTTCCCCCAACATAATGCTAAAGACGTCCCGTGCATATTGCACAATATTCTTGTTCAACTCATCTCCAGCCACAGAGATAGTTTTGGAGGTCACAACACCGCGAAGTGAGATGACTGCAATCTCGGTACTCCCCCCTCCAATATTCACGATCATGTTTCCGCTCGGCTCAGAGATATCAATCCCTGCTCCAACGGCCGCCGCAATCGGCTCCTCGACCAAGCGCACAAAACGAGCGCCCGCTGCGAGAGAAGCATCTCCCACGGCTTTACGCTCTACCTCTGTTACCTCGAGTGGAACACACACCAACACATTCGGTCGAGGGATGATAAAGGAACCCTCCGCATGGACACGGTCAAAAAAGTAACGGAGCATCTTCTCGGCCACCTCAAAGTCGGCGATGATCCCGCGCTGTAAGGGTCGAGTAACGCTGATATGCGGCGGCGTCTTTCCGACCATCGAGCGGGCCTGCTCCCCAACCGCGATAACCTGCCCCGTTCGACGATTGATGGCAACGACGGAAGATTCTTGGATCACAATCCCCTTTCCGCGTTGAAAGAGGAGTGTATTGGATGTTCCAAGGTCGATGCCAAGATCTTTGGTAAAGGGGGCAAACAAGCTCGAGAGACGCATAGAACTGGCCCAAGCATGACATCCGAAACGACTGAACGTCAAAGGTTAGACGCGACGACCTTGATTTACGTATAGAAACACCCCTTCCACTCCCAATAAAATGACTAAACAGATAAAAAACGTGAGAAACGAAAACCGATCAATCGAAGCAAGTGCCAATGGCACGATGGTTCCAAGCGATAACAGAATCGACCGACGAAACCAGCCACGCACATGCCGAGGCAGAACCGTCGTTTCTTTGGCGAGCAGTCGATGAATCAACGCACCTAATAAGAAAAAGCCACCGACACAGACCATACTGAGTGATATGTAGAACGAGACAGGACCAATCCAGCCGTTCGTGAACGGATCGATCCGAAATAACACGTAGATCCAGGCCGACAAGCCGAGAACCGTTGCCAACCCCATGAGGACAAGGAACCGCGCGTAAGGCATGGCGCTATGATACCTCATTCCATGATCTTTGTGACACGCTTGGTGCCGAGCGCCCGATTCAGTTCGTTCATGAAGCGAATTTCCCAAGCTTTCAGCTCCTGTCTGGCCGCGGGAGCATGCGAGCGGATGCGGAGCGCTCCGTCTTTATAGGAAATCCATTCGATGTACTGCGCTTTTTCTGGTCCCCAACATTTCTCCAGGATGTCTTTGGCAAGCGTCAGAATGCGCACGCTCGATACCTGCTCATCGATCCCCGCTTGGCGGATGGCTTCGGGCAAGAGACGGCGAATAGATTGAAAGGCCATAGAAAAGGATGAATTAAGACAGCTTACGAAAAGGACAGATCTGACGGAAATCGCAGTACTTACACACAAATGGTTCTGGCGTCGCTTCAAAGTTCGAGGTCAGAATCGCATCCATCCGTTCGGCCATCTTGGTCAAGAACACTTCCTTTTTATCCTCTTGAAGAAGATCGACCTCCAATTCCTGTCGATCCAAGACATAGACGTACTTTAAACTCGCAACCGCAAAGCCCCGACCTTCCAAGGCTAATTGATACAGATACAACTGCTCCTTGTCTTCCGATTCGAGCTTCTCTTTCGCTTCGCCCGTTTTATAGTCATAGATAGTAACTGTCCCATCGGCATTTTGATCGACACGATCGATCTTGCCTTTGATCGAATGGCCACCGATCTGAAGGATGAACTCCTTTTCGAGCTCAAGTGGCTGCGGCGGCTCCGCGGCCCAGGCCTCCATTGAACGTGTGACGGCGATCTTCCCCTTCGCTTTATACTCATCGTGCACAGCGCGATCAGGGTACCACTCATCAATCCAGGTATCTTCGTAGATCTGAAGCGCTTCATCGAGCGTTACCGCCCAATCTCCAAGAGCAACTGCTGCCGTTGGAGCATCAAACAAAGACACCTGGCTTGCCGCCGTACGCGCCTGATGTAACTGAAAGACCTTTTGAAAGGTCAGATGGATCGATTGCCCAAAGCTTCGCTGATAAGAGCCAAGAGTTGGGATGCGATAGATATGGGAGAACTTGTACTGAAGAGGACATTTTCGAAACGCGGCTAGCTGCGTAAAGCTAAATCGGCGCTTCAGCGGATACAGCGCGAGATCTTTCGCGACCTCCTCATGCGTATCGGAGCGAGAAGTCAGCAGCTCAACTACTTCTTGCTGCGCCAACGCCTCTTTTGGAGGAGGTGCGAGCTCCATCTCTGCCAAGAAAGACGAGGGCTTTTTGTCACGCGTTCCGCCGTATTCGTAGGCACCCGTCAAAAATAACCGGTCCTTCGCCCGGGTCAACGCCACATAGAACAGTCGTCGCTCTTCTTCGATATGGGCATTGCCTTCGGGAAGGCGTTCTTGGACAAGGCCGTCTGGAAGCGGAATCGCTTCACTTCGGGCACGTGTTGGAAAACGCTGGTCAACAAGCGAGGCTACAAAGACAAAGCGGTACTCCAAGCCCTTCGCCGCATGCACCGTCAGAATCTTCACCATATCTGGCCCTTCCGCCTCTGGATCGCTGTCGAGCGCCCCTTCTTCCCCACTTTCAATCTCCATTTTGTATTCCTCTAGGAAGCCATGGAGCGTTGGCCCATGCGTAATCTGCTCATATCGACGAAGACGATCGGCGAAACCAGAGACATGACGGAGGGCCTCTACTCGATCCCGCTCCGTAAGACGCAAAACACAGGCCAAGAAGCCCGTCTTCTCTAACATTGCCTGAAACACCTGAAAGGGCGGAGCCCGTCGTGCTAATTCAGCCAATCCTTCGATGTCTTGGTAGATCTGTTCAAGCGTCTTTCTGCCTTCGGAACTCAAAAAGATGTTTTTTTCGGACATTCCTTCACGCACGACGCTCCAAAGCGGATACCCTTTGCGATTTGCATATGCCAAGAGATCGGCCACATCAGATGCGCCTAAACCGTAACAATCCATCGTCAGCACTCGCCAGACGATCGCCGAATCGGTCCGAGTATCAAGCAACGTCAAAAGCGCCACGATATCGATCACCGTCGGTTTGGCGTAGAGTCCACGTAAGGCCATGAACTGAAATGGGATGCGAGCGCGTTCCATTGCCCGTACAAACGCCTCAGCCCCATCGTTTGAGCGCACCAGCACCGCAAAATCATTCCAGGTCGACGAGGGATCGGTCCGTTTGATGCGTTCAATCTGCTCGACAACTTTGTCCGCTTCCTGTTCAACCGTTCGTGCCCAGATAAGCTCGACCGTTCCCGATCCACCTTCCCCCATTTCAGCTTCAAGGCGCTTAGTGAGACCCGTATCTGCGAGCTTCACCTCCAACCGATTCGGGTTGTTCTTTTCGATCGAACGATAAGCCAAATCAAGGATCTCCTTCTTTGAGCGATAATTTTTCGTAAGCGCAACGGTGGTAGCTTCTGGAAAGTCATCTCGGAACTGCAGGATGTTCGCCAAAGAGGCTCCACGGAACTTATAGATCGCCTGGTCATCGTCTCCGACGACCGTCAGATTCTTTTGCGTTCCCGCCAACAGCTTCACCAATTCATATTGGGCCCAGTTGGTATCCTGAAATTCATCGACTAAGAGGTATTTGAACTGCGCACGATATTTTTCCAGCAAGAGCGGACGTTCACGAAACAAACGAAGCGTCTCCAAAATCAGATCCCCAAAATCCAAACAGCCCTCTGCCCGCATGATCTGGGTATACGTAGCATAGAGAGCGGCCAGCTCATCCAGACGAGCTCGTTCTTCGACCTGACCTTCAGCCTGCATTGGAAACGTAACAGTCTTGGCGAATTCAGCGTAGCGATCTGCGGTCACCCCTTCATCCTTGGCACGAGAGATGTGTTGAACGAGTGCGCGCAAGAACTTGGTTGGGTTTCCCAACGGCCGGTAAGCGCTTAGTGGGAGCTCGGAGAGATGTCGTCGCAAAAGCAACCAACAATCGGTTGGAGTAAGCAAGCGAAACGGTGTTGACAGCCCGATCTCTAAGGCATGATTTTCCAAAATCCGCTGACAGAAGCCATGAAAAGTGGAAATCCAAAAATCATAGGCACCGACCGGCATCAACTTCAATACACGATCCTCCATTTCACCAGCTGCTTTGTCGGTAAACGTCAGGGCCAAAATCGAATCGGTCGATGTATCAGATTCTCCCAACAGATGCTGATAACGTCGAGTGAGTACCGTCGTTTTTCCTGTCCCGGCTCCCGCCACAATCAAAAGCGGACCATCACCATGGATAACAGCCTGGAGCTGAGCATCATTTAGGCCTTCAAGAAGGTTCGTGGGAGAGGGCATGAAGGGAAGTGTGCCGAGGATGTGCGAGGCTGGCAACCTATCTCGTAAACCTATTATTTTACTGGATGGATTGACACTCACCGAGCTTTTGATAAGGTTAACTCTCTATTCCAAGAGCTGAATGAACAGCTTTTCAGGGAATGGATAAAGGAGCCTTTCGATGAATGTACCTTCAAGCCACTTCAGGCCCCTCATCCAGCGTCTTTTCGTCGGAGCCTGGCACATCCACGAAGATTTGGTGGAAAAAACCATTTCATTTCGTGTAGGTGGGGTGGGTTTCACCGAGGGAGGTCGGGGTGTATTGACCATCACCGAAGTAGATACTTTGATCCCCCTCAAGATCGGCACTGGCTCGAACGACCTCGTGGTGTCGGCGAGCAGCGACGGCATCCTGCACGTGACCATCAAGAATGTAACGAAGTTCACGATGCCTCCTGAGACGACCGTGAACCAACGACATCTCTACCCCTTCAGAGAGCTGCGCTACGGACAGCACCTCGTCGAAGTCCTTATCAAAATGACGCGCGCCAATACGACCGTCATGAAGGATGCCTGGGCTGAGGAATTTCCCGATGGGATCGGCTCCATCCAGCTGAGTTGGCGTGCCTCAGGCGTCGACACAGGACTGTCGATCACCGAGCGGTTCTCGAACTGGAGGCGCTTCGGCTCGAACTGCACCGTCGGGATCTACTCCGAACGCGACCCGCAGACGTCCACAGACGGCTTCCTGCGCCTGACCCTGACTTTGACGGGCGTCAACTTCTCCCCCGCCACTACCCCCTGACACACCACCCGCCCCCGCGCAACGACACCCTCGTCGAATCTGCGCAGACGCGGGTGGAGTTGTATCTAGGCGATCCTTTTAAAATCTTCCCTCCTCAATCTGCTGCCGAATCTTTTTCATCAGCTCCAAATAAAACCGCAAGTTCACCAACGTTGCCAAACGCTGCCCCAACATCTCTTCAACTCGGAATAAATGACAGACGTAGCCATAGGTATATCGCGAAAGCTCCTGATCAATTGGCGTTGAGTCTGGTGTCAGTTCAACTAGCTTCTCCTCTGATCGTTGCCACTTTTCATTCGTAATATGAATGACTTCGTAGAAATCCTCTCGACTGAAATCATCGTGGACAAAGCGGTACATGACTCCATGGCGCGCATTCCGGGTCGGCAAGACGCAATCCAGCATGTCAATTCCTCGCTTCACATAGCCCACGATCTCGTGCGGTTTAGCCCCACCCATAAAGTAGCGCGGCTGATCGACGGGTAATTCACGCGTTGTCACGTCCAAGACTTCGCAAGCTTCTACAAACGGCTCGCCAACCGACAAGCCACCGATCGCATAGCCATCAAACCCGATCTCAACCAGCGTTTTGGCACTTTCGACACGCAATGCCTTATCCGTGCCTCCTTGGACAATCCCAAACAGTTTCGCTGCAGGATTAATAGATCCGTCTTTTAACGCATGAAATGCTTCTTTCGAGCGTCTTGCCCAAACACCCGTAAGATCGAGTGCTCTTCGGATCTCTTTGTCGGTGGCAGGTAATTTCGTACACACATCCAAGACCATGCAGATATCGCTCCCAATCGTTCGCTGAATCTCCATGCAGATTTCGGGCGTCAGACGAAGCTTTGCCCCATCGATATGTGATTGAAACCATACGCCATCATCATCGAGTTTGCGTAAGCCTTCCAAACTAAACACCTGAAATCCTCCCGAATCTGTCAGAAGCGCTCCCTTCCAATCCATGAAGCGATGGAGGCCGCCTTGCTGTTTCATAACCTCCATCCCCGGGCGAAGCCACAAGTGATAGGTATTCGAAAGCAAAATTGGTGAAGCCAAACGCTCAATATCCAAAGAAGAGAGCGTTTTAACCGCTCCCCGCGTCGCGATCGGCATGAAAAAAGGGGTCTCCAACACTCCATGCGCGGTCTGCAATCTCCCGCGTCTTGCCCCTGATTTTATGGATGAAGATAAAAGTTCAAACATAGTGTTCATTATTCAATCTCCTCACGACGGTCACGCATGAAGGCCAACCAATGCTCCAACGCTGAAAGGAAGAGCTTAAATGGCGCTTCGATCAGGACGTCAAAAAACAGGATGAGTACGTTGATCTTAGAGACAGCTGTCGAAAGATAGTGACCGGCGCGGAGAATCGGATAGGAAAAGAAATCCACCACCGCCGTCGTAAATCGTTCTGGACGACGTAAGACCACGACTTCACGGGCATTCGTACGTAAGCGGAAGGCGAAGAAACTCACGACACACAAGAAAAACAAGAAGATCAAGGCGCTCACCAATGTAAAATTGAACCGATGCAATACATAGGAGACAGCTCCAAACGTGATAAAGAACATCAATAGATACGCGAGTGTCACCATGAGACTTCCAAAGAAACTCCGCGTCTTCGCAATTGCCATACGCAACACCGGAACGGGCTGATTACCCAAAAGTTCCTTCACCATCTCGACGATTCGATCCGTATTCTGACGACCAGGTAAGCGAATGAGCGAACCTAAAATCGTCATGAGAACCGGTGGAAGTGCCACGTTGATCGCAAGCGTTCGCTGATCGACATGATTGTAGATCAAGGCTTCGAAGGGAATTTCCAAGGCCAAGGCAAAGAGAATCTTCGTGAGAAACAGATAGATAATAGCGCGAACCGTTCCTCGGCGCAGGCGCGAACGCGCATGGCTCATTTGCTTATCCGCAACCTCAGCAACTTCCTTTTCAAGCTTGTCTGACTTATCCAACCGCTCTAGGTCATATCCCCCATCCTTATTCAGGGCATCCACTAGCGCCCGTAGTGCAACCGCATAAGGCCGAACGGTCTGAAGGAATTTAGCTGAGAGCGGATGACGCAATTGACGTTTAATAAGCGATTCAACACCAACTAAACGGTAGGCCACATCTTGTGGCGATGCGATCCAGACTTCTGGAGTCGTCCATTCTGGCAGATATCCCCGTAGCAACGTCAAAGAGAGTGTATCTTCATCCGCCTTCTGAAAGGCACGAATACAGGCAATGTAGATCTGCAATCGCCGCTCATTAGCATCCATCTCACCCTTACTCGGTATAACCGATTCCGCCAAACGTTCGTACAAGAAAAAAGACAGCGAGCGCCGTTCTGCAGTCGAATCAAATAACTCATCAAGCTCAGCAACCGTCACGCCGTACAACCAAGCGTAGTGCCGATCCGTCCCCGTCTTACACTGACGAATAGCTTCATAGCGAGTCAGGATCGTGGTCACCTTTTTTGCTAACGACTCTGGCAAGGCCGCATTCGGCAGATACCCCGCTGCTACCAGCTCACGCAACAAAGTAATCGACGTGTCCTCGATCTTTCGATCCAACGTCAATCGACGACGCAAAATACGAGCAATCGCCCCTTTGCGGAGCAGATGTTCATCCCGATAATCAATCGCATTCCGCAGTTTTTCGTAGAGCGTCGAGGCTTTGCTGACCGCCGCATGGACCGCGATCGGCTCCCCCTCTCCCGCTCGTAAGTCTTTGTGCTCCAATAGCCGACTCTTTACTTTCTGAATCATGTCGGTCGAATACCCCATAGATAGCCCGAACTCTAGCAAAATAAGCGGATTTTGTCGATTGATTGGGTTTATGAGGGCGTTTTCATAAAAGTCTATAAAGATTGACAAAATGCCTATATTTTGATATTATGGTTGGTTCCTTCAATAACCTATTTGGACTGATGGAACCAAAAAACCGTGCGCGCCGAGCTGACCAACTCACGTCATCGTTTTCAGGTACGGGCCTTCGGTCAAGGCCTGATGGACCCAGCAGGGTGCTGGACTCCTTGCCGCCTGAAACGCACAGGTTAACTATGGTTCATCTCATCAAGGCCTCCTGTTCCGTCTGTGGCGCCAACCACCATTCGATCAATGACAAGGAGTTCCTCCAGGTCAACGATCAGATGTACTGCTCCGTGAGCTGCATCCGTGCAGCCATGAAGGCAGATGCGGACCTGCTCCGGTTCATCCCGGACACCCGCAGCGAGAGGGACAGGTGGTTTGCTTCTATGTGCTCTGGGGGTGATGTGCGCACGTGTCGGACGTGCAACCCCTATGGCCAGAGGCAGTCCAGCGAGCCTAGGCAGCTCGCCGTGTTTCTGCACGCGGATACCTACGCGTGCAGCTACGAGTGCGCTCACAAGCGCCTCGACGAACTGAACGACGAGGACTGCAAGGGATACTGGCTGGGAGACACATGTCCCCGCTGCATCCACTGCAAGGCCCCGTACCGTGAAGAGTGTGACGGAGACTTCACCTATCTGTCCCTCAAAGATGGGGATGGACTCTTCTGCAGTGAGCCCTGCCTGACGAGCTTTCTCGAAAGCAAGGAAGGTCGGAGCAAGCTCCTGTGGAGAGAGAACCAGGACGCCGTGTGTTGCATGAGCACGAAGCGCCATGAACATAAGACGCCGCGGTACATCACTCTCCGTGGGAGTTACTACTCCCTGGTGGACTGCTACATGGAAGGGCCGGAGACCTACTGCTCCGTGCAATGCCTGCGTAGCTACCTCCAGAAGTACTGCAAGGGACGCGACTCCAAAGGAAGTCTCCGGATCCGCCCCGACGGCCTCGGTCGGACCGATGGCTGTCTGAACGACAAGGACTAGCGCCAAGGAATGACCCGCCCTTTCCCCTCTTGCCGCACCACCGATCGTATCGGTGTGCTCGCGGCAGTCCCCCTCAACTGATGACAAACATCGTCGAGTGAGAGGGACTTGATCCCAGAAGGAGAACGACCATGTAGAAGACAAACGCGCATATGCCCATTGGTTGCACTCGGACAACTTCACCCCGAGTGCACAAGAGTCGTCATGAATAGCGGTCTTCGTCGGGTTCTCAACTCCTGTCACCACCAGCTCCTCGTCCGGCTGCTCAAGCAGCTCAAGGGCATGCTCGAAGCGGTTAGCCCGAACTGGGCGACCGTCACGATCAAGTTCGAGGAGTTTCCGGGTGAGGCCGGGGGCCAGGAAGAAACCGACAGCGCAAACGGGTACCATGATCGGGAGACGTCCTACGATAGCGCTCCTCCGTTCAACACCAAACCGGTGCTCGTGTACGTCAACACGCCCCAGGGCGGAGACGTCGATCTCCCCCTCGACCAGGTGCTGAAGGCCATCGAGCCTCAGCTCCTCGTCACGCTCATCACGCTGCGCTATCAGCTCGGCGTCTACTCGTGCAGGCTGCTCGAGATCCACAATCGCCGCCATAAGCTCGAGATCATCCCGGGCGTCACCAACTTCGGCTTCGAGAACGTCTGCGACGGATTCGTTCTGCAGGGCAATGCAAAGGAGTTCCTCGTCGCGAAGGGATACTTTGAAAGCCCCTACGCGGTCGCACGCTACTCCGAAGCACGCGTCATGCAGGAGCTCGCCGAGAACGATGACCGTATCTACGGCGAGCTCCGCGGTCAGGTCGTCGACTACGGGTACCTCCCGGAGCGCTACGACTACCGCGGCGAGCCGCTCACGGAGCCGAAACCCGCCATCGACACCTCGAACGAGTTCTGTAAGACGCTGATCTCGCTTCTGCCCGACGGCCAGAGCTTCGTCCAGGTCGAATACGACGACGAGTAGCTTTCGGCATCCCGCCCCTTCTCCAGCCGCATCACCGAACACGGTTCGGTGCCCTCCGCGGCGCCCCTCTCAAGTGATGACTCAGGTCGTCGAGTGAGAGGGGTACCACTACAACTGAGAACATAGGCGCCTACCCGAACACGCAAGCTCTCTTAAGCACGTGGTGTGCTGGAGACGCTTGAAAAGAGGTGCCCTATGTCGCTCGAGCCGTGTGACCCCAATCACTGCCCCGTCTGCCCTGTGTGCAATATCGAGACTGGTGGTTATTATCTGGAGGAATGCGATAGCAAGATCTATGACGATACCTCCATCACGCTGAAGGGTGGTCGCCACATCAGCGAGTTCTGCGGTCTGGAGTGCATCGCCGCTTTTCTCGAACAGGTCAACCCTGACGAGCTCGTCTGGATGCCTTGCGAGAGTCACTTCTCGTGGATGGCCAATCTCGATGAGGGCGGAATGCACTGCGGTCACTGCGCTGTGATCGACCTCGAGAAGGGCGTGTCGCCGTCTGACAGCCGGTTGCATTTCCGCATCGACGGTTGGCACGGGTCGTTCGTTGATGGAGGAGTGCTCTTTTGCTCTATCACGTGCGGTATTGCGTATATTCGTGCTCATGCTTTCAAGTCACAAAAAGAGAACCCGTATCATCATCGGGAACTCCTCGAAAGCATGTGCGCCTATAAGCACCCTCATTAGTTAACACATACATTACAGATTTTATTGTCACACACTCGTGACCGACGGACACCCACCCTGGGAGTCACTGCTCGGTGCGGGTGTTTGTCGTCTCTGGCGATATCTTAAGAAACTAGCAAACAAAAACACCGCACGATTTGTGCGGTGTTTTTGGTGGACGCTGTGGGATTCGAACCTACGACCCCCTCGGTGTAAACGAGGTGCTCTAACCAACTGAGCTAAGCGTCCTTGGGATAAATTGTGGAGGTATGCTGCCGGTTTTTCTCCCAAACGTCAATGCATTAGGCTAGGGAAAACAGGAAGTCGTGAACCGACTTCTGAGTGGATCGGGGAAATAAGGTAGTGAGTTGGTCAACTGCAGTCGCTACTTCTTGCAAGACCGACCGGGGCGCGCTGAGCGCTAATACGGATTTCAATGGTTCTCGTAAGAGAAAACGGATCGTCTGTAGGACAGGGTAGGAAATCCAATCACCCATATTTGGCGACTGCGGACTGCGTGTAACGCACTTCCGACAAATGATTCCACCTTGGTCCAAAGACAACCAAACCGCCTCTTTCTCTGGATTATCTCCACACAGACGACAACGATCGAACTCCATGCCGTAGCCCTCCGTTTGCAAAATATGCAAGGCAAACGAAGAGAAGAGCAATGCTGAGCGATCAGTAGAAATACGGGCTGCCTCTGGACCCGACAAAAGTTCGTGCAATTCATTCAACAAGGCAAAAATTTCTTCGTTTGGAACAGCCGCTTCTGTGGAGCGCGCGACCAGAGCGACTGCGCTCCCGAAAATCGCCATCCCAGGTAATGATGTCCGAAGACCGTGACTCGAAGCACACGTCTGAGCGACCGCGATTTTGTCGTAGGCGCTGCCTTTTGCGACCATTACTTCGATTTTTGAATAAGGCTCAATATGCCCACGCTGCTTGGAATGAGCACTACGTACTCCACGTGCGATCCCAACCAACTTTCCATACCGCTCACCATACAAAGTAAGCCAAACGTCCTGTTCTTTAAACGGTTCCGCCAAGAGTACGAAGGCGGTGTCGCGCAGATAGCTGCTCATGCGAGCATCCTAGCCTGTCCGCGCGGTTCGATCGAGATAGCCCTGCAAAATTGCTGCTGCCGCCAGGTCATCCGTCGGTCCGCGACGCTCGCCGTCTCTCGCCTGACGCTCCGCCAAACGCGTTGACCAGGTCTCATTCTCTTCATGGACAATGAGACCCGCTTGGCGACACGCCTCGATCACCTGACGAATCTCTTTCGTCTGACCTGTTTCATGGGTTTGATCATTCAGAGGAAACGGGAGACCAATAACGATCTCCGTAATTCCCTCTTTTGCAGCGAGATGAACGAGCCGCTGGACCATATCCGAAAGCGACCTACCAGAAGCCTGTAAGACTTCCAAGGGGGTCGCAAGGCGCGTCTCTGTATCACCAAGCGCAATGCCGATGCGGCCTCGTCCGTAATCAACTCCGAGTAGGCGCATGCAAGCAATGAACTTGGTCCTTATTTTGTAACCTTCGTTTGTTTCTTTACCGCATCAAGGAAAGCAGCGCGGGCTCGAGAAACAGTCTTTTGGTAGGACTTCAACGCAGCACTGGAGCCGAAGGCGCCAAATCCGCAGTACGGCTCTTCCATCGCCCCCCAAGCAAAGCCAAGATCTGTTTGATACTTTTTGTACTCATCAGCTAATGGGTGTTCTTGAGCCTCAATTCCTGGAAGCTTCTTCCCCTCTTCTTCGAGCGTCCGAACATCTTTTTGATGAGCCGCCTTCGCCGCGGCGGTTAGACAACGTGATGTTGGGTTCTCAATCTCGACCTTTTCATCGCCATACCGCTTATTTGGGTTATACAAATTCATGGCAATAGTCGATTTTGTAGCCTTTTTTACAACCTTCTTGGCCGTCGCTGCTTCTGTCGCAAACGGAGAAAAGAGTCCAACCAAAAAAGAACAGATGGCCAAAGAGCTGACGACTCGACGAGTGGTATACTCCATAGGAATCCAAGCGTAGCACGGTTTTGGAACTCAGACGAGTTTTGCGTCGTAAAATACTTATATGATCCTCCCCTCCTTCCGGCTAGAAAAACAACTCAGAAAAACTGGTTTGGTGGTCCTTGTTGGAACGGATGAAGCTGGCTCAGGTGCCTGGGCAGGACCGGTCTTTGCAGGCGCTGTCGTGTTCGGCCCTAAACTACCGACCCTTCCTCCCCTACTCCGTGACTCCAAACTTCTCTCCCCTAAACAACGAGAACAGATCTTCGATTGGGTCACAAAGAAGACAGAGGGCTGGGCCGTCGGTGAGGCCAGCGCTCTAGAAATCGATCGTTTGAACATTCGTCAGGCTGGCTTCCTCGCCATGCGACGAGCGATTGAAGGACTCCATCGTCAGCCCGATCTCGTTTTATCCGACGGCTTCGCCTTACCTGAAACCTATCCCTGGCCAAGCCAAGGGATCATTAAAGGTGATCGCCTGGTCGCCTCCATCGCCGCTGCTTCAATTATCGCCAAGGTCTTACGAGATCAACGACTCCGCGAATTGGACGAGCTTCATCCTGGCTACGGATTCGCGATCCACAAAGGGTATGGGACATCTCTCCACAGACGAGCCCTGGAACGATTTGGACCATCGCCCATTCATAGGGTAAGCTACCGACCAGTTACTGAATGTCTGCTTAAAATAACGTCATGATTGCCTTTCTTGGAGCAGGAAACATCGCTACAGCTCTCGCCCTCATCCTTGGCAAGCGAGCACGCCGGATTGCCCTCTACTCAATCGAGCCAGAGGTTATCGCTAGCATTAATACTCATCACCAAAATCCAAAGTATTTGCCCAGACATCTTCTTCCAACGAATGTCTTCGCCACCGATAATATCCGCGAGGCCCTCAAAGGCGCTCGCGTTGTTTTTATTGCCGTTCCTTCACAGGCTGTCGCTGAAGTCTTCTCCCTTGCCCTCCCCCATCTAGAACCAGATGCTGTCATCGTGAGTGTGACGAAAGGGTTCGATCCGGAGACCTTTCACCCACTCATTTTGCAACAGATCGAACTCATGCCAAAGGAGATCCAAAAGCGGTTGGTTCTGCTAGGTGGTCCCGCCATCGCAAATGAACTCGCGATGAGCGAGGTTACAGGCTTGGTGATGGCTTCAAATGAACGCTCTGCTTGTGAAACCATTCGAACTCTTCTCTCTCATTCACAAGTTCAGATCAGTTTGTCTTCTGACATGATTGGTGTTGGTCTGTGTTCGGCTTTGAAAAATGCCTACAGCATCGGGCTTGGCTTATGTGACGGACTAGAAGTCGCCACCAATACCAAAGGGTTTATCTTTACAACCGCTCTCCAAGAAATGGCCGACCTCGTAGAAGCGGCGGGTGGCCAACGCGAAACAACATTCGGCATTGCCGGACTAGGTGATCTGTTCGTTTCAGGCAACTCGTTCCATGCAAAAAATCGGCTATACGGACAAAAACTCGTGACGAGTACGAGCAAAGATCCTCAAAAACTCGAACTCACAACGGTGGAAGGCATCAGTGCCTGCAACACAGCGGTTCGACTCGCCAAGACCCATCACGTAAAAACTCCTCTACTAGACGCGATTCACGCTTGTTTGGAACGCTCGCAACGGTTTTCCCTACCTTTTGAGAAATACTTACGTGGACGAACTTAACAGGTGATACGCTCCTTCTTTGAAACCCAAATGATCATCAAACCAGACTTCGGCCACATCGACAAACAAATCGATATGGTATTTCGTTTCTTTTGGTTTCATCCCAGGCTTTTTATAGATCGCGTGCTTCTCCCCTAAAGAGACATGCACTCCTAGTTGGCGCTCGAAGGTCGTGATATCGGACACCGGCCGTGTCTTTGAAAAGGCTCGATTGAGTCCGAACCCCAGCTCACGGATGTACGGATCCTCGTTTTGTTTGACCATGGCAAAAATATCCTTGAATTCCTGTGGAGCGGACTCATCGATCGAGTGCACGAGCCCATCTTGGACTTGAATATGGAATGGCTTAACGATACGCGTTCTGAAATCCATTCCTCCGTATCCAAAGACCGAAGCGATCCCGTTCACTCCCGACAGATCAACAAGCTCAGTAAACACTTCTCCAATCGGAAAGGTGCCGCCCACATTCTCCATGCCGCGATAATCCCCCGTGTTTTTCTTGGCTGATTCGAACGGTCCTTGATAGACGAGCTCCGCCCCATCAAGCGATCTGACTCGAATCTGTTTGGTCTGCTGAATCAGTTGGCTCAAGCCTTCCCCATGCGAACGATAATACTCGGTATCATAGGCGAGCGAATCTACGTAGGCTTCGATTTCCTCAGCCGTCTGAAGACGATTCAAATGAGGGTGCTCGATCGTCCGCAAGCCGCGCCGGAAGAGCTCAATTCGAATGCGGAAGGCGTCGAGCCGAAAACTAGAGGACTGAACTAATACGACCAATGCGCCGGGCTTCAAGCCATCGATCGCACATTTCACCACTTCCGAACCTTCATCAGGAAAAGACAGAAACGTCGCCCAAGGCAAGGCCGTTCGATACGCATCCAAGACCTGGCGTGTCAGCTCGACTTCTTCGTCATAGATCACCAAGGCCTCATCCCCGAGTTGGCAGGGCAGGGCGTGTCTCAGAATCGAGCGAATGTTGGCTTTTAGAGGGTTTGTGACAGACATGGCGACAGAGTACTCGATTTAAAAGAAAACGCCTATCTTTATAGACAGATCTACTCCAAATACGGCTAAAAAATAGAGTGGGTACGCTTGACAAGTATCCGCTCAGAGTAATATTATTTTATATTCGCACACGCGTTGTGTGTGATGCACCAATAGGGAGATTCCTCATGAAGATCCGTAGCTCATTCACCCACCCCTATCTCGCAACCCTCGTCCTGCTCGGAGGCTGCGCGTCCGATCCCACGGACACGGAGAACCCCACCAACCCGAACCCGGGACAGTGGCCCTTTAGCCCGACGGAGTGCCGCTGGGACAATCCGAATCCGACCAGGCTGTACGGGGTCCGCATCAACGACTTCACCCGCGAGCCCTGGGTCACCATCGAGACCGAGGTGGAGGTGAGCCCCCCGACACCCATCACGGGCTACGAACTGCACGCACTGGTCGACTGGTTGGGTCGAGGGCGTTGGGATCCCTACGGGTACACGCTGCGGGAGGACTACCGAGATGGGCAGGAGGTCCTGCTCGAGTGGCTGACCTGCCAGCAGGGGCGGTTCAATCGCCGCTATCCCTTCAAGATCCACATCCACGCCCCGCCCGGACAAGGGGTGCGGCTGGCGATCTGGGGCAGCATCAGTGCCAGGATCGGCGACCCGATTGAGGTCGGTCGCCGGATCGAGGAAGGCCAGAACTGCGCGGACATCGACTCACGGCTCAGCGCGCTCGCCTTCAGGTGCGCCCACCGTAAGTGCGGCATGCGCACGACGGAGATTCTGACAAATGGGGGCCAGCGCTACTGCGCGCTGGAGCTCTACTCGGCCCCCTAGACCCACCACACGCGCCATCCAATGGGAACCTCGCCACTCGAGACCCTATTGGGTGGCGCGGTTCTTATTTAAAAGAGTTGTTAATGTCCGATAATTCTGACGACTTCGACCAAACCCCAAATCCCAAGTCCAATGAAGGCTAAACTCCCGATAAACGAAATAAGCGAGTTCTTCACCACTCGAATGGTGCGTTCTGGAGAGAGGTACAAAAATAAATTGAGCAACATATGACCCAAGAAGACTCCTGTTCCGAAACCAAAGACGTTGACGATACTGAAGAGTGGGACGTACCCAGCGAAATCGTCCAAACCAAGAATAAATGGAATGGTGAACGAGGTTACAAAGAGTGGCCAAAAACGGAGCGAGCCCTCCTTCGTTGCCTTCAGATTGGGTAACACAAAACGCAGAACTGGTGCGACTAACTTATTGAATTTGTCGAGAACTTTCTCCAACGCCCGAGCCGCCTTTTTGACAGCGGAGAAGCCGACACCGTCATCCGTCACATGCTCCAGACTGTCTTCGGCCAATTTGAACAAAACAAGGGCGGCGAGGAAAACCATGAGCGCCAAGAGCCACCGTACTTCTTTAAAGAAGGTCCAGATTAAAAGAATGGCCAATGTCCCAAGAGCATTCCCAAGGGCGGTGCCTATCTCAATCGCAATTCGGCTCTTCCAATCTGCATTCTTTTCCATCAAACGGCCGATAAAAATGGCAAAGTCAATCGACGTTTTAAGATAGATCGTGAGCCCCACAACGACATCTACCCAACGAATCTGCAAAAGAATGTCGGTGGCAGTGAAGCGATTCAGTCCGGTAATTTCTAGCCACAAGAGCCCGACCAAGGCTAGACACACAACAGCCGTCAGTACGAGGGGTAAAATCTGACGTTTAAAGACGGAGTCCGGAGATGTCATAGAAGATAAAGAGATGGTAGCATCTCTGACGATTTTACACCTAGTTCATTGACGTTTCTTGGATTTTTTGCTATCTTTCGGCGTTCGTCGAATAGCCTCAGACAGGCTTTTTGACGATCAGCTCATTCAACAACTGGCACGAAGAGGCAGAAAAATGGACGCTGGCGACTCACTCGATCAGTTCCGGCTCTTGAAGGCCCTTGGAGCAGGCAGCATGGGAACCGTGTTCCTGGCTCGTGATACAAAGACCATGAACGAGGTCGCCCTTAAGATTCTTGTTGATCGGAACGCTCCCTTCGCTTGGCGCTTTTTGAAAGAGCAGCTGATTCTTGCTCGGCTCTCGCCCTCCTGCCCGGGCGTTCCGAAGTACCTCGGATGCGGAGAATGGAACGGCTGGTGCTACCTGGCGATGGAACGGCTCAAAGGCCAGCCTCTTAGCACGCGACTGGAAGAGAAAGGGCCGCTGCCTCCGGCAGAAGCAATTCGTGTCGCAGCACAGATCGCCAGCATCATGGTGAGCGTGCATGCCCAAGGCATCATCCACCGTGACCTCAACCCCAACAACATCTTCCTTGAAGAAGGCGGTGGCGTCAGGGTACTGGATTTTGGGATCGGGCGATTCAAGGACGCCTCTGGGAGCCACACGGAACCGGGGGTCTTCTGCGGAACTCCCGAGCATTCGAGCTGCCGGCATCTGCGAAACGCCTCGCTGGCTGATGAATCAGATGACACCTACAGCATCGTTTCAATGTTCTACACGATGCTCACGGGGCTACTCGCCTACCCTAAGGGAGGGCTATCTCGCGAGGCCTACCAGGCCCGCGAGAGACTTCCCGATCCGACTGGAATCAACCAGCGAGAGTGGGTGATTATCTCCCGCGGCCTGAATCCTGACTCATCAAAACACTACGCGAACGCCAGTGAGCTGGAAACAGACCTTCTTCACCTCCTCACTGCACCGGTTTCGACACCGGTACAAACGGCGACCAAGGCCAGGGTTATCGAACGGCCAGCCGCTCCGGCCAAGCCTCCTCGGCAACCACATTTTCCGAACCCGGTACTCGTGTTCACTTCCCTACTCGTGCTCGGACTGGGCCTGGCTTCAATCCTGGGTTCCACCGCGAACGAGGAACGGGGGAGTGAAGCCGCATTTCTGCCATCACCCATTCAGAGCGATGCCAGCGTTCCTGATACCGGTCCATCCCCTCCTCCCTGGCGCAGGCAACGTTCGGGCCAGGCCAGACCGGAACCCCCTCCCACCGATCCAGGAGCGCACCTGATCTGGCTCCGCCGAAACATCGGCTTCCTGAACTCGGAAGAGCGACGGGAATGGTGCCAGTTCCTCTCTCTGCGAGACGGTGCCGTGCCAGGTCGAACTGAGACGAACCTCCCTCGCCGCTGCAGCCGGTTCCTACCGAGGCAACAGCCTTGAGGGAACAAAGAACGTGGCCACGCGGTGCTCCCCGCACGTGACCAAACCCCCGTCCACCAAACGCCAGACATGGCTCAGGTGACGGGGGTTTCACATTTCCTAAATAGACAGAAGGTCAGCGATCAACTGTTTATTAGTGTTATGCTTACGCAGCGTTTCTAGATACTCCGCTCTGGTGAGGGACTTGATCGATTTAATATCCAAATCTCTCCCCCGCTCCGCAAATCGTTTCAAGACTTCGTCAGCAGTAATTTTCAATCTGACTTCGAAATAAAATCCGATGTTCGTCCTCCGCTCCAAATACATGGCTCGTAGATAGGCTTCGGCAATATCTGATTCTTCCACCAATGCCTCTTCTGCCAATTCTTTATAGAGAGAAGCAAAGACATCCTGTCCGGTCTTCAATTCAGGCGGTGTTTCCATGAGCCCACCCAATAGATCTATGGTGTTTTGATTCATGGATCTTCCAGACAGTTCGACCATCAAATACCGATCATCTTCTGTTTTGACTGTTGCGCCCGTGAAGCACCCTTTTCGATAATGTGGTTCAGATAAATCAAAATATGCTGGTATTTCGATCAATGAATGTCCTTTATATTCAAAGATAGCCAGGTCAAGTCGAAGCGTTCCTCCATCCTGGAGAAAATTGTTTAACCGATACGTCAAGCCATTGTAGATTCTTTTATTTTGCCGTTCTGCCAGAGCGACCTTTGCCTCCCATACCGTTTCTAATTGAGGCTC
Source organism: uncultured Gammaproteobacteria bacterium (assembly GCA_964567995.1). Taxonomy (GTDB): domain Bacteria; phylum Patescibacteriota; class Patescibacteriia; order 2-12-FULL-60-25; family 2-12-FULL-60-25; genus JAGOTP01. The sequence goes on from CAZMOB010000001.1 coordinate 412,432, forward strand.
AACCACTGGATCAATCATCCGGTTAGATGGGCCAATTGTTACCGACAAGTCTTCCGGAGCAAACCTCCCCAGAGCAAGGACTTTTGGAGGAAACATAGAATAAAGGGAGCATAGCAAGCGGGTCCTAAGCTGTTCAATGTCGCGCCGGACCAGCGATCGGCGGCCGTCTTCATCAGCTAGATCTGGCCGACGATCGACGCCTTGGAGCCCGCCCTGAGCAGCGATCCGAGGCTCGGTGGCAGGGTCACCCGCTCGACTGAAACGGAGGTCATCGACGATGACACCGAACGAGAGTACCCCTTTCCACGCACCCGTGCGAACAGCAATGCACCCTCTCGCATGCCTGTCCCCGGGTGCGTTGTCTGTTTTACAAAAATTACAACAATTTCTTATAAACAAAAAACACTCGCGATGCGGGTGTTTTTTTGATGGTAGCCCCAGGGGGAATCGAACCCCCATTTACCCCGTGAGAGGGGGTTGTCCTAGCCATTAAACGATGAGGCCATGTACGCAGGCGGCCTCGAGCTGACGTCAGCTGTAGCGCTCCCACGATTTGTCTTGTCGCACCAGCAACTCCCCTGCTCGATTTGGTTCGGCCATCAACTCTTTGATGACGCGCTCCATGCGAGCACCAACGGAGTCCAACCGACCCTCTGAGGCTTTCGCGAACACGATGTCGCCTGGCTTGATAAAACGCTGCAACCACTGGCCAGCTTCTGGCACATCTTCGAAGAGATGAACCTGTTCATCGGTCATCCCATTCGCGAGCGCACCGTCAGCCAAAACCCGCGCCATCCTACCACACGGGACCAAATGGTCAATTTTGAGACGAGCCGCTTCGGCCCCGATGAAACGATGCATGCGCTCAGCGGATTCACCCAATTCACGCATCTCACCGATACACGCGATCTTGCGCTGACCCGCGCTTACTTGGGTTTCGGCAAGGTCTCGTAACCCGGCCAAGACAGCAGCCGGTGAAGCGTTATAGGTGTCATCATACAGAACGGTGCCCTTGATCCCTGGAATGATTCTGGTTCGGCCTGGATAGGGTTCAAACTTACTCACGAAGCCTCGATACTCCTCAGGGGTGAAATCAAGAGCAACAGCGACTGCCAAGGCCGCCCCAATGGCATAGGCGACCGATCGACCGAAGACCCCGGGAATGTAGAACGTCTCTTCACGTTGCAACACTTTGAAACGCAGCTCCAATCCGATGGGTAATTCTCCGTGATCAGTACTCTTGATTACCACTTTATGCGACAACATTCGAATGTCAGCCCCATCCGCTTCTCCGAAGGTTAGGGCTGGGGTAGCCGTCGCATGGCGCATGGCAAAGACACGACGATCATCGGCATTCAAGATCACGGTCCCCTCTGAACGAGTTTGCCTGACCGGTTTCGTCTCTTCGTCCACCAAGGCTTCAGCCGAAGGAAAGTTCGAGGTGTGAACCGGCGTCAGCCCTTCGTTGTCTGGCATCACAGCACTCACCACGGCGATATCGGGCGTAAGGAGGCTGAGGAGATAGTCCAAATCGTTTGGCTTGTCAGCGCCGATCTCAAACACGAAGGTTTTGACCCCGAGCTTTTTGAAGCCTGAGCCATAGACAAAGGCGTCCTTCAACAAACGAAGCCAGGAACCAATCGATCGGCTGGGCGCATCGTGACCGAAGACCGTGAGCGGAACTCCCAGTTCATTGTTGTAGCTTTTTGGCGAGACGCGAAAGGGGGCACTGTGGTCATGACAGGCCAACATCGCCCCAATCGCCCGCTTGGTGGTGGTCTTCCCGACTGCGCCGCTGACGGTAATTACGAACGGACGCTCTCTCTGCAAGACTTTCTTGGCTTGCTGACCCAACCAGCCTTCCAACGAGGTTCGAAGACTCATAGACGTATATCGTAGTCAATCAGGAGCCAGACGGCAACGGACGCTCCGGTTCAACGTGGAAATACGAGAGGAGGAACTGAGCGATTTCTCCAAAGATCGGGGCAGCTGATGATTCAGCAAATTGGACTGTCCGAGGACGATCAATCTTCACGATCATCGCAAATTTCGGGTGATCTGCGGGGGCATAGCCAGCGAAGGAACCGATCGTCACATCAGGTGGGAGATATCCTCCCTTTTTCGGATCAGGAATCTGAGCGGTTCCAGTCTTTCCAGCAACATAGTAACCAGGAACACCGGCTCGTTTGCCATGCCCATTCTCTACCACGTTCACCAACATACCCGTCACTAAACGAGCTGTTCGGGAACTCACCACTTCACGTACCGCTTCTGGTTTGGTCTTTGTACTCACCCCATCTTGAATCACCTCTTGAATGATGTAGGGCTTCATAAGACTCCCGTTATTCGCGAGAGCTCCATACGCTGCAACAAGCTGGAGAGGGGTTGTTGTGATTCCTTGTCCGAAAGAAGCGGTTGCCGCAAAGACCTGACCTTTGCGATCAAGGTTCGCAATCGTGCCCTTTGTCTCAGATGGTAATTCGATCCCAGTTTTATCCCCGAATCCAAAACGCTTTACGTATTCTTTGAAGTTTTCTTTCCCTACAAGTCTTTGAACAAAAATTGTACCCGTATTCAAAGACATCTCTAACACCTTGATCATCGACTGAGTTCCATGGGCAAGCTTATCTGAATTACGAATTGGTTTGTCATCAATCATCTCCAAGCCTTTATCGACGTAGGTTGTCTGAGGTGTGATTTTTCCTGACTCGATACCTGCCGCCATGGTGAACGCTTTGAAGATAGAGCCTGGCTCATATGGCGTGAACGTCGATGGGTTGTTCAGCAGGCTGATGTCCTTGATCTTCCCAACTTCTGAGGGAAGAAAATTCGGCGCAGAGCACATCCCCAAAATAGCTCCCGTTTCTGGATCTAACACAATGGCCGTAGCGGCATCCGCTTCAAAACGAGTGACCGCATCCACCATCTTCTGACAGACGAATTGCTGGATGCTACGATCAATCGTTAAGACGATATCAGCTCCTTGCTTGGCTGGCTTGACCGTCGCTTGTCCAAAGGCTAAACGCCGACCCAACGCATCACGTTCCCCTTCGATCATTCCAGGTTCACCAGCCAGGAGCTTATCTTCATACCCTTCGATGCCGTATTTCCCTTCGCGCACCCCTTGATCAGTATTGACCGTAAAGCCGATAATTTGTCCGCCCATGCCAGTCTCCGGATACAAGCGAGCGGAACCCTGAGCCACCCATAATCCACGAACAGCCTTCTCACGAATACGCTCAACTTTTTCGAACGGGATATCCTTAGCGAGCGGAAGATAGGCCGAACTACTGGCCGCGAGGAAACGACTGAGTAATTCTTCCTTTGGTTGATCTAGGATAGCGGCCGCTTCGGTGGCGACGGCATCTTTATCTTTCATGTCACGTGGAGCGGCGAAGAGATTCCAAGCCGGTCGATCCTTGGCGACGGGGTAGAGTTTTTTATCCCACTGATCACGCACATAAATCGTTCCCCGCGTCGCATCCAGGGAGGCCTTCAAATCATGTTGATCCGCCGCCAATAATTGGTAGACTTCACGCTCCATCACCTGGAGCTGAAAAAAACGGGCGACGATCAGCAGAGACAGAAGTAAGCAACCCGCCTGTACGACGCGCATCCGTGTCAAAAAAGGCAGGACCGTTTCGCGGGGACGAAAGGTCGGACGGGTAAGTCGAAAGGGCTGCGCCATTTGGCAATAAGTATAGCATATTCAATCTGGTAGAACCTTTTTGAAGGTTGAATATAAAAAGAATACTTTTTGTATTCTTTTTTGAAACCTTGGTATTTGGCTCTTTATCATTGTCAGAGCGCTTTGGTACCTCAAAGGGGATGACGCCTATCCTATATATAGGTATGATAGAAGAACTATGATCATCCTTTGGATTCTCCTCGGCTTGGCCGTTGTCGTTGGATTGTGGGTCATGGCTGCCTACAATGGTCTTATCCGTCTTCGTAACCAGGTGGACGAAGGCTGGTCGGATATCGATGTACAGCTCAAGCGTCGCTATGATTTAATTCCCAACCTCATCAATACGGTTAAAGGCTATGCCGCCCATGAGTCGAAAGTGTTTGAAAACGTGACCGCCGCCCGCAGTGCCGCGATGGGAGCTAAATCCCCTGCCGAACGTGAACAGGCTGAGAACATGCTGACCGGAACGTTGAAGACCTTATTCGCCGTGAGTGAAGCCTACCCAGAACTGAAAGCGAACGAGAACTTCTTGAAACTTCAAGATGAGTTGTCCGATACCGAAAACAAAATCCAAGCTTCCCGCCGCTTCTACAATGGCATGGTCCGTGACTTCAACACTAAGCTTCAAGTTTTCCCAACCAACATGATTGGGACACGCCTCGGCTTTCAAGCTCGCTCATTCTTTGAGATCGCCAACGAGACCGAACGCGAAACCCCCAAGGTTCAGTTCTAATCCCTCCTTGGACCGATGTACAACCAAATCGCTGCCAATCGAAGAAAGAGCGTGCTGCTCATGACCCTATTTGTCGGCCTCTGTGCCGCAGCGGGTTACGTGTACGGCTTTGTGAGCCAGACTGGATCGAGCGGCTTAGCTTTTGCATTGATCATCTCTCTCGGCTATACGGCGTTTAGCTGGTTCTTCGGGGATCGAATGGTTCTTTGGTCAAACGGTGGCCAACAGATCGAGACACGCGAGCAGAATCCTTATCTCTGGAATTTGGTCGAGAATCTCTGTATCGCTTCGGGTCAACCACTTCCCAAGATCTATCTCATCCAGGATCCCGCCTTGAACGCCTTCGCGACCGGTCGCGACCCGAAACATGCCTCGATCGCTCTCACGACCGGCATCGTCCAAGCGCTCGAAAACGAGGAATTGGAGGGAGTGATTGCCCACGAATTATCCCACGTGAAAAACGAAGATACCAAGGTGATGTTGCTCGCAGCCGTTCTCATCGGCGTTCTAAGCTTGATTGGCGACTGGATGTTCCGAAGCGTCTTCTTCCGCCGCCGGGACGATCGAGAAGAGCGGGACGGTTTAGGTCAAATCGCTCTCATTGCCGGCATCGTCTTCATCGTAATCTCCCCGATCATTGGGCAGCTCATTCAACTCGCCATCAGCCGTCAGCGAGAATATTTGGCCGACGCAAGCGGCGCCTTGCTCACGCGCTACCCAGACGGTCTGGCACGTGCTTTGGAGAAGATTCGGGCTTCCGGCACAGCCGTCGCTCGCTCGTCCACGGCAACAGCCCATCTCTGGATCGCCGATCCAAAAGGTTCCTCCCCTTCTTTCTGGCAAAAACTCAACGGTCTCTTCTCGACCCATCCTCCGATCGAAGAACGCATTAAACGTCTCCGTAGCCTGACCTAACCTTCTTATGTTCCAAGCAGAACTCATTACCCGCTTCACCAATCATCTGAAAGAAGTGCTTCAAAAAGCGCTGTCTTTTGCATTGCAGCAAGGTCGTGGAACACTGGAAGCTGGAGACCTGGTCGTCGGTCTCTTGCAAGAACGCGGCTGTATCGGCGGCGAACTGTTGTTTAAAGCGGGGATCTCTCGTGAACAAGCGGAGCAACAATTCAAAGGCATGAAGATCGCCTCTCACGACGAACAAGCTGCCTCGCTGACGCTTGATCTGTCACAGGATGTAAAGCACATTTTGGAAAAAAGCGTCCTGACGGCCCACTTCCACGAACATAAATACATTGGAACAGAGCACCTCCTCTTCGCTCTCCTTGATATCCCAATCGAGAACTTGAGCGTGTTTTTCCAAGCGCATAAGGTGAGTGCGATTGTTTTGCGTGGGCAGGTCGTGAATGTTTTGAAATCAACCTCTCGCTTCCCCGACGTCGCCAAACGTCTTGATCAAGAGCAGGATCAGGAAGAAGGGGCAACAGAGGAGACGACAGACGGGAATACCCGACGCAGCAAAGAGAAAAAACCGAAAGCGCTGGAGATCTTTGCCCGTGAATTATCCGATCCAAAACACGCAGAACTCCTTGATCCAGTCATTGGACGCGAACAAGAAATCGATCGCGTCACAGAAATCCTCTGTCGTCGTACCAAAAACAATCCTATTCTCTTGGGTGAGCCGGGGGTTGGAAAAACCGCTATCGCCGAAGGCTTGGCGCAACGTCTCGCGAAAGGCACGGTTCCCCTCCCCCTCAAAGGCAAACGGCTCTTTGCAATTGACTTGGCTTTGCTTGTAGCTGGAACGATGTATCGCGGCGAATTCGAAGCCCGTCTGAAGCAGTTGATCGACGAAGCCAAAGAGGATCCGAATGTCATTCTCTTCATCGATGAAATCCATACCATCGTCGGTGCTGGCTCGACGTCTGGCTCCCTTGATGCCGCCAACATGCTGAAACCTGCGCTGGCGCGTGGAGAGGTTCGTTGTATCGGTGCGACAACTTGGAGTGAATATAAGAAATTCATTGAACCGGATGCCGCTCTGGAACGCCGCTACCAGCCAGTCGACGTCCCAGAACCCACACGAGAGGTCACCCGTCAGATCCTGAACGGCCTCAAAGAACGCTACGAAGCGCATCACAAGATCAGCTATCATCCAGAAGCGTTGGATGCCGCTGTACGCTTGGCCGAACGCTATCTGACGGATCGTTTCTTTCCGGATAAAGCTATTGACCTGCTCGACGAAGCGGCCGCCCATGTGAACAATCGTCAAACAGAGGAGATCAAACCAAAAAAGGGCGGGAAGAAAACCAAGGGACCCGTCACGATTGTTCAAGCCAGCGATATCGCCGCTGTTGTTTCTCGTTTGTCGCGTGTTCCTCTATCTTCTATTCTGTTGGCAGAAAAGGAGGCGTTGCGTGGTCTAGAAGGCCGTCTGAAAACGTCGATTTTGGGTCAATCCGAGGCGGTGCAAGCCGTCGCTGAAGCCGTTCAACGCGCCAGACTCGGCCTCTCCGATCCTCGCCGCCCCAAAGCAAGCTTCTTATTCGTTGGTCCTTCGGGAGTTGGGAAAACCGAACTGGCTCGTGTCCTCGCCAAGGAGCTCTTCGGCAAAGAAGATGCACTGCATCGCTTGGACATGTCAGAATTTGCCGAAGCGCATACCGTTTCGAAACTCTTGGGCTCTCCAGCTGGGTATGTTGGCTACCGTGAACAAAACCGCTTGACGGACACATTACGCAAACGTCCAAACAGCGTCTTGCTCTTGGATGAATTCGAAAAAGCTCATCCAGATGTTCAACATTTGCTGCTCCAGATCTTGGAAGAAGGGCAGTTGACGGACGGAACGGGCAAAAGCGTGTCGTTGCGGAACGCGTACGTGGTCGTAACAGGCAATGTGGGAGCGGAACTTTTGCAACGTGGCTCGCTTGGCTTCGGAGATAACGCGGCTGGAAACAAGTTCGAAGCCCGTGTCCACGAACAACTCAAAGAACGCTTCCGCCCAGAACTCTTGAATCGCTTCGATAAAATCATCATCTTCAATCCCCTGTCAAAAGAAGCGATTGAGGCGCTCATTCGTCGTGAAACCCAAACGGTACTCGATCGAGCTCAAGAAACCCACGCCATCAACTATCGCGTCTCTCAAGAAGTCTTCAAGTGGCTCACAGATCAAGCCAAGATCAAAGAAGAGGGTGGCCGAGCCGCTCGACGCGTGGTTGAACGAGATATTCTGCCGCTGGTTGCGACGGCCTTGCTCAAACCATCGAACAAAAAACGTTGGAACATTCGGGTCAAAGAAGGGAAACCGCAGATCGTGAGCGGGTAACTCGTCACTCGGCTGCATTTCGGTTACACTAAGAGCAAGCATCGCTTGCTCTTTTGTGTATGGATTCCGTGACTCCAGCCTCAGCCTCTTCTGCCTCAAAAAAAGAATTTACTGGCGGGTACTATAAAGGCGGCGATTCCGGCTTTTTTCAGGATGATCCACGCTATCGCAGGATAGAGCAAGAAGAAGCGCTGAAGTTTTTGACCAACAAGGATGGAAAGTGGTTTTTTAGTCAATATAGCGGCCAGCTGGCTCCGAGTGGCTATTTGCTGGATCGCGACGGTGTTGAAACAGCGACGCTACCTACACAGGCGATTGGTGTTGAAATTCGAGATGTCGAAGCGGCAGCTCGTCAGCGTTTCAATGACAAGTATCCGGAAGATGCTGGCGCATATGCCGAAAAAGAAAAGACGCGTGCCTACAGTGATGAAAGAAGCGACCCAGCCTATCAAGCGATGGAGAAAGCAACGAATGATGCTGTCACCCGACGATTAAAAAACAATGAGGGAATCCCACGTGGGATGAAAGGATTAGATGCGTCCGACTATGTTCGAAGTCAAGAAGAAGATCGCGCAGCCCAGCAGTTTGCCGAACAATACCCCGAAAAGGCGGAAGCCTACGCGAAGCGTGCCAAAAAAGATGCTGCGGGTGATCGCAATCGCCTTTTACAAGAAGCCCTAGATGCCAAGAAACAACCTGCCGCGGGAAGTGCTGCTCGACGCTTATCTGAAGATCAGTTACGACAAGCTCAAACAAAAGCTGCGTCCGCTCCAACAGAAACCCCTGAAGGTGGGTCGAATTCGAAAACTTCCTTTCCCAAGACCGTCGCCCCACCCCTCGCTCCCGCAACCCCGTCAGCAGATTCCCCTCGTCCGCTCACTCCCCGGCAAGGAACAGGCCTTCCAAAGATCGATGGTCGAACCCCCCAACCTGAGGGCGAGAACAACTCCATCAAATTCGGTCCCAAACAACAAGCACATACGTTGGGAAATCTGATCGGCAGCCAACAGATGGATGCGCGGCGAGCATCATCGAATGAGGGCGGCCCTCAGGCAAACGGCGGCGGATCAGGAGGGTATCCTTCCAGCGTGTTGGACGCCGCTCAATCGAATAACGCGATTCCGGATGATTCTTGGTACGCCGATGATGAGGAAGACGGCGGTGGAGGAGACGACGAGGAAACCGATGAAGATGACGATTTTCAAGGACAGCAGGCTTCTGGACTAGAAAATCAGGAGCATTTTTTAGGAACGGATGAGGAGGAAGAAGATGGATGGGATGAAGAAGGCTCAGGTGATGGGTTTGAAGCGGCTGATCAAGAGACGGAGTTCGATCAAGACCTGAACTCCTCTGATTCCGGCTATGTTTCCTCTTACGCAGATGCTCCGCCAAACACCGAACGAGGCGAACGAGAAGAAAAAGCCCGACAGCAAGGTTCAGCGCCCACCTTTACGGAAGCGGGACGACGCCTCGCCATGCTTCTTGCCGATCCAAAGACAGCTGCCACCAGTCCAGAAGAAGAGGATGAAGAGACACGACAAGCGCAACAAGCCCAAGGAGGCGCAACGACCCCCGAACTGTATGAAATGCTCCAGCGCGTCCGAAGACTTACGACCGCTGCCAGCGTTATTGGATTTGTGTGGGCTTTCTGGGAAATCCATCTTGTGGCGTATAATCGTGTTTTCCATCATGGAAGTATTAAGATCCTCCCAGGCAAACGACCAGACGGTGCCTATGAAGCAAATCCGAATCTACGTAAAAGTGACTGGATCGACGGAGGATTATCGCTCATTATGATTCTGGTTGCGGTCATCGGTATCTTTGTATTCTTGGTTCAAATGCTCATTGTGATCCTTCCCTTTCTCGCGCCTGTCCTTGGGTTGGCCTATCTTCAGCAGACCTTTGGATCAGATATTGGAAGCCTCTTCATGAGTTGGTCGTCTTCGCCCTAAATCTGGTACACTAGCGCTATGAATCGTTCGCACCTTCGTTCCCTGGTACTACTCGGCGGTTTTTTTCTTCTCCTCATCGGACTCTTCCTCTGGACTCGGTCAATTGAAAAGACGAATTATCTCGAACCAATGGACGCCGAAGCAGAAATTGCACGACTCGAAGCAGGCTTACCGGACGAGATCACCCTCCCCCCGATTCGATCATCGGATCCCTCACGCGGCAGTACGAGCAGCGCCGCCTTGGTTGTCGTAGAATTTGCCGACTTCAATTGTCTCTACTGTCGCTTGATCGAGCCAGAACTCCGCCAAGCTATGCAAGCCTTTCCGAATGACGCACGACTGGTCTGGCGTGATCTTCCCTTGAATGCTGAGCAAGCTGATGGTCTCCTCCCCTCGCTTGCCGCTCGCTGCGCTCAGGACCAGGGAAAGTTCTGGGAAATGCATGACGCCTTATTTGGCGCGGCCAAATTGGATCGCAAAGGGGTGAACACAGCCGCCCAGAACGCCAACCTCGATCTCTCCGTCTTTGATACCTGTGTCAATTCCAAAAAACATGAAAGCGCCATCCGAGCAGAACTCAATTTGGCTCGTGGCTCAGGCATCACCGGGAGTCCCACGCTCTTCATCGGAACGCAAGTCGTAAGCGGGTTCGCCAAGGCCCAAGAACTCGCCGATCTCATCGCTCAAGCCCTCGCTGACCGTCCTTCCTCCACTCGCTAACCTATGTCTCGCTTTCCTTTCTCCGTTTCGAAGATCGCAGCTATTTTCACGCTCTGTCTCGTAACAAGCGTTCTCGCGGCGCCAGTTCTCGTTTTCGCTCAATCCGTTTCGGATGCCCCGATCCCAACGACACCAACCACGGCCCAAGACGAACCAGTTCCGAGCACGGAGAATCCCACGGCTGCGGTCCGCCCGTTCGTTCCGATCGCTCCTAACCCGGCTGTTCCGATTCCGGGAGTGACGTTTACAGCGGCCACCGAAGAAAACGGCGAGGTCACCATCCCCTATTTAGCTCAATACATCTCAGGGATTTATCGCTTATCCGTGGGTCTCGGCGCTATTTTGGCAGCCATCATGATCGTCTATGGGGGGTTCCGGTACATGCTGGCGGCGGCAGCTCCAGAAGTGAAGGAGGGGCAAAATATTATTACAGACGCTGTGATTGGACTTGTCGTGCTGCTTACAAGTTTCCTGATTTTAAAAACAATCAATCCCAAATTAGTCGAACTGAATGCGATCCGTATCTCACGCGTTCGAGAGGAAGCACCTATCAGACAATTCGGTGAAATGACCGGCAACCCAAACGCAACCGGTTTTGATACGGCTACCCATGGCGATGCAACAACTTGCGGCGGTGGCGTATCGGGACGGGCCACAACTTATGAAGGTGTACAGTTCTCCGTTCTCCCTTTACGTGAACAATACGAGCAAGGACAAGCCCCCTGGGGGAACTTGAGCTATGGTCCGAACCTCACGAACAACGAATCACTCGCTCCTTGCAAAGGTGATGGACGAGGCGGTGATGGCTATCGCCAACCGGTCGTAAACGGCTGCACACAAACTTTCAAAAATGGTGGGTGTGGCGCGACCGCTTTCGCCACAATCATGGCTTACTATGGCGTTCAGGTCACTAATCCAGGTGATGCCGCCTTGGCATCACATGTGAAGGTATGGAATGGCAACCAATTAGTCGATCTTGCCGCTCATCCAGACGGACAGACTGTTTCACGCTTGCTGCAAGCCCGTGTTGGATCGCATTTGTTCGATCCAATTGATGGAGGGCGATTAGCCGTGCTTCAAAATAAAGCGGGTACGGGTGGGTCAGCCTTTACCAGTGGCGTACCAACCATGGAAGGTTTTAGTAAAACACATATCCGAACCTCTACCCAAGCTGCGCAGGAAATTCGAGCTGGTCATCCGTTGATTTTTTACTGTGCTCGCTGTCTCTTAAAACGTCGAGCGATGAGTGATCCTGACCATCGAGGAGGGCAGCATTTCATGGTTATCCATGGCGTTTCTCAAGATAATCGTTGGTTTTTAGTGCAGGACTCAGGGGGTGGCGGATCAGCTGGTGGAAAGTTCCTTTCCGCCGCTGAAATTGATGCCGGTCGACAAGCGGACCATCCCGACGAACCGAGCGTCAGTCTCACAGCCCTCATTCCAACAACGGCCAACGTTCGCGCCTGTAATACCTCAAACGACGGTGGCAATGGAAATGGGGTAGGCGGTGGTGCCGTGTCGAATGCTGGAGACGTCAGCCAACGCGCCACCACGGGTGACGTCACCCGCGCGGGCTTCTTCTACCAACCTCCGAGCGGTGATGCTGGCTGGGATCGTAGCAGCCCCTCCCAACTCTTCTTCCCAGCGCGTTTCAGTACCGCTTTCCGAAACGGAGCACGTCCACGCGTCCACCTGTACATCTTCATTCATGGACAGAACAGTCACGGAAATACAGTTGCAACCTCGCTAACGGATCAAAACAGCGCCGTCTCTTCTTTGAATCGTGCCTTGAATGAAATTGCCGGCTCCAAAAACGTCATCGTCGCTGCTCCTTTCTACGTGAATGGCAGCGGCCGCTCCTACATGAATCGCTTCGATCTTCAAGGTTTCTATACAGCTGCCGTGGCTGCCATGACGGCTCAGATTCCAGGCTTCCAAGAGGGCGATATTGAAGATGTCGTTGTTGGCGGTCATAGTGCGGCGACCTGCAGCGATGCCCCAGCCGATCCAGTTCTCAAACAAGGCGCTGTCGCCACACTCAATGGAAAACGCGTCTTGGGTATCGTCGCTTATGATGGGTGTATGTCCGACCGTACCTTCGACGCAACGACCTTCCCTACCCCATCAGGTGTCGCATTGCTTATGAATCCAGACATCAAAAACCTCAGCGGCGGAAGTATGGGCTTAGGAATTGGCTCAGGTGGCATCGAAACCAATACCCGACGCTACAAAGCGATTCAGCAGAAATGGGAACTTAACCGTGTCGCCTGCCCCTCCTACGTTGACAACAAATGTCCAGAAGGGACTCCCGTCGAACCCTCCGCCCCTGGCTACGACCAACGTCGCTGTAACGCCTGCTACGGCCGACGGGTCGACGGCAAACAGATCTTCTCGTTCGAAACGGCCTACGGCCACAAAGAAAGCGTCTTCCACATGACGCGCTACGCCTTCGGCGCCTTTTACGGCAACTAGAACTAAGCTACTCTGAGGAGGTATGGCCAAGCCCAAAGCCCTCCCCCAGTTCTTCTGCACAAAATGTGATGGCCAGCTCCTCAAATGGTCTGGCCAATGCCCAGAATGCCAAGCCTGGGGCACCGTCAAAGCGCTGGATGAACAAGCAGCCACCACTTCCCCCGGCGTCGCTCGGAAAGCTTCCCCTGGGAGAGCGCTCCAAACAGCCGCCTTCAGTTCACTCAGCCAAGCCACCCAAGATCAGCGCCTCGTTCCTCAGGCGCATTTTTGGGTTCGCGTGTTATCAGGAGGGTTCGTACCAGGCTCGGTGACGCTCGTCGGTGGTGAACCAGGCATTGGAAAGTCCACCCTTCTCGCTCAACTCGCCCTCGATCTGACGAACCAAGGAAAATCCGTTCTCTACGTAACTGGCGAAGAATCTCCGAGCCAAGTCTCGGTTCGTCTCAGTCGCTTGCAAGCCGGTCCCCTTCCCGACACCCTTCATTTCCTCGACGCCACAGACGCGGCCAGCATCGCCGCCACGATCGCTCAGGCTAAACCAGCGCTCACGATTGTCGACTCGATTCAAAGCCTCAGAGCCAACGATGTTCCCGGCGAACCAGGGAATCCCACCCAAATCAAAGCAGCCGCCGCCTTCATTCACGAACAAGCCAAAGCCCACAGCTGTGCCGTGATTCTCGTCGGCCAAGTCACTAAGGACGGCGATCTGGCCGGACCACGCCTCCTCGAACACCTCGTTGATACCGTGCTCATGATGGAAGGTGACCGCGCGCAGCTCTCACGTATCCTCCGCCCCCTCAAACATCGCTTCGGGAATACCGAAGAAAGCGTCTTTTTGGAGATGGATGAAAAGGGTTTGCGTGAGATCCCCGATGCCAGCGCGGTCTTTTTAGCCGACCGTCCCCGCGGTGTCGCTGGAACCATCGCTGGTTGTTTTTTACATGGCTCCCGTCCCCTCTTTGTCGAAATCCAAGGCCTCGTAAGTCCCGCTGGCTACGCCACACCCATGCGCCGCGTCAGCGGCCTGGACGCTAATCGCTTGAATCTAATTTTGGCCGTGCTCGCACGTCGTTGCGGGTTAGGCTTCGGTGATCAAGACGTCTTTTCCAATTTAGTCGGTGGTCTTGGCTCGAATGATCCCTCTCTAGATCTCCCACTCGCGCTCACCCTCGCCTCAGCCAAACAAGACATCGCCATCCCAGCGACCGTTGCCGCTTGGGGAGAAGTGGGGTTGGCCGGAGAATTACGAGCCGTTCCCGCTGGTAAACTCCGCCTCAAAGAAGCTCAACGTCTCGGCTTCACAACGGTCGTCGTTCCTGCCCACCTGAGACCCGAGGAAGAAGCGGAGGCCAAGCACAGCGGTTTAAAAATCACTCGTTGCAAAACATTGAAAGAAGCCGTCGAAGAATTACGAAAATGGTAATAAATAAGTCCGCCGGGACACGTGTGCGAAACGTGCCCCGGCGCTGGAGGAAGGAGGCCAAGGTCGAAGAGACCGGCGACAAGATTGTCGGCCCATCGCACAGAGCGCGAACCCAGAACGAAAGGGAGGAGTAGCCAGCGCCGAAGAGCTGTATATATTGAAAAACCCATGCCTACCCCGCTAAGGCAGCTGCTTCAGAAACGGACTGGAAAACCCATCCTCACATCGTTCGACACCCATGGCATCGCTTCGCCGTTGTCACCAACACGAACTGCAGCACGCAAATGCCAGACGATTGCCTCCCACCAATTGGGACGCCGCGCCGGACCAACAGAGTCTGCTTCTGCTCGTGCAAGAGGGATGTGACGGTGGCTCAGAGCGAATTGCGCACGGTTGCCACCCGAACTATAACCCCAAACCCGCTTTCCAACAATTCGAACGATGTGGGTAACCCTATTCCAAGTGCGTCGTATCCTGCAGTTCTTCGACTCTTTTTTTCCAATGTGGAAAGCGTTTCAGTGCCCGATCTTCATATAAAAGTGCGTCTACTAACTCACGCACTCGTGGCAAAAACTTCAAATCCTCATAGGTCGCCGCTTTGAAACCACTCCCTTCCCCACTCTGCTCCGTTCCCAGCAACGACCCAGCCCCTCGTCGTTTCAAATCTTCATCGGCCAACTCAAATCCATCTTGTGTTTGCTCCAAGAGCCGCAAGCGCTCTGTCGCTTCTTCTTCCAAAGAATCTGTCAGCAAAAAACACTGGCTCTGCAAAGCCGAACGCCCCACTCGTCCACGTAACTGATGAAGCTGAGCCAACCCAAAGCGTTCCGCCGCCTCGATTAAGATAACAGTCGCCTGTGGAACATCGACACCCACTTCAATCACGGATGTGGCAACCAGTACATCAAGCTCGCCTGTCGAGAAGGCGTTCATGGCGGCTTCTTTGTCCGCCGCTTTCTGTTTGCCATGCACCAATCCGATGCGTAATCCGGCAAGCGGACCGTTCTTCAGGCGTTTCGCTTCCTCTTCTGCCGACGCTACCTGCAACGTCTCGGACGGATCAATCAACGGACACACCACATACGTCCGCTCACCACGCGCCGCGGCTTGTCGGACCGCACGATAGGCTTCCGCGCGCGCTTCCCCGAGACATAGCTTAGTCACAATCGGCAATCTTCCCGCTGGTTTCTGTTTTAAAAACGAGAGCTCAACATCGCCATACAGCATGAGCGCGAGCGATCGCGGAATCGGCGTGGCCGTCATCGACAAAAAATGCGGCAGACAGCCGTCCTTATCCTTCGTCTTGGACAGTTTCTCCCGTTGCGCCACCCCAAAACGATGTTGTTCATCAACCACCGTCAATCCGATATCCTCCGGCAACCGCTGCTGACCATACAACAGCGCATGCGTCCCCACGATCACGACAGGGCCTGTCCGATAGAGCTCAGGCAATTCCTTCCAACTCACGGCTCGTTCTTCTCGATCAAACGACCAGACTTGATCCGTACGCGTCAGGAGCACCAACGGAATATGCCACTGCGCAAACAATCGCCGTAACGTTACCGCGTGCTGCTTCGCCAACAAATCAGTGGGGGCAAGTATCGCCGTCGATCGGCCCGCTCGCTGACAGAGAGCCGCCAAAAACGCCGCCACCGCTGTTTTCCCTGACCCTACATCACCTTGAAGTAACCGCCGCATCGGCTCCGGCTGTTCCAAATCTCGCACGCTCGCCCACACCGCCTTCCGCTGGTCGTCGGTCAATTGAAACGGCAAGGACTGCGCAAACTGCTTGGCAAACGGTTCGTCGAACAGAATTCTCGGTGCGGGAATCCTCACTTCGCCTGCGCGCATCTGTGTCAGCGCGAGTTGATAGACCAACAACTCTTCAAACGCCAAGCGACGACGTCCCTGATCGATCTCCTCCCTGTTTTCAGGTGCATGAATCCGACGGAGCGCGTCCGAAATGGTCGGCAGCCCCTCCCCTTCACACACCCGATCGCTCTCATCCGCGTCTGACCACGTCACGCCTTCTCGCAGAATCGCTTCAACCGTTCGACGGTAGACCTTCTGTGTAATCTTTTCCGTCAATCGATACACCGGCAAAATCTTTCCCGCCATCACTTCCGAGCCCTCCACTGGCTCCCAACCCGGATTCCGAAACTGCACCCCATACAACGCATCACGTACGGGCACCGCTACCAAACGTAATCGCCTTCCGACCTTCCAGTCCTTCAAAAGCCATGGTTGATTGAAAAAATCACAGCGCGCCGTCGCCGTCCCATCCGTCACTCGCGCTTGAATGATCGTAAACCCTCGTCGTCCGGTCGGACGCCGCGTCGCTGACACGACTTCAACTTCAAACGTCGCCGCCTCCCCATCCTTTGCATCGTGCAAGGTTGATCGCTTCGAATAATCCTCATAGCGCCTCGGCGGCGTCAGTAACACATCCTCCACCGTCGTCATACCTAAAATCTCAAACGCGATTGTGATGGAACGCGTGATCCCGGGGACCGTTTCCAGTCGGGCGTCTCTCGTAAGCATGCTCTTCCTCTATCCTACAGAAGCCTCGGCTATTATGGTATACTGAAAGCAGTATGGTGACGTACGATCCTTCCGTGCAAGAGCAGCTTGTCCAAAGCCAAGATCGCTTTGTCTGGGAAACCAATCTCTATCCGACCTACGAGCGCGGCACCCGCTGGTATTTTGCGTTAACGGCTGGAACGATTCTGCTCGTCTCCTATGCCCTCATCACGAACAATTTTCTGTTCGCTTTCTTGATCCTCCTCGCCGCCATTATCTTGGTGTTAGCGGGAAATGAACCTGCTCCCGTTGTCCTCGCTCAAATTGGCGATCTTGGGATCGTTTGGGACGGAACGCTCTACCTATACCGTGACTTGGGAGCGTTTTCCGTCATCTATCAGCCTCCCTACATCAGCACCCTCTATATAGAAACCAAGTCGATCGCTCGACCAAAGCTCCGTATCTCCTTAGAAGACCAGGATCCCGTCGAAATCCGTGAGCATTTAAAGGCTTATTTGAAAGAAAATACCGACTTGCAAACCGAAGCAGGCTCTGATATTCTTGGGCGGCTATTACGAATTTAAGGTAGAGAGCACAACCGTCCCTGCACCCGTAGCTCAGCTGGATAGAGCGCTTCCCTGCGAAGGAAGAGGTCATACGTTCGAATCGTATCGGGTGCACCATGAAACACACAGCCTATCCGGCTGTGTGTTTGTATTGATCTATTGGTATACTTTTTTCATGGCCCTCTCTGGCGTCCAAGCAGTACGCTACCTCAAAGCCGCCGTTCTTCTATGTAGTTTGGCTCTGGCCGTATCGCTTATTGCCTCTGTCTCAAAACAGCTTCATCCTAAACTCGAAGCCAGCCCTCGCGAAAACGAACTCGATCTTCAACTCTTTGCCGAAGCGAAACAGAGCTACCAGACCACCGTAGAAATGGTTCTGGCACAAAAGAAACCGGAACTCTGTCAGACACTTCCCGATTTAATCCTTCCCTACCATCGAACACCGGAAGGAAGAATAAAATACATTCTCAGCCAAAGCGATGGTCCAACCGTCCCAGAACGCGAAAGCTACTGGCCACGAAAACAGTGCTTATTTGCATATGCCTTGAATCAAGACTCTGGATACTGCGGCCAACTCTTCCAAACATTCGAAGAACAAACCGATTGCCAAGCCGAACTCACCCTCCCTCCAACGCATCTCTATAAAATACTCACTCCTCTCTCTTCCGACTCCGAACAACGGCTTGGCAAAAAACGCTTTTACTCAACCGCGAGCAAGGGCTCTCTTCCCTACTATATTCTTTATCCTGAGAAACCTGTTCGTGGCATCCTTATCTATCTCCACGGTGCTGGCGGCGGACTCGAACAAGGTCAGCTGGATGGAACGTACAAAGATAGCTTCAAAAAGCTGAAACAACTCCTGAAAGAAGACCTCGGATTCTTGTATATCACTCCCAGCTTGAGCAACTTCGGGGAAAAAGGTGGCCAAGATACCCGCGACCTGGCTCGTGAGTTACGCGCTCGCTATCCACGCATCCCGATCTACCTTGCAGGTGCGTCTGCTGGGGGACGAGCGACCTTCTACGCACTCAAAGACACTTCAGAACTCTTCCAAGGTGCCATCGCCCTCTGTCCAGCGATTGATTCCTCTATCGCAGTCCACAATTGGAGTAAAGAAACATCCATTCCCCTCTGGATTTCGCAAGGCACCCGCGATCAATTCATTCCAATCGATATCATCGACGAATTTATTACTCGTCTAAAACAGCAGGTAATCACCGTCACCTACATTCGGATTCCAGACGGCGACCACGGAGCCCCGATCGACCAAATCGATTGGAAGACCGCTCTTGTCTCTTTTCAAAAATAGCCAAAACTACGTTTCGCCGCATCACACGTATGATGTTCGCCCAAAGCCTCCCAAGATGCTTTAGGAAAAATCATCAAATCTCAATAGTAAAAAACCTCACGGAGTAAATAGGGTATTTTCGATGGGATGCCCGCTTTTTTTTATTTTCTTGATTATATGGCCTATTTAAGGCATTTAGTTAAAAAATAGCCTAAAAATTCAAACATCAGGTAAGATACTTAGGTCTGCCACGTCTAGTAGATTGTCCCCTAAATCTATTCTTATCTATGACCCTCTCTTCCCTTACACGTAAACTGACGTTTCTAACGACCTTTGGGGTCGTCTTAGGCAGCTTTGGCTTACTTGTCTCTTCTGTCCAAGCAGCGCCTCAGCTTACTCCTAGCACTCTTCCTGATGGGTACGTGGGAACCAATTACGATCAACGAGTCAATCTCGATACCCCGGGTACATTCAGCTGGTCCATCAGTGAAGGCTCCCTGCCGCCTGGTGTTCTACAAGGCTCTGTCACAGAGAATGCCAACATTCGGTTGAGAGGGACACCTAACACGGCTGGAACCTATACCTTTACTATCCGAGCAGCCACGCTCCCACCAGCGGCACCAGACTCTTTCACGCGAAGCTACACCGTGGTGATTCGTCCCATGGAAATCGAACAATCGGCCACCTTGCCAACCGCACGCGTCGGCACCGCCTATTCGATGCCCATGTCTGTCGCTGGAGGCACCGCCCCTTATGAATGGAGAGTGCAAAGCGGCGCACTTCCAACCGGCATGAGCTTGAACGCAACAACCGGAGTTTTGGCTGGAAGCCCAACTGTCAGCGGAAGCTATACGTTCACCATCAATGCAAAAGATACGAACGGGTTAAATGCGAATAAACCGTTTAGCTTGCTCGTAGAAGCGATTCCTACTACCCCCCTTGAGATTTTAAATGGTGAAACGCTTGCGAATGGTCGAGTTGATAGTGCTTACAACGTTGATCTCTACGGTACGGGCGGCACAACTCCTTATCGCTGGAGCGTGTCCGCTGGATCAACTTTGCCATCAGG
The DNA here is from genome assembly GCA_964567995.1 of uncultured Gammaproteobacteria bacterium. Classification (GTDB taxonomy): domain Bacteria; phylum Patescibacteriota; class Patescibacteriia; order 2-12-FULL-60-25; family 2-12-FULL-60-25; genus JAGOTP01. Next base: position 432,143 of record CAZMOB010000001.1, read on the forward strand.
CGTAACTTTGACCAACTCAAACAATTTGGGTCAATTGCGCGGTACGCCAACGACAGCTGGAACCTACACCTTCTCGATCAAACTCTTGGACGTAAACGACAACTCAACAACCAAAACCTTTCGTTTGACGGTCAACACACCCATTGTAACGCCACCTATTCTGACTCCTGCTCCAACACCGACCGCGCTTGCTATTACGACCACAGCGGCTGCTAATGGCACCGTCGGTACGGATTATTTGGCTTCAGTGAATGCGACGGGAGGAACAGCTCCGTATCGTTGGAACTTTGCGAGTGGTACACTGCCACCCGGTATCACGCTCTCAAGTAACGGTACGTTAAGTGGTCGTCCAACAACGGCTGGTAGCTATACGGCTTACCTCGAGGTCTTCGACGCAACCAATGCATATGTAGGAAGTAATTTCACCTTTTCGATTGCGTCAGCCCCTAGCTCCCCTTCGACTCCTGAACTCACGAATCGCTTGAACAATTTGTCACGTATCGGTGTCAGCGTTCACACCTTGGTCAAACTCCCAGATGATGGCAATCGCTTCACCCAAGCCGATAGCGCCGTCTACTACATTGGTGCGGACGGTCGCCGTCATGCCTTTCCGAACGATCGTGTCTTCTTTACCTGGTACAGCAATTTTGATGGCGTACGCGTACTCAGCGCCAGTGAACTTGCGAGCATCCCACTTGGTGCGAATGCAACCTACAAACCAGCGATGAAGATGGTGAAATTCACCACCGATCCAAAAGTCTACGCCGTGTCAGCCAATCGAACTCTGCGCTGGGTCAAAACAGAGACAGCGGCAACCGCTCTCTATGGCTCAACCTGGAATCGTCAAATTGACGATATCTCAGACTCGTTCTACACCGACTACAACTTCGGAGCAGATGTGAACACGTCAAGCGACTTCGATCGTACAAGCCTTCAGGCCTCGATTCGCTTCGTAAGCGACGCACTTCCTCTGTAAGCAAAACCTCAGAAAGAAAAGAAGAGACGGGCCTTGGCCCGTCTCTTCTTTTCTTATTTGGATTCTATTGTTTTTTTGATGAGACTACATCTCAAGAAACTACGATTCAGTGGAGCGTGTATCGGCTTTTGTGAGCCCATGATGATCTGCCTCTCCACCTCGCTGATAAAGGCTATTTGCATTAGAGGGGGTAGACGATCCTGAACCAGTACCTGCGCCCTGAGAAGCTTGATTCTGTGTTCGGTTAGTGGCGCCTTGTGAACTGCCTTGCTGACCCTTTGGCTGCTGTTCGCGATTCATGTCGTTGCTGCCAGTGGAAGAATCATCGCGTTGCGTGTTGTTCGGTGTCATATGGGGATAGGACAAGGAATGAGATGAGCTCTTAAATCTTTGCGGCTACCATCGGTGCACCGATGTGAGACGAGGACTTAAGCACTCAGCGAGGCTGTAAAGACATCCTGCAGAACCGGATTTCGCAGCCTCTCTGAATACTCAAATGGCGCGTTCTCTTACTGTACAATACTTTATTTAGATGACTTATTCTTTTATTGTCGTGTGCGCGTATTCAACGCTGCAGTGCTCCCTTCTTCTTCAACGTAACTCCATCAGAAATGAGTGTCAAGGAAGTTATCCACTATTCTTTCATTTTTCCCTTCGTTAAGAGGATTTTTCATAAGGCTATATTTTAATATTCTTCTTTTCTTCCAGATATTCAGTCGCCAGTTGTTGCGCTTCTTTTGTGGAAAAGAGTTTTTTCGCTTTGGGAAACAGCTCCTGCTCCTCCTCTCTGATATGATGCTCGACATTCTCTCGTAAAACCATGATCTTGCCTTTCCAGGTTTCATCGGTCGCATCAAGGCTTTTCATACATTTCATGACAAATTCCGCCACTAAATGCTCTTCCTTCGCTTCAAGCGTCAGATCCTTCGTTTCTTTCTTCTCCTTCAAACGCGTATAGAGAACCGCGTCTTCTGCCTTGGCATGAACCATGAGCTGTTTATAAATCTCGGCAAAAACTGTTTGACGCGTCTTCGCTGACTTACTCGTTGTGTCTTCAGCTTTCTTTAAGAGCTTCTTGACCTCCGCGTGCTCCTGCTTCAAGACTTGAAAGATAGTCATAGAGATTCGTTTACTGAATGAGCCTCTTCTTTAGCGTATACCTCTGATGGCAGACGTCAACCTCAACTGACCGTTTCCGCGTGGTATTCTGTAGATCTATGACTTCCTCCTCTGTCCCAACATCATTACGAACGTGGTTCGTGATTCATTTCATCGCAGACGCCTTATTCTCCATTCCCCTCTTCATCGCGCCAGTGGCAACCCTACAATCATTCGGTTGGACTATCGTCGATCCGGTCGCGACACGTTTGGTCGCTTCCGCCTTCTTCGCCATCGGCACAACCTCCTTGCTTACACGGAACGCTGACAGATCGAGTTATCGCTCATTGCTCTTACTGAAACTTATCTGGTCAGCCATCGCGCTTCTCGGCCTCCTTTTGAATATCGCAAACGGCGCCCCCGCCTTTGCCTGGAGCGCCGTCGGAATTTTTGTGGTCTTTTTGATCGTGTGGACGGTTTACTATCGCCGACTTGGCCACGAGCCTCGAAGCTAAGCTTGGAGCTCTTTCAAATCTGACAGCACTTCGTCGGCGTGAAGCTCGGGCTTAACGGTATCGTAAATCTTGGCGATCTTGCCCTTGGGATCGATCAGGAAACTCGTGCGCATGGTACCCATATATTCGCGTCCCATGAACTTCTTTTTGCCCCAGACACCGTAGGCTTCGACCATCTTCTTCTGTTCATCCGCGAGGAGGGTGAAAGGAAGGGTGTATTTTTCAGCGAACTTGGCGTGACTCTTTACGGAATCAACACTGATGCCGAAAACCTTCGCATCCACTTTCTTGAACTTCGGAAGATTATCGCGGAAGGAGCAGGCTTCTTTGGTACAGCCCGGCGTATCGTCTTTTGGATAAAAGTAGAGCAAGACCCACGAACCGGCGTAGTCAGCCAAGGAATGCTCTTTTCCAGTCTGATCTTGCAAGGTAAAGGCGGGGGCTTTTTGCCCAACGGCGAGAGACATAGACGAGTAGTCGTTCAAGAATAAGCAGTGGTTGGAAACGAAAGATGAACCCACGAACGGGTTCATCTTAGCATATCTGTTTGAAAGCGATTTTTTAGGAAAGAAGGTCGTCGATGGTACAACCGAAGACGCCGGAAAGACCGATCAGGGTTTTGGCCGTTGGGTTTTTGTTGGCGCCTGATTCAAGTTTGATGATGGTATTATAATTCACCTTGGCTTCACGGGCGAGCTCATCGCGCGTGAGGTCTTTTTCGGTGCGAAGACGCTTAATCGTCGCGGCGACTTTATTCAAGGTGTAGCGGGGTTTTTTGGTGGCCATAGGAAAAGACGAAAATAATATAGTAGGTACTGTTAGATGCATTATACGAATCCTGGCCCATTCGTCAAGCGAACGAGGCGTTTGGGGGGCTAAACCCTCACTCAGCAAAGGCAGTGCGGCGCACAAAACGCGCTGATTTAGCCGTTAGCTGACGAGCCGAAGCGCGAAAAGACGGCTCATCTAACAAACGCTGAAGACGGTCATTATTCGCGGTGGGAGTCAGCTCCTGCCTAGAAGTATCCGTAAACGAATTCAACCCAAACGCGGCCTGCAAGCGCTCCATCTCAAGGGCGAAACGATTCCACTGAGTCACGAGTGTCTGCTCTCGATCTGTGAGCGGGCCTGCGAAAAGGCGTTTTTGTTCTGCGAACAGCATCGCTCCCAGACACTGCGCTTCCGCCAACAACCGATAGGCTGTCGCATCAACCAGGTGTCCGGCCCGTAACTCGAGCCGGAAGGTTGCTTCGTGAGCCGTGGATTTCTGGCTCGGCATGGCATTTTGATGAAATAAATGCGTGGAACGGTATTCATTTTGACGAATGCGCTCACTTGAACTAAAGGCATACAAGAGCGCATGCGAAACGAGATGTATCCTTCCCTGAGCTACGTGATCGTTCTTTGAGACAGACAGCTCTGTGCCCAAATTGATATGCATCGGAAGAAGTAGATCGTCTGCTACACGAGCCGCGCCTTTTGCGAGCTCACGCGATCGTAGCGGAATAAGACCAGATTCTATTACATCAAAGAGGAAGCGTGCCTGTACCCAGGGGCTATAAGAAAAATGTGGGTTTATTTCATTATAATTTACACCATCACGATAGCACGGGATATCGAGCGCTTGCAGTGCCTCCATGTGTTGTGGCTGAAGATATCGAACAGGAACTTCGAGCTCAATGCCGATCGTAGGCAACGGCACGGCCGGATCAGCATATCGACGCTCTTGTGCTGACAACTGAGCATTCAAACGCTTTGCAAACTCAACGGAAGTTTGAAGCGGTTGCCCATTCAAAACGTTCATATAGACCGAGAACGTGGTCGCTTCACGAGCCGTCGGCTCCCCTAGAGACAGGGTTGGTTCAAGCGTCTCCCGAATCTGATCACACATCACCAACGTACGTTCATACGTGCCAAAGGCTTGCTCGTTCTGAGCAACAGCCATGTAAAAAGCAGAAGGAACAGGGAGGAGTCGCTTCCGTGTGTGATTTCGGAGCTCCTGCCAACGCTTCTCTCGAATCCTATTCATCTCATTCCGCATGAGAGACGCTTCATCCGGCGACATATCATCTTCCAAAATAGCATCAAAAGAGTTTAGTCGCTTTGTTTGATGTAGCGTACAGGCTTTTCCTGCCCGCAACTGCACGAGGAGCGCTTTGAACTTGGCACGATCTGGATGCGTCATCTCTTGCGAACGGAGGCCCATGGCAACAGCTTGAAGGTAGATCGCACAACGATCCCAGATACTTTCGTAGAGGGACGGTTGCTGCATGATTTCGACGACTGCTCGGGACAATACCCCTAGATCAGCGCTGAACGCATCCAAACAAAAGGCGAACTCATTGGCGGGTAAACGGTTCGTACGCACCAAGTCAATGACTGTCTCAGTCGCACGGCTCCGGTACTGATCAATAAGATCGAACAGCTGGCTACTGGCCCGAAGGTGGGCATCTGATACCGCCCGCTCTTCCAACTCACCTGTGGATGAACCTTGTGATTCCAAAGATAATCGCCTGAATATCCAAAGCGCCTTGCGTACGTTCATCTGCTCCTGCTCCGTTAAACGATCAGGTGGAGATTCGGGCACTGTTTCACGGAACATAGAGCTTACCGAGAGTATACCAAGCTGAACGAAAATCGACCCATCAGGGTCGATTTGTGGTGGCGGAGAGGGAGGGATTCGAACCCTCGCGGGGCTTTTGGCCCCCTACAGGTTTAGCAAACCCGCCCCTTCAGCCTCTTGGGTACCTCTCCTCCTTGGCTTATGCCGCTGACCACCCGCTCGCCTAGCTGTTGCCAGGTTCGCTTGGGTCTGCAGCATGCCTGCGGCGTAGCTTCGCTAGGAAGCTCCACACGCGCTTTATGCTGAAGAAAGCGGTTAGATACTAACAGCTCAGCCGATCAGAGGCAAGTTTGAATGGTTCATATGAAAATGCACTCCTACGGGCCAATTTAATCTCGACAAATCCCCTTTTATTGTCTATCCTTTTGCCGTCTGCACAGCTCTATTTCGCGTCTTTCGATGGTCTATCCGACTACGAGCGAAGCGAGTAAGCGCAGGCATGGCACAGACCGCAGTGAGTCGAGCTCAGCTCGACGAACAGATGGTCAGCACCATAAGCCGAGCACGGAGAGGTGGCTGAGTGGTCGAAAGCAACAGACTTGAAATCTGTCGTATGGGAAACCATACCGAGGGTTCGAATCCCTCCCTCTCCGCCATGACAATCTTTTATCGTGGGTCTCGAGTGCCTTAAAGCATTCGAGATATGTGCGATCGAGAGAAACCGCCCTAAAGGGCGGTTTTGTCATAATCACCTTTCTGCTAAGCTTG
>CAZMOB010000002.1:0-301165 GCA_964567995.1 uncultured Gammaproteobacteria bacterium
CAGTTGGTAGAGCGCTGCATTCGCATTGCAGAGGTCAGGGGTTCGACTCCCCTTCAGTCCACCAACAAAATGACCACGACTATTCGTGGTCATTTTGTTTAAGTGATCTTCGTTAGATTGATAGCAAGATGAGATGACGGCGTTATGCTCTCTAATGACCCCATTGATTTCAAAAGTAGAGAATGAATATTCTCTGAGCTGGCGAGATGTGATTTTTATGATCCTTTTATACTCCAGCATCGTTTACTTAATCACCTCGTTTTATTGCCGTCTACCTAGAAAATTCAGAGTGAAGGCTATGATGAGTAGCCATGAATGAGCCGCGCGATACCGTTGTAATCCAGGAATGAATAACGGGCGAGCAAAGCGAGCTTACGCGAAGCGTCACATCGGAAGCTCAGTGGCGAGCGAGACGGGTCCTATGCGAAGATGTCATTAGAAAATACTTTTTCAGGTGAGAGTCGGATATGTTGGCAAATGGTCGATGTGTCGGCCTACCCGTTGCCTCCAGCAAAAACGGTCACTCACCAAGCCGAATAGCACTACCTTTATGTGTTTCACGTGAAACTAATATGCTAAGGAGAATTCGAGCACCTGACTGTAGTAGGTCTAGCCATCCACTCAAAACTCAAAAGAAAAATTCTTGCTAGATTTAAACGAGTCTCGAAATGAGATACTCAGGAACAGGTCTTTGTTTCACGTGAAACAGATCCTATTCTAGTTCAAATCCATCTTCCCCAGATGCTCAGTGGTTAGCGCGTCTATAAAACCACCTATTTGTTAGTGATGGAAAGTAATTCGTAGACAGCTCGCTTTTAAGGCAACTATGGAAAATGTATCCACATGACTTTAGGGTAAAAATCCTCTATTTTATAGCTATTCACAGGATTATCCGTAATATATACATCTTATACACATAATATCAACAGCAGTAAATGTTTATTTTACGACTCTTAAACAAGATCAGAATCTAGCGTAAAAATGAACTGTGGATAAAACGTGTATTATTTTCCGGTCACGAATCGGCGTAAAATGAGTTCCGGTTCTTGAAACAATCAGTGAGGACGTTTCAAACGAAAGGCGCTATACTAGCTGTATGAAGCTCTTTCCGGTGCTGGGGTTGGTGTTCTGTTACTGTGTGTTTGGTTTGTGGCAAGCACAGGCCATGACGAGTCTCAACTATCAGATTCCTTGGGATTCGATTAATACCGGTGGGAATGAATCAGGCACAAGTACAGCCTATTTATTGTACGACACAATTGGTCAGACGGGGGCGGGCGTGGGTACTAGCACGAGCTATAGATTGGAGAATGGATATCGTGAACCCGGCGCAGAGGTTCGATTGTCGTTTATTGCCTATGGCCAGTCAGCCAGTATCTCAACGGAGTACAGCCTCTTTGATACGAGTCCGACACGCGTGACGGTGTCTTCGGTTACCGGTTTTTCGGCGGGAGACTATATCGCTGTTATTCAAGATCGTGGATATGGAGCGCTGGTTGCAGTTGGAAGGATTACGTCCGTCGGCGGGAGTGCTCTCACGGTTGATCGGTGGGATGGTGACTCGGGATTGATGGCGGGTGTGCCAGCGGGTGGTGACGATGTTGTGGTGAAACTTGATTCGGCCGCCGTTCCATTCGGAACCATGACTGTTGGAAGTGAGCGGACGGCGGTCGTAGGAGGTTCTGTTCAGTCTTCAGCGGTCGGTGGTCATACGGTCTATCTCCAAGCGAATGGAAATCTTGCGTTAGAAGGTGGAGTGGGATCGATTACGCCAGTGACGGATGGAACGGTCTCGAGTAGTGCGGAAGAGTATGGAGCCGAAACAATTGGTCCGCGCGCGGTTGCTCCGATGACGGATCTTGGGGTGACGAGTACATTACGCGCGATTGTGACAAGTCCTGTATCGGCGACGACGGTGCCGGATCGGTTCGCGTTGCTGTTCAAATTAGGTGTCACGTCGGCGACGGCGCCAGGAGCGTATAGTCAGACGATCTATGTAACGCTCACATCCAATTTCTAGTATGCGCTCTTTGAGATCTTTTTTTGTAAACGTAGGAGCAGCGCTTCTGATAGGCACAGCCGTCTTGAGTTTCGGCTCGAGCGCACAAGCGCTGTCCTTGTCACCAGCGATTCTCGATCTTCAAGCTGAGCCGGGTGAGACGAAAACGGCGGCCATTACTCTGACCAACGATGAATCCTTGCCGCTGATCGTTTCTTCATCGATTCAAAAGTTTTTGCCGCTTGGAACATCTGGGCAGCAGCGATTTTTGTCGCCCGCCGATCTGACAGGCTTACCGAGTTGGACATTGGTTGGAATGAGCGATCAGGTCTGGCAGCCGGGTGAAACGCGGACGATTCCCATTCAGATTCGGGTTCCGATCGAAGCCGAACGGGGTGGGGCGTATGAAGCCCTCTTCTTTTCTGGGACGCCGCAAACGGCGGGATTGGGATCGGAGATCGGGATTCGTTCAAGGATTGGGACGCTAGTTCTGCTCACGGTTGGAACAAGCGAAGCGACAGATGCCGTGGTGACGGAGTGGCAGCTTCTTGATCCAAAGATTCAATCCGGAGTACGTGGTACGGTTCAGTTGGGACTCAAAAACGCTGGACGAACGCACGTCGTACCAAAGGGAGACGTCGTTGTGCGAGGAATGCTTGGAAATGAAGTCATGCGAGTCCCGATCAATCCGTCCGGAGCGCGGATCTTGCCGGCCAGTGAGCGCGTTTTTGATGTGTCAATTGGTCAGCCGATCCGCGGACAAGGCAGACTCGGGATCGGAGACGAGCTGGCCGCTCTGGGATTGGGACGGTATGCAATCTCACTAGAAGGGATAGAAGGATTGCGACAAAATCCATCACCACTTCGGCTAACGGTCATTCCTTGGCGTTCTCTGATTCTGTTATTCATCCTCCTTGGTGGAATCGTCGGGCTCTTCCGAGCGTATCGTCGCTCCCTCATCCGAGCCTTGGGGCGACCTCGCGGCTAATCTATGGTTGTTTGGCGCTTTGTTCTTTCGATCCTCTTCGCTCTGTGTATCAGTGCGTTTTTTGGGGCGTCCGTGCAAGCAGCGAGTCTGTCGAATGTGTCTTTTTGGTTGACGCGTCAAGCGGTGGCGACGTCCACAGATGTGGAGGTCTCGTTTATTACTCCAACCGGGATCAACGGACCGACGGATACGATTTTGTTTGAGTTCCCTGGTAGTTTTGATGTGAGTACTCTGGTGGCGAGTGATGTGTCATTAAGTTTTGGGCCGATCACGGGGTATGAATATACGACGAGTGTTGCAGCGTTGCCAGGAGTAAATATTTGGGGCTGGTCGCGAACCGGAAATCAATTGTTACTTACTCCACCGACGAACAGCGGGGTAGGGGCTATTTCAACGAACCAGCGAATCACGATTCGTCTAGGTCTGTGGGCTGGGGGTGTGCATCGGGTCGTTACCCCGTCTCTCGCTGGAATCTATGCCTTGGCGATCGCAGGCGCGTTTGGTGATCAAGGGGCTGGGTATGCGGAAGTTCGGGCAAGTGATGGTTTAGCAGTATCCGTAACGATTCCAGCGCCAAGCGGCGGAGGTGGGGGTGGTGGTGGAGGTGGAGGTGGAGGTGGAGGTGGAGGGGGCGGAGGCGGTCCAGCCGTGACGTTTGATGGAACAGCGCCGGTTATCAGTAATTTGCGGGTAGAAAACATCACGACGGGCGAAGCGCTTGTCCGTTGGTCGACGGATGAATCGGCGGATGCGTACGTTGAATATGGATTGTCGGCGGGTGTTTATACGCTTGGTTGGTTAGCCAGAGCCGATCGTCGAACGACGCATGAACTCTTGTTGGAGCGATTGAACCCAGCAACGGAATATCATCTTCGTGTTCGGGCGCGAGATGCAGTGGGGAATACCACCTGGAGTCGTGATGTGGGATTTTCGACGCTGTCCGTGTCGGCCCCAGTCCCAGCGTTTCGTATTACGGATATCGAGGTGGCGTATGTGGATGATCATCAGGCGGTCATTCGTTGGGCGACGAACGCCGATGCCATCGGTGGCATTTTGTTAGATACAGCTCTGGGGGAGCGGGTTATTTCAGAGGTGACTGGTGGACGTGGACATGCCGTGACGATCACGGGATTGACCCCGGCAACGACCTATTTGTTTCGTGTGACAGCTGTACCGACAGGCGGCGAACGCTTAACGGTCACTGGTCCTGGATTTCGTACGACGGATGATCGTACACCTCCATCTAACGTGTCAGGCTTTCGCGCGACCTATCGACCGGTTTCGGGTTCGGTTGAACTGAATTGGACGAATCCGACGGATCCAGACTTCCGACGTGTCATCGTGACGCGTTTACTGCTATCTGGTGGAGAGGTGGTCGTGTGTATTACGAGCGAGACACGGTGTGAGGACATTCCGCCGAGCGGTCTCACGACGATCGTCTATCGAGCAGTCGCGCAGGATGTGACAGGGAATAACGCGAGCGGTGCGTTGGCGAGCGTGACGATCCCTGCTTTGGTATCACCGCCCACAACCGCGCCTCCGCTTGTGACACCGCCGATCGGTGAGGATCCTGTGGCCCCGGTCCTTCCACCAGCTGGTCCGCCAACAGCTCCACCAACGACTCCACCAGGTCCGAGCGTAGGTGCAGGGGCTGGAGCCGTTCTCCCACCGATTCTTGTACCAGTTGGACCAGGTGCAGTTGGAGATGTGGGAGGAGCCGGTGCGGGGGTGGCTGCGCCAGGAGATGCGGGTGTGACCGGTGGTCCTGGGGCGAGTCCGGATCCAGGCATAGGCGAGCCGGTTGGAGGTGCTGGTGTTGTAGGAGGAGGGGAAGAGTTGCATTTGACCCCAGAATTTTTTCTTTCAGAGGCGGTTCCGGCTGTGCCTGATCAGGCAGGCGTTCGTTCCGCTTTGATCGGTCGACCGATTCAGATTCGGTTGCCAATCATCGGATCACCGACCTCATTTCGCCAAGCGCAACTCCAGACGGGCGATGGTTCCATCTATCAATTCGCGTATCGTGAGTCTATCGGTGCCTTCGTATCGGATATCACGCTTGATCCTGCTCGAGGAGCAGAGACGTCCGTTCAAATCCAGGTGATCGCGACGGATGGTCGGAGATGGGAAGGTCGCTTTCCTTTCCGTCTTGTGCCAGCGGCGCGCGTGTTGGATGTGAGCGATCGAGATCGTGTCGCTACTGTTCCAGGGGCTACAATCGAAATCATCGCTCTGTCTTCGGGAGAGTTGGTTGGTCGGTTGGAGGCGGATGCGAGCGGACGGTATGCCGAGATTCTGCCGAATGGACGGTATCGTCTACGTGTAACGAAAGCGGGTTTTCGTTCGACGGAGCGAGAGGTGCGTGTGGAAACAGGAATTTTGGGACAAGATGTAGAACTCCAACGAGAACTCAGATCGCTCTTCGAGGTAGTGGATCCGAATCGTTCCGTGGGGGAAAATATCGCTGCGTTAGGTTCAGAGGCTGCGTTGGCGGTTCGTGTCGGATTAGAGCAGGTACGAACGCCAGAGGTCCAAGCTGTGACGCGTGAGATCGTGGTACCGGCGACGGTGGTTGCAACTGTTGGAGTGACGGCTACGGCCGTGTCCGGTTTCAATGCGGTGAACTACGTACGTTACATTTTTACGCAACCGTTCTTGCTTATCCGTCGACGCAAGCGAAAGTCATGGGGAGTCGTTTATAATGCACTGACGAAACAGCCGATTGAGCTCGCTATCGTTCGCTTGATGAAGGCGGGGACGAATTTCGCTCTGCAGACCCGCATTACGGATGCAGAAGGACGATTTTCCTTCTTCGTGCCAGTTGGTTCCTATACGATCCGTATCCAGAAGCCGGGGTACACCTACCCGACCACCTATCTCAAAGATGAGCGGACGGATGTTGATTTTGTCGATTTGTATCACGGGGAAGAATTGAAGGTCACACAACCAGCGACCATTTCACCAAATATTCCGATTGATCCAATTATCAAAGAAGAAACGCCGGCCGCCATCATCCGAAAACGTCGTTGGCGTCAGTTGCAATCGCTCGTGGGGATCGGAGGAATCATCTTCTCGATCGTCGCGATCATTATCAATCCGACACCGCTCATGGTGGGATTCGCTGTATTTCAGATAGCGACCTATGCGCTCTTTTATCGTCTGGCCGTGCCGCCTGCACCCAAGCGTTGGGGTATCGTCTACGATTCCGATGGTAAGCGGCCCTTGGCCAAGGCGATCATTCGTATCTTTGATAAGCGCTTTAACAAGTTGTTGGAAACACAAATTACCGGTCGGGATGGAACGTATGGGTTTTTCGCAGCGAAAGGCCGATATTACCTGACAGCTGAAAAGCCGGGCTATGAACGCTACCTTTCTGCTGAACTTGATCTCACCCAGGCAAAGGATACCTATATCGATCAACGATTTACGCTGAAACAAGCCAATACCGCACTCAAATAAAACTCCACAGTTCGTACACAAGTTATACACATTAAGCAAGTCACAGGTTGTCCACACAGGGGTTTCAGGTTCAATCGGCTTAGCTTAGCCAAAAAGAAGGGTGTGGAAAAAACAGGCTACAATCCAGTGGATGGTACGACGTTCCTTTCGATCCTGGCTCATTCTCGGATCTTTCTTCCTCCTTATTGGGGGAGTGTTGGGCGTGGCGGTTCCTCAAGTGTCGGCTGATGGGACGCAGGTGTCTGCTTCCGGGAGCATCAATCGACAGATCAACTATCAGGGCAAATTGTTCAATGCGAGTGGGGCGGTGGTGTCCGACGGTTCGTATCAGATGGGATTTTCTCTGTACGATGCCTCATCGGCTGGAAATCGTTTGTGGAGCGCGAGTGGGACCTTATCTGTGCCGACAAAAATCCCGGTGACGGTAACGAATGGTCTGTTTACCGTCTTATTGGGGGATACATCAGCGGCGGGCGGGTGGCAGAATGATTTTTCAACCTCAACGATTTGGGATTCAAGTAGTTTATATATTGGAGTGACGGTGGGGTCAGATTCAGAAATGACTCCGCGCAAACGCGTGGGGGCGGTGCCACAAGCGTTCAATGCCGCTCAGTTACAGGGAATGTCGGCTTCTGGTACAGCTGAGGGCCGGTCAAGCCTGTTTGTGATCAATCGAACGGAGACGGCTGCTACCAGTGATCCACGGAGTGCCTTGGATGTGAGAACGTCTGGGGCAGATAACACAAACGACTACATTGCTCGTTTTCAATCACAGACCGGTAGCTCAATTACGGATGCGTTCACAATCCGTCGAGATGGATATGTGAGTGCGGGCCAAATGCGTATAGCTCCGTCTGGCGGAACGGTCGGAGCGTCTGTGCATGCTACTTCTCAAGATGGCACGGATAATGCCTGGGGAGGACATTTTGATAAATTGCTCGTCGGTAGAGGGTTCGGAGCGGCCTTTGTGACCGGTGCTAACTCGTTTGCACAAATGATTCGGTATAGTAGTACAAGTAAAACGGGTTTGTGTTTGGATGATATCGATAACGGTACATCCTGTACCTTTACTGCGGGGGTCAGTATTAAGGCAGAGGGCGCAATCAACGCTTCGGCCTTTAATGTCGGTTCGTTCGACTTGGCGGAAATGTATAGCATTACCGGTGAAGTTGAGCCGGGTGATTTATTGGTCGTAGATCCGGAACAGCCGATGTTCGTGAAGCGTAGTTCAGGAAAAGCGTACGATGAGCATTTGGTGGGAATCGTGTCGACGAAGCCAGGTTTTATTTTGGGAGAAATCACGAGTGGAACCCGGGTCGCCTTAGCCGGACGCGTGCCGACCAAGGTTTCGATGGTCAATGGACCGATTGCGGTGGGAGACGTGTTAACCTCATCGCCCATTCCAGGAGTTGCTATGAAGGCGACCGCGCCTGGCCGGGTGGTTGGGTATGCTTTGGAAGCGACTTCGACAGCCGGAGTGATCGAGGTCTTTGTAAAAGTTGGCTATGATGCGGGAAGTTTTTTGCATGCTGAGGGAAGTGAGGTGGTAGCCGCTGGGAATTTGGTGATGAACCCAACACGAGTGGCGACCGCTGATACACCAACAGCCGATTCGTGGGGAATGACCTGGCGCGGAAGTGTCTGGGATGGGTTGCAAGCGATCAAGAAAGATTTTCGCTTATTCAACGACAGTGTGAGCGGGGCAACCTCAACCTTCCGTTTGCAGATGGGGAGTTCGACAGTGTGGTCGGTCGATGAGATGGGTTCGATGCAGACGTCGGGTGAACTGTACTTGGGTGGCCGATTCTTTCCCGCTACTCGAACAGGTGCACAATCTGACAAATATGTCTTTTTAGATGATACCGGCCCAGCCTCTTCGACCTATATCGCGACCAATGCCGATGGGTGGCAAGCGAATACGTCCTACGACTTTGCCGAACGCTACTATTCACCGGATGCGCTTGAACCAGGAGATGTCGTTGTCCTGAGTCAGCGCGGACGATTCCATGTTCAGCGAACCATGCAGGCCAGCGACGTGCCGGTTGGTATCGTGTCGACCAAGCCAGCCTTCGTCGCAGGTGCTCCTGAGCCGTCGACCTTCCCGATCGCCTTAGCCGGACGTGTTCCGACGCATGTTTCTGCAATTAATGGTCCAATCAAGATTGGAGACCCGCTCGCTGCTTCATCACTCCCGGGGGTCGTTATGAAGGCCATTCAAGCCGGACCGATCGTGGGATACGCGTTAGAAGAATACACTTCCGCGAATGTTGGCAAAATCGAAGTCTTCGTGAATGCTGGCTGGTGGGGTGGCTCGGCCATCGTTATGAACGAGAGTGCTTCTGAAAAAGTGGGCCTGATTTCAACGCCAACGGCCCCAGCGATCGTCTTACCTAAATCGTATCAAGGGGTGGCTCGTATTTTAGCGGGGGCAACCAAAGTGAAAGTTGTTCATCCATCACTGGGAACCTTCCCACTCATCCAAGTCACACCATACGGCAAAGTGGATACCCAGTGGTGGACGGATAATTCGTCGGATCGCGGCTTTGAGATTTTCTTGAAAGAACCGCTTACGCAAGATGTGACCTTCAGTTGGCGCGCAGAAGAGATGCTACTCGCGGATAATCAGCTCTTCTTGTCGAACGATCAGCCAGCTCAATGGGACATCCATACGGGTCAGCCGGTCCTGCCAGCTGGACAACCTCAGCCGACCAATCAAGCCGAAACCCTGCCAGACGTCACCTCGGCTACTACGACAAACGAGACGACCCTAACGGCCACAACGACCGAAGCCATCGCGCCAGAACCCACTCCCGAACCAGAATTGATCGTGCCAGCGATCTCCACTCCGGATTCATCAGGGAATATTCCAGCGAGTGAAGCGGAACAAGAAGTGATTGAGACAATCCCCGCTGCTGATCCGATCCCAGCTTCAGTACCTGTCATTCCAGTTCCAGCCGAACCAGCCGCTTAACCGTTCAAAGATCACGCGCAAAAGTGCTATACTGCGCACATGACGCGTTTCGTGATCGCTCTTTTTTCGCAATCGTTTCCTCGACCATTGCCGCATCCGTGGCGATTGATCTGGCGCGCCAATCTTGGACGTTGGATGGATTGGCTGTTGGCGCTGTTCGTGGCCATTCTGCCCTGGTTTGCGGTTCCGCACTGGCTGGATGCGAGTGAGCTGCCTAAAATTCTCTTGAGTGTGGGAGTGATGGGAATTTGGTTTGTGTTACGCGGAGTCTATTCAGTGCTGGGCAGCCTGATATTGGAAGACGGTCCAGAAATGCCTCGGCGCTGGTCCGTTTTTTCCGTCTGGATAGGTGCGCTGAGTTTGGCGGTGTGTGGCGCGTGGGCCTTTGCTCCGCATTCAGCAATCGCTTGGTTGGGAAATGGCGCGCAGATCAGTTCGTCGGCGTTGACGCTTCTCATTGTATTGTGGCTTATCGCCGCGATCCGCGATTCGGTACAACGCAATTCCTTGTCTCGGCGTTTGCTGATTCGTTCCTGGTTCATCGGAATGTGTATTGCTTTGTTCGGAACGCTCTTCATCCGAGCATCGAACGTCGAAGGAGCGATCACCAACTTATTTTCGGCTGGACGGATCTTAGACCTGTGGTTGCTGTCGCCGTTAGGTGTGATGGCGGGTCTCGGCTTATTAGCCACCAGACCAATCGTGGAAGTTCCTCTCACGAATAACCAGTTGATCCGTTATCGGTTGAGTCATGCGGTTCTCGCGGTGACGCTTTTGGGATTGTTGGTTGGTGGTCTTTTAGTGAACCTAGGTTGGTTGTGGGTTGTCTCATTGGGGGCTACCTTCGTTTCTCTGTGGAGGATGATGACGCCGCCTACCAAACGTCCGCGACTCGCCCTTTTTCTTTCACTGGTTGCTCTAGTTGCAGGGTTGATCGGGTTGGGTCAAGTGAGCGGTTTATTTGCTATGCCAACCCGGCTTAGAGTTGAACAGCGGCGCTTCGGTTTGGAGCAGCTCTCAGAAATTTTACCGAATCAGCGACTGAGCTGGCGGGTTGCGCGTACGACCTTAGAAGACGCGCCTCTATTCGGCGCTGGTCCGGGGGGCTGGGTTCAGGCATTTGATCGTGCTCGTCCGTTGGAATTGAACCAGACACCTCTTTGGGACAGTGTCTTTCCACGTGGCGCTTCGACGGTGACCATGCTTCTCACCGAATATGGATTGCTGCCGAACCTGGTCTTCGGTGCGTTCTTGTTCATCTTGTTGCTTGCAGCGCTTCGCAAGATAAAAGGGGATCAAGGAGCAGGGTTGATCTGGGATCTTCTGCTCGTCGGTGTCGCCTTGGGTTTTGTCGCTCTTCGTCCGCCAAGTGTTTTGTCGATGGTATCGTTGGCGTTCGTGTTAGGACTTCTCTCAGCTCGTGTCTTTCCGCCGGCAGAAGGAAAAGTGGGTTGGTCGGAACGCCGTGCCTTTGCGCCAGCTCTCCTCGGTTTCTGTCTCTTAATCGCGATAGGTACCTCTGTCACGTTCCTACGTCGTGTCGCCGCCGCTGAATTGCTTACGGTCGCTGCTCCATATGCCTTGCCCCTGGCTCGTCGTTTGAATCCGGCCGATGATCTCACATATGCGCAGGAAGCACTGTGGTCATTCGATCAAGCGGAACAAGCCGCACGTTCATCGGCTGTCTCACGTGTGCGCTCGTGGCTTGATCAAGTCGATCAAGCGCTGTTGATGGCTCGGACGCGTAATCCAGAGAGAGCGGACTATCTCTCGCTCGCACTGCAGAGTAAGGTCTTACGCGCTCAATCGGACGAAACAGCTGAGGAGCCAGCGCTACGGCTGGCCGAAGAGCTGGATCGCGCCCGCCCAACCGATCCAACCTCGTCGCTCGCTGTCTTCACGATCCAACGTTTGCGAGTGGAGCGTGAGATTCGTCTTGTTGAACAAACAGAAGGAAGAGACAAAGAGGCGGCTCTTTTGCGCCAAGAACGCGCCACACAGGCGGCCACGGCTGCTCTTCAAGAAGCACTTCGACGGAAACCGGATTATCAACCAGCGCTCTATCTGCAAGCCGCTTGGTTGTCTGAAACGGGAAATACGGCTCAATCGATTCTCGCGCTCGAGCAGCTCGCTCGTTTGAAGCCGAATGCTCCGGAAATTGTCTTGCCGCTCGCGCTGCTCTATCGACGAACTCAGGAACCGCTCAAGGCGGTGAATCTGCTTGAACAGTTGGTTGAAGGTGCGCCGATGAATCTCGAGGCTCAGTGGCAATTATCGGTCGCCTTGGTTCAAGCTGAGCGCTGGGAGGAGGCCACGGTGGTGTTGCAGCGCTTGGTGGCTGCCGCGCCGCGCGAAGAGCAGTATCAACTACAGCTGAAAGAAGTCTTGCGACGACGCGCTCAAGCAGCTGCACCAGCCCCTGTAATCGCGGTACCTGCTCCGGCGACCTCGACAACCTCGACGCTCCCGATCCGCTCACGTACCCCCGCTCGTCGGACGACCCGTTAACTCTATGTCTTCTCTTTTTGTTGCCTGGAAACGCTTGTTCGATCGTCCAGCTGTATCCGCCGCGCCCCAGGCGGACGATATTCGCGCTTGGCAAAAAACGCTCCTTGAAGAACACGAAGGATTGCGCAATGAGCTGGAAGTCCTCTTGCGAACCTATGTTCGCACCGTTGATCGGTTCGCCGAACGCGCTAGCGAGCTGTCCGAAGCGCAGTTCCTCCAAGAACAACACTCGATCGAATCGATCCGTAAGATTCTCCAAAATGCGATCCGCCGCTTGGAGGTGAGCTGCAAAGATCATCGTGAACTCTTGGATGAATGGCACGAATGGGTGGCCTTTCGCCGAGCGGCTGGTCAACGACATGAACTTGAACCGGCGCATCGGTTACGCTTCGAAATGATCCGGTCTGAGCTGGCCGTGCGTGATATTCACGTAGAGGATCCGATTCAGCGTGAAACGGAATCAAGAGAGTCTGAGCCGCAGACCGTCGTACCCGTCACATCCGTTCTCATGGGTGCGCCAACCCGGCCAACCGTTCCCGTTTTGGATGATTTAGCGGATTGGTTGGAGCTTCGTCATCAGCACATCGAACCGGAATGGCAAGCGGCTGAACAAGCGTGGAATGAGATCGCTCCCGAGGCGCACTTGTATCCAGAACACGCGGTCGCTAGTTTAAAACGCCTGAAAGAAGCGCACGCAGATTTGAAACTCTTGGATCGAACACGTCGTCAGGAACGCTATCGGATCGAGGTGTTCGGCGAATAGAATCTCTTTTAAAACGACATGCGCGCCCGAACAACCAGGGTGCGCGGGGCGCAGGTCGTTGGGCGCGTTCTGTTCCCTGAGTGTCAGGGGAGGGTACGGATGCCATCAGCGGTTAATTCGTATATCGCATGTAGACTGTTCGTCGGGATGCGAACCGGTTTGAGTCCTGTCAGCTCGGCGAGGTGCACCATGAGCGCACTGATCTCTCGGTCCGGTCCCGGCATCACCGTCCAGGGCACCTTGTCCGTTCGTCCGGAAGTTCCCGGGACGATGAGATGGACATCGAGTGCCCGCCCATCCTTTCGGAAGAAGAGATCGTTCCGTGCTGAGATGCAGACAGTTGTCCCTGCTCGAAGGGTAACCGGGTGACCATGGGTGTCGCATAGGTGAGTCTCGAAGATGTGCTTCAGATCGTCGTCGATCGACGGGGGCATGATACGAGGCCTCTCTGTGGTTTTACCAAGAACCACCGGGTCCGGACTGGACCGGCTAATTTAAGGTTTTCATACGGTTTTTGTCAATCTAGAGCGCGTTTTCTTGAAGACTTTTCCTCCATCTGATACCGTCTCTCCGACCCAGTCGTTCTTCCTGGCTTGCCTGGATGCCGATGCGGTCGATAGGCCAAGTTCGCTTGGCCTTGAGGGCCCTTAGCTCAGCTGGTAGAGCGCTTCCATGGCATGGAAGAGGTCAACGGTTCGATCCCGTTAGGGTCCACCACACAAAATCTCCGCTTCAAATGCGGATTTTTTGTTGCTCATTTAACCACCCAAGCGTAACGTGCTTCAATATGAAAGCAGGGATCGATTTTACTGGAATCACGGTTAGTTTCTATTGCCATGATGAGGAGGGATACTTTGTTTTTCATAAGCGTAGTGAAAACTGTCGTGACGAGCGCGGAACTTGGACGAATGGTGGGGGAAAGCTCGAATTCGGTGAATCACCGGAAGCTGCTTTAAAGAGAGAGCTTTTAGAAGAATATGGATGTACAGGGTCGATTGAAGAAGCGCTTCCTCCTCAATCGTTTTTGCAAATACTTCCAGATGGTTCTCAGAAACATTGGATTATTCTCCCTTACGTCGTTCAAGTAGATCGTTTAGCAGTAAAAATGAATGAGCCTGAGAGTATGACGGAAATTGGATGGTATAAACTAACTGATCTTCCTGCGCCGCTGCATACGGGAATAAAAAAAGAATTAGTTGCTTTAGAAGAATATTTTCGTAAATTTATCACAACTTAGTACGCCAATATTCAACAGACCGAAGAAAGCCTCGTGAACGTTCATAAAGAATAAACGCAACGTTATGCAAAAAATCATCTTCTTTCTCATCGGTGGTATTGTCTGTTCCTTGGTCGGTCTCTTTGTTGGGCTCCTCGTGGGTATGACGATCGGTGGCAACTATGATCCGCCTTTCTACTATGGCGGTCTTCCCGGCTATGAAGGGGCGGGACTTCTCGGGTCAATTCTTGGTCTCGCGCTCGCGTTGTGGGTTTGGATCAATCGTTGCTTAAAGGATAGTCTGCGCTCTCATGGGCGCATCTTCTTACTCCTATCGACGGTAGTTATTCTTATTGGACAAGATGTCGTTGCCCGAAAAAATGGAACCGGTCTTTTCCCGCTGATGCTTCTTCCGATAGCTTCACAAGGCTTACTAGTTCTTTTTCATCGATCAGAGGAATTTTAGCTAGGCATGTTAAAATCTACCTTATGAATCAAGTTATGAAAGCGGGTGTTGTGATCATTCGGAAACAGACTAACGAGCAGGAAATCCTTCTTGCATTTAGAGGAAAACAAGGTGATTGGAGCTTCCCAAAAGGTCATTGTGAACAAGGAGAATTTTTCGAGCAGACGGCTGTACGTGAGGTTCGAGAAGAAACCGGATTGGAAATTCGCTTTCTCCAACAACTACCTGATCTAATGTACAAGAATTCAAAGGGGGAAGAAGTTGTTCTTCATATGTATCTTGGAACACCACAAGAAGGTAGCCCCAAAGAAAGAGCAGAAAAACCAGATGATCGTGTACAATGGATTCCGTTATCAAAAGTTGAATCTACATTATCCTATCAAAATCTAAAAGAATACTTTTCTTCGATCAAATCGATGTTGTTATAGAAGTTAGAACCCCTTCCCTCAAGGTTCGCTCTAGCCGGTGTACCCACATTATGTAGCTTCAGGAAAGGGAGATTTTGCGTTATGTAAGCCGGTTAATAATCAAAAACACCCACTTGTTAGGCGGGTGTCTTTGTTTCCTCTTTCATCCTCAGAGAGAATGACAAAGGATTTGGACGGTCAGGACGTCCTTGGAGTCTGCAGCGAGTGAACGCTGCTCTGACGATCGGTCTCGGTAACTCGAGACTGTGCGAGGTGGGAAGGTTCAGCGAACGCGGAGATCGTACGCGAACCCGTTGGAGGGCGGCGCGCCGGTCATGCTGGGCGGCGGGGTGACGACGTTGTGCCAGGTCCTCGAGGCATCCGGGCTCAGGCAGTCGAGCTCGTTGTAATACGGACCCTCCGGCGACCAGAGCAGGATGCCCGGCGTCAGGTTGCCAGGCATCATGTAGGCTGCCGGAACGGGTCGGTCGCACGTGCCCATGCCGTAGTAGAGGTGCGGGCCGTTGGAGGGGATGCCGCCCGGCACCGTGTAGTAGGTGACGGGGGTGAGCGCCCCAATGGTGCTTCCCGCGTAGCTGTAGCGGCCTTCGGCGAAGGTGAAGGACATGCCGAGTCGGTCACCGCTCTGCGGGGTTCTGGTCGTCCGTCCATAGAGGATCGCGTTCACGCCGTCCCGGTCGACCTGGATCGCACGCTCGTACCAGATGGTCACGGTGATCCTGGTCGGCGTGTCGGACGACGCCGGGTCGTGGGCGATGTTCAGACGCGTGCCCGCACCAGTCGCAGTCCCCGCGACGAAGAAGCGTTCCATGCTCCACTCGGGCGGCGGGGAGAAGTTCGTGGGCCCGCTCGGGATCACCGAGAAGCGGTACATTTTGAGCCGCACCGGTGCTCCGGTCGAGTAGAACCGGATGCCGATGAGCTCCTGGTCCGTTCCGTCGGTCCGGAGATCGATCCCGACCCCGAGCGGCTCTACGCGGAGCTCACCGGGGGGCGGCGTGGGCGTGGAGTCGGTGCCGCTGTCGTTGGCGTCCTCGGGCGTCACCCCGGCGTCGGGCTCGATGCGGGGACACCCGGGCGCCACGGGCAAGCAGATGTTGCGGCCGCTCACGCAGGTGATCTGTGCCGGAACGGGCGAGCCGTCCGGGCAGAACCCGAGGCTGCAGGTGGTGTCCTGAACCTCGGGGCAGGCGGGCATCGCGGGGCGCTGGCAGGTGCGGGTCGTGTCGATGACACACCGCCACGTGCCCAGCACGCACTGCATGACGGACGGGCGGTTGCCGCCATCCGGGCAGATGTCACCGCGTCGCACGCACTCATGACCCGTGGCGAACTCGTGCTCGCAGGGGTCGTTGTCGAGGGCGCGGTCGCCCGGCACGAAGCGGTTGATGGGGCTCGGGTTCGTGCCCGTGTCGCCACAGGCCACCGCACACACCGCCGCCATCATCGTCAGGCTGAGCATCGTCGTGTTCTTCATGGTCATTTCCTCCGAATCGGGTTGCCGAATGAGCATTGTTGAGAATGGCTACGCTGTGCAGCCTTCGGGTAGGTATCTAGCCCACCTTTTTCTCGTCTTCCTGCCGTCTATTGTCAGTGACGAATCACGGACAGGACTTCAAGCGCCAATTCCTTGAGGTCCTGGGCATGATTGAGCGTATAGTTTTTATGTTGGAGTTTTCTTACTAGCTAACAGAATATAATACCACAAAATGACATTTTTGTCAATCAATACAAGTAATTCATAGTTAGGTAACTCTGCTCTATAATTAACCAAATAACGCTTATTTCAGCAATCCGGTAACTCAGTAACCAGGTAACCGGTTTAGGGTTCATATAAGATTAACCAGTCTCACTTTGTGATTGGTCGTGGGACGGATGCTCCTATAGAATGAAATGACATATGTCTGAAAAGCCTGTTTCCAAAGAAATATTCTCTGTTCGTTATACAGAGTCTATTGAAGATGTAACGCCTGAGAAATTGCAGGGATTTTTTGTTGGGTGGCCAAAGAAGCCATCTCCTGAAACTCTTTTACGGCTCCTAAAAAAGAGTGCTCATCGAATAATCGCCCTAAACGAAAAGAACGAGGTCATTGGCTTCATTACAGCCATCACGGATGGGGTGTTATCTGCGTATATTCCGTTTCTGGAAGTCCTCCCGGATTGCCAACGCAAAGGCATTGGTCAGGAGTTGACGAAAAGGATGTTAGAGAAACTCAAACATCTTTATATGATCGACTTGTCGTGTGATCCAAAGCTTCAGCCGTTTTATAAGAAGCTTGGAATGGAAGAGAGCGTCGGAATGCGTCTACGTAATTACCCTCATCAAGATGGAGAAGGGGAGCGGAATGGTTAGAGCTCGTTCCGCCACGCTCTAACACCGACAAATTCTGCTTACAAGGCGGAGATTCCGTTTGAAGATGTTTCAGAATAATCAATCGTACAATGATTTTTGAAAGCGTTCTTAATTCTTTCCACTGGTATAAGGAAAGGCGCTCCATCGAGGTTGCGTTTTAAGATAGCGGAATGCTGACCAAGGGCGATGGCCTCGGCCGCGGTTCGGTCAATGAAGTAGGTAATGGATCCGTCCGCTAATCCATCACCAAGTTCGATGAACGTGCCCGCGAGAGAGTCTGGTTTCGTTAAAATATGGAAATCATGATAGAGAAAAGAGGCAGGTTCGTTCAACAGAGCCTCTTCGATGTCTGATCGAGAGCGTGCCTTGGATAAGTCGTAGGAGTAGCTTTCTAGCAAGCTTCGAAGTTCCGATTCAGAAAGTTCGGCACATCGTTCAACGATGTACGCAAATAATTCCTGTTTTAGATCGGCTGGACGTTGCATACAAGGATATATTACTCGTGGATGCGTAAGAACGTAGCACGAACGAATTGAAGGTAGAACTTTTTACGTGGTGGCTCAGCTGATACGACCATGAGTAGCCTTCGCTTTTGGATAAAACAAATCTTTGAAAATCTTCTCTTCTTCCCTTGTCTAGAAGAGAAACAGAGAGGAGTCGCGATGGGTCATAGCATCGCGAGGCGTGACCATGCTCGAGGAGAGAATGATCCGAATGACCGCTGGTGAAGGTGCGTACTTGATGGGCGCTAGGGCAGGATCCCCGTGCTGCAGCGCAGGCAGCCCCGGTGATCGTAGATGATGGTGGCGCGCTGGGCACCACTCAGTCCCGCCCAGGCGTTCATGCTTCGGTTCCGGAAGACGAGACTCTCGGCGCCGTTCGCATTGAGCCAGGGGATGACCTCGATGACAGAACTGTTCACGCAGGCCACCTGGTAGGTGGCCGCGATCTCCCGCGGGCCATCGAGCGATCGCGGGTCGCTGACGTCGACTTCTTGGCACGCCGGAAACGGCGGCGGGTCGACGCTGGGCCAGCGACGCGTCCCGATGAGCTGCATGCTCATGTTCTCGGGGCTGCGCGTTCCGCTCAGCCGGTACGGGCTCTCCGGGAAGAGCGAGCTCCCTTCGGTCACGTCGATCCCGGAGGAGAACAGCGCGACCCCGATGGGGCCCAAGGTCTCGTTCTTTGCCGCGAGCCCCTGCGGGTATCGCTGTCCAGAGATCCTGAAGCCGTTGGCGATTTCTCGCCGGGTGTCATGCGTGATGTTCCACCCGGTTACCGGCCTGAGGAACCAGCGTCGGTCGTCCTCCTCCCACTGCGTGATCAGCGTGCGGAAGTTGCGCACCGAGATCTGGACGATGTCGTAGCGTGCGTTCACGACGCGGGTGTAGCGGGTGAACTGACGACCGCAGCCGTCGTAGCCAGAGCCCTCGGTCCAGTTGGTCTGGTTGATCGGGATGGCGGAGGCGCTTCGCCAGGCGCTCCCGATGACGATGGGCGCGGAGATGACCCGCTCCACGCTCCAGCTGTGGTAGATCCAGCGCCAGTAGGGGGGTCCCAGATGGCGATACTCCTCTACCTGCCACTGGAGGCGGCCGATCAAGATGTACGGCTCGTCGGTGCAGTTGGCCGTTCCACCGGCCTGCGCGGTCTGGTTCGACGGATCATCCGCCGCGCTGCCGTTGGAGCAGCCGAAGTTGAGGGTGAAAAAGGCGACCACGAGGACCATCCACCTACGCATCCTGTTCTCTCACGCCGTCTTCAAACGCACCACGAAATTGAGCATTCGTTTGGCTTCAAAGAGCGGACTCTGAGCTCTTTTCGAGTAAACGCAGAATCCGCTCTTCGAACAGAAAGAAGCTAATTTTTTAGCAAAAAAAGTGAACATTGTCAATCACCGGTAATAATGTTGGTGGGAACTAAGCAGGTTCTTTTAACTTGAAACGAGAACTGCTTCCGCCAAGCGCCACCACGCAAAATCACCGCTTGAAATGGGGGTGTTTTAAGAAACAGACAATTGTTTGACCCACTGATCAAACAGCATCGACTGATTGTAGACCAGAGGTGCTTCATCGGCTTGTGGAACTTCCATTTTTTGAATGGCATTCATCAGAGTCGTTTCGGTGATGTCTTGTCTCTCCTGGGTCGTTTTATTTTTCCAATAACATTCAATCACTTCTTCTGGCGGCGTGTTTACATAGATAACGAAAGCTCTCCTTCCTACTGAAGCGGCGAGATCTCTTAGTTTATTCCTCCCCGAGCGCGAGGGGTTAGACGTGTCGGATATCACGTTTTTATTTTCTTTGAGCAGCCGCAATAGACGGGCATAATATTCCGCAAAGAAGCTCTGCATCAATTCTTTTGTGATTCTTGGATCATCAAAACTTTTGTAACCATGCTCAAAAATAAACTCATCGATGTCTACTCGTTCGAACTGGAGCGCTTCGGCGAGCTTTTTGGCGAGAACGGTTTTTCCTGAAAACGGAAGGCCACAAAGAATGTAGAGATTGCCCATAAAACAATTGCAACCTACTATTGGCCTCTCACAAAGCAATCCCTTACGTTCTTGTGTATCGGTTGGTGGATTGGGAGATCTGAAATGGTACTCATAAGGTCTGAAAGATCTCTTCCAAAGAACGAGTTTGAAAAGAGGAAAAGTTGGCCGTTGATTGTATCTCGGTGTACGTAGTCCACAGCAAGTGTTTTCCACCAGTTATGAGGCAGGGAATGATGCGTGGGTACAGGAGTTCTATCTTGTCCGCTGTTACACGATGTAGACCATATTGCGTGGGAAGCCAGATGTGCTTTGCCCAAGAGAGGAGGCTATAGACGAACCCAACTTCACGTGAGATTTCGTACCAAGCCGACCCGGTGTTTCGCCAAATACAGCCGTTCATGGTTGCAGCATAGACGTCTCTTGCTTGGTGTACTCTTAAAAACGCCAGATTTGGGACCGGAGCCGAACCTGTGTCGTTCCATCCAGCCCCATTCCACTGAAAGAGCCGACCTGTTTCTCCTAACGCATAGACTGATCGTGCATCGACACCGTGAAGAAGGCGGATGCGTTCAGGGAGGATATGCTTCTCCCAGCCAATTTCACTCAGGCTCCAAATGCTCGGAGCAACCTTACTTTTTACAGAGCCTCCATCGATCGATACGTTGACCTCTTCTCCCCAGATGAAAATCAGTTCATCCGAAACTCCCCATATCCCGTTCAGGCGAGTGAGGCTCGGTGGTTGAATGTCGGTTTTCTCGATCGCCCGTTCCTCCCATACGTACGTCTCTTTCTGTGGTTTCCCGATATGAAGCCCAAACCTTCCTTCTCGGGTGCCGATCAAATAAATACTCTGTGAAGGCGAGAGATAGAGTCCTTGGACGCGTCGTGTTCCCTGCGCGAGCACGTGTGAAGATGATCCTTGTAGACGGACCAAAAACCACGTTAAACCTTCATCATCGGCAAAATCTTCAAAAGAACTACGTTCAACGAGGAGATAGGCATTTTCCAATGAATCACCCAAAAGGGAGCTGGCTCGAAAGAAAAACATATAGTTTTTATCATACTCCGAGCGTCGGAAAGGTGTAATAATTCGCTTTTCCTGTTAGGGTATTGCCTATGCCGAATATCTCAAAAGCCTATGTCAGATTGGCCATCTTTGACGCGGATGGAGTTGTGACGAGCTCCAAGCGGTTCGCCGAGAACCTCGAAAAGGATTTTGGGATCAAGCCAGACATCTTGCAAGCCTTCTTCCAAGGACCATTTCAAGAAGCGCTTGTTGGAAAAGCCGACCTCAAAGTGGTTCTGTTGCCGTATCTAAAGGAATGGAAGTGGGAGGGGACCGTAGACGAATTCCTCGCCTATTGGTTCAAGGCAGAAGATGTCGTGAATGACGAAGTCATCGAAACAATCGGGAATCTTCGGGCGAAGGGGATCAAATGCTACCTCGCCACCAACCAAGAAAAATATCGTCTCGCGTATCTGCGGGACGTCATGAAGTTTAAACATGTCTTCAATGCGCTTTTTTCTTCGGCTGATTTGGGCTGTAAAAAACCAGAATCTCAGTTTTTTGAGCGTATGTTGAAGCGCATCGATCCAAAACGAGAAATTCCAAGACGGGAAATTCTTTTTTGGGATGATGCTGAAGCGAATGTGAAAGCCGCAAAAGACCTAGGTATTCAAGCATATCTGTACACAGATCTCCTTTCGTTTAGAGAGAAAATGGATCAGATCCCTCTGATGGCGCCACGATTTTTGAAAAAGAGGAAATAAACAGACTTTATTCTTCATGATATAGGCTCAGTCGCTATGAAAGCCGGCATTGATTTCACAGGAGTCGCGGTAGGTTTTTACTGCCACGATCAGGATGGCTATTTCGTTTTTCATAAACGGAGTGAACAGTGCCGTGATGAGCAAGGGACTTGGACCAATGGCGGAGGAAAACTTGAATTTGGTGAATCGCCAGAAACAGCTCTGAAACGGGAAATTCTGGAAGAATATGGCTGCACCTGTGTCATCGAAGAGGCGCTTCCACCTCAATCATTTTTACAAACTCTGCCGGATGGATCACAGAAGCATTGGATTACGCTCCTCTACATCGTTCAAGTAGATCGTTCGGAGGTAAAGTTAAATGAACCGGAGAGTATGACGGAAATCGGCTGGTATAAATTGAATGAGCTGCCGTCACCTTTGCATACGGGCACAAAGGAGAATCTAAGCGCTTTAGAAGGCAATTTCCGTAAATTTATTTTGGATCAATAGCACTGCTATAAAACAGCAACGCACCCGAGACAGGTTCACCAAGAAAGGAAGTGGGTGATTGCTGCCGCGAGTGCGGGAAAGAAAGACGAGATTGTAAGGAGCTGTGTCTTGGCTACAGCTTCAGGAGCTGGTCGGCCATGTCGTGCGCGATGGCGATGGCGTGTGCTTTCTCGCGAAGTTCCTGGCTGGACACTCCGGAAATGGTCGTACCCTTACCGATGCGATCCATCAGATCGGCGCTGTTCCGATAGATGCGAACGAGCTGATGAGGATCGGAAACGCTCGGAGCGAGAGCGAGTATCTCTTTGAGGATCGTGGGAACTCGCGTTGCCCCATCCAAATGTAGACATACATCCGCCAGTCCGATGAACAGGAGGCAGCGGGTGGTATTCGAGACGTCTCCCTTCCGGAGTCCGATCGTGATGCAGTGACTGGCCTCGGAGTAGTAACCACGCCGTCGCAGGATGCTCTGACGAATGTCGCACTGATCGGCCGACATCCCTTCGTACCCGATGAGCTCCACTACCTTGTGTGAGGCAGCGAGCATCCGCCAGTAACACCAGGCCCCGAGCGGCAGCCAGGTGACGAGGTAGGCGAGGAGCGCGAACGGCAGCAGGAGCAGCTTGCTCCACCGCCACGTGAGCAGCGTCCTCAGCCGCGCGACGGTCGTCGCGGCGATGCTGTAGTAATTGCTCGAAAGGGCCGAATAGCCCTCAGCCCTTTTCGCCGTATTCGACGATTTGAAGTTCGAATTCAGCTGGCTCTTCACGAAGAGAACCAGCTTGCCCAGGAACGACGCATCGTTCCAGCTCAGATGAAAGAGAGACCAGTGTTGCATTGCGTTCACCTTGCAGGCTTGGGGTTGGTTGGGAGAAATCGCGAACGGATGACTATCTCACAAAACACCTACTTTTACAAGAAATCTGCTTCTTTTGCTGAAAATAAGCCGAAATTCCGCAGTTAATTGCGGAGGGCTCATTAGTCAACGGCAGCCTTTTTCGTTACCCTTGTTCGTAACGACTATGTCTTCAAAAGAAACCGGTCCCAAGCTTGGAGATCAGGCAGCTCTCTCTCGGATACAGGTTGAGAATGCAAACTCGATCATCCCTGAGTATTTCCGAGACTCACACGGACTGCAGGTCATGGAAGAGATAAAGAAGTGGCTGGTGGATGTGATCCCTCAGGGCTACGTTAGCCAAAAAGAGCTTTTGCGTTTGCCACGAGAGTTTCAAGATCATGACTATATGTTTACTGGATCGATGCATTCGGTAGATTTTGAACATATGCTCCGTGATGGAAAAGTAAACAAACTGAAATGCATGATTGGCGAGCCTGATCCGGCTCGGCTAGTCGCCTTTGAGGATAAAGGAAAATGTGCCGTTTTGGTGGTGGGGTTCTTCTATGACCAAGAGCTCAGATTTGTGCGGATGTTTGAAATACGGAACGACGGAAAAATTGTCCGTATCAGAGATGAGATGCCAGACGCCTATCGACACACGAACAAACCGCCGGATTGGTGGAATAAATTGTAAAAGTGCGGTTGAAAAAGAACGAAGACTAAGAATGACAACTTTATTTCATTAATTAAACTCTATGAGTTCTTCTCTCATAACCGTTCGAACCTTCCCCTCAAGGTTCGAAGCTGAATTAGCGAAGCTCGCCCTTGAGTCCGTTGGGATCAAGTCTTTTGTAAGTGCCGATGATGCCGGTGGAATGAGACCAGCTCCATTTGCGTATTCGATAGGTGCGGAATTGATTGTGAGACAAACGGACATGCAAAAGGCGACGGATGCATTGAAGGAAGCAGGTATATAAAAACCAGTGTATGTTACACTGTCCCAAGTTCCAGTATGCCCGTTCTTTCCAGACACTGGTTTATTTCCAGTTTGCCGCTGTGGTTGTACATCGTTTTGTATAAAACTGGTGGGTCCTTGTACTACACGGCGTTGCCCGTCCTGGGAGAACGGATCTTGCCGCTCTGGTTAGTCGGCTGTTTGATCGGAGCCGCCTCTTTATTACAATTGATGCTAGATGTGCCAGCGGGCTTCGCGCTGGATCGCTTTGGGTATACACGACTACTTCGACTCACAAGTTTTATTCTTTCGCTTGGTGGATTAGTGTTAGTGCTTTTCGGTTTGCAGACGTGGACGTTTCTTCTCTTAATTCTGATCAGTGGTCTCGGTTGGCTGTTATTTGGTCCTGGCGTAGATGCCTACGCCTTGGCTATTGCTCCGCGCGTACGTGCGGGAAGATTTATCGGAATGCGGCGTTCGATGAGTTCACTTGGGGTTGTCTTAGCGACCGGGTTATTTACAATTTTGCTCCCGACTTCCAATAGGTTCATGGGAATGGTAATCCTTGGTCTATTAGCGTCCGCGACGCTCGTAGCCTTCTTCTTGAAGAAAGAACCATCTACCAAGAATGAAATAAAGGTAGATACTCATCATTACTACATTCATCGCACGTTTCTCAAAGAGACGCTCCGGGCGTTTCGCCGACTGAATCCAGCGAGTGGACTGCTGGCATTTTCAGGTTTTGCCGGCGCCATATTCTATGGGATTATTTGGTTTGTCTTGCCCCTGTACCTTCAACAACTTGTGACGGCAGCCGGACCGATTCAATATGGGTTAGCAATTTTTGATGTGACCGTTATTATCTGCGGCGGTTTGATAGGCAGATTGGCTGACAGTCGGTATAAAAAATTCTTTGTGTTTATCGGTCTCTTTGTGTTCGCTGCTTTTTCGACTCTTGTCGGTTTTCATTTGAATGGTTGGTTTCTGTTATTTGGATTTATCGCAGCCGTAGGGGACGAGCTTTCATGCGTGTCTTTGTGGTCTTGGATGAACGAACTCAATCCTAGTCATGCTCAGAATGGTATTATCGCGTCCGTAATCGCCTTGGCACAGGATCTCGGTTGGGTAATCGGTCCGGTTCTAGCGGGGGTGGCCTATTTCCGAATCGGTCCGTCCTGGACGATCTTACTAGGAGCGAGCTTTATAGCTGTCAGTTGGATAATTAGCACGATCGTATTACAGCGACATACAGGTTCACTGTTCTATCGACCGTTTGCTCTCACCGACAACCCTCCGCACTATCCGCATAAGGATTAGAACAAACACGCTCCTGATAGGGAGCGTGTTTGTGTTTGATTAACGGATATAGCTGAGAGGATTGGTACGTTTGCCGTTCACGTAGACTTCAAAGTGCAAGTGCGTACCCGTTGAGCGACCAGTTGTACCGACCATTGCGATGACTTGTCCTCGTTTGACCGTGTCACCGGCTTTCACGAAGAGTTTTGAAGCGTGGGCGTAGCGTGTACGGAATCCATTCTCATGATCGATCACGATCTGTAGACCGTAACCACCATTGTTCCAACCCGCCTGATTCACGACCCCAGCTTCACTGGCGTAAATCGCGTTGGCGTAGTCCCCATCGATATCAATACCGGTGTGACTCCAGCCATAGTATTGGTTAATGACGCGCAAATCCGTTGGCCAGAGTAAACGAGTCGTTTTCTTGACCGTTTCTTCTTTGTCTTCTGGTTTCGCCCGAGAATCCTGTTCGCTCACGCGTAATTCTTGGTAGATATCGACCGCTTTGTTTTTGATCTTCGCTAATGGAATGTCCGCACGTACGATGCTTGAGGCTGGGGTTCGGGTCGCTGTTGGTTGCGAAACAGGGGCGACAGCTGTCGTAAGAGGTGTTCCGCCAGGAATGAAGATTTCTTGACCAAGGCTCAGTGTTTGTAGGCCGGTATTGGCTTGAGTGATCGCCGTTACTTCTACGCCATATTTTTTTGCGACCTGGCTCAATGTTTCGCCACGCTTCACGGTGTGGAAGACGCCAGAAGCCACTGGAATACGGAGGATCTCTCCTGGTTTGATTGCAGCGCTGCGTGACAAATTGTTTGCCCAGATCACGGTTCCGACATTCACCCCGAAGCGACGAGCAATGGTTGCAACCGTATCGCCAGATTGAACCGTGTATTGTTCCGTTTGCGTGCGAGGAGCAACAGCGATCGCTGAGCCTGGATCTTCGGCTCCCGGTTCATCGGTCGGGAAATCGCTATGCGGCATGAGCGCAACACTGCCGGGGATCGTTAAGTCGGCCAGTGTATCCGTGTCGTAGTCAAAATCGATATCTGGTAAGGCTTGAATCGTGCCTGCACCTAAATAGTTGGTATGACCATGTGAAGTTTCGATGTAGAGGATCTCTTCGACACTCTCATCTTGACCTTGTGTAACCAGATTATACAGGAGACTGTTTTGTCCCGCATTGGAAGCGGAGGCGCTTGGTGTTGCAAGTTGGGAGCCGATCGTCGCGAGCGACACAATCAAAAGCGCGGCATGGAAGATGTAGCGGTTGGTAAACAGAAAGAAAAACAAGCCACGAGCTGACACGACTACCCGCTCCAGTCGAATATTCAACAAGACAACCACCGTGTAGATGGGTAGGAACACGAAGCGGATTAACCCACGGCCAAAAAAACGAAGAACGAACCCAAGTGGTCTGAGAACCGGCCGAAGAACTCTCCAAATGAAGCGTACGCCTCGGATGAGGGAGAGGGCCACGGTGGCGAAGACGAGTTGTAGACGATGGTTGGTAGGAATAGAGACCTCTAGAAATCACTGTATCGCGTACCCATACGAAACGGCCGGAACAGGGGACAAGCGACCAGGATTGTTTAAGGACAGCGGCCAAACCCAATGCGACAATAAGTGGAGATAGGATACTCCTTTAGGGGCAATTCGTCAATGGATAAGTCGTATTTTTTGGCTAATCATAGCTAAATTATCGAGTTAGTAGGTGATGAGTGCGCGGTACTGAAGCGCTTCTGCTACGTGTTCCCTTTCGATTCGTTCTTCAGCGGCCAAATCAGCGATGGTTTGAGAGACTTTCAATAAACGGAAGTACGACCGGGCCGACAAGCGAAACCGTTGGATGGCCTG
This sequence comes from uncultured Gammaproteobacteria bacterium, assembly GCA_964567995.1. Classification (GTDB taxonomy): domain Bacteria; phylum Patescibacteriota; class Patescibacteriia; order 2-12-FULL-60-25; family 2-12-FULL-60-25; genus JAGOTP01. The sequence continues at coordinate 26,854 of CAZMOB010000002.1, forward strand.
CTTCAAAATCTGTTCCGCTTCCTGACTCGCCCGAAAGGCGCGAGTGACGATTTCACTGCTCGCTTGAGCGTTGGTCGTGAGGCCGCTGTTTCGCAGGCGTTCGATTTGCCGATCACGAGCGGCTTGAACACGTAGGCGGATTTCCTGGCTCGTTTCTCCCTGCGGAAGAGCGGTCAGTGCGTTGGTCTCGACACGCGGAACCTCGATGTATAGATCGATTCGATCGAGCAGCGGTCCACTGATCCGTTGGCGATAGTGTTCGTATTGAAGTTGGCTGCAAACACAGTTCCGCTCTTTATCCGAGCGGTAGCCGCAGGGGCAGGGGTTCATGGCGGCCAAGAGCGAAAAGCGAGCGGGATAGCGCACGCAGCTTTGGGCGCGACTGATCGAGATACACCCATCTTCGATGGGTTGTCGGAGACATTCGAGCGTAGCCCGTGGGAATTCCGGCAATTCATCCAAGAAGAGCACGCCATGATGGGCAAGTGAAACCTCACCTGGGCGTGGAATCGTTCCGCCGCCCACGAGCGAGACCATGCTCGACGTATGATGCGGAGAGCGGAACGGACGAAGAGAGATCACACTTTGCGCTGGAAGTACGCCTGCAACCGAGTGAATACGTGTTGTTTCTAGCATCTCATCTTCGGTTAACGCTGGGAGAATCGTATTGAAGGCGCGCGCGAGCAGTGTCTTACCGGATCCGGGCGGACCCTGCATGAGTAGGTTGTGACCACCGGCCGCCGCAATTTCAAGCGCGCGTCTGGCCTGTTCTTGACCACGAATGACGGCGAAGTCTACGGACGAACCCACCTCTTTCGAGGGAATGGGCTTCGTGTAAGGCACCTCCTCTAAAACACCTTCACCCATGAGGGCGCGTTGAACTTCGGTGAGTGATGCTGCCTGAAAGACCTGCAAGCCTCGGATCAGAGCTGCCTCTTGTGCATTGTCTTTTGGAACAATCAGTTCTTTGATCCCTAATTCTTTTGCGAGTAATGCGACAGAAATCATGCCTTGAATTGGTCGTAGTGTTCCATCAAGGGCCAGTTCTCCAATGAACAGTTGTGAAGGGTTCCGAAGCTCAAGTTGGCCATCGGCAGCGAGAATTGCGAGCGCAATGGGTAAATCAAAACCTGATCCAATCTTTCGCACATGCGCTGGGGCGAGGTTCACTGTGACACGTGTGCGGGGAAAAGTAGCCTGGCTATTTTTTACCGCACTGCGAATACGTTCTTTCGCTTCTTGGATTGCCGTATCTGGCAAACCAACAATGAAAAAATTCGGCAGACCCGCAGAAATGTCGGCTTCGACTTCGACGATGTGGGCTTCGAGTCCAAGGATCGAAGCGGTCTTCACGCGGGATGGCATACTCTACTCCGTTCCATGAATAGAGTGAGTTGTCTAGAGGGGGAAGATTGGTTCAACGAGCAGCTGTTTCATCCGTCGTTTTGAGACGATACACAAAGAAGAGACCGATCAGACCAAGCAGAACGCCTACATCCGCGAGATTGATGGCGGAACGATGCCACAGCAGAAGCCAATCACGCACAAAGCCGAAGTGAATCCGATCAAAGGCATTTCCAAATGCTCCTCCTAAGAGCGTGCCGAGCAAGAGTGGGGTCCACAAGGTGTTATTTTTTTGAGTTCGTACGAGAGCCGCGATGACACCTAAACAGGCAATTCCAGTGATCCCCAGAATCAACCAAAGCGGAATCGGGATGTTAAAGGCGATGCCGAAGTTGCGATGGTGAATCGATTGAATCCAGCCGGACAGCAAGAAGAAGGAGCGATCTTCCTCAAAAAAGACTCGTTTGGCGTATTGATCTAGTACGAAAATGCCAGAGCAACTTACTAAGGCTAGGCCAAGTCTCGCAACGAGCGAAGACATGCTTCTACAATTCCTGAGTCAACAACTTTTTACAACTTACGCAGGACGAAGAATGTGGTCGAGCTTCCAAACGCTTCAAATCAATTTCTTTATGGCAATATTTGCAGGTTCCGTAGGTGCCGTTCCCGATCGATTCGAGGGCCTTTACGACATCGCGTAGCTGGGTTTCAAGCTCTCCTACGAGTGAGAGTTCATCTGCATAGGCAGAGACTTCTTCGGCATTATCGTCTTCTGAGCGGCCGCCATTTTCTGGGTAGACTGCAGTAAAGGTCGTATTGCTCTTGCCGTCTTTTTCAGCGACATCGGCTAAATCGGCCTCCAGCGAGACTTTCATCTGTTCGAGCTGTTGTTTGAATTGGGCGATGAGCGTTGGATTGAGCATAGGTTTCGATACAGTCTACGGTCTTTTGGAAAGATCAGCAAGCAACAGAAAAGATAAAAATAAAATAAACTTTAAAACTCTTGGTACATGATACAGATGGTTTCCGTATGAAATAGAGAAAGCCGCGACGCTTCCTCAGGTGAGGGTGGCAGAACGCGGCTTTGACGCCGGACGTGAGGTTAGATCTGGGAAGATCGAATGTCTTGCGACGAGGAGTGTTGCCACATGGTGGCTGAAGCGCGAGCTACTTCATCCCGGTGAAGGGACGGTGTTCCTGGGTGAGCCGTGAGGCAAACGAAGGAGAGCTACGAGCGCAAACACTGTTAGGTCGGGACAAAACCGCACGCGAACGTGAGAGAAGGAGACAAGCTGTACAGACCAGACCTCCGGCAACGAAGCGTATTCTCCGGTGAAGGAGAACTTCCATGGAGCACGGTGAGGTGCTCGACACGGTGACTGTTGCCTTAGGATGTAAGGTTTATTTCGGGTTTTAAGGCCCGTTGGAAACGGTTGTGACCGTCTTCCGCGGGGAAGAGGTCAGTCTGAGCTTAGCGGCGAACCTGTGCTGTGAAGCGCAGATACACCATTTTGCACTTGTCTTGGAAGGTGCGAGTAACGACGTCGGCAGACGTGGTTGTACTCGTCTTTTGCCTTCAGCGAGTGAGGACGAAAGACGAGTACAACGACATCGATGCGGGCGGCGAACGTACAAAGGATGCGATTACCTACAATGAACGGAACCCTGCTTCGGCAAAGAACGGTAAAAAGAACAGGCGAAAGAACAAACCGACACGCACACAGATGAAAGCATCTTAGATTGTCGCCACGGGTGTGGCCCTAATTCCACCAAACGAACATTTACACAAGACGATCAAAGGGATCGTGCAAAGAACGGCGTTGAAAAGGTGCAACTGTCTCGAATGGCCAAACCACTCAAGAGACATCTCTAGTATACCGCACCTCGTTTTTTTCAGCGAAGTCACGTGTGGATAAGCTTGAATTGAGGCTAACTACAGAGAATTATCCTTTAAAAATCCTTTGTTTATAACCTGTGGGTAAGAGAGGTATTAGCCTTCCTCACAGATGATCAAATGACCGCCATCTCGCCAAACCTGAAGAGCTGTCTGAGGCAGCCAAGGCCGTAGACGCGAAGACAGAGAAGTGAACTGGTTCAGGAGTTCGGAAGAAAAACGAGCAATCCACACCCCTTTTCCGCAAGCCATGGCTTGTGGAAGAGCGGGTTGCTCCGGAAGTCGCCACTCAAAGAGTTTCGGGTCGGTGGTGGAAGTTGTATTAGATGGATCCATCATGGGCACAAAGAATTCGTTGACAAGGGATCCGTCAGGGAGTCCGAATAGTCGTTTTTTAGGGCTTTGATCGAGGACGGTTTGCAAGGCTGCACGTTCATTGCCCGTAAGCGCTTCACGGAACGTCAGACGAACAGCTTGGATGGTTGAGCTGGTGAGCTGTAGCTCAAGCGTCGCGGGAGCGTCCGTTAACGAGCTCAGTGTGGTCGAAAGCGGTTCGATCGGAAGTTCGGCGAGAAAGCCTTCGATGTTGCTCGTATTGCTTAGGGCTGAAAGATGAAGGCTCAGGTCAGTTTGTAATGGCTTCGCCGTCGCTGAAGGTTCGGCGTTTAACGTGGCGGATGAGGAAAGGATGTTCGTCGTGTCTGATAAGACAAGCTGACCTTGGTCAACGAAAAACAGGATACGGTTGGAAGACGAGCTATTCGGAAAGATCGGAGAGAGCGCAGCCGAACCTCGGACGACGCCTTGTCCAAAGAGATGGTCGAAGAAGGTTTCGCGATAGGTGAGACTCTCTGAGCTTGTCGAATGAGGCTGGGTGCTCGATTCAACCGCCCCGCTCTGTCTGATCAAAGCACGAGTCATTTGAGCAAGATCCTGCGCTTTTGGCACGGACCAACGTGGACCAATCGTAAAGGCCTCAAGCTTTGTTCGTGAACCGGCTAAGCCAAAAACGACCGGCCAACCACTCTGTGCAGCGATCGTTTGTTGCCACTCGATGGGCAATGTGGCTTGTTGTTCGGGTGTAAGGAGGCTGTTGAGGGATTTGGGCGAGGCGGTTGCCAGAAAGAGCGTTTGTTCGGGTAAAAAAAACTGAGCCGAGCAGAGTAACGTAAACAAAATCAGTCCCACGAGGAGACTGACACCGATCCCAATCCCAATCAACCAACGACGATTGAATCGCGGGCCTGTGCCCATCGCGAGGAGCGGACTCACCGGCGGAGCCATCTGTTCGAACCCATCTTCCACCGGCATACCCTAGCGGATTTTTGAAGATTCTTCCAGCGTAGTTACTCTGTAAAAAAGCGAAGAGCGCACCCGTGTCGGCGAGAGCGTCTTCCCGTCGAGTTCGACGGGTGTGCTTTCGCCGCGCGGTGTGCGCTGTTGTTGGGTCGCTCGAGGGTGAGTGACCTCAGGTCTGGTCGGGGTCGGCCACGAGCACGCCACGGGAGGCGGGGCCAGAGGTGAAGTAGAGCACGCCGCCCTTCTCGGGGTCGTCCTCTACCTGTTCGACCAGGAAGATCTCGTAGCTGCTGTTGTCCAGGTCCTGTACGACGAGCCGTCCCTCCTCCTTGGGGATGATGCGCGTGTCGCCGGGGAAGGTCTCGCGCTCGCGGTCGAAGAGTCGGATGCCCTTCGGGATGACTGAACCCGCGGCGATGCGGACGCCGCTGATCGGCTGTTCACCCGTCGTGTCATGGACGAACTTGATCACCAGCTCGAGCTCGGCGTCCGCGGGACTAGAGAAGAGATACACCTTGCCCCCCTGCGGGAGGGTCTTCCTCTGTTGATGCATGCGTTCCATCGGCTATGCTCCTTTGTAGGGGTCGCCTACGCGTATCAGAGGCCTAAGCGCCTTATCTGTCGCGTCGGAGTACAAAAGCTCATACTTAGATGAGTATCTATGCTCCAACGCGAAGTAACTGAACTGCACGAAAAGAACGGCAAATAATACAGTAAAATTGCAACTTTGTCAATTGGTTGACTGAACGTAAAGAAATAACCAGCATTAAGCTGGTTATTTCGACGAATGATTTTGATCGTCTAGAACTCTCTGCGTGGTGGACGTGAGCCTCCACTCCGTGGAGGACCGCCATTTCCGCCGCCGCTCCCTCCGCGTCCAAAGCTGGCTTGCTCTTCAGCGGATGGGGCAGGGGGATAGGTATTGCCTTCCGCTCGCTTCATCGAGAGGTTCAAACGACCCATCGAATCGATTTCATTTACGAGGACGTTCACGACCTGACCAACCTGAACGATATCGGTGACTTTGCCGACGCGATAGGGAGCCATTTCTGAGATGTGCACGAGCCCTTCAACTTTTGGCAGGATCTCGACGAACGCGCCGAAGTCGAGAATGCGCGTGACCGGGCCAGAGAACTTCTCGCCGGCTTGTACTTCGCGGGTTAGCTGCTTGATCCAAGCGACAGCGGCATCCAGCGATTCAAGATTCACCGACGTCACCATGACAGTTCCATCATCTTCAATGTCGATCTGCACTTTGTGGGTCGCGATGATCTCGTTGATGACTTTTCCACCCGGGCCGATGACATCACGAATGCGATCCGTGTTGATCTTGAAGCTCACGATGCGAGGCGCGTATTTCGAGAGTTCCGTACGTGGTGCAGGCAATGTTGCGAGCATGCTTTCCAAAACTCGCATGCGTGCCGCGCGTGACTGATGAACCGTTTCTTCTACAACATGCCAAGGAATGCCAGACGTCTTTGTATCCATCTGAATGGCCGTGATTCCAGTCTTTGTTCCCGCAATCTTGAAGTCCATGCCACCATCGCCATCTTCGATGTCTTGAAGGTCGGTGATCACTTGGTATTTTCCGGCCTTCTCATCACTCGCCATACCCATGGCGATCCCAGCCACTGGTTCGAGGAGGGGAACGCCAGCATCCATGAGAGCTAGGGTTGAACCACACGTAGCGCCCATTGAGCTCGATCCGTTCGAGCCGAGGACTTCGGATACCACGCGCACGGTGTATGGGAATAACTCCTTCGTTGGAAGGACTGGCATGATGGCACGTTCGGCGAGTGCCCCATGGCCGATTTCGCGGCGCCCTGGTCCACGACTTGGACGCGTTTCCCCAACGGAGTAGCTTGGGAAGTTATAGTGATGGAAATACCGTTTGGTGGTGGCGTATTCCATGGTGTCGAGCGTCTGTTCCATGCCTGGTGAGCCAAGCGTTACCGTTGAAAGCACCTGTGTCTGACCACGCAAGAAGAGACCCGAGCCATGCGTACGTGGGATGAGTGCGACTTCTGATGAGAGTGTACGTACTTCATCCAGCGCGCGACCATCCGCTCGACGCTTTTCGTTCAAAATCATGTGCGTGACTTCGTCGTCGACGAACCGGTCGATCACCGCGCTAAGGCCTTTCATGCCTTCTTTGGCGCTGACGCCTTGGGCGACGAGATGCGCTTCAAGGGCAACTTTCAAGCGCGAGATGGCGGCTTTGCGATCGGCTTTGGTGCGGAGTGGTTCGGCGAACAAGACGCCTTTTTGTGTTTGTAAGAAAGCAGTGGCCGCAGCGAGTCGCTTCTGTTCATCTTCGGAACGAACGACTTGGAGCGAAATCTTCGGTGTTCCAACCGCCTTTACGACCTGATTGATAAGATCGATGAGGGGGGCCAAGTTTTCGTGCGCGAACTTCATGGCACCCAAAATCAGTTCTTCAGAGACACGCTTGGCGCCCGCTTCAACCATCAAAGTTTTGTCTTTCGTTCCAGCGACGACGAGATCGAGTTCGCCTTCTTCCGTTTCCTGATAAGTTGGCAGAAGAATAAATTTTCCATCTTTCAAACCAACGCGCACAGCGGCAATCGGTCCATTCCAAGGAATGTTCGACATGGCGAGTGCACAGGAAGCTCCAACGAGGGCTGGGATATCGGCGTCGTTCTGTTGATCGTGTGAAAAAACGGTCGCGACGATCGTCACATCATTCCGCAAATCGGTTGGGAAGAGAGGACGGATGGCACGGTCGATCAAGCGGCCAGACAAAATAGCTTCGTCTGTGGGGCGGCCTTCACGCTTGATGAATCGCGAGCCTTTGATCTTTCCGGACGCATACATGCGCTCTTCGTACTCAACGCTGAGCGGAAAAAATCCTGCATCTTCGCGCGCTTCACCGAGTGTTGCCGTGCAGAGAACGAGGGTATCGCCGTATTGAATCGTACACGAGCCATTGGCTTGCTGAGCCAGCTTACCGACGGAAATGGTGAGTGGCCGGCCGGCGTAGTCGATGGAAAAAGCTTGGGGGGTCATAGGAGCTGGTTTGGAAGAAGTGACACGTTAAAAGGTAACACGAATTTTGCGCGTTGGCTGCGGTGGTTCGGTCGGAGGTTTGCTGTTGCTTGGCGGTCGACCACGAGGTGGCGTTTTGCCACGACCGCGTGCGGTGGGAGTTGTTGGTGTATGTGAGACTGTTTCTGTTGCGACGGACACAGGTTCCAAACTGAGCGGAGCCCCATCCTGTTGGGAGGGCGTTTGCTCATGTACGGCGGTCGCGTTGTTCGTAGCGCTCGTTGTATGACGCGTTGTCTGATGATGGACGGGTCCACGATTCGAACGTGCCGAATGGATGAGGAACGTCTCTGGATCGGATGACAAATCAAGGAAGGAGTCAGCTCGTTCTTTGAGCTGGGCATTGGTCGAAGAGCCGAACGCTACGACTTCACACAAGATGCCATTGGCACGCAGGAAGTCAGCGAGCGGGCAGAAATCTCCATCACCTGTGACAAGGACGATCACATCAACGCGACCTGAAATCGCAATTGCCATCGCATCAACGGCCATCCCAACGTCCCAGTCAGCCTTCTTTTCTCCGCTGGCGAACTCTTGGACATCTTTCACTTTGAGTTCGATGCCATGCTGAACCAGAGCTTCAAAAAAGCCATGTTCTTCCCCAGTTTTTGATTTAGCTACGTAAGCAATCGCGCGAATGACTGGGCGATTGGCCACAGCCCCGTCCACGACGGCTCCGAAATTCACTCGAGCGCCATAAATATGTTTGGCGGAGTGGTACATGTTTTGCGTGTCGATAAAGACCGCAACCCTTTGATGAGGGCGTTTAATCATAGAAAAAGGCACAATCGCGGCGCGCGTATTAAAAAATAAGAGACAAACTGTTAAAAGTGCGGCCTGCGATTCAAGAAAATGGTACCAGAATTCGGCTTATTTTACAAGGAATCTATGAAGTGGTGAATCTTCAATTCATAACATACGATGTTCTGAATTCAAGACCCGGCCGGAGACGAAGGGTCGTTGGGGCCACCAAGAATGATGGTTGCTCCGGCATGTGAGGGTGCGATGGTGCGGTGAGGGGTAGATGGAGGTATGACTAGCGGATGTTCTCCCGGATCTCGGCGGTGTTCGCCAGCTTCCGGAGGAGCTGGTCTCGTTGGTACTCGGTGTCGACCCAGGTCTGGCCCCAGGTGGCGTCGCGCGTCCTGAAGAGAGAGGCGAGCGACGTCTCCCAGAACCGGCAGTCGCTGAACCAGGCGCCGCAGACGAAAAGACCCTGAAGCTTCGAGCGGGTGAACGCACAGTTCGCGATCCTGGCACTCGGCCAGGCGGCGCGACGGAGGTCGCAGTCCAGGAAGTGGCAACTGAGGATCCCTCCTTCGAAGTTCCAGGCCGACAGGTCGCACCCCACGAACTCCACCTTGATGATGCTGCCGAGCAGAGTGTTGAGCCCGGCCAGGTGAATGCCCTCCAGGGTGAGGTTCTCGAGGACCGGGTAGTGCCCGGGGGTCCCGATCGACGTGATCTCCGGGTGCTTGGCCCGGAGGGCGTTGAAGTCAGCCACCCTGCCCTCCAGCAGGGCGGTGAGCATGAGTTTGGCTTCGGGGCGGTCGAAACCGGTCGGGCTGAAACTGGCCATGGTGATTCTCCTCGTTGCATCGGTTGAGTGATGGAGTGCGGAAGTCGTCTTTTTGAGACAATCCAGATTGTCCATTCAAAAAGACGACCCCGCATCATTCCGTTTAACCGATCTATCGCAGCGGCAGAAATATCGAGAAAGAACGAAGTATAGTACCATAAAAGATCCATTTTAGCAAGTTTTGAGAGCATTTGTCTGAGGTAGGTTTTAACGCGCACAGCTCACCCGATTGGGTGAGCTGTGTTATTTGCTTGGTTGAAGATTAGACCTTCAACTTCGCCATCAATTCGTCGTAGCCTTTGCCGTCTTCGCGCTTCAAGTATTTCATCAAACGGCGGCGTTCTCCGACTTTTTTGATGAGACCGCGGCGGGAGGAGTGGTCCTTTTTGTGGACTTTCAAGTGCTCGGTGAGCTCTTTGACTTCTTCGCTCAAAATGGCGATCTGGACCTGTGGGGAACCGGTATCGGTCGCGTGGACACGGTATTTTTCAATAATTTTCTTCTTCTTGTCTGGGGAAAGCATAGAAGAGATACGCGGTGTTCGAGTTGGGCGGACAGAGCCCGCCTCACCAAAAGCACCGTAGTTAGAGTGTTAAGCGGGAGGAATGTATCAAAAAACAAAAAAAACGGCAAATGCCATTCTTGTTTTGCGTCTGTGAGAACCGATACGCACGGGTGGGAGTGGATCCCGAGGAGTGTGACCTTGTGGGTCCCACCCGTGCGTCCTCTCTGCTAGGTGTAGCGGGGAGGGGTTGCCGATCAGGCGGCAGCTGTGGCGGTGGCTTCAAACGACAGACTGTTTGTGAGCTGATCGGCGAGCTGTTCGATCGCGGACGAGTCTTTCGAGTCGATGTCACACGTCTTGATCACCTGTGTCCGACCATTTTGACTGCAGATCACGCCCTGCTTGTAGATCCAGTGCTCGATCAGCTCGGCGAGTTGCTCGTGAGTCATGTCATCCGAGAAGATCTGATAGGCTCCTTCGTCCGTGAGGAAGTACAGGATGCCCTTCTCGAGGTTGTACTGGATCGAGCCGGCCACGATCCGTCCGACCGCTACGAAGGCGGGCTTGAGCTCCCCTCCTCGTTCATCGAGCGGCCTTCTGAAGGCGAAGATCTGGAGGGAGCCGGAGATGTTGTTTGCGGCCGCCCGCAGGAAATCTCGTACCACTTCCTCGCTGATGTAATAGGGCTTTGTGAGCTCGTACACAGTGCCATCTGAAGTTTTGATCTCCATTTTTCCTCTCCGACGAACAGGGGTTGGGTGAACGATTGACGGTTCAGCGAGACGAAATTGCTCGGACCGCCAATGGATTCATCCAAACCGTTTTTAGCAACAAACCCTCCGGCTGGTGGCCGGAGGGTTTGACGGAGCTTTGGTCTGCGAAGAGGTTTCGGAGATCGAGCGCGCGTTATGCCACCGGCTGGGTTAACTTGCAAGGTACGACAATCACCTTCGCGATAATGGAACGAAGGTCGTACTTGGCAAGCAATACCTGGCAGGACTGCATAACTCACTTATAAGCATACGTTGAATCCAAAAAGGACGTCAAGGGATTTTTTGGGAGCGAATATCTCTCCAAACATCAGCGCGCCCCGCGAGGAGAGGTCCTGCGGGGCGCGGCGGCTGATGAGTTCCCTCAGCCGGGGGTGGAAGCGGCGGGCACCAGGATGACGACGTTCGCCCAGTGAACGCCCCAGGGCTCGAGCGGCCCCCAGACGTCGATGACCCGGTTGGCGAACACGATCCAGGACCCGCCTTCATGTTCCACGGTCGCGTCCGCCCTCCAGTCGCTCAGGACGAGTCCGCTGAAGGCGAAGGTCGGGTGTCCTTCCCATGTGGGCGGGTTTTCCGGCTGCTCGATGACCCCGTGTTCCGCGAAGATCTTCTCCTTGCCGGTCGGGTTGGGGAGAAGGGTCCGGACGACCTCTTTGAGGTAGACGTCGACCTCGTCCGGCTTGGGCTGCCTCTTGAAGCTGGGCGCGGGGATGGTGGGAAGAAGCGGGTGAGCCATGAACGTGGTTCCTTCCAGTCTGGAGTTGCGGAAATGAGCGAAGCGAACCAAGGAATATGTCATAATTTACACAAAAAGTCAATCATTCGATCGGTTCTGTCTATAAAAATCCCTCTATTGTCAGCTAAAACGGCCGTCTGATACGCTCAACCCCATACTCTCTATGAATCCCCGAACGATCGAAACTATTCACGAGATGGAAGCAAAATGGCAGAAGACTTGGGAAGAAGCGGGCACATACACCGCGAAAACCGGCGATCCAGCGGCTAACCAAGACAAGTTTTACGGGCTGATTGAGTTTCCGTATCCATCTGGGGAAGGGCTTCATGTGGGACATCCGCGTTCCTATACCGCAATCGATCTTGTGACGCGCAAGTATCGTATGGAGGGAAAGAACGTGCTGTATCCGATCGGCTGGGACGCGTTTGGTTTGCCAACGGAAAACTTTGCGATCAAACATAAAATCCGTCCGGCAGATGCGACCAAAAAAAATATTGGGAACTTTACGCGCCAAATTAAATCGCTCGGGTTTGGATTCGATTGGACGCGTGAAGTCGATACGACGGATCCGAAGTACTATAAATGGACGCAGTGGCAGTTCTTGCAATTTGTGAAAGCGGGATTGGCGTACAAGGCGAAGTCGACGATTAACTGGTGCCCGAAGTGCAAGATCGGCTTAGCGAATGAAGAAGCCCAAGGCGGTGTTTGTGAGCGCTGTGGGACGCCGGTGGAAAAGCGTGAGAAAGCGCAGTGGATGATCAAGATTTCAAAGTACGCTGATCGCTTGATTGATGATTTGAAACAAGTGGATTATCTCGACAAGATCGCCGCCCAACAAGTGAATTGGATTGGACGAAGTGAAGGAGCGGAAGTGGTGTTCCGTGTGCCGAAGTTCGACAAGTTGCTTGTTGCGACAAATAACAAAAGTAAAATTGCGCGGGTAAAGAAACTCTTAGGAGTTGTGTTGCCAAGCATTCAAGTCCTTTCACCTAAAGAAGTGGGATTGGAAGAAGTCGAAGTGAAAGAAGGCGGTGACATGTTGGAAAACGCTCGTCTGAAGGCCGCCTCATATGCAGGAAAAACCGATCTGCCGGTTATTGGCATGGATACGGGTCTCTACATCGCGGGAGAAAAATTGGATGTTGCTACCCCAAAACGAAATGCATTAGAAGGTGCCGATGAATCAGCACTGTCTCAAGAAGAGATTGCGAAGCGTTTGGATGCGTTCTATCGTGGGATCGCCGATAAACACGGTGGAAGTGTGGAAGGGTACTGGAATGATTTCACGGTCCTGCGTTTCCCCGATGGAACGGAGTTTGTACAAGAAGATAAACGCCACATCATTCTGACAAATGAGCGGAGAGGGGAAATGGACATCTATTTCCCCGTTCGTGGATTGTATAAAGTGGCAGAAAATGGAAAATATATTGTCGATCAAACGGAAGAGGAGTCGGTGCACGTTGAGCTCGGTCCCTTTACGCGAGCACTGCGGACCTTATGTTCAGAAGAGGTACCGGTGTTCACGACCCGGCCAGACACGTTGTTTGGGGTGACGTATGTGACGCTCGCGCCGGAACATAGGCTCGTGCAGCAGTGGCTGAAGACAGGGAAGATTAAGAATGCAGACGCGGTGCGTGCTTATATTGAAGGCGTCAAGAGCAAGACCGACATGGAGCGCACCGCGGAGACGAAGGATAAGACGGGGATTGTGTTGGAGGGGGTTTTTGCCACGAATCCAGTGAATGGAGAACAGGTTCCCGTCTGGATCGCGGATTATGTCTTGGCGGGATATGGGACTGGAGCGGTGATGGCAGTGCCAGCACATGATGAAAGGGATTTTCAGTTCGCAAAGCTATATAAGCTTCCTGTGAAAGTTGTAATTGACCCATCGGGACAAATATATGGAGATACGGCTGATGAGCTTATTGCTAAAAAGGCACGCATCTTGTCCGGAGAAGAATGTTTTACGAACAGAGGTGATCTGATCAATTCAGGAGCGTTTACTGGAATGAATTGGATTCCGGCTAAAAAAGAAATAGTCACTCTGTTGAATCAGCGTAACGCCAGTAAAGAGACAAGAACCTACAAACTACGTGACTGGGTTTTCTCACGCCAACGCTATTGGGGTGAGCCGATCCCGCTTGTGCATTGTGAAGCGTGTGCGAAGAAGAAGCAGAAAGTACTCGTGCTGCATGGTTTTAGCTGGACGCCGGATAATGGATGGTATCCATCTGTAAAATGTGAGTTGGAGGCGGCTGGATTTGAAGTTGTTACTCCAACGTTACCCTGCACGAATAGTCCATCGATTGAGGCCTGGGTCACGCTTCTTACCCCGTACTTTGAACAGTTAGGAGAAGATGACATTGTTGTCGGCCATAGTATTGGTGCGCGTGCGGCGCTTGAAGTTCTCGAGCGTACTCAGAAAAAGATCGGCCGGTTGATCTTGGTCGCTCCTGCAGTGGGTGAGTATCCGCCAGAACGCTATGAAGAGCGCGTGAAAAAAGAGCCAGCTCGAAAAGCGGATTTTGATTTCTTGCGTGCGTTCGTTGGGAAGTCTGTGCAATGGGAGCGTGTTCGCTCGCTCGCGACTGCAACGGTTGTGATGTGGTCATCTGATGATCGTGTTGTGCCTGCGCCGACGCATAAGATGTATCCAGAAGGTTGGCATATCCATCGTGTATTTGGGCGTGGGCATTTCCACATGGAAGAACAACCAGAAGTCTTGGAACAAATTTTGGCATTTAAGAACACCGGTTGGATTCCTGTTCCGGATACGCAACTTCCGATCACGTTGCCAGAAGTTGAGGCGTACGAACCAACCGATAACGGCGATTCGCCGCTCGCGAACATTGATTCTTGGGTCAACACATCCTGTCCAAAATGTGGCGGACCTGCGAAGCGCGAAACGGACACGATGCCAAACTGGGCGGGGTCGAGTTGGTACTTCTTGCGCTACTGCGATCCAAAGAACGATCAGCAGTTTGCCTCACCCGAAGCATTGAAATATTGGTTGCCGATCGATTTGTACAACGGCGGCATGGAGCACACGACGTTACACCTCTTGTATTCCCGTTTCTGGCATAAGTTCTTGTATGATATGGGCTATATTCCGGAAGAATGTGGTTCGGAACCGTATGCCATGCGTCGTTCGCACAACATGATCTTGGGGGAAGGTGGTGTGAAGATGTCGAAATCGAAGGGGAATGTGGTGAATCCGGATGATGTCGTGAAGGAGTACGGAGCAGATGTATTCCGTGTCTACGAAATGTTTATCGGTCCCTATGATCAGCCAGCACCTTGGGATACGAATGGAGTGGAAGGCGTGCGGCGTTTCTTGGATCGGGTGTGGTATGTGTTCCATCAGCCACAGACGACGGACAAAGTAGTCCCCCCAGATCTCGACACGCTGTATCACCAAACCATCAAGAAAGTGACGGACGGCATCGACAACTTACAGTTCAATACGCCAGTCTCACAGATGATGATTCTCGCGAACGCCTACCAAGACTTCGGTTGTGTGCCGACCGCCCATCGTAAAGGCTTCTTGCAGGTCTTGGCTCCGTACGCGCCGCACATGACGGAAGAAATCTGGCAGGCGGAAGGCTATGGGTTCTCGATTCATCAAGGTGGCTGGCCGATGTATGATTCTGCAAAACTGGTCGCTTCGACCTTCGAGCTGGTGGTTCAAGTAAATGGAAAGGTGCGTGACAAATTCACCGTTCCCCAAGATATTACGGAAGAAGCTGCCAAGAAGTTGGCGCTGGAATCGGAAGCGGTGCAAAAGTGGTTGGGACCGGATGGACCAAAGAAAGTGGTGTATGTGAAGGGAAAATTGGTGAGTGTGGTGGTGTAAGAAAAAAGAATTTCTTCTAAAAATTCGTGCGCCCCGGCTGCCAAGTGGCGGCCGGGGCGTTCGAGTTGGCTGATGAGTTCCCTCAGCCGGAGGAGTGTCGCTACTCGCCGAGGATGAGCCGGACGAGGGCGGGGGTCGGGTGGATGATCGTGTAGCAGCCTTCCTTCGTGACCCGAACGAGTCCCTGAGATGCGAGCCAGCAGTAGCTGAACCCGTCTTCGGCCGCGTCCTTGCCTGTCGCCAGGTCGATCAGCTTGAACCCCTTCCATTTTCTGCCGATCGTCAGCCAGCATTTCTCGAACAGTCTGAGGACGGCGAAGTGAACGTGCTCGGGTCGGGGCGGGTTGGGGATCTTCTGCTGGATGGTGCTCAGCTCCGGGATGCGCGGTTCGCAGGGGAAGCGCGCCTCCTGGGGGAGGAGCGATTCGACGAGCGCGATTCCGTCCTCCGTGAGGACCACCGTGTCGTCGATGATCTCGATGATCCCGCGTGCGGCGAGGTCCTTGATGTCGGGCATGATGTAGCCCGGCAGCGAGCTCTTGTCCGGGGCACTCGTCATCTCGTCAGCGCGGGCCTTGATGACCGCTTCGACCTTGAGACTCGCGTACCAGCCGTTGGAGCTGTTCGCGGCCATAGTGACGATTCTCGCGAGGACCTTGGCTTGGCTCTCGTGCCGGACTCGTCCGTCCCGCACGGCCGGGATGAGGTGGTGGTGACCGATGGGCCCCGGGGGTTCATAGGGAGCTTCTTCATTGTCGTCCGTCCTTTTGGATGTTCCGCGAGCCACTTTCGCTCACGGTAACTATCAATAATACCATATTATAAGACAAAAGTCAATTTATGAGGATGAACCTTTGAGAGGTGAGGATACAAAGAAACTACCCCGAAAAGACCATTCTTTTCGGGGTAGTTGTTATTTGACTAGATTGACATTTTATTATTCTTTTGCTAGGTTTTTGCGTCCATCCAGTTCGGATGAAACGAGACGGAGAGGCGTTAAATGAGCAAGGCAAGAGAGCGTGTGAAGGTGTTCACGAGTGAAGAGAAGGGCACCGGTGAGGAGGTCCAGTTCGAGGATTTGGAGAGGAGGGTGGATCTGTGGTTGGAGCAGAATCCCGGTGTTCAGATCACCGATCGCCGGGTGACGAGCTGCTCTGTTACTACTAATGTGCACGAAGATGATCGGATCTGCCTTCTCTCCATCGTGCTTTTCTATCGTGAAGGTGAAGACGATGCCCTGGTGTCAGAAGACGACCTCGCGCTGCTCAAGCCGGGCGGTCTCAAGGCCAGGATGGCGGCCGCTCGTGAGGCGGCCGAAAACCGGGTCGAACGACGTTACCTGCTCGCACTGCTCAGCATCACGAAGGGCGACCTCCAAGCAGCTGCTCTGCGTGGTCAAATGTCGCTGAAGTACCTCGAACAGCGCCTCGCCAAGCATGGCATCGAGCCCAAGCGAGCCGACGGCTGATGCACCTTCGCAAGGGATACAGAGCCACTCGGTCCTCCGAGAGACTGGCTCTGCTCTTATCCCGCGCATCTGAACAATTCAGGAAAATGGATTGTTGAGATGTGGTTGGTAGAAATAGAGTTGCCACGGAAGATCGTTTCCTTTTTCTCCCAAGTACGTTACAAAGATCTTATAAATTCATAAGTGTATCTTTTATGATCGACCATGTCGGCGTAGTTGCCTCTGACGTAAAGCGTTCGCGTGAGTTTTATGTAGCGGCGTTAGCACCACTGGGCTACAGCGTATTAATGGAAGGAGAGGGATACTGTGGGATCGGCAAGGCGACCGGTGAGGATGCTTGGATTGGAACGATTTGGCTGCACCAGAAAGAAACGCTGACTCCGAATCATATCGCCTTCCGCGTAGATGATCGTGCGACGGTAGATGCTTTCTACAAAGCGGCGATGGCGGCTGGAGGAAAGGATAATGGCGCGCCTGGAATCCGTACTCAGTATCACGAGAACTATTACGGAGCGTTTGTGCTTGATCAGGATGGAAATAATGTAGAGGCGGTGTGTCACAAACCGGAATAAACGATTGGAGAGTTTGAATGAACAAAACCCATCTCGTCATGAGATGGGTTTTACGTTATGTGAAGAGTTGCGTTCTTTTTCAAATTGAGCCAACGGAGTAGAAGAGAGTTTCTTCTCTTTCTTATGACGTCACTTCCTCGTGGATCGGCGGTTGGGTTGGTGTTGATTGGTGTGCTGGTTGGGATGGTGGTGCATGGACTCCTTCCTTGGTGGAACTGGGATGGGCTGATCTGGACGGTCGTGATCCTTAGTTTCGCCGCTCTTTGTATCGCTTGGCGGATCCCACGGCTTGTACCTTATAGACGAGAACTGGCTGTTTTATTTGGCGTGTTGATGGGGTTGGTGCGGTTCCATTCGACGCAGTATTTACAGCCACGCGAAGTGAAGCCCTTGGATCCTAAGGGGTTAGTCTCAAACGAATTCTCATTGCAATCAGCAAATCAATTCAGCCCGCGCCATTGGACGGGGCGTTTGCGTACTGAGCTCACACGTCGTTCAAATCGGTTATTTCCCAAAGACGAATCCGGTCTGCTGGTGGGAATTCTGTATGGCGACAAACAATTGCCACCAGACTTGAAAGCGGTGTTTCGCAAAATTGGGACAAGCCATATCATGGCGGTTTCGGGATCGAACGTGACGATCGTGATCGGGTGTTTACTCGGACCATTGTTGTGGGTCGGGCTTGGTCGACGGACGGCCTATATCGTCGCGAGCATTGGAATTTTCTTGTTCGTGCTCCTGGCACTTCCGTCTGCATCTGTTACGCGGGCGGCGTTCATGGGGTGGTTGATGTTGTCTGCACCGATGGTGGGAAGGCTTGTGGATTTCAATCGCTTATTGTTGATCGCGGCCGTGGCGTATGCCTGGTGGCAGCCATGGGCCCTTCTTTATGATCCGAGTTATGCCTTGTCGTTTCTCGCCATGATTGGGCTCGGGACCTTCGGACGGTTGATCGGAGACAAGTTGGAAAAACGTCTCCCATCGCCGCTCTTCCGAGAGATTATCGCTTCCAATATTGGAGCCACTCTACTCACAACACCGTATGGTCTCTGGGGATTTCAACAAGTGAGCTTGATCGGGATCTTTGCGAATTTGGCGATCTTGCCGTGGATTCCCTGGACGATGGCGTTTGGCGCAGTTGCACTTTTATTTCCTCGGTTACCTCTTCTTGCGATTCCTGCCTCGGCATGTCTTCGACTCGTGCTCTTCCTCTCCAATTTGTTCGGTCGAATTCCGATGGGAAGCTGGTCGAAATTATCCACAAATTTCTGGACCTTGGTTGGACTCTATGGAGGGCTTTATCTTTTTTGGCGTAAGGTTAAGCCAAAAAAACGACTTATCCACGCAGAAACCATTAAAATATAAACGAAAATTAAAGATGAAGATTCGTTTTTGTTTGAAAGAGGTAAACAGCTTTGAGAAAATGTATTCAAGAAAAAGCAGGTTCTGGCTCGCGTCGTGCGAATGAAAAATGTACAGACTCGGTATACAGAAATGAGGTTCAAGAACTTCATTTGACGCCTTACCCGATTTTCTTGATTGTAGAGATAAGGTCGTGAGACCGGACACAATTCAGACAAGCGTTCAGGTGAGAGAAAGAGGAAAAGTGCGGAGGTTCGTGTCAGGACATAACCGGCTTGCCACGCGACCGATCGAAGGCGGGTTCCGCGTTCGATGAATTCATGGGTTGCTTTTCCTCTTTCTCCATTCTGGAATCAACTAGTTTGGGTGCTGCATACGGAAACAGGTCTCCACTTCGGTGCTAGGTCTCGCTCCCGCAGGTATTCACTAGAAGATTGTTTCACGCGGTGTGAGACGCTTAATGCTAAGTCATGTCTGAAGTGTGCAAGGAAGTTCTTCGCGGCGGGTGCCCGACCCATCCGCCGCTCTCTTCCTCGGTCCACCTCGTCCTTTCGTTCTCTGAAGTGAGTTGAAGACCAGAAGCTGCTCATCTTATTGCATTCGTGACGCGTAGCGAATGCACCTGGCTGTTCAGTGAAGTCACACGCGGAAAGGACGGTTCGATCATGAGTGCACGTTCATCGTTTGGGTCGGGCATCAAGTTTTCTTCGTTCGAACTCGGGTTCGGTTGGATCATTCAGCTCGTCCTCATCTTCTGCCTCATCGATCTGCCTGGTTGCGATCAGGGTCAGGTCGGGTCGGGGGAAGGAGAGACGCTGACGCAGTCGGTCGTGGGCTGCACGGTTTCTTCGGTGCGGTATCCGACCACGGAAAGCGAGTTCGCTCGTCTCTACGCTGGCCGGGGGTTCCTGGTCGATGACGTCCACATCGGGCGTGACGTCGACCTGGGCGAGGGGACGGCGATCTACCCGATCGCCTGTGGGACGATCCGGATTTATCGGGCGGCGGAGGGGTACGGGACGCTCGTGGTCGTGATCGAACATCATCTGGCTTCGCCTGTCATGGTGACGAATGGTGTTGGGGAACGGGTGTCGGTGCAGGACTTCCTTTCGATCTACGGACATCTGCGGACAACAACACTGCGGACCGGTGGTTCACGGCTCGCCTGGCGAGATGGAGACACGGTTCGTCCCGAGCAGATCATCGGGTACGTGCAGCATGCGGCTGATAATGGAGATGGTGAGGAGCATCTGCACTTGGGCATCCGGTTGCAGACGGCAACCGCCGCCATGGGTGTCGATCCGTTGGCCTGGTTCGCTGGGTACGATCGTGATCGGGTCCGTCGCCGCTGGTATGCTGATCCGCTGGTCTTTCTGCGGGCCCTGTCAGGTCGTTCGGCCACGAGGTCGACGGCGACCTGGCATCCGCCGGGCACGGTGCTCTCGATTGACGGTCAGACCTGGTTCGTGGCGTCGGAGGGAGTGCTCGTGCGTTTGCCGGAGGACGTGCTTCGTGAGGAACGGTTCGGCGCACGGATCGTTTCGGGAGTTCCGGCCGAAATCGCCTGCATGGTGACGGCTGGTCTCTCGTTCGATCGTACGAACAGTCATCGTCTCGTGCGTTTCGATGGGAGCTCGACGGTCTACGAATATTTCGAAGCGCCTTCGCCGGGTCGTTATACCTTCCTCGCTCAACAAGCTTTCGATTCCTGGGGCTGGATAAACTCTCAGGTCGAGTTGCGTGGAGCTGGGGATCGAGCTGCCTTTCTCGCGCGCTATCGTGACCTCGGATCGCGCCGGCTGCGTGAAGGATCACTCGTCAAAGCGTCTGGCCGGAGTGATGTCTACGTTGTGTCGCAAGGCCTGCGTCGACCGATCTTCGACTGGTCGACCTTTCTCGCCCTCGGCTACGACGAAGCGTGGATCATCGAGGTAGACTCTTCCGTCCTCGATGTTCTCGCTGGTCCGCTGGGGGAAGTGATCCGGCCTGATGATCTGCGCCGCTGTCGGAGTATTCCTGTGCCCGTGCCGGACGCTGGGGTACCGCCGCTGGATGCAGCTCTTCCGATGGATGTGTCGGCGGGCGCGGATGTCATGGTCGATGCGACAGTCGATCTTCCGTCTGATGGATCTCTGAGGAATGTCATGTCTTATCCAGATGTTATGGATGCCGGTGTTCTGCTGGTGGATGTCACGCAGGATGCTGTGAACGATCTCGGTTGGGAGATGGGTCTGGATGCGGCTCTACCATTGTTCGATGGTGGGATCTGCACGGATCCACCGTCTGACGCTGGTGTTCGATCGATGGACGCCAGCTCTCCTGATGTGGCGGATGCGATGTCGGTGGCGGGGGTAATTCCGTCTGGTGCCGTCATGCGTTATGAGTTTCGCCTTGCGACGGACAGTGAGGACTGGCGACCGACTGAGCCGTATCATCTGCGCGACCACTGGTGGGAACGTCTGCACTGCCTGAATAGCAGTGGCGCTGATCCGACTCGCATGGTGATGCAAGGGGACGGGTGGTATCGGTGTGATACGAGCAGCGTGTACCGTGTGTTTGTTGGAACGTTCTTTTCGCCGTCCCATCCTACGCTCGGCGATCGTGGTCACATCCCGACGATCGATAACTGGCCTCGCTTCTGCAATCCGCGCCTCGGCGTCGAATGGCGGATCTCTGAGCTGCCGAGTGGTCGTGAAGTGTACCGTGGACCTTCGAGCGGTCTGTCCTGCATGAACGTTGGGTCAGATAGCCGGCACCAACTGCCTTAAATAACAACTCTGCTCTTTCTTCCTTTCTTTTGCGCCCTCTTGAATGGTTCACTCCATTTGAGGGTTTGCGCTTGCTCGGCTTGTTGCGCTGACCATTCGTTCAGACCTCCGGTCTTCACTTGGGTCTGTGCAACGCCTGCGCCTTGCTTCGCAGAAAGAAAGATGCAGGGGACAATTGTATCCGATGTGGATAAAGACGCTTGCGCTATTGGGTGAATGAGGTACGATTAGAACATAAATAGAACATCATTTTCTTTTGAACTTTATGGCTCGCAAATCTTCTGAAGAACGAAACGACGGACGATCACTCGCCGTTCAGGGCGCGATTGATCAGATTAAGGAAAAATTTGGTGAGGGATCGATCATGCGTTTGGGCGAAGCTCGCAAAATGCAAGTAGAAGCCATTCCAACCGGTTGTTTGTCGCTTGATTTAGCTCTCGGTGTGTTTGGGGTGCCGCGTGGCAGAATTGTTGAAGTCTTTGGTCCAGAAGCGTCTGGAAAGACCACCCTTGCCATGCATATTGTCGCTGAAGCTCAGAAAATGGGCGGTGTGGCGGCTTTTGTGGATGCAGAACACGCCCTTGATCCAGATTATGCTCGGAAAGTTGGTGTAAAGGTTGACCAGCTCCTTATTTCTCAACCAGACAACGGAGAACAAGCGCTGGATATCGTGGAAACATTGGTACGCTCCAACGCCGTTGATGTCATCGTCGTCGACTCAGTTGCGGCGTTGACGCCTCGCGCAGAAATCGAAGGGGATATGGGCGATCAGCATATGGGTTTGCAAGCCCGCCTCATGAGCCAAGCATTACGTAAGCTCACCGCGATCATTTCTCGTTCCAATACGGTGGTGATCTTCTTGAACCAGATCCGTCAGAAAATTGGAATTGTCTTTGGCAACCCAGAAACCACGACCGGTGGAAATGCGCTCAAATTCTACTCATCCATGCGCATTGAAATCCGTCGCGCCGCGCATATCAAGGTCGCTGAGAAAATCATCGGAAATCGGGTAAAGATCAAAATCGTGAAGAATAAGGTGGCTGCTCCGTTCCGTACCTGTGAATTCGATATCATGTACAACGAAGGAATTTCGATTCCGGGTGACATGCTTGATGCCGGTGTCGACCTCGGTGTCGTGGCGAAGTCTGGTAATACTTACTCCTTCGAATCGGAGAAGCTTGGTGTTGGACGAGAAGTTGCTAAGCAAGCTCTAAGAGAGAAGCCAGAGCTGTTAGCCCAGATCCGCGCAAAATGTCTCGAAGCGTGGCAGTCACGTGAAGATGATCAACCAGGCAGCGTCACGGGACGAGGCAAGAATGCAGACGATGAAGACGACGAAAAAGACGAAGAAACAGCTCCAACCGAAGGTTGATCTCGTCAGATAAGAGCAGGCCGGGTACAATCCTCCCATCATGGCTAGACGAAAACGCTCTTCTTTTGACCTTAAGCTTGATCCAGAAACGAAGCGAAGCGTTGCCGTAGTTTTTCTATGCGCGTTTTCGCTTCTTCTGTTTTTGGGAATGTTCGGCTTGGGCGGTTCAATTGGGGCACGTTTGGATAGCCTGCTTACTTGGGTGTTTGGTTGGGACCGGTTCTTTTTACCCTTCATTTCGCTAGCGACTGCTTATCACCTCGCTGCGCCAGATCGTTTTCAGCTGCACATAAAGAACGCCATCGGTCTGTGTTTGTTCTTTCTTTCGCTGAACCCGTTCATGCACGTGTTGGCAGTGCCTGAAGTCGGTCCGGTTTCGGATCAGGTCGTGCGTGCGGTCGGTGGGAAACTAGGGTATTTATTGGCAGCACCGCTCGTAAGCTCGTTAGGGCTCTGGGGAATGCGCATTCTGTTTGGTGCTCTGTTCGTTATTTCCGTACTTCTGATCTTTAACCTCACGATTGAAGACATCCGTACGATTCTTGGTTGGATCAAGCGATTAGCGTTGCTCTTGGTACAGGGAATCTCCTGGCCCATGAAGCAGCTCATTCGTCTTCGTGAAGAAAAGCCAGCGACGGCTTCAAATTCCCCCCTCTTTTCAGACAATTTCTCAACCCCGGTCTACCAAGCACCTCTTTTAGAGACGGAGACAGAAGACGAGGAATCTGATGCAAGCGATTCAGACGAAGAAACGGTGGAAGAAGGGGATATCGAGGAAACAGCCGAAGAAGAAGGGGAAGAAGATGAAGAATCAGAAACGGAACCAGTTGTCCTTAAAGCCAAGCCCAAAAAACACTATCCGAAGATTGAAGTTCCGTTGGATTTGTTGGATCGACGTGATCAGAAACCAACATCTGGTGATATTTCTCATAATCGTGAGGTTATTCGCCGAACCTTGGACAAGTTTGGGATTCCTGTGGAAATGGCCGAGGTCTCGGTTGGTCCAACGGTCACGCAATTCACACTCAAGCCTTCAGATGGGATTAAACTGTCGCGTATCACAGGGTTGCATAACGATCTTGCTCTTTCTTTAGCGGCTCATCCCATTCGTATCGAAGCACCTATTCCAGGTAAATCACTTGTTGGAATTGAGGTTCCTAACCAATCGGTGGCGACCGTCGGCATGCGCGAAATTCTTGAATCAAAAGAGTTTCGTGAGCGGAAACCAGGCGGCTTGCACTTCGTGCTCGGAAAAGACGTGGCTGGCAAGCCTTGGACAGCTGATCTTGGTCGTATGCCGCACTTGTTGGTGGCTGGTGCAACTGGTTCCGGAAAATCCGTTTGTCTGAACGTCATCATCATGACGTTGCTCTATACCTTCAGTCCGGATGAGATGAAGTTTTTGATGGTCGACCCAAAACGCGTGGAATTGCAGGTCTATAATGGGTTACCACATCTGGTCACACCGGTCATTACGAAAACAACCGAAACAGTGAATGCCTTGAAATGGGCGTTGCGTGAAATGGATCATCGGTACGACTTGTTATCCAAAGTCGGTGCCCGTGATCTCGCGAGCTATAACGCGCGCGTTGAGGACAAGATTCCGTACCTCGCGATTTTTGTGGACGAATTGGCGGATTTGATGGCCACCTCATCCTCCGAGATTGAGGGACCGATCGTGCGCTTAGCTCAGATGGCTCGCGCCGTCGGCATCCACTTGATTCTCGCGACCCAGCGTCCCTCGGTCGACGTGATCACTGGATTGATCAAAGCTAACGTCCCGGCGCGTATTGCCTTCGCTGTTGCTTCCTCGACTGATTCGCGCACGATTCTCGATCAACAGGGTGCTGATAAGCTCATTGGTCGTGGCGATATGTTGCTTTCAACGGCTGAAATGGCGACGCCAAAACGTATCCAGGGCGCCTTTATTTCCGACACGGAAATTTCGCGAGTCGTTGAATTTATCAAGTCGAAATACGATCCAGCCGATTATGATTTCAGCGTAACCCAGCGCGCGAGCAATGGATCCGGTGGTGCGGGCAGTATTGGCGGAGGCGCAGGTGGCGACGGTGAGGACGATGATCCACTACTTCCTGATGCAAAAGAAGAGATTATTCGTGCTGGCAAAGCCTCAGCTTCATTGTTGCAGCGTCGATTGAAGGTTGGGTACGCCCGTGCCGCTCGTTTACTTGATCTGTTGGAACAAGAGGGATTCATTGGTCCTTCCGACGGGGCTAAGCCTCGTGAAATTCTCAAAGCCGATTTTGGTCGTCAGCTTGCACTTGAGAACGAGCCTCCTCAGGCCGATTCAGAAGAAGAAGCCTAGTCTGCTATGGGGTTCATCCAAAAAAGCATCAACCCCGGCGGCGGCTTGGGTCACGATTTGCGAGAACTGCGCACCAAAGCAGGTTTATCACTGGCAGAGGCTTCGAAGGCGAGCAAAGTGTCTGAAGGCGCGATCCGCGCCTTGGAAGAAGAGCGTTGGGAAGAAATTCCCGATCCACTTTACTTCGAGCACGTGTTTCGGACCTACTTATCTTTGTATTCCATCCAGCAGAATTACTATCTCGAAAAATATCGGATGTGTTTGAAAATCAAAACCCGTGAAAGAACGACACAAGAGCTCTTACCGCGTGAACGGGTTCGGCGGTCTGACTTTACGGTTTGGTCGCGAGTGTTGGCAGTGGCAGGACTGTTTTTTGCCGCTTTTTTGGTTGGAGGATATGTTTTATACCAAGTACGTGCCGTGACGGCTCCGCCTTCCTTGATGGTAGACGTTCCAAAAGAAGGGGAACGGTTGGCGCTCCCGGTCGCAGACATTCAAGGGAAAACGGAACCGGATGCCACCGTTTCAATTAACGGGCGTCCAGCGATTGTCGAGGCGGATGGTGTCTTCAAATTGACAGTCGATATCCCCTCTGGTCCAACAGTCATCGTGATCGAAGCAAAAAAACGTAGAGGAAAAGTCGCTCAAGAAATTCGTCACATCTTTTATCAACGAATGGTCGAAACTCCCTAACGAAAAAATCCTCTCCCAGACTGCGAAACGCTGTCACGCGCGAGTAATGATTGTCCGGTGATGCAGGAGGACTTGTCCGGAAGAACTCCGAACGAGCCGCATCGTTGGCCAATCAAGAATGGCGTACAAGCGGTCCGCAGTCTGAAAGACGATAGAATCACTGATTAAACGTAAATTGTATCCACCAGGTTCGATTGAGCTTACAAAAAATAAGCTCTTTGGTCAACTAGAAGACGTGTTGATTTGGCGAAGCCGGGGATCGCGAGCATGCGCGTTCCCCGGCTTGTGTCTACGGACAACCTCGATGGATCCTACGCAGGAGTGCCTGTGTGTAGTGTTCGCCCGTGAAGCGAGGCAGAATCGTCTCCTCGATGTGTCGCCTCTCGTGGCAGGCGGCTTCGGTCCACCCCTGCCGGAGGTAGTTGACCACGGCGAGCCGCATGACGATCGCACCCCAGCGCGCAGCGCGAGCATCTGTCGTTGAGATCTCGCAGTGAGCGATACGACCCACCATGTTCCAGGCGGCCTCTTCTGTTTGCGCGAACACCAGCTCCTCTTCGGGGATGGCCATCAGCGTGCAGTAGCCGCTCCATGCTCTCATGGGCGGACGTACCTCGGGCTGCATCGTGCAGCCACTCAGTGCGATCAGACCCAGTACCAAGGCAATACCGCTTCTCATGTTCTTCGCGCTCCTTGCCCGCGTGTAGGTTGGGGCGCGATGAATGTAATATATTATCTATATTTTGCCTAGACATCGCCCTAAACCCTGGTTTTAAACGAGAAGCGCCGCCAACGAAGGACGGGTGCCGGATTGGCAGGCGCGTCTCGTGGGCGGCGTAAGAAAGGGGATGAGGTGCTCTACTCGTTGTTCGGGCGGCTTCGGCTCAGGTCGAGAAACCGCTCCCTGAGCTTGTCTGCATCATCCCCGAGCTTGGTGAGCCAGCCTGTCTTGGGGTGCGCAGCGAGTACGAGCTGGCTGTAGGCCATGGCTACATCCTCGCCCGTGTAGACGACCAAGAGCGAACCGATCCGATAGGCATCTCCTTCCACCAAGGTGGGAACGCTCAGGACGTCTTGCTTGTTCCCGGTGGCACCTACCTTCCTGCTGAAAACAGCACTCAGGGTTGAGGTTTCCCCTTGGGTGAGGCGGATCCTGATGACGAGGTCGTTGGACAGGCTGTACTCAACCTCCTCACCGGGTTTCGGCGGATCGCACTGGCCGATCCTGCCAGGCAGGATTCCGGTAAACGCGACGAAGTTAAGGCAGTCGATGGTTGCCTCATGTTTTTCTTGGCGCACTCGGTCGTAGACGGCTAGGAAGTACAATTCCGGGATGAGCCGCTTCTTGCTCAAGGCCAGCTCGCGCCAGACCTTCTCGATCTCCTCGCGCAGTTCACTGCGGTGTTTTCCTGCATCGGTCAGCTTCTCTTGGAGCTCAGCTGCCTCGAAGTTCAGCGCTCTGATCAGTCTGGCACCTTTCGGCAGGATCAGAAGTATGAAGATGACGCTCGTGAGAAGAGGCCACAGGACGATCAGGAAGCTGTCTGAAGCCAGCTTGAGATACTCGATGGGTCCGCAGATCAGCAGACTACCCATCATCGCCCAGAGCACGGCGTTCTCGATCTTGTGCCTGAGTGACGGGGCTTGGGTCGTATTGGTCGGTTCCATGACGTCTTTCGCTCGGCCAATCGGGTCTGAAGGTGGTGTTGCTACGGCATCCGATCGGCTTGGTCTAAGAGGGGATTACTCTTCTTACGCCAAGCCGATCGATGCAGGAGAATAGTCTCCTCCACTTGTTAAAGAACACCGTATCCTAGCAAAAAATCCCGCTCTGTCAATCCAAATACAAAACACAGGTCGATCATCAACACTCTCTAGGCACGAAGCCGCAAGCGTTACGAGCATTGCGAACTGGGTCTGACGATCGTCAGAGACAGAAAAATGCTTAGCTCGCCGAGCTGAGCTCGGGATGACCAGCCTGTGTTTTGAAATACTCTGATCGAACGAAGGATAAAGGGGTGAGAGTCCCGAGGCGTCAGAGACGCGTTGGGACGTATGGTCGAAGTCGATGGGGTTGGGAGCCGTAGCCACCTTGCCTATCGTCTTCGTCCTGCTTCACAAGTTGCCGGGTTCGGTTTCCCATGAAGTTCGTCCCCTTATCTTTGGTTCGATCTCGCCAGCGTTTTGGAGGGTTGGAGGTGGCTATCACAGGTCCGAAGACCGGATAGACCGCAAGGCAGTGAATGAGGCGTCCGAGCCGAAGCCCAGAAGAGTCAAACAACAGTCTTGTTCCAGCGGCGGCTGGGGACCCTCCAAAACGCTGTAGAGATCAGGTCAGTTGCGCAAAAGGCAACCGAGGATAATAATATAGGATTATTATTCTGTCAAGCGTCGGTGTCCAACCAACCGTAAATTGTGCTTATCTGAGCGCAGTTTTCTGTTCAGACCAAGTAAACAGAAATGAAATGGGGTTAAATGAGTGAGACGTAGGAAGTGGGTGGACTCAGCATGGAGAGCCCTGCCGTCCTGCCTACCTCTCCAGAATACGGTTGATCTGGAATGTGAGCAATAAATTATTACGTACTTTCGCTCAGTTAAGCCAATAAAATAGGGGTTTGGACGCTTATTTTGAGAATAAAATACAGGTGATCTGACTGTGGATAGACTGAGGAAAAGCCGGAGAATCCTCTTTGCGGAGCTTCGAGCCACTCACAAACGGTGAATGGCGCAGAGTTCCGGCCGGAGGGGAAGGGACGTCTTAGGGAATAAGACGCCCTCCGGCGGAGGTGGCTGGTTGTCCAGCTAGGAGGTACGGGTTGCGTGACGGGTGCGGATCGGCCGCTCAGCCAGGACGCGCCGGGCGGCTTCCGAAAGGGCGGGTATGTCACTTTTGAGGAGCTGCTTCAGACTTTGACGGCTTCTCAGAACCCGGATCAGGGGCATCAGATCGTCAGCCGTGACAGATTCTTGACTCCGTTCGAATTGCTCCAAGAACGTGCTGAGGTAGAGGTATCCGTCCAGCAGAATCGCTTCACTCCACATATCGGCGAATTCCTGCGCGTAAGTGGCGGCCAGCTCATGGAAGCCCCGCTCTCCTGAGCCAAACAGGTCTTTGTAGAGCGCCACCTGAACATCATAATGCCCATCCTCGTCGTCGGTCAGGACGGTAAAGTAAGCGATATTTACCCAAGGTACGAAGATCCTCGTCGTTACACGCCATTCGTAAATGTCATTGACGTAGATGCCTTGTTCCTCCATCGCTGTGAGATGGAGGGGGGATCCTTTGAAGGCTTTGTTTCCGTGGATCAGCGTGACTTCGATGATTGAATGTTCGACGCGGCGACGGTTCCTCGGGATTTTCACGGACTCACCTTTTTCTGGGTGTCATCTGTCTGATTGATGACCTAACAGTGTACCAGAGAATAGAAATATTGTCAACATATTATTATGACAAAATGAAAAAAGCAGTCTAAAAGGGTACAGGTTCGATCTATTTTGGTATTTGCTACACTAGGAAGCATGACGATTCAAAAACAGCTTGAGGCGTTAGGCTTGTCTGCGCATCAGGCGGCGGTCTATGTGTGTTTGGTAACACAAGGTCCTTCTCAGGCTGGCCCGATTGTAAAAGAGACGAAATTACACCGGGCATTGGTGTATAGCGCTCTAGAAGCCCTAAAAGATCGTGGATTGGTCACCGTCGTCCATCGAAGCCGAGTGCAATTTTTCCAGCCAAGCGATCCTGGAATCTTGCTCGAACAGGTCGAGCGTTTGAAAACGACCGCGCGTGAAGTGACAAAAGACATTCGAGATACGTTGAGTCACCGTGAAGAGCTTGTATCCATTCGAACCCTGGTTGGCTACGATGCATTTTTGGTCAATCTGCAAGAAATGGCAGAATCAGCGGCCCAAAGTCCGAGTAAGCTTTTGTGCATGATGGGTGGCGCCGGTGGAGAGGGGAATAATCCCATCACAATGACGGGAACCTGGTATCCAACGTATGTCGCTCTCTGCAAGCAGTTGGGGATTAAAAAGCACACGCTTGTGTCTGAACAGAATAGAGAGCCTTTCATTAAGGATTTTTTACCTCATCCCAACAATACGCTCAGGGTTATGTCGGATGCGTTTTCTACGCCCAGTTTCACCCGCATCACGGATCAGATCGTCTCAATCGAATTTTATCAACCAACCCTGACCGTCATTCAGATTCGCAATAAAACCATCGCCCAGACGTATCGGGATCAGTTCGAGGTGCTGTGGAAACAGGGGACGGAAGTGCATGTATAGGCCGTACTCATCGACCAATTATTTGACCAAAATAAGCCATTTTGTTAGCTTTAGTCCCGTACATTCGTAATAAAATATGAAACAAAGAGGAGTGGCGTTCACTTCGACCCCCTCCTGCCTAACCCAGGCAAGACCCTTCACCAGGATGGTTCACAATGATCGCAGCAAGCAATCCACCGCATCCGACCCCGCAGATCGCCTTTACCGACAGCTTGGCCAGGAACATCGAGCTCTTGCTCGCTGCCCTCGGCTACGATCCGGTTGTGGGTCCGCTCGAGTGGATCACCATCTACCACGGTGGCGGTGACTCGCTCGGAGTGAGTGGTACCGATCGACCTCGTGCAATCTTCATCGCTCTGGTGCACTACCTCGTCTGCCGGCAGCTCAATCTCGCACTCGCTGACGTGGAATACTTGAGAAGGGAGTGGAAAGGCGAGGATATTCGGCTGAGCCCCGCGACCCGGGCTGAGTTCGTGACGTTCCTGGCCGATCAGTGGCCTGCTCACGACCCGACTCACTGGATCGTCTGCTGGTTCGGGGCACACTGGGACCAGGGCCCCCTGGATGTACGCATCATGCGCTTCAGGTAGTCGGTTCGCTTATCTAGACGGACATTCGGGCTCTCGGTGTCCGACGACGGGGGAGGGTGCCGTCCTTCTTCGAACGCCACTCAACCCCTCTTTGCTTCGTATTTCTTCTTTCAATGAGGCCAAGAAACTGCCTAGTTGACCCAAGTGTCTTTTCAATGGTATATTCCGCGCGGAAAAACTTGTCATGCAAACTTCGTGCACGTGACGCAAAAATAACCTCTCCCGATTGAAGATCTGGGAGGGGATTTTGTGCTCTGACGCGGTTTGGACCGGTTTTTACATCTCGGCTCCATGTTTGGGTGAAACGGACACGAACTTTCCCCGGCTTTCTGTCTTCTGAGTTCGTCCCGCGTTCGCTCCGACGTGTGTTAACTCCCCTCAGCCGTTTTCTATGATTTTCCGTCGCCAGCCTTCCGTTGACGTCGAGCGCCGGTACTTTACCGCGACTCGTGACGCCATGGCCTTGCCTGACCTCATCGAGGTTCAGAAAGACTCCTACCGCTGGTTCCTTCACGAAGGAATCCGTGAGCTGGTCAAAGAGATTTCGCCGATCAAAGATTTTATTGGTCGCGATCTCGAGCTGCATTTGGATGATTACTTTGTTGACGAGCCAAAATTCGACGAGAAGACGTCGATGGGCAAGAACGTCAACTACGAAGCCGCCCTTCGCGTGAAGGCACGTCTCACGAACCGTCGCACGGGGGCTTCGAAGGATCAGGAAGTCTATCTTGGTGATCTTCCACTCATGACAGAGCGTGGAACGTTTATCATCAACGGCATTGAGCGTGTGATCGTGTCCCAGCTCGTACGTTCGGCTGGTGCGTTTTTTAGCGCGGAATTGGTTCGTGGTCGCAAACAGTACGGAGCCAAGATCATTCCAAACCGCGGAGCCTGGTTGGAATTTGAAACCGATGGCAACAACGTGATCTGGGTCAAGATCGATCGCAAGCGCAAAGTGGCAGCTACGTCTCTTCTGCGTGCGTTTGGCGTTGGCATGGACGATGATATCCGTGCGCTCTTCACGGACGTTGATATCCATCCACTGAATCGCTATATCGATTCTACGTTGGGCAAAGACGCGGCCAAAGACGAAGAGTCCGGTCACATCGAAGTCTACAAGCGCATTCGTCCGGGAGACCTCGCAACACCAGACAACGCCCGCACGCTCGTGCAGTCGATGTTCTTCAACTTCGATCGCTATGACTTGGGCCCAGTTGGTCGTTACAAGTTCAACCATCGCTTTGGCTTGCAAATGGAGCGTGAAGAAGTGGTGAAAGAAGAATCGCGCATTTTGTCGAAAGAAGATTTGGTGTTGATTTTGAAAGAAATCATTCGGTTGAACATTTCGCAAGAAGAATCTGACGACGTCGACCACCTTGGAAACCGCCGTGTCCGCGCTGTTGGGGAACTCGCGCAGGGCCGCTTCCGTATCGGTCTCGCCCGTATGGAGCGCATTGTGCGCGATCGTATGTCGACGCTCGACATCGACACGTTGACGCCAGCCAAACTCATCAACGCACGTCCAGTCATTGGAGCCGTGCGTGAATTCTTCATGAGTTCGCAGTTGTCGCAGTTCATGGACCAGACGAACCCGTTGTCTGAACTCGAGCACAAGCGGCGTTTGTCTGCGATGGGTCCGGGTGGTCTCTCCCGCGAACGCGCTGGCTTCGATGTGCGTGACGTGCACCGCACCCACTATGGTCGCATTTGTCCGATTACCTCCCCAGAAGGTCCGAACATTGGGCTAATCGGTCACATGTCCTGTTATGCCCGTATCAATGAATACGGCTTCATCGAAACCCCATACCGTAAAGTTCGAAACTGGGCGAAAAATGATGGGAAAGATGGCATCGACGAAATCTTGCGCTTAGATGTGAACGATGGGGAAGGCAAGATCGTGGCGAAAGCCGGTACGGAAATTGATAAGAAAGTTGCAGAAAAGTTGGCGAAGGTCTCGATCGACAAATTGCCGATCGTGCCAACCGTGACGGATGAAGTCGTCTATTTGAACGCTTTCGCCGAAGAGCGTGGAACGACTGCGCCAGCCACGACTCCGATCGGTCGCGATGGCAAATTCACCGTCGAACGTGCGCCAGCTCGTAAGAACGGAGAACCAACGATCGTTGATGTGGCCGAAATCGACTACGTCGACGTGTCCTCCAAACAGATTCTCTCGATCGGTACGTCACTTATTCCATTTGTGGAACACGATGATGGTCACCGCGCGCTCATGGGAACGAACATGCAACGCCAAGCGGTGCCATGTATCAAACCAGATGCGCCGATTGTTGGAACGGGTGTTGAGCGCCGTGCTGCCATTGACTCGGGTCAGGCCTTGATCGCTCCAGATGATGGGGTGGTTGTATCGGTATCCGGAAATCACGTGGAATTCCAAGCGAAGGATGGCAAAATCCACCGCTACGACTTGATGAAGTTCCAGCGCTCGAACCACTCGACGTGTGTGAACCAGCGTCCAGTTGTTTCGAAGGGGCAGAAAATGTACTCCGGTGAAGTGTTGGTGGATGGCACCTCCTGTCAGCGTGGAGAGTTGGCGCTTGGTCAGAACTTGCTCTGTGCCTTCTTGAGCTGGGATGGCTACAACTACGAAGACGCCATCATTTTGAGCGAGCGTTTGATCCATACCGATCGCTTTACCTCGATCAACATCGAACACCACGTATTGGATGTGCGTGATACGAAGCTTGGTCTCGAAGTTGTGACATCTGATATTCCAAACGTGTCCGAAGAACGTCTCCGCAACTTGGATGAGAACGGCATTGTTCGTATCGGCGCTGAGGTGAAATCCGGTGACATTTTGGTCGGAAAGATTACGCCAAAAGGCGAAACCGATTTGTCGGCCGAAGAAAAATTGTTGCGTGCCATTTTCGGTGAAAAGGCTCGCGATGTGCGTGATTCTTCACTCCGTTTGGAACACGGTGAACACGGCAAAGTCGTTGACGTGAAAATCTTCTCACGCGAAGCCGGAGATAAACTCCAGCCAGGTGTGTTGAAGCAGATCGTCGTCACCGTGGCCGACCTCCGCAAGATCCAAGCCGGAGACAAGCTCGCTGGTCGTCACGGAAACAAGGGTGTTATTTCGAAGATCGTCCCAGTCGCCGATATGCCATTCCTTGAGGATGGAACGCCAGTCGACATTATTTTGTCGCCACTCGGTGTTGTGTCACGTATGAACTTGGGTCAGATTCTCGAAACGCATTTGGGTCTCGCCGCCAACGCTATGGGGTACCATGTGGCCACACCGGTCTTCGACGGAGTTCCAGAAGCGAAAATTCACGAAGAATTAGAAAAAGCCGGGTTCCCAGCGGACGGCAAGATCAAGATGTTCGATGGCCGCACGGGTGAAGCCTATGACCATGCGCCAACCGTTGGGTACATCTACATGTTGAAATTGAACCACATGGTCGAAGATAAGATTCACCAGCGTTCGATTGGGCCGTACTCACTGATTACGCAACAGCCATTGGGTGGAAAAGCGCAGTTTGGAGGTCAGCGTTTCGGAGAAATGGAAGTGTGGGCGCTCGAAGCCTACGGCGCAGCGCACACCTTGCAAGAAATTCTCACCATTAAGTCCGACGACGTTCCAGGACGTTCCAAGGCCTACGAAGCGATCATTAAGGGTGAACCGATTCAAAAGGTGAACGTCCCAGAATCCTTCAACGTGTTGGTCCGTGAATTGAAAGGTTTAGGTCTCGATGTGGAATTGCTCAAGGACGGCAAGCGTTTGGAAGAAGCGACACCTCGTCCAGAACACTTCAAGGTCCGTGCCACGCTCTCGAACGATGAACCATCGGAAGACGAATGGGGTCCAGCACCAACTGACTTCTAACTCCTAGACCAACGAAACCTATGGCCTATTTCCAAACGGAGAACATCAAGTCCACGGACTTTGATGCCATCCGTCTCAAGCTCGCTTCCCCGGAAGTGATCCGCTCGTGGTCCTACGGAGAAGTCACGAAGCCAGAAACGATTAACTACCGTACACAGAAACCAGAGAAGAGCGGTCTCTTCGCCGAAGAAATCTTCGGACCATCCAAGGACTGGGAATGTTACTGTGGAAAATATAAGAAGATCCGCTACAAGGGGATTATCTGTGACAAGTGTGGAGTCGAAGTGACACACTCCTTGGTTCGTCGTGAACGCATGGGTCACATCGAGCTCACAGCTCCGGTGGCGCACATCTGGTTCCTCCGCAACACGCCAACCAAAATCGGAACGGTCCTCGACATGTCGTTGCCGGCGCTCGAAAAAGTCATCTACTTCACCGCGTTCATCGTGACGAGTGTCGATGATGGAATGCGCACCTCGACGCTGGAACAGCTCGGCGCGGAATATAAGGGCAAGCGCAAGTCGATCGAATCAGAAATCGATCAGGAAATCGTTCGTACCAAAACCCAGTTTGCCGAGAAGGGCAAAACGGTCGATGCGTTGAGTGCCGAACTTGAAAAGATCCAGCAGAAAAAGACCGATCGTCTGAAGGAGCTTGAAGTTGAGTTTATGACGGCCGACAAAGAGTTGAAGGAGCTCGCGCCGCTCACCATTCTCTCCGAGATGGAGTACCACGATCTGTCTCTCAAGTATGGGCATTTGTTTGAGGCTAAGATCGGAGCCGAAGCCATTCATGAATTGCTTCGCACGATTGATTTGGAGGCCACGATCAAGAGTTTGACGGAAGAAATGGTCGACGCGTCTGAGAATAAGCGCGATCGGATCATTCGCCGCTTGAAATTGTTGAAGTCACTGTTCGTCAACAAGATCGATCCATCCTGGATGATCATGCAGGTCATGCCGGTCATCCCACCGGATTTGCGTCCGATGGTGGCCTTGGATGGTGGTCGTTTTGCCACGTCTGACTTGAACGACTTGTACCGCCGCGTCATCAACCGCAACAACCGCTTGAAGCGTTTGGAAGAGTTGAACGCGCCAGAAGTCATCGTGCGCAACGAAAAGCGCATGTTGCAGGAAGCGGTCGACGCCTTTATCGACAACGGCGCTCGTCACTCCAAGACGGTCATTGCGGCAACCGGAAAAAAGCGTCAGCTCAAGTCGCTCGCTGATGTGCTGAAGGGGAAGCAGGGTCGTTTCCGCCAGAACTTGCTTGGAAAGCGTATCGACTACTCTGGACGTTCCGTTATCGTCGTTGGTCCAACGCTTGAACTCCACCAGTGTGGATTGCCAAAGACGATGGCCTTGGAACTGTTCAAGCCATTCATTATCGCTGAGCTCATCAAGCGCGAAATCGTTCACAACATTCGTTCAGCGAACCGCTATATCGAAGGGGATCATGCAGAAGTTTGGGACATTTTGGAGCGGATCGCCGAAGATGCGGTCGTCCTCTTGAACCGTGCGCCAACACTTCACCGCCTGGGTATTCAAGGCTTCCAGCCGAAACTGATCGAAGGAAAAGCCATTCAGGTGCACCCACTCGTCTGTCCGGCCTTCAATGCCGACTTCGATGGAGACCAAATGGCTGTCCACGTGCCGCTCACTGAAGAAGCGCGTTGGGAAGCCAAGAACTTGATGCTCTCAACGAAGAACCTGTTGAAGCCAGCGACCGGTGACCCAGTGGCGAACCCAGGAAAAGATATTTCATGGGGGGCGTACTACATGACGACGATGGTCGAACCAGCTGACGGAAAAATGAAGCTGGTCGCTTCGGCGGACCAGGCGGTCTATCTCTTCCAGGCGGGTAAGATCTCGATCCGTGAGAAGATAAAAACACGTATCAAGCAGGGCGATGCACTCATGGAAACAACGGCTGGACGCATCATCTTGAACCGCTTGTTCCCGAAAGAAATCGGCTTCATCAATGAAGCGGTTGGAACCAAGAAATTGGCCGAAATCGTTCGCAAAACGACGGAGCTCCGTGGCTTCGAACGCACCGCCCGCTTCTTGGACGAAGTGAAAGAGATGGGCTTCTACTATATTACAAAGTCCGGTTTCAGCTACGGCGTGGGAGACTTGCCAGTGGTTGTGAAGCATGAAGTCATCGCTGAAGGCGACAAGAAAGCCGTTGAAATCGAAGAGCAGTATAAGGAAGGTCTTCTCACGAAGAAGGAACGCTACCAGCAGATCATCAAGACCTGGTCGGACATGAAGGATAAGATCCAGAAACTCAGCAAAGAATCGCTGAATAAGACGGGTCCAGTCGCTTCCATGATCGACTCCGGTGCTCGTGGTTCGGTTGGTCAGCTGACGCAGGTGGTCGGTATGAAAGGTCTCGTGAGTAACCCAAAGGGAGAACTTATTGAGTTGCCGATTAAGTCCTCCTTCCGCGAAGGTCTCGACGTGTTGGAATACTTCATCTCGACGCACGGTACGCGTAAAGGTTTGACGGATACGGCTTTGAAAACAGCCAACGCCGGATATCTCACACGTCGTCTCGTCGACGTGGCACAAGACATCATCATCATGAAGGAGGACTGTGGTGATACGGATGGTGCTCGTATCACGCACGAAGAGTGTGAAGAAATCGGTGAACCATTGCAGACCCGTTTGCTTGGTCGTTTCCCACTCGAGGACGTCAAAGATTCGGAAACAGGCAAAGTATTGGTGAAGAAAGACACCTTGATCACAGAAGAAATCGTACGTTCGTTGGCTGGTGCCAAAATCGCCGAAGCCAAATTGCGCTCCGTGCTTACCTGTAAGCTCCGCCGCGGCTTGTGTCAGAAGTGTTATGGCTACGACTTGGCCTTCAACCAGCTGGTCCGCATGGGAACGGCTGTCGGGATCATGGCCGCCCAGTCCATCGGTGAACCAGGTACTCAGCTCACAATGCGTACCTTCCACATGGGAGGTGCCGCCGGCTCTGATATTACGCAGGGTCTGCCACGTGTCGAAGAGCTCTTCGAAGCACGTTCACCAAAGCACAAAGCATTGTTGGCGGAACAAGCTGGAAAGGTGAAGATTGTAGTAGGGGAGCGTCGTACGCTTCAGACCATTACGGGTCAGAAATTGGTTGATACGGCCTCCGGTCAGAAGACGGTCGAAGTCCACTACAAGCAAGTTCAAGAGCAAGAATTCGCCTTCACCAAGAAAGACACGGTGAAAGTCGAAGATGGCAAAAAAGTGAAAGAAGGTCAGGCCTTGATTATCCGCGACAGTGGGGATGAAGTCGCTGCTTCAGCTCCTGGCACGGTTACGGTCACCAAGAATCGCGTGAAATTGGTCTACGAAGGCAGCGCCGTTGCTGAGTACGAAATTCCAGCTGGGTACCATGTGACGGTCAAAGATGGCCAAGAGGTTCAGTCAGGTGATCAGCTGACTGATGGTCAGTTTGACCTGCAAGACTTGTTCCGCTTGCGCGATCGTGACTCGGTGATGTCATATCTCTTGCGCGAAGTACTCTCGGTGTACGCGTCGCAAGGTCAGAAACTGAACGCCAAGCACATCGAGGTCATCATTCGTCAGATGTTCTCGCGTATCTACGTCCGCGACGCCGGAGATACTGACCTGCTGCCAGGTCAGGTGGTCGAACGCACGCGTGCTGATGCCGAAAACGAACGTGTGGTGAAAGCCAAGGGAACGCCGGCTATCATGGCGCCGCTCTTCATGGGGATCACGAAGGTGGCTCTGTCGACCGAATCGTTCTTGTCAGCTGCCTCCTTCATGGAAACAGCTCGCGTGCTCATCAACGCCGCGATCACCGGCAAGCTCGACCGGTTGGAGGGTCTCAAAGAAAACGTCATCATCGGTCGTCTCACGCCATCGGGTACCGGCTTTATGGCCGAAGGCTCACTGGCTGGGACATTGAGTGATGGAATGGCGGACAAGGAATAGAAAAAACGAAAGAGAAGCCAGCACCCCCTGTTCCAATCGGAGCAGGGGGTTTTGGTTTGTCATCTTGCTCCCTTTGCACCCATGAACTAGGGTGTACTCAATCAATTCTCCTGTCTTTTCCCCTATGCCACATCAAATTTCTCTCGGTTGGACACGGATGGTATTCATGGCACTTCTTCTGGTTGGAGGACTAGTTGTTGGTCAGTCGACGCTGGCGGCTGAAGTAACATCGACCATGGATGTTGCTGCTTCTACGACCACATCCATATTTGTCCCGATCGTGATCAGTACTCCGGCTACGTCGACTCTCTCTATTCAAGACGAGGAGTTCTTGGCAGCCATCACTCAGCCGATTCAGGCGGAACTGCATCCGATGGGCGGAACGGCTCCCTATCGCTGGTCCTTGCTCGCGAGTGGCTTGCCGGACGGTGTCTGGTTTGATGAAGCGACCGGTCGTCTGGGTGGATCATCGAGTCGAACGGGTCGGTTCACCTTCACCGTGCAAGTGACGGATGCGGGGCAGTTGTCGGCTATGAAGGTTCTGACACTGGAGGTACGAATGGGGGATGATTCTTGGTTGGGAGCGCCTGGCCAGTTGGGAGGCGTTCAGCCAGTCATTATCGACCTCGACAACATCACAGAAGAACAGCTCGAATATATTTCCGATGTCTTTGGGGATGATGCGCCGCTTATTTATGTCGGACCGAATGCATCAGAAGGCATTTTGCGTGTGAATATCGCTCAAATGCGGATCAAGCCAAACGGACTGTATCGTGTCGAAGGCGGAACGCCTTCGACCGTGAACGAAACGCACAAATACTCCGATGTGTATTACGTCGATCCGAATGGTCGTCGTCATGCCTTCCCAACGGAATCGACGTTTACCTCATGGTACGAAAAAGAACCAACCATTCAGGCTGTACCTGACTGGAAAATTTCCAACATCCCACTTCGCAAGAACGTGACGTTCCGTCCCGGCACAACCGTTCGTTTGGAAAATACGCAGGAATTCTATCGCGTGTTGACCAACCGCACGCTGAAGAAATATCAGGATGAAGCGACCTATCGACGATTAACCTCTCCTCAGTCCTCAGCGATGGTCCCGGTGTTGCCCCTTGGAAACATTGCCGATTACGTCATGGACGTGACGACGATCCGATCTTCCTCCGATATCCCAGCCATGCTCCGTGTGCCAGTTCAGCCAGTTGAAGAGATGATGGAATAAAGAGTCTGTGAAACATAAAACCACTCAGCCAACTGCTGAGTGGTTTTATGTTTCTTGTATCCCCGCGAAGAAGACCATTGGTTGATCTGCTTAGGTGGGGAGCCGGGTCATGGCACGCGTAAGAACTACGCGGCTACCGGCGGGGGGAAGGGCTACTCTGCCTCGAAGATGTGGCTGCCAGGGCAGCTCTCGAGGGTTGTACGATAGCGGAACGTCCGCACAGAGCCGTCGGCTTGTACGACTTCGAATGTCGTATCGTCCGTCGGAAGGTCAGGCGATCCGTCGCGGCATGGCATCGCTTGGACGTCGATCTCGACGGCGTCCACTTGGATGGTTGCTGTCTCACCGTCCCGCAGCTGCCCGTAGCTGCACGAGCGGTTCCAGTTGGTGTAGGGGCCGTTGCAGGCGGACACCTGCCACGTTCGTTGGTTGGAGGTGTGCAGACGGATCTGACCGCTCACCGAGAAGGGCATGTTCATCGCCGCCGCCCGGTCCAGCGTGAACGGGGAAGCTGTCCGGCGGGGAACGGTCGTGCAGGCGGAAGCGAACATGAGACAAAGGACGGTGAGGGCGACAGAGAGGCTGGTCGGGAAGCGCATGGAGCACCTGTTTCTGGGAGAAGGGATTGTGAGGGAACGATCAAGACCGTTTTATGCGGGTAGCTGGCCACATTTCACACGGTCCAGAACCGAGCATGATACCATATTTTCCCTCTTTTGTCAATAAAATAAGCCAAAAATTGGCTGAATCACTCGCCTTTTCTGAGTGCGTTCGTTAAGCTGTATCGTGTTATGGCCCGTCATTCCAAATGGCATAAAGTGCGCCAATTCAAAGGAGCAATTGATGCCAAGCGTTCGGCCTCGTTTACGAAACTCGCGCGTGAAATCACGGTGGCAGCCCGAGAAAAGGGAGCTGATCCGGAAATGAATGCCGGATTACGGGCGGCGATGGATCGAGCCCGAAAAGCTTCGTTACCCAAAGACAATATCGAACGGGCGATTCAAAAAGGGGTGGGTGGAGCCGGGGAAGCGCAAATTGAAACACTTACCTATGAAGCGTATGCTCCTGGTGGCACGGCGTTGATTATCGAATGTTTAACGGATAGCCGAAATCGAACAGCGAATGATATGAAACATCTGTTGTCCAAAAATGGAGGGACGCTCGCGATGGCTGGTGCGGTAACCTATCTGTTTAACCGTGTTGGAGTCGTGCGGTTTCCGGGAGCGATTTCAGTTGCTCAAAAAGACGAACAGGAACTGGCCTTCATTGAAGCAGGTGCAAGTGATGTCATTCAATTGGATGAAGCGCTGGAAATTCGTTCCGCTCCGAATGAGTTGACGCAAGTTGCTCAGGTCGTGACAAGACTTGGCTATGCGCCAGATGTGGTTGAAATGGAATGGATTCCAAAAACGCTCATCGAAACGGATGAGCAGACGGGAACGGCAGTGGCTGAGCTGATTGAATTGCTTGAAGAACACGATGATGTCAGTCGTGTCTACAGTAATTTAGCGTAAAGGAATTTTGTTTGTTTTGATCGCCACGAAGAAAACCAGGAGGTGATTTGCTTAGGTGGGGAGCCGGGTCATGGCACGCGTAAGGACTACGCGGCTACCGGCGGGGGAAAGGGCTAGGGAACGGGGCGGCAGTTGTCGACGTCGCCGCCATCGGGCGACCGGTTGTCGCAGAGGTAGCGGTGGCCGCCCATGGTGATGGTCCCGGTCGACCTGTTGAGCTGGACGACCCCGATCCCGATGGGGGTGAAGCCGGCGTAGGCGCCGCTGGATGTTTCGACGTCGAACATGTAGTGCCGCGGGCATCCGTCATCCTGCTGTGCGGGACGAAGGATGATGGGGTCCTGCGGCGGTCGCCGGATCTCGATCCAGCTGTCCGGCGTCAGTTCCCGGCACTCCTCCTGGGCGTAGTAGACGTTGGCGCGGGTGATCCCGCTGAAGCGCACAGAGCCGTGGGACCCGTCCTGCATCTCCTCCGCGCCGCCGCAGTACTCGCTCGTGCAGAACGTGACGTACCAGGTGCCCGGGCTCGAGGTGTGGAAGACCGTCTCGAGGGGTACTTGCTCTGTGCCCTGGTGGAAGTGATGCTGCCGCGACTCGTTCTGCGAGGCGCACTTGAGGTTGAGGGAGGCGACGACGAAGAGAGCGAAGGCGAGAAGGCTGTTCCGGACGTGCATGGTGTGATCCTCGATGTGGACGGTTGTGAGTGATCCAAAGATCGAACGCCTGATTTACAGTCATCAGGCGAACGCGCTTTGAACGGGCAACCCTAGTCCTTTTTGTCTATTTTGTCAACAAATAGCCATGATTTGTCTTATCTGATCTGACAGAGCGTTGGAGATTCGCTGTCCGCTTGTTAGACTTGAGATATGCACAATTTTAATGTTCCGCCAGTTCGT
The DNA here is from genome assembly GCA_964567995.1 of uncultured Gammaproteobacteria bacterium. Lineage (GTDB taxonomy): Bacteria > Patescibacteriota > Patescibacteriia > 2-12-FULL-60-25 > 2-12-FULL-60-25 > JAGOTP01. The sequence continues at coordinate 68,770 of CAZMOB010000002.1, forward strand.
CCCGCTGAGCGTCATCCAGCCGGAGACCCTCGTCACACGATGTATCAAGGATCGGGGGGATATGAAGCGCCACAAGCGACTCCTGAAAATCCTGAAGTACAGGTCCAACGACTGCTTGGGGCGGCTGAAACCTTTGACGCGATCCGTGCCGCTCTGAATCTCATTCCGGGGATACAAAGAGATGAAAAAACATATTACCTGCAACAAGAATTGCTTGATGCGGTAAAGGGAGCAGAAACATTATGTCGAGAAGGTCACTTTGATGCTCTAGAACACAGCTTTTTGGGGAGAATTACGAATGGCTTAGGATTGAGGGATGCGGTGAAGCGCACGGTTCTACGTGAACGCGCTTTGGCGCAACAGGGCGCCGCCCTGCCCTCCACCATTCCAGAGATGCCTGCGGTTCCGGGAATGAACCGTTCAGAAGTGTTAAATGACATACGCAAGCCTGTGGCAGAACGATTGGCGCAAGTCCAAACCTTTGCGGAATTGGATAGGGTGTTAGAATCGGTGACAGCTATCAACACAAAGGATGATCACTATAGCGGCTTCCAGATATTTGCGATGGTGGACAGAGTAAGAGCGGCGATCACGATGCGTAATGCGGAAGCAATTCAACAAGCCTTGGGACAGACGACTTCGGGGGAGGGGCTGCGAGCAGCTCTTGCGAGACTCGCGAACATCGCGTGGAACGGCGGTCAGGTGTGATGATGCCGGTTCTTTGAGTTGGGTATGAGTTTACGACTGCTCGGCATCGATCCGGGTTTTGATCGAACCGGAGTCGGGCTGGTAGATCATGCCGGAGGAGTCATGAAATGGGTTTGGCATGGCTGTATTCAAACGAGTCCGAAGGATACGCTCTCGGTACGTTTGCAACAGGTGAGAAATGGGTTGCAACAGGTTCTGGAACGAGCCAAACCAGATGCAGCTGTCGTTGAACGATTGTTTTTCCAAAAGAATGTGACAACGGCTCTCGACGTCGGCATGGCGCGAGGGATCGTTTTGCTGGCCTTGGTTGATGCGGGCGTCTCGTTGATCGAGCTCACACCGAATCAGGTAAAGCAGGGGATTGCGGGCTATGGAGCGGCGGATAAAAAACAGGTTCAGGAAATGGTGCGGCGCCTGCTCAAGCTTCAAGAGCTTCCAAAGCCGGACGATGCTGCCGATGCGCTGGCGTTGGCGATTGTCGGTGGACCACTTGCCCAGACGGCTTTGTTGACCAAGCACAAAAAGCCTTGACGGATGCTTGTTGATGCTCTTTCAGCGTTCAGAAAAACCCACAAAAATAGCTTGTGAAGTGGCTGTTCGCTTGGTACTCTTTGAGCGTTATTTTGGATCATTTTTTCACGTATGCACTTGTATTGGCATGGCCTTACCTCTATCCGCATTGAATCGTCGTTAGGCGATACGAATTGCACGTTGCTCACGGACCCATATGGGTCTGATACAGGGCTGCGCTTTCCGCGTACCTTGGAGCCAAACGTGTTGGTTTTGTCGCATCAAAAACGCGAGAAGTTTGCCTTGGATGCCTTGAAAAATAGCCCATTTCTAATCGCTGATCCGGGCGAATATGAAGTACAGGGCGTATTCGTTTTCGGTACGACGTTGCCAGAAGAGGGGACGAAGTATCCCTTTCCTTTGATGTACCGCTTCGAAATCGAAGGCATGTCCGTTGGATTCATAGGGGGATTGAATAAGGTTCCGTCTGAGGAATTGTTAGGGCGGCTGGAGAATATCGATATCTTGCTCCTCCCGGTTGGTGGGGGCGACTATCTTGATGCCAAAAAAGCGACGGAAATCGTGCACACACTTGAGCCTCGAATCGTTGTTCCTTTGGCTTTTGAAACCGAAGGTTGCACGGTTCCCCTCGCTTCCGTGGATGCCTTCTGCAAAGAAGTCGGTGGCAAGCGTCAGGATGGGAACAAGTTGAAGCTGGCTCGCAAGGATTTGCCAGCTGAAGATCTGATCATTCAGGTGCTTGAGCGGGCGTAGTTTTTGGTGGCTGTCACATCGTTCTTTTCTCGCCCTTTCCCATCTATGCCACGCACGCGCTCAGCGGCTTCGCCGCCCCCTCGACGATCCGGAACAGATCGCCCACATTCGGTTCGTCATCTGACGCAGCGAGCGACCAAGCTGACGAGCAGCACGCGGCAGACGGCACAAGCCGTTGAACAGGAGCAGTCATCTGAGGCAACTCTCGATCCCAAGCAAAAGCTGATCTTGCGCCATGCGGAGGCCCGCGCTGAACGGCATCAATCCTCTTTTGGCGGCGGTGGAATGATCCTCGTTGTTCTCACCTGTTTGGCAATCTTTGTAGGTTGGTGGGTGTTGTCCGGCTGGTTTGGGAGGTCAACGGTCGTAGCTCCGTTAGTTCCCATGGATTCTGCGAGTACTTCCACCGTCCGGTTTGCTCCAGCCAGTACTTCGACTTCAACCGCAGCCACCTCGTCGACTGAACGACGTTTGCTACTTCCTCTCACTCCCTCGACTTCAACCAAGACTCTCAAATAATCGTTTCACGCTTGCACTGAATCTCTATGCCCGAAGAACTTCCTCTCCCCCTCTCGATCGGACGCGTTGAAGCCTCGCCACTGGTTGAGGAAATTCAACAGTCGTTCTTGAGCTATGCCATGTCGGTCATCGTCGACCGTGCCTTGCCGGACGTCCGCGATGGCTTGAAACCGGTGCACCGCCGCATTTTATATTCGATGTGGTCTACTGGACTACGCTCCGGGGCTCGTTTCAAGAAATGTGCCACTGTGGTTGGAGACGTGTTGGCCAAATACCACCCACACGGTGACTTGTCGGTCTACGATGCCTTAGCGCGGTTAGTTCAGGACTTTTCGATGCGTTATCCGCTCGTGCATGGGCAAGGAAACTTCGGTTCGATCGATGGAGATAGTCCGGCCGCTTATCGTTACACGGAAGCCAAACTTCGCTCGATTGCGGAAGAGCTCTTGATTGATATCGACAAGGACACAGTTGATTTTCGCGGAAACTATGACGGCTCGAACAAAGAACCAAGTGTCTTACCTGCTAAATTACCGCAGCTGCTCTTAAACGGAACGCTCGGGATCGCCGTCGGCATGGCGACGAACATTCCTCCGCACAATTTGACGGAGCTGTGTAATGCGACGGCTGCGTTGCTTGAGAATCCTGAGATTTCGATCGATGAACTCATGACTCATCTCACCGGTCCTGATTTTCCAACGGGCGGTATCATTTACGACAAAGAAGCGATTCGCATTGCGTATACCACGGGTCGTGGCGGCATCATCATGCGCGCCCGCACGGAAATCGAAGAGATGAAGAATGGGCAGTTCCGCATCGTCGTTTCCGAGATTCCCTACCAAGTGAACAAGGCGACATTGCTCGAAAAAGTTGCCGATTTAGTTAACGAAAAGAAGATTGAAGGCATCCGAGATTTACGTGATGAATCTAACAAAGAAGGCATCCGTATCGTGGTTGAATTGAAGAAAGACGCCTATCCGAAGAAAGTCTTGAACCAACTCTTCAAACTGACCCAGTTGCAAGATACCTTCCACGTGAATATGTTGGCGCTGGTTGATGGCATTCAGCCGCGCGTACTGACGGTCAAGAATATTTTGGAAGAGTACGTGAAGCACCGTCAGGTCGTGGTCCGTCGTCGCACGCAGTATGATCTGACACGCGCCCAGGAACGCGCGCATATTTTGGAGGGGTTGCGTATCGCTTTGTTGCACATCGACGAAATCATTGCGACCATCAAAAAGTCTAAGGATAAGGATGAAGCCCGAGGTAATTTGATGACGAAGTTCAAGTTATCTGAACTTCAGTCGATTGCGATTTTGGAAATGCGTTTGCAGGCCTTGGCCAACCTCGAACGCTTGAAGGTTGAACAGGAGTACGAAGAAAAAATGAAGTTGATTGCTGAATTGGAAGCGATTTTGAAGTCCGAGAAGCGCATGCGCGATATCATTAAAACAGAGGTACTGGAGATTAAAGATCGGTTTGGTGATGAACGTCGCACGACACTCGTTCCGCACGCGCTTGGGGAATTCTCGATGGAGGATCTTATCCCACAAGAAGAAACGATCGTGCTGTTGACGTCCGATGGGTACGTGAAACGACTGCCGCCGGATACGTTCCGCACCCAGCATCGTGGCGGAAAGGGTGTGGTCGGATTAGCAACGAAGGAAGATGACATGGTATCGCAGATGATCACGACGACCACGCACACCGAAATCATGTTCTTCACGAGCCGTGGCCGGGTTTTCCGGTTGAAGGCCTACGAAGTGCCGGAAGGCAGTCGGACGTCGAAAGGGCAGGCGATCGTGAACTTCTTACAGCTCGCTCCGAACGAAACGGTGACAGTGACGCTCCCGATGGACGACATCGAAGGGGAAAAGTACCTCGTCATGGTCACGAAAGGCGGGACGATTAAGAAGTGTGCTTTGGAAGAGTTTGCCAATGTGCGTCGGAGCGGCTTGATTGCCATCGGTCTGGATGAAGGGGACGATCTGATCTGGGTGAAGCCTTCCTCGGGGAGCGATGATATCTCGCTTGTGACGCGTCAGGGGCAGTCCATCCGTTTCTCGGAAAACGATGTACGCGCTATGGGTCGGACAGCGGCTGGGGTGCGCGGTATCCGTTTGCATGACAAAGATCAGGTAGTTGGGATGGACGTCATCAATCCGACATTAGCGGACAAGGGAAAACTCGCGCTTTTTGTTGTGACAGCTAATGGCATGGGGAAACGTACAGACGTCGCTGAATACAAAACCCAAGGTCGTGGAGGAAGCGGAATCCGGACGGCTCGTGTGACTGATAAGACGGGCGGAGTGGTTGGAGCATATATCTCGAGCGCGGATGATGAGCGTGATATCGTATTGATTTCAAAGAAGGGAATCGTCGTTCGCACGCCGTTCAAGAACACCCCGCTCTTGGGCCGCGATACACAGGGTGTCCGAATCATGCGCTTTAAGGAAGAAGGGGATACGTTGAGTACGGTGACGTTTGTGCTGCTTGATTCCGCTCCGACTGAATAAAAAAGATTTATCTTAAAAACACACCTGCTCTTCGGCATTGAGAGCAGGTGTGTTACGTTCTATACTGCAATCACATGTCTCGAGAAGTAAAAACTGCAGGGAGAGAAAAAGGGCGAGAAACCATGCCTACGACCTTAACGAATGATTCGCGGTTTCAAGAACGGCGAACGTTGGAGCAGATGCTTGAAGAGAGATTAGCTTCTCTTCGAGTATCGGGAGACGACCTTCCATTTCTTGAGAAGATTGAATATACGAATAACTTGCTTCAGTTGGAAGATGGTCTTATCACGGAAGAAATTCGTCAGCGCGCACGTTGGATCGTGGACTGGGCAATACAAAAAACGCGTAGTGCGGACAGTGAGCCTCCAGAGTCTCCGGGCGCTCAAGATGGTGAGCGTGTGAGAGAGTTGTTGTTTTCCTATTCCCCCTGTGTGTTTAGTTATCTGCCGTTGCCGGATCAGATTTCTGTCTTAGCACGTGGTAGTCGGGTCGAAGCATTGCAGGGGGCACTTGTTCAACCCTTTCTAGGGGAGGTTATACAGCAGTTGAGTTTTGCTAAATCTCCAAAGAATATCTTACAAGAGTCTTGGTCAAAGACTTCTTTGAGTGACAAGCTGGATTTCATTGATTTTGCTCCTACTCTCTTTGCACAAGCGAACGCTCAAGGAGGGCGAGCCTTTGTCTGTGCTGAAGCGGTTGAGCAGTTTCTTGCAACGGTTCGAGAACAAGAAGAATCCTTTTTTGTTCAGATGCTCGCATCTGAGGCGAGGAGTCGAATTGAAGCGGAAACGATCCAGCCGACCGCTGGAGCTGTTTTGCGAATGGGGGATCAACGTGTTGGGAGAATGCAGGTGGATCAAGTGAGCCTGAAAGCGGAGAACGTAGCGTTAAAACGAAAGATTTTTCTAGAACAAGGAGCTGGATACACTCTACGACGTGTGAGTCGTGATGCTGTGGGAGCGTTTGATCATGCAGCAATTCCACAGAGGTATATTTCATTATCGCAGCAAGAGGAAGCCCTTTTACCAGAATCTATGGTTGATACAAACGCGCTTGAGCAGGTCGAGCGCCGACTAAGTCATTCGGCTAGCCGCTTCAGACCACAAGTGAAATGGGAATGTCTCATGACCATTCAGCAAAAGCTTTTACCACCAGCAGAGGCGACCGGGGCTGCTTGGGAAATGCGTTTACCGATCCTGTCTGCCGATCAATGGGATGCCTATTGGAGCCTTGAACAAGAACAACAGGGATTAGCCGATGAGATTCACCGGTTACAAGCTCTTCCCGAGACGGGAGAAGAAGAGAAGGCGCGATTAAAACAGAACATGTGGAAAAGCGCCCAAATCGATGAAGCTCTGCAGCCGCTCTCGGATCTGATTTATCGTGACCCGACTCTTCATCGAGTAATGGTTGCATTGGTGCGAGCTGTTCCTCATCTAGAACCTATTCAGTCAGTTCCTTTTGAGCAATTTGAAGAGAATCGTCGCTTGATGCCAAAAGGTGAGAAGAGGGAAATTGAAGCATCCGTCTTGTTGCAAGTGATGCATCGACCAGGCGTGCGAGAAAAACTGGAAGAGAGGATAGGTCTTTCTTTGAATATACTCTCATTGCGTGAACAGATTCAGTTCCTGTCTTTTTTGGCGCAAGCGGATTCAAAAAAGCAGCAGCAAGTCTTTCAATTGATGAAAGAATTCGGTGTTGTGGCTGCTCGGTCTTTTCTCTCTTGTGAATATGATCCTCAAATGGGAGAGGTGATTCTGGGCTTGGCAGAAGAACGTCAACCGAGTGAGGTGAAAAGAGTCTTGGACCAGTATAGCGCGCTCGTCGAACAGGTGGCAGTTTCTTCGGAGACGCTCCATGCCCAGTTCTATTCAGGAACCGAGGGAAAACCTATCTCAAGAGAAGTGTTTGAAGATTCGCTCCTGGCACGTGCAAAACAATTATTAACACGCGCGGCGAAGGAAAAAGAGGTTGCTATGGAGCGCGTTCTCGAAGGTTATACGGAGGACTTGTCCGTGTTTGTGAGTTTATTTAAATCCGTATTCAAAGGAACTCATGTACGCGTTCCTTTTGAAGCAATCCGGGGATTATCGATTGAATCTGTTTCACTACGGCAGCTCGACCCGGAAAAGAGACGTTCTCTCTACGAAGAGTTGCGACCATTGGTGGAAGAAAATTGGACACGCCCGGATACCGCTGCCGGTCCCGGAGTTTTGAAGCGTTTTCAGGAGGTGTTTACGAATGAACAGAAGGATTCCACGTTTTTCCTCTTGAGACGTGAGGCCGAAATCGTCGCCTGTGTGCGCTTTGATGCCCGTCCAGATTTAGGGGAGACGGCTGTCTATGCCGGTTCATTAAACGTGTCCAAATCATTCCAAGACTCCGGGATTGGGGGAGCGTTCGTGCGCGAAATGGTGGAATATCAGATTGGTGAGAAGGAGCTCTACGCCGATGTACTAGCGGCAGATGCCGTCGGGAGTTTTTATGTGGAGGAGTTAGGTTGTGTGATTGATGGCGTAAAGCGCCCCGTTGAGGGTGGAGGCCCGTTCTTCTCTCTTCATCGTTCTAAGGAATTGAATAGACAGTTGAAAACAAAGAATGAACAGATCCATCTTGTTGGAGAAGGGAAGGTTTCGGCTGCGTTTGATCTGCCAGCTCAAAAAGAGACATTTCTTGGTTGGGTTGAAGCGGTCACCAGAGAAAAACAGCTCGTCACCCACTATCAAATCTCTCGTGGTACGGCAGGCAGTGAGCGTCGTTTTTTGATGGCTGAACCCGCTCCAGTGAGACAGACTACTTCGGCTTCGTTGTCGAAGGCGGCATAGCTAGGTTCCAGAGAGTTTCAAACTGAAGACGCTGCAGCTTTGCGACTCGGTCATTTTCAATGATAAACGCAATTAATTTGTCTGGCTGTAGTGTGTAGAAGGCGATTTTATCGTCATACAGTTCTGTGATGACTTGGAATCCAGAAGATAAAGAAGCTAAGAGACGAACATCTGTTACCGCATTGATCGAACGGAGGGCTCGTCCAGACATATCGCCATCCGCCGGTATCAAAATACGTTTTTTCACTCCTTGGGCGATCCGTTTCTTCACATAGAGCTGATTGAGTTCTGCGAGGGGCCCGTTGATTGCAGAGGGATCACTGATCGTAAGGATCTCGGTTTTTGCGTTCAATGAGTCGAAGAGTGCTTGGGATGCGCCTTCGATTCCTTCAAAAACTTGCATGGCTGGTTTGCCTGTAGAAAGCCGGAACAGGGAAGTAAGTTGAGGAAGAGTCCCTTGGAAGGCTGTTTGTAATCGAGCCGCTGCTTCTTGTTTTCGTTGAAGGAGTCCATATAGCTCTGCGGGATCGACAGCCTCGTATGTCTGAAATTTTCCAATCTCCTTGAGAACGACTAACCGTTTTTCGCTTAATTGCTGCAAGACGTTATAGACATTCCCACGCCCTAAGCCTGATGGTTCAACCAAATCCGCCGGTTTGGTAGGGCCTTTTTCGAGCAATAGCTCATAGACTAAGGCTTCATTCGCTGATAGCCCAAGTTCAAGAAGAAGCGGGAAGCGAAGAGGATAAAGTCCTATATATCCCCATTGTACCCCTTAATGCCAAATTGTAAATGGCAAAATGTGCATAAGTAAATTAGCTTAATATAGCTAAATAATGTAAAAATGACTATAAAAGCTTGACAGAATTATAAAACAATGTTATTCTATTCTCATCAAGCTGAAACACCCGAGAAGACGCAACGCTTTAGCACGGACGAACCTTACAGACACCTACTACCATTCGAGAGAGCCCTGGCGCAGACGCTAGGGGAGTGGTCCAACCTCAACTGCCTAACCAGCGGAAGGGAACGGATCCTCGACTCCATCGGATCAGTTCTTTTCCGTCTGTTGGCGTTTCTCGGATTCAAGAGCATGTGAACCCGGCGGGTTTCATCTCCTCTTGGTTCTAGAGCTACGGCTTCAAGAGCCAGTCGTCCTTTTCATAAGTTTCTTTGCCCTTCTTTCAAAAGGGCTGATGACGAGGCGTAGGATCACTTGCTGCAAGGCGAGGATCAAACAAGGACGTCATCCTCAAGAGTAGCTACCTTGTAGTATCGAGTGCGTCCTTGGATCAAGATCGAAAGATCAGTGGTCCATGGGACAGTCGTTATTACTTGAGAGAGCGTTGGTGATTGGTTGCCAATCACAGACGAAACAAGGAGTAATGCGAAACTTCGACAACTCAACTGCTTGAACGGATCACTTACATACGTGGTCCGCTGAAGCAGCGCCCTTCGATCGGATTCCTGAATCTCTATCGTTCTTTGATGAGAGTCGAAAATTTGGGAATCGAATCGAGGGGCGAAGAATTGAGGCGACGTCTTCCGCAAGAAGCGAATCAAATCAGTTTAGCTTTTCAACGCCTCCACTGCGTCAGTGTGGTCGGTCCTTTCCGGATCGTTGCTTTACTGAAAGGTAAAGAAAAAAGATCGAGTAGCGCGAGTGCGCTGGGAAGAGATCAACGTCGAGACGCGAAAGCTGAGACGAGATCTTGATTGCCCTCTGTTTGCTGGAGAATGCTTCTCTGGTGGATAGAAAAAGATCCGGTTGGCCGCGTGAGAGGCTCGGTGTTTAAAACACACCGTCGAGACGCAGTTGTGACCCGCGAGGGGCAAACGCTGCGGATAAAGACAATGACGATCAACGTGCGCGACCTCCGCTTCCTCGGCATGCTCCCCGGCAACCCCGTGACGCCGCCGGAGGGGGCGACCGCGGTCAACGCGGTGCTCAGCCTCAACATGGCGCCCGACAGCCCCGGCTTCGAGGGTCAGGTGCAGACCTACCTCGAGCAGCTCGGGAACGGTGCGCGCGGGGTGACCCACCTGGCGCCCGTGGGCCAGGCGGTGGCGGCCATCGAGGTTGCCGCCGCGCTCGAGATGTTGGGGGGCATCCCCCAGCTCGCGATCGTCAACTTCGCTGACAAGCGCGTGTCGTGGTTGGACGCGAACGCGTACCGCCACCAGACGGTGCGCTCCCGCCGGAGCGAGATCTCGCACGGCGAGGCCTTCGCGGGCTACACGGTGCTCGACGGCGCCGGTCGCGGGCTGACCGCGCTGCAGCTCACCGAGCTCGCGGCGAAGATCGGTGTGCCGGAGACCGACATCCGCGTCATCAGCGTCTCCATGGGCCAGGTCGACCTGTCGTCCGCCGAGTCGGCGACGGCGGGCATGACCGACAAGCTCCTCACGACGGGCCTCACGGTCGAGGACTGGACCGGCAACCGCGTCCTGTTCTTGCCGGGCGGCGCCGGCATCGTCAGCCTGATCCAGGCCCTCACCATCCACGGCCTCTCCGAGGCGTGGCCGACCGTCATCCGCCTCGCACAGGACGTCGGGAAGGTCTACCACGTCGCCGAGATCGTCCACGCGCAGAACATGCGCCAGTGGGCGGTCGGCCTCGCGGGGCACCTCGACTCGATGAAGCCGACGGTCACCCTCGCGGGCAACGTCACCGACGACGCGCGCGGGCGCTTCGAGGCCCTCGCGCGCGAGCTCGTGGTCGACTTCCGGGGCTGATCACCCTGGACTCGTAAACATCGCTTGAATTGATCCCTCAAGCTAGGTTGAAGAAAGACCACCTCAACTGAACCAATAGTTGGCAAGCACTCGAAAAGGGCGACGCCCGAGCCAAGCAACAGCTCAGCGCCGCCCTCTTCGATCCACTTCTTCGTCACAAGATGGAGGAATGAATCGAGGAATTAGCCTCGCAGAGAAGGAGAACATACGTGCTCGAGAAACTGTTTAAGGATCCGCGCGTGCTGCGGGTGGCCGACAAGGTCATCCGCAACGAGGTAGCCCTCATCCTGGGGGTCTGCCTCTTCTATTTCATCCGGAGGGAAGGGTGGTGGGACTGGCTTGAGCCGTTCCTCACCATCGTCGTTCTGCCGACCGGGCTCGCGACCTGGTACCAGAGCTGGCGTGCTCGTCAGGCAAGGTATGCACCTCCTTCTGTCTACGGTGACAGCAATGCCATCGTGGTCGTGGAGGTCGTGGGCGACTGCGCAGCAAGCGTGGACGCCCACTTCGGCGGGCGCAAGCCCGATGTGTTCATCCGAGCTCGAGAGGAGTTCGGCGGGAAAGTCTACCTCGAGCCCGAGGACATGACCGCTCTCGTAAAGAAGGCTTACTCCGCCTGCCTTCCCTTCCGAAACCGCACGATCTGCCTGGTCGTGGCGGCGCCGGCCGGCGCCTGTTTCCAGCTCGGTCAGCTCCTTGCTGCCCACAAGTTCGACATCGTTGTACTGTCCTGGGCTCGGGACAAGTACCAGGTGCTCCCGCGCCTCGGCATCGACGATATCGGCGGCGTCTGATCCTTCCAAATGGTCCGGTTTTCCCACAGATGCCGGACAAGCCCCGACGCCAGTCGGGACGAACTTACGCGGTTGGTCTAGAGCCGCATGCACTCGAGTGTTCGCTTCTCAAACTCGCACAGTTTGACGCGGACTCCTCGGATTTTTTCTTCATAAAAAATGGAGAACTGATTTGAGGATGGGATTTCTCGCGTTAGAGATGAAAGAGCATGGTGCTCAATCAATGCGGAAGACCAGGCCTCTCCAGGGACTGCTGTAAGCGTAAGAAGCGCAGCAGAGGATTCATGAAGCAGGTGCCGTTTGTTGTGAAGTATTCGGTTCGTGATCTCGATCTGACCCTCTTCATCTTCAAGCAGCTCGGCTGCGAGATCAGGCAGGGGCCGGGTTGCCACTTCGTTCGTTACCCGGGCTTGCGCGACGACGGAGACGAGCCTTTCGATCTCTGCATTCCATGTCGTCCTCCGCGCGGCGCGTCGGGGGACTGGAGGAGACGTTTCCAGGAGAGAATGCACATCCTGATGTGCGGGCGGCGCAACAGCTCGGGTCAAGAGCAGGAAGGAGAATTCTGGTTCTTCGTGGATCAGATCAAGAAGTTGAACGACAAGAAGGTCAAGTAGAGTCCATTCAAATGCCCCAGCTTCCAACAAGTATGCTGGGGAAGTCGTCCTTCGATCCTACGAAGGACGCATGCACTCGAGACTCAGCACATGATGCACACCATGCTGTTGAGATCCTCGAATATCTTTTCCAAATAAGCTTGGAGAACGTATTCGAGGAGCGCAATCGCTTCTCAGAAAGGATTCATTGAAAAAGGTTCTCTGGATGTCACGCCATCCGGTTCATCTGAACCAGATGGCGGCGCTCCGCACGATGTTCGGCAACGACGTCGTGGTAGAGCAAGAGCGCCGGCCGTTTGATGACGCACGAGAGATCGTGCGTCGTTTTTGGTCGGGGCGGTTCGATGACCTGGTAGTCATTGCGCCGCTTAGCGTCCTCGCCGTGCTTTGCCAGGAGGGGATTCGTCCACTCTGGAGCGAGTGCGTCGAAGAAAACGACAAGAGCAAAATCGATTTTCGTGGAGCGCGCGGCCAGGGGTTCCGGTTCGTCCGGTTCCGTCGGGTCGTCGAGCTCCGGCTAGTGTTCGAGGATGAGATCACGCCCGGTGAGAACCGGGAGAAAGAAACTGCGAAATGAGAGAAGAAAGCAAGCGGAAGCTCGCAGGCCTCAAGCCCGACGAGCTGCTCAAGCGGGCCGGGGCCCTTGCCCCGGCGATCGCGGCCACCACGGCTGCGGTACTCATGAACTTCATCAAGCGCGACGAGATCGTGCGGGCCGTGTGGCTCGCGCTGGTTTCGGACAGCGCTGCCTTCTTTCTCGGTGCGCCGGGTGTCGCCAAGACGGCCACGGTGCAGGCGATGGTCAAGCTCATCGACGGCTGTAGCTTCTACGAGGTACTGATGCCCGGCGTCGTGTCGGCGGATCAGCTCTTCGTGGAGGCGACGTCCATCAAGGAGCAAACGCTCCCGGATGGGTCCAAGGTCATCACTGTCGAGCAGAAGCTTGGCCGCGCGGCCAAGTGCAATGTGTTCTTCGGTGATGAGATCTGGAAAACGGAGGAAGCGGTACTGAATCCCGTTCTCGATCTCGCGCGTGTAGATGGCGTCCGTCACGAGGGTGCCTTCCATGACACGCCGATCATGGCGTTTCTTGCAGCCTCGAACGAGTTGCCCGAAGAGGGCTCGAAGCTCACGGCGCTCTGGTCGCGCATGATCATCCGCGTGAACGTGCGTGGTCTCGATGCGGCCGGCCGCAAAGCTATGGTCGCGTCGCGGCTGCGCCAGGCGCGGGTACAGAGCGCTGCTGCCAGCAACGGCAGTCCGCATCTGTCGATCGAAGATCTGGAACTCCTCCAGGCCGCGAGGCCGTATGTGGAGCTCCCGGCCGACATCATCGAACTCGCGCTGATGATCATCGACGAGCTGGTCAAGAAGGACGCTTCGGCGTTCGGTTGGCTGGCTGAAGATGACCGGCGTTTCGGATTCATGTGTGATGTCCTTCAGGCTGCGGCGCTGCTCGATGGCCGGACCGTCGTCGCCAAGCCCGACATCACGGCGCTCGAGATGATGCTCTGGAACACGCCCGATCAGATCGGCGTGATCAAGAGCGTTCTCCGCCCTTACACTAGGACCCCGCTGAGTGAGGCCAGGGAGGCGATCGATACCCTCCTCGCCGCGGGTGGAGCTGTCGAGGTCGCCTTCAAGGGCGGTGACAGCAGCAAGGTCACGGCTGCCCTGAGACAGTGCGGCGAGCTCAGGAGTCAGACCTTCCCTCAGCTGCGCGCACAGGCCGTCGGTGAGGAGGCCGTCGCCATCGATCGGTTGATCGCAGCGATGGCCGCCTTCATCGCTGATCTCGCTCAGAGGATCAGTGGAAACACTGTTCGAACCTGGGAGCAGGCCATCAAGGACCTGTCCTAGGAACGGGAGAGCGACACCCGTGCCCACAAAGGTCGCCCCGCCGTTCGAACGGCAGGATCTCCTCGATCAGTCGGTTACGGGAATGGACGCGTTTACCGCGTTTCAGTACCTGCGCCGGCGCGAAGAGGCTCCTGCCGTCTGGGCGATGGAGGAGAAGGGGGCGAAGAAGCTCCCCGGGACTCCCGCTGCGCTGGGGGACATGTTCAACGCGCTCTGGTCCGACGATCCCGTCGTGGTGAGTCGTGATCAAGTGCCGCCGAGTCGACAGTACTGGCGTGGGCTTCTGGAGGAGACCGTGAAGACGGACCCCTTTCAGGCGCTTCATGCGCAGACTGTCGGGTCGTCGCTGCTCTCATTCGTTGGCACGGTCGAGGCTGGTTCTACCATCCTTGGTCTGGTCTCGAAGGAAGACGCAGCGAAGCTTCAAGAGCTGGATAAGGCTCAAGAAGCTGCGGATGACGCAGAGAACAGCGCCGCCGAGGCCGAAGCGGAAGCTGAAAGTCTGGCCGAGCTTGCCGCAGAGATGCGGGCGGGTGCGGGTCAGGCTGGAGGTTCCGGTCAAGGCCAAGGTGGCAACGGACCGGCGATGCCTGGTTCGGGTGACGGTCGCGGTCAGCTCACCGGCGCGCAAGCGCAGGCGCTGGCCGACCAGCTCGCCAAGGCGCAAGCCAAGGCGAGCACCACTCGGGCCGCGGCTGATGCAGCCAACGCGCGAGCCCAAGTTCTGGCTGACGCACTTCTGGGGCAGCCCAGCAGTGCCGAAGCTGAGCGCAAGCTCACCGAACTCAAGCGCCTCGGGATGGGCGCCCTGCAAAAGGCTTCAGCCAAGGTCACGGAGATTTCCAAGACCATCGAAGGCTGGGGTCTCGAACAGGGAGAGCTCGACCGGATGGCGCAGCCCGAAGCGTTCGCGCTGCTCGAGAAGATGCGCCGTACGAAGGCGTTCGAGCAGTTCGCGAAGCTGCTCGGGCGGCTCCGCGCGATCGCCGCCAAGAAAGCGGCGAATCCCACGGAGGGTGAAGGTCGCCGCGTGACGCGTCGGGAAACCGGTCGCGACATCTCGCGAGCCTACACGTCAGAGCTAGTCGCGCTCGCGCATCCTGCAACACGGATGCAAGCGCTTCAGCGCTGGGCGCGGGGCGAGCTCTCGCTCCGTGGACAAGAAGCGAAGAAGCCTCTCGGTCATGGACCGGTTGTCGTCTGCGAGGACGCCTCCGGTTCGATGGACGGGGTGAAACAACAGTGGGCCAAAGGGGTCGTCCTGGCGCTGGCCCACTTCGCAAAGCTCAAGGGCCGTTCCTTCGGTTGGATCATGTTCGACTCTGTGGTGCAGCGTCACAAAGTCTTTCCGAAGGGCATGCTTGGTGCCAGAGATCTGCTCGAGATTGCCGAGTCCCGTTCCTGTGGCGGTACTGATTTCGAGCGTCCGCTGCGCAAAGCCGTCGAGATGATCGAGCGTGATGGTCTGAAGAAGGCCGACATCGCTTTCATCACCGACGGCGAGTGTGCAGTGTCCGGCGAGCTTCTCCAGTGGCTCGCCGGAAAAAAGAAAAGTCTGGAATTCAACATCGTCGGGGTCATGTGCGACTCTGGTGATCACGTGAGCGACGCAACGCTGAAGAGCTTCTGCGATCGCATCGAGCGCGCCACCGCCTTCTCGGCAGAGGAGGCGGAGGCCAAAGTGTTCGCACACATCTAAAGGGCTCGCACTGCCGCGCGGAGCTCGCACTCGAGGCGGAGACACGGCGCTCGCACAGCGAAGCGTCTCCTCCCTCCTTTTCCCTTGAAGCTAAAAGGAATTTTGTGCTTGAAGGGGAAAGGTCGGAATAACCGGGTCAAACGTAAGATAGACCCAGAAGGAGTGTCCAGTGCCCGAAGTTCTCAGAGAGGTCCTTACCGCCGAAGCGGGACAAAAATGGGAAGAGAGGCAGGAAGCGATTGCAACCTACGGACGTGGGTCGATTGTGTTCCTCCCCAAGGGTGTCCAGCCTGGCGAGAGGGTCCATGTCGTGCTCGAAGAGATTCGGCCCGACAGCCGCGGTCGGATGATGTACCGGGGTCGCCCGGCACCGACCGAAACCATCGAACGCTGGGAGGAGCGGCAGGGGAACCTTGAGCTGGTCGAACTCAACGTCGACTGGAAGCTCAAGGAGACCCCGGTTCGAACCAAGGAGCGACGAGCTCCTGCTCAGCGTGAAGTTCCCGGCTCTACCGCAATCAAGTGGCAGATTGTCTGGGGACCGAGCCTCGCAGACTCGTACTTGGTGCGAACGGTCGAGAAGATCTTCGTGACCGAGATCGAGTTTGTTCACGAGTGGAAGCTCTCGTGGAAGAGGCAGAGCGAGCGTCGGGAAGCCGACGCGGGCGAGATGGTTCTCCTGAAGAATGTCTTGTCGGCAGACCCCTACTGGCGGCCCGTCGGGTTGCCGGTCATCTATCCGGATGCCACTACGGTCAATCTGCGAGTCGTCTTCGATGACGGCGAGCATGAGACTCGAATGGAGCAGAGGGAGACCTGGGGGAACATCCCCCAGTGGTTCCGTGACCAGCTACTGGTGGATTACCCCACCTGCAGCTGCAATCGCTCTCGAGTCGACCTCGAGAGGCCGAACGACGGGTACAAGAAGTGCCCGATCTGCTTCTCCGAGGAGGCCTGTAACCGTTGTGGCAAGGAGCCGGAAGATCAGCCGCTCGCCCTCAAGCGCGTGAACGGACGCTTCGTGTGTCCTTCCTGTGCGCAGATGGCCGAGCTCGAACCGCTCGCTGAGCGGGTGGCGACGCCGGGCAGGCGCGAGGCTGTGGCGGAGGCGGCCGGGAAGCTGCTTCTTGCCAACGCGCTTCCGCGTGGCGTCGGTCAGATCGTCCTCGAAAGCGGTCTTAGCCACGTTACGGAAGCCTACGCTCGTTCTCGTATTCTCGCGGTCAGTGCTAGGTTCGCCTGGCATTACTTCGCGAGCGACGGAACGGTCTGGGGTTCGAGATTCGCGCCCGAGGCGCTTGAGGTGCTCCGGTACTTCGATCGCGCTCGCGGTGACGGTCTCATCCATCTGACCAACTGGTTCGTGAGCGATGTCTACGAGCGTACCCAGGTACGCGGTGAGACGGTCGCTCTCGATCGCTACAGCCTGCAACAGCTCGAATACGCTGGTGGCAGTGCTTTCGAACTCGCCAAGCAGCTGCGTGGTTCTGAGGTGGATCGTCAGGCAGCAGTCGATGGCTACAGCCGCCTGCATGCACGCCTCGGTGAACACGCTTCCGAAGTCAGTTCTGTGCGCTCAATCCTCAACGGCGAGTCGCAGGACTATGCAGCCGCGCTGGTGCTCATTCGTGAGGCCGAAGAAGCCCATGAGCGTGCCCTGGCCGCGCAGCGCAGGAAAGAACTCTTCCAGGTAGGCCTCGCAGGCATCGTCCGGAGGCACTATTCTACCTGCCCGCTCTGTCGTGCCACCCTCGAATGGGCGGACGAAGATCTCGCTCGGGGGAGTCACATCTCTTCCGAGCACAGCTGCCTCAACATGGGCAAAGCTGAACTGGCCCGTGAGGCTCTGGTTGCCAACTGGGGTGAAGCGGAAGTTTCTCACGATGGCCGCACTGCCAAAATCCTCCGCCGCAGTACAGCGGGAGATGACGACCATCTCGAGGCGCCGGTGGCAGAGCTCGTGGTATACCACAAGTACGGCGGCTGGAACCTCGCGCTCCGTCTCTACCCGGACAACTTCCTGAACGGGAAGTGGGAGACGGTCGACCTGTGGCGCTGCCCGTCAGTGCCCGAACTCAAGTTCTTCGAGCTCGAGAAGCTGGAAGCGACCTACCCCGAGCAGGTGGCTGACGCTGAACGCCGCTTCGAAGGTGGAGACGAGCAGATCAAGAAACTCACCTTTCGTCGCAAATGTGATGACCGCACCGGGCAACTGGAGTGGGTCGCGGGCGAGCGAGCGGACGGTGTGCTCTACGTTGTCGACCGGCGCTACGATCAAGTGATCAAGAAGGACGGGGAAACCCACTTCTGTTACATCGATCGCGCTCTCGTCGACAAGCCTGCCTTCAACCTCTTCCTGGTTCGACCGTTTCTCCAGGTGGGGCGTAATGTTAAAAAAGAGGCGGAAGCTGCCAAGAATGAGTTCCTTGGCCAGCGCGCTACTGCGGATCAAGTGGATGCCTTCAAGGCCCGCTTGGCGGGGCGCTTCAAGAATAAGAAGTAGCCCTCCGCCAACTTCACTCGCCGAATGTCCTAGCTTCACACATATGCTGGGGAAGTCGTCCTTCGATCCTACGAAGGGCGCATGCACTCGAAGGCGGAGCGGAAACGCTCGCACGGCTGACTCGTTCCGCCCTTCGATCGATCTCTTCATTATCTGGATGGAGCGCTCAATCGAAGCCCCCTCCCGGTTTCAGGCAGTTCTCTGATGCTTGTTTTGATGATCACTGACTCTCTCCGGTGATCTGATGACGACTCATTGATCCGCCTGAAGCTGAGAGTGGGTTTTAAGGTTTTTTCCATAAAGTGCGCCGTTCCTGTTTTCGGATGGATCTTCTTGATGCACCGGGTGCGCCACGTAGCGGTTTGGTGGGAGGAGGATCAGTATCGGCAGAATCTGATATAGACTCACTCTTCCTTTTTGAAAGAATAAACACATAGTAGAAGCCATTCGGTCCATTGTCATGGGTGCCAACTCGGTTCAGTCTCCAGACCGCAAAAGCATATTTTTTTACGAACGCATTAAAACAACTCCAAAATGCATCCATTCCCTGTTTGTAGAGCTCGCCCAAAGCGCCAAGCACATTTTCTTGTTTGAAATTTCGCAAAATGATTTCATGTTTTCGTAGAGGTTGCGGGAGATGAAAGAGAAAAAGCGCATCTCCTGACTGTAGTTGTGTTGGCTTGAGATAAAGTCGAGACTTTCTAATCGGTCCCGTATCGCATCTGGATGTTCATACACTTCAGTCAAGGGAACGAGGAGTTCATGCTCCTCAAAATAACGACGGAGTGGCTTGCTCAGGTAGGGGAGTGTTTTGAGCTGTTTCGCAGTGGTCTCTTGAAACGCCCGTCGCATTTCTACAGAGAAGCTATCTAGTAGTAAACCTAGCGATCCATCTTCCTTACTCGTTTCTTTTGTATGATAGCGGGCTTCTGCAAGCTCAGCCCGTTGCATTCTTTCAAATCGCATAGAGATAGCATAACAAAATAAGACCTCCTTAACAGGGGTCTTATTTTTTTGTCTTTTTTCGTTTTACCACTCCAACGCCCCACCCACCTTATATTCCGTCACCCGTGTCTCAAAGAAGTTCTTCTCTTTGCTCAGGTCGATCGTCTCACTCATCCAGGGGAATGGGTTCGCAACATTGAACTGCGCTGGTAACCCGATACGCTCCAACCGACGATCTGCAATATACTCGATGTATTGCCGGAAACTCGCTGCGTTCATGCCAAAGATGCCCTTTGGGAACGCTGTGTCGGCGAACGTATATTCTAATGTCGCTGCTCGCTTCACCAGATCAATGATGTGGGCTTGGAATTCGGGTGTCCAGAGTTCTGGCTGTTCGCTTTTGATCGAATTGATCATCTCGATCCCGAAGTTCAAGTGCTGTGACTCATCGCGCATGATGTATTCGATCTGCTCAGCCGATCCCACGAGCTTATTCTGACGTTTGAAGCCCAAGATGACTGCGAACGAGCTGTAGAAGAAGATCCCTTCCATGATGAGCGAGAAGACGATCATATTCTCGAGGAACTTTTGATCACTCGCGAACGTCCCTGTTTTGAAGTGCGGATCGAAGATCCCATCGTTGAAGCTCAAGATGAAGCTGTCTTTGTCGTAGATGCTCTTTACTTCGCGGTACATGTTGAAGACCTCACCGCCATCCAACGCGAGTGATTCTACGATGTACTGGTATGCGTGAGTATGAATCGCTTCTTCGTAGGCTTGGCGGAGCAAGTACAGGCGACATTCAGGCGACGTCACGTGCTTATAGGTCGCAAGTACCAAATTATTCGCTGCGATCGAATCGGCGGTTGTGAAGAAGCCGAGCACCGTTTTGAAGGCGCGGCGTTCATCTTCCGTGAGCACATCTTTTGACCGCCACTGCTCGACGTCCTTTTGCATGTTGATCTCGGTCGGGAGCCAGTGATTGGCGTTGCCGACGTTGTAGGCATCCCAGGCGAACGTGTGCCGCATGGGATAGAGCTGGACGACATCGGCGTCCCGGCCGTTGATCACGCGGCGGTTGTTGATATGGACGCGATCGGAGGTTTGAGTGATAGGCATAAGATGTTTGGGTTACGAGCAAAGAGCGAGACGAGCTTTATTGGCACGCTTCACACGTTGGGTCATTGATCTTGCAGAGTTTGATTTCCTTCCCATCGATGATAGTCGTGGCGGAGCTAGGAACCGTCTTTGCTTTTGGGGTAGTTTCAACAGGAATAGTCTTGGTTGCTGGCTCGTTGGCTGAGGCGGCTACGGTGGCCGCATGAGCGACAGGGGATGGCATCGCGTCATGGGTGGCCGTATTCACAGGTGCCGTATCGCCCGGCTTACTTGTGCTGCGCTTATGCGTTGAGCCAAACTCGGCTGTACTGACTGTCGACTTCTCGACTTGGGAGGCAGCCAAGGTGCGGAGGTAGTACGTTGTTTTCACGCCGAGTTCCCACGCATACATGTAGATGTCGTTAATCTCTTTTCCAGACGAGCCCTTGTAGAAGATGTTGAGCGCTTGGCTTTGATCCATCCATTTGCCACGAGCGGCTGCCGCCCGGATCAACCACTGAGGCTCGATGTCGAACGTCTCTTTGTACTTCTCGCGCAAGTTGGCCGGAATCTCTTCGATTTCCGCAATCGTTCCATCAAAATATTTCAGTTTCTTCAACATGGAATCGTCCCACAAATTGATCTTCTTCAAATCATCGACAAGTGCGGTGTTGATGACGATGAAGTCGCCGAACTGGTTTGCTTTGACGTACAGGTTCTTGTAGATCGGCTCGATCGATGGCGTGCAGCCGGAGATGTTCGAGATCGTGGCCGTTGGAGCGATCGCCAAGCAATTCGAGTTACGCATCCCATGCTTCTTGATGGCGGCCCGGACGATCGACCAATCCAAGGTGCTCGTACGAGGCGTTTCGATTCGTTCGCCGCGTTCCTGTTCAAGCAAATCGATGGTATCGAGCGGCAAGATGCCGCGCGACCACTTCGAGCCTTCGTAGGATTCGTAGACATCGCGCTCTTTGGCAAGTTCCGTCGAAGCGAGAATGGCGTAATACGACACGGCTTCCATGCTTTCGTCGGCGAACTGCACACACGCTTCGGAGGCAAAGTTAATGTTGAGGGCGTAGAGCGCATCCTGGAACCCCATGATTCCAAGGCCGACTGGACGATGGCGCATGTTTGAACGCTGCGCTTCGACGGTTGGGTAGAAGTTCACGTCGATCACGTTATCGAGCATCCGCATGGCGGTTGTAACCGTTTCTTTGATCAGCTCAAGATCCAATTTGCCGTTTCGAATATGATGTGCCAAGTTGACCGATCCCAAGTTACACACAGCCGTTTCGTCAGCTGAGGTATTCAGTGTAATTTCGGTACACAAGTTCGAACTATGGATGACGCCGATATGATCCTGTGGTGAACGCACATTGCACGGATCTTTCCAGGTGATCCAAGGATGACCCGTTTCGAATAGCATCCCAAGCATTTTCTTCCAAAGATCACGCGCTTTCACTTTGCGGTGTAGGCGGATCTGGCCCTCGGCAGCGAGACGTTCATAGTTTTGATATTGCTCTTCAAACTTCTTGCCATAGATGTGATGCAGGTCGGGCACTTCGTCTGGCGAGAACAGTGTCCAGTCTTTGTCATCACGCACGCGCTTCATGAACAGGTCTGGAATCCAGTTGGCGGTGTCCATGTCATGGGCACGACGGCGTTCGTCACCTGTGTTTTTGCGGAGTTCAAGGAAGTCTTCGATGTCGTAGTGCCAGGTTTCGAGGTAGGCACAGGTCGCACCACGGCGTCGACCAGAGCGATTGATCGCGGCGGTTGTGTCGTTCGCGACTTTGAGGAAAGGGATAATTCCTTGGCTTTCGACGCCCGTTCCTTTGATACGGGAGCCTGTGCCGCGCAAATTGGTCCAGTCATTGCCAAGTCCACCCGACCACTTTGAGAGTTGGGCATTGTCGGCCAGGCTCTTGAAAATGTGATCGAGCGAGTCCATGACGGTCGTGAGGTAGCACGAAGACAGCTGGGGATGGGAGGTTCCGGCATGGAAGAGGGTTGGCGTGGAGGGGACAAAACGCAATGTCGAAATCAGTTCGTAGAAGCGAATGGCCATGTCGTCGCGCTGGCCGCGTGTTTCGTTCAACGCCAAACCCATGGCGACGCGCATCCAAAACGCTTGAGGTGTTTCTAGGAGCTGCTTGGTGTTTGGATGATTCAGGAAGTAGCGATCGGCGATCGTCTGCATGCCCAAAAAGAGGAATAGATCATCGCGTTCTGGCTTCAAGACGGTCGCCAGGTGTTCTAGATCGAATTTGATCATCCGTTCATCCAGCTTTTTGAGCTCGGTCAATGTCTTGATGTTTTTTACGAAGGTGGCGCGGTAGACCTCGTCTAGTTTGGAGAAGTCGACATGTTCGCCGGCGGTTTCTTTGTAGACTTTGTGGACTAAGAGGCGGCTCGCCATTTTGGAATAGGCTGGGTCACGTTCAATGAAGGCACGGGTGGTCAAAATCAAGGCCTGAGCAATGTCAGACGTTTTCATGCCGTCGTAGACATCCTGGGCACACTGCTGAGCGATTGTTTCGACATCGACGGTTGAGCCAGCGTCTCTGGCGACGTGTTGGAGGGTTTTGCGGATTTTTTCAATCGAAAATGGCTCCGTCTTGCCCGAACGCTTCACGACCGAGATGGAGAACGTCTGCGGGGCCTGCTCGCGGATTTTGGCGTGTTCGTAGCGGTAGAGGATGTAGTCCTTGGCGACATCAAAGAAACTGTCGCGCATCAAAATCTGCTCTACGACATTCTGTACCTCTTCGATCGAGGTCACGCCGTCTGCCCCGACCCGGGTTTCAAGAGCGGCTACGACATCTTGCGTCAGCCGCTCAAGAACGGTCGATTCAACGCCGCCTCGGATGGCCGTAAAGGCCTTGAAGAGTGCCTGTGTGATTTTTCCGCTATCGAAGGCGACAATGCGCCCATCGCGCTTTTTGATGCGAAGAAGTGAACCCATAAAGGTAAAAGAAGAATCGAGAGAAGTCTTAAAGGTCTAGCTGAAGATTGAGAAAGCCGTGTTTTCCTCCTAACACTACATATTGTGGTAGGAACTCAATTAAACCACAAGATATAGTGTTTAAGAAGTTCCCTGTGTGGATAAAACGTGGACGGCCTGGGGGTGGTTTTTCTTGATGAAAAAGCCCTTATATTTTTGAAAAATGAACGTATGAAAAGGGAGAAGGCGTTTGCACGAGCCTTCGTCAAGATCGACAACCGATTCGTTATCCGAAGTGAAAGGTTGAAAACCAAAGGCCCCAGTGATTTCTTGGATGACCACTGGGGCTCATATTATCAGCTGTTATCTTATTTTGCCCGTCCGTTCGGTCTCGTTTCTTTCTGCTTGGAGGCATCGTTTGCTCCGAATTCCTCCAAGGTTTCTTCTTTGATATGGTCAGCTCGGTCGTGTTCAGATAGTTCAAGAATCGTTTTTGCTACTTCATTCGGATTCGGGATTTCTTCGAACATGAAGCGTTCGCGCTCGCCGGCGGTCTGAATCTCCACTTCCCCGAAGTTGAACAGCGTTTTAACGAAGCCATTCACTATCGCTGTCACGTCCTGGATTCGATAGAGACGTAGTTCTGAGACAGTGCGGCCAAATAAGCCGTTTTGTTCGATATTCAAGATACGTCGGTTCGTTACGATCCAGCTATCGAGGTAATAATCTAGGAAGAGTTGGAACAAAAAGAGCCAAGCAAACAGGAAGAAGGCCGATCCACCGAAGATGAGGAGCGCTTGGAAGCTCGGATTGGCCAAGAGTTCAGGCTGGAAGCCGCGGAAGTAGCCTAACAGGAGAAAGGGTCCCGCGATGAGTAAGATGTACCCTAAAATCACGCTGAGGAGCGTAATCGGATGCCTGCGTAGAAAATACACGAGTTTTTCCTCTGGGATGGCATTCGGAAGATTCTGTAAATCAAGCATAGCCGTTTAAAAGAGAGACAGCAGGCTGAACGGCTGGGTGAGGTCAACACTACCCGCATAGCCAACCGTCAGGACAATAACGCCAATGGATACGGCGACGAATAGGCCAGCCGACAAGTAGGTTGAGCTACAAGACAGACCGTAGCGAACGGTTGTGGCGAGCGTTAGGAGGGAAGCAAGCCCAAATAAGCCCACAACCACGATCCAGGCGATAAAAATCCAAAGAAGAGGAATCATCTAGACCAGTATACTCTGGCGATCGGGCGGAGAAAAGCCGAGATGCTGATAGGCAAGGTCCGTAGCGACCCGGCCACGCGGGGTGCGCGTGATGAATCCTTCCTGCAATAAGAAGGGTTCAATGACTTCTTCGACGGTTTCAATTTCTTCGGCGATGGTGGCCGCGATCGAGGCTAAGCCGACCGGGCCACCGTTGAATTTCTCGATTAGGGCACGCAGCGCTCGTCGATCAGCTTCATCCAGGCCGCGCGTGTCGATTTCTAAGGCTTCGAGCGCTTCATGAGCGAGTGTTTCGATAAGCGTGCCGTCCGCTTTGACTTGGGCAAAGTCACGGACACGTTTCAGGAGGCGGTTGCCAATGCGTGGGGTCCGCCGGGAACGAAACGCAATTGCTTTGAGAGCGGGCGCTTCGTAGGGAATGGTTAGCAGTTCGGCGCTCCGTCGTAGAATCGCTTCCATTTCGTCTGGTTGGTAGAAGTCGAGATGGTACGTGACTCCAAAGCGATCACGGAGCGGAGCGGACAGGAGAGACAGGCGGGTTGTGGCGCCGATAATGGTAAAGCGCTTTAAATCAAGGCGCAGCGTGCGGGCCGTCGGCCCTTTTCCGATCACGATATCCAGCGCGTAATCTTCCATGGCGGGATAGAGCACCTCTTCGATCGAACGATTCATGCGATGAATTTCGTCGATGAAGAGAATATCGCCTTGTTCGAGGTTGGTGAGAATCGCTGCCAGATCACCAACGCGCTCAAGGGCTGGGCCGCTCGTGACTTTGATATTCGCACCCATTTCCTTGCTGATGACATGAGCAAGCGAGGTCTTACCCAGGCCTGGCGGACCATAAAACAGAATATGCTCTGCTGGTTCTCCCCGTTTTTTCGCCGCTTCCAAAAAGATTCGCAAATTCTCCTTCACTTTACTCTGTCCAATGAAGTCTTGAAGCGATGTCGGACGCAGTGCGAGATCGAACCCACGTTCGGTTTCACTCGCCTCGGGTGCGACGAGGCGTTCGGCGAACGAAAGATCATCCGGCAAGAACGGTTCCATGCCTCAAGTACACCTGTTCGATTTATGTTCGTCAATGCGAATCAATCTTGCACTGGTGTTTCTTGAGTAAAGATCTGCTGTACGGCCGGTTCCCATGTGATCGCGTGGCTTCGACCAGTGGTGACAACGATCCGCTTATGAGTTTTGAGTGCGGCAAGTATTTTTTTCATCGCATGTAAATCGCGGAGTTCCCCTGCCTTACGAGCAAGCCTGTTTGTTGGTCCCTCAAACCGAGGACTTACAAACTGTTCTAGTTCTGCGAGAGAGAGCTCAGATAATGGCTTACCGGTTCGTTCAGTGATCAAATTGTCCCACGTTTGGAGTGCATTTGGATTGGCTTGATGAAATGAAGCGGGAAGATTCTCCACTCCCAAAAGGGTTGTTACGTGTTCTATGATACGTGCTACATTTAGCTCTTTTTGATTTTCACGGAAGAGTTTCGTTGTCTGAAGAACGCACCAAGTGAGGAGTGTCTCAGGAGACTCTTCGCTCGCCGCGACCAATAAACTTTCTTTTTGTGTATCCCAACCCTCAACTCGAATGCCTTTCTGATGCGCGTATACTGCCGCATAGCCCTGTTCACCGTATTCTGAGAGAACGGCTGCAGAATCTATATCAGATCGTTCGAGGGCTCTTTCCCAAGCTGCACCCTCTACGAGTACAAGGTCTGGTCGCTCGGAATCGATGGTTGTTTTTAGAGCGTCTGTTTCAGTTCCTAAATGAGTTGTATGCCTTGTTCCGTGAACGGCAATCCGTTGGTCGCTTGAACCAATAACATATGCATAAGGCCGATCACCCAGCTCTTTATTAATTTCAGGCTCTTCTTTCCTTGGAGTTCGAAAGACGCTCGCTAATTTTCGCGCGCGTTCTGTGAGTAGAGTTGTATCAGACGGTTGTTGGAGAGTTTCGAGTTTATTCATGTCTTCTACAGAATGACAGATGAGATGATCGTCTTCAATTTTACTATTGTAACTACATCTTGAAACAAGTCAGGAATCTTTGTTCCAAGATGTAGCCGCCCCACTTACGAAGAAAGAAAAGAAAGGGTGTAAGTGGGGCAACGAGAAGCTAAAGTTCAGTGTAGGTCAGACAGATGAGACGCTCGCTGCACATCATTTCCCCTCCGTGGGTAATTGTTGCCGCGTGATGTGTTAGAGTGCCTTTTTTTTCTTGTTTAAAATAACTACCTCTACTTGCCATGCCGATAACATCTTCATCACTCGTTACATGAATTGCTGAGTCATGAAAGATGGTGGTACTAGTAACGACCCATTCATCTTTCTCGGTTCCCCAGCAGCGCCGGGACTTAAATACGATATGTTCTGTCGATCGTGTAGAGCCCACACATTCGCCCGGCGTCATGTCTGGATATCGTACCGAGGAGGATGATGATTGATATGATGTAGAGTTGTAGACAGGGGACTGGATTACTTTATAGGGAAGCGTTGTAAGCTTTTCTTCAGGCTTACGCCCGTCTGCGAGCATGGTACCGATAAACAGGAGGTAAAGGCTTTCGGTGGCGGGGGACGTTCCTGTTTCCATGATCATCCCCGGTACATCCCGGAGAGGCATGTCGGACATGTTGAAGTAGGTGAAGTCGAACAGTTTGCCTTCTCTAGATTCCTCGTACTTCAGCTCTAGACGCGGATATCCAGCGAAACAGTTCCCGTTTGTACCATGGAGAGTGCTGAGTTGCGACACGGCTTCATGAGCTCTTTTGACGGCATTTTCGCTGTACAGGACATTCAGCACGCTGTTGCCGGTTTTGTTGGCGTTGCGAAGCAGGTCCGTGATCTCACGTGCCACGCCGATCGGCTTGATCCCGAAGGCCTGGATATCCTCTGCAGTGAGCGTCTTCAGCGCTCCCGCTCTCATCCCCGTTTCGTCCCTCAAACGATCTGCGAAGATCACGGGATCGATTTCCTTTGAACCGTCTCCTACAGTCTGGTTGTAGTGGTGGATGATGGCGAGTACCCGGGTGAGCAGGTTTTTGGTGTTCATGGTTTCCTCCGTTGTTTCTGTCTAGTTGTCGAACGTTCGTGCGTGATGGTTGTTCACTAATTATTCTTAGCGAACCGAATACAATAACAGTAAATTACTATTTTGTCAATTAAATAAGGCTTATATTAGGAAATAACTTGACAAACGTCACAAAATAAGTTACGATTCTAAATAAGAAATGCTATGCTTAGCCAAACCGAATTGAAAGAAGTTCTAAACACTTCTTTGCAGGAGCTTGGGCTTACGGATAATGAAAAGAGTCTGTATTTGTTATCCCTTCAGCAGGGTCCGTCCACAATTAGCGCTTTAGCGGAGGCGCTTACGGTGCCACGTCCCTATATCTATAAGCTCATCGAAGCCTTGGAACGGGTCGGATTAGCCAAATTTTCCGAGCGTAAGAAGTATCTCCGAACGTTCATGGTTGAATCCCCGACCAAAGTTGTAGAACTTGTGCGTCTGAAGAGGGAGCAGCTTGAACAACAAAGCCAGCTTCTCGTGCAGAAGATGCCGGACTTGTTGGCGTTGTACCGCCAAGGAGAGCTCCCAACGTCCTTTCGCATTTACCAGGGTGAGAAAGAATATCAAAAACTCTTCTTCCACATGATAGAAGAGGCACAGGGTGAGATTCTGTCATTTGGAGCGGCGGAAGAATATATGAAATCGTTTCCGCCGTTGGAAGCGATTCGGTGGTCGAAGGAACGTTTATCAAAAAAGATCTGGTTGAAAATATTGTCTCTCCCGACACAGATGTTTGATCCAATTCGTGATTCGAATGTGACTGAATGTCGCGAAACACGATTTATTTCAACGCTCACGCCGTTTATCACCTCATTTCAGATCTTTGGCAAGAAGACGGTGATCTGGCAGCCAGAAGCGCATCTCGCACTCCTTATTGAAGATGAATTTATGACGCAAATGTTAAAAAGCATATTTGAACTTCTTTGGGCGCAGAACAATGTCGTTCCAGTCATTCCTGAATGAACGTTCAGGGGATTTCCCTTTACACATTTGGAAAACACATGAGGAACAGGTACGCTTTTCAAGCTATGGCTCCTCTCTTCGATAAGTTTCTCGCCTGGTTTTTGCATTTGGATCAAAGCCTGGGGGCGGTTATCGCAAGCCAAGGGGAGTGGACGTATGCTTTATTAGCATTAATTATCTTTTTGGAGACAGGACTTGTCGTCGCTCCATTTTTGCCAGGTGATTCGCTGTTGTTTGCGGCAGGAACATTCGCTGGTATCGGAGCATTATCTATTTGGGTAGTTGTTCCTCTTTTGGCGGTAGCCGCCATTCTCGGTGATACACTGAATTACTGGATCGGGCGCAAATACGGACTCAAAGTGTACCAACGCTTTCAAGGGAGGATTTTGAAGCCGGAGTATCTAGAACGAACGCAGAAATTTTATCGCACGCATGGTTCACGAATGATCGTGCTTGCCCGCTTTGTTCCGATCGTTCGGACGCTTGCGCCGTTTGTGGCAGGTGTCGGCGAAATGCCGTATGCCACGTTCATTCGGTACAACATTTTAGGCGGAATTGCTTGGGTCACGCTGTTAACTGTCGCTGGCTACTATCTTGGAACGGTTTCCGTCGTTCAGCGCCACTTCAGTCTGGTCGTGATTGCGATCGTGATTATTTCTTTGCTCCCGATGCTCTGGGAAAGCTGGCAAGCGCGACAGGAACGAAAGAATCCATAGGAATGAGACGAAGAGGTTGTGTTCTTTCTTGGATGGGTTTAGAGTAAACAGACTCATTCACTTATCTTTCAGATTATGTTGTACGACGAAGTTGTAACCCCAGCGGACGAAGAGAAAGAGAAAGAGAAAGAGACGGTTGAGGGTGAGACCGAGCAGAAAGAAGGAGAAACCGAAGCTCCAGCTGCCTAGTTTCTAAAACCGCTCATATCAACGATGTATGATTCGCTTCGAACAACCTCCGCAGCCGATGCCGCCGGTTCCACCGACGCCACCTGCCGCGCCAGACGAGGGGCTGCCGAATCCATCGCCCGCTCCGCAGCCTCCGATGCCGCCAACGGCGTAAGTCATTGAGTGGTTCACGAAATCCCATCCTCCCTTCAAACGGAGCGATGGGATTTTTTGTACGAACAAGGTAGGCTCTGCCGCATGCAGGATCAATTTTCCACGCCTCTGGCAACATTTGCGGATGTGCAAGCGTTTTTGGAGCGCTATGCGGCGTGGTCGTATGCTTTTCCTAAACCTACCCCTCCTTCGCCTGCACTTTCTCTAGATCGCACGCGTACATTTTTGGCGCGCATCGGAAATCCGCATCAGACATTGAAGGTTATCCATGTAGCCGGTACGACAGGTAAGGGGACGACGTGTATGTATCTTGAAGCGGCTCTGCGAGCACAGGGCATTAAGACTGGGCTCAGCGTATCGCCCCATGTGAGCGATCTACGTGAACGATTTCAGGTGAACGGCGAGCTAATTTCTGAAGAGCGCTGTGTCCGTTTGTTGGATGAAATTCGTGAAGCGCTCTGTTTGATAAAAACTTTGGACGAATTCCCTCGGTATGCCGAATTATTGCAAACAGCGGCCTATCTTCTGTTTGCTCAGGAGAAGGTTCAGTACAGCGTGATTGAGACGGGGATCGGCGGGCGGTTCGATGCTTCAAACGTGTTGGATCGAACAGATAAATATTGTGTGATTACAAAGTTAGGCTTTGATCATGTCGAGCTGTTGGGCAAAACGATCGAACAGATCGCCTGGCAAAAGATCGGAATCGTCCATCCAGGAAATAGGGTAGCGATTGGTCGACAGGAGCTCATCGATCCGGATCAGCTTGTGCCGTTGGCAATGGAAGAAGGGGCGAGCGCTGTTCGGTCGTTTCAAGAGCAACCCCTGTCTACGTTTATTTCCTTTCTACAGGTCCCCTATCTACGAGAGAATGCTTGGTTTGCACAGAAGTGTCTTGAACAGATCGCCCAGCATGATGGCTGGGATTATCGTTCAGTATTAGCAGAAGAGGCTTTTGCGAGACTTCATCTAGCCCTGCGCTTTGAACGTATTGCATGGCAAGGCAAAACTTTGATCTTGGATGCGGCGCATAATCCTCAAAAGATGGAGGGTCTAGTCGCGGCATTACGAGCAAGCTTTCCCGATCAATCCATCGCAGCTGTCCTGGCGTTCAATCCACAAACAGACATCAGCGTCACCGCTCAACCATTGCTTGCCTGTGTTCAGCGTTTGGCGTGTGTTGATTTTGTGGCCGGACAGGGGAGTTATCGCTTTCATTTTTCAGATCCGACAGAAGCAGCCCGTCTGCTGACGGTTGCCGGAGCGCCGCCGCCGAATGTTTTTACGGATTGGCCGACGCTTTCAACATGGATCAAGACGATTCCTGAATCAATCATCGTGCTTACAGGATCATTCCATTTTGCGGCAAGTGTTCGTGGAAGATTGGTAGAGGAATGATGAGCTCGATGCTATACTCACCGCATCTATGAAAACAGCCATTACTCTCATTATCGCTTTGCTTATTCTGATCGGAGTCGGGAGCTACGGGTTCTCAACCTATAATGATCTCGTTTCAAGTCGCGAAGCCGTGGCTGGACGTTGGGCTCAGGTTGAGTCGCAGTATCAGCGTCGCTTCGATTTGATTCCGAACTTGGTTGAAGCTGTGAAAGGCGCTATGAAGCAAGAGACAGCTGTGTTCGGTGCCATCGCCGATGCTCGTACGCGGTATGCGGGGGCTCAAACAATCGGAGATAAGGCCGCCGCGGCTGAAGAGCTGAACGGTGCGTTTGCTCGCTTGCTTGTGGTGATGGAGCAATATCCGCAGTTGAAGTCTATCGATACCGTTACGATGTTGATGTCGCAACTCGAAGGAACAGAGAACCGTATTTCAGTAGAACGACAGCGGTTCAATGATCAGGTGCAGGGGTATAACATTAAAATTAAGCGTTTCCCAACATCACTCATCGCACGCTTTGGCGATTTCGCGCCTGTGGACTACACGAAGGCTCAAACAGGTGCTGACGTTGCTCCTAATGTTTCGTTCTAGTTGTACCTATGCCACGTTCTTTTCGGCGAGGACTGGCCTGTGTTGCTATCATCGGGTTAGTTGGTATTGGAAGAATCGCCTTCGCCTACGTTTCTCCCGGCGCTCCGCGGGGGTATGTCAACGATTTTGCTAATGTGTTGACCCCAGAACAAGAAACGGCTTTGGTGGACAAATTGCATATACACAAAGAGCAAACGAGCAACCAAATCGGAGTCGTTACCGTGCCAACGACGGGCGATGAGACGATCGAAACCTACGCTGTGAAACTGTTTGAAGAGTGGGGCATTGGTAGAAAGGATTACGATAATGGAGCCTTGTTGCTCGTCGCGGTCGCTGATCGTAAGGTGCGAATCGAAGTTGGTTACGGTCTTGAATCGGTTTTGACCGACGCCCGCAGTGCCCGTCTGATCGCACAAGCTATTCCGTTGTTGAGAGAAGAAAAGTATCCGGAAGCGATCGAACAGCTCACGGACCAAATGATCAGTACGTCTGGCCAAGGAGAAGCGTTGCCAGCAGAGGCAGAAGCTACCCTCGAAGCAAAAGCATCTTCGCAAGAAACCTATTTCTTTATCGGATTTCTCTTCTTCCTACTAGTGTCTTTCTTGGCCCCAATCTTCTGGGCTCTCTACTTTGTAAAAAGACGTAGAGGCTGGCGGTACGCCCAATGGGAGGCTGGTTCTGGAAGTACTGGAGAGAGCTTTTCGTCTACCTTTTCCGGTTCATCGAATAGCGATATAGGCTCCTCGTCTTCGAGCAGCTCAAGCGATTCTTTTGGGGGTGGAAGCTCAGGCGGCGGAGGCGCGAGCGGTAGCTGGTAATGGGTGAGATTCTGGACGAGTTGTCCTTCCGTCTTTCTCATGTTACAAAAGCTTGCGTTTGAGGTTGGGCCGAATGGCGGAACTGGTATACGCAACGGACTTAAACTCCGTGGCCTCACGGCATGTGGGTTCGATTCCCACTTCGGCCACCAAGTAAACGATCGCTCCTGAGCGGTCGTTTGCTTTTACCTTGACCAAACCTAGCTGAGTGAAAAGAATGGAGGTACCCCTTTCTTATGGATCTCTTCGACATCAATCGGCTGCCGGCAGAAAAAGGACTCTTGGTATTTCCGATTTCCATGAGCCGGATCGCAAACTCACAAAGTGCCGAAGCGTGTTGGGGCTATCTCGAGAACTTCATTCCAAAGATTCCAGCCAACAAACAGGGGGTTGGTCTGGTCTTTTTATACGGAGATTGGTTATATCTCTATTCTCGTGAGCCAGCGATGGACCTCCGCAGCAAATTCCTTGGTCAGATCCAAGATTTTAAAAATCGTTTGCACGGACTTCTTATTAGGCATCCTTGGTACATCCCATCCGCCTTTTCGCACATGACTTGGTTGCAGGCATTGTTGTCTGCACCTGATTTTCCAGCTCGGTTTGGAGAATTAAAACGTCTGTATACTCAAGATTCTGACTATCAAGAACTCGTACGGCTGGACATCGAAGGGCAACGACGTGATCCGAGCGATCAAAACAACATAAATTTTATTTTAGAAGAAACGCTTCTGGTCTATTTCATCTCGAAAGGCAAGCTCCAACTTCCAAACGACTATATCCAAGGCCAAGAGCGTTGGATTTTAACTTGTTATCCCGGTCAACCTCTACGTTCAGAGCGCTATCTCTATGAACAAAATTTTTTCAAACTGTCCCATCTACAAAATCCGTACGAAGATGCTTTTTACGACCTCAGTGCGAAGCAGCTGCATCGTTTTGTTACCTCCAGCTCTAAACAGATCTCGTTGAAAGAACGGACCGTGAGGTATCATACCTAACATGCCCTTTTCTCCCGATCGGCCACCTCCGCTTACTGGAGAGCGGGTCCTTTCCCCAGAAGAGAAGGACTTTCTGCGCCGTGAGCTGATCGCTGGCATCTTGCGCGTGGTTGAGGCCTACGAAGATGTCTATTTGCCCGCCAATGAAGTGCCGCCGATGGGATGTCTGCCTCTGACAAAAGCCCGTTATGCCAAGTTTGAAGCTTGGATTCACAGGTTGTCTGAAGGAAGATATTCCCCTCCGGAATGTGATCAATTTTTCCTCACAGACAATATCAAGAATGTAGTTCGTTGGTATGAAGCCCTCCAATCTCTTACCGTAGGAACTCCTCTTCCTCCCGATATCCTTGAACAATTCGGGCCACCACGCCCAGATCCTGATGAATTTATTTTTGAACCAGGAGATGTGCCCACCTGGTCAGAACTTCCGTCTAAGACAGAGATCGAAGAAGAGTTTGGTCTGGATTATATCTCACCTGAATATCCTGCAGGACGTAAACTTAAGGATCCGCGTGATGCCCTGCATATCACAAGTGAAGGTCTCAAGCATCGCTTAGGGTTTGATCCAGTGCAACAAGATCTTCTGGATGAAGGTTATGCGGTTGAACAACCGGAAAAACGGGAGGCGTTTCTTCGATCAGTCGATATTGATTTTCTTCCTGAAACATTGCCGCCGGCGAAAATATTCGAAATTGGGGACTTGATTGAACAGAAAATAGCAAAAGAACCAGGTCATGCGGACTACCTCACAACAAAGGAATTGTTAGACGCCTTTGACGAGGCGGGTGTTCGTCCCGCCACACTCAAAGAACTTCTTGCCTACTCCAAGAAATTTTGGAAAGCGAAGCAGAGTCTGAGCGGTCCTATAAGTGAGAAGGAGAAGACTCAGCGAGCAGATGCTCAGTCTATTCATGCACTTGGTTCAATTTGGTCGCTCGTTGCCCCTGGTAGCAGAATGATCAATAAACGTGCTGTTCCAACGCTTTCGTTGAATGCGGGTAGGCGGGAATTGTACCCATACTACTTCAGCCTGGATTGGTTTAAAACCTCTCGATTTTTGGTTTTCCGTAAATAAACTAGTAGAAAGTCTTGGTAAATACCTCTTGAGCTCCAGGGTGTGAAAAAATGATTTTATTTTTCATCTAACCTGGTTGCAGGCGCTTTCGTCGTTTCCGTCTCTAAACAGCTCTCGTTAAAGGAGCGAACCGTAAGGTATCATACCTAACATGCCCTTTTCTCCGGATCGACCCTCCCTTCCCTCGGTGGATCGTGTTTTTTTTCCAGAAGAAAAGCAGTT
The DNA here is from genome assembly GCA_964567995.1 of uncultured Gammaproteobacteria bacterium. GTDB lineage: Bacteria > Patescibacteriota > Patescibacteriia > 2-12-FULL-60-25 > 2-12-FULL-60-25 > JAGOTP01. The sequence goes on from CAZMOB010000002.1 coordinate 103,222, forward strand.
TTTACGTCATCAGATGATCGCTGATCTTTTGCGTGTGATTGAGATGTATGAGCATCGTTATCTCCCGGAAAAAGAGGTACCTCTACATGGCACGACACCGCTGACCAAAGAACGCTATGCCAAATTTGAAACCTGGTTACAAACACTTTCTAAACAGAAAACGCTTACTGAGCAAGAAGGCATTAGGACACCGAATCAAGTCTTCCTGGTTGAGGATGCGAAAAATGCCGTTTCTCTTTATGCGGAGCTATGTGCTTTGGTGACTGGTAGGCCGCTTGACCCCGAGATCCTTGAACGCTATTCACCATGATTGGATCCGGACGAATTTCTTCTCTTGCCAGCAGATCTCCCAACCTGGTCCGCTCTTCCAGCACAAACAGATCTCAAGACTCATTTTGGTATTGATTGGTGTACGAGCGAATATTACGAACAACGATCGTTGGTAAGCTTCGAGCCGAGAGAGCAAGATCTTATAAGCGTACACTATGCGGAGTCTGAACCCGAAAAGAGACAAGCCTTTCTCGCCTCTGTTGATAGACGATTTATTCCAGAACGGCTCCCACCGGCAAAAGTATTGAACATTGGAACGCGGATCCAAGAAAAACAGGCCGAAGATCCGGATCATCCTCCCTATTTGACGACGAGAGAACTGTTAGAGCTATTTGATGAGTTGAATGTCCGTCCAGCTACGCTCGCCGAGCTGCTGGCATACGCAGGGAAGTACGCAAGACCAAAAGAGGGTCAGCAAGACAGTATGACAACTGAAGAGCGTGCCAAGCACAGCGCCTCATCTGTCTACGCGTTAGGCTCTGTATTTCCTGACAGTCTGCATACTCCTAGCGTGCCCCATCTACGCTGGGAAGAGGAAGGGGAGGAAGGGAATGAAACGAGTCTGATCACCGCTTCGTTTGGGGAACATTGGTACCCAAAAGAGCGGTTCTTGGTGTTTCGTAAATCTAAAATCTAACAAGAAGCCCCTCGCTTGACCTCCCATTACCGCTTCAGCATGCTCTGAACCATGCCTCCTATCGCTCCCTTTTCTCATCCCGCCCTCGGACTTCAAATTCCAAAGAAAGTCGTCTATACCGCCCTCTCCAAAAAGTTCTTCTATTTCCGCTATCACATCGTGAAGTATGCCTTGGAGCAGGGGGCCGTTCCTTTGAATCCTTTCACCTCGTTCGACTACTTCCTTTTGGATACGTTGGACCGAGACATCATCCGTTCCGCGAACAATGTTCTTGTCGATCGCGCCGACGAGCTTTGGGTTTTTGGAGATGTCAGTAATGGTGTCCTCGCTGAAATCACACAAGTGAAGAAGCAGGGGAAACCGATCCGCTATTTCAAGATCATTGAGAGCCAAACGATCAAGCCGACGGAGCCATCTGAAGTCGTTCTTGAAGACGAAGTGGCGGCATTTCGTCATCTTCTGTAAGCCTAGAGATTGGTTCGACTCTGGTTTCATTCAGCTCGTTTAGGATCAAAAGACGCTTAAAATAAGCTCATTTAATTGAACACCTTCGCTATTCGTTAGGCTTCCAGTTTGCTATAGTGACTTTGTCATTCTTGTCTTACCAACCGTTTATATGGATGTGCACGGCGACGAGGAACTTCTTCGACGGGCAAAGGCGGGACCCGAAGGTGTGGCGGCCGTGTACGATGCCTACGCCGATCGGGTCTACGGGTTTTGTCTGAAGCGCTGCGGCCACCGGGAGACCGCAGAGGATTTGGTTTCGAAAACCTTCATGAAGTTTTGTCAGCATGTCGGGTCGATCAATTGGCAGGGTGTCTCGTTAGGGGCCTGGCTCTTCCGGGTGGCCTCGAATGCCATGATCGACCACTGGCGCAGTATGTCGGTCAAAATGGATGAATCGATGGACGACATCGACGATGAAGAAGGTCCGGCCCGTCAGTTCGCTACGAATCTCCCTTCGCCCGATGTGCATGCGGAACTCGCGCTCGAGAAAACGAAGTTAATAGATGCCATTAAAACTTTAGCCCCGCGTGATCAAGAAGTACTGGACCTTAAATTCTTTGGAGAACTGGAAGCAGCCGAAATTGCCTCAATTCTCAAGATTAGTGCCAATCATGCGGCGGTTCTTGTCTATCGGGCGACCGCTCGCTTAAGCGCCAAATACAAGACTTTGTATGGAACATAACATCCCTTCTTCCCCCGATCCCGTCGAACAGCTGTTACGCGACGTCGGCCACGAGCCAGCGGAATTGCGACCGGAAACGAAACGCCTGCATAAGCAGCAGCTCTTGTCGTTGGCAGAGCGGTTGCAAGCTGAAGCAGCTGAGACGGTTACGGCGGTGAAAGAAGTCCCTAAGCCTACGGGTCGAGCCTTTTGGCGACGCGTGAGGTTCGCGTTGGCGGGCACAGGAGCAGGTGTCGCTGTCGCCCTGTGTGCGCTCGTATTGTTTTTGAACATCCGTGACGGGCAACCGGGCGTTGGTGGACCGATTGACGCGTTGGGACGCGTGCTTGTTCCAGCGGCTCAAGCCACAGACGCTTTCCAAGTCTACGCTGATGCCGAAGCTCCGAAGGTCGCCGATCAATCGGCTCTCATCTTGCGTTCCAAAGTGGCGCTCTCGCCAGAGCAGGTTCAGCGAGCGCTGAAGGTCGATACCGGACACGTGCAGGAAGTTCGACAAGTGTCTCCCGATTCGTTCCGAGTGCAGCTCGCTTCTGTTCCTTCGGACCGTGTTGTGCGCGTTGCCTTGGCAGCCGCTATCCAGACGGAAGTCGGAAGTTCGACGGAAGTGTCGGTGCCACGTGAATATTCCTGGGCGCTTCAAACGACCGATCGTTTGGAATTGGTTTCGAGTTTGCCGGCGAACAATGCGACGGCCGTTCCTTTGGATGCTTCCCTCGAGCTTGTGTTGAACGCGCAAGGTTTCACGAATGTCACAACGAGCATTGAAATTACGCCAGCAATTGACGGACGATTCCAGACGAACGGTCGCCGGATTGTGTTTCTTCCGACCAAACCGTGGCAAGCGTCGACGCTGTATACGGTGCGTATCAAGCAAAGTTTAATGGCAGAACAGTTGAGTCTTCCGGAAGATCTCACGCTCCAATTCCAAACAGGGACTTCCGCAACTGATGCCTCTGAAGCGCCTTTCATTCGTACCCTCAGCGAATTCCAGGAGGTCTATGTCGGTGAGACGGTTTCAGTACAGCTCTCGCGGAGCCCTGGGTTAGCATCTGCGCCGACGAAGCTATCTGTGACTGGCTATCGTTTGACCGAAGACGAGGCAGTGCAATTTTTGATGAAACGGTTACCCTATAGCTATTCCTTCGGATCGGCCGATCGGTTTCAGGATTACACGTCACTTGCAAAGGTAGAGGCTTTCAAAGCCGATCTTCCAATATTCCGCCCTTCGGAGCGTGATAGCGAGTTGGTTACGCTGCCAAAATTCACGGATCAGGGGTGGTACCTTGTCCGCTTAAATTCGGCTGGCATCGAAACCTGGATGTTCGTGCAGGTCACGAATGTGGCTTCGTATGTGGTGGTTGATAAAGATCAAGTGTTGGTGTGGGCAGTGAATGCGGATACCAAGCAAGTACTCAGCGCTTTGCCGATTCGTTTGGAGGCGGGCCAGTCAACGCTAACGGATAACGCAGGCTTGGCTCATCTCCCAACCCCAAGCTTTTTGCATGCAACGACCAGCCTGACGGAGCCAGAAGTTGCCATTCTACGCTTAGGGGAGGCGAATGGTCCGTTACGGGCGCTCGCGATCATCGGTCCATCGATTGGGGTCAATGCCTTTGACCGGTATGCGCCTGCTCATGAACAGACCTGGGGCTACGCCTATCCGGATCGGCCGCTCTATCGCACGAGCGATGAGATGCATGTCGCTGGTATTATCCAAGATCGTGATCGGAATCCACTCGGTCAAGCGGAGCTTCGTTTGACGAAACCTTCCTATGTTGAAGATTTTGTGAACGGACGTGATCGGATCTATGCCTCGGCGCCGCTCGCCCTGGACGCATCAGGTCGGTATGAAGCGTCGTTGGCTTGGAAAAACCTGACACCGGGGTATTACCAGCTCGACTTGGTACGGAATGGAGAACTGGTGATCTCACGTTCCATTGAAATCCGCACGTTTGCCAAACCGACCTACTATTTGAATCTTGATTTGTCTGCGAAACGCTTGTTCCCAGGCCAAGAGGTCCAGGCGCACGTTCAAGCATCGTTCTTTAGCGGAGCGGCTGTTCCCAAGGCGCGCCTTCGTCTTCGGGTTTCGCAAGGCGACACGGTTCTGCCGGATCAAGAAATCACCTTGGATGATCAAGGTCGTTTGACGTTGCCGATCAAAGCCTTGCCAGTTGTCTGCAGTGTGCGGTTGGCAGACCCGTGCCGAAATACCGAACAGCTTCTGGTGTCGATCTATCCGGTGGCAGGTGAAGAGGCGCAAATTGTTGGTTCTGCGATGGCAGACGTCATTGGTTCTGAGCTCGATCTGCGTGGAGATGTAAAAGAAGTGAATGACCAAGCAGAACTCCTGTTTCAGACTTACCGACGTGATTTGAGCAAAGAGTTGGAAGAAACGGGTGCCATCTGGTCCGGCCGAAAATTGCGCGGCCAGATCATGGGGATTCGCTATGAAAAAATTCAGGATGGAGTATGGTATGACGCGATCGAAAAACGAGTTGTGCCTTACTATAGCTATGAACGTCGCCAGGATGTTCCGACAGAGTTCGTCGTGGAAACGGACGGCAATGGGCGAGCGAATTATCGCTTCCCGCTGCTGGCGGATCGTGATTTTTACGAAGTGACCGTTCAAGGCGAGGATGGGTCCGTTCGTTTCTCGCGCTTCACGACCTCGGTGGCGCGTGGTTGGTACAGCCAAGACGGCATGAGCGATCTTTCCCCACATCTCACCTTGGAGGGAAAAGGCGATGTGCGTGATGTACGCGTGGGAGAAATTCTGAAGGCTAGTTTTCAACTAGGAACCTCGACCTACGACGCGAGTCAGGGTCCGGGTGTGTTGTTCCTCACTTTGTCGCGCGGCATCAAACAAGCGGTGCGTTCAGCTTCGGCTAGCTGGGAAACGACCTTCAGTGAAGCTTTCGTTCCAAACGCGACCTTACGAGGAGTAACATTCACGAATCGTCGATTCTACGTTTCGGATGCCGTTGTCTTCCTTGATAAAGAAGACCGAACGCTCGACGTACAAGTGACCTCCGATAAATCGACCTATCGTCCAGGCGAAAAAGCGACCATTCGATTCCAAGTGAAACCCAAGACTGGTCAATTAGCCCTAACGGATGTCAAAGTCGCTTATGCGTTGGTTGATGAATCGCTCTTGTCGCTCACGGGTGTCTACGATGAGGAGCCATTGCAATGGATCAACAATTACGTATCGGATGGATCGTTGTTCCAGCGCAGTTCGCATATGGGTGATTGGCTCTTCGCGGGTGGGGGAGCGGAAAAGGGTGGAGGAGGATCAGGTGATCGTGGTCAAGGGACCCGTCGGATCTTTAAGGACGTCGCCGCGACGGGTCTCGTGACAATCGACGCTCAAGGGAACGGGCTAGCGGAAATGACTTTGCCAGATAACCTCACGTCTTGGCGCCTTACGGCTGTCGCCTTGAGCGCAGATCTGCGTGCCGGAGCAGGAAAACAGTCACTTCAGGTTTCAAAGGAAGTCTTCGTGGATGCTGTGGTTCCAGAGCGTGTGCTCACGACCGACCAACCAGTGCTCAAGCTCCGTGCGTTCGGAGCTGGGTTGGAAGCGGGAAAACTCATCACGCTTTCACTCGGCGCTCCGACGCTTGGTTTAGTGAATTACATTGCTACAGGAACGGCTGGTGTGCCGATCTACGTTGCGGTTCCAAAACTTCAAGAGGGTTCACATCAGTTGACGGTTGGAGTGACACAGGGTGCGTTCAGTGATCGTCTGGAGCGGACTATTCGCATTGAGACGAGCCGTTTGACGCATCTGGAAACAGTAGCGCTCGACCCGAGTCCGGGCATGGCGCTTTCGATGCTTAGTCCTGAAACGTTGGATCTGGTGGTGACGTCACGCGGTCGCAGTTCGCTGTATCCAATGCTTCGTGGCTTAGCGGAGACCAACTCGCTTCGTTCGGACGCCCGCGTCGCCGCTTCTTTGGCTCGTGAGCTGTTGCGAACGGGTTACAACGAACAACAAAAAGAAAAGGATGGAGCCTCACTGCTTGATATTCAAACGGCCGAAGAAGGAGGAATTCACTTGTTGCCCTATGGTTCATCAGAAGTTCCACTCTCTGCCCAGATTGCTCTGACGAAGCCGGATGCGGTGGATGCTTGGCAGCTGCGAGCGTATCTTGCCGGCGCGTTGGTGCACGGTGCGACTCGTTTAGAGCGTCTTCAGGCGATGGCGGGTCTTGCAGCCCTACGGGCCCCGGTTGTACTGGACTTGCAACAGGCAGCAAGTCTTTCGGATCGAACGCCTCAAGAAACGCTCGCGGTCATCGAAGGGTTAGTCAGCGTTGGTGACATTGAGCGAGCTGGTCAACTCATGCGTGGCTTGTTAGAGACATCCGTTTTGAGGGATGGTCAGCGCTTTATCCGAATCGGGGCCGAAGCTTCTCCTGAAACATACGAAGCTACAGCCGAAGCGGCAGCGTTGGCGGAGCGATTGTTGCTTCCGCAGGCGGCTCAGCTCAACGCCTTCGTCGAGCATACCTGGTCCGCGGAAGCGTTTCCGGTGCTCGCTAAGGTTCGTTATCTCACGTTCCGTTTGCAGCATATTCCAGCTCAGGACGGCGCTCTTCAGTGGACGGACGGTCTTCGCACGGAAACGATCCAACTCAAAGAAACACCACTGAAAACGATCGTTCTCTCGCCGGATCAGCAGCGTCAGTTCCGTGTTTTGTCCGTGTCGGGTCCAGTGACGTTGACCTATGTCCGATCTGTTGCAGGCTTACCTACCAAGAATCCATCACTTTCTCTTACGCGCCGGTATGATGCCGGCAAGTCACTGGATCAGCTCACGGAAGGAGATGAAGTCACGATTTCATTCCAGCCACGCTTTGCAACCTCCTCGCTGGATGGCTGTGCAGTGATTCAGGATGATCTGCCCGCCAACTTGCTCCCACTCTCTCAGTCGACGCTTGAAAAGCGCGCTCCGCTGTTCTTCCAGTCGAATCTTGTTTCCTTCTTGGTTTGCAAGAGCGATGCAGAACAAGACATTAGCTACCGTGCCAAGGTGATCGCTCGTGGAACGTATCGATCGGAGCCAGCGGTGCTGCAGCGTATTGATACGCCATCGGTCGCTACCTATTCTTCGGATCAAACGATCGTCGTGCGTTAAGGTTGAACATGAAGAAGTTATTCAACGCCTGCATACACACCGTTGCGCTCAGCGTAGCGGTGTTTGTGTCTGTAGGGATCGGTTCCATCACGACGATTCCAGCTGATCTGTTTCTCGATCGGGCCCGTTTTGAACAAGCACGCTTTTCGAAGAGCGCCCTGATTGATCCAAAAGACTGCAAAAACCTGCGGGGAGCATTGGTGAATCATCACGCCCTCGCTTCTGATTTGCTCTGGCGTTTGTTTCAGCGTTTAGTCATCTGTCGGCCCGAAGTTAAACGGATTATTATTCTCTCTCCGGATCATTTCTTTCAGGGAAGGAGTCCCATTACGACAGCCGCTGTAAGGTATGAGTTCCGGCAGCGCTTCGTTGAGAGTGATGCATCGGTGATTGCTAAATTAGTGCGTGAACAGGTGGCCAAATCGGATCCGCTCCTCTTCCGTCGAGAACATGGAATCGGTGCACTCATCCCATTTATTGAGTCCTTTTTCCCTGAAGCGAAGATTGTTCCGATCGCGATCCGTTCGGACGTGAGTCAAAGCGAGACGGAACGATTGAGTGAAGCTTTGAAGTCACTCATGGATGAACAAACGCTTCTCATTGTTTCATCCGATATGTCTCATTACTTGCCAGAACGTACAGCGCGTCAGAAAGATCGAGAAACGCAGCGTGCCTTTGAAGCCTCGGATGCTGGTTTTTTCTGGAAAGCGAAGGACGATCATTTGGACTTTGGGAAAGGGGTTTGGATCGCGCTACAAACGCTTTCTCCGGAGAAGTTCAAACTCCTTGATCAAGGAGTATCGACCAGTTACGGCGGGTCAGCGGCGTATACGACGACGTATTTTACGGGTATTTGGCAAAGCGATAGGTAAGCACCATCGTTTTGCGTTATACTCAAGGTATATGAGTGGTTCTTTTGAAATCCCTATCGACTTCGATGACGAAGTGCAGACTCCAGAAGTGATAGCAGCAGAAAAAGCGGCGCTTTTAGAACGTATGTCGACGGAGGCTTTTCTAGATGGTCCTTCGAAGTTTATTGATGAGCTCCGTCATCCGGTTTCCGATCCCGTGCGAAGTGATGCGGATGTGCAAGCTGCCGCTGAACTGGCGTGTGCTGAGCTACTTCTTTCAAGTAAGGCGCTGAAATTAACGAAGGCAGATGAACAACCACAGGGTGTGACGACGATTCAGAGATTCTTTCATCTTCCCTCAACTCGTCGAGTGGATTTGAGCCTTATCTTCCCGAGAGTTGCGCACGAAGTCTGGCAGTGTTTGATGAACCCGACAGAGTCTCCACGCGTTCGTTTGGAGTATTGCGTAAAGATCCAAACTTGGCTGCGACAACATCCAGGTCAGTTTATCCATTGGAATACGCACGTTGATGGATTTCCCAAACTATCTCCGCCGAACAAAGTTGTTCCTCGCCCCGATTCTCGAGCGACGGATAAAGAAATGATTTCTCCAACCCCTTCCTCTAAAGCCGATGGATCATCGTCGGGTGTGCAAAAAAGAATCCCTGGTTCACGAGATCCTTATAGGGGAACGCTCGTTCACGCAGGAGTCCCGTTGAATGAAGACCCAGCGAAGACAGAAGAGGCTCTATCGCGAGAAGCGGTTGTATCGATCGATGATCCGAAGGACGTTCGTGCGCTTCAGGAGGCTATTCATAAAGTATATCCCGCGAAGAGACGGGAAGCGGCTCTTAAGGAGGTTCTGGAGAGAGTCCAAGAAAAACGTGCAAAAGGAACTGAGGAAAATACGTTAGACCCTACCTCAACGAAGAGAGCGCAAAAACTGAGAGAAGCGATTAAGAGGCTTGGAAGAAGCGAGGGTTAGGAAAAGGCCTCATAAAGAAACATCTCTGAAATGAGCTGTTTCTGTTTTATTATATTGCTTTTTTTGATATCTTCGCGCTAAAGTTCTCCTGCGCGCATCAACGACAGCAACTCACGCAAGGAGGTCGATTCGTGAAATCTGAACACATTTGTCTCATCCAGCCCGCCAATCCCTGGCGGAGAGAGATCTACATGCCGGGGACCATCCTGAACCTCGGCAGCAGACTTCTCGAAGTGGGCGGGTACGAGGTCACCATCCTCGACTTCAACCTGACCGGTCTCGGCGATCCGCGTACGCGCGAGATCCTGCTCAAGAGTGATCGGATCGGGTTCACGGTTCTCGGAACCCCGATCATCCCGCGCGTCCGTGAGCTCGTCCTCGAGCTCCGGAGGCTGGGATACAACCGTCCGGTGCTGGTCGGTGGCGAAGGCGTGACTCGTCTGACCCACGAGCAGTTCGATCGAATCTTCCCGCGCGATGTCTACGCTGATATACGTCACGTGGCGAACGATGCGGATCTGAGGCGGGCGCTCGACGTCACGCTGAAGCGGATCCCCAGCCGATTCGATGTCTCGATGCGTCCTATGCTCGAGCGTCTTTCTCCGGAGCTTCTCAGGGCGTACCTCGCTCGCGAATTCTGTCTGTTCACCTCGCAAGGATGCGCATACAGCTGCGACTTCTGTGCGGCCTCCAAGGGGCGACGTGAAGAGTATCGGGATATCGAGAAGCTCATGGATGAGGTCGACTGCATCGCGGAGCTGATGAAGAAATTCGGCCTGCATGAGATGAATGTTTACCTTTCCAACTTGGATGGACTTCAAACTCCAGACAAGCTGGAAGATGCGCTGCGGATCGCGCACTCGGTCGCCGCCTCGTGGGGTATCGATTTTCGTGCGCGTATGCTCGCGACCACGAAACTCACGAAACGAGCGATCGCTCGTGATCCTCAGATCCTTCACCGCCTGCGGCGCTACGGCCTGCACACCATCGGCTTCGGGGTGGATGGTGTCTCGGAGGCGGTCTGGAAGCGGCTCCGCAAGGGCCATAACTCCCTGACCGAGTACGAATTCTGCCGTGCGGCCTGCACGGAGGCTGGCATGCGAACTGAGATGCTCATGGTCGTCGGCTTCTCGAACGAGAGCTGGCGAGATGGTCTCGCGGCCATCGTCTACAGCGTCAAGAACGCCTACGGACCGCACCGGGTGATCGTCCGGCCGTACATGGCCAAGGAGGACGTCCCCGGGAGCAGGAAGTGGGAGACGGACGAAGCGGCAAGGGAGCGATTCCTCGCCGATCCCGAAGGGTTCCGTCACCAGGAGTACACCATGTTCCTCACGGCGATTACTGCGCCGGAGTGGCAGCACCGTCTGTGGGGCAATCTCACGTTCGGTGCGCTTCTCCTCACGATGGTTCCGGCCGGACTCTCGACCTACCCGATCATCCCTCCGCCGCCCAAGTCGAGGATCGGTCGCGCTCTCGTCGGCGCGTTCAACCGTCTGATGCCTCCGGACCCTTGAACGAAAGAACACTCGAGGCAAGATAACTTCCTTAGCTGCACTTCACGAGAATATCTGCTCGGTGAAACGTGCAGCTATTTTCGTTCTAGAAGATGAAAACGCAAAAACCACGCTTGCTCACGTGGCTTCTGCCTGGTGCGCCCTGAGGGAATCGAACCCCCATAAGCGGCTTCGAAGGCCGCTGTTCTATCCGTTAAACTAAGGGCGCTCGCGGGCACAGGGTAGCGTGTCGCCAGCCTTTTCGCAATGTTTTGAGGCCTCTGATGGGTTGATTGTTCTTTTGAGGGAGTGAGAGGTATGATGAATCTCTATGAATACTCCAACCAACCAGCAGCCCTTTCTGACGGATATTCAAACCTTACGCCGTCGAGCCAAGGAATCGATGGAAAAGGGTGTGCTTACAACGGCCTATGGCCTTCCTGCAGAGCAGGCGATCGAGATCCTTCAGTCTGCGTTAGCGACTGAGATCGTGTGTGTCTTGCGTTATACGCGTCATGCTATTTCAGCGGCGGGCATTCATTCAAGCGAGGTGAAGGCAGAATTTATGGAGCACGCCAAGAATGAGCAAGCGCACATGTTATTGCTCGCTGAACGCATCGATCAATTAGGTGGCGAGCCAAACTTGAATCCGGAAGGACTCATGACACGCTCGCACACGGAATACGGAACTGCCGATGATTTGATCAGTATGCTTAAGGAGAATTTGGTCGCTGAACGCATCGCGGTCGAATCGTATACGGAAATGATCCGCTTCTTCGGCGAAAAAGACATCACAACACGCCGGATGCTAGAAGGAATTTTAGCTGATGAAGAAGAGCACGCGAGCGATATGCAGGATTTGTTGGCAACGCGTGAAGAGTAGTTCTTACTCTTTTTTCTCGGGTGGAATGCCAGACGAGCGTGCTCTCCAGCCTTTGGCTTCGAGTCCGGCTTCAGCGGCGGCCACTTGAGCTTCTTGTTTTGATGTACCACGACCGATCGCGATCAGCTCATGGCCGATAAAGACCCCAACGGTGAACTCTTTTTGGTGATCTGGCCCCTTCTCTTCGAGAACTTTGTAGGTGGGCGTGTTCCCGAGTAATTCCTGGGCCGTTTCTTGGAATTTACTCTTCGCATCCTTGTAGAGTTCAAGTGCCAAAATGGTTGGGAGATGACACAGGATTTTCCCGTGAATAAACTTAGCTGAAGCTTCCATCCCACCATCCAAATAGATCGCTCCGATGATGGCTTCAATGGCATTTGCCAAGATGTACATGCGCGCTTTGCTGTCTTTGTCGCGTGCTTCGCCTTTTGAGAGCAAAAGAAATTCTTCAAATTTCAATTCTTGTGAAATGCCAGCCAAGGTTTTCGCATTCACGAGAGCAGCTCGCCAGTTCGTGAGATCGCCTTCCGGGTTCGCGTAGGTCCGGTAGAGATGTTCGGTGACGATCAGTTCAAGCACGGCATCACCCAAAAACTCCAACCGTTCGTTGTGGGAGTATTGGAAGTCTGTGTGTTCGTTTAAGTACGAGCGATGGGTGACTGCCTGCAGGAGGAGCGACCGGTCACGAAAGGTGTGGCCCAGGCGTTCCTCCAGCGGGACCAAGTGGGTGAGGTCCATAGGAGAGAGGTATGAAGTTTTAAGGGAGGGGAGCGGGGGGAGTCGGCAGGAATTCGTCGTCGTCGTTTAGACTGTTGAAGTTCGCGCCCGCCTCCGCTTTGACGACGACCGGATGGGAGGAAGTCTCCTCACTATCTGGTTTTGGCTGATCAGCGCCTTTGATGACGCCTTGCGCAACTTGGCTTCGATAGACGGCACCCAAGACTCCGTTCACGAAACGTCCGCTGGATTCTCCGCCAAAGGTCTTGGCGAGCTCGATCGCTTCGTTGATGGCTACCTTGCTCGGAATTTCTTCGTTATGCAAGAGCTCAAAGGTGGCGATACGCAAAATGTTGCGGTCGACGGTCGTGATTTTTTCGAGGGGCCAATCCGGGGCAAATTTGCGGATGGTTGCGTCAATTTCGGTATGATGTCCGATCACGCCTTGCACGGTGTTGATACTAAAGTCTTTTTCGTCGAGCTCAGACGCAAAATCTTCCAAATTGCGTTGAACGACTTCAACGGGATCGCGGCCACCTTTATAAAAGTCCCATTCGTACAGCGACTGGAGTGCAACGGCACGGGCAAGATGACGGTTGGACATACGTAAAGAAGGTACAGGACAGGAATGTCTGAAAAGAAAAGAGCAAAAGAACGAACCCGACTTACCTAGTATACCACACCTTGTTCTTAGGCGTGGGAGTGACCTTCTGGACCGTGGTTGTGACCGGTATGATCTTCGTGATCTTGATCGTTAGTCGCTGCTTTTTGATCGGCTTTCATGCGGGTTTTGTCCAGCATTTTCTGCAATTTACGTTCGCGACCTTTCACGTGAATCGTGATGCCGTTGTATTCGGTGGCATTTGGAGCAACACGATGACCGATGCTCGCGATGCCAGTCTTACCGATGACGATATTTGGCTTAACCAACGCGAAATGGGAGGCACGGCGGCGCTTGTGGGAGGAGGTACGGCGGTGGCCAGGAAGACTCATAGGAAGTAGGGCAAAATGGAAATTGAGATGGCCGCAGCCTATCAAGAAGGCCCTGAATTTGCAAGTTTTGGCTAAGGTCTGGTATAACCGGACGCATGGAACAGACTCTCGTCCTCATCAAACCCGATGGTGTCCAGCGCGGACTCGTCGGTCGCATTCTCAGCCGGTTGGAAGATGTCGGTCTCAAGATCGTGGCCATGAAAATGGTTCATCCTGTTCGAGAGGACGTCGATAAGCACTATGCACTCACCGAAGAGTGGATGCGCAGTGTCTATGAAAAGGCTAAAGCCAAATATGAAGCGAACGGCCAGCCCTTCAATTACCCCGATCACATTGCCTACGGCACAGCGATCAAAAACGGTCTTGTCGACTTTTTGATCTCGGCTCCGATTGTCGCGATGGTGTTGGAAGGGGAGAAGGCAGTGTCATTGGTGCGTAAGATTGTAGGGGCGACCGAACCAGCGTCCGCCTTGCCAGGCACGATTCGCGGCGATTACTCGCATGATACGTATGCGCTTTCGAACGAACACAATCGTCCGCTCCGCAACTTGATTCATGCTTCTGGCAACCCAGACGAATCAGCTTACGAAATTCCGCTCTGGTTCAGTGATGTGGAGCTCCACAAGTACGAACACGTCAACGATCGCGTACAGTACGATCCAAAGTGGTTCCTCGCTCAAGAATAAGAAAACGCTCACCGTGAGCACGAACCCCGCACGGAGGTGCGGGGTTCGTTTTTCTTCATTCGACATGCTAGTATCTGAGAGAATGGTTGATTGTTCTTTCCATGTTTGATCGCGTCCGACATTTCTTCAAGATTTTAGGTCCCGGACTTGTCACCGGGGCCTCTGATGATGATCCAGCGGGTGTCGCAACGTACTCGCAGGGCGGAGCGCAGTTTGGATTCGCGCCTTTGTGGCTCACCTTTTGGACCTTGCCGCTCTTGATTGTGATTCAAGAGATTTGTGGACGCGTGGCGATCGTGACGCGAAAGGGATTGATACAAAATTTACGGACACTCGTACCGAAGCCAGTTCTTTGGCTTTTGATTGGTTTGTTAGCGCTCGCAAATGGCATTAATGCGGGAGCAGATCTAGGAATGATGGCCGCTTCGGCAAAGCTTGTGGTTCCTCAGATGCCGATGTATGCCTGGCTAATCATCATCACAGCGCTGACGCTCGGTATGCAGATTTTTTTGACCTACCGCACCTATGCCAAGTATTTAAAATGGCTCACCCTATCATTGTTTGCCTATATTTTGGTGGCGTTTATCGTGCGGATTCCTTGGTCGGCGGCTTTTCGGATGACGTTTATCCCATCCGCACTTCCAAGCCGCGATTTCATCCTGTTCATCATCGCTTTTTTGGGGACGACGATCTCTCCGTATCTGTATTTCTGGCAGGCCAATCAAGAAAATGAGGAACGAAAAGCGCTTGTCACTCGCGCATTACCCTTGTCGCGACGCTTACGTGACATGTTCTGGGATGTGTTTTCTGGAATGACATTTTCCAACACAGTTGCCTGGTTCATCCTTGTGACAGGAGCGGCCGTGCTGGGAACAAATCAAGGACAGGCGATCGAGACGGCGGATCAGGCGGCACGGTTGTTGGAGCCGCTGGCCGGTCCATTTGCTGCGTATGTCTTTGCCTTAGGAACACTTGCGACCGGGTTGCTCGCTGTTCCTGTTCTTACGAGTGTCGTTGCCTATGCGGTGTGCGAAGCTTTGGGTCGAACGGAAGGACTCTCAAAAACCTGGCGAGAAGCGAAGCTCTTTTATGGAATCATTGTTCTTTTGACGTTGCTGGGTATTTTGATCAATCTTTTGCCGTATAGTCCTGTCCGACTGTTAATACTTTCGGCAATCGGAAACGCTGTTGTTGCACCTCCATTACTGGCTGCTATTGTCTGGTTGGGGAATGCACCGATTATGCGTCAGTATAAAAATGGACCCTGGTCGAATGCCCTGGGAGGTCTTACGGTCACGATCATGACGGTCGCTTCGTTCGTCGGATTATACCTTCTGTTTGTGCAGTAAAATGGCCTCTAGCTCTGTGGCTAGATCTATGGCATGCTAAAAAAGACCGGTAGTGAGGTTTCGGGCTAAAACTCGGTTTTGGGATTCGAATGGTGGATGGCACTGTGGGTGCCGCACATGGATAATCCCGCGCAGCGATATCACTTTCCGTCTGACGCATGTACTGGTCTTCTCTGGTACAGCCGTGAGATGGACGGCGTGGCTCACCTGACAGAGCTAAAACCGATTCCTCACGCCGGTCTTTAAATTTCCCAAAGCGGTCCGAGCTCACCGTGCTTGAAGACTTATGGGTGATCTGGTACCTTCTCTGCGTCCTAAAAGACCATTCGCCGGGGTAGCTCAGTGGTAGAGCGAAGGCCTGAAGAGCCTTGCGTCGTCGGTTCGATCCCGACTCCCGGCACCATCAAAAGAGACCTCATTCAGGTCTCTTTTGTGTTATGGTCAATGAACGATGACCTTCTCTCTATGACCGCCGAAGCTCTTATTCGCTTAGCTGAGTTGGATGAATCGGTTTGTCATGTCATTGATCTGCATGATTCATCCTTGCAGCTTGATCCGACTAGACACATTGCACAGGCGATAATTGATGCACGAAAAATGGGAAAAGAGGTAGTTAAAATCATTCACGGACGGGGAGCGGGTATTTTGCAGGATAGAGTGCGGCGCTTTTTAGAACAGGAACGACGAAAGGGGAAAATTGGGTATTTTCGGCCGTCGGATCGGTTGGATGAGCTGGGAGCGGTGATGTATATCGTTACGGGTACAGCGGAATAAAGCGCTTTTATGAAAAAACCTTTGTTTACTTGACTTTTTTAGATTTTTTTACCATAATATATGGTTCTTTGCCGTTCTTTTCAGAATAGGAACGGCTCCTCCGTTCATCCACCCACACGTCTAAGAGGTAAGCGTTGAAAACGATAAAATTGTCTGATATCGATCTCCTCACGCAGGCCCGGGCTGCCCGCCGCGGTTCGTCGGGCACCCGGAGCGAGAAGCAGATCGCGCTCGCGCGCGAGCTGCTCAACCGCCCACACCTGATCCTGGGCGAGCTCATCGCCCAGGGGACCGATGAGGTCCGCAATCACGATCCGTTTCTTCGGAGGATCTTTCCGTGTCTCACCAAGACGGAGGTCGTTCGGGTGATCGACGAGATGGCGAGGAAGGAGTGGCTCCGGTTGATCCGGGGCCGGTCGTCCGTCTACATTCTCCTCCGCGATCTCGAAGCGGCCCGCTGCCAGGTGGAGAAGGAGCGTGGAGCACGTCCCACCTGTCAGCGCTCTGATCCGCCCCCGGCGCTCCCCGGTTCGGGGACGCTCGACCCCAACTTCAACCGTGGTCGCCTCTTCGAGGCTATTTTCGGGGGGTGGGGGAGCTCGGCCTACCTCAAACGGCAGGCTGAGAGGGGTGTCACGAACGAGAAGGTGCAGAGCTGCAAGCCTCACCTGAAGGCCCTTCGGTACCTGCATGGGCAGGGTCGGAAGACCTGGAAGATCGAGCTCGTGGTCGAGGCTCTGAAGACCATGGTGCTCGAGGGGCACTTCACGATCGTGGAGGGGTCGATCGACGACTTCGACACGCTCGTGCTCGCTCCCCGCTGGCGACCTAGCACGCCCGAGCCGGTGTCGCCTCCGTCGCCCGCCCGAGCCCCGAAGGGTGCCGCGGCAGCGACCGCGGGTGTCCCCGTGGTCGCTTCCGTATCCCCGGTGGTGGTTCGAAGGCCGAACGAGCCCGTTCTCGCCGAGCTCACGCCGTCCGCACGCAAGGTCATCCTCGCGATGCGGGAGGCGAAGATCCCTTCGACCCGCATCTTCGACGGACCTGTGCGATTCGTCCAGAGGTTCCTCAGGGAGTCGAGTGGTAAGAACGTGTCGCGTGATCAGGCCGTGACGGTTCTGCTCGAGCTGCGAGACAAGAAGCTCATCACGGTCGAGTGCGGGCGCGACGGCAAAACTCCGCTCTGGAATCGCGTGCGGGTCGTGTTGCCCGCGGAAATCGAGCTTCCGGTGACCCTCGCCCCCAGCGCACTCATCGCCCTGCTGCAGAGGATCTTCTCGCTCAACGAGCTCAAGCTGCTCGCAGACCTTCCGCCACCGAAGGTCGCGGTGATCCGGAGCATCCTCGGCCTCTGACCTGAGCCCACCAACCAACAAGAAGGAGAAAGGAACACAACGGCGCCCCAGGGGAACTCCCCAAGGCGCCGTTAAAAAATACCTAGAATTTAACTTACTCGTTCGTAGCCACCCCGTACCCCGTTCTTGCTGAGCACGATCTGCCACAATTGGTTGTAGCGCGCACGGAAACCCGCGGCGCAGACCAAGAGGTAGAAACGCCACATACGATGGAACCGCTCATCGTATTTCTGTGAGAGCTTGGGCCAAGCTGTCTCGACGTTTTTATACCAAGCCATCAGTGTTTTATCGTAGTCAGCACTGAAATTGTGCCAGTCTTCCATGACGAAGAGGCCTTCGATGGCTTTGCCGATTTGGGCGACAGACGGGAGCATCGAATTGGGGAAGATATACTTTTCAATCCAAGGATCCGTGGCGGTGACGGACTTTAAGCCACCGATCGTATGGAGAAGGAAAATGCCACCATCTTTCAAGCAACGATGTGCGACTTCGAAATAGTCTCGGTAGTTTTTATATCCAACATGCTCGAACATACCCAGCGAAATGATGTGATCGAACGATTCGTTCAGATCACGATAGTCTTGCAAACGAATTTCGACATCGAGACCTTTGCAGCGCTCTTTGGCGAGTTCCACTTGTTCTTTTGAGACGGTCACACCGACAATCTTCGCGCCATAGCGCTCAGCGGCAAATTTGGCGAAGCTGCCCCAACCACAGCCAATGTCGAGAATGCGTTGACCGGCCTTCAGCCCGATTTTGCGACAGACGAGATCGAGTTTTGCTTCTTGCGCTTCGTCGAGTGTCTGAGCATTTTTCCAATAGCCGCAGGTGTAGACCATGCGTTTGTCCAGCATGGCTTCGTAGAGGTCGTTGCCGAGATCGTAGTGCGCTTCCGCGATTTTGAACGCACGATTTTTGTTTTGGCGGTTTTGGATCTGTGACGTCACGATATTCAAAAGCAGACGCGGCGAGGGTCGGAGCTTGTCTTTGATGCGATGCTGTAGGATGCGATCGATGAATTCATCCATGGCTTCGCATTCCCACCACCCGTCCATGTAGCTTTCCCCGAGACCCATCGTGCCTTCGGCAAGGACGCGGCTGTAGAACCGAGGATCGTGGACTTTTACGTCCCAGGGGCGAGTCCCGTTGATCTGAATATCGCTGCCTTCCAACAACTGCTCAATCTGCGCTTGAAAACGGTCCGCCATGGCCATAAGAGAAGACGAATAATAGAAGATAACTGACAGAACTCTGCCACAGAGGCGGCTTTTTGCAAACTAGTCGGTTGGCTGGCGATTTCTCTTTCCAGGGGTCCATCCGTTATCATAAGAAGAGTCTATCTATGAAACCATCATGTTCGCCCGTCGTCTTGGTCGTCTTGGATGGGTGGGGGATGCGTGAAGCGGCGGAGCATAATCCGATCGCCGAAGCACAGACGCCCTTTTTTGATCATCTGTGGTCCGAATATCCGCATGCGTGTTTGGATGCCAGTGGTGTCGAGGTTGGATTGCCCGAAGGACAGATGGGGAATAGTGAGATCGGACATATGGTCATCGGTTCGGGGATGGTGATTCCGACGGATCTGGTACGGATCCAAGCAGCGCTTGATCGGGGCGAGGGGGACACGAACCCAGTGCTTCAGGGATTGTTTGCTCATGTGAAAGAGCGCAATTCTGCGTTGCATTTGGTTGGGTTGCTTGGTCCAGGCGGCGTGCATGCGCATCAGAAACATCTTATCGGAATGTTGAAAGCGGCCAAACGGGCCGGGGTGACGAAAGCCTTCATTCACGGGTTTACGGATGGTCGCGATACACCGCCAAAAAGCGCCGCTGGATTTGTGGCAGAACTGGAACGAGAGCTGAAGGAAGTTGGTTTGGGACGGATCTCGACGTTGTGTGGCCGTTTTTTCGCCATGGATCGAGATAAGAATTGGGAGCGGATTGAGCGGGCTGAGGCAGCTTTGTTTGAGCATGTTGGGTCGGTCTCGACGGATGCACCAGTTCAAGCTCTGGAGTCTCGTTATGCTGAACAGGAGTTTGATGAGCATCTGTCGCCGCTCGTATTTCCTCAGTTGGACGGAGAAGTCTGCTCGCCGATTCGTAACGGAGACGGCATCTTCTTTTTCAATTTTCGTGCTGATCGAGCAGTGCAGTTAAGTCGACGGATCCTGGAGCGAGTAAAAGATCTCGACGTTTCCTTCGCCACGATGACGATTTACGATGAGAATTTGGCTTGTCCAGTCGCTTTTCCTTCATTTGTCCCACCCGTTACGTTGGCGAGCGAATTATCACGTCAAGGTTTGACGCAAGTGCATATCGCGGAAACAGAAAAATACGCCCATGCCACCTATTTCTTGAATGGCGGTCGAGCCGAGACGCATTCAGGGGAAGACTTTATTTTGATCGAAAGTCGTAAAGTACGGACGCACGATCTGGCACCGGAAATGCGCGCGGCTGAGATTACGGATGCAGCGTTGAAGCAACTAGAACAAGGGAAGAACTTTCTTTTTCTTAACTATGCGAATGCGGATATGGTCGGACATACGGCTAATCATGCCGCGATCATCCAGGCGGTTGAGGCGCTTGATCGGGAGTTGAAGCGATTGGTGGAAACGGTCCAATCACAGGGCGGAATCGTGTTCATTACCGCCGATCATGGCAATGCGGAACAGAGTCTCGATCCCGATTCTCATCAATCGCACACGGCGCATACGACGAACCTTGTTCCTGCGATTTTGACGAAGCAGGGGATAACCTTGCGATTTCGTGGAACGTTAGCCGACGTGGCACCAACGATTTTGGGATTATTTGGATTACCTGTTCCGCCTGAGATGACGGGAAGAAGCTTGTTTGATCAATAGACGGTCGAGCGACCCTATCTCAACAAGCTCCTTTTAGATAGTGTTCGTATGATTCTATGACGAAATCTCCGTCTAAAGTGCCTCTATGGTTAATCCAAGCCTTCGTGGCGTTTGTATTCTTTCACTTTGTAGTTGGACCGGTGTTTCGTCTTACCTTCCAAAATGGAGGCTATGTGATTGGAAGTCCGATGATGGCCTTGTTGGGTATTCTGTTGCTTTTGCCATTTTGGGCGATTCAGGTTCTGGCTCTTCGTGTGAATCAGGGATTATCTTTCGGTAGGACCTGTCTCGTCTTGTTCGGAACCTATCTGATGGAGATCGGACCGGCGATCGCCGTAGCTTGGGCAATTACAACGCGCCTGGAATCCAGAACGCTTCAGCGACTCCTACTCGCGATGAGTCTGTCGATTGGTTTTACCACTGTCTTTTTTGTCTTCATGCAAGGGTACGCCGTTTTGATTGGTGAGTTGGCCGTTCGTTTGATTGTATAAAAGCACTGAAAAACAAGAAACCATCGCGCAAACGCGCGATGGTTTCTATGGAGCGGGTGAGGGGAATCGAACCCCTCTCAGCAGGTTGGAAACCTGCGGTAATAGCCACTATACGACACCCGCCTATGGATTTGTGGCCTAATGTTCCCAGATTTTTCGCCTGGAGGCAAGTTTTGCTGCCAAGTTGATTCTTTTGCCATTCATCTATAGGGTATAGCCTCGAAGGGAGATGTTTTTATGGCAGAGGGTGATGGTGGTGGGATGTTAAAGGGTTTGGATGCTCTGCAGGGCCTCTTCAGTGGGGTGTTCCTGACGGAGAACGCTCCTGACCTGGATACGCTGCCCAGGCTGGAGGAAGTGCAGGTCGCGTACATGATGTGCATCTTGGTGAGGACGGAGTTCAACCTTCGTCATGCAGCTGAGATCCTGGACGTGTCCCGCTCAACCCTGTACCTCAGGGTGAAGAAGTACGGGATCACGATCGACCCTGATCGCCCCAAAAAATCCCGTCCAAGAAAGGTGCGTAAGAAGCTGGTCGCGTAGGAGGTCTTGCGAGCACGTTCGGAAGCGAGCTAGTCTGAGCTCGTCGCTCCGACGTGCTCGTTTCCGTTTCTGTTTGTTTACACGGTCCCCGTCACCTGCATGATCACTGTTTTCAGATAGCGTCCTTCTGGAAATGAGAGAAGTTCCGCATGATCGACGTCATGTCCGATCCACTCGAGGAGACGAACTTGTTTCCCGGCGCGTCCTGCAGCGATACGAAGCATCGAACGGAAATCTTCGGGACTGACACGTCCCGAGCACGAGCTACTCACTAGAATTCCCCCAACTGGTAAGTGGCGCAAACAAGATGTATTCAAGAAGGTGTAAGCCTTCAACGCTTGTTCGACATGTGAGCCATCTTTTGTAAGTGCTGGTGGATCGCAGATGATAAGATCATAAGGTCCGCCAACCAATTCGCTTGCCTCAAGCATCGGGAAAATATCCGTTTCAACAAATTCGTTGATTGATTCATTGTTGGCGTCAAAGCCATTAGCGGTGGTGGTTGTCTCTGCGATTTCTAAGGCTGTTCGCGATGCATCCACGTGTTGTACAAAGCTCGCCCCACCCTTCAAGGCATGTACACCGAAGGCGCCGGTGTAGCTGAACAGATTCAGTACCCGTCGGTTCTTCGCTAAGCGCTTCACGGCCAAGCGAGCCGGACGCTGATCGAGGAAGAAGCCGGTTTTTTGTCCCTTCAAGACATCGGCCAAGAAGGTGATGCCGTCTTCAAGAAAGGGGACTGGGCCGTCGATCGTGCCGTGATGGACTTCTGCGTCACGTGGCGTGAGTCCTTCCATGCGACGAGCTTCGACATCTGACCGTTCAACGATTGTGAACGCATCGGATTGAGTTGCGGCAAACTGTTTCAAACCAGCGATGATCTCATCTCGCAGTCGATCCATGCCAAGCGTGTGTAGTTGGAAGACGTAGGTCGAGTCGTAGCGATCGACGATTAAGCCAGCCAAGCCATCTGTTTCGGCATGGGCTAATCGATAGCCGTTGGTTTCGGCTGGGAGATGGGCAGTTTTCCAATCGTGCAATTCTTGAAAACGTTTGGCAAAGAAAGCGGCATTGAAAACGGTTGTCGCATCATGCGTCAGTAAACGGATCCGAATCGACGTTTTCGGATTCCATGTTCCGAGCCCAAGCGTCTTTCCAAGATTGTCTTGAATTTCAACAATTGCGCCTGGTTCTGCGCCAATCGGCTGAACGTCGATCGCTTCGGAGAATACCCAAGGATGACCGGCACGGACCGGAATATGGCGGCCAGCTTTGAGCTTGGCAAACGGACGGGAAGAAGACATGCGGCTGAGTATGCCTTGAATTCGAAAAAACGTCTATCTTTATTGACAAAATTGCTTATTTACAACACAATGAAATATTCCATTATGGATGTGATTCTCCCACCAAAACGTCGAATCCCAGCTTTTCTGTGGCTGTTGCTGGCACTTGGAATTGGTGTGGTGCTTGGAGCGAGTTTGTTCCGGTCGGTCGAACCACGCAGTTTGCTGGCTTGGAATGCTTGCCGAGAAGGATCTTGTCTCCGTTTGAACGAAGTGACAGGTCTTGCTGCTGCGCTCGGGATTACCTATGCCGCTGATGCCTTGCCGCAGGTTGTTCATGAAACAGCCTACTCCTTGGTCTTGCGTCATCCGCTGCCAGAGGCGCGTGTGCATTACGTCGTGATTCCAAAAAAAGATATCAAAAATATTGGTGAGCTGAGCGACGCCGACAAGGCCTATCTGCTGGACGCATTTGCTTTAATGCAGGAACTCATCAAACAAGATCACCTTACGAAATATATTATTAAAACTAACGGTCCGGGATATCAAGATGTCGCCTATCTCCACTTCCATTTAATGGCGGAGTAGCTACGGTGCTCTGTGACCACGTGTTTTGATTAACTCACCGATAAGCACCAAGGCATCTTCTTTTGTGCGAATAGTTCCTTGATCGCGTGCGTGTTCAATCGTGCGCATTAGATCGCCAACGTAAGGACCAGGTTCAATCTGAAAGAGCTCGATGAGCTCATGGCCCATGACGAGCGGATGTTTCGCTTCTTCGTCGAGTTTTTCTCGAACGATCGTTTCTTTAAAAAGAGTCCCATACGGGTAATCCCGCGTATCTGGATCCGGGAACGCGCGGCCGCGGAAATCCGCTTCGGCGGCGGCATGTAGGACGCGCCAGTTCAAGGGTTTCGTCTTTTTCAACAATGTTCGGATCGCATTCGCGTAGCTCGCGTCCGTCAATTCGCCCTTTTGTTTTTTGAGGTAGTATTCGCCGGGTCGTAAATGATGGAGCGCGATCAAGCGAGCGGCTTCTGACACGGCTTCAGAGAAGCGCAGACGGCTGCAGAAGGCGATGGTCGGAGCTTCGCCTGCCTCTTGGTGTCCAGGAGAGCGCCAGCGCATGATGCCATCTTTTTCCGCGCGGTGCGTCGTGGCTGGTTTTCCCAGATCGTGGCAGAGGGCTCCAAAGACGGTCTGTAGTTGTTCTTCTCGCGTAAAGTCTGCGTTTTCTCCACGGCGAATCATCTTGGCGGCCTGGTCGACGACGAGCATGGTATGAATCCAGACATCGCCTTCTGGATGCCATTCTGGTTCTTGAGGCGTATCGATGAGCGCATGAAGTTCAGGGTAGTCTTGGCTGATGATGCCGAGCTCGCGCAGAAATTCGAACCCCAGTGATGGGCGCTTGGCGAGCAAAAGAAGTTTGCCGAGTTCATCGGTGATCCGTTCGGGGGAAAGTTCCTTCAGATGCCCGTCTTTCGTTATCTGCTGCATGAGTGTCTGTGACGCTGGGTCGACCGTCAGCTCAAAGCGCGCGAGGAGTTGCATGGCTCGGTAGACACGGAGAGGATCGTCCACGAAGGTCTTAGGATCGACGACTTTAAGGAGGCGTTTTTCAAGATCAGCTTGCCCGTTCCAAGGATCAATCAGTTCACCCGTAAGCGGATCGAGAGATATCGCGTTGATCGTGAAGTCGCGTCGCCGAGCGGCTTCGTATTCGGATAAGTACGGGTCAGTATTCACAGCGAATCCTGTGTGACCAGGGGCTATCTTGGATTCGGTTCGTGGAATCGCGACATCGAATTCTACACCATGCGATAGATGAATTTTGAGGATACCGAAGGCTCGACCTACGTCATGAACTTGGCCGGGAAAAAGCGCTTCAAGCAACGTCTGGAGGCGCGGAGCTTCGATACCGAAAATCTCCACATCTGCATCTTTTGGTTCTTGTTCAAGTAAGAGATCACGTACATAGCCCCCAACAATGAGGGCACGTGGTTTCGTTGTTTGCTGCTCGTGTACAGGTTCCTTTGCAACCGTCTTGCACAAGTCTAAAATTGCACCGATGAGCAAAGGGTTTTGTTGTTGTAGTTTGGAAAGCAAAGATGGCATAGGGCTAGGGTAAAGCTTGGTCTGTTCGTTGGCAAAACACCTTTAAAAAGACAGATGCCCGGATGGGGAAAGGATCTCCTTTCATCCCATCCGGGCGAAGTCGACTACAGGGTGCACGGGGAGTTAACGGTGAATCTATTTTTGAGTCGCGTCAAGGTGTAACGGTAATTGCTGAATGAGAGAGTCTAGCCCTTGTCGTGTTGCCGTTGATACGAAGACGGGCGAGTACGCGCGGTAGGTTTTGGAGAGTGTTTTTTCAGGCACACGTTTTAACAGATCAATCTTGTTGAAGACGTACATCTTTGGCGTGTCATGAACGCCAAGTTCATCGAGAATCGTTTCAACCTCTTGAATCTTGGCCTCTCGGTGTGGGTCGCTGACATCAATGACGTGGAGAATCAGATCGGCATCAATTGTTTCGTCGAGCGTTGAACGGAAGGCTTGGATGAGTTGCGGCGGTAGATCTTGGATAAAGCCGATGGTGTCAGATAAGAGTAATTCTTCACCCTGCGGTTTTCCTGTCTGAGTGTTGGGTTCTTTTGCGATCCAAAGTTTTCCGACGCGCGTATCAAGTGTCGCGAAGAGTTGGTTGGCGACATAGGCACCTTTGCGAGTCAGCACATTCAGGAGGGAGGATTTGCCGGCGTTTGTATAGCCCACGATCGAAACCGTTTTGAGTCCTAATCGATCACGTCGTACGCGTTGGCCGGTGCGACCAATCGCCAATTTGGCCAGCTCTTTTTTCGTTTGATCTTCCTGCGCGGCCAAGTGACGCTTCATGATCTCGGTATTCGTTTCTCCCTGACCGCCACGTCCGCCGATCCCACCAGATTGCTGCATGAGTTCCATGCCCATGCCAAAGATACGCGGACCCATGTGTCGGATCGCGGCGAGTTTGATCTGAAGTTTTGCCTCAGCGGTTTTGGCGTGTTTATCGAAGATCTTGAGAATCAAGTCAACGCGGTCCCAGGCGCGGAGCCCGTGTTTTCTGAGAATCTCACCCAATTCGAACATCTGCTTCGGTTTGAGCAGGTTGTTTACGATGATCAGTTCACACTTTTCGTCTTTGGCGATTTGGATGAGTTCTTCGATTTTGCCGGGACCGATGTAGGTTCGATAATTAGGAGTAGCTCTTTTCTGGATAGTTTTGACGACCACGATGCCACCATACGTTTTGGTGAGCGCATCAAGTTCGGTAAGGCGTCGTTCGGCAGTGGGTTTAGTCATCTCGGGAGAAATGACGTCGATTAAAATCGCTCGGGGAGTGAGAGTAAGTCGTTGCATATATGAAGAGTAGTTTTTAGAGAATGATCAAACAATCTCAGGCTCTGGGCCTGTTTTAGCCGAAATTTTGTCTATAGATGGCGCATAATGAAAGCATACGAAATGACCGAGCATTTGTCTATCACCCTTCTTGACAAAAGAAGGATAATTTGTTATTATAACCCGTTATTAAAATGGCCGAGTCGTAGCAATTTTAGAACTGACGTTCAGCGATCTAAGCATGTATAGCATACATGCTTAGATCGCTGCCCATCACACTGGTTTGCTGGGGAGCGGCTCTTTTCAATCAAATGCGGACAATCCGCCACTTCCTCCGAAAGTGAATTTCGATCAGGAATCGAAATCGGAGAGGGGATCAAGATCATGGAGAAGATCAGTCTCGGTTCTGTCGTCGAGATCGTTCTCGCGGCGTTCGCCGCCGTCGCTGTCCAGCTCCGCAGGGAACAGGATCACGATCTCGTAGAGCTCAGGGTCACGGCACACTATCCTGGCTGCGCCTTCGTCCCGGTCTACAAGACGGGCGACGGACTGTTCAGGGAGTGGCACCCCAATTTCGCTCAGCCGCTCCCGAAGGGGATCGGAGAGGGTGTGACTGTCTACCAGTCGGCCGGCAACCCCAATCTCTTCCTCTTCAAATGCCTTCCTGAAGGTGCTGAGAGGATCGAGGACAAGGAGAACCCTCTCTGCTGGGTGCAGGTCCGTTCAGATGATCTCTTCGGGCGACTAACCAAGCGTATGAGCGAGCGCGCTCGTCTGATCGGCGAGATGGATCTCGCTATCGCGACTGCTGAGCCGATGCTCGTCGCCTGGACGAGCAAGGGGGACTTCTCTCATCGGAGGCAGCCGGCTCTCGAAGCCTGCTTCTCCTTCGTTTCGGACCCTGCCGTCTGGCGCTACGCCATGATGACACCCGCTAACGAGGCTCTCCGAGCGCTCGTCGAGCAGATTCAGGCGACTACTCCTGCCAAGAGCGGCTAACCACAGTCTTCGGACGAGTGCTAGCCAAAGAACAGCAACGCTTCCCCAGCGTTGTCACAGGTTTGCGAGCTGATTTCGGAACGGCTCGTTGTGCCTTCGCACATTCCGATAGACGCGCTGCGTCTGCTCCTCTTTCTCTGAGAAGCGGGCGAACGCGGTGACCATGGCTTGCTCCATTGGTCGCCGCTCAAGATGAGGAACGATACACGAATCGTTTTTCGTCCTGAGTGAAAGATCTCAGTGTCCTTTCACCCCACCCAACCAACCCCTCATATCGAGGGGAGGAGGCACAGCATGGATAGCAAGATTGATTTGAATCTGCACCTTCTCTTTCTCGCGATCATCGTATTCCCGTCCACGGCTCTTCGACGGGCCGTCCATCTGGAACTCGTGTGCCCGCCTGTCTGGCAGACCCGGATCTTTTCTCCGAAAGAAGAGGATACTCTCCGCGTTCTGACCCATCTCGAACTGACTCAGGTGGCTCAAGGATCGCAGCGTTTTATCCGTGCCCTGTGGATTGGAGCGATCGCTCCTATCCCGTGCTCTACGGGCGAATTTCTTCCTAGGAGGGATCCTTATATCTGGTGTACCCGTGACGTCGGAACCGAGCAGGAGGAGTCTGGCTGGTTCGCTGGGGCCGATCGTGATGACTACTTCCCCTTTCTCATGGCAGCTTTCTTTTCGATCGAAGAAGCAAATGCCTGGATCAACAAGAAAGTAGCTGAGGAACAGGCGAAGCAACGGAGTGAGGCATTGCGTCGTCGGTGGGGATGAAGTTTAGGGAATGATGTACATTTAAAGTTCCCGCCGTCATAAGACGGTCGGTGTAGCCGGTCAGTGAATCGAGAATCTCCCGTCGAGTATAAAAGTTCGACCCAACTAAAGACGCAGCGGCCCACGTGCCGCGCTCTTCTGAGGACGTGCCTACGGGTGCGTCCTACGTGTTTTTTAAGGCTTCTAAAAAAGAAATTTCACTAATCCAAAAACGGCGATAATCGCCCAAATGATATTCAACACCACTAGGGGAGCATCATGGTGAAGATAGGCCTCTAGGAACAGGGCTATCGCTCCCAGCAAATTCAAAACAGCATACGTCGGATCGTGACTTTGGATGATGTCAAAGCTGTTTAATCCGTAACTGAGCAAAATGGCAGAAATACCAAACCAGCCAACGACAGCAAGGATCGGGTGTTGGTTCTCTCGTTTATTGCTACGTCGCATACACTTTACGCTTTCCCCGCACTTCCAAATAGTTTTATTTTTTGTCGTGCAACTTCGGTCATAAGGAGTGAGGCGGGACCAAGGAATTTACGTGGGTCAATGACTTTGGGAAGCTCGTCGATGGCTTCACGAATGCCTGCGGTAAACGCCAAGCGGAGGTCGGTATCGATATTCACTTTCGTAATTCCCAGTTTGATGGCCACTTTGATGTCTTTATCGAGTACGCCCCGAGCTGCCCCGATTTTTGCCCCATGATGTTCCGCCAGATCGATCAGATCTTCGCGTACGCCTGAGGCGCCGTGCAAGACAAGGGGAATACGAACGAGCGCAGCGATTTCCTTGAGACGCTTTAGATCAAGACGTGGCAGTCCCTCAAACTTGTACGCGCCATGTGCTGTACCGATGGAGATCGCCAAGCTATCGCACCCTGTCTCTTTAGCAAAAAGCGCCGCTTCGGCTGGATCCGTTAGGAGCGCTTCTGCTTCGGCGACAGACACATGATCTTCCACACCGCGAATCGCCCCAATTTCAGCTTCAACCGAAATCTTTTTTGCTTTTGCCCAGGCAACCACTTTCTTGGTCGTCGCAATATTTTCTTTCAGTGGTAATCGAGAGGCATCAATCATCACGCTGCTGTAGCCTTGCTTGATCGCTTCTTTAATCGTTGCAAGGTTCTTTCCATGATCAACATGAAGCACCACAGGGAGTTTTGCTTCAGCGGCTACGCGGGCCAATGCGATCAGATATCCCATCCCTGCATATTCAATCGCTCCTTCACTTGTTTGCAAAATGATTGGTGACTTGAGTTCGAGCGCCGCTTTCATGACGGCCTCGACCATTTCAAGATTGTTCACGTTGAACGCAGGTACGGCGAAGCCTTCTTTACGGGCTTTTTGGAGCAGCTTCTGGGAGGAGATGAGCATAGGAAAAAACTAGATCTTTTTCGGTTGAATGGTGCGATGTTTCGTAAGTAGCGCGTGGAGCTGTGTGTGAGTTGGTAAACCAGCATGTGGCCCGACTTTCAGAATTACCTGTGAGCTGACGGCACTGCCATGACGAAGTGCTTCAGAGCATGAACCAGTTGTCTGTAAGCCATGCATGAAACCCATCGCGAAGCTGTCACCCGCTCCAGTACGTTCGACAGCCTTTCCTGGAAACGCTTTGCAGAACAAGCGATCGTCCTCGTTCAAGCACCAAGCCCCTTGTGGCCCGTCTGTGATGACGACGGTTTCAGGTCCATACCGCCGTAAGCCAGACAGCAAGAGCTTTTCGCTGTCTTCTTGAGTATTCAATAGACGTTGTGCTTCTTGTTTGTTTACAAAAAGGACGGTACAGCGCTCAAGAATGGGCAGAAGTTTTTTTAACCCACGCTGTAGTTGGAACGTACCTGGATTGAAGCCGAGTTTCGTTTCCGGATGAGCTTCAAACCAAGCCAGGAGCTCTTTTTCCATATTTTCATGGCCCTTGCCGAGCGACGTGTAGTAGATCCAGGCGGTTGATTTCAGTTCAGCTAGTCGATAGTCACGCGGTTGATGATAGACTAAAATTGTCCGTTCATCTTGGAAATCAAGGACGGTGTGGGCGTTCGTTGGATGTTTGGGATCGTGTTGAACATAGCGTGCATTGACGCCTTCTTCTTTCCAACGGTGAAGGATTTCATCACCAATCGCATCTTGTCCCAAGATGCTGACGATGGCCGCGTTCCAACCCAAACGACTCGCTCCAATGGCTACATTTGATGCATTCCCAGCCGCAGGAATACGTGTGATCGATTTGAGTGGCAGTTTCTCGCCAAATTTCATGCAGAGCAGACATTCATCTCGCTTCAGAGCGCACGAAACGCTGGCTTCTTCGATCCGTAAAAACGTATCGAGAACCGAATCGCCAATGGTAACAATGTCATGGGTAGGAGTCCGTCGAAAGAGCATAGATCGTGGACTAGTGTAGCACGATCGTTTGAAGCAGAGGCAATGATTAGCGGAACCACTTGGCCAGTCTCGGACCTTGTTGCGTCGAGTAATTCGATTTCAGCTCCGCACCATACAATCGTTCCGGTGGGGCGACCATGTGTTCGTACACCATCAAACAGATCGGCTGGCCATCGCGTAAGACGAAATCATGGCTATACGCTTCGACCTCTAAGACGCCGATCGTGCCTTTGTTTTTGTCCTCTGGTGGTTGCCAGCCCCAACCTGGATCGAAGAAGCCCGCAAAGTGTGAGCGGAATTCGCCTTTGGATGGGTCATACGGCGCCATTTCACAGGCATAGTCCGGCGGTACGATGATCCGTTCTTTCGTTGAGAGAATATAAAATTCCTCCGGATGCAACACGAGTTCACCGTTGGTTGGTTTGAAAACGGGATCGAAAAAGGCCTCCGGATCGTGATCGAATTTGGCAGTATCGAGAATGGCGGAAATGGCGCGTTTGGCTTTCCAGCCAATGATGTCGACTGACGTTAGGTCGATCGTCATCGTGACACCTTTGCTGACGGTTGTATCAGAAGCGGGGAGCGCCTGTCCTTCTGAATCCCGCAACAAGTGATAGCGATCGTAAATCATTCGGTGTTCCAAGGTATCGAGTCGGGCATCGCCATAGAAAAAGCGCATCTGGTTGATACGGTCGCCGGGGTGAAGTTGAACGGGGAACGATTTTGGGACGACTTCGATCCAGAGCGAGCCTTGATAGCCAGCAGGAATTTCATCGAAGCGGGCGACGCCGTCGGCGAGCAAGCGGCCGCGTAAGTTGATACGCCCTGATGAGCTCTTGTTGCTTGTGATGGCGTGAATGCCTGGAGGAAGAGCGACGCGTTCAGCAAGTTCAATCAAGTAGATCCCATCTCTTTCCAGTGGTCGGTCTGGATGGTGCTGGAAGAGCGATCCCTGTTCGACGAGTGCTTTGATGGATTCACCCGCGCGTGGCAGATACGACCCTTTCATCCGATAGATCTTGTCGGTGATCGTAAGATCAATTGAAGCCGGTTGGATATTTTCCATCGACCCTCCTTGCACATAGCCTGCCGAGAGCATTTCACGGATCAGCTGATAGGGGAGGGCGCCCTGACGCGGTTTCATATGGGCGAGACCTTAGCGAGCTCGCAGCCAGCTGGGTAGGGGATAACCAGAGGGTAAGTCTGTGTTTGAAACGCAATACCACCGCCTCACAAGGCGATGGTATTGGTTGATGGCTCGTGCAGAGAGGATAAGCGATCCTTCTCAGCTCTGTACGAGGCCGGGGTGGAGGAGTGTCCACCCCGGCGGGACGCGCGCTGGAGCCGAAGCTCTCTAGTGCGCGCCCTTGGGGAGGCCGTGGAAGACCTGCCGCCCGCGGTTGGGCTTGGCGTGCGCCGACCCGATGGTCTGGCTGTCGACCGGCCTGCTGCGGTGCTCGACGACCAGCACCTTCTTCATCTCCGCGCCCTCGACGCGATCGAAGGTGCGCGGGTTGGTGCGCCCATTGCAGGACACGGGACCCATGGGAACCGAACGAAACATGTGATGGCTCAAGGTAGCCTCGAATGTCGGTCTTTGTTTCAGAGCCCGCCCAATGCAGGGATGATTCAAACCGACGTTATAGGATAGCAGTTTTCTTCACTTTTGTCAATGTTTCTGATCATTTTTCCGCTTGATTGAGACAAGATCCGCTTGACGACTCTCCACCTGATTTGCCATGCTTAAGCTATCCTCTGGCCTCACCACCCAGCGCGGGACAATCCGAAAAAGTGCCTTGTGTCGAAGTAGACATAAGGAAGCCGGGTGGAACCGCCCGTGGTCGTTTGCTCTTCCCAGCACGATCAGTGGGTCCCAGCGAAGCATTTA
This sequence comes from uncultured Gammaproteobacteria bacterium, assembly GCA_964567995.1. Lineage (GTDB taxonomy): Bacteria > Patescibacteriota > Patescibacteriia > 2-12-FULL-60-25 > 2-12-FULL-60-25 > JAGOTP01. Next base: position 135,204 of record CAZMOB010000002.1, read on the forward strand.
TTCATGTATTCGCTGGGATTTTGTTTTCACCCCTATGAACGCAGAACAGTTGGAACATCGCCGCCATTCCTTGGCGCACCTGCTCGCTGCCGCCGTGATGGAACTTTGGCCGGACACAAAGCGCACGATCGGTCCCGCCATCGAGAACGGCTTCTATTTTGATTTTGAATTCGGCAAACCGATCTCAGATGCCGATTTGCCGATCATCGAAGCGAAAATGCGTGAATTGCTCCCAACCTGGACATCATTTGAACGGTCAGAACTCTCACCAGAAGAGGCGAAGAAGGAATATCCAGGGAACCAATACAAACATGAACTGATCGACGAGTTTTCCTCGCAAGGTCAAACGCTCACCTTCTACAAGTCGGGTGCCTATTGGGATCTGTGTCGTGGCGGCCATGCCGAAGGGATCTCGGATATCGATCCAAAATCCTTCAAACTGACCAAGCTCGCTGGTTCCTATTGGCGTGGCAATGAGAAGAACGCTCAACTGACCCGTATTTACGGCATCGCCTTTGAAACCAAGGCTGAACTCGCGGACTATGTGAAAATGTTGGAAGAAGCCGAGAAGCGCGATCACAAAAAGCTGGGCAAAGAGCTTGGTCTGTTCGTCTTCTCCGATCTTGTTGGTTCCGGCCTGCCGCTCTGGACCGTGAAAGGTACGCTCTTGCGGACCTTGCTTGATGAATTCGTGTGGAGTCTGCGCAAAGAGAAAGGCTATGGCCGTGTCACGATTCCGCACGTCACTAAAAAGGAGCTCTATATAAAGAGTGGGCACTGGGCGAAGTTTTCGGATGAACTGTTCAAAATCGTTACACGTGAAGGACACGAATTCTCGATGAAACCGATGAACTGTCCGCATCACACGCAGATCTTTGATTCTGAACCGCGCAGCTACCGAGACATGCCGCAGCGCTATGCGGAGACCACGATGGTCTATCGTGACGAGCAATCGGGTGAATTGTCTGGTCTGTCGCGCGTTCGTTCGATCACGCAGGACGATGCCCATGTCTTTTGTCGCAAGAATCAGATCGAGCAGGAAGCCTTCGCAATCTGGGATATAATCGACCGTTTCTACTCCACATTTGGTTTTGAGTTAAAAGTCCGCCTATCGCTCCACGATCCAGCCAAGATGGAAAAGTACTTGGGAACACCCGAAACGTGGAAAGAGGCGGAAGATCAGCTCCGGTCGATGATTACGAAGCGCGGTAAGGAGTATGTGGAGGGGATTGGTGAAGCGGCGATGTATGGTCCAAAGATTGATTTCATGGGATTGGACGCCATCGGCCGCAAACACCAGGTCGCCACCATTCAACTAGATTTCAATCAACCAGAAGGCTTCGATCTATCGTGTGTCAACGAGCAGGGAGAGAAAGAGCGGATTGTGATGATCCATTGCGCCATCATGGGATCCATCGAACGGTTCTTGTCCGTTTTGATCGAGCACTATGCCGGCGCGTTCCCGGTTTGGTTGTCGCCGGTCCAGATTGCTATTCTGCCAGTCGCGGATCGCCACAATGACTTCGCTTTTACATTGGCCAAAGAACTTAGAGAGGCGGGTTTGCGCGTTCAGGTGGATGATTCGACGGAATCCGTTGGCAAAAAGATTCGCGGCGCTGAAAAGGGCAAGATGCCAGTCATGCTGGTAGTAGGGGATAAGGAGATGGAGTCGGGGGATCTCACGGTCCGTCGTCGTGGCCAGACGGACCAGGAGCAGATGAAAAAAGAGATGTTTGTTGAACAGATGGTGGAGTCGGTGAAGGAGCGAAAAGGCTAAAAGAAACAAAAAAACACCTGGCACATCGGCCAGGTGTTTTTTTGTTTAGGCAGCCATGCTTTGTGAAGAGTCCTTCGTCTTTTTCTTTGCTTTGGGACTGCGCTCAAAGAGATAGAATTTGGCTTCATCGAGGGCACTTTGAGCTGCTGTGATAGATGCCTGTGTTGTTTCATAGAGAGCAGAGGCGCTGTATTTACCGTAGCGCTTCAAGTTCGAAACAAGTTCCTCAATCGCCTTCTCCGACTCAGTGATCTGTCTTTGATTTGCAGTTTCGGCAGACTCCTCTAAGAAACGGGCGAGTTGAGAGGCGTCTTGGAGGAGAGTGTTAAGCTCTCCTAATTCTTTTGAGCGTCGGCGTTCATCTTCCACTCGCTGTTGTGCTGCTTCCGCTTTCTGCTGACGTGCTTCCACTCCTTGCGCTGAATCTGAAATTACTCCTTCGGCTTCGGCAAGAGCTTTTGTAAGCTGGTAATATTCTCCTGAGTCTTTCGCAAAGGTTCCTCCTAACGTCCGTTGTTTCTTTTGAAGGGCTTGAAGGGTGGCGCGCGCCGATTCAATATCTTGTGCAGTTGTTTTCTCGGCTTTTTTCTTCAATGTGGCGATGATCCCTTCTGCTTGTTCTGGCATCCCTTTCATCTCTTCTTGTCGATATGGATCTGGGTCTTGGCTATTTTCCCAATTCAAGTTTCCGATGATAGATTCACGCCGCGTATCAGAGAACGTGAAGGGGTTGCTAGAAAGAGCCTCATTGTTTCTTGAGACGTAGTCTGGACGTCGTCCAACGAATGCCCCTTTCGTGTCTGCGACCGCATCGAATTTTTCTTGAAGCGCATGTACTTTTCGCATGCGTTCATCCAATTCTGGATTGATGAACTGTTGTTCTATCTTCACACCAGACAGCCTTCCAAAAGCTTTCTTCACCCCAAGCCAAGCTGCGGAAAGATACTCGCCTGCGGTATGTGGTTTATCAAGTTCACGAACCGGTCCATCGCTGGTTGCTCGGTTGATGTTGATTCGGCGCTGTTCAAGAGAGATGTTTGGATCGGTCATCTCTTTGATGACCTTTTCAGGAATCTTGCAGGTTTTACACTGTGTGATGGCTTCTTCGCGTGCTAAATCAAGTTCGCTCTTTGCTGTGTGCCAGGTACGAAGGCGATCAATATGTGAATCTGTTAGGCGATTGGAACTTTCAACCGTGTGAAGATCCCGAGCGATCTCGCGATCACTAGCTGGAAGTGCGTTGATTACATCATCTGTAATATACTCTTGTCCCTTCTGTTTCTTCAACTGATCTAATTTCGCTTTTACCTCTTTCGTTTTTTCGTTGCTTCGTAGATCTGCTTCAAGCTTTTTCACTTTTTGATACGCTTCAAACGCTCCTTTTGGATCGACTGTCTCAGCAAATACTTCTCGTAAGAGAGCGGCATCCAATTCTTGGCTGGCTTGAACGAGTTTCTTGTGAGCGATAATTTGATCCACGGAGGCTGCTTCTCCACCCGTTGGTGGCTTGCTTGGACCTTTTGCATCTAGCCCTGTCTTGAGTTTTAGATAATTCTCCATCGCTTGAGCGGAGCGTTGTTCCGCCAAGTTACGGCGATTTTCGAGTGGGAATTTCTCATTGAAAATCGTTTCATCACGCTCGTTATCGGCAACAAGCAATCCGCTGCGCAAAGCTTCGACACGCTCGTTATCTCGCCGCTGTAACTCCTGGCGTTTTTGTTGTTCCACCCGGGTTCGTTCCGCCTCTAATGCGGCAACACGTTCAGCCTCCGCACGTTGTTCTTGCGCAGCACGTTCTTCTGCTAAGCGCGCGCGCTCTGCATTTTTCGCCTCGGCTCTGCTAAGAGGATTTACCGGATTGTCTTTGAGTTTTTTTGCTTTTTCGCGTGCATTTTGAGCCTCCTCTGCCACGGCAAATGCTTCTTCAGCGAGCATGGACGGTTTAGCTTTTTCAAAAGCAGCTCTTCCTCTCGCAAGAGAAGCGCGCTCACTGCCAGCGCTTGGTTTGGCTACAGCGGGTTCGGTTTTAAGAAGACCTTCCCGACGATAAAAAAGAGCTTTGGGCATAAAGATAGTCCAAGTATAGAACATCCTGCCCACAAAGGGAACGTGCTCAACGCTTCTTGTCTAGTGTCTCTAATTTTAACTGTTTGAAGAAGAAGTACACGACCGCTGCCACAATAATGAAATCGATACTCGTTGCCAAAAAATTCCCTACCATCACCGGTCCAAGACGAAGGGCTTTTAACCCTTGTGTTGAGCCGAAGAGTAAGCCGATCAGGGGCTGGATGATGTCTTGGACAAGTGAAGCTACTACCTTGCTGACGGAACCGCCTAGGATAAAACCGATCGCTAAACCGATGACACCTTGTTCACGGATAAAGGTCACGAATTCGAAGCCGCGTTGTTTGAGATTCATACCGTCGAAAGGCTACAGTATTTTACGAAAAATATCGAGGAACAAAGAAGACCTCCGCGTGAAGCGGAGGTCTTCTTTAATTTCAAGTCTTAGCCCTTGAGAATCTTTTCGAACACGTTTGGATGCTTCGCGGCGAGCTGGGACAGGACTTTGCGGTCGAGGCCGATCTTGCGCTTCGTGAGCGAACCCATGAAGGCGGAGTAGCTCAAGCCGAGAGCTTTGGTCGCGGCGGAGATGCGAACTTGCATCAAGCCACGATTGTCGCGCTTCTTGAGCTTGCGGTCGCGGTAGGCGTTCCAGCCAGCTTTGATGGCAGCGATCTTGGCGAGGGTAATGCGGTTCTTGCGACCCCACATCATGCCCTTGGTTCGGGCCAAAATATTCTTGCGGCGTTTGATGCGGTGGGTTCCGCGCTTGACACGTGGCATATAAATTCAGGGAGAGAAGAGGGAGAGGATTAGATCAGAGCCTTGATGTTACGCGCGTAGGTTGGGGTGACTTCGAGGTCGCGACGCTTGCTGACAGTCGTCCGTGAGCTTTCGCGGCTATTAAAGTGGCCTTGGCCATTCTTGCGCTTGATAACCTTTCCGTTCTTCGTAACGCGCACACGCTTCGTGACGGACTTGTGAGTCTTGAGTTTCATAGGAGGGGAATAAGTAGAGCTGAGAGGTTTACCGAGCTGAGCTTGGCTAGGATTTGCGAGCGATGGTGGTCGAGACGTTTCCGCCGTTGCGAGCGACCGGTTGCTCGACGACGATCGGATAGGTTTTGGTCAACGCGGTGATGAAGTCTTGGATGCGGCTACTCGCGATATCTCCGTGTTCTTTCTCGCGACCGCGTAAGTTGATCTCAATTTTGAGCTTTTGTCCATCGCTGAGGAAGTCTTCGGCTTGTTTGCGGCGGATCTCGATGTCATGTTCGCCCATTTTGACCGACAGGCGAATGCCTTTGACCTCGACCTTCTTGGCATGAGCTTTCTGTTGACGGATCTCCTTTTCCTTCTGATATTTGAACTGTCCGAAGTTCAGGAAGCGACAGACCGGCGGCTGCGCTTTGGGGGAAACTTCCACCAGATCGAATCCGCGTTCCACTGCGAGAGCCATGGCCGCAGGAGTCGGCATGGCGCCGAGCGAGACGCCTTCTTCATCGATGATGAAGACCTCGGGCGCGAGAATCGCTTCGTTCGCTTTGAACAAAACGAGCTCTTCCTTTTTTTGATACCCGCCGCGACGGCGGTGATGGATGCGCATTGGAGAAGGGAAAAGATAAAGTGGATTACCACAGCGTGAGCGTCCGAGCTTACCGGTCTCAGTCGATCACGAATGGTGGAGATGGGGGGAATCGCACCCCCGTCCGAACTCGTTCTTGCAGACATTCGTCCACAAGCTTGGGTTGCCGATGTGCGTCAGGCGACGCGGTCAACCAAGAGAAAAGAGGCAACCGTCTGTCTCTTGGTTCAAGCGCTAGGAGTGTCGAATCTGTTCAGCGCGGACAGATCCCAAGTTCTCACGAGTGACGGCTGGACTCCTCAGGGAGAACATCCAAGGAGGAACCGGCTCTTCCGAACGCGGGTTACGCGAGGGAAGGAGCGAAGGAAGGAGTCGTTACCAAGGAGGCAACAAACTCGCGAGCCTTCGTGACAATGCTTGTGGCAGTTGTCGGTTGTACCCAATGATTTACGAGCGTTGGGTACCCGCTCGGCCTGCTGTCTGGAAGAAACGAATCCGTCGAAGCTTGGTCATCCCCATTGGGGAATGGGGTTATTCGTCTTCGCCACGCAGAACGCGGCGAGTCGAACGGTCCAAATCACGTGCTTTTAGCGTTTCCCGCTTATCATAGGCTTTTTTCCCACGACAGAGGCCAAAGGAAAGCTTCACACGATGGCCACGAGGATACAGAGAAAAAGGCACAAGTGTCAAGCCTTTTTCCTGAGTTTTCCCCGCTAAATGAGCGATTTCTTGGCGCTTCAAGAGGATCTTACGGGTTTGGACTGGGTCGTAGCCCTCGATCTTCCCGGCTTTGGAGTAGGCGCCGATATGGCAGCCGAGGAGCCAAACTTCGCTCCCACGGATGACCAAATAGGCACCCTGAAGCTTGGCACCGCCCTCACGCACGCTTTTCGTCTCCTGGCCGGACAGCACGATGCCGCCCTCGAAGGTTTCGAGCGCGAAGTAGTCGTGGCGTGCTTTTTTGTTCTCGGCGTAGACCATGGCGCTATGTTACACTAAGCTCATGTCCACACAATCTCCGCGCGTGATTTCGATCACAACCGGGACGATCTTGCGAACGATCGTGATTCTCTTGGCGCTCGGAGCGCTTTGGATGATCAAAGACATCATCTTGCTCCTCTTTGTCTCGCTCTTGTTGGCGGGTGTCATGTATCCGTTCGTGCGTTGGATGGCGGCGCATCGAATCCCGAAGGGTTTGTCCGTGTTTCTCTTTTATTTCTTGTTGTTAGGCTTTTTGACGGTTTCCTTTGTCCTGCTCATTCCAGCCGTGGCGCGTGAAATGGGGATGTTGGCGGGCACGTACTCACAGTCGTTCGAGTGGTTGGTCAGTGTGAAGGACGGGTTTCAAGGCATTTCGGATAAGTATCCGTTGGTTCATAATCTTCAAACGAGTTTCGGAGGCGTCCAGCAGTATCTCGGTCAGAGCGTACAGGGCGTTCTCGGATATCTGACGACGTTGTTTGGTGGCTTGGCCGGACTCGTGGTCGTTTTGGTTTTGGCCTTCTATTTGATTGTCGAAGAGTCAGCCGTGAAGACGTTGTTCAAAAATCTGATTCCAAACGAGTACCAAGAACTCGCCTCTGATCTTGTGTGGCAGGTCATCAATCGGTTGGGGGATTGGTTGCGCGGTCAATTGATTCTGGGACTCGTGATCGGTGGGCTGTATTTCATCGCCTTTGCTATTATCGGTGTCCCGTATCCGATTTTGCTCGCCTTATTCGGTGCCTTGTTGGAGTTCATTCCGTATGTTGGTCCGTTCATTGCGGCTGTTCCCGCTCTCATCCTGGCCGCTTCTGTTTCGCCACTGGTATTGCTTATCACGATCATCGCGATTATTCTCATTCAACAGTTGGAAAACAATCTCATCGTGCCGAAGATCATGCAGCGCTCGGTGGGATTGAACCCAATCATTAGTATCTTAGCGGTCATGATCGGCGCGCAGACGTTTGGAGTGGTGGGAGCATTGTTTGCGATCCCCGTGGCGACTGCCGCTTCGGTTGTGATCTTCGAGCTTCACCGTCGTCGGCAGCAGTCGCCGCCCCTTGATTCAGATCCTTCTCCTCTTTCTTAACGATATGTCCGGACTCTCGTTCGTTCGTCAGCGCTTCGGCTTCATCATGGTCGGCTTAGTGTTGATCGTGTGTGCCATCTTGTTGGTTCGTCAGCGCTTTTTCCCTGGAGCTCAAACCGTCGCGTTGCCACCCGTTGAACCGGTCGAAACGATTCCCCTCACTCCAATTGCTCCAGCTGAACTCGATGCCGAATGGCGGACGGCTGTAAGGTCGATCCTTGCTGACTATGATCGGACCGGGGATGCGCGAAGCGCCAAAGAGCGTCTCTTAACGGTACGCGTTCCAGGTTCTGGACGAGAGGCGCATTTAGCCTTGTATGTGGCCTTCAATGCGCTTGCAGAAAGCCGACCAGAGGGCCGAGAGAAGTTGGTCACCGCCCGCGCGCCCTTCGTATCCATGGAGCGCTAATTTTTTATGTATTTCCTGTTCCTGCGCTTATTGCCCTGGCTTTCGGGAATTGGAATGGCCGTGGCGCTGTGGGTGCAGTGGCGTGAGCCGTTGGCCTACCCCGTGCCGATCGTTGCCGGCATCGCTGGCTTTTTGCTCTCGGCGATCCTCCTTTTATGGAGACGGATTTCCTTGGCCGGATTTTTTGAACGGATCGTTCCACCGTTTGCGCTTCTCTTCGCTATTGGCTTGGGCTTGCTCATGATCGAAGATCCATTACAGCAATTGTTTTTCTCGGGAGTGGCGGTCGTAGCCGTCACGCTGTCGCTCGAGATGATCTTCTACTTTTTGTTTGATCCAAAACAGTATCCAGTGAATGCGCTCTCGCATATGGCGCTCGCGAGCGTGCCTCTCACGGCTTATGCGCTGGCGGCCGGACTCTCAGGACTCACTGTGTTCATCCATCTTCCTCGCTGGATCCCGATTCTGCTTTTGGGCCTGTATGGTTTGGCTGCCTATTGGACCACGGAGCATCCGGTGGCGGATGTGGCGAATCGTCGTCGCTGGCGGGTGTTGGGAGTCGTGATTGGTCTGCAGGTGGCGCTGTTTGGTTTACTGCTACCACTCGAAGTCTGGACGCAAGGGTTGCTGGCAGCGTTTTTGCTGGCCGTTCCGTTGCGCATCCGTCGCTATGCTTTTCCTCCCGCTCCGTCTTCACGGATTGCTCTGTTTGAAACGATTTGTGCCATCCTTTTCTTTGGTGGCTTGCTTCTGACGGCCCGTTGGGCCTAAGTTAGCTGCCTCTTCCATCTCTTCTTATGCCTGCCCCCGTTCCTAAGGTCCCCACGGTTTCGCGCCACATCCTCTATTGGATCCTCTTGATTGTCGTTGGCTGTCTGGCTGGTGGAATCTCGGGTTACGGAGCAGCCAAGAGCGTCGCGGTTGGGTTAGATTCTCGATTGTCTCAGCTCTGGTCACGTGTCACGATCCAGCAATCGGCCTCAACGAGCACCACCAATCCAACGCCTATCGCACAGATTTTCCCACTCGAAACGGCTCGTCGACCTGTCTATCCAGCGGTCTTTGCAAATCGTTCGGCTTCACCCCTCGTACCAGTCGTACGAAAGACCGGTCTAAAGCTGACCGAGCCAGCCGTTCTCCCGGCCGACCGTATTCAAGGGTACGGCGTGAGTCTCACCTCCGATGGTTGGATCGTGTTGCCGGCGACGGTCTTCGGGACGGGCCCCTCGAGTGATCTCGGTATCCTCTGGCGTTCACGTCTCTATCCGATCAAGCAGGCGGTTCGTGATCGGTCGACGGATTTGGTGTTCCTCAAAATTGAAGCAACCAATTTGCCCGTGACGACGTTTGTGTCTCCGCTGGATGTAGTTCCAGGTCTCGGCGTATGGGCAGAGCTTGAGCCACGACACTTCCGACCAGAAACGATCATCGCCACCGATGCGCGGGCGAGTCGTGAAGTCATTCCGAGTGAACGCCTGAATCGTCGTTTCCTTGTTTCATTGAACGAACGTTTGTCTCGACCGGGCGCTGCTGTCTGGGCAGATAATGGAGGATTAGTCGGACTCGTTCTCGCTGCTGATGCATCGGGAGGACAAGTTCTTCCAACGAGCGCCATCGCTTCTGCGTTATCGCAGGTCTTGGCGTCCCGTCCGTTGGAGCGTTCCGCTTTGGGCTTAAAGGTCCAAGACATTTCTGCCTTGGTCTATGAAGGTGCGCGCGTTGGCTGGCCAGAGCAGGGGATCTTGGTGCGCCAGATTAGTTCAACAACGACCGCCTCGTTTTTGCAAGAAGGGGATATCATCGAACGGATGGACCGTGACGCCTTCGATGGGATCGTCGATCTTGGCGAACGTCTCCTCGACTATCGTCCAGGAACTAAGGTCACGCTGCATGGCCAACGCAAAGGCAAATCGTTTCAAGTCGACATTCCACTGCAAGCAACGACAACGGGTGAATTACTAAAATAACTTCGGAGAGAAGAAAGAAGCATGGTATACTTTCATGGTATGCCCTCTGCTCTTTCTTTGAATCGCTTCACGCACGCCTGGCGCACGCTTCTCGTGACCTGCGTACTGGGAGCCTTGTTTGCATTCGCCTTATCGTTCTTGCAACCGTTTCACTATTCTTCGACGGTCCGCTTGCTCATTACGCAAACGACCTCAAGCGCGATTGATCCGTATAGCGCACTCAAGTTCACCGAACGCATCGCAGGGAGTCTGTCCGAGTTACTCTACTCCTCGACGTTTGCTAATAACATATTACAAGGCGCGAAAGATCTTGATCAGACCTATTTCCCACAAGATGAATACAGCAAACGCAAACTCTGGCAAAAAACGGTCGAAGCAGGCGTTTCACCGGGAACAGGTATTCTGACAGTTAGCGCGTATCATCCGCATCGTGATCAGGCGAAAGTATTGGTCGAAGCTGCTTCGCGTGAATTGGCTCTTCAAGCTCCCAACTACTTTGGAACGAATGTGCGTGTGCAGATCATTGATGCCCCTCTCGACTCACGATGGTATGCCCGACCGAACCTACCTAAGAATGTATTCTTTGGCTTCGGCATAGGTTTATTCCTTGGTTTTGCTTGGTTATTGGCTGGTCCACGCCGTTTGTTCAACGTCGCCTAACAGTTTTTTGAAGGAAACAGAGGGACTTTTTCCCTTTGTAGAGGGCAAAATACTTCAATACCACTAAAAAGTGGCTAATTTGAATGTACAAGGAAGCTTGACAGATTGTTTGTATTATGTTATAGTTATTCGTCAAGTTGAGATGGTCGTGCCTAGAGAAAGAACAACTGATTGGCTCCGACGTTGCGGTCGTTTCACTGTCGAGGGCAGGGTAGACAGCTTCCTCCTCTGTTTACCTCGCACTCCGGTGGGACGACCCGAACGCCGGCAGATACTCCGCTAGCGCTCGAGCTCTTTCGACAATTCACCTCCTAATTACGTGGCTTCAAACCCACGGACAAGAGTGAGTCGGACGGGCTCGTGGCGTATCTGCCTTCGGCGGAGAAGTCACTGAGTCATCACACACGGGCGCAAGCCCATCACCAAGAGGCCAGCGGCTAGAAGAAACCGCTGGTATAGAGAAGTGAAGAAGAAGCTCACCACGAACCCCCTCGCCGCCGCGATCATCGTGATCCTGGCCTGGTGCGGTGCGGTGGTCCCCATCGGGGCCGCCAACGCGCAAGGGGCTCCGCCCAACTGCACGGCTCCGGCCGTCAGCTGCGGCGGCGCCTGCGTCAACACCCAGACCAGCAACGCCCACTGCGGCGCCTGCGACAACGCCTGCCCCACCGGCAACATCTGCCGCGCGGGGGACTGCGTGGCGCGGCCGACCTGCTCGCCGTCGCTCCGCGACTGCCGCAGGATCCGCCCCGGGTTCTACAGCAGCCACCGCGTCGCGGGCAGCGCTACCACCGAGTGCACCGACCCCGGCTTCACGGCCAACACCGTCAACTGCGGCGAGGCGTGGCAGCCCATCACGGACTGCAACGGTCCCCCGATCATCACCCAGAACCCCAACGGGACCTGGTCGATCCGGTGCGGAAGCGGCGGTGAGGTGAGGATCAGCTGCGGCCCCCGCCGCGTGCACCGTCGCCTCGTCACCGAGTGCCGGTCCGACCTCGGGGCGATCGACAACCCTGACACCAATGGTCCCCCCTGCGTCGCGGCCCCCATGGCCGGTTACAATACGCAGGTGGTTCGCCTGTCGGTCGCAACGGTCGACGGTCGTCTCCGCGAGCGCTTCCGTGACCCGGTCGACCACAACGCGGACCACGAGGTCTACGGATCGATCGCCTGGCCCACCGGAACCCCGGCCCCGGCGATCGACAACAACCTCGCGAGCCGGATGAACACGTTCCTCGAAGGTCGCGAAGCGCGCGACCGCAACGTGGACAACCAGCTCGACGCGGTCCGCTCCCGGCTCACCGCCATCGAGAACCGCCCCGCCCCCGCCCAGCAGACCCCCGCCGCCCCGCCGCCCACCACGGGCGTCCGGGTCCGCGCCGAGGTCTCGCTCGGGGTGATGGGCCACTGGAGCGTCAACTCGCTCAACACCGTGGGCGGTGGCGCCCTGATCCAGGGTGGCCTCAGCCTCCGTTGGAGCCAGAGCATCGCAGTTCGCTTCTTCGGCGGGTGGGGGATGGGGGCTCAGTCCGAGACCCCCTACCTCGTCCCGAACGGGATGGGCGGCCTAGTCGACCGTCGTCCGCCCCTTCACCTGGGCGTCGTCGGCATGGGGCTCGTCCTCGGCTCCGGCCCCGTGACGGTCCTCACCGGCCTCGACGGCTCGCTGATGAGCCGCCCTTCGAAGGCGATGACCCTCGGGTCCATCGCTAGCCAGGTCAACTGGCACGTGGGCGCGCACATCGGCGCCCGAGTCCAGCTCGTCGGGCCCACCAACAACATGGAGGAGGGGTTCCGCCTCTCCCTCGACGCCCTCGTCAACCCGGGGTTCGGTCAGGTCGCCGCCATCAAGGACGGCCTGTTCTTCAACCCCCTGGGCTTCGACCTCCAGGGCAGCGTCCTCATCACCAGTTCGTACTGAGTGTCGATCAGTACTCACAACTCACCAAGGAGGTGAATCACCAAACAGCTCATTCGATCATTGTAGACCGGTTCCATTACGGTTAATGGTAACCAGTCTCTCGACCTTGGGGTGCACACGCACCGGCCGCGACAACCTTTTGTGTCGCACCCCAGTTCGAACTAGCTCATCATGCCTGCATGGTGAACTGATTCGAACCTTCCTACGCCCTTTCGACAAGTGGGAAGAAACAAGGTTCACAGCCTTCCGCAAGGTCGGCTGCCTCGTCGCTGTCACTGCCTCCTCAACTCTCGGCTGATTTCGAACGGAGCTGACACCATGAAGACCATCCGCGCCCTCACCATCGCCTTCATCGCCTGCGCCAACCTCGTCGCCTGCGCCCCGGACGTGGGGATGCCCATCGGCACCCCCGACGCCGGCCCCGCCGCCGACGCCCCCCGCCCCGACGCCGGCCCCATGGGCCCCGTCTGCGGCGACGGTATCTGCTCGGGCGAGACGGACTGCGTGCGGGACTGCCCCGCGCGGCAGCCGCAGCCCAACTGCCAGAGCGGCCTGTCGCTCTGCGGCGTCGCCTGCTGCAACCTGCAGAACGACAACGCCAACTGCGGCGGCTGCGGCGTCGCCTGCAGCGGCGGTACGGTCTGCATGGCCGGCCGCTGCCTCACCCCGCCCCCCGCGTGCGCCGCGGACCTCCGCAGCGACGTCAACAACTGCGGCGCCTGCGGCAACCGCTGCGCCACGGGCCAGGCCTGCATGACGGGCATCTGCTCGACGCCCATGCCCACCGGCACCCCCACCACGGGCGAGGACATCTGGGAGGTGACCTACAACACCCCCGCCGGCGAGACCGCGGAGCGCGTCGTGAACTGGGTCTTCGCGCCGGTCTACCGGAGCTGCGAGGTCACCCGCACCGCCGCGCCGCTCCTCAGCTCGACCTGCACCTTCCGGGTCCCGCGCTCGCTGTCCGCGGTGCAGCGCCCCTGGTTCAACGCCGAGTTCACCCTCCCGCCGAACGAGCGCACCGCCCCGCAGACCCGTTCCACCTGGGCGGTCTACGCCCCCGTCGCCGGCGTCTCGGACACCTACGGCAGCGTCATGTTCCGCAAGAACGGCGTCATCGTCCCCGAGGCCGACATGGAGATCGTTCCGAACGCGATGCGCACCGGCTTCAACTGGTCGCCGCGCCGCTGACCCCCCTCCCGCTGCTCGCTCGTCACCGCGAGCAGCGGACACCTTCCCACCTCGTGACCTCCCGCCCCACAAGAGCGTGAGTCAAAGCCCTGAAGTCCTTCGGGCAACTAATCGCCGCCCTTTAGCCGCTTCGCACATTAACGCCTTGAAGGAACTTGCCTTCGTTTGGCTCATGCCTGATCGGATCCCTTGGATCCAGGTCGCACGAGTCAAACGGAGGCTTTTACTTTTTCAGAGCATCAGTTTTTGATGCATTTTATAATTGTTTGACACCCCCTTTGATTCATGGAACAGAGTAGTTGTAGGTCGGGTTCATTCTTGTTATTTTTGTGATATGAAGCAGCGCACCTCATTATCGAAAGAACCGACATTAACGACAATCGTTTCTTCGATTCAGGAGTTGAGTGCGGTCGTGAAAGGTCTGGATCGAAAAGTTGATGGTTTGGACCAAAAGATAGATCATTTCGACCAGGTGTTTGAGAAAAGATTTGAAGAAGTGAAAGAAGTGGTCGAATTCCTCAAGGAGAATGCTGTGACAAGAGATGAGCTGGATGCAGAATTTGAAGAAGTTCAGGCACAGATCCGAGCTTCGGGAAATGAAACAATTCAACATATCGATGGCCTCGTCCACCTTTATATGAAGCAAGAAGTTGAGCTTGCGGCCGTCGCTCATCGAATTACGCGTCACGAGGAAACGATGCACGGAAAAAAGTAGGCTTGTCCACAATTGACGAGCCTTCTGAAGCATGGAACGGAGTAGATATATGAAATCTCTCCCCGAACTCTATCGCTTACGTCCAAATACTCGTTCGCTGCATCTGCCTGGTCCGGCGTTTGTTCCACCGCATTGGTATCGTTTGGGATTTTTGGTTCGGGCGGCGGCTAAGCGACGGGGACTTAAAAATCCCTTCGATCAACCACCATTCGATCAAAGTCCGGCCACCTGCTAGGCTTGGCTCATGTTGCCGCTATTCGATGATGTCATTGGCCACGAACAAATTCGTGATGTGCTCTCGCGAGTCGTCGCGCGCCCGGGTCAGGCATATTTATTTCACGGTCCTCACGGAGTAGGGAAGCGGATGGTAGCGGAACGATTTGCGGCAGCGTTGTTATTTTCTTCTGAAGAGCAAGCACGTCTTGATCGCAGCCGTTTACCGGCGCAACTCCAAGCACACCCGGATTTCATTCGCTTTGAGCGTGAGGAGGGAGCGAAAGAGTTTTCCGTTCGTCAGGTGCGTGAGTTGTTGCAGCGACTCGCCTTGTCTTCCGCGCGTGGGGGGAAGATCGTAATTTTGATAGAAGAAGCGGATACGCTGAATGAAGAAGGCTGTAACGCCCTTTTGAAAACGGTTGAAGAACCTTCTGCGGCGTTAGTGTTTCTCTTTCTTGCGGAACGGCCAGATCGCTTACCAGCAACGTTGCGCTCACGTTTAGCGCCGCTCGCGTTTTCTCGTGTTCCTAAAGCGCCGCTCACAGATTGGCTAAAGACGTCGCACTCTGTAACAAATCCTGAAGTGTTGGCTGAAGCCGCTCGCGGCTGTCCGGGTCAAGCGCTTCGGATTCTCAAAGATTTAGCCGCTTGGCAAAGGGCCAAAGAGCGAACCAATGCGACGACAGAGCAGTTACTGCATGGTGATCTTGGAATCCGCCTGGTGGCGATTGATCGTTTAGTGGGCGATGTCGAACGACAGGAGGACCCTGTTCGAGGCTGGCAGGAGGTTTTGGAACAATCCGAACAAGCGATTCGTGCCGAGTGGCTTTCGCATCCGCTTGAAACGGTTCGTATGGCGCGCGGACTTATCCACGCCTCTAAACTGGTAGGGGGATCCCTTTCTCCGCGTTTTGCGCTAGAATGGAACGGAACTTTACCTCTCGTTCCCGATCATTTTATTCCACGCTCTCTCGATTCGTCCTCTCTTTTCTCTCTATGAATCGCCGGTCTCTCCTCCTCGTTCCGTTGCTTGCCCTGTCTCTCATGGGTGCTGGTTGTTTCGGCTTGGGAGGTGCAGATAAAACCGTGTTAGGTGATGGAGGGGTCTTCCGGACTCGTGATGAGGCCGTGAAATGGGAGCAATTAAAGGTCTTGAATTTGGACACACAGATTGGAAGTACGGTTGAACTTGGAACTGTGACGGCAGCGCTTGATCCACAAGATCAAAATACGATCTATGTTGGGACAGCCGAGAATGGGCTTATGTATAGCACGAATAATGGGCAGTCTTGGCAGCTTGCGACTGGGCTAACGAAAGGGAAAATCAACGGCATCGTCGTTGATACGAAGGACAAATGTACCGTGTATGTCTTGCGGGCTAATCAAATTCACAAGACAACCACCTGCGGACGCGAGTGGAGTGAAGCTTGGTCGCATCCTCGCGCGAATACAGCGATCACCGCGATCGCTGGGGATTGGTACAATCCAAAGACGCTCTATATCGGTACATCAGATGGCGACATTCTTCGTTCAGACGATGGAGCGATGACCTGGCGCCCGATGCAGCGTGTCGATAACAATCGCATCAATGATGTGAAAGTCGATCCAAAAGATTCGCGCGTCATTTATGTAGCCACCAACGGAGCCGGTGTCTTGAAGAGTATCGATGGGGGAGCGAGTTGGATTGAGATTCGTCAGCAATTCCAAGAGTTCCAGTATGCCCGTACCCCAAAATTGCTCGTCCTTGATCCGAATACCCGTGATCGCGTCTACCACATTTCCAAATATGGATTACTCGTGAGTGATGATGCTGGTGCGAGCTGGCGTGCGGTCACGTTGCCAACCGCGCCTCAAGATACGGAGATCAGTGCCTTCATTGTCCATCCAAAAGACCCGAATATCCTTGTTTATTCGACCGCGAGCGCTCTTGTGTTCAGTAAAGATGGGGGCGTCAGCTGGGCTTCGAAAAAGCTTCCAACCAAGCGTGGTGTTGCCTGGATGACCTATAGCCGAGAAGATAAGCCGGCCTTGTTGGTGGGTGCGTTACCGCTTAAGAAATAGCCTTTTGACCGTTCCGCTCTTCCTTGGCATCATGCCATAGACACACTTTTGTCTATGGCCAACCACATTGATGATCATCGCAGCGAGTTCCAGGGAACGATCGACCATTTTGCGAAAGAACTGCAGGGATTACGAACCGGCCGAGCCCATGCCGCCTTGGTTGAGAATATCCGTGTCGAGGCCTATGGCCAATCGATGGATTTGAAATCTGTTTGTTCCATTACGATCCCGGACGCCAAAACCATCCAGATGGAACCGTGGGATAAGTCCGTGGTGAAGGATGTCGAAAAGGCCTTGATCGACGCGTCTCTTGGGATGCAGCCAAACGTCGCGGGAACATCAATTCGTCTTGTAATGCCACCGATGACCGAAGAAACACGCAAGAATATGGTGAAAGTCTTGCATCAAAAAGAGGAGCTCGCCAAGGTCGGAATCCGGAACGTCCGCGAAAAAGTGAAATCGCTCATCACGGCTGACGAAAAGAACAAGGTCATTTCCGAAGATGAAAAACGTCGCCAACTGGAACGGCTGGATAAAACCGTTGCTGAGTGGAACGGCAAGATCGATACGATGACCGCAGAGAAAGAAAAAGACGTCCTGACGATCTAGTTGTTCTTCAAAAACCTCCTCTCTATGTCCACGCCTCTTACCATGGAGTCGCTCGTTGCATTGTGCAAACGTCGCGGCTTTGTCTACCCTTCCTCCGAAATCTACGGTGGCTTTTCGGCCATCTACGACTTCGGTCCGTATGGTGTAGAGCTGAAAAACAATATCGCTGAAGCTTGGCGTCGCTCGATGATTCAGCAGCGTTCGGATGTCGTCGGTTTAGATAGCGCCATCTTCATGCACCCGAAGACGTGGAAAGCTTCTGGCCACGTCGATAGCTTTAACGATCCACAGATCGATTGCCGCGATTGTAAGAACCGGATGCGAGCGGACCATTTGCTCGAAAAATTCGATATAGATGCGGATAAGATGCCGGTCGAACAGATCAACGCTGAGCTTGATGCGTTGCGCGCCAAGGGCACGAAAGTTGCCTGTGATAAGTGCGGTAAGACCAATCTGACCCCAGCGCGTCAGTTCTCGATGATGGTGAAGTCCAATTTGGGCGCACCCGTCGATGAACTCACCGAAGAAAATATGGTGTATCTGCGCGCCGAGACTTGTCAGGGCATTTATTTGAACTACAAAAACGTCATCGATACGGTTCACCCAAAGCTTCCGTTCGGGATCGCTCAGGTCGGAAAAGCCTTTCGTAACGAAATTGTTGCTCGCCAGTTCATCTTCCGTACGCGTGAACTCGAGCAAATGGAATTACAGTATTTCATTCGTCCAGACATGAACGATGAAGTATTTGAGATGTGGCGTGAAACCCGTTGGAAATGGCTCTTGGAATACGGGATCAAAGAGGAAAATTTGAAGTGGTACAAGCATGTAAAACTCGCGCACTACGCGAAGAACGCCTACGATATTCAGTATAACTTCACGGCCTTTGGCGGATTCAAAGAATTGGAAGGGATCCACGCGCGAGGGGATTGGGACTTGTCGCAGCATGCAAAATTCTCGGGTGAACGCCTTGATTATTTTGATGAAACGACCGGACAGCGCTTTGTTCCGCATATTGTGGAAGCATCCATTGGTCTCGGCCGCGCCTTTGTCGCATTCTTACACGATGCATACACCGAAGAAGCGCTTGAGAATGGCGAAACGCGTATCGTGTTAAAATTCGATCCACGTCTCGCGCCGATCAAAGCAGCCGTGTTACCTCTTCAGAAAAAAGACGGTCTCGCTGATCTCGCAACTGACTTCACGATGCAGCTTCGCAAGACGGGCCTCATGGTTGAATACGACGATTCCGGTTCGATTGGAAAACGCTATCGTCGCCAAGATGAAATCGGTACCCCTTGGTGTATCACGATTGATTACACCACTAAAGAAGATCAGACCGTCACGATTCGTCATCGCGATTCCATGAAGCAGGAACGTGTTCCAATGTCTGATATCGCTGCCTGGCTCGAAAAAGAAACACGTTGGGTCCGTTCTTAATTTATGAAACACACTCTGCACCATCGCACTCTCTCGAATGGGATCCCGCTCTTTTTGATCCCGCGTTCAGATGTTCCGTCGGCAACAATCATGGTTTCGGTAAACGTTGGGTCACGGTATGAGTCGGATGACATCGCTGGTGCCTCACATTTCATTGAACACTTGATGTTCAAGGGCACGAAGCGTCGTCCGACGAGTGTTGATATCAGCCGCGAATTAGACCGCTTCGGCGCTGAGTACAATGCGTACACATCAAAAGATACGACAACGTATTATGTGAAAATCGAAGCGGCCGAACTTCCGCGTGCGATTGATTTGATCAACGACATGTTGGCGCATTCGAAGTTTGATCAAGAAGAGTTGGATCGTGAGCGGAACGTCATTATTGAAGAAATCAACATGTACGACGACAATCCAGCTTCGAAAATGGAGGACTTGTTGGAGGGTGTTGTCTTTGCCGGGAATGCACTCGGTCGCCCCATCGCGGGTCCACGTGAAGTAATCCGCAGTGTGTCTCGCGAAGCGCTCATGGCGTATCACGCTAAGCACTACACCCCATCACGCATGGCAGTTGCGATCGCGGGTAACATCTCAAAAGAAGCTGAAGCCAAGATTCTCGCGACATTCGGCAAATGGAAGAAGCCTAAAAAAGAGATAACGCGTTCGATCGAGCTATTCGTTCCACGTCCTCCAAAAAAAGGGGACTGGTTGGCGTTTCATTCGAAGAAAACGGAACAGACGCAACTTGGGTTGTCCTTCCACGGATTATCTGCCCGCTCAGCCGATCTTCCTGCGGTAAAGCTGCTTGGGCATATCTTAGGCGGTTCCATGTCATCGCGTCTGTTCGTAGAGGTACGTGAAAAGCGTGGCTTGTGTTATTTCGTCGGCGCTGGTCATACCTCGTTTGAAGATACGGGCGCCTTTACGATCAGCTCCGGTCTCGATCCGAAACGGATTCAAGAAGCGATTCAGGTGATCTGGCAGGAGCTCCAAAGAATCGTCGAGGAGGGAGTGACGGCGGCTGAACTCCGCCATGCCAAAGACCACATTCGAGGCAAGATGATGCTCTATTTTGAAGACACGTCGAACCAAGCGAGTTGGTATCTGCGCCAATGGCAAACCTTCGGAAAACCCCGTGATCCAGAAGTCTCTTTGGCGGAGCTGGAAGCGGTTACTCAGGCTCAGGTAAAAGCTGCTGCAAAACGCTTATTTCAGCCAAATAATCTCTACGCTTCGTTGGTTGGACCCTTTAAGACCTCTCCCATTGCCCTTTTCGCCGGAATACGGTAAGCATGGGGGGTCTCTATGCGAAAATGGATCATCGCAAACTGGAAAATGCACTATGGCCCCATGAAGGCTGGCGCTTGGATTCGGGCCTTCCGTCGTGAGCGTTTGCCGAAAGAACTCGACATTGGTGTTGCCGTATCAGCCGTGTCTTTGCCAGCCGCTCGGGCGTCGCTTGGTCGTGCTGGCGTCCCAACTCTCGGTGCACAAAATACCTTCTGGTCAGACGACGGACCATTTACCGGTGAAACATCGCCGCAGATGCTAAAAGAGTTTGCGCTTTCCTTCTGTTTGGTTGGGCATAGTGAGCGCCGCATTCATCTTGGAGAGACGGATGAGATGGTCGCCAAGAAAGCGGAAGCGCTCCGCAAAAAAGGCATTCAGCCCGTGATTTGTATTGGGGAAACAGATGCACAGAAGAAAAAAGGTGAAACATTGAAGGTTGTTCGTAAACAGCTGACGGATGCGTTGAAGGATTGGGACATGAAGGATCAGTCGATGCTTCCAGCCTTCGCCTACGAGCCAATTTGGGCGATCGGAACGAATAAAGCGTGTTCAGCGCAAGAAGCGCGTGTGGTACACGAAGGGCTGCGCACAACGCTCACAAAACTGTTTGGAGAGCGTGCCAAGAATGTCCATATTTTGTATGGAGGTTCCGTAGATATGCGGAACGTGTCAGAATACCTATCAACCACCGAGATTGATGGCGTACTAGTTGGATCGGCGTCTCTCGACCCACGCGCCTTTGGGCTCCTGTGTCGTTCGGCGGTTCCCGCGTAAGCATGCTTTTGTCCCTTCTGCCGTTTTTAGGTGCCGTCGCGTGTGTCGGCATTGCTTTTTCGATTGTCCGAAAACATTGGTCCGAGATTCGGTTGCTTGATCCGGAATCGGTGAAAGAGGAACGTCAACGTCGCAAGCGTTTGGAGATGATCCATCGTCGCTTCGATCGTATCCGCACTGAGCAGCTCTTGCCGTTCCGTCGCCTCGGACGAGCGATTGGGTTGGGAGCGACGGCGTTTCAAAAACGTCTTCAAGAACGCGTGCAAAATTTCGAAACAACCTATCGTTCGGTAAAAAATCCCTTTTCGGCCATTGCTCCTACGACGCGTGAGCGCATCAAGACCCTGCTGTCTGAAGGGCGTTCACTCGCTCGCGATCTTAAATTCGCCGACGCCGAACGCCGCTATTTGGAGATCTTATCCTTGGATACGCGTCATGTGGATGCGTACAAAGGGCTTGGGTTGATCTATTTGAAACAGAAGCTGTATCCGCAAGCTCGTGAAACCTTCGAATTCTTGCTCAAGCTGAAAAAGACCGACGATGCGATCTACGCCGGATTGGCCGAAATCTCAGAAGCCGAAGGTGATCTCATGAAAGCGGAACATCATCGCGAAAAAGCCGTCGAACTCGGAGCGCGCCAGCCGCAGCGTTACGCCGAATTGGCTGAGTTCTTGCTCCGACAGGATCGTCCAGCGGAGGCGTTGGTTCAGGCGGAAAAAGCTGTAGCTCGAGAGTCGGGGAGTGCTCGGTATATTGAGTTGGCCTTGGAAACCGCCCTGGCCGCCAAAGACGCGAAGCGTGCCCGCCACTGGTACGATCGCTATCGCTTGTCTGCGGAAGATCAGCAACGTTTTCAGGCCTTACGTGAGAAGGTGGAAAAGCTCGAACTCCCCGAAAAGAAACGCTAGCCCCTAACCCTTGACGCTCCGTGCCAAAAAAGGAACAATACAGCCACTTTTACACTCTGTGTAACAAGTAAATGCCGTTGTAGCTCAGTTGGTAGAGCACATCCATGGTAAGGATGAGGTCACCGGTTCAATTCCGGTCAACGGCTCCACGGGTAGGTACTGAAGTGGTCAAACAGGGCAGACTGTAAATCTGCTGGCTCACGCCTTCGAAGGTTCGAATCCTTCCCTGCCCACCATCACAACTCAAGTGTTTTTCGGAGCACGAGAGGAAGGACGGCTTTTAGGGCCGTCCTTTGTGTTTTATAGAAAATACAAGGAATTTCTTTTTACCTTTTGCGAAAGACCAAAAAATGATCAGCTGAGTCCCATACATGATTTAAGCTGCACCCATCCAGCTGGCGCACGTTTTCATCCCAGCGGAGAAAGGCGATGTTGCGACGGTTGGTATCCATGGAATCCGAGAAGATCGAACCAAAGGCATAGATGTAAGGATGGTAAGAACCCTGAAGTCGCTCTTTATCTTCTGAAGAATGGATGATGCCTACTTCCGGTCTCCAGTATTTTCTAGAATAGGCCAGGAGTTCACTTAGACTCCCAGGACGCACATTCGCTTCATCAAATGCTTCCAGAAGTTCTTGGGTCGTAAGGTCCATTGGATGATCTGGGTCTTGCTCCCGTTTCTTTGTGATAACTTGAGTTATGTCGAAGATCTTCGCGGGCGGGAGTGTTTCGAAGGAATCCGCACGATCTATGTTGCGTAAAAATGCGTTACGTCTCTCAGGGTTATTTTTAGCATAGAGTATATCGCAGAGATCCTGATCTGTTGGTTCGAATCCTTTTCGATCTTTGAGGGTTTCTTTTGTGGTATGGGAGATGTCAGCCGGATCTTTTAGCTTTCGTCCTTGACGATATTCCGTTTTCCAAATCCAACCAAACCAAAAATCTCGTTTGATTTCTTCTTCTGAAGGAAGTTCATTCCAGCTAGGAATATCCTCTCTATGGAGAAGAAACTCATCTGAAGCAAGAGTGAGTAGGTCGTACGATCTTTTTATCTCTGGGTGAAGTGATTGACCTAGGGCAAGATGCTGCAGAGCTTCGTACAACTGGACAGCAAAGTAAGCGTTATTTTTTAAGTCAGATTCATCAATAGTCGAATCGGGTAACATCTTCTTCTCAAAAACAACCCCAAGCCATTCCTCGAACTTCTTATAACGAGCTTTGGTAAGAAGTGATCCTTTTGCAGCTTCAACTTCTTTTGGTTCAAGATAGAAGGCCTCATACAGCTTAACAATCCCCGTGAGATCTTTTAGGATCTCACGTTTAATTTGGTCTTTCGCTTCTGGTGAGCGAGTTGGTTCGAGAGAGGGAGGGGAAACCAAGCGATCCGGCGATGGCATGGGGTTAGTATAGCTTGCCTGTTATGACTTTATCTTACGGAACACTAAAAAATGATCAATATCATCCCACGTTTGATCGAAGGGGGCGCTATCCAATTCTCGTTTACCCGATGTCCATATGAGGCAGGGAATGCAACGACGTTTAAAAGAGTCCGAGAAAATTGACCCTAAGGCACAAATCCTGGCAACATCGGCGTTCTGAAGGAATTGTAGATCAGTCAGGGGGTTATCTGGATCGAGTTTAGGCACCCAATGTACTCTGGAATATGCCAAAAGCTCTTCGAGAGTTGCAGGGCGAACATCCGCTCTATCGAAGGCTTCTAAAAGTTCCCGAGTAGTGAGTTCTGCAGAACGACTTGGATCTTGCGCACGTTTTTGTTTAATGATCTTTTTGATATCAAAGATTCTGCCTGGCAGAAGCCTTTTGGACAAAAGACTACGATCAACAGTAAGGAAAGCCTTTCGTTTTGCAGGGTCATCCATACCGTAGAATACATGGCAAAGATCCAAATCTATCGGTTCGAATCCCTTGCGGTTTTTGAATGTTTCTTCGGTCGTCAATAAATGGTCGGCTGGATCTCTCAATTTTCGTCCTTGGCGATATTCTATATCTAGGATGGAATCTAATAAAAAGTCGGCCTCAATTTTCTCTTTTGATGGAAGCTCGTCCCAGTCTGGAATATCTTTTCTCTTTAGAAAAAACTCATCAGGAGCGAGAATAGGTGGTTCATAGGATCTTTGTATGTCTGGATGGAGCGGTTGATCTAAGGCGATTTGTCTCAGAGCCTCATACAGCCTGACGGCGAAATCAGTGTCATTCAGTAACTGCATTTCTTCTATCGCCGGATCGGGTAAAACGCCTTTCTCGTAAACAGTCTTAAGCCACTCTTCGAACTTTGCATAACGAGCTTTGGTAAGAGGCGAGCCTTTTATGGCCTCAACTTCTTTTGGTGCAAGATAAAAGGTCTCATACAGCTCAATCATTCCCGTAAGGTCTTTCAGTATCTCACGCCTCATATTCTCTTTCACCTCTTGTGAAGGCGCCGACTCCACGGAAGGAGCCGGAATAAATTGATCCGGTGACGGCATGGATTCAGTATAGCTCACAGTCTGGTCTGTTGCCTCTTTTTTTGTTGCAAGAACCAAGTGTATTCGGCAAGCTGAGGGATAATCATGGAGCAGGAGTTTCTTTTTCAAGGTGAACACATCATCTATTCGCTCAAGCGTTCGCTTCGAGCTCGTCGTTTGCGTTTGACGGTTGATACGGATGGCCAGTTGGTTGTAACGGTTCCACGGTCTATTCCCGCAGATCGCATCGAAGGATTGATTCGTGAGCATGGGAGTTGGATTTTGCGTCAGCGTGCACGGCAACGGGCGAAGCCACGGCACAGCCTTCCAGCCATAAACGATCGTTCCGCCTACCAAACATACAAACCCATCGCGAAAGAAGTTGTGCAGCAATCTCTTTTGCTCCTGAAGGGCAAGATAGCTATTCCGCCCTACACCGTGACGATCAAGAATCATCGTACACGTTGGGGAAGTTGTTCCAGACGAGGGGGTTTGAACTTCAACTACCGCATTGCCCTCCTTCCGAACGAGCTCGCGGAGTACATCATTGTGCATGAGGTCTGTCATTTGTTCGAGCTCAACCATTCAAATCGCTTCTGGAATCGCGTTGCCGCATTTTTGCCGAATTATGTGTTGTTACGTAAACAGTTGCGCGCGTATACGTGGAAGAAAGACTGAGAGAAAATAATTGAATAGCAATTCTAAACTACAGAATGAAATATTTTGTGTGCATACACTATTGACGTGTGCATAAGTGTGCTATACTACACTCGCGTTCGTCCGATGCTCTTTGCTCCTTCAGAAAAAAGAGAATCAACACGAACTTCGATTCAGCCGCTAGGTTGAACGAAACCAAAATAGAAAGGAAGGTGTTACCTTATGCCAGCCAAGAAGAAAGCCGCCAAGCGCCCAGCCAAGAAGGCCGTGAAGAAAGTTGTTCGCAAGGCCGCAAAGCGCCCAGCCGCCAAGAAGAAGTCCGCAGCCAAGAAGCGTAAATAGTTGACCTTTGATACGGAGGAGATCCCCTGAGCAGTAATGCTCGGGGGATTTTCAATAGAGCAATCTGATATAAAGACGTTTTACGTTTCTTCTTTTCTGAACACAAGAAAAAACTCGTCGCCGCCCCAGTTCTGATGGAACCCATCGGATCCCAATTCGATTATCCGTTCGGTACCCCCTTCATCCCAAGCGTTTAGGCACGGAGCAAGTCGAAGATATCGACCGGCCTCTTCCGAATATTCTGAGAATAGGGAGCCAAGTGCGGTAATGAAAGCCCAATTCGCGCGTTGCAGAATCTCTTCATCAGAAAGCGGATTCTTTGGATCTTTTTTCGGTTTCCAATATCTTCTTTTGTACGCTAGAAGTTCTTTTAAGGTCGCGGGACGAACGCCGGCTTCATCAAATGCTTCCAAGAGCTCTTTCGTCGTGAGAGACTCCTCGTCTTCTGGCTTTTCTGCAATAATTTCACGGATGCTAAAGATGTGGGCTGGAGGAAGTTTCTTGGAGACATCATGAACGGCTACAGAGCGAAGGAAAGCCCGTCTTCTTTCAGGATCGTCCACTGCATATCCTACGTTCAGAAGATCCTGGTCTGTTATTTCGAAGCCTTTACGTTCTTTCAGGGTCTCTTGTGTTATAAACGGAGCATCTGCGGGATCTTTCAGTTTTCGTTCTTCACGATAGGTTTGGTTTTCTTCCTCCAATCTATCGAATAAAAACATTTTTTTTAGCACCTCTTCCGAAGGAAGCTTATCCCAGTCAGGCAGATCTTCTGGATCTAGAATAAATTCATTTGGGGAAAGAAGACTCTTGTCATAGGATCTTTGTATCTCTTCGTGAAGTGGGTGACCCAAGGCGAGTTGTTGCAGCGCTTCATACAGCCTAACAGCGAAATCAATCTCATTCATTAATTGCGTTTCATTTATTTCTAGATGGGGTAAGGTTCCTTTCTCATAAACCGTCTTAATCCATGCTTCAAATCCCGCATACCGGACATTTGTGAGAGGCGTAGCTTTTGCGGCTTGGAGCTCCTCTGGTTCAAGGTAAAGCTCTTCGTAAGACGAGATGATCCCCGTGAGATCTTTTAGGATCTCGCGCCTCATTTTGTCTATCGCCTCGTCTGACAGAATAGCTTCCGGAGTAAGAGGGGGGACGGAACGATCCGGGGAAAACATGGATTCAGTATAGCTCACCATCCAATCGGTTGCCTCATTTTATTGCAAGAACCAAGCGCGTTTACCTATGGATTGTTCTAGCTTATTTCTTTGCGGAAGACGAGAAAGTAATTTCCCCAGCCCCACTGAGTATCAAGGTCACGCGTAAGCAGTTCTTGCTTTCCTTCCTCACGGGCAAGGCACGGAACTTGGCGAAGGACGGAATGGGAAAATACAGAACCGACCGCATAGATAGAGGAAGCGTCGGCACGTTGAATCTTCTCCTCTTCTGTGAATGATGCATTCCACCACTCGTCCTCCGGTTTTCGATATTTTTTTGCATAAGCAAGGAGCTCTCTTAGGGTTGCGGGCCGTACACCTGCTTCATCAAAGGCATCAAATAATTCCTGAGTCGTGAGATAGTCTGGATGAGCCATGCCTTGTGCTTCGGCACCCTTGTTCTTTCTCATAAGAATATCCGATATATCAAAAATCCTAGCTGGAGATAGGGCCTCGACCGTGTACTCAACATCAACGCTCTTCAGGAATGCTGCTCGTTTAGCTGGCTCATTCTCGGCATAATGTACGTTCAAGAGGTCTTGGTCTGTCGGTTCAAAGCCGTTGCGATCTTGGAGTCGTTCGTTTGTAATGAAGGAAGCATCATCTGGATCTTTGAGCTTTCGGCCTTCATAGTAGTCTTCTCTCCGAATGCTATCGAGGTTGAAACTATCGCTAAGTTCGTCTACCGATGGAAGCTCGTTCCACGTGGGAAGATCTGCTTCATCTAAAAGAAACTCTTCTGGCGAAAGAAGTCGCTCTTCGTAGGATCTTTGTATATCTGAAGAGAGCGACTGACCTAGAGCGAGATGGTGCAGTGCCTCATATAACCTAACGGCGAAATCAATCTCATTCATCAACTGTGTTTCATCCATCGCTGGATCAGGTAAAACGCCTTTCTCGTAAACATTCTTTATCCATTTCTCAAACTTTGCATAGCGAGCCTTCGTGAGAGGCGAATCTTTCAGAGCTTCAGCCTCTTCAGCTTCAAGGTAAAACACTTCATAGTCTGCGATGATCCCTGTGAGATTTTTCAACATCTCACGTCTCATTTTCTCTTTCGCCTCCATTGAAAGAGCTGGCTCTGGTGAAGGGGGAGGGATCAAGCGATCTGGTGAGAGCATATGCTTAGTATAACTTACTTAGCGGCCAAATGCTGTGTTCTCCTTAGTGGGTGTACGCGAGAGACATCTCTTTTTCCTGTTAAATAAACCTATGTTCTTCCCATTGACAAACCCAAATAGGGGTGGGAAAGTAGATATGGATAGTACGTGCGAAGATCCGCCCGAGGTCGGGGGATGGGGTCAGGCGCAGACGAGTATCCCATTGTTCCCTAAACTCAGGATCCCATGCCAACCAAATTGTTTGTCGGAGGCATCCCATACCGCACGAGTGAAGAAGAGCTTTCCGCTCACTTCGCCCAGGCTGGTCAGGTTCTCTCCGTCTACATCCCTCTCGATCGTGAAACCCGCCGTCCACGCGGATTCGCCTTCGTAGAAATGGTTGATGACGCGGCTGCTGACAAAGCTATCTCTATGTTCCACGACACAGAGATGGGCGGTCGCCGCATCGTCGTCAACAAGGCTCGCCCTATGGAAGATCGTGGCGGACGCGATGATCGCGCTCCTCGCCAGGACCGTTCCATGAGCATGTAGTCTTCCGACTACAGAGCAAAAACACCCTCGTACAGCAGTGTACGAGGGTGTTTTGTATTTTACATGCAAACTTGTGCCTTTTATCGAGATCGGTTAACGTGGGTTGCGCCTTACAATCTGAACACCCACCAAACGGAGGTCTCGCGATGCTGGACTATCTCAGACTGGCACATGGCTTCATGGCTCTTCTGGTCTATCACGTCTACATCTTTTCGCGGCTGGTTCTACTGAAGCGAGCTGCGCTGCGAGATGGTACTCATGGATCACTGGGGTACCGAGATCGCTTCAGCGAGATCCAGACCGTCTACACGGAGCGGATGTTTACCTGGTTCTGTCGTGCGTTGGATGTTCGAGTAACCTATCCGATCTCTATCGATCCGGCTGAGCTGTTGGGGATTCCGATTGGGCTCCTCAGTAACCATGTGTCTACGGCTGATATCATTGCGATCTATGCGCTGCTTTCTCGCCTCGGACGGACGCTCTCGTACTGGACGCTCAAGATGGGTCTGCGTCGCTGGCCTTGGGGCTGGGCGGCTGCCGAAGTCTGTGGCGGGTTCCTGAATCGCCTTGGTGATGGGACTGATCGCCGGACGCTCGACCGATTCGCGTCTGACGTCGCGAGGGATCGGGCAGTTGGGGTGGTGTTCCCTGAGGGCACACGAACGATCGAGGGGGATGTGACGCCTCAGCCGGGTGGTGCAGTGAAGATCTGGAATGCGATCAAGGACGAGGGCGGAAAGATCCTGTCCGTCACGCTCCACTACCAGACACGGGATGGGCAGCCGCCTCGTTTCCGTACCATCCAAGGCATTCGAGGAATGATCGGCTGCAGATTGACGATCGAAGCTCGGCTGGTTGACGCGGCTGAGATCGATTCGGCTGGTGGATTCGTCGAGTGGCTTAATGCGGAGTGGGCATGGAAGGCGAAACGGCGTGCTGTACTGCAACAACTGCCGGAAGCCTGATGAAGACGGAGGACAAAAGACCTCCCAGCGATCTGCCTGGGAGGTCGCTGTTATTTTGTGGAGATCTGTTCTGTTCCTATGCTTATACGCCGAGCTGTTTTTTTACTTCTTCCTCTGCGCTGGCCGGATTCGTTTTTCCAGACGAAGCTTTCATGACTTGTCCGACGAACCATTTGAGAACAGGGAGTTTTCCGCCGCGCACTTGAGTCGCTTGATCAGGATTTTGCGCGATCACATCGCTGACAATTTTTTCTAAGAAACCTGCATCTTGAATTTGGGCCAGACCGTGGGTTTCGATTAAGTTCGAAGGATCGAATTTGGTGTCGATCATGAGGCCGAGTAATTTCAGGCCATTCGTTCCGGTAACTTTTCCTTGGTCGAGCATGAGCAAGAACTCGGCCATGTTTTCTGGGTCGATGAGTCCGTGTGGTGTTGCGATGTTGCGTTCGGCTAAGGCTCCGGCAAGCTTGTTGGTGATCCAGCTACCGGCAAGTCTGGCGATCCGGGCTCGTTTTTCTTGAAGCAAGGTAGCCGCATCTTTACCGCTCGTGTCGGTCGCTTCTAACCAGCCACCGAGTTCGCCCATGGTTTCTTCAAAGAAACTCACCCAGTCATTCGCGGTGAGGAGAGCGGCATCTTGTTCGCCGATGCCATATTCTTCGCGCAATCGGCGACGGGTGTTGGCGGGAAGGGCGGGCAAGCGAGCGCGTTCTTCTTCGCGCCAGACGCTCAGAGGGAGAGGAGGGAGATCTGGTTCCGGGAAGTAGCGATAGTCTGCTTCGGATTCTTTGACGCGTTGTTCGACCGTTTCTTCGGTTTGGTCGTTCCAGCCGCGGGTCGTGGTTTGTGGAATGGTTCCGGTGGCGAGGAGCTTACCTTGGCGTTCGATCTCGAATTGAAGGGCGCGTTCAACGGAGCGGAAGGAGTTCAGGTTTTTGATCTCCGTTTTTGGGTTGAGCCGTTTCATGTCGAGTGGCGATGTGTCCGCTAACGCCACGGCAGCATCTTCTACAGCTAATAGAGAGATATTTGCATCGCACCGCATCATGCCTTTTTCCATGTCGGCATCCGAAGCGCCGACAGCGCGGAGCAGTGCCTGGAGTTCCTGGAGGAACAGTTTTGCTTCTTGTGGGGAACGGAAATCTGGTCCGGTCACGATTTCAAGTAAAGGGGTGCCGGCTCGGTTGTAGTCAACGTAGGTGGCTTGTGAGGCGCCTTGGTGCAGGTTTTTGGCCGCATCTTCTTCCATGTGCGCGCGCTCAATTTTGATCGCGAGCTGTTGGCGAGTAGGAGAATTAGTTGGGACGTGCAGATGCAACACCCCTTCGCCTACGACCGGATGTTTGTATTGGGTGATTTGGTAGCCTTTTGGCAGATCCGGATAGAAATAATGTTTGCGATCGAAATAACAGACGTCAGGGATGGCGGCATCTAATGCTAAGCCGACGCGTAATGCTTTGCGGACCGCTTCTTCGTTTAGCATCGGTAACACCCCTGGATGACCTAAACAGATCTGGCAGCTGGCGCTGTTCGCAGGGGCGGTTTCATCTACTGACGGGCAGGCACAAAAGAGCTTGCTTTTGGTCTTGAGGCGAGCATGGATTTCAAGGCCGATGATCGGTAAAAAAGCCGGGGACATATAGTCTCCAGAGTAGCTTGTCGGCACTTGGATTGTCGAGACGGGGTAAAGAGTGGGTGACGTGCAAAACTAGCGGGTCCGTTTGAGCTCCAAATAAAGCGTGACCATGAGATGGGTCAGGAAAGGAATGGCGACGACAAAGGGAATGGTGCTGATGACTTGCAAAGCGCCAGAAGCGATCTGGGCACTCGGGGGTCCGAAGACGGTCCAGTTCAAAAAGCCAACTTGGCTAACTAGGACCGAGGGGCGATAGCCAGCGATGAACCCGACCAGCCCTTCGATCACGGAACTTGCTAGCATGCTCAGAACTAGGATGAGGAGTGTTGGCAAAATGAGACGGGCGACCGTGCCCCACCAGCGGCCTTTGACGAGTTCAGCGGAACGGGCCAGGGCCTGGAGTCCGGTCCGTCCTTCATCTAAGAAGGTGTAGCTCGCAAAAGCGAAGGCGCCTGTCAGCCAAATGCCAGGCAGGACAAAGAGGAGCGTTCCACCGGCAGCGGCGAGGCCAGTCAAAAGACTGATCACTAAAAATGAGCCGAGGAGAGGCAAGGTGAGACGGGTCGATTTCTTGCCTGTTCGTTCAGCGAGGATTTTGTTGGTTAAACGTAGAGTAATCCAACTTGCTCCAATGATCTGGATCAAGACGATATCGAGTATGCGTAAGACGAACCGCACTTCGGGAGGGATGTAGAATGAGCTCAGAGAGATCGCAAACGACAGAACCGCCAACCCTAGGAATCCCATGGATTCTTTGAGGTCGCTGCTAAGAGTCGTTTTGCCTTCGTGCCACGTTCGGGTGAAGACTTCGGAGGGAGAAATGAGCGGCTGAGCCATAGATGGCTTTAGTGTATCACAGGAACGAAAAACCCTGCAGCCGAGGTGCAGGGTTTTTCCGACGTGTGAGAGGCTAGCGTGTCGCTTTGAGTGCGTGGAAGACTTTGACTTGCACGACTTGCATGAGTCCCGTTCCAACAAGCATCAAAAGAATGTTCACGACGATGGCGGCGATGAATAGGATGCCAGCGATGATGAGAATGGGAATACTTGCGGCACCTAGGGCCCCCGATCCACCTTCGGACATGCTCATCATGGCTCCTGCTCCGCCGATGGTGGCCACGATGGTTGGGACAATGAAGACGATACCGGACAAGACGCCGAGAACGATTTGGAAGATCAAGCCTGGAAGCAATAAGCGCCAGAGTGTTTTCCACCAGCGGCCCTTCACAAGTTCCATCGAGCGTCCAACGGCGGCAGTTCCAGTCACGCCTTCTTCAAGATAGGCGAAGGCGGCAAAGCCGGAGGCAATCGCGAACCAGATGCCTGGAAGCAGGAAGAGGATGGATCCGCCAAGCGCCCCTAATGCGCAGATGATGCAGATGAGGAGGGCAGGCCAAAAGAGCTGTGTTAACGACTTAGGTTGGGTTTGTTGTGTCGCTCCGCCATCTTTCGCCAAGATAGAGCGGCTGGTGTGCAAGTTCACGAGAATGCTCCCAACGAGCAAAACCAAGAGTCCGAGCAAGGTAAGTACATAGTATCCTGTGCCTAATCCAGCGAAATATAGAGCGATATAGACAAGCAAGACCGGAATCGTCCAGGCGTTCCGTTTCACGATCGTTTTCCAATCGTTTTTGAAAAAGACCCAGGAATCATGAATCAAATCCGAGATAGAAATGAGAGGAGTCATAGATGAGGGCATTGTAGCCTATTTTGCGTCCTAACGGTAGGTGAAGGGTTAGTTTTTGCTTGTAATATCCTGTTTTCCGCGTCGGACGTCCCAGTCATCGGAGCTGAAATCAATGTGCATTGGGAGGTTTGGGAACCGTGTTTGAAGAGCTCGTGCCATGTCTTGAGCGACGATCCGGAGGCTTGGATGGACGGTTTTCCCTGCGCGTAGTTCGATCGTATAGAGTGCAGCTGGCAAACCATAGGAAACCCGACACGGGACACGGAAGCCCATCGCGACATAATATTGGCGCAGAATTGGGTCTGACGTTAGCGCTTCGATGGCTTGTGTTTGTTCTTCGATCAATGTTTGCGCTTCTCGACGAACTTCTTCAGGAAGCTGGTTCAAATACCACTGATCGAACCCAAAGCGTGTGCTTAGGAGTGGCATGCGACAGACACCATTGCGATGACGCTGGATATCGCGGAACGAACCGAAGTCCATCAAGAACTCAAACGTGACGAGTCCAAGATCGAGCAGGAAGATGGGGAGCTCGGACTTCGCTGGACGCGTGTCAAAGACCTCTTGGTAGGCTTCGATGTCGTCTGACGTGATCGATGTGGTAAGCGTTGCTTTGTCGGGACAGGTCGCCGGATCAAAATAGGTGTATTTTCCCACGGTAGCCGCGCGGTAGGTTTCTTGTGTGTCGTACTGTTTGTGGCTGAAGCTATGCGGGTAGCGCGTTTTGAGTTCACCGAGAATCCGTTCACCAAGGGCGCGAACGGTTGTATCTGGATGGTGACGCAATAAAGCTAATTTGCGAGCTGCTTGGCGCAAGTTTGTGTGCCAGGCAAGCTGAGTCGTGATCCCTGCTGGAAGAAAGCCGCGCAGCGTATCGAAGATGCGCGCCTTCACGGCTTTTTCGTAGATTTTCTCGTCTTCTTCGGGTTTGCGAGGGTAGAGCGCTTTGATATGGATTCCTACCGCTTCCTGTTTGCTTAAGTAAAAAGCCATCCAGCGGTCGAGAATTGCTTTACTCTCTGGTGTACCGACCGGATCTTCTAGCGCCTGCTTCGACATGTCGATGTAGCGTGTGCTGGTCTCTTGGCCAGAGTAGAGCGGCCAGTCTTGAATGGCTTTATCAGCTAACATACTGACACCTTCGATGAAAATCGTTGTTGAACCACAGTCGCCGATGCTCTCGTGACCATACCCTACATAAAACGACTCCATGAATTTCCCAGACCCAGCCGCTTTCACTTTTGCCAAATGCTCCGTGACGCTGGCTGAGCTGCGTGAATAGAGCGCCTGCATCATGGCAATGTCTTCTGGATTTTGGTCGTCGATCACGAAAATGCGTGGGTCTGGGGTCATAGAAGTAGTCAATTAATAGACTCCGGGGAAGACTCTGACAAGGAAGAAAAACCAAGCGAATGAAAAGAGGCAAACTGTCGCGGGCATGAAACAGACCGTACCAAGCAAGAGATGTTTTTTCGAGGAAGGATTATACGAAGGACGTTGACGAAGCTGCTTATCTAGGAAGAAGGAGAAAAGGATTGCGACGACGAGCCACAGGCACAAAAAACCAATGCCTAACAGGACGGTTTGTATGGAGAGGTGTGTCATGAGGCCTACGATATCCCGCAACACGTCAGGGGCTTGCCAATAATAGAATAAAGAAAAGGGAATGCCGATGACAAAGAGGCTAAGATTAAAGAGGAATGGAAGGACGTGAGAAGCGACAGATCTTGAGAGCAAAAAGACGGATGTGAGAGTCAACGCAAGGGAAAGAATATCTGCTCCCCAACCAAGAAACCAACCTTGTAATCGAGGATGCTTCATAAGCTCTGCTGCGAGCCATTGTTAGGCCCCCGGCATCATTGCTTGATGCGCCTCGTACCCCAGTTCTGTCATCATCGCTTTTACCTGCGCTTCAAGTTCCGCTTGTGTTTTGCTGTTATCCAGCTTTTTCCAAGCACGGCTCATGACGAGGGGAATCGTCACTTCGGTTGGCGCATGATCTTGGGCCACGAACTCTTGCCATGTCATGTGTTGCTCGCCGCTTTTCTCACCACGTTTCTTCATTCGCTCATAACGCATCTCCGCTGCGACATCGACTGACACAAGTTTGAAGAAGGGAAGTGGTTCCAAAGCCACAATATCTTCTGGACGGCGGATGCCATCGATCACAACGATCGGGCTTTGTGACAAGACTGCATCTTTCTCGATCGCATAGGATAGTACGTCTTCACCAAAATTCCCACGCAAGGCATTCGACAGGGCGATGAAATGATCGCGCGAATGGTCGATGTGCAAACGCGTTAGAATATCTCCCAAAATAGCGCTAAACCGAGAATAGGCCGCGCCATACTGTTTTGTAAGAATGTCCGCCACCGTGCCTTTTCCGCAGCCCGACTGACCCACAAGTCCGATGATGTGATTCGGCATACGTCTCGAGGGTACTCGGTCGTCTCGGGGGTGTCGACCATGACTTATCCGCACCATCTCCCGAAGCGCAGGAAAATCATGTATCATGCACAAGCAAATTCATTTAACATTTTATTTCTATGGCACTTCCACTGAAAAAGAAAGCCGGTTCTTCTCACATGGGCGCAGGTCTCGCCGCGGGTGCGATCCTTGGTCTCGCGGCTGGTCTCTTCCTCCAATCACGCAAAGGCAAGGAGTTGACGAAGGACGCCGAAAAGAAGGCCAAGATGCTCCAGAAGCAGGTCATGAAGAAGCTGGAAGCGGCTGGCGAAATGTCAAAGGAGAAGTACACGGAAATGGTTGACCAGGTCGTTGAGTTCTACCAAAAGAGCAAAGATGTTGCGACCAAAGAGGCGCCACAGGTTCGTAAGTATTTGCTGGGGCGTTGGAATGAAGTGAAGGGGTATTTGGATCAGAAATAGACTTAGTCAGGAATAAAAAACGAGCCGAATATGGCTCGTTTTTTATTCCTGATCATTATGTTTGCTTAAACACTACCTTGTCTTTCGCGACATCGATCGTGATCTGCTGGCCTTCCTCAATTTTGTGTTCGAGGAGCTGCATCGCGAGTTCATCCAATACCAGTTCTTGAATGGCACGCTTCAAGGGTCGTGCACCGTAGGCTGGATCGTGACCCTTCTCTGCAATGAGGTCTCTGGCTTTATCCGTGAATGTAAGCGCAATCCGTTTCGCTTGCAGACGTTTTGTAACGAGCTTGAGTTGCAAATCAACGATCTTGGCCAGATCGGCTTTCCCAAGTGACTGGAAGATCACGATTTCATCAATACGGTTCAAGAATTCCGGACGGAACTGTTCGCGGAGCAAATCCATCAGACGTGTCCGCATAGATTCAGCCTTCTTTTCACTGTCTTTGCTCGCGCTTGAAAAGCCAATCTCGGCGCGTTTCTTCCCCGCATCGAGGATCATGTCCGAACCGATGTTCGAGGTCATGATCACGATCGTATTTTTGAAGTTGACCGTGCGGCCCTTTCCGTCCGTGAGTTTTCCATCGTCCAAGACTTGAAGCAGTAGATTGAAGACATCGGGATGGGCTTTTTCCACTTCGTCAAGAAGAATAACGGAGTACGGGCGACGACGAAT
The DNA here is from genome assembly GCA_964567995.1 of uncultured Gammaproteobacteria bacterium. Lineage (GTDB taxonomy): Bacteria > Patescibacteriota > Patescibacteriia > 2-12-FULL-60-25 > 2-12-FULL-60-25 > JAGOTP01. Next base: position 171,046 of record CAZMOB010000002.1, read on the forward strand.
CTTTTCGGTCAGCTGACCGCCTTCATCGTATCCAACGTAGCCGGGAGGGGAACCGATCATGCGGGAGATCGCATGTTTCTCCATGTATTCAGACATGTCGACGCGGACCATGGCATCTTCATCGTCGAAGAGTGTGCCGGCAAGCGCGCGAGCGAGCTCGGTTTTTCCAACGCCCGTTGGACCCAAGAAGAGGAACGAGCCTATCGGGCGTCGTTCTTCGCTGATGCCTGCACGTGAACGACGGAGCGCGTTCGCGACCGCTTTGACGGCTTCGTCTTGGCCGACGACATGGGTGTGTAAGACTTCTTCCAGTTTCGTCAGTTTCTGCGCTTCCGATTCCAGCATCCGTTGCACAGGAATCCCGGTCCAGCGAGCCACGACCATCGCGATCTCTTCTTCGGTGATCGCATCTTTCAAGAGCCCGCGCTTGCCTTGCAGGGTTTTAAGCTTGGCATCGAGTTGATCCTTGTCTTTTTCTTTCTGGGGCATCTGCCCATAGCGAATGCGGGCAACTTTTTCGAGATCGCCTAAGCGTTCTGCTACATCAGCATCACTCTTCAATTTTTCTAACTCTGCTTTGGCATCCCGAATCTGGCCAATGATGTCCTTTTCCGCTTTCCAACTGATCTCAAGGCCATGGGTTTTCTCACTCACCTCGGCCATGTGACGCTCGATTTCTTCTAAGCGTTCTTTCGAAAGTGCATCTTCTTCTTTGAGGAGCGCACGCTTTTCGATATCTAAACGCATGAGTTCGCGCTTGAGACGATCGAGTTCTTCAGGTAGCGAATCGATCTGCATACGCAATCCCGAAGCGGCTTCGTCGATCAAGTCGACGGCTTTGTCTGGGAGGAAGCGATCCGTGATGTAGCGCGTCGAGAGTTTTACAGCGGAAACGATGGCACCATCCGTAATGCGCACCCCACTATGCAGTTCGTATTTATCTTTGATCCCACGCAAGATGGCAATCGCATCTTCTTCTGTTGGTTCTTGGATGAAGACCGGTTGGAAGCGACGAGCGAGCGCTGCATCCTTCTCAATGTGTTTCTGGTATTCCTGAAGCGTCGTCGCCCCGATCGCGCTCAATTCTCCACGCGCGAGCGCCGGCTTAAGCATGTTCGAAGCATCCAGCGTCCCGCCTTCGCCGCCGCCGCCAGCTCCGACGAGCGTATGCAATTCGTCAATGAAGAGAATGACTTTTCCGGCTGAGCGTTCGATTTCTTTGATAACCGCTTTCAAGCGTTCTTCGAACTCTCCACGAAATTTCGTTCCCGCAACGAGTGAGCCAACATCTAAGGCGATGACATCTTTGTCTTTGAGAGATTCAGGTACGTCACCTGCTACGATACGCTGAGCGAGTCCTTCAACGATAGCGGTCTTTCCGGTTCCAGCTTCCCCAATCAAGACAGGATTATTTTTGGTTCGACGGAGCAAAATTTGCATCACGCGACGAATTTCATCATCACGACCCACAACCGGATCAAGCTTGTCTTGGCGAGCGAGGGCTGTCAGATTACGGCTGTATTTTTCGAGGGCTTGAAAGGCACCTTCCGGTTCAGGGGAATCGACAGTTACGCTTCCGCGCACCTCTTTGAGGGCGCTTAGAATTTTAGACTGATCGGCCCCGTGACGTTCGAGGAGACGCGCTAATTCACTTTGCCCATGGATAAGTGCAAGCAGGATGTGCTCTGTCGAGATGTAGTTGTCTTTGAATTGTTTGGAAATGTTTTGCGCTTCTTCCAATATTTGTACGACTTGGGGTGTCAGATACAGGTTCGTCGGATTCAGTTCGCTCGTGCTGACTTTTGGAAGACGTTGAATCAAATGCTCGATCTCGCCCTTGAGCTCGGGGATCGAAACAGACAGCTTTTTTAGTACGGCAGAGACAGCTCCGTCTGCCTGTTCAATCAACGCCAAAAAAACATGCGCTGGTTCGAGCGTCTGTTGGCCGGATTGGAAGGCGATCTGTTGCGCATGTTGCAGCGCTTCTTGGCTTTTATGGGTGAAGTTCTGGGGAAGCATAGGTCAAAAGAAGGATTAGCACTCTCATCTAGAGACTGCTAATACGATACGACGAACTGTTTGCCCTGTCAATTCAATAAAAGCCGCTAAGGAATGGGGAAAAAGACCTCAACTTGTTTGTCGATATCTGTGTATTCAATTTCAATGAGTCCATCCTCAGACGGAATGGAGAAGTAGATCGGCAAGCCATTCGCAATACAAATATTGAGAGGTTGGAAGCCCCCGAGATTTCCCATGAATTGAGACAAGCTGTGCATTTTACAGCCGCGAACCGTGTCGTCTTTTGAAGAGAGGTAACGTGCATTCGGGGCAGGATACAGCGGTTCAAGATTCCCGCGGTTGATCACCGCTTTGAAGAGTTCTTTTATTTCTTCTGCTTCGGTGGAACCAGTGATCTCTCCCCAAGTGGATGTTCCATTGCGAATGGCGACGCGCTCTTCTTGGATGGCGATTTCGGTCGTCTGGCCGTTTTTCAACATCAGTTTCCCGAACAGTCCATTCTGTTGATTGAATGAGACTTGTCCGACAATCCCTTCAGCACCGCCGATCGTGATCCGAGCCCGGAATGATTGGCTTTTTTGGAAGCTCGTCATGATGTCGCGTAGACGAATGACGTCGGGTTCAGGTCCTGGATCGGGTTTCCGTTCTTTGGGAGGCACTGCCTGAGGCGACTTCTGAGTGACAGAGATCGTGGGGAGAGTGACGGTGCCATTTGCTCCGCCTGAGATCATGTTGGGGCGAGTAGTATCGATCTTTTTGCAGCCGAAACCGGTCAGCATAAGGCCACACAACAATATGCCAAGAAAGATGGGGCGACGAAAGAACATACGAAAGATGACTCTATTGTGCCACTGCGTGGAGTCTAGCGCTAGCGTTTTACTCCAAAGCTGAGGCAAATACGATAGAGCATGGTATTTACCGGCAAAAAACGGTAGGCTCTAGGCCTATGGCTGGTATCCTGTCTGTTGTTGCAACTCCAATCGGGAACCTAGAAGATATCACCCTTCGCGCGCTTCGTATTCTGAAAGAAGCCAGTGTGATCGCTTGCGAGGATACTCGGGTGACGGGACAGCTTATGAAGCACTATGAGATCGACAAACCGTTTCTCGCCGTCCACCAACATACGACGGATACGGTCCTCCAAAAGATCATCGAACGGATCCAGGCGGGGGAGCGAGTGGCCTACGTGTCCGATGCGGGAACGCCAGGCGTGAATGATCCGGGCGGAAAGCTGGTGGCCCGGGTGATGGAGGCCGGATGTGCAGTTGAGGTGATCCCTGGAGCCTCGGCGATGACGGCGGCGATTTCCGTCTGCGGCTTCCCGATGGAGCGCTTCCGGTACGTAGGATTCATCCCGCATAAGAATGGAAAACAGTCGCTCTTGAAAGCGATTTCGGAACAAGAAGATCCAAGTTTGTTTTTTGAATCAACGCACCGGATTGTGAAAACGCTTGATATGCTGAAAACGACTTATGGCGAAACACGCTTGATCTTTGTGGGTCGCGAGCTGACAAAGAAATTTGAAACCTTGTATCGCGGTACACTCCCTGAAGTTATCGCTGCCTTGCAAGCGAGTGACACCCGTGGTGAATTTGTGGTTATTACTGCCCCTCCTCGTCTCTAGCCCTTATGTCCAAAAACACGTTTTACATCACCACGACCTTGCCCTATGTAAACGCCGAACCACATATCGGCTTTGCGCTTGAAATTATCGAAGCCGATGCGGCAGCGCGCTTCCATGCGTTGAAGGGCGACGAGGTGGTGTTCAATACCGGGACCGATGAGCATGGGATGAAGCTGTACCAAAAGGCACAAGAAAAGGGGATGGATACGCAGGCGTATGTCGATGAATATGCGGCCAAGTTTCATCTGCTGAAAGATGCCTTGAATTTGAGCTACACGAATTTTATTCGGACAACGGATGCGCATCACAAGGCAGCAGCGCAGGAATTTTGGATGCGGTGCTTCAACAATGGAGATATTTATAAAAAACAGTATCAAATCAAATACTGTGTGGGATGTGAGTTGGAGAAGACGGAGTCAGAGCTCGCCGATGGCAAGTGTCCTATTCATCCAACCTATACGCTTGAATTGATCGACGAAGAAAATTATTTCTTCCGTTGGTCAAACTATCAGCAACCACTTTTAGACTTGTACACAAAGGATCCACAATTTGTACAACCCGCTTTTCGCTTGAAAGAGATCACGAACTTCGTCGCGAGTGGGTTGCAAGATTTTAGTATCTCGCGCCTGAAGGCAAAGATGCCCTGGGGGGTCCAGGTGCCGAATGATCCGGACCACGTGATGTACGTCTGGTTTGATGCGTTGGTGAACTATATCTCAACCTTGGGCTGGCCAACGGATGAAGCGAATTTTGCGAAGTGCTGGCCGGGGGAACAGGTGTGTGGCAAGGACAACTTGCGACAGCAATCCGCGATGTGGCAGGCGATGCTCATGTCCGCCAAGTTACCAACATCGAAGCGCATTTACGTGAACGGGTTTATTACCGTGAACGGGCAGAAGATGAGTAAATCGATTGGAAATGTGATTGATCCGATCAAGGTGTGTGCGGAATATGGAACAGAGACGATCCGTTATTTCTTGTTGCGTGAAATTCCATTTGGAGATGATGGGGATTTTTCGTATGAGCGATTGCGTGACAGACACGGAGCAGACTTGGGTAATAAATTAGGGAATCTTCTTCAAAGAGTTTTGGCAATGAGTAAAAAAATGACGGGAGGAACGGTACCTCATCCCATCACCTCCAACAATCCTCTGGATATGGCTTTTACAATAGGAGATGAAATGATTTGGGACTATAAACGATTGTCTGTACTCAAAGAAAATGTAGAGGAATGTTACCAGCTCCATAAGTATAACTTAGCACTGGATCTTATTTGGTTAGGAACTGATCGAAATACTCGGCACACGGAAACGGTTGATGGAAAGATTGTAAATGAAAATGATGCTGAGGAATTCGGAACTCTTGGTTTGAGTCAGGCAAATAAGTATATTGAAAAAAAGCAGATTTATAAGCATACAAATGAACAAGAGAAGGCGCACATGCTTTATAATTTGCTCGAAGGGTTGCGTTGGTATGCATGGATGATTAACCCGGTCATGCCCGAGACGTCAAAGAACATATTCACTCAACTTGGTCTCAATGCTGAGCAGGAACTCGCGAAGGGTTGGGAGGCAGCCTTGGTGTGGGGTGGTTTACAGCCTGGTGCACCGCTCGGTGAGCCGACCCCGTTGTTTCCACGTTTGGCATAATTCGGTAAGCGGATAGCATCTATGGAAGAACTTTTTCCTCTATTTGATAAACTTACCCAGAAAAAAATAAGCCCAAAAGGCATGTACTTATTTTGGATCTCCATGGGTGCCTATTGTGAGGCGAGTAGACACATGGGTACGTTGGTTTCGTCGTTGGCAGAACTCGGCCACATGGATGCTTCAGAACGAATTAAAGAGATTGAACAAAGTGAAAAACATCACGGGATTACACTCGCATTAGCAGCAACGTGCAGCATTAAAGCAGCAGGGGGTGAGGAAGAGGGTCGTGTACTGGAACAGGATCGGAAGAGAGCTGAGCGCCTCTTTTCTTCCCAAGAAGAGGTCACGGATCCGCTTGAAAAAAGCGCGTTGCTGGTCGTAGAGCCCTGCGTGAAGCTATTTCATGAGAGAGCTCGCTGCTCGACGAAAGACGCTTTCTATTTTTTAGGCGTCACTTACGGAGTTGAACGATTGGCGAATACAAATATTATTCCAGGTGAAATCAATGCGTTCGTACGAAGTGGTCTGTATCCGCTCCAATTGGAACAGCCAGAAATGGGCTATCTACGAGAGCATGCAGAAGAATGTGAAGGAGCCGAGGGATGGCATGAGGCGTATATGAAAGACATCATTGATGAAATTGGTGATACGTCAGCACAGCGTGGCGTTCTAGATATTGAACGGACGACGTCTGAATGGTATCAGGGGCTACACGAATTAATCACGTCGGTATAAACTGGTCGGTTCGGCAATCCGAAATGGATTTCGGTACCGACTTGTTGGAGTAAGCAGCTGAAACGGTATAGAATGCAATCCATATGGCGTTCAGCCTCGGCGATCTCGTTGCGATCATTTTCCTCATCGGATTTTTGGTCAACGGGTTTCGGCGCGGGTTCATTCTCACGGCTGGGCATTTGATCGGTATTTTGGCGGGGGTATTGAGTGCGCGCTATTGGTCGCCAGCCCTGGCGGCTCGTTTGTCGACTCTGTCTACCTGGGGGATTCCGCGCGGCTGGTTTTATGTTGCAGCGGCGATCATTATCTTCTTTGTGGTCGCACGGATTATTTTAGCCATCGCTGGCTTGGTCAATTCGGTCTTCAAGATTTTGACGATTATCCCTTTTTTGGAAACAGCGAATAAATTTGCAGGAGCGATCTTGGGTATTGTTGTAGGAGTAGCTTTTATAGGAGGTCTTGGCTATCTGTTGGCCACCTCACGTGTTGATCCGGTTGTGACCGGGTACTTTAACGCGTCAGTTATAGCTCGTTGGTCGCAAGACCTTCTGTTTGCTACGCTCAGGCCATGGCTTTAGACCGACCTTGGCTGATCGACACCCACTGTCATGTAGATTTTCCGGGCTACGCTTCTGATCAGGAAGCAGTCCTTTCGCGTATGCGAGAGAGGCAAATCTATGGGATTACGGTTGGTACTTCGTTATCGGGAAGTGAGCGAGCGGTCGCCTTTGCGGAAGAGCGTGAAGGGATTTGGGCGAGTGTGGGGCTGCATCCGGAACATTTATCTTCCAGTTTTCATGATCCTGAAGAGGGCGAGGTTGAGCATGCGTTGGATCGTGTCCGTTTAGAGCAAATCGCCCGTTCTTCACCTAAGGTGGTTGCGATCGGGGAGACGGGGATTGATCTCTATCGCATCGACGAAAATCGTTCACGGGAACACGCGCAGCGTCAGCAGGAAGAATCGTTTATCGCCCATATGGATGTGGCCGAAGCGATTGGTCTGCCGGTTGTGATTCATTGTCGCGAAGCACTTGGACGTTTGGCTGAAATGATCGAGGAGCGTTTGAAGGCGGGCCATGTTTTTTCTGGTGTCGTCCATTCGTTCACTGGAACCTGGGAAGAGGCTGAGCGTCTGATTGGCCTTGGTTGTTTTATTGCGCTGAATGGAATTGCGACGTTTCCTCCGAAAAAGACAGCTGATCCGGCACGTTCGCTTGATCGAACGATCGCAGCTATTCCCTTAGATCGCTTGTTGCTAGAAACAGATGCTCCTTTTTTGGCCCCCGTTCCTTACCGTGGAAAGCGGAATGAGCCAGCTTGGGTCGAAGAAGTGGCAAAATATGTCGCAGACAGACGAGGAATCACTTTAGACGAGTTGGCCGAGATCACGACGGGAAATGCGTATCGATTATTTACTCGGTTGAACACTTAGGTATGGATGAACCAAAAGTTGGTGAGATCTATCGCCACTATAAAAGGAACAGCGAATACAAGATTATCTGTATCGCCGTGATCGAAGCGACGAAGGAGTCCTGCGTTGTGTATGAAGCGCTCGATCCGACCACGGATCATCGGTTTTGGGTGCGACCGATAGAAGATTTCTGTGCCATGGTTGAGTTGGAAGGAGCATTTGTTCCTCGATTCGTACGCGTGTAAGTGTTAGACGCTCGCGATTATCCAACGTGAGCCTTGGGATTGTAAAAATCCCTCTTTTGCGAGTCGGCCGATCATATTCTGGACCCAAGTCGTATCGGTGTCTGCGTTGAAGGCTGGATCAATCGCCCGAGCGATCAAAGGAAGGTCCAATCCGGTTTTAGATTCTTTGATGGCGTTCAAAATTCTTCCACGATAAATCCGGTCCGGATAAGGTTTTCCTAGATGCTTCTTCTCATTCGCGTGCTTGATCGTGCGTTTTGGCACTTCTACCTTTCCTGAAAGAAACAGGGGAGCGCTTTTGCAATCAGCACGCAGCGGACAGACGGCGCACTGAGGAGATTTTGTACAAACACCAGTCGCAAGATCAAACACCGCTTGAGGAATGTCGTAGTAGGCTCCCCGTTTTGGCAAAAAGGTCACGGTTACGGATCGAATACGCTCGTCGTCCGTCAGTTGCGGAAAGGGGATTCCCAAAAAGACTCGACCAAGTACACGCCGAATATTGGTATCGATCGGTAACGCCCGGTGTTTTAAGGAGAACGCGGCCAAGGCGGCGGCCGTATAGGGTCCGATCCCTTTTAATTGGAGCCAAGCATCTTCGCTCTGTGGTTCTCCTCGGGCTACGATTTCTTGAGCGATCGAACGTAGCATCAACCCACGTCGGTTATACCCAAGACCGGACCAAGCATGAATCACCTCGTCCGTTTTTGCTTGTGCCAGAGTTTGCCAATTGGGAAAGCGCGCTAACCAGCGTTTATAATAGTCGATAACACGCGAAACCTGCGTTTGTTGCAACATGACTTCACTTACCAAAATAGGGTAGGCGTTGGTCGTTTTGCGCCAAGGTAGGTCGCGTCCGTGTTTTTTGTACCAGGCTAAGAGCTTTTGAGCGGGAGTCATTACGTAGCAGCAAACAATAACGTCGACAGACTGTCCAGGAATTGCGTTTCCGTCAGCCGTCCGGTTGGCCGGGCCCAAATAAGGTGAGTGGAAAGGCCTCGACGTTGGGTACGAAGCACAAAAATGATCGAGCCGCCTGGTGAACGGCCGCGTATTCCGGTGATCAGGGTTTGGTTTAGACGATAGTTGATGCTCTCTATTTCGGTTAACGAACGGGTCAGATCTTCAAAATTGGTTGCGTCATAGCGGCTGATCGAGAGCCAGACGGTTGGTTCAGGATCGTTCGTTTGAATCGTCGATTCGATTAGGGTATCCGTGCTCGTGGTGTAGGTGAACGGGGGCGTTCGAATGGAAATACCTAAGGGGAACGCAATCGTCTGGTACCAACGATTGGTTTGGGCTGAAGTTGGGAGCGGACTGGCTTGTTCGAGAGCGGTTTGTTCTTGGGTTAGTGTGTTTAGCAGCTCGCGTGTGGCTGAAGCGGTCTGAGCGGCGGCGAGCACAGCTTTATTCGCTTCTTCGATAGTTTGTTTCTGTTCTTGGCGTAAGCTTGCCGTAAGTGCCGTTTCAGTTTGCAATTTTTGCTCCAACTCCGCTCGTTCTTGCTTGGCATGCAAGAGAACGCTCCCGATACCGAGGCTCGCCGCCAGTGCTCCGAGCAGAATCCAAATCAGAATGGCAAATGAACGACGCATATGTCCGAGCTATTCTAATGGGGTCTGGCAAAAGAAGAAAGCTCATTATTCGTCTGAGCTAGTTTTTCGGATCGGTATTTTGTTTGAGACGCGCGATTAATCCCCCAAATAAGGCAGAAATAACATACGTAAAGCCGTTCTCGATCGGTTGCCAATTATTGGTATACGCGTAGTGACCGAGGAGGAGAACGGTAATAAGCAGGACCCCGTAGGGAGTTGCTCGAATGACCAGCACGAATGCCCGGTTCGCTTCGTCTTTGATCTCTTGGTCGCGCTGATGGTCCCGCTTTTGGCCGTCTTTGGTCAGATCAACCTCGGTATGCACTTCATTGGCCGTGGCACGTTTGCGCCCAGGAAGTCCGCCGTCTTCGGATGGCATAGAGGAGGTAGGTTTAGACGACGTAGATGCCAAGCAGTTCTTTGGCGCGAATAGACGCGGCCGAAGTCGACACATCAAAACGATCTGCCACCTCATCCAAGTTCGAAGATTCAGCCCAAATCTCTTTGAAGCGGCCTTCAGGCATCAAAATTTCTGCCGCGATCTTGTTAGCTTCGCATTCTCGCTGCTGATCTTCGTCGGTCATGGCATGCGTATCTTCCAAACGATTCAAGGTTGGATACTGGAAGGCTTCTTTGTCATCGTCGATGTGCTCTTGGACGGTGTTGAGGTACGCGCGATGCTTCAAGAAGTGCGCGATCTCGTGGGCGATCGTAAAACGCTTGCGCTTGGGTGAGTTTTTGCGATTCAGATAAATCACAAACCCCTCTGGATGATGCGTGATCGAACCAGATTGAGTCTTATCGAATTCATCTGTTTCGATGATCTTGATCCCAAGATCTTTGGCGATCTGAACAATCGGGACGGGGATGATCTCTTTGTACTTGGCTTTGATCTGTTCGAGAGTGATCATATACTTTTACTATTCCACGCCGAGCGGATTTGTTCAACTGATTTGCTAGTTTGTAGGGTCGCCCGCATGCTTGAGACCACTATGGATAAAATACCGGTTCGCTGCTTATATCTATGAATATGCAACAAGCGAAGGACGCGGTTCTTCAATATTCATCCTGGCAGGTAATCAGAGACATATGGGTTTTATTGAGGCCGTATCGGGCGAAATTTATATTCGCTTCGATCGTTCGCTTGATAGGCGATCTGGTGTGGCTCTATCCAGCCATCGCCTTTGCCTCCATTGTCACATTCCTCACTCGGTATACGCCGGGTCAGTCGTTAAGTCGGCTCTGGTGGATTTTGGGTTTATGGATCGGTGTGACGGTAATCTATAGTCTCAGTCAATTTGTTTCAAAATATAGCGGGTATCGTCTAGCGGAGGCGATTCGAACCGACTCTATCTTGCAGGGGGTACGTCATCTTTTTCGTTTGGATATCGCTTGGCACGAACGAGAAAATTCAGGCAACAAAATTAAACGCATAACCACTGGAAGTGAAGGATATCTTAAGGATATCTTAAGATGTTGCGTATTTGGTTCAATGCCATCATCTCAATTTGTGTAAACCTGGTGCTCATCAATTTTATTATCGCGCAGTTTGATTATCTGATCTTATGCGCGATGTGCGTCTTTTTTGTCTTCTACTTCTTTTTATCTGGCAGAATGCGGAAGGCTTCAGGGATCGCTTCGTATCGAGTGAATGAACAAGAAGAGCAGGTGAATGGACTTTTGTTTGAAACGATCAATAACATTCGGACCGTGAAAGTCATGGCGATGGCGGAGGGATTATTCACAACGCTTACGAAAAATCTGGATGAACTGTTGAAGCGGGTGGGCGTGCGGATCTTTTGGAACCAGTCGCGCGATAGCTTGTTGTCTGCCTTAGGGCTGGCGTTTAGATTGCTTATGACGGCGATTATTATTCGAGGAATTGTGAAAGGTCAATACGACATTGGTTTTTTGATCTTATTTACAACCTATTTTGGCAATCTCTCCGCTTCGGTCGATCAATTAGCGAGTTCATCCCAAGAACTTGAGATGGCGCGTCTGAGTATTGCTAGAATGAAGCATATTCTGAATGAGCCGATTCTGATTGATCAAGAAGAAGGAAAGAAGTCCTTTCCCGCCCATTGGGAGAAGATTCGCTTTTCACATTTGTCCTTTTCGTATGGAGAGAATCAGGTTCTAAAAGACCTCTCATTTGAGATCAGACGAGGAGAAAAGATTGGGATTGTTGGGCTATCAGGTGCAGGCAAATCAACCCTCTTTAAACTCCTTTTGAAGGAACATGAGCATTTTACAGGCGACCTGTTGTTTGATGATCTGTCGATTAAGGATATTGGGACCAAGGCCTATTTCAAACAGGTATCAGTCGTATTACAGGAAACGGGGGTATTTAATTTCTCTTTACGTGACAATATCACATTGACGAATTCCAGACAGAGGAATAATCAGCAACTTTTGACACAAGCGATTAAAACGGCCCACGTCTCAGATTTCATAAATAAATTACCACAAGGATTGGAGACGGTTATCGGTGAGAAGGGTGTGAAGTTGTCCGGTGGTGAGCGACAGCGTCTGGGGCTGGCGCGGGCGATTTTCAAAGAGCCACAGATTCTTTTGCTGGATGAAGCGACTTCGCACCTCGATTTAGAGTCCGAGGAGAAGATCCGAGCCTCCCTCGAAACATTTTTTGAGCGTGTGACAGCGGTTGTGATCGCCCACCGACTTACGACAATCAAGCAGATGGATAGAATTATCGTGATCGAAGATGGGGCGATCTTGGAATCAGGAACCTTTGAAGAGCTACAAGCAAAAGAGGGGAGATTCGCTGAACTCTGGCAGAAGCAAAAACTATAACTTAAGGTGTCATCGACCTTGTTTGTGCTATCAGTCCCTTATCCTGATCAATACTCGTCGTATTCTGTTCCTCAGCGCTCGGTGAAAAGTCATTGAAGCTCACACTCCCTCGAAGAGAGAAGGTAAGCGACAAGGGGGTGAGATTTGCAGGACGTAGTCCGCGTGACTCGCGGGTCCTGTACCCCTACCTGTCCATGTTGGTTGGATGCGCTTATTGCCTGGTTAGGTGTGGTGTGTGACGGATGTTCTACCAGTCGCCACTGCTGCCGCCATCACCTCCGAAGTCTCCGCCGCCACCGCTATCAACTCCGCCGGTGAGATCGCCACCACCGTCTCCGCCGAGCCAGCCATCACTCTCGTTACGACGGAAGGTTTCGCGGAGGGCGTTGCCACCCGCTTCACCGATCGCTTCAGCGACGGGCTGCATCGCTTCGGCCGCTCCTTCGACATCATCGCCCGTTAAGCCGAGATGTCGACGACCACGCTTCCTCCGTCCGCCGGAGAAGAACTTCCAGGCGCAGACGACCGCGACCGCGAGGAGCACCCAGCAGAGTGCTTTCCCGGCCCAGATGAGGTTCTGTTCACGCTCGTTGTTCTCGTTGCGTGCCCGTCCGGTTACGGTCGGTTGTCCGGTGAGCGAGGTATCCGTCCTCGCCGCCTGGTACTGGAAGTCGGGGATGAGCACGTGCTCGATCCCTCGGACCCCACAGAGGATAGACGGTCCCCACTCGTTCTGTTGGAGCGGCGGGAGCATCTCTCCGGAGATTCGTGCGATCGTTGTGTCGCTGAACGGGTCACGCAGGGAGCGTGACACCAAGATCCGGAAGCCCCTCTTCGACGCCGCCATGAGCAGGACCACTCGCTGCGCATCGGGCGAGAAGTGGCTCTGCCAGGCAGAGAAGAGAGCGCGGCTGTAGGGGATCAGCCCTTCGTTGCCTACTTCGTTCTGGGTCACCGTGACAACCTGGATCAGGATTCCGGTCCGGTCACGAAAGCACGTGAGCTCGTCCACGAGCTCCCTCTTCGCTTGAGCGGAGAGCAGCTGAGCGCTGTCCGTGACAGCGCCCTGGTCCTCGGGGTAGGTGAACCCCGTGAGAACCAGAAAACAGAAAGCCACGATGAGCAACTTTTTCAACATGCGCACCAACCTTGTGAAAGATCAGGCCAGACGCCTCATACGGCTCTGGGTCCCGTCATCGGGACATCCAACTATCTCATGGGAAGCGGCTTTTGTAAAGAAGAACGACAGGGTATATCTGTCAAAAATAGCTTTGTTATAAACAAAATACATCCCTTGGACGGAGATGTATTTTGTAGTATGTGTCAACGCTATTATTGTGTTGAGCCAGTCATTGCAACAAGTCCCTTATCCTGATCGATGCTCGTCGTATTTTGTTCCTCAGCGCTCGGCGAAAAGTCATTGAAACTCAGTATCGTTTGTCCTTCTCTGTAGTTCGTGAAGAACGAGTCTGGCATGTCGTCGACGCGCTTGGGCCAATCCTTTCCGTAGAGCTGTTCAGCAACTTCTTCGGTTTTCAGCCAGCGAATAATCCCGCCACGGGTTACAACGTACACATTGGGAGCGGTCTCGATTTTGATCAGCCGTGAGCCGGGTTTGTACGTCACATTGCCGCCAAGTGGCGTTTTCATGAGCTCCGCATCAGCGATCTGTTTGACGTGAGAGAATGTGTTGAACCAAGAGAGATACGTTTTCTCATTCGGAAAGACGTAGCGTTTTCCATCGGGACCGAGATAATACACGGTTGTATAGGAAGTGCCTTTGATCAGGTGTCCATTGGTAGGATCTGGTTGCTTGGCAGGAGTCTTGGAAGAGGATTTAGAGCAACCAGCCCCTACCAGCATGAGGGAGAGAACGGCAGTTGCAATAAAAAGAGTTCGCATAGAGATGAGATAGATGATTAACGTTGTCCAAGTTTTGCGCGCAATCGAGCCTCGGTTTCTCGATCTCGTTCGGCAATCGCCTGCTTCTTGAAGGTGGCCATCCGTTTTTGGAGTTTCTTCAGGTCGGCGTCTAAGAGGACGAATCTTTGCTCCAGTTCCGTGACGGCTGCTGCCAGCTTGCGATCGCTCTTGTGTTGATTGTTGGTCGAACTCGTTAGCTTGGTCTTGCGTGGCATATCTTGTACAATCATACCATATTCATTCGTTCTTCTTTTATGAGTGCTGCCTTGGACAGGGAGGGTGACATTGGCGGTCAGACGGTTGAAGAGCGACCAAAGCTTGAATTGGTACGGGCTCCAGAATCGGTTGAAGACCGGATTGCCGGACTCATACGGACCTATGAGCAGTTTGAGGCGAATCTTGAGAATCTTCGTCTGTTCTTAAGGGAGTATGAGGAACAAGAACCGCTCACTGATGAAGCAAAAGCTCTCGTCGAAGCTGAAAATAAGAGATCACTCCAACGTGACATTGCGACACTCGAAAGGAAGATGCATGCGGCGAGCAAGGAGTTAGCTCGTTTGGAAGACCGTACAGAGAGGACATCGGGAGAGTTTGGTGTGGATCCAGGTGAACGGACGATACGGGAATTATCCACTCAGGTTTCAGCAAATGAAGCTGGTCCTTTAAATCATAATCTAGATTCAAGCACGGCAGGCGATTCTACGAGAGAATATGCAGTTGATAGTTTCGCATTGGAGCAGTCTGTTACCGAAGCACCCGTAGAAGCCCAGGCAGCACCAGAAGTGCGAGAGACTAAAGATCGGACCAAAGAAGCGTTAATCCAGGATCTGGTAACACGAAGAGCTGATTTGCAAGAAGCATTAAGAGAATTAGCGACCTTGAATGAGCGAGTTCGAGGAGATGGAGAAGCGCTTCGTGTTGAGGTAGGTCGTCCACTGAATCGCAAAATCTCGGAACGAATGTATCAGCAAGCTTTGTTTGAGAGAGACCAGTTTATGAAAGCAAGACCTGCATTTGGCTCCCCGGGATTACAGAGACTGAGCATTACCAATCAAGATCTTATTACGGGTCAAGAATCAAACGTTGTAACAGGATTGCGAGAAGAGCTGTCCAGTGTTCGAGCAGAACTATTGAAAGAACCTAAAGGGCTGTTTGCTGGCGCTATTGGACGGTTGAGATCCTTTTTTACGGCTCAGCCTACTTGGGAAGAGCGGAAGGCTAGCTTGGAAACGAAGGCTAAACAGATCGAGGCAACAGTGAATGAATATGACAATGAGCGCGAACGTATAAAGTATAAGTACGACGATGTGAGTCAACGTGCCATTCAATTGGGTACAGCTTTACATGGGAAAGTCTCTCTTGAGACTCCTGCTCGGGCAAGGCATCGCCAAACAGAGAACGAACTTCGAAGGGTCGGCGAACGAGTTCAGGCTTTGCAAGCAGAGATTGAAGACTTGGAGGCTTTGGTAAGAGTATACTAGCTCTATTATGTATTCTTCTTCTCCAACGCCAGCCGTTCCGCACGCTTCTCCTTCCACAAAGAGAAACGGAGGCTTCTGGATTTTCGGACTGTGTTTTTTTGTGGCGGCCTTTTTTTTCGTCTATTCCTTCTTTTGGCCAGAGTATCAGCGCAACCAGTTGATTAAAGAGGGTATCCCAGCCGAAGCGGTGATTCTGGCCGCTGATCCGACAGGGAATGTTTATAATTCACAACCGGAAATTCGCGTTCGGTTACGTGTGTCGCCAACGCAAGGTGAGCCGTATGAGGCGGAGACAGTGATGTTCGTGAATGCGATCTATGCCCCACAGTTTCAACCTGGGAAGCAGGCGAAGGTAAAGTATGATCCGGAAGACAAGACGAAGGTGGTGATTGAGGAAACGGAGAATGGGCAGAGATAATTTATACGGCTTTGGGAACTGTTCCACAAACAAAAGCATCGCCTTGCAGCGATGCTTTTGTTTGGAGCGGGTAGGGGGAGTCGAACCCCCATCTCTACCTTGGCAAGGTAGCATAATAGCCGCTATACGATACCCGCTTTGGGCGCTATTTACGCGCCCAGGATAGTAGCAGGGGTCCCTTTGGCTTGCAAGGTGGCTTTACGTTTCTCGAGCCAGCGTCGGATGCCCTCGACCGCTCCAATGCTGCCGATCGCGATTCCAATCGCATTCCAAGGCATTTTGGTGCTGCTGGGGCTAGTGGCGGCGGTTTTGGTTTCTGGTTCTGGATGTCTCAGGAGCACGATGTCTGAAGCTCTTGAGGGTTGAATCTTCCACAGGCCGCTGCGGCCATCAAAAATACCGCTGACTTCGACTGTATCGCCAGTCTTGATACGTTGAGCACGATAGCCAACGATGGCTTTGATCGGGATTGTGACTTCGCCGATCTGACTTTCTAAGACGATCGCCGACGATTTGCTGTCCGTTACCAAGCCTTCGAGTCGGGTAAGGCTCCACTGATCTTCGAGGCCAGGAGCATTCCAATCGACGAGTCGTGGAGTCGAGGTTGTGGTGAGGGCCACAGTTTTCCAAGTATCACCCGCCTGCATCTGGAGTTGTACTCCTTCGTCGTTCGCAAAGAGCTGTCCAGTGATTTCAATCGTTGCGCCAAGTTCTGGACTTGGTTGATCCGTTGTCGTTTTAACGAGTAGTCCTCGTCCGTCTGGAGCGAGCAACACGAATTTTTGCTTTCCAAACACGCCAACGGTTGATCCGACGAGGCCCTGCAGGCGTACCCGAACTTTGGGGGAAAGCTGTTCGGGGGGAATCTGTTCGAAGTGAGTCACAGAAGTGGGGAGGATAAGAGAAGTTTTGGTTGTCGCTTTCTTGGTTACTTTAGCAGGGGTCTTTTTTGCTGTGGTCGTTGCCTTCGCCTTTGTTTCTTTCATGGCGGCTGGTTTCTTGGTTGTTGTCGTAGAGCCTGATTTGGACGAAGTCGTTTTGGCGGCCAGTTCCAGTGATTTGACCGCCCCAGTGCTCTTTGGAGGTACTGCTGCTGGCTCTTTTGGCTTTGGAACAGACTTTGTTTCGGTAATAGTCTTTTTAGGCGCGGTGACTATCGCTGGTGATACCGCTTTCACCGTTTGCTGGGTCACAGGCGCTGGAGGAATCGCTTCGAAGATGTTCGGCAAACCTTTGGTGGGTGTGCGTGTTTGCTTCCAACTGGCAGAGGATTCATCCCTGATCCAGCTCATGCCTTTTGTGCTTGTGGCATAGCGAATTTCTTGAGCGATGGTTCCATCAGCACGTTTTAGGCGGAGTAACGCGCCCGTGTTTTTCAATTTAGAAGCATTCCAAGCGAGAAGGAAGTAATTTCCTTGAGGATTCAGGGCTTGGATCGTTGTGGTGGTGAAGGGAAAGATCGTTTTGCCATCCGCTTCTAATTTCCAATCGAGATAGCGCAACGGGCTCGCAGTGTCTGGGAGTCTGAGCTCAACCCATTCCGGTTCAGAAGTTGCTGGAGCGGCCATGATTTCCGTGATCACTGGATCGAAGGAAATGCTTATGGGAGCTTGTATGGTTGGAGCTGGTGTTGATACCGCGATAACGGATTGAGTTGTTGCTGGGGGAGGGATGAGTGCTTCCGTTGAGCTCGCTACAGTGACAGTCGAAGTTGTGGTGAGGCTGGGGGTTGAGGAAGTGGTTTCGAGCGCCACGCTTTCAGCCGAACTTGTGGTTGAGCTTGTCGTCGTAGAGCTGGAAGTTTCTTGTAATTCTGGAAGAGTCGATGTGCTCGTTCCGAGAGGAGTGGATTCATGGATAGAAGGATCGGATGAGTCGGATTGCTCTTCGAGAGCATCAGTTGAGGTTACGCCATACAGAGCGGCTTCGTCTGGATCCAGCAAGAGATCGTCTCCCGGTTCCATTTCTTCTACAGGTTCTTCATCAATCTCAGTTGGCTCAACGGTTTCTGTTTGAGGATTGTTTGACGGAGCGCCAGATTCAAGTGGAGGGGAACTCGTTGAGTGAGGAGACGGAGGTTGAGCGTTTGAGCCAGCTGGCTGACAGCTGTCACAGATGCCAGGCGTGCCAAGATCGGGCGCAGGGAGAGCAAAGCTGGTTGTTGCGGATACCCAGTCCCAACCTGTGTTTGAGCGAATGCGGATCATGCTGGTGTTGACCGGCGCTGAAGCACCAGCCGGAGGTCGAGCGTTGGTTCCAATGGTATCCCGCAACGAACCGCTCTGATCACGTAGTTCTATGAGTAGATGATCGTTCGAGAGGGAGAGGCTGCTGGTTGCAATAGCGATGGTTTGAGCTGTGAGCAGAGTGTTCTCGGCCGTTGCAGAATAGTTCGCGATGAGCAGTGTCTGTTGAGGGGCAAGTACAGTCGTGCTCGTGAAATAAATAGGTTTTTCGCTGGCACCAACCAGTGACCAACCGGCTAAATCAAGCGATTCTGCCCCGACATTCCAGAGTTCCAGCCATTCATCGGCGGTCGAGCGCGAAGAACCTGACCACTGAACTTCGCCGATCAAGATCGGTGGTGAGGATTCGCTCGCGAACATTCCGTGAAGAGGGGCGAATAAGGTACACAAAACCATCAGGGACGAGACGAGCGCTCGTCCCCGCCAGTGGGGAAATAGCATGAGGTTGAGGCGTCTGATCCTTCGACGGATCGGGTGAAGCGTCGTTGTTCTCAGGCCTACTCTCCCATCATGTCATGAGTTTTTTCTGAGCTGTGGAAAGTGTCCAGACAGAGAGAAAAAATTTGTTTCGGCTAGGTAAAGTGTTCAGTGACAACGAAACAATTTTTTTACAAAAGGTCCGTTCAATCGCCTTTGTCTTTTTCCTACGGTTGATGAAAGTGTTTACTAAACACCGAACAAACCATTTCTCTCTCTGTCATTCTTGACGAGGGGTCAAATTGGGCACGAAAGAAATCCACAGATGTATCCGGAACGTGTACGTCATTGTGGATAAAAAGGAAAACTTAGATCAGAAGGGGACTTGACCGCGTTCTGTTTCTGTTCTACTTTTGTTCTATATGGCGACTGTTCTTACTCCCAAGCAGAAAGAAGTGTTGGACTTTATCGTTCAATACATTCATGACCGAGGGTTCGCCCCTTCATTCCGGGAGATCGCGAGCGGATTGAGCCTCGCTTCGCCTTCGACCGTTCATGTTCATGTTCAGGCCTTGCGCCAACGTGGGTATCTGCGTGAAACGGAAGGAGAGGCCGGGAGTCGTGAGCTGCAGCCAACCGATCAAGCCGTCCGCTGGGGACGAAGTGTCGTCTTGCCACTTATGGGTCTCATCACGGCTGGCCAACCAATTGAAGCGATCGAAGATCGCCGTGAGACGCTCGCTGTTCCGGCTGAACTTGCATCTGATCCATCTAATACCTATATTCTCAAAGTTAAGGGAGAGTCCATGATTGAGGAGGGGATTCTTGATGGCGACTATGTTGTGGTGGAACGGAATCCTTCGCCTCGGAACGGGGATGTCGTGGTTGCGCTGCTCGATAACGCCTATGCAACGCTGAAAAAATTCTATCGCGAACGTGGACGAATCCGACTCCAGCCAGCCAATAAAACCATGAAACCGATCTTTTGCTACGATCCGCTGATTCAAGGGGTTGTGAAAGGAGTCATTCGGTCATTTAGTCATTAATCACTCATCGGTGCGCACAGTTCTCCAAGTTCCCTTGGCTAGCTTTTTGTATCTTCTTTCTTTACCCCTCCCTCTTTATGGTCTATCGAAAAGTGCAGGCTCCGATCGATGTGATGATGTGTTTTCGAGATGATCATCCAGAGCCGATTGTCTTTAAATGGAATGGTCGCTTCCATCAGGTGAGGCGGGTGCTTTTCATGCATGCGGAACGGGTAGGGCAGCGCCGAGTCTATTTTTTCTCTGTCTCAGATGGGTCACAAGCCTTTCGTTTGAGGTTTTGTACCGAATCGTTAACGTGGTCCTTGGAGGAAGTCTGTCGAATGGAGACGGAATCCGTCCCTTTGCTCCAGCCTGCTTTTGCCTAAAAAACGCAGCATTGTGCAGAAAGTCGGGGTGACAGGACTTGAACCTGCGGCCTCCTGCTCCCAAAGCAGGCGCTCTAGCCAACTGAGCTACGCCCCGACTCTTTGCACAATGTGCGAGGATAGTAGCGGGAAACCCAGGATTTGCCAAGCTTCTTTTGAAACGCCTCCTTGAATGATATGATACGAACGATTGACAGCCCTTTTTGTTCTTCGTCAATCGTTGATCCTTCGGGATAGTTCATGCGTGATCCTGCCTCCAGTGCTGAGCAAGACCGGGACGAACGTTCTCCAGAGAGCCAGGCCTTCCTCGATGGTCTTTTGTCTCGGGTCGGCGCACCCGTTCCTACGCAGCCAGCCAAACGCCGAACGCGAAGAACCCTTCGGCGGAGTGGTTCACATACTCAAAAAACAAAAGGGGACGGACCAGTTGAAGTGCATTTGACCGAAGAAGCTGTATCGGCCCCAAGTATTTCTTTACACAGAGCTCACAAAGGACCAGTTCGGATCCCGATTCAACACCGTCCGCATACACAGAGCCCGTTTTTGGTCAGCGTTCAGGGATTGGTGCAGCCGATTGAAGAAGAAACACGAACACCGCGTGAACGGTCTATTCATGAGTGGAGTCTGCCAGCTGATCTGACCGTTTCATCCGAAGCATTGTTAGCTGAAGCGCTCGATTTGCACGTTCCTGAAGTAGATCCGTTCGTGTTTCACCATCAGTTTACGCCGGGTGATCCGGACGTCGCGTTTCAAGAAGCGTATACGATTTGGGCCCGTTTGCGTGCCCCGTTCATTCGTTGGGAGGTAGACCGTGCCGAGAGACGTGCGCACCTTCCCTCGCCCATTATTCAAATCGTGCGTGCAGAAGCTGATGAACAGCTACTGCCTACAGATTTTGATCATCAATGGACAACGGGAGTTAATGCGAAGACCTCATCACTCGCCTATCGCTTAGCGCTTACGCGGCATCGCGTTGCCTCCTTCTTTTCGCATGGAGTTGAGAAGATGGAAGATGTGGTGGCGGATGTGGAAGAGCGGGGAGAAGAGGTTGTTACCCAAACGGAACAAACCTGGGATATCCCGGTATTGATCCCGCGCTTGGATTTTGTGAAGATTTTCGGTGGGTTAGCCGCCTTGCTTTTGGTTGCGAGCTTACCAGCGGGTGCCGTGTCCTTATCGCGTTCGTTTCGCGGAACCGTGGAAGAGAGCCTGAGTCAAAGTCGTTCCGCGATCGAGCAAGTTGCTCGTGTGGCCGATTCTGCACGCCCAATCACCGATGCTCCTTCTGCCTTGGCGGCTGCTTCTGAACAGTTTCGAGCCGCCGAAGATGGTCTTCGCCGAGTGAATGGGCTGACGACCTTGGTTGTTAGTTCGTTGCCGCAAACACGAGATGCCTATCGTAGCAGTGTGGCTTTATTGGAAGCTGGAACGCAAGCCACGAAAGCTGGTCGATTGGTGACAGAAGGGGTTCAAGAAGCCTTGACGGCCCAAGTTCGCTATCCGGTTGAGAGGATTTCCATTCTCCAAACCTATATTGATGCTGCCCTGCCAACGCTCCTTCAAGCTAAGACACGGATTGCAGATGTGAGTGCGGCTGCGTTGCCGGAAGCCGAACGTGAACGCGTCACGCAAGCTCGGTCGGCGATTGAAGAAGGTTCACGGGCGCTCGGTGACATTTCGGCAACCTTGCGCTTTGCTCGTCTGTTGATGGGGGAATCACGGGAGCAAACCTATTTATTGGTTTTCCAAAACCAAGCGGAATTGCGCCCAAGCGGTGGATTCATGGGTTCCGTTGCTGAACTCATGATTGACCGTGGCGAAATTCAACAGGTCTTTGTTCCAGGTGGTGGTCCTTATGATTTGCGTAGCCAGCTCAAGAGCCGCGTTCTTGCTCCTAAGCCACTCCATCTCGTGAATCCACGTTGGGAATTTCAGGATGCAAACTGGTTCCCGGATTTTGCTGCTTCCGCTGAGAAAATTCGCTGGTTTTGGAGTCAGGGTGGACAATCGACCTTGGATGGGGTGATTGCGGTCAATGCTTCGGTGCTCGAGCCACTTTTACGTTTCACGGGTCCAATCGACCTCCCGGCGTACGGCAAGACCTTTACGGCTGACAATATCCAGCTGGAACTGCAAAAATCGGTTGAGCTCGAATACGACAAAACAGAAAACAAACCGAAGAAAATCATCGGAGACTTATTTCCGGTTTTGCTTGAACGTTTGAGACAGACGTCACCACAAGAAATGGTGAAGCTTGTTTCGTTATTGGATGACTCGCTACGTCGCAAAGATGTACAGCTCTGGTTCCGCGATCAAGAATTACAATCCTACACAGAGCGCTTCGGTTGGGCGGGACGGCTCAAGCCAACCCAAGGGGATGCGCTTAGTGTCATTGAGGCGAATATTGGTGGCCAGAAGACGGATGCCGTGATTCGTGAGTCAGTTGACCAACAGGTAAAGATCCTTCCAACTGGTCAGATTGAAACGACCGTAACCCTTGATCGCACGCACGATGGGAAGTCCGGTGAGCTCTTCCATGGGGCCAACAATGTAGAGTATGTGCGTTTGTATGTTCCGCTCGGTTCAGAGTTGTTGTCGGTCGAAGGCATACAACCGCCGCTCTCGACGGCCTATAAACTTCCTCTGTCAGAAGATTTGCCGGATGAGGATCTCGCCAAACAGGTGACGCTTCCGCAGGTTGGTCCGAGTGGAACAGATGTGACCCAAGAGTTCGGCCGAACGGCTTTTGGTGCCTGGGTCCAGCTGAGGCCGGGAACTACCTCTCGGACCGTTTTCCGCTACCGTCTCCCATTTACCGTGCAAGAATTGTCTGAACGAGCGCTCGCCGACCACGGGCCAGACGCAGCTCCGAGCGGCGGAGCCTACACGCTGTATCTTACGAGCCAATCCGGTAAGGCTGATCGAACGACCCGTCTCATGATCACGTACCCAGAGACTTGGGACATTCGTTGGTCGAATCGGCTGGACGTCGTCCGGTCTCCGGGCTCGTTGTCTTGGTCTGGTCCACTCGCTCAAGATGAGATTTTTGCCTTGTCCTTTGCGCTTCCATCCTCGTATGACCAAACCACTTTCGGAGAAAAAACCAACTAAGTCAGCCTCTCGGAAACGGGTGCCTGCAAAGGCTCCCGAGCTGGAGTCGCCTGAGTCTGTTGAAGATCGTTTATCGAATATCTATCGGGATGACCAGGGTGATTTACCCGACTTCAATCAATTTGAACATCGACGGAGTTTTTGGTGGCTACGTACAACGGTCTGGGTTGTACTCATCGCTTGTGTCGTGAGTGTCTGTGCTTGGGTTGGGTTCGTGCTGTGGCGTCCCTGGCGATTAGATGGGCCTCCCGCGATCGCGCTTCGCATCGAGGCACCAAAAGAGATTAGTCCAGGCAAGGAGGAGGAGATTAATATTTATTGGGAGAACAAAGAACTTCAGCCTGTGCGCGAGGCGGAGATCCGTGTTTTTTTGCCAACCGATTTTGTGTTGCGTCAAGCGGTGCCTGTCCCGACGAGCGCTTCTTCCACGCTTTGGTCCTTAGGTCTCCTTCCACCTGCTCAAAAAGGGATTATTCAGCTGCGGGGTATTTTCTACGGATCCGCCGATCGAACGGCGTCCATTCAAGCTCTCGCTACCTATCGTCCAGACGCGTTGGATCGCGAACGGCAGTTGGCAGAAACCCTGCAGATTGCCTATACCACCTCGACGATTGATGGGCTGCTGACCGCGCCTGAGCGCATGTTGCCAGGAGATCAAGTCGTTTTACGCTATCAAGTAACGAATCGTTCCGATCAAGCGCTCGGTCCTCTCGTTGCTCGTTTTGTCTTGCCGGATGGATTTGTGGTGTCCGCCTCTTCTTCACCAGGACTGAGCCAGGACGGAGAAAAATTAACGTTTCCGATCGCTCGACTTCCCGCTGGCTCCATGACGACCCTGCAAGTCACGGGGTCGATGCTCTCCGGCCATCCGGGCGATGCCTTGATCACGGCAGCGGTGGGTCGAGCGGATGTGCGGGGAACCTTTGTTTCACTTGAGCAATCAGAAGCGCGCTCAATTGTCTTGGCTGGCGATTTGCTCCTTCGGTTGATCGTGAATGGAGGGGTAACGGATACTCCTCTCGATGCTGGAACCCCTGTCCGGGTGACGCTTGCCTACGAAAATACGAGTGGGGAGATCTTGAAAAATCTGGCCCTCACTTTGTCCGCTGAATCATTTGTGAATAGCAAACGTCAAACTGGGACAGCTGGTTTGATTGATTGGTCGCTTCTGGAAGATCTGCAACGAGCCGCTTCGAGTACTAAAGGTCAAACGCAAACGTTGAAACTCACAGCGGCCCAAGTTCCTAGTTTTGCCGCACTACCACCTCAAGCAAAAGGTTCCTTTGACTGGATTCTCCCAGTTCGAAGCGCTCCGACCGGGACCAAAGAAGCCCTGATTCAGCTGTCTGCACTCGCCCAGATCGATCGGGTGGGGGAGACGGTTGGTGCGCGAACGGTTCGTGTAACCTCCTTAAACCTGCCCTATAAAACGGACGCGGATGTGAAGGTGGAGGCTCGCTATTCAACGGAAGAAGGTGCACCTATTGGATCCGGCCCTCTTCCGCCCCAGATCGGGAAGACAACCGGATATCGCATTGTGTGGCAGATCACTAAAAAGGTTCATGAACTAGGAACGGTCGTGATTCGCGCCAAACTCCCTTCAATTGCTGTCTGGACCAAATCGGTTCAGGTTGAACGCGGAACGTTGACCTACGACGAAGCGACACGAGAAGTCCGTTGGGCGATTCCGAATCTCGCGCTCGATGCAGTGAATACGACAGCATCCTTTGATGTCCAAGTAACCCCCGAACGAGCAGATGGTGGGCGATTCGCTCCGCTCATGGGAGAAACGACTTTCGAAGCCCAAGATAAGCAAACAACCGTTCAAGTTCTACGCGTAAAACCGGCCCTCACGACGGATCTTCCCGAAGATAGTCTTGCTCGTGGACGCGGAGTTGTGCGTTGATCACCATTGTGGATATCAGATCTGTGCTATAGTAGCGAATGTTCTTTCCCTTTTTGTATGCCTATCCGCGGAAGCCGTCGCCCTAACGTTGTCCCCATCACCGCCCCTTCGTTTTCCACTCCTCCGCGTTCGTATCTCTATCGTAAAATTGCCTTCGGTTTCATCGGACTTACGATTCTGCTCGTCATCGCTATTCTTTGGCTATCGTCCGTGAAGGCGGAAGTAGTCGTCCACGTCAAAAAAGAACCGGTGGCGGTTGATACGGTCGTCGAGCTAGCAAAAACACCAAAGGCGGGTCAGCTCCTCGGGCGTGTCGCTCAAGGAACGTTTGAAAATCGCAAAGAATTTCCCATCCGGGCTGCTGCAGCTGAGGGTGCGACCACGACGCCTGTTGCTTTGATTCCATCATCTACACCCGTCGTGGCGACAACTCCCACGACTCCAATCGTTCCAACAAACGCCATTGCACGTGGAACGGTGAAAATCACCAATATCTACTCTCGTGCTCAACCCCTGGTCCGCACGACGCGTTTGCTGACGCCTGATAACAAATTATTCCGTATCGACAAAGGGGTGACGGTTCCAGCAGGCGGTTCGGTCGAGGTCGCGGTGTATGCGGATAAGGCGGGTGCCGAGTTTGCTATTGGTCCGACCAAGTTCACGATCCCAGGACTATTCGTTGATTTGCAGAAGTTCATCTACGCCGAATCGACAGTTCCCTTCAAACTCGAAGTCTCTACCGTCACAACGCCGGCTCCTCCAACAGCTCCACGAACGCAGTCAGCGACGACGTCTCGTGCGACGCGTCCTGGCGCCCTCACTCCGACGCAAGAGGAGCTTGATGCCGCCGAACGCCAAGCCATCGACGAGACCTTAGAGCGGGCCAAACGTCAATTAGCCTCGGAAGTAACAGAATCTGCCTCACTAGAAGGAGTCTATTTCACAAAGGTTCGCAAAGAGATTCTACCCGGTTCAACCCCACAGTCTTTCATTGTCTACATTCAGGCAGATGTGACGGCGGTGTATTATCCAAAAGATGATATGCTCGTCTTGGTTCGCAGCAAGCTTCGCGAGAAAGTGCCTTCTGATCGTGAACTCATCCCATTCGATGGGAAATCCATTCGCTACCAGATCGAATCGGTCGACCCACGTTCCGAGACGGCCACCGTCCGCGTCCAGACCGATGCCACCGCTCGTTTAACCCCTTCGAGTGAAGCCCTGAAGAAAGACACGATGGTGGGCAAGTCAAAACAAGACTTGATCGATCAGCTGAAAAAGATCGATGGTGTTGAATCTGTTGACATCACGACCTCACCTGGTTGGCTCCGCAAAATCCCAAGCATGCAGGAACGGATTGATCTGAAAGTTGAGTAGGAGTTGAACGAAAACAAACACCTCGCGCCATTGGTGCGAGGTGTTTGTTTGATCAGTCTTTTGTTTAGACGATCGAGTTTCCGTCGACTTTGACCCCTGGACCCATCGTCGAAGTGACGGTGATGGATTTGAGGAATACCCCTTTTGACGAGGCTGGTTTTGCTTTGCGGACCGCTTCGATCAACATCGTGAGGTTCCCGAGCAGTGCGCTCGCTTCCATCGAGGCCTTTCCGATCGACTGGTGAATGTTCCCCGTCGTATCGTTTTTGAACGAGACCTTACCTTTCTTGATTTCTTCTACCATCTTTTTAACGTTTGTTCCCACCGTATCGGTCTTTGGGTTCGGCATGAGACCGGCTGGACCAAGAATCTTCGCGAGCTTGGCAAGCTTAGGCATCATATCTGGCGTTGCGACGGTGATGTCACAGTCGATTTTCCCGTTCTTGATGATCTCAGCGATCAATTCTTCGCCACCCACGATGTCAGCTCCGGCATCTTTCGCTTCCTTTTCGCGGTCAGCTGCCACAAAAGCAACGACTTTCTTCGACTTTCCAATTGAGTGTGGAAATACGAATGTGGCACGCACCTGCTGATCACCCTTTTTCACATCGATTCCGAGGTTCAAGTGGACTTCAACGCTGGAATCAAATTTTGTGTTGGCCGTCTTTTTGACGAGCTCGAGCGCCTCTTGGGCGGGATAGAGCGTCTTCTGGTTCACGAGTTTGGCAAGTTCGGTGTAACGCTTGCCATGAGCGGCTTTGGTAGCCATAGCTTAAGTGTGGTGCAAACCTCCGTGTGAGCGGAGTCCCACGATCAAGAATAATGTGCGAAAAGAATAGCTGTTTAAGCCAAAAATGTCAAAAATAGCCTACGGATCCTTCGTTTGAACGGATTGGCCCATAACGCTCTCGTTCTCCGGGGGCCACGTCTTTTCCAAAGAATTGTCAATGTATTCAAAACGACCGTGAGCGGGAAAGCTGCACGGTCGTTATGTGTTTGACACTGCTGGTCTTAGACCACGTCCACTCCCATGTTGCGGGCCGTTCCTTCGACTTGACGCATGGCCGATTCGATCGAGCTGCAGTTCAAGTCAGGCATTTTCTTTTCAGCGATTTCGCGTACCTGCGCTTTATTGATCTTTCCGACCTTTTCCGTGAGAGGCTTGGCTGATCCTTTTGGAATCTTGGCGGCCTTCTTGATGAGCTCCGAAACCGGAGGGGTCTTCAAGATGAAGGTATAGGTACGATCTTCGTAGAGGGTGATAATCGCTGGAACCACTTCGCCAAGACGATCTTGCGTCGCCGCATTGATCTTCTGACAGAATTCCGCAATGTTCATTCCGTGTTGACCGAGGGCCGGACCGAGCGGTGGAGCAGGGGTCGCCTTGCCACCCATGACTTGGACCTTGATCAGTGCTTTGACTTTCTTGGCCATAATGAGAGAAATAATCCGTTATAAGCGCCTGGATGGGGCGAGAAGCGTGCCTATTAAATCTTTTTTACCTGGGTGAAGTCAAGTTCGAGCGGGGTTTCGCGGCCGAACATGCTGACCAACACCTTCACTTTGCCACGAGCGCCGTCGATACCGATGACCTTGCCCTCGAAGCCTTTGAATGGTCCTTCGCCGATACGGACCGCCATTCCTTCCGCCAAATCGATCGAGATTTCCGGATCCTGCGTTGTGCCCATCCGTTTCATGATCGAAGCGACTTCGTCGTTCGCAAGCGGGCTTGGTGTCGTTCCCATGCCGATGAATTGCGTGACGTTCGGCGTGTTACGGACGACGTACCAGGAATCATCCGTCACGATCATTTCTACCAGCACGTACCCAGGCAGAATCTTTTCCTCTACAACACGCCGCTTCCCGTTTTTGATTTTGATCTTCTTTTCTTTTGGAACAACGACGGAGAAGATCTTTTCTTGCATCCCGAGCGCTTCAATGCGTTGCTTCAAGTTATTCATTACGTTTTCCTCGTAGCCGGAATAGGTGTTGATCGCGTACCAGCGTCGCCCGTACTCGGCAGTTTGCTTTGGCATAAAGGTGAGAGTAGGGAGGAGAGACTAATTTCCTGAAGAAGTACCTGTCGTAGGAGCGGTGTTTGGCGTGACTGGAACTTGTTCAACTTTGATATCAGCTGGAGCGCCAGTAGGAGTCGTGGCATCCACTTCGACCGGATTGACCTCAACTTGGGTGGTCGAAGTAGTTGCGGGAGTGACTTGGTTTGATGTGGCGTTTTTGTTTGCGATGATGGCTTGAATTCCGGTATTGATCACGAAATCGAGTCCGCTGAAGAACAGCCCAAACACGAGCACTGTTCCGATCACAAGACCGGTATAACGGATGATATCTTGACGAGTCGGCCAAGTGACAGCCATGAGCTCATCTTTCGAAGCGCGGAAGTAGGTACGGGTACGGTCGATCAAGTTCATAGAGGGGATAGATCTTTAAAAAGCCCTTTTGGGGCCGTTTGCCTGTAGTATACAGGAAAAGTTGATTTTGGCAATGGTTTTAGGCTATTCTCTGTGGGTATTTTGTTGGGAAAGAGGGCGAACGAACAGTTAGCGGGGTATAGCTCAGTTGGCCAGAGCGCTTGCATGGGGTGCAAGAGGCCGCAGGTTCAAGTCCTGTTACCCCGACCATCAAGGGTTTCCCTTGTCAGAAAAATCGCTGAACAGCCAAAGTGCTGGCTCAGCGATTTTTTATTTTTTACGTTATCCCCATGTTTTCTTGTGTTTTAGGTGGGGGCTTCGTATAATTCCCTTGCATTTATTAACTCTTTCGCATTTTTCTCACGCACCTCCTATGAAAATGACCAAGTCGCAGCTCATGAAGGAATTGTCGGCCAAGACGGATCTTCAAAAGAAAGACGTCGTTGCCTTCATGGAACAGTTGGTGAAGATCGCTTACACCCAGGTCAAAAAGAATGGAGAGTTCGTTCTTCCAGGGTTCGGTAAACTCGTGAAGCTTGATCGCAAGGCGCGTATGGGCCGCAACCCAGCCACGGGTGAATCCATCAAGATCCCAGCCAAGAAAGTCGTGAAGTTCCGCGTTGCGAAGGTCGCGAAAGAAGCCATCTTGTAATAAAAGAGTGCAGCGCAAAAGAAGATGGGAAACCATCTTCTTTTGTATCTCACGTTGTTTGCGAATGACATGATATACTGTATGCATGCCAAAGAAACGTCCCGTCGCACCTTCTGCTCGTTCATCCTCCGTTCCTAAACCCTCATCGCCTGCCAATGTCGTTTTGGGTGGAAAGACCTGTGAGATTCGTGCTCCGAAAGAGCGCATCAAGCAATGGCTTGAACGTCCACATGCGCCGACAACGGCCTCTATCTTTGAAGGTATAGACGGCAGCATGAGTTGGCGGATCTTCCGTATTCTGTCTGAGTTCGTTGAAGGTTTTGATTTTTTGTCCAAGCAATCCAAAACCGTGACGTTCTTTGGGAGTGCGCGTTCTTCGTTTGCAAGTTATGGCTATCAGCAAGCAAAAAAATTAGGCTACTTGTTGGGAAAAGAGGGGTTTACCATTATCACTGGAGGTGCGCCGGGCGTAATGGAGGGGGGAAATTGGGGGGCGCACGATGCCGGCGCGCCATCGCTCGGCCTGACGATCCAATTGCCACATGAAGAACGCAAGAACCAGTATGTGAACGGTAGCGTGGCTTTTCAGCATTTCTTCACACGTAAAGTCATGCTCTCAGCTGCCGCTCAGGCTTATGTGTATTTCCCAGGTGGGTTTGGAACGCTTGATGAATTGTCTGAAATCATTACGCTCATTCAGACTGGCAAGATGGTCAATCGGGTACCGATCGTACTGGTTGGCGTGGAGTTTTGGACGCCGATGCTTGATTGGATGCGCAAGCAGATGTGGGATGAAAATCTCTTTATTGATAAGCATGATATCGAGCTGATGCAGTTGGTAGATTCGGCAGAAGAGGCCTACGAGATCATCATGGAAGCAAAGAAAGACATGGCCTAGGTTTTGTCGGGAATCTCTCATCGCTACAATTCAGTGCCGACAATTTGTTCCCAAGAAAACGCAAACACCGGGCGCTGAGCCCGGTGTTTGTCTATTTTTTGGAACGTAGTTTGTTACACCTTCACTTCAGCGCCATGCTGAGACGTGACGTATTTCTTGATGGTACGGAGCGTGCGAGCGGCGATGCGCATGCGCTTGCCATTGATGCGGACAACCTGAAGGTTCACGTTCTGGCGACGCTTGGAAGCGATGTTCGAGTGACTGCGAGAGTTGCCGAAGACGGCGCTCTTTCCACTCAGCTGACAAATGCGGGACATAGAAGTAAGGCGATAGACGGCAAAATAATGGCCGTAGGATAGGGGAAGAGGCTCGATTTGGCAAGCGTCGGTCCAAACGGCATCATGGAGAGACACTTCCTTATGAATTTGTCCTTGCTCTTTCAGCAGCCCTGGCTTTTCCTTGTCTTCGTAATTGCCTTCCTTCTCACTCTGGCGGTTCACGAGTTTTCCCATGCCCGAATGGCCTTTGCCTTAGGGGATCGAACAGCCGAGCGGGATGGCCGATTGACCCTGAATCCAGTCGCCCATGTGGATATGCTTGGTTTTTTAGCCTTGATTACGGTTGGCTTTGGCTGGGGAAAGCCGGTCCCATTCAACCCATACAATTTGAAATACCAAAAGTGGGGCCCGACCTTTGTCGCTTTAGCTGGCCCGCTTTCAAACCTGTTATTTGGGACATTCTGTGTTTTATTAGGAGGAGATGTGTTTACGAATACCCCTGGCTTATTGGGACAGCTGTTTGGTTGGTCTTCTGGTAATCTGCTAGTGACACTCCTTTCCTTCATGGGGTACCTCAATTTCCTGTTGTTGCTCTTCAATTTGATCCCACTGCCGCCTTTGGATGGTTCAAAAGTCCTGCTCACGCTCTTGTCTTCTGATGCGCATCGCGGGACCCGCCAAGCTTTGGAACAATACGGTCCAATGTTGCTGTTAGGTCTTATGATCCTCGATTCGGCCAGTGGGATCGGATTCTTTGGCTGGATCGGTTCGGTCGCCCGATTCATGGTTCAGGTAATTGGGAATATCAGTTAAATACTCTCGATTGTTATGTGGAAAAACCTTCAGGCCAAGGAAACGGCCCAAGCAATTACTCGGGCTTTAGGTGTCGCCTTGATCATATCGGCCGTGTCCGGGTTGATTGAGTCATTGGCGGGAGTTGGGGAGAGGACTCGCCTTGTCGATTTAACAGCGGTTGTGATCGAACGACCTTTTTGGATCCTCGTATTTGGTTTTTGGGCGACATTCGTTTGGCGGAGGATATGCCAGATTTCATGGCCAGAGGCCATCGAACAGGTCCTCTCTTATGCGCCGCTCGCTCTCCTTATCCCATGTGTGAATGTAGTGGTTGCATGGCTCGGATTTGAGTCTCACGCCCCTTCTTTTGTAAATATCCTTGAGACACCGGTTTCTCTCCTGACCTTTGGATGGCTTCCACGCACGCTCGCCTCAGCCGGACTTTTGATATTCTTGGTCATAGTTGCTCTCCAATTTCTCTTCCAGGGTTGGCGAGCTAAACAATCACCAAAACGTCTTTTGCTTGGAGTCCTTGTCTGGTTTTTGGGAGTAACCGGTCTTTTGCTTATTCCGTCGTTGGTCGCTTGGGTGAGTGTTTCGAGGGAAATTTCCCCTTTGAATGCCGGTCCCAATATCTTGGCACGTGCCTGGGTCGCCTTATCTCAGGAGGGGTTCTGGTGGCGCTCGATCCTTGAGCGATTTCCAGGTGTTCTGGAAGGGGAGACCGAAGCTTCCGTACGCTTTTTGCAGTTGGTAGTGGCCTATCTTTTGGGTCTCGGTGCTTTGATGGTCTGTTTTTTGCGCCAAGTGACCTTCACAGGTCGTCAGCTCTTGGCATATTTCAAGCCGGTGAGGGGCTTATCTTTTCTGGGAGCCGCTCTTTTTGGACTCTCTATCGGTGGAGCGGTTGGAGGGTCCCTGCTTGTCCGAGGTGTTGATTTGGCGGCGATCCTTCTCTTTTCCGTGACGTTGTTCGCTACCTGGGGGGTCACCGTTTGGAGAAATGATCTTCATGATCAAGAGGCGGATCTAGCAGACGAGCGACCCACTGCTTCGATCGAAGGTGTCTTGGGTAGAGGAGATGTGACTTGGCTGGGGCGAGGGTTGTTCGGAATCGCTCTGAGCACCGCCTGGCTCTTGGGGTGGCCAGTCTTGGTAAGTCTCGGGAGCTTTTTGTTGCTTCAAGAAGCCTTGAGCGTACCTGCGCTTCGTTGGAAAAAGCGTCCATTCGGAGGATTGGTCCTAGCACTTTCCTTCGTTTGTGTCGCCACTTCAGGGGTCTTTTTCTCACTTCGAACGGCAGCTGTCCCGCTCATTTCCGCAAATATTTGGCTTACTGTAGCAGTTTTCTATCTCTTTCACGCGCTTCCAAAGGCCTTTCGTTGGTCACCGTCTCTTGTGAGTTGGTTTGCGAGTCACTTGCGACTGTCTCCTCGGCTCTTTATTCCCATTGCGTTAGCGCTGGGGTATCTTTCCGTTCCTCTTTTTTCTGGTTGGGTGATCCTGTGGTGGATTGCTGTCCCTTGCGCGGTTGTCGCTTTGTTGCCCCTTTTGGGGAATGGGCGTTGGGATGAGCGAAAAATCGTTGGATGGCAAACGGCGTTCATTCTGATCCTGTTTCTTCTGCTCTCCGTGTATCCATCCCCTTGACGGGGCCTGAAAAAAGCTGATAGATTAGCGCCCATCAACTTCACTTCCCATGCCTACTATTAACCAGTTGGTTCGACGCGCTCGCAAGCCCTTGGCCGTCAAATCAAAGAGCCCTGCGCTCCAGTTCAAGATGGATACGCTCCACCGCGTCCGCACGGAATACAAACGCGGA
Organism: uncultured Gammaproteobacteria bacterium; assembly: GCA_964567995.1. Classification (GTDB taxonomy): domain Bacteria; phylum Patescibacteriota; class Patescibacteriia; order 2-12-FULL-60-25; family 2-12-FULL-60-25; genus JAGOTP01. Next base: position 204,296 of record CAZMOB010000002.1, read on the forward strand.
TCCGGTTTGAAGCGTGGTGTCTGCGTCAAAGTGACCACCATGACCCCAAAAAAGCCAAACTCCGCTATTCGTAAAATCGCCCGTGTGCGTTTGTCGAATAGTCAGGAAGTCACGGCATACATTCCTGGAGAAGGGCACAACCTTCAAGAGCACTCGATCGTTTTGATCCGTGGTGGTCGCGTAAAGGACTTGCCAGGTGTGCGCTATCACATCGTGCGCGGTGTCTACGATACGCAAGGTGTCCAAGGTCGTCGTGGCAGCCGCTCTCTGTACGGTGCTCGCCGTCCAAAGGAAGAGAAGAAGAAATAATTTTCCTGAACTGATACTCTTATGCGTGGAAAGAAAGCCCCTCGCCGCAAGATCGCGGCCGACCCAAAATACAACAATCCAGTCATTACAAAGTGCATCAACTATCTGATGATCGGTGGCAAGCGCCAACTCGCTCAAAAGATCGTCTACGGTGCCTTGGCGATTGCTGAAGCGAAACTTGAAAAGCCAGGTGCGGAAGTCTTCGAAGAAGCGATGAAGAATGTGTCGCCGATGCTCGAAGTCAAATCTCGTCGCGTTGGTGGAGCGAACTACCAGGTTCCGCTCCAGGTGCGCGCCGACCGCCGCATCCAGCTCGCATTGCGCTGGATGATCACCGCCGCCCGTTCCCGCAAAGGCAAGCCGATGATGGAAAAGCTCGCGACGGAATTCATCGATGCAGCTCAGAACCAAGGTGAAGCGGTTCGTAAGAAGTCCGATGTGCAGCGCATGGCTGAAGCCAACCGCGCCTTCGCTCACTTCGCGAAATAATACAGTATTGACTGGATCCAGTAGCTAGTAGCGAGTAGCAATCGAAAAGCGCTACACCTACTAGCTACTTTTGCTCTTAGCCAGCACGGCTGGCTTTACCCCTTTGTCTCATCTCTTCTCCTCACTATTTTCTTCGTATGCCTCGTGAATATTCTTTGAAGGATACCCGTAACTTTGGAATCATCGCCCACATTGATGCTGGGAAAACGACTGTTTCCGAGCGTATTTTGTTTTATACAGGCAAGAAGCACAAAATCGGTGAAGTACACGAAGGGGAAGCGACCATGGACTGGATGGCGCAGGAGCAGGAGCGCGGGATCACGATCACCGCTGCCGCTACGACCTGTTACTGGAAGGGTTCACGCATGAACTTGATCGACACCCCAGGACACATCGACTTCACGATTGAAGTGCAGCGCTCTTTGCGCGTACTCGACGGTGCGGTCACGGTGTTCGACGGTGTTGCTGGTGTGGAATCACAGTCCGAAACCGTGTGGCGCCAAGCGGACAAACACAACGTGCCTCGTATTTGTTTCATCAACAAACTCGATCGCATGGGTGCCAACTTCTATAACGATGTGAAATCGATTCACGATCGTTTGACCAAGAATGCACATCCAATTCAATTACCAATTGGTGCGGAAGAGCACTTCATCGGAATCATCGACCTCGTCCGCATGAAGGCAGAAATGTACAGCGACGAGATGGGCCAGAACATTGCGGAGGTGGAAATTCCAGCCGACATGATGGAGAAAGCGAAAGAGTATCGCGCAAAAATGATCGAAGCGATTGCTGAAACGGATGAAGACATGATGAATCGCTATCTTGCGGGCGAAGAATTCACCGTCGAAGAAATCAAGGCTGCTATCCGTCGCGCAACGATCGCCAACCAGATCAATCCAATTTTGTGTGGATCAGCGTTGAAAAACAAAGGCGTCCAATTCTTGCTTGATGCGATCGTGGAATACCTTCCATGTCCTCTGGATATCCCTCCAACAAAAGCAACGGAGCTTGAGGACCTTGATGTGTCATTGGCGATCACCCCACAAGACAACGAGCCATTTGCGGCCTTGGCTTTCAAAGTCATGGCTGACCCATTTGTTGGAAAGCTTATTTTCTTCCGCGTGTACTCTGGAATGTTGGCTGCCGGTTCCTATGTGATCAACGCTCGTACGGGAGAGAAGGAGCGCATTGGTCGCATCGTCCGCATGCATGCCAACGATCGTGAAGAAGTATCAGAAGTGTTCTCTGGTGACATCGCGGCCGCTGTCGGTTTGAAGGGGACGTTGACGGGGGACACGCTCTTCGACGAAAAGCGACCGCTCAAACTAGAATCTATTATTATTCCCGAACCGGTTATCTCGCTCGCTGTTGAACCAAAGACGAAGGCCGATCAAGAAAAGATGGGTGTTGCTCTTCAGAAATTGGGTGAAGAAGATCCTTCATTCCGTGTACGCACGGATGAAGAAACCCTTCAGACGATTATCAGTGGTATGGGTGAATTGCACCTCGAAATCATTGTTGATCGCATGAAGCGCGAATATAAAGTGGATGCAACGGTTGGTAAGCCGCAGGTTGCCTACCGTGAGGCTTTGAAGGGAACGGCTGAAGGGGAGGGTAAATATATCCGTCAGTCAGGTGGTCGTGGTCAGTACGGTCATGCCGTCATCACGGTTGAGCCAAACGAACGTGGGAAGGGCTACGAATTCGTTGATGCGATTAAGGGCGGTGTCATTCCTCGCGAATTTATCCAGCCAATCAACAAGGGGATCCAAGAAGCGATGCAACGTGGTGTGTTAGCTGGCTATCCAATGCTCGACCTTAAAGTTACATTGACCGATGGAAGCTACCATGATGTTGACTCGTCCGAAGCGGCCTTCAAAGTAGCCGGATCGTTGGCTTTCCAAGATGGATGTCGCAAAGGGGGCGTCGTCATCCTTGAGCCTGTTATGAAAATTGAAGTCGTGACTCCAGAAAGCTTCATGGGTGACGTCATCGGTGACCTGAACGCCAAACGCGGTCAAATCGAGGATGTCGCTGATCGTTCCGGTGTCAAAGTCATTCGTGCCTTGGTTCCGCTGTCTGAAATGTTTGGCTACTCCACGTCGTTGCGTTCCATGACGCAAGGTCGCGCCAGCTCCACGATGGAATTTGGGCAGTACGAAGAAGTTCCAAACAACATCTCGAAGATCATCGTCGAAGGTCGCGCCAAGAAATAAACGCAGCAGCAGTGCATCAATTGGTGACAAATACGAAACCCAGTACTTGGCGGATGCCGGTGCTGGGTTTTCGGTTGGGTGTTGGTAAGGTAGGCTTGGAAGGTACGTATGACTTCGCTTGCCCGCTTACTTGAACTTGTCCGTCGGACGCAGCTGCCAATGATCGTCCAATCTTCTGAGATGGATGAACCCTGTGTCCTGTTGCCATTGGCGGTGTATGAACGGCTCGCCGGTTCGTCTTTGGTTTTAACGCCGGAACAGATCCCAACCCCATCGAACCTTGGAGACGCTAGCCGTTCGTCTGTTTCTTCGCAGCCAGGACAAGAGGTTGTTGAACGCTCAAGTGAGGGTCTTCGTTTGCAAGATTTGCTGCAACTTCAAGGCTCGGATGCGTATCCAGCCACGTTATCCTCTCTTTTTCCTCAGCCAGAGTCGATCGAGGATCGCTTTGCTTTTGACGGGCTGGATGTGCGAATAGTGCCTAATCTAAAGCAAAAAAATCTATCTAGATTGGATACGCTTGACGAATCCTGACGGACTCTTGCCTGAAATGCACACCTTTGTTATCATCATGCCACTCATAATTACGTATTTTTAGTCTTATTTGACCTGCACCTATGGCGGCTGAACTCTTCTCCCGTAAGAAGCCACACGTCAACATTGGCACGATTGGCCACGTTGACCACGGCAAAACCACTACAACAGCGGCTATTTTGACCGTGTTGGGTGCTCATGGCATGACGGCTCAGAAAAAGGGTATCGATGACCTCGATAAAGCTCCTGAGTCCAAGTCCCGCGGTATTACCATCGCGACGGCTCATACCGAATACGAATCCGACAAGCGTCACTACGCGCACGTCGACTGTCCAGGTCACGCTGACTACATCAAGAACATGATCACGGGTGCCGCCCAGATGGACGGTGCGATTTTGGTCGTGTCCGCGACGGATGGTCCAATGCCTCAGACGCGCGAACACATCCTTTTGGCTCGCCAAGTTGGTGTGCCTTCCATGGTTGTCTTCTTGAACAAAGTTGATATGGTCGAAGACGCTGAATTGATCGACCTCGTCGAACAAGAAATTCGCGATCTTCTCAGCAAATACGAATACAACGGTGAAACGACCCCAATTATCCGTGGTTCCGCGTTGAAAGCGCTTCAGAACCCAATGGATGAAGCGGCTTCCAAGCCAATTTTGGATCTCATCAAGGCTTGTGATGAATACATTCCAGAGCCGGTTCGTGAGCTCGACAAACCAATGCTCATGCCAGTCGAAGACGTGTTCTCGATCGAAGGTCGTGGAACCGTTGTGACGGGTCGTATCGAGCGCGGTCAGGTTAAGATCGGTGAAGAAATTGAAATCGTCGGTCTCGGTGAAACACGCAAGAGTGTTGTGACTGGTATCGAAATGTTCAACAAGTCGCTTGAATCTGGTATGGCCGGTGACAACGCTGGGCTTTTGCTCCGCGGTGTGAAAAAGGAAGAAATCGAACGTGGTATGGTCTTGGCAAAACCAGGATCCATCACCCCACACTCCGAATTTGAGGCTGAAGTGTATGCCTTGACCAAGGAAGAAGGTGGTCGCCACAAGCCATTCGTCACAGGCTACAAACCTCAGTTTTACATCCGTACAACGGACGTAACGGGTGAGGTTCAATTACCAGCCGATGTCGCTATGGTTCAGCCAGGTGACACCGTCAAGATCATTGTTAAACTCATTACTCCAGTCGCCATCGAGGACAAAATGCGTTTCTCCATCCGTGAGGGTGGGAAGACGGTTGGCGCTGGTGTCGTGACTAAGATCGTCAAATAAGCTAAATCGGGGAGGTTCCCCACCTCGTGAGACGTAAAGTAAACCACGTCTTTTACGAGGTGGGGAACCTCCCCTCCATTGCACATGTCCGATACCAAGATAAAGGCGGCCCCCGTCGTGAAAACAGCTGGCGCCCATCGTGTGCGGATTAAGATCCGTGCGTATGATCACAAGATCATCGATCAAGCGACCCGTATGATCATCGAAACGGCCGAACGGAGTGGTGGGATAGTGATCGGCCCGATCCCGTTGCCGACCGAAAAGAAGAAGTGGACCGTCAACCGTTCCACTTTCATCTACAAGAACGCTCGCGAGCAGTTTGAGATGCGTATCCACAAGCGAATCGTTGATATCCTGGATCCAAATCCAAAGACCATCGATTCTCTTACGTCCCTCAACCTTCCAGCTGGTGTCGATGTAGAGATTAAAATGTAAGAGCTTGCCGAGCTCAGCTCGGTGAGGGTTCCCAAGGAGAAAGTTGTTTGAGTGATCGCAAGATCGTTCGAAACGCAGCAGCCTTTGACTGGTGCGTGACATAACCTCCCTGCAGTGAATCGTGAATATCCGTAACGTCAGGTTCAGCCTTTTGGTTGAGACCGGGAGTTTGGAGACAAACGATTGTCTGCAGACTCCCGGTTTTGTTTTTTATCCATCCGCGACCAATCCGATCGCCTATGAAATTCATCCTCGGTAAAAAACTCGAGATGTCGCAAATCTACGGAGCAGACGGAAATCTGATTCCGGTGACGTTGGTGCAGGCCGGTCCCTGTGTGATTACGCAAGTAAAGACGAAAGACACAGATGGGTACGAGTCCGTGCAAGTTGGCTTTGGCACGTCACGTACGTTATCTCGTCCAGAGGCCGGTCATTTGAAAGATCTCCCTCAATCTCGCCATCTCTGTGAATTCCGTTTGTCCGATGTCGCGTCCTTCAAGCGTGGTGACGCGATTGAGGCAACGGTCTTTCAAGTGGGGGATAAGGTCAACGTTCGCGGCACATCCAAAGGAAAAGGGTTCCAGGGTGTCGTCCGTCGCCACCACTTCCATGGTCATCCAACATCGCACGGTCACAAGGACCAAGAGCGTATGCCGGGTTCCATCGGAGCCGGTGGTGTCCAGCACGTATTGAAGGGTCGCCGCATGGCCGGTCACATGGGTGATGAATCCGTGATGGTCAAGAATTTAGTGGTGATCGAAGTACGCGAAGGCGGAATCATTGCTCTCAAGGGCGCGGTTCCAGGAGCTCGTCATTCTTTGCTTGAAATCGTTTCCGCTTCCTAATATGGCTAAGACATCGATCTACAATTATCAGGGACAATCGGTCGGCCACATGGAATTGCCGGACCGTTTGTTTGCCGTGACTCCAGATCCAGCCTTGGTTCATGAAGCGGTTATTGCTCAGCGTGCAAATGCCCGCCATGCAATCGCTTCGACCAAAACAAAGGGTCTCGTAAACGGTGGTGGAAAAAAGCCTTGGAAGCAAAAGGGAACTGGTCGCGCTCGTCAGGGTTCGATTCGTTCTCCGCAGTGGAAGGGTGGAGGTGTTGTCTTCGGTCCATTGTCCGAACGCAACTTCTCGCTCAAAATGAACCGTAAAGCCAAACGTAAGGCCTTGTCGATGGTTCTCACCGACAAGCTCATGCGTGAAAAACTCATTGTACTCGAGGCGATCGCCAAAGAGCCAGTGAAGACCAAGACGTTTGCTGCGATGATCCAGAAGCTTCCGGTGGATCGCACAACGCTGTTGGTGCTTGGTGGTTCGGATCCAGTCGCTGTTCGCATGGCTCGTAATCTTCCATCCGTGAAGGTTGTGACCGTGAACAGTTTGAATATGCTTGACCTTCTGACCTACCGTTCGGTGGTCTTCATGAAGGACGCTATCTCGGCGTTGGAACAGATCTACGCCTAATACTTTCCTATGGGAATTATTGACCGCATTCGCAAGCAGCCGGCTGACAAAGCCACGAAGGAGACTGCTGCTCCAAAGACAAAGAAGACCACGAAGAAGCAGGAAGCTGAGTTGACGGTCAAGGCACCAGCAACGGTTCTTCCAGCTTGGATGTACACGGTTGTTGGAACGCCTCGCGTCAGTGAAAAAGCTTCCCGTTTAGTAACGGAAACGAATACCTATACTTTTAACGTACCGATCGCTGCAGAAAAGGTTGCCATCCGCAAAGCGATCGAAGCCCGTTATGGGGTGAAGGTCGTGGCTGTTCGTACCGTTCGTGGCCCGGGCAAAGTTGTCCGTCGTGGACGTATCGAAGGCCGCCGCAGCGCCTGGAAGAAAGCCTTGGTCGAATTGAAGCCAGGCTCATCGATTGATCTCTCCGCGTAATATGCCTATTAAGCAATACAAACCGGTTACCAAAGGCCGTCGCTTCTCCTCGGTTCAGGATTTCTCCGATATCACGACTAATGAGCCAGAGAAGTCGCTTATCTCGTTCCGCAAGAGCCGAGCTGGTCGTTCGAATGGAAAGATCACGGTTCGTCATCAGGGCGGAGGAAATCGCAACTACACGCGTGAGATCGACTTCGTGCGTTCTCGCTACGACATTCCAGCGAAAATCGTTTCGATTGAATACGATCCAAGTCGCGGAGCGCGTATCGGCCTCGTACACTATGCCGATGGCGTGAAGAGCTACATTCTTCTTCCATTCGGTTCAAAGGTCGGTGATACGATCATGTCTTCAAAGACAGAAGCGGAAATCTCGGTTGGAAACCGTCTTCCACTTGAAAAAATTCCGGTTGGTACGCAGGTGCATGCGGTTGAATTGAATCCGGGCCAAGGAGCGAAGATCGCTCGTGCGGCCGGTGTACTTATCAGCTTCATGGCGATCGAGGGTGATGCGGCTATTTTGAAGATGCCATCCGGTGAAGTCCGCAAGGTTCCGAAATCTTGCTCGGCTACGATCGGAACGGTCTCGAACCCAGATTGGCACTTGGTGCGCTGGGGGAAGGCTGGTCGTATGCGCCATCGTGGAATCAAACCGACCGTTCGCGGTAAGGTTATGAACCCGGTTGACCACCCACACGGTGGTGGTGAAGGGAAGCATCCAATTGGTATGAAGTACGCCAAGACCAAGTGGGGTAAGCATGCGCTCGGTGTCAAAACACGTCGCACGCATCGCTCCTCTGATCGACATATTCTCACCCGTCGTCGCGGGAATACGCTCTAATATCCTATGTCACGTAGTCTTAAGAAAGGTGCTTTCACCGATGCCAAGCTTCTTGCGAAGGTCGTCGCTCAGAAAGCGGGGGACAAAACCCCCATCAAGACGTGGTCTCGTGCTTCGACGATTACGCCTGAGATGGTCGGCAAAACGATGGCTGTTCACAATGGCAAGATGCACATTGCGGTCGTTATCGTTGAGAACATGGTTGGACATAAGCTTGGTGAATTCTCACCAACCCGCAAGTTCGTTCGCCATGGGGGAAAATTGGCGAAGTCGGACGCACCGGCTGCTAAACCAGCTGCTCCAGCGGCTGCTCCAAAGAAATAATCTATGGACGTTCACGCATTCCTCCGTTCCCTCCGCATGTCTCCACGCAAAGTGCGCTTGGTGATTGATGCGGTTCGTGGAAAGTCTGTGAAAGACGCGGATATCCGTTTGTCTCTCATGAACAAAGGCGCTGCCTTGCCAGTGCTTAAGCTGCTTCGTTCCGCGATTGCGAACGCTGAGCATAACTTCAAGCTGGCTCCAGAATCTCTGTACATCAAAGCGATCACAGCAGATGGTGGACCAACCTTGAAGCGCTCACGTCCCCGCGCCTTCGGTCGAGCGGCGCCGATTCGCAAACGTACGACGCACCTTTCGATCGTGTTGGGTGATCGTGCCGAACTGGCAGACAAGAAAGCCAAGAAATCGGTTGAAAAGGTGGCCAAGACCCCAGTTCGCGCTAAGAAGTCCGCCTCTTCGAAGGCCTAACCTCTATGGCACACAAAGTTCACCCATTCGTTTTCCGTCTCGGAACCACTACGCAGTGGCCTTCCCGTTGGTTTGCGCGCAAAGAAACATTCGGCCAGCAATTACATCAGGACCACGATATCCGTTACTACTTCGTGGAACAGCTCAAAGATGCGGCGTTGAACCGTGTTGATATTGAGCGCTCTCGTGGCAATATCACAGTCACCCTTCACACGGCAAAACCGGGAGTTGTGATCGGCCGCTCCGGTGCTGGCATTGAAGAGCTTCGCAAGAAGGCAACCAAACGCTTCTTTCCGATGCAGCGTGGAAAGATCTTGTTTAATGTGGCAGTACAGGAAGTCGCTCGTCCAGGAATTGAAGCACAATTGGTGGCGCAGGGCGTGGCTCAAGATCTTGAACGACGTATGGCCTTCCGCCGTGTTTTGAAGATGACTTTGGAACGCGTCCGAAAGGCGGGCGCACTCGGTGCCCGTGTTTGTGTCTCTGGTCGTTTGAATGGTGCGGAAATCGCTCGTACAGAAAAGCTCGGCTGGGGAAAAATTCCTCTCACCAACTTGCGTGCGGATATCGACTACGCAACGGCCACCGCTCACACGATCGCTGGTTCGATCGGAGTGAAGGTCTGGATCTATCGTGGAGATATCTTCGCACAGGATCGTTTATCACAGTATCAGCCAAATACGCCTGCTCGTGGTGGTCGCTCGGATCGTTCCGGTGGTGATCGTCGCGATGGCGGGCGTCGTCCAATGAGTGCTCCACGTTCTCAGTCGGTGACTGCTCCAACGCCAGAAGCGTCGGAAGTGCAGGCTGCCTAATCGAACCCACGCATTATGTTGATTCCTAGCAAAGTTAAACACCGCAAGTGGCACAAAGGACGTGCACGCAACATTCGCACGGCTTCGGACAAGATCGAAATTGCTTTCGGGTCACATGGCCTCAAAGCGATCACTCCATCCTGGGTCTCGAGCCAACAGATTGAAGCGGCCCGTCGTGTGCTAACGCGCTACATCAAGAAGGGTGGCAAAGTCTGGATTCGTATCTTCCCAGATCATCCAGTCACCAAGAAAGGTAATGAAGTGCCGATGGGATCTGGAAAAGGGGCGGTCGACCATTACGTCGCCGTCGTTCGTCCAGGAACAATCGTCTTCGAGATGGATGGCGTTCCAGCCGAAGTTGCGAAAGAAGCCTTGGAAAGCGCCGCCTTTAAACTCGCCAGTGTCTGTAAGTACATCGCAAAATAACTATGGACATGAAAGAGTTGCTCACCAAGACGTCGGAAGAGCTGTCGCGTTTGTTGGCAGAGGCCCAGCGCGATGAGCAAGAGCTGCGACGCAAGCTTGCTTCCCACACCTATACCAAAACCGCTGAGGCTCTGACGATTCGTCGCCAGATCGCCCGTTTGCAAACAGCTCTCGCCGAACAGAAGCGTTCCACTACCGTATGATGACTACTACTCCAACCACCCCTCACCGCCGCCTCCAGGGACTCGTTGTATCGAACAAGATGCAAGCGACGACCGTTGTGCGTGTCGATCGCCGTGTCGCGCATCCGAAATACGGCAAGTATTTCACGGTGTCGAAACGTTTCAAGATCCACTCACCAGGAGTGACGCTTGATCTTGGCGATATTGTCCAATTCGAAGAATGCCGTCCGATCAGCCGCGATAAGCGCTGGCGCTATATTGCAACCTTGAAGAAGGCTGCGTAATTCTTCTCTTATGATTCAACACCGATCGATGCTCGCCGTCGCGGATAACACCGGAGCCAAGCTCTTGCAGTGTATCCACGTACAGGGTGGCTACAAGAAGCGTTATGCGCGACTTGGAGACGTGGTGACCTGCGTTGTAAAGGAGGCGTCTCCACGCGGTATGGTAAAGAAGTCCGATATCGTGCACTGCGTGCTCGTCCGTATCCGCAAGGAGACGCGTCGCCCAGATGGGACGTATATCCGTTTTGATGAAAATGCCGCGGCCATTATCGACCCGAAATCACTTGATCCAAAAGGTACACGTATCTTTGGACCCGTCGCCCGCGAGTTGCGTGGACGTGGGTTCTCGAAGATCGTCTCCTTAGCCCCTGAAGTGCTCTAATCCTATGGCGACTCATCCAGTAAAGACCGGCGACACCGTTGAAGTGATCGCGGGAAAATACCGAGGGAAAACTGGGAAGGTGCTGCAAGTGTTTCCTCGCTTGGCGCGCGCTTCCGTGCAAGGGATTAATCTCATGAAGCGTCACATGCGCAGCCGACGCTCGGGAGATAAGGGACAAATCGTCCAGTTCCCTATGCCGATTCACCTCTCCAATGTTCGTGTAACAACCGTAACCGATGCTTCCGCTGAAGGCGCTTCTGAAAAAGAAGCTCCAGCCAAGAAGAAGGTGACGCGTAAGTCCAAGACCTAACCTATGATCACACTGAAGGAACAATATCAGACTCAAGTCGTTCCGGCCCTCCGTGAACAATTTGGGATCAAGAGTGTCATGGCCCTGCCAAAAGTCACGAAGGTCGTGATTTCGGTTGGTTTGTCACAAGGGATCAAGGATCCAAAAGTGATGGAAACGGTCGAACAGACGCTGACGCGTATCACCGGTCAAAAGCCAGTGAAGACCAAGGCGAAGAAGTCTATTGCGAGTTTCAAAATTCGCGAAGGCATGATCGTTGGCATGATGGTCACGCTCCGTGGCCCACGCATGTGGGATTTCCTAACGAAACTCACGCGGGTGACCTTTCCTCGCATCCGTGACTTCCGTGGAATCAGCCCGAAGTGTATTGACGCGCAAGGGAGCGCTTCCATCGGATTCCGTGAAAACTTGGCTTTCCCAGAAATCCGTCCTGACGAAGTCGAGCGTGTGCATGGTCTTCAGATCACGATCACGACGACGGCCGGAGCCAAGGACCGGGGCCTCGCCTTACTCAAAGGACTCGGCTTTCCTTTCCAGAACTAATCCAACGATCCTATGGCTACTGAAGCTCAAATTGCCAAGTCCAAGCGCACGCCGAAGTTTTCTTCGCGCATCGTGCGTCGCTGTTGGCGCTGCGGACGCACCCACGGATTCATCCGTATCTTCGGACTCTGCCGCATTTGTTTCCGCGAGATGGCGAACAAGGGCGAGATCCCAGGTGTAACCAAATCCAGCTGGTAATATCCCACGTTATGTTTACTGACCCGATTAGTGATTTCCTCACCCGCATCCGTAACGCACATCTCGTGCGTCATGACGAGGTGTCTGTCCCAGGTTCTCGCATCAAGCGAGCGATTGCCGATCTCCTTCAGCGTGAAGGCTATATCGAATCTGTGGAAGAAAAAACCGAAGGTTCCAAGCGCACCATGACGATCCGTTTGAAGTATGTCGGCAAACTGCCAGCTATTCATGAGCTCACGCGTATTTCGAAGCCTGGCCGCCGCGTGTATCGCAAGAATGACGAGCTCCGCCGCGTGTTGTCCGGGCAGGGGATGGCGATCATTTCAACTTCCGTTGGTCTCATGACCGATCGTGAAGCGCGAGCCCGCAAGTTGGGAGGAGAAGTCTTGTGTGAAATTTCCTAGCCCACTCCTATGTCACGTATTGGAAAAAAACCAGTCCTTCTCCCTACCGGGGTCGATGCCACCATCGAAGCCGGCCAGGTGACGATCAAAGGACCGAAAGGGACGCTGCAGGTCCGTCTTCCGGCTGCGGCTAAAGTAGAGACACAAGCCGAACCTCGAGCGTTGCTCGTGACGGTTGACCGTCCGGACAACGTCACAGATCGTGCGATCTGGGGACTGGTTCGTCAGCTGCTTTCAAACGCGGCGGACGGTGTCCAGAAGCCATTTGAAAAGGCCCTCGAATTCGTCGGGGTTGGGTTTAAAGTGGCGCTGGAAGGTCGCAAACTCATGATGGATCTTGGGTTCTCACATCGTGTGCCATTTGAGCTCCCAACGGGCATTGATGGAAAAGTTGAGAAGCAGATTTTGACTCTGTCCGGAATCGACAAAGCATTGGTTGGGGAGACGGCCGCTCGCATTCGCCGCATTCGTCCACCAGAGCCATACAAGGGCAAGGGTGTGAAGTATGTCGATGAAGTTATTCGTCGTAAGGCTGGTAAGACGGCTAAGTCTGCTGGCTAATCCGCTATGAAGATCTTACTTGCAAACCAACAAAAGGCGCGCCGTATCGCACGTGTTCGCGCCACCATTTCCGGAACGGCCGAACGTCCACGTCTCGCTGTCTTCCGTAGCCTCGCGCATATTTCTGCGCAGGTGATTGATGATGTCTCTGGCAAGACCTTGGCGGCCGTTCGCGACGTCGAACTGTCTGAAGCGGAACGCAAAGGCAAGAAAAAGACCGAAATCGCTCAGGCGGTCGGAATGCTTCTTGGTAAGCGTGCCATGGAAAAGGGTGTGAAAGCGGTTGTGTTTGATCGCCGCGATAAGCAATACCACGGTCGTGTTCGCGCTCTCGCTGAGGGTGCACGCGCAGCGGGTCTCACGTTTTAATCTATGATGAACGAAGAACAGCAACCAACCCAGACGCCAGAAGAGACAGCGACTCCCGCTGCCGAGAACGCGGCGGTACCTGTAGCAGAAGCAACGCCTGCTCCTGTTGCGCGTCCCTACGGTGGAGGGGCTCGTGGTCCAGGGGGTGGATTCCGTGGCGGAAGCCGTGGTCCAAGTGGTGGTGCGCGTGGTGGCCAGGGCGGTCGCGGGGGCGCTGGTGGTCGTGGTGGTCGGGGCCCGGGAGGCCCAGGCGGCCGTGGCGGTCGTCGTGACGGTCAGTCGGGCGATGTCCCAGCGGAGGCTGACTACGATGAAAAGAACCTTGAAGTTTCGCGCGTCACGCGCGTGACACAAGGAGGAAAGCGCATGCGCTTCCGCGTCTTGAGCGTCATCGGAAACCATAAGGGGCGTGTTGGCTACGGTTTGGCCAAGGGATTAGACGTTGCAGCCGCCTCTACCAAGGCAGCTACGAAAGCGCGCAAAGCCCTTCTGACCGTTCCACTCATCAACGAAACGATTCCTCACATGGTGCGCGCCAAAGCCGGTGCCGCTGTCGTCTTGTTGAAGCCAGCCCCAAAAGGAGCTGGAATCAAAGCCGGTGGTGCAACGCGTGCCGTGCTCGAAATTGCGGGTGTTCCAAACGTTGTTTCGAAGCTCCTCGGATCCTCGAACAAAGTGAACGTCGTGCGTGCAACGTTTGCGGCTTTGCGCATGCTCCGCATGCCGGTCAGCAAAACGGACGATAAACAGCCAAAGGAAGACGCGCCTAAGGCCTAATTTGAACTGTTATGTCATTAAGTCTCCATACAATCGCTCCGAATGCTGGCTCGCATGAGCGTTCGTTCCGCATCGGTCGTGGTCATGGCTCCGGTCGTGGCAAAACGGCGGGTAAAGGAACGAAGGGTCAGAAGTCCCGTTCTGGTGGCAAGGGCGGATTGAAGATGCACGGCATGAAGCAGATGTTGTTGTCTTTTCCGAAAGTTCGGGGATTCAAGAGCTTCTCTGCCAAGCTTGTCTCGATTCCTGTACAGCGTTTGGATGTGTTTCCAGAAGGTACCAAGATCGATATCAAAGCCTTGCATGACGCGGGAATCTTACATAGCCGTGAATTGACTGTTAAAATCATTGGCGGGACAGCTCCCACACGTAAGCTGACATTGGTTGGATTGCGTATGACGGCTGCGGCCAAAGAACAGGTTGAAAAAGCCGGCGGATCGGTTGTCGCTGGTGAGAGAAAGAAGAAGCAAGCCTAATTCCGTGTCTTACCCTCGAACGTGAGGGAGACTTTCCTCTATGTGGGAGAAACTACTCCGTGCGTGGCAAGTCAAAGAGGTCCGACATGGGTTGCTGTTCGTGATCGCCATGATGGTGATCTTCCGAATCGTGGCTCATATTCCATTGCCGGGCATCGATCTCGTCGCGCTGCAACAGTTTTTTGACGCGAACCAAGTGCTCGGCGTCTTGAACCTGTTTTCGGGTGGAACGATCCGAACGTTCAGTATTATCGCGTTGGGTGTCGCTCCGTATATCACGGCATCGATCATTCTCCAATTGCTTGCGGTTATCATTCCTCGCTTGGAAGAGATCCAAAAAGAAGGGGAGAGCGGTCAGCGCAAGATTAACCAATGGACACGTATTCTGACGGTGCCTTTGGCCATCATCCAAGGGGTTGGATTGCTGTCGCTTATGCGTCAGTCTCAAGTGCCAATTTTGACGAGAACAGATCCGGTGCACATCGCGGCGATTTTGATCGCGGTGACGGCGGGAACGTTGTTCCTCATGTGGCTCGGTGAATTGATCAGTGAGAAAAAGGTCGGAAATGGTGTCTCCTTGATTATTTTCGCAGGTATTTTGGCGGATCTTCCAAGTTCGCTTGGTCAGTTCATCACCACTTTCGATTCGTCTCAGTGGACGATCGTGTTGGTCTACGCGATCATCGCGATCGCTATGGTGGCAGGTGTCGTCTTCGTGACAGAAGGTCAGCGAAACATTCCGGTGCAGCATGCCCGGAATGTCCGTGGTCAGAGCGTATCAATGGGCGGAGCGGCTTCCAGCTTGCCGTTACGCGTCAACATGGTGGGGGTCATGCCGATCATTTTCGGTATTTCCTTCCTTACGTTTCCGACGATGTTGGCTCAGCTCTTTGCGCAATCCAGTAATCCGAGTCTGCGCGCGGCTGCCGCTTGGATCCTCACGACCATTCAAAACCAGACGATCTACGGTATCTTGTATCTTGCTCTCGTTGTTGGCTTCACCTACTTCTATACAGCGATTGTCTTTCATCCAGAACGGGTGGCAGAGAATTTGCAGAAACAGGGAGCCTTCATCCCAGGTATCCGTCCAGGACCTCCGACAGCGAATTATCTTCAGGGGATCGTTGGTCGCATGACGTTGGCGGGGGCTGTATTCTTGGGCCTGATCGCGGTCTTGCCAATTTTGGCTCAGGCTCTGACCGGAACGAAAACGTTGGCAATTGGTGGGACGTCAGTGCTCATTGTGGTGTCGGTTGTGATCGAATCTGTGAAGCAGATCCAGTCGCAGGCGACTATGCGTGAGTACGACACCTACTAGAAAATCAATGTGCGTTGAAAAACGAGCCTCGAAGGGCTCGTTTTTCTATTTTTCTGTGGGTTTATCGCTACGTTGTCGAAATGTCGCCGTTTGGTTACTCTTCAGCCATATGCGATTTGTGGCTAGACAAGGGGCAGGGACGGTACACCAGCTTTTGTTCGTTTGAGTATGTCGCGCAAACGTGTTCGAGGGGTGCTATTTGGTCCGCAGGGGGCCGGTAAGACGACGCAGGCCGAGCTCCTGGCAGAGTGGTTTGGCGCGCGCGTGTCGAGCTCAGGACAGTTGTTGCGTGAGGAGATGAAAGAGGGGACGGCGCTTGGTCAGCTTGTGACACGCTATGTTGAACACGGAGTGTTGGCTCCGGATGAAATTGTGAACGCTATTTTCCGCAAGCGGCTCATGCCGGAGATCGAATCGAAGCGGGGATTCTTTTTGGATGGGTTTCCTCGGAATGTCGAGCAAGCGGCGGATCTCGACAAGTATGCCAAAATCAACCTAGCCATTCATTTTAAGGCATCGGATGCCGTGGCGGAGTCGAGGATGTTGGGGCGTTTGTCTTGCGAATCGTGTCAGGCCGTCTACCATGAAGAACATGTACCACTGTTGAAAGCGGGTTTGTGTACGATCTGCGGCGGCCGTGTGAAGCGGCGCGAAGACGACGCGGATGATGGTTCGGTGCGTGACCGCTTGATGGCCTATCATTTTATGACGGAGCCGTTGGTAACGTATTATCGCCAGCAAGGAGTGCTATTATCTGTAAACGCGGACCAGCCGATCCCTTTTTTGTTCCAGGAGCTCACAAAGAAATTGTCCAAACTTGGATTTGTACCAACGACCTAATTCAGTTACGCTTGGATTCCCATGTCTCTCATCAAAACCCCAGAAGAAATAGAGAAGCTGAAAGCCGGCGGCGTGATCTTGTCAGGTATTTTACGCGAGCTGCGCGAAAAGTGCGTGGCGGGAGTCAGTACGGCTGAGCTGGACATGTTGGCTCGTGATCGGATCCGCGAACATCAAGGCAAGCCGTCTTTCATGAATTATTCTCCCTCTCCGGAGATGACACCCTTTCCTGGAGCTTTGTGTATCTCGATCAACGAAGAAGTTGTACATGGGTTGCCGGTGCCAGGCAGAATCATTCAAATGGGCGATATCGTTGGGCTAGATATTGGAATGTGGCGTGATCGGTTGGCGACCGATATGGCGACCACGGTCATTGTGGGCGAGGTACCAGACAACGTGAAAAAATTAGTGCAAGAAACACGGGCTGCCCTTCAGGTGGCGCTCGGAGTTGTGAAAGCGGGAAAATGGATCCATGATATTGGAAATGCCATCGATGATTATCTGACGCCTCAAGGGTATGGGATCGTGCGAGATTTGGTCGGACACGGAGTCGGACATGCCGTTCATGAGGAACCACAGATTCCCCATTTTCGAGATCGGTATGCGCCGCGCGTGAAGATGCAAGAGGGGATGGTCTTGGCGATCGAGCCAATGGTGACGCTTGGAACGTGGAAAGTTCGGGTGAAGCGTGATGGCTGGACGATTGTGACGGCCGATGGAGCGCCAGCGGCTCATTTTGAACTGACGATTGTCGTGACGAAAACTGGGTACGAGTTGGTAACACCTTGGCCGGATGCCTAGAGCCTAGCTGTCTGAACGGCCATGCCAGAACTCCCAGAGGTCGAGACGATTCGTCGTCAGCTGCATGATCGACTGCATGGAGCCACGATCAAAGAGGTGACGCTGCTCAGGACGGGTCGGGAACGGCCAGCTGGGACGGATTTTGTGCAGGCGCTGACGGGGCGAACAATTCAGTCGATCGAACGGCGCGCCAAGTTGCTCATCTGGCGTTTGGATAACGGGCAGGCGATCCTAGCTCATCTCAAGATGACCGGTCGTTTTTTGTTTGTTGAAAAAGGCTACGAACCTACGATGCATGATGCGGTTCAGTTGCTGTGTCGGGACATGTATGGAAAGAAATGCGTCTTGATCTGGAATGATGTCCGGAAATTTGGGTTCATGGAAGTTGTTTCGGCGGAAGCGCTTCAAGCCAAAGTGGCTGAATATGGACCTGAGCCACTCGAAGAGACGCCTGAGCGTTTAGCGGACTGTCTGCGTGTTCCAAAAACACGGCTTCTGAAGGCGGCGTTGTTGGACCAATCATGTATTGCGGGGATTGGCAATATTTATGCCGATGAAGCTTGTCATCGTGCGGGTCTGCATCCGGGTCGCCGCCTGGGAGCCTTGAATGCAAAAGAGCGTCTCCAGTTAGCTCAAGCAATCCAGACGGTGCTGGCCGAATCAGTTGCCCAACGTGGGACGAGTGCCCATACCTACATGGACACGGCTGGTACGCGTGGAGGATTTTTCTCGCTGTTGCGAGTTTATGGTCGAACGGGAGAACCTTGCCGAATGTGTGGTACGCCGATTCAGAAAATACGCTTAGTCCAACGCGGCACGCATCTGTGTCCAACGTGTCAAACCTGAACTCCTTAAAAAAAGCAGCGCGGCTGTTATACTGAACGTCTATGTTGCGCCGCATCGCTCTCTTCTATTTGTTTCTGCTGACCATCTTTGTATTGGGCGAGCGGGCGAACGCTGCTTTTTATGAGGTTTCCGTAAGCGCTGGTGATGTGTCTTTTAGTCCGCCTGAGGTTATCTTGGGATCGGGGACGAGAATCTACGCTACGATCACGAACAATGGGGAACGGGACGTCGAGGGAACCGTCCGGTTTTATGACAATGAGAGCTTGATCGGGACGAAGCCGTTTTCTGTGCGGGCAGCGGTCCGACCGGAAGATGCCTGGGTGCCTTGGACGCCTCAAGGCTATGGCGCTCATACAATTCGGATTGTTGTAGATAATGACGATTCCTTCGTGGATGCACTACCTGCAAACAATATGGTGAGTGTTTCTGTGTTTGTTGATCGAGATACGGATCGAGATAGCGTCCCTGACCAGGGCGATGAGGACCAAGACAATGATCTCATCTTGAACGCAGATGAACGGATTCGCGGGACCGATCCGCTTCGCGCCGATACCGATGGAGATGGAGTGGATGATCGAACGGATGCATTTCCGTTGGATGCCCGTCGATCCGTTGTGTTGCCAGTCGTTCCTACGTCTACGCCTCGCGTGATACGATCAGTGACTGCTCCGGTCGTGCCCGTTAGTCGTTCGGTCGTAGCACCTCTCGCTACATCTACTAATATCGTCCCAACGATAGATCCATCTGCAATCGTTTCCGCAGGAGTTGTGGAAGTGACTACGACACAAGAAGAAGTTGTTATGTCAGCAATCACGATGAACGAGATCGAGCATGGGGAGCCTCTATCTGTTCCGCTATCGGTTCAGGGGGAGGCATCGCCTTGGAATGGAATCTTAGCGGCGGCGGCCGTTCTCTCTGGGATAGCCGCTGGATTATTCATCTGGCTCGGCCAGCGGAGGTCATAGTATGTCTCTATTTCGTTCCTCTTTTTTTGCGAGCTGTTTGGCGCTGGCCATTGTTTTCATGGGAAGCGGTTGCGCCATTGATTCGAGTCAATGGCTATCTGATGCCTCAAAACCACAAGAACAGGCCGCGACAACCGATCGAATCCCTGATCTTGTCTGGAGTCCACGCGGCCAGGGAAGAGACCGAGCGAGTGTAGCGTTTTCAACTTCAACGGCGAGTACGATTGTGCTCTACCGTTTCTCTCTTGCCGAACATCGTTTTGCCTTACGTGAATCGACCTCAACGGCGGCTGTCTCGGAATGGATAAAACGCCTGCCAGAAGCCGTGTTCGTTTCGAATGGGATGTATTTTCATGAAGATCAAGGACCGAGCGGTTGGTTCAAAACGGGAAGACAGGTGATCGGAAGTCGTGCGTTCGATGATGATAAGAGCGCGTTATTAATGCTTCAGCCAAGTGTTGCCATCATAGGACCTGAGGATCAGGGGACGGCGCGTCAACAAGCTTGGGAAGCGGCCCAGAGTTTTCCCTTGTTGATCGAGGATGGTCGAGCGAGTGTCAAAACAGATTCAGGTAAAGTCTCACGCCGGACATTTGTCGGAACCGATCGCTCTGGGACCTACTTTTACGTCGGGATTGTGCCTTATGCCGGGATCTCGCTGTATGAATTGAGCCAAGCGCTTGTTCGCTTGCCGATCGACTGGAAGATGGCTCTGAATGTCGATGGCGGGCCTTCTTCAGGGGTGGCGTTTCGTGCATCTTCTGATTCGGAGTTGATTGACAGTTATGTCACGGTGCCGAATGTGCTCGTTATAGAAACCAAGAATTAGTATGTTTCAGGCACTTGTTCTCCACGTATTTGGGCTCAGTCAGTATGTTCCGCTGCCGGTCTTTACGGCTCTCGGATCTCTTCTGGAAGAGCTCGTTTGGCCGATTCCTGGGCAAGCCGTCATGTTGTTAGCGGGTTCGCTGGCGCGGAGCGCTGGTGCGGGTATTCTTCTGCTATGCTTTATCGCTCTGACAGGAGCGGTCGGCAAAGTCGCAGGGTGCCTCTTATATTATGTCTTTGCGGACAAGATTGAAGATGTGATCATGCCACGGTATGGAAAATACTTTGGAATCACGCATGAGCAACTGGAACGAGTCGGAAAGAAGCTGGGGCGTGGATGGAAGGACGATGTGGCCTTGTTGATTTTGAGACTTCTTTCTCCGATTCCGAGCGCCTTTGTGTCAATCGCCTGTGGACTATTCAAAATTGATCTAAAGACCTTCATTGTCACGTCGTTCATTGGTTCGTATCTAAGAAACATCCTCTTTCTGTTCATTGGATACTATGGTTGGGCGGCCTATCAACGTTTTCTCGAGTCCTTCCGGCCCTATCTGCCGTTCATTGGTAGTCTGGTAGGAGTGTTCTGCTTGGCTGGTGGAATCGTCGGCTATTGGTTTTGGAAAAAGAGGAAGAGAGCAGAGAGGGAGAGCTGATTTTTGGCACTGGCAGGCGAATGGTCTATTATGCGTCTATCTATGGATGTTCCTTTGTCTGTTGTAGGCCAGGCACTTACGCCTGGCGACGTGCGCAGCTTGGCGGATCAAATTTCTGAGGGAGCGCTTACACCTTTGCAGGCCTGCGAACGCGTCACGCAGGGCGGTTTTCTGCTCACTCATGATGCAGAGCTATTTTTTAGCGAACTGTTTAAGCGGGGCGGTGCGGCTGTTGCGAATCTGCTCTTAGACCATCTTTCGATGATACGGATCGGTCATACGTCGACCGCTACGGCGAAGTATCTGGGGAATTTATTGTTGGACTACGCAACTGATCAATCGGTAAGTCACAAGCTTCTCGCGTGGTACCCAAATTTCATCGAAGTTCCAGCGGTACTCGATCATCTTTCGATACAGGATGAAGCGGATCTCGCCTTTTACCAGGACTATCTACGAACACTTGCGAAAGAGACGAATGCGTATACCGCTGGCGAGCGCGTCTCACGCCTGTTAATGGCTGTGTTGCAACGCGCCCCGGATTGGATTGGCCAATTTGTCTCCGCGCTCGACCAATTGCAAACCGAGCTCAACCTAGATCCATTTTTGAGAATGGTTGCAGAGAAACAGGTTGCGAAAGACGTCCTATTTTCTCAGCTGCCTCTTATCGGACGGGTTGCGGCGAATTGGTCACGAGTTGTGGAATGGGTGTTGCGGGCGTATCCAGAGCGTCGTATTGAAGCGTTGGGAGGCTTATTGGAAGGAAACCAGTTGCGTTCAATTGCGCTTGAGGACGCGTTTGTTGCGTTAGCACGAGAGCTTGAATCCTCAGAGCTTCCAGCCTTTATACAGCTACTGGAGCGTCATCGTCGCCAAGAGGATTGGCCGAAGAAAGTGGTTATCGAATTGCTGTATAATCCTCAACTGAATCTTGAGATCTTGGTTGATTCCCAGCGTTCATTTTCATTGTATCGAAATATTATCGGTTCGCTCGCCCTGATTTTTGACCGCACGTCTGATGGCGAAAAGAGGTTGGATATCAAGCAGTTGCTGAATCGGATCGTTGACGATTCTAATTTTGGAAATCTGGATCTCACGACCTACAGCGCGTTGCTTTATGAAATCTCGCGTCGCAAAGGACAGGGTGATTTGAATCCGCTGCGTATCCACTTGCTTGAGCGTATCGATTTCAAACATGCCTCGTTGTTTCACGCCGCCTTTTTCGAAGCCTTGCGGGGCTATTTTATCGAACCGATTCATGCGCAACGGTTGCTCGAAAAGATCGTTCGCTATGGAAAATACCCCTTTGCCGAAAGAGAGTTCTTACTCCAGCTGCTTGAGTGTGTTGATCAAGAAACGTTCACCAATTTTACATTGCGCTATAGCCAAGGATTATTTTCTTCGGATCAAATAGCAGAGCGTTTTTATCTTGTATTGGCACAGACGCTGCCTGAACGATTCGCGCCGGTCTATATGTTGAACCGTCGAGTCTTCAAGCGTTCATTCGCCAAGTATTCTGATACGGATAAAACGATTTACAAACTTTGCTGGCCCTATCTCACGTTTGGACAACGCTTTCAAGCGTTTCTTTTTGCGTAAAGAGTCATCTTGCTTACTACAAATTGACTCTGATCAGTTGCCCGCTATTGCCATCCGTGACAAAAACCGATCTACCATCGCCCGAAACACGCACCGAGCGCACAGCGACGTTTGAGGAAAATTCTTCGAGCGGAACTGCCTGTCCGCTTGCCAAATCCAATCTGTATAGCGCGTCTGGACCGTTGTCGAATAAGGCACGTTGCAGGCCCGCTCCGTTTGGCATGTTCTTTGGAACGCCGCAGATCACGGTTGTGTCGTCTGCCCAACTGCATTTGTCGGCCCAGGTTTCGATATTCACTCGTCGGCGATTGGCATTGACTTGATCGCCAGACGCGCCGCTTAGCCACAGGATTGGATGATACCCTTCTTCTGCATTCCAAGCGCTGTACAGCAGCTGAGTTCCATCCGGTGACCAGTTAGGGGTGAATCCTCTTCCTTCCACGATCAGACCTTTAAAATTCTCTTGGTTTTTGCCCACCAATAAAATCTGCTCGCGATTCGCTCCTAGCGGATCTCCTGTGCGGGCGAATGCAACTGTTTGGTTGTTCGGTGACCAGCTCACCATGACTTTATCTTGGTTGTTCCCAAGTTCTTCGATCGGTCGAGGATCTGATCCATCGCTCCCGGCGATGATCAGAAACCGATTGGTCGGATTGCTGCCAATGCTTTTTGCGACGATTTGATCGTCGTCAGGAGAGAACTGTAATTCCTGCCAAAAGCGAGGAATCGTTGTTTGTCTGTCTTGAGAAAAATCATAAATCACCTGATTTCCATCTGGGAAGCCAATGACCGCCTTTTCGCTTTTATTGCCCCAGGTGACCTGTTCTACATTCGGAAAGACGGTGTCCGATAGGGGGACTCTGCTCCCGTCGTCGAGGACGGAATAGAAGCGACCATCACTTGAATCATAAAAACGTACGCCATTCGTCCCTGTGCGTGACGTAGCGATTGGTAAGCGCACGTTCTGGGCGAGGACCGAAATTTTTGCAGCATCCGGTAAGAGGCTGCTCGTAGGGAGCACAGGTGTCTCACCAAGGTCGACGCCTTGGGTGGGAGAAGCGCTGGGAAGAGCGCCACCGGTTTGTCCACCGATTGTCCCAGGACTACCGTCTGAGGCTCGTGGGAGGGAATTTCCAGTGCCTGGAACCTGTGTTTCGGGCGATGTCGTTGGTTGTATTGCTCGGAAAAACAATAAATAGAGGACAACGGCGATCCCGACAACGGCGAGGATAAAGAGCGCGATAAAGAGCAATTTCTTGCGACGATCGTCCATAGATGGGGAAAGTATACCATGAAACAACAAACCGCTCGATCGAGCGGTTTGAGCGGGTGTTTGTTGTTTTTAGAATCCACTATTGGTCGCTGACCGACGCGTTCCGCGGTAGCTGCTTCCGCTGCTGGTGCTCCGGCGTCCTGCAAAGCGTGAACTTGGACGCGGAGAAGAAGAGCCTCCTCGGTTGCTTCCGTAACTTGAGCCGCCTCGTTGTGGTCGAGCTGGTCGGTCATCATAACTCGATTCAGACATCGCTGGCATCGGAGGGAGATCCGGCAAAACAGGGAGTGGACTGACAGGAAGTGGAAGGCGAATTAAGCGCTCAATCATTTTCACATCGCGCAATTGGTCGGGTGTCGCGAAGGAGATGGCGACCCCAGCGGCTCCAGCGCGTCCGGTTCGGCCGATGCGGTGGACGTAGTCTTCCGCCTGATCTGGGAGGTCGAAGTTGATGACGAGTTCAATCCCTTTCACATCGATCCCACGAGCAGCGATATCTGTTGCGATCAAGACGCGGTAACTGCCTGTCCGGAAACCTTGCAAGGCCGTTTGGCGTTGAGCTTGGGTGCGGTCCGAATGAATCTCGGCGGCCGTATGGCCAAGGGCGCGGACGGCTCGAGTCAGTTTGCGAGCGCCGTGTTTGGTACGAGAAAAGACGAGGGTTGAGCCGCGATGTTCCTGCAGAATTTTTGAAATGAGGCGAATCTTTTCTTCTTTGCGAACGATGAACAATTCTTGGGTAACTGTATCAGCCGTTGTGCCTTGGCGGGCGATTTCAACCTGTGTTGGCTGCTTCATGTACTTGCGCGCGATCTGGATGATGTCCGTTGGCATGGTGGCCGAAAACAACATCGTTTGGCGATCGGCGGGGATTGTTTCGAAAATGCGCTTCAGCTGCGGCGCAAAACCCATATCGAGCATGCGGTCAGCTTCATCCAAAACAAGAATTTTCAGATCGTTCAAACGGACCGAACCTTGGGTCATGTGGTCAAGCAAACGGCCCGGGGTCGCGATGATCACGTGAGGGGCGTTCCGGAGCGCGTGCAGCTGGCCACCCATTGGAACGCCTCCAATCAAAACGGCTGTCCGAAGACCAATCGATGCACCCACCTTTTTGATGGATTCATCGACCTGAACAGCTAGCTCACGCGTTGGGAGTAGAACGAGCCCACGTCCCTTATGTTGGGCGAGGCGTTGAAGCATCGGCAGGCCAAACGCGAGTGTTTTACCTGTTCCTGTCT
This sequence comes from uncultured Gammaproteobacteria bacterium, assembly GCA_964567995.1. Classification (GTDB taxonomy): domain Bacteria; phylum Patescibacteriota; class Patescibacteriia; order 2-12-FULL-60-25; family 2-12-FULL-60-25; genus JAGOTP01. The sequence continues at coordinate 229,137 of CAZMOB010000002.1, forward strand.
GTGCGATTCCGACAATATCATTCCCTTCCATCGCGACCGGAATGGCTTGACGCTGGATCGGGGTAGGCTCCTGCATGCCAAGCTTGCTGATGATCTCAAGCAAAGCTGGCGCGATTCCAAGCCCATGGAATCCGGTGGATGACGAAGGGGTCTGCATACTGGGGCCGAGTGTACCTTAAACAGCGAATTTTGTATATTTTTAGCCACCAAATCGCTTAACTGCTGAAAAAGCGATCAAACTGACGACCCCGGTCAAGCAGGTCCCCCAGAGGAGATCCACAATGGACATCCCAATCGGCCAGCGGTTCAAAGTGGCTAAATTCGTCAAATCATAGGCGGCGTAGGCGATAAAGCCTAAGAGAGCCCCATAACCCAGGACCATCAGTCCTGAACCGGAGCTTCTCACTTGAGGTAGGACAACAAGCAAACTCACCCCCGCGGCATAGGCTAGATAAAATAAGATTACAGGCAACCAACGTGGATTCGCGGCCAATACGTGACCAAGCGACTTCGTATAAAAAGACTTTGCAATCAAAGATAACCAGACTCCGTCGATGACAGCCAAAGACAAAAGACTGGCGAGATAGCTTACGAAAAAGGGTTTCATGCAGGCAGTATATCAAACACCCCCGATCCGAAGATCGAGGGTGTTTGCCGACTTTGATTTAGAGGCTAAGATCAAGTTTGGCTTTATCTTGGAAGTCGAGTGATTGTTTTGGATCGAATGTCGGTTCCGTTTCCTTGGGCGGTTCTTGTGGCAAAGGATCTAGCTTTGTCTCCGCATTGAGCTCGGCTTTTTGTTTGATGATCAACGAGTCCTGTTTGAGGGGTGTCTCAAAGATGACCTGGCCTTCCGCATTGGCTTTTATATCAGTCTGCGAGCTCGCGATCAGGCGAAGCGCTTCTTGGGCGGAGGTCTCCGCTTGTCCATACTGCGAGACAGCCAGTTTGAATTCTAATTGATTGAACTGGTCCGTTCCTTTGCTGAATGCATCCAGAGATAATTGAAGGAGCGTAGTGATTTTAGCTTTGATCTCCACATCCAACTGTATTGATTCGTTCAAGTTCTGTTTGACATTTGCAATCGCGTCCGAAGCGGCTTGTTGTTTTTTGTACGCTTGCGCTTTGAGTTCAGCTTGAGTATCCATCGTGGCTGTTGCGCTTGATTCATCAGCTCCCAATGTCATGACCGTCGCGTTGAGTTTAATTTTTTCGAGCAATGGATCCATCGCGTTTGTATCGATATTCTCTGCATCGAGCTTTGTGAGAATTGTCTCATGTGTTTGTAGAGACATCTGGAAACTCTCCGAAAGCTCCGCTGCAGCATTGATATTCCCTTCCGCCTTCAAACGAGCGATCTTTTCCTGAATCAACTTTGTTTGAAGATCAAAGGTTGTCTCGACCTGCGCTTGGGTTTCAGCGGTTAGTTTCTTCTCGGCTGCCAGCTTCTCTATTTCCTCTAAACGGCGCTCCGCGACGCGTACTTCCCATTTTGCTTTGCCTTCGCTCGTGGGAGTAAATGTTGCCCGGACTCGTTCGTTGACCTGGAGCTTGATTGGATAGAGCGCTTCATCCGGGAGCGCCTGTTCAGCGGCGAAAGCCGTTCCACCTCCTAGCAAGAGTAGAGCGGACAGCGTGATCGGCAACGGTTTGAGCAGCATAGATTTGAGAGAAGACAAGAAGTGAATGGGGGCCTCCTGTCTTAGCTGACGCGATCCGGCGATGGTTCTTACCGGATGTGTCTGCATGAAGCTCTTCAAATGTTCGTGTATCAAAAGTTTCTCATCAGGCTTTAGCGTGATGTTTTTTGTCTGTCTGAAATATCTGAGTTTCTCAAACATAGGAGTGGGGGAGGAGCGCGCGTAATTTTTTTAACGCGCGGTGAATGCGTACGGAGACAACGTTGGCTGTTTCATCCAGTACCTCGGCAATTTCTTTGGGAGACAGATCATCAATGAAACGGAGAACAAGGATTTCACGTTCGTCTTTGGGCAGTCGTTTCAAATAGGTTCCGATCTGAGCCCCGTCGATCACGGCTTCGACCTCTTCGCGAGTATCGATGCCTGGTTCGATGCCTTGTTCTTCCAAAACGTCGAGTGAGATTTGCTCTTTCTTTTTGCGCACCTCGTCGATGATGAGGTTGTTGGCTGTTCGATAAAGAAAGGCTCGCATATTCTCGATCGATTTTCCATTCGCCAGGTATTCCCAGGTTTTCATGAAGACTTGCTGCATGAGGTCCAACGCATAGTCGCGTTGGTAGACCCGGAAGTAGCAATGCCGAAAAATCGCATCTGAAAATGCTTCGTAGGCTCGTGATAAGTCCTGTTCGGTGCTTACCGACATAGTAGACGAAAGTGTACCAAGATTCTTACCCAATAAGCCATTTTTTCGTCAGATTTGGCTTCGTTTGGTAGTATAACCTCTATCTATGGCCTTTCGAGAAGCGGCAGACTTCCTGAAACGCGCGGGTGCTTTACCCGAGGTCCCTCTGTCAGAGCGGGAACTCGCAGAAAAACGCATAGAAGAGATGCGTACGTTAGGTTGGAAAATGGCGAATCGAATATGGAACATTCACGATCAACAGCCGGCTTGGGGGATAGATAAAGCGCGTGCCAAAATTGGATGTATCGGGGTGATTGCTCGTTATGTACAAGGTCCTACCCTTGAACGTTTTGTAAAAGAAATCTACCAAGATATAGAGAGTCTATCGCCACCAAAGCCTTATACAATCCCTTATACGGCGAATAAGGGACTAGAACGTGATCAGCTTAGAGCAGATCTGGCGTTTAAATTGATTGAAGCGAATCGAGAACTCCCTTTATTCTTCGACCTAGAGAACGACTCGGCAATTGTTCAAGTACTCTTTTGGACCCAAAGCATCGCACGATCTAGAACTTCGGATGAAGCGTTCGAGTTGTATCAGAAATCAATGGAGAAGTTCAGAGATGGAACGGAGATAGCGCTTGATCTCAAGGTTGCTAGACAGGGTTGCCCCTTAATAGAAACCCATCAGGGCGAGGCCGTGTATCCCGGAATGCCGATTGATATCGGTCATATCCAACGCGTAGTCAGGATGCTTGTAGGATCGAATAAAGGCGCTGTTTCGAATGAAAGAGATAAATACATTGTAGACAACACCCTAGATCAGCTTGTAAATGAAAGCCATTTTTCCAAGCCGCTCATCTATGTGATTGCAAGGATTGTCCAACGTTCGAGTGTGGCTGTTTTATTCGATCAAGAGTATCGTGATTTAATTGAAGCTCGCTTGCTCGGTTCTCCTGCTCGACGTCATATGTTTGTGACGGCGCTGGCAGAAATTGGAGCATTTGATCAGTTGGTACTATTGAAGGCGAGTCCGTATTTCAAGAAGTTTTGGAAACAGGCCGGACTGAGCCAATTTTATGAACCTATCCTGATCGAGCTTGCCAAGCGCGAGGTAGCAGGCATAGATCCGGGCTTTTCTTCGAGTGCGAGCAGCCCGTTTCGCGAGCCGATTTCCAATGGGAAAACGCCCACCGATATGAGCTATTGGCTTGAAGAGTGGGACTCAGATGCCAGAGAAGTTATCGCGAAGAAAGGGAATGCATTGGGTGAATTAGAAAAAAACGACCATCTGCGCGTTTTGTCTCATGCTTTCACCTGCATGGTGCTGTCTGTTCCAGTAAAGCACGCCGCTCATTATATGGAGCGTGCAGAAAGTTATGCAGAGAGATCTGAGACAGTAGTACAGGGGGATGAACTTCCCCCGTGGTTTTCGCTGGCACTTGCCTATGCTCGTCCGGATGCATTGGATCTTACACGAGTTAACCCCGAAAAGATTTATGGATTTGACGAAAAGATTGTCCTAGAGACCGGTCTTATGCTGGTGCGTCAGTCCGAAAGGAAGCGTCGAGCCTTACTTGTTGCGGAGGCTCCGAAGAAAGCCTAGCTAGCTGTTGATGTGGCCGTGTCTGGAATGAATTTCAGAGCCGTTCCATTCATACAATATCGCAGACCAGTTGGCTGAGGACCATCATCGAAGACATGGCCAAGATGCCCACCGCAGCGTGAGAGGATTTCTGTTCGCTCCGCAAATAAACTTGTATCGGTTTTTTCAACAACCGCATCCGGTTTGATGGGCGCCCAAAAGCTCGGCCAACCAGTACCAGAGTCGAATTTTTGTTCGGAGCGGAACACTGGTTCATTGCAATCGGCAGTAACGTAGGTGCCTGGTCGGTGCTCGTTGACGAGCGGGTGAGTGAACGGGATATCTGTGCCCGCTTGGCGTAAGACGTGATATTGCTCGGGAGTGAGCGCGCGTTTCCAGTCTTCCTCGGAATAGGTGGCGAATGTGGTGGTGGTTGGTTGTGGCAAAGAAGCTGTCGAGGGGGCTATTCCCGCTCGCTGCTGAGACGCTAGATTGGCCGTTTTTTTGAGGTAGATGCCCAAGCCAAGTGTGACTATCAAAATAACGAGAGCGATGATGCCGGTGGAACGTGTGCGGGGTTTCATGAGAGGGAGTATACCGTCTTTCTTACGAAAAGAGTGGTAGGACCGTACTGAGGACGTTCGCAAACACTTCATCCTGCGTCCCTTGTCCGTCTACGCGCTTCCAGCGTTCTTTCAAGAGTTCGTGGTTGGCCAGGGCGCGATAGCCTTCCACACACGAGCGGAAGAATTCAATAGGCATGGTTTCAAATTTGTCACCACGCGCGTCGAAGGTTCGTTTTAGGCCAATCTCTGGATCGAGATCCATTTCAAGAATCAGATCTGGTAGAACGTCTTTGACAGAGGTCTTGTTGATTTCCAAGATTGTCTCAAATCCGAGTCCGCGTCCAAAGCCTTGCCACGCCACACTCGAACAAAAACTGCGATCAGCCACGACGATGCCGCCTTTGGCGAGGACGGGCAGAACGACAGAGCGCAACGATTGTGCGCGAGCGGAAGCATAGAGATAGGCTTCACACATCGGATCCATCGTTTCTGTGAATGGAGTGCCTTGAACCAAGGTTCGGATGGCTTCAGCGATCTCGCTGCCACCAGGTTCGCGGGTCCAGATCACTTCTTTGTCCGGAAACCGTCGTTTTAACTCTTCTACAAGTCGTTTGGATTGGGTGGTTTTACCTGTTCCAACCACGCCTTCAAAAACAAGATAGCGACCAGTCGTCATATGGTCGCTATCGTGGCAGGTTGGCGATTCTACGTCTAGCCGAAGGTGAAGGTGTAGGCGTTCAGTCCGGGTGTTTCGGCTTGGAGTTCGAGGAGGTATTGTCCGGCACCCGCTTTGTCGTCGATCAAATGATAGAGCTGTTCTTGTTGGATGAGGACATAACTTTGCTCGCCGTCGAATTGGATGTCGGCTCCGGCTATCTCGCGAGTGAGAGGTTTGCTGTCGCGCATCACTTTGACTTTGATCGGTTTCGTTGCGCTTGAAACAAAGAAAACGTTGCGAGCGGTGTAGCGGTAGAAGATTTGCGCGGCCGTTTTGCTTTCGGCTGATTCGCTGTCGAACTTCCACGTTCCCGTCAGGTAAAGCTTATCTTCATCTACTTCTCCTGGGCGCGGAAGGCGTTGTTCGCCTGGAATCCCGACTTTGCCATTGGCTAAGGTTGTATTCCGATCTGAGCCGAAATAGGTTTCCGGGCTTTGATTTTGTGTGGGGCCGCTCATGTCTACGGGCTGAACCGTTCCGCTTGGAACGCTCATGACCGCTTGACTGTCCTGAGCCATTTTTTCTCGCAGCAATTCCTGAATTTTCTCTTCGGTTTCGGCGTAATTTCCTTCACCGATGTGGTCGTAGACGACCTTCCCTTTAAGATCGATGAGATATTTGCGAGGCCAATAGCGGTTCCCATAGGCATTCCAAGTGCCATAGTCATTGTCGAGAACGATGGGGAATTTGATACCATATTTCACCATCGCTTTTTGGACGTTCTCGAGATTTTTCTCGAAGGCGAATTCTGGTGTATGGATCCCGACGATTTCAAGACCTTGATCCTTGTATTTGTCGTACCAAGCGTTCAGATAGGGGAAGGTGCGGATACAGTTGATACAGCTGTAGGTCATGAAGTCGACGAGAATGACCTTTTTGCCCACGAGTTCACCGAGTGTCACACCTGAGGTATTCACGAAACCAGATGGATTCGCGATTTCGCGATACTGCGGGAACATCTCGTTTGCAGTCGTGCCTGTATTTGGCATGTTTGGGACGGTGCCGTTCATCGATTCTTTGTCTGTCGATTGAAGAATGGATTGTTCCAAATTCGTGATATTGAAGTAGCCTTTTTCCAGCAAGAAGGTTTGGAGACGTTTGTCGGCGCCGGTCAGGATGAAAATACCGACCAGGATGAAGAGGATCCCTAAGCCACGCTTGAACCAACCATTGGGATTGGCGGCCCAGCGGGCTTTTTGAATAAAGCGTTGCCCGAGCAGGCTGATCAACAGTAGAACGAGGGCAAGACCGAGCGCATACGCAATCAAATACACGATACCGGTTGCGAGACTACGGGGCAGAACAGTGGCAAGAATTAGGAAGTAGGTGGGGGAGCAACTTGAAAAAACGGGTCCGAGCGAAAGACCGATCAAAATATCGCCAAAGCGGGTTTTCTTTTCACGTGATGTAGCAAGAATTTGTTCTGAGCGATTCCCAAGACCAAGCTTCACGTTGAGTGCATCCCATGCTCGTGGAAATACACTGATCAAGCCAAAGATAATCAAGATGCCTCCGGAGATGCCGCTCCAAACGCTCTGAGGAATATTAATAAATGCGGTGCTAAATTTCAGCGCGAGTGTAAAGAGAACAATCGCGATTGCTAGCGATCCGGTAATGAGATACGGATTGCGTTTTTGTCCGCCTTGGACTGAACCACCAATGATGATGGGCAGGACGGGTAGAATACACGGAGCGAGGACGGTGAGCGCCCCTGAGAGGAAAGAGACGAGGAGAAGAAGCATAGATTGCCTCTATGATAGAGGAAGATAGGGTTTTTTCCTAAAAGAGAGCTCTATATCAATAAAGACAGGCTGGATACGGGTCTGCTACGATAGCTGGTAATTCGTATGAAGCCTGTTTTCTCGTCGACACTTGTATTAGATGAAATGGCGGATTTGGCGTTGTATCAGCAGTTTCGTCGGCTTGCGTCGCAGCCGGAGCTCTGTCGGTTATTTGATCGTCTGATCGTTGAAGAACAGAAACACGTTGCTTTTTGGAGAAAACGAATCACGGATGCCCCTGCCGGGCTGGATATCTGGCGTTCTCTCAAAGTTCAGGGGCTGACACTGTTTGGAAGACTGTTTGGTGTCTCAGGAATGTTGCTCGTTCTGGAAGCGGTAGAAGTGCATGGAATTCGCAAATACCTGGATCTGTGGGCTACCGCTCCGGAGGGTGCATTACGGACGGATATCAAATCTATTTTGAAAGATGAGCTCCAACACGAGGATACGATGATTACGCAGATCGCGGGTCGCAACGTACGTCCAGAGGGGATTCGGAATGCCTTTCTTGGATTCAATGATGGATCCGTTGAAATTTTGGGTGCGGTGAGCGGTTTTTCGACGGCGTTTAGTGATGTGAGTCACGTTTTGGTAGCAGGCTTCACGGTTGCGGTTGCGGGAGCACTCTCGATGGCGGTTGGAGCCTTTATGGCAACGAGTGCGGAACGGGAGGTGGTAGCTCTTGATCAATTACGCCGTCGTGCGCTTAGCATCGAAGCGGAAGAACGAGAATACAAAGGAGTAGCGTCTCCCATGAAGGCGGCTCTGGTCGTTGGAGTGACTTATCTGATAGGCGCGTTCGTGCCGATCATTCCTTTTTTATTTGGAGCAAAAAACGCGCTTCCATCCATTTTGTTGTCTGGAATATTGATTTTATGTGTGTCAGCTAGTCTCGCGTTCTTGTCTGGCATGCGGATCCGCCGACGGCTCTTGATTAATGGGGGATTGATCGCGTTTGCTGTTCTAATCTCGACCTTTCTTGGTTTGGCGTTAGACCGATGGGGCAACTGACCCGTCTCTTGTTAGAAAGAATAGAGATCAAGATGACCATTTAGACGTAAGCGCTGCTGATCCAATGCTTTTTGGTTTTTTTGTTCGAGGTTAGCCGTGATATACGGCGTGTATCCTAGAATATTAATGACATTGAGCAGCGGAGCGATAGCGATGTAATCTTTTTCACGCATGCCGTAGCCTTCAAGAAAGGCCTCTTTTTCGTCGATGGTCAGATCATGCAAGGCGATTGCGAGATCCCAGTGAGGAGCGAGATTGGATTGACAATTTTCCCAGTCCAAGACGGCGACGATATCGCTTTCATCATTCACTAAAACATTTTTCAACCGCATGTCTCCATGGTTGAGGTGAGGAGCAAGATCCAATAGTTCTAATTCTTTGAAAGCCGCCTTCAATTTTTTGATATTGTCTTTGGTAAGAATCTCTTCTTTTTCAAGCAGTTCGATCCGTTGTTTTGCCATCCATTCTTTGTCCAAATAGTCTTTCCACGTTTCACGTTTGGATAACGTATTATTTGACCAATCGAAGACGTGTCCAAATCCGTGGGTGGGTACGTTGTTGATCATCGACAGATATTTCCCCATTTGAAACACGACCTTCCTTCGGTCTGATGCTTCGTTCCCGACTCGACCCTCGACTTTTCGCAGTACCATGTAGGGATACTGAATAATTTGGTTATCGACTTCTAATATTTCAGGTGTTGGCACACCGCGTTCTCGAGCCTGAGCGACCGCCCATTGCTCTTTGATGAAGTAATTTATTTTCTGTGGAACATCACAAAGACGAATCACATATTTATCTTTCTCCGTCATGACGGCTTCATACACAAAATTCGACAGTCCGCCGCTCAAGTGGCTGACCTTCTTGGGCTTCTTTCCGAAATGATGCTCGATGATCGTTTCGACAGTTACGTCATTGATCTGGCTATGTTCCATAGAGGGTCTTGTAGGGGATAAAATCAGGGTTTTGCGCACAACTCAGCCAATTCTTCTAAACACATGCCGAGCTCGCGTGGGTGCTCTAAACGGAGGGTAGCATGTTTTCCTTGATAGGGAAGAACCCGCTTTCCAATTTGAAGAGATAGACCAACTGCATTCAGAAACGTGTCGAGTTCCGTGTCACCAGCCCCAAGTGAACAGTCTAATGAGACATTCAAGTGGGTGGTCAGCCAGATAGCTCCCGTGGTTTTATCCGTGGCATTGTTCGTGAAATAGCTATGCTTGTGCGTATGTTGGTAGGCCATCAGTTGATCACCTTCTGCATTGATAAGGAGAAAAATCATGCAGGTTTCACCCAGTTTTAGCTCTGAGCGAAGTTCTGTAAGACTCGTTGCCACTACGCTCGAACAGCTCGTATATTTTTCCCTGATCGCCGGAATCTGGGTCGGATCGGGAGTCCAGATCCGTTCACCGAGTTGCCAGTCGCGAGGATAATAAAAGAGCAACATGTCTTTTAAGCCGGCAGAGACAAGTTTTTCTAATCCATCGATAACAGTATCGATCTCCTGTTCTGTAAGTAGGAATGACTTGAATTCACGGAATTGTAGCTCCCCCTGGCCGTTCTTTTCGAGTTGGCCGATAAGACTGCCGTTTAAGAAGATGCCGGGAATGGGTTCCTGATTGATCGCGATCCAATCGGGTCCAATTGTTCGAATGACTGACTGAGGAAAACGAAGCGTGTTTAGAATGATAGGTCGACCCAAGGCATGCAGGCCACGCAACCCACGTTTTATCGAGCCTGGAACGGTGATCTGTCCCTCTTCTTCATGTAATGTTGTTCCATCAAGATCGAGAATAACTGCACCGGTCGTCCCAAACGGTGCCTGATGTAAGAAGGTGGTGAGAGCGGCTTCACGTAATTCGTGTCGGTGGGTCATAGTCTGGATCGTATTTTAATACGCTTGTTTGGCCTTCTAAGCTACTCTATTTCAGGAAAAAAGGGAATATTCTGGACACTGGCAAAAATGCTTACGCGCTCAGAGGGAGGTCCTCTGAGCGCGTATGCCTCCTTGGAGTTGGTTGTACATTCATCGCATACGCAGACGCCCCTCCTTCAAGATCTCACCGTGATTTGCGGTCGTATCCGGAAAACTGAAGGCGAACGGTACGGCGGTCAGAGGATCGGGGCCAGGTTGCCACTCTCCATCCCATAGATTGGTGACGATGCCGCCCAGGGCACGGACGGCACCGGCGAGGGTCATTGACTCGGCTGGATCTCCGAACCAGTTAAGGCCACCGTTCACTTTCCGCTCGAGGACCAGACGGATGAGCGGGTTCGCCATCTTGATGCTCGGTAGCCCGATGTCGGTCATCAGACGTTCCGTGAAGCGAGGCTCGACGTCGTTGATTCCGGCGAGCAGCTCATCATCTCTGCGAGGTAGGGGAGAGAAATACGGTTTCCCGTTTAGAAAGACGCCCCCCTCCAGGCTTCCGTAATAGCGTTCTCCCCGCAGCGGATATCCCGCGTAGAACATCCACGGGATGGTCCCGAGCGCGCTGTAGCACAGCAGCACTCCGATCTGATTCCGTTCCATGGGTTGTCTGTGATCGTATTTCACCAGCTGATTCGATCCATCCGCCGGATCGATGTAGAGGTTATTCCCCGTGAGTTCGATTCCCGCCGGCGGAAAAAGCGCCCGTTCTTCTCCCAGAATCGCATCACCCGGAAGTTTGTACTTCCTCCGAATAACTCGAATCGCACGATCGTTGATCGCCCAGTCGAGCTCCGTCACCCGGTCTCCACCGGGCTTCAGGCCCCAGAGCAGCGGCTTCCTCGGAATGCGGGTCAGGTGAGCATGGAGAAGATTGAACCCCCAGTCACCGACGTCGCAGATAGCCTTCCGTCGACGGTCGTAAACCTTTTGATGGAGAGCCAGTTCGTGTTGGATGGTCTGCATCTACCTTCTCCTGTTTCGTTCGGTGTTGATGTGACAGCTTTTACTGGAAAGTACGTAATGCTTGGTATACTCTAGTCTCTTTTCTGTTGTCAAAAGACGTGAAATGGCTGAGAGACCATTAAAACGCACGCACCCGCCGGAACCCGAGAAGCGCCAGCGTGTGCGCGGATGGGTCCGACGGGTTAAGTTTTATCCTCCTCTTTTTCTTCTGTTATTGGTTCCTGAATCGGTACCAGAACGATCCTTGTTTCCACCCATCTCAGTACGCTCGTCCCATACCGATCCCAGAGACGCATGTAGGCAAGAATGTTCAGAATGAGCGGAACCAGGAAGAATGCAGCCATCCAGGTATGGCTATGCTTGACGACCCAGAGCACGATCCACGTATACAGGCTGAAGTTCAGCGTGAGTACGAAGATGCTCAGTACGATGGCGACCAGCTTCCGGAAGAGCCCTCCGAGCCCGATCTTCGTTCCCATCCATTTCATCTGCCATGATCCGTCGCTGGCGTAGAGGGTTATTGGACCTGCTACCCTGACTGTCTGTACTTTCTCCACCGTCTCGTGCTTGGCGCCGTCCGCGCGCTGTCGCTTCAGCCCTTGTGAACGCAGGTGACGCTCGAACACCACGACAGCCACGGAAACAGCTGCCATGAACGTCAGTTGGTCTCGCGAATCCACCTCTGTCTGACCCTCCGCCCCTTTGTAGGGGATGGCGGCATGCGCTTCGTGGGGTGCACTCTGCGAGAGTCTGGCGAGCTGGACCAGCTCCAGATTGTATACCCGCACGATCGCGATCATCAGGACCCCGTAGCATGCCCATAGAGTCGCGAGAGTGCCGCAGGGGGCGTTCTTCGTCGCTTTGATGACGCTGAGTGCATGTACTGCCAGCTCTGTCTTGAGTCTCTCGATGCTGTCGGGCGTCGTTTCTTCTGACATCGGATCACCTCCTGGGTGGGATGGAATTGTCTTGAATGAGCGAAGAAGAAGCGTAATACGTCTCAGGCGGATCGTCAATGTAATAGAATATTTTTCTCTAAAAATAGCCCTGTTTTAATCGGTTCGGATGATGCGATGGATCTCGGCAATCTGTTTGGGAAAATGGGTAGTTTCGTAATCTAAGTCTCTCAATTTATATCGCAATTTTTGTTCAGCTAGCAGCTGCTTACGCGCGAGCGACGTTTCCAGGGAGCAGGCAAGCGTGATGATCTCGACCGTATAAGCATAGGCCTGTGCCGCTACAACATAGGGAATGAATTCCCACAGGAGGATATTCGTATTGTCCACCACAATCCAAGGCTCCTGTCTCAAGATCGCTTCCAGGAAGTCACGAAAAGCTTGTTGATGGTACGTAGCTAATTTTGAGGCATCAAACGTGTAGACACCGTCTTTCACAAAATAACGATCGGTCGAAACGATGTAGGCTTCGGACGCATGTTGAGCGGCCCATGTGCTTTTTCCGCAGCCGGAGATACCTCGCAGGATCGTGACACGCATACCTTGTCTCTGTAGCAAACAAAGGCGTGTCCTTGCAATTCGCCTTGTGCATAGATTCGTTGACGCTCTTTGCGCTCAGCGGTACGGTGAGAAGTGGGGATAGAGAAGAATGGGTTCTCACTCCTAACATTGCTTGTATGTACATGAATCATGTCCAATCGCAGCAATCAGGGTCTGCTCAGAATCCGGTTCAAGGTCAGGTGGGGCAGCGCGGGCGTGGGTTGGCGGCGGCTGATCCAGAAACTCGCACTCGGGTAGCTAGTGCTGGAGGTCAGAAGGTGAGTCAGGATCGAAAGCACATGAGCGAGATCGGTCGGTTGGGTGGTCAGCATAGTCACACCAAAAGCCGCCAAGAAGACACTTAAAACAAATGAGCCCCTAGGGGCTCATTTGTTGTTTGTAGCGAGATTAGTTGTTGGTTGCTGGAGGCGTTTGGGTTCGTGTGTTGCCAGTCTGACCGCGTGGTCCACCGCGCATGCCGCCGCGTGGGCCGCCTTGTCCGCCGTGCCCACCTGGACCACCCATTGGACCCATCAGAGCAAACTCTTCTGGGATATTGTTTGCCTTGGCCCACTGCTGGAGCTCTGTTTTCTTGGCTTCCATGGCAGCTTTGCATTCTTCTGGAGTCTTACCTTTCAAGCTATCGTGGAAGGCTTTGAGTTCCGTTTGCTTGGCCGTGATGAGGTCGGCTTGAGCTTGAGTGAGTTTGCCGTCTTTCACCGCTTGCGTAAGGCGCGTCTTCAGTTCTTCGGCGCGACGCGTTTCCATCTGTTGATCCATTTGTGTACGTTGTTCGTCGAAGATCTTTTGCACGTCGGTTTGGTTCAGGTTGAACTTCTGAGCGATGGCGGTGACGAGGTTTGCCATAGGATTGGGACGAGTCGTCGTGTCCGTCGTGGCGGCTTGAATGCTGCTTGCGCCGATTCCAGCAACGCCGACGAGAACGGCGGAAGTGACAGCGAGGGTTCGAAGAGTCTTGAGATTCATACGAGTGAAAGAAAGTCTGAATGAGTGAATGTGTGTGATCACTCCTATAGGCTAGCAAGCCGCTCGTGAAGCAATCATGAAGACGAAGAAACGGGGAGAGTTACGGTAACCGTTGTTCCTTGACCAAATTCACTTTTCATCTCTATTGAGCCCTGTAATTGGTCTATGATCGACCGTGTGATCGAGAGTCCGAGCCCGCTTCCGCCTGTCTGCCGCGAGCGACTTTTGTCGACGCGGTAGAAGCGTTCAGAGACTTTATCCACATCCTCTGGGGACATCCCGATGCCGGTGTCTTGAATCTGGATCTGGGCGGATGATCGGTCTCCCGCGAGACGGATCTCTACTGTTCCGGCAGGTTTATTATAGACAATGGCATTTTTCACCAAGTTACTGACAGCTTGCGTCAATAATTCTGATTTGGTGATGATGGGAAGTGTGGAAAGAGAGGGGGCAAAAGACAATGTGACCTGATGTTGTTGAGCAAAATTTTGGAAGCGTTCGTTCACGTCTTGCAGAAATGTAACAAGATCCACTTCTCGTGATGCTTCAGTGGGGAGAGTTGTTTCATCCAGTCGCGACAGGAGAAGCAAATCTTTCACGATGGTTGCCATGCGAGCCACTTCTTCGAGATGACTTTCCGCTTGTTCTTGAGCGGTTTTTGAGAGACCTAGTGTTGAAAGGTTATTTTCTAAATCGGCCTGCAAGATCGCAAGTGGAGTGCGTAATTCGTGTGAAGCGTCGCTCAAGAAGCGTCGTTGACGTTCGTAGGCTGCTTGAATTGGTTCGAGCGTGATGCCCGCTAGCCAGTAGCTCATAACAGACGCTAAGACCAACAGTAAGCCGTTCACGAGCACCAGCGCATTTATCAGATCATGAAGTACATCTTCCGCGCGTGGTGGCAGAATCGTTTCGGGGGAGACGATAGCTGGTCGAGGCGGAAAACGCTCGAACCGCTCAGTGAGACGTTTTGAAAACGCTGTATAAATGATACTGCTTGAAATACACAGAATCACCGCAAGAATGGCGGTGTAGGTGAGCGTAAGCTGGGCGCGGGCGCCCCAAAAACGGTCGCTACGAGAGGCGATAGCCTTTGCCCCAGATGGTTTTGATGCGGTTCGCATAACGAGACGGAAGCTTCTTGCGAAGATTCTTTAAGTGAACATCGACGACATTGCTAAACGAGTCGAAGAACTGGTCCCAGACATGATCGAGAATATCCTGACGAGTAATGACTTTGTCACGATTTCGCAAAAAATATTCTAATAATCCGTATTCCCGCAGAGTCAGTTCGATTTCTTTTTTGTCGACCGTCAACTTCTGAGCCTTGGTATCAAGTTCCAGTGTATCGAGAAGAAGAGTGTCCGTGTGGGCGATGGGTGGCCGACGAAGAAGACTTCGAATACGCGCGTGAAGCTCATCAAAGGAAAATGGCTTTACGAGATAGTCATCGGCTCCCATGTCCAAACCCTCAACTTTTTCTTGGGTCTGATCTTTGGCGGTCAGAAAGATGATCGGTGTTAGCAACCCTTTCGCTCTCAGATGTTTGCAAACCATCAGCCCGTCTTGTTTTGGGAGCATGATATCGAGCAAGATCAGATCGTACCCGTTCAAGCGAGCGAGTCGTTCGCCCTCTTCGCCATCGAACGCAAAATCAACAGCATACCCACGTTGTTGCAGGCCTTGAACCAAGGCTCGGTTGAGCTTTGCTTCGTCTTCGACAACGAGGAGTTTCATGCTGGGCAAGGGTAGCGCACCATCCGTGAAGAAAGAATGAAGAGGGATTGCTAGGGCGCGACAAACAGCTGCGTAAAGTAATAGGCCCCATCACTGCTCCGAGCCACCCCCATTCCGGTTAAGGTGTAGGCATTATTTTCGATATTGAGGCGATGTCCGGTGCTATTGATCCAGCCTTCGACGGCGGTGGTGGCTGGATCCGGATAATCATTGTAGGCGACGTTTTCTGCCAGTCCATGTAACGTCAGCTTTTGCTGTAGTGTCTCGGCACGCTCTGAAAATCCATCGTGACCGAACGCAACGCTTCCATTGGCCATGGCGAGACTATGTTGACGAGCGACCGTGGCAACCTCCTCGTTCCAGTTGAGTGCGGCCAGGTTTTTCTGAGCGCGGTAGCGATTCACTCCATTGAAGGCGGCTTGCTCGAGGGTCTGATACGGAGCTTCGACCTGAATTGGGGTAGGGAGATTGATCTGTCCAGTCGCGACCGGAATGCGAGCAAGATTCGTATTGGTAATCCCGAGTCCATATCGACGCATGAGGGCATAGGCATCTTGCGCACGTCCGAGATAGACCCCTGTCAGACTACGAGGAATAATATAATAGGCTTCTCCATGCGCTTCGACGTCCAACACGATGCGTCCGGAGAGTCGAGCGGGAAAGCGGCTCGCGCGATACCGCAAGAGTTCAGCGTGGCGAACCCCAAGCCCTTTCGCTCGCATGAGCGCATAGGCGTCTTCTGCTCGACCGAGGAAAAAACGTTGCTGCGTGACAGGATCTACGTACCACGCTTCCCCATGACTTTCTACCTGGAGTAAAATGCGTCCAACTAAGGTTTCGGCGAGACCGGCTGCCTGAATGGCTGTTGGAGCTCCAAAGCAAACGAGGCTGATCAAAAGGAATACACGAAAGAAAGTCTTCATGGATCAAGCTTCTGGTCTTTCGGGAGTTGTGTCAAGGTAATACTATTCAAGCTATGGAACACACTCTCAAGGTTTCTGAACGCGAAGCAACAACAAGCGCCTGGGTTCGTCGAACGCTCTCCGTGATGTTCGGTGGGCTGTTTCTGTTCGAATTCTTGAATTACCTCAAGGTCTTTCAGTACCAAGTCGATTATACGTGGTTCGGCAGATTTTTCAGTACATTGGTGTTATTTGGGATTTTGCGCGTCATCGATGAAGTGTTCAAACGAACGCTAAAGAGACGATTGCAGGGCACGGTCTGGTTCGTGATGGCGGGATTGTTATGGTTGGATTTTTGTGGGGACATATTTCACTTTTACAGTCGTTGGGGGTGGTACGATCAGTTCGTCCACTTTATGAGTGGCATTTGTTTAGTCGTGTGTTTGATTCTGGTCTTTGAGACATGCGTTGTTCGGTTACGCTGGAAACTGCCGTCAGGGATCATTTTTATCCTAGCTCTTGGAATTAATACCATCTTCGCTGTTGCCTACGAACTTGAGGAATATCTAGAGGATTACTTTTTTCACACCCAACGCTTGGGCGACGGATTCGATACAGCGAATGACCTAATGTTGAATCTGTTGGCGGGTGCGCTCACGATTTTGGGAGTGGTTGTTTGGAGGAAATTTTCTAAGCCAACGTTGCGCGCATTGACTTCGGAATCTCCCTGATTGCTGGCTGCTCGCGGACTGTTTATAGTAGCTATATCCTTCTGCTATGAGTCATTCGTATCGTCCGAAGCAAGGCTTGCGGCAAGATCCGCCGGATACGAGAGATTTTTTGTATCGTGATCTCTTCGGAGCGGGTGAAGTTCCGCCAGCAGACTGGGAGACAGGATTTTCCGCCTATGATCAAACGGGTTTAGCGCCGTTGCTGTATGATCAGGGGCAATCGTTTTCGTGTGTTGCTCAAGCGACCGCCGCTCATTTACGGTTGTGGCATAAGCGTTTGACCGATCAAGACGTCGATTTTTCTCGTCACTTCATTTATTCCCAGATAAGCGCCGGACTGAATGCCGGTGCTTCGTTGCGCGATGGGGTGCAGCTCGTCGCAACCATCGGAGATTGTCCGGAATCGACCGTGCCTTCCTATGAGCAAGGTCGTCCGCCCAGCGAGGAATACATGTATTCCCAAGCTTGGATGTCCGAAGCCGTGTTCGATGAGGCGCGTCGTTTCGATCAGTTTTCCTATCGGGTCGTACCAGGCCAGACGACGGATATCGATCTTTTCGCACACGCCATTCGGAATAATTGTGGCATCGTTGGTGGCTTTACTGGGACAACGCAAGGTTGGTTGCTGCCATTGGTCCGTTGGCCACAAGTGGGTGAGCAACGCTGGAGTCACGCCGTCTTCTTATCAGGCTTCGGCATGTATGAAGGGAAAAGATGTTTGTTTACGAAAAATAGTTGGGGTGGTCGCTATACGATTTCCGATGGTCGGTGGCGAGGCTATCAGGCGATCTCGGAAGACTATTTTTCCGCCATTGAGCCGACAGCCGTTGGACCGGTGGCGGGTGCCTATGTGTTCAATGCGTGGGTTCTAGTACCAGATCGTCAATTAACTCCTAACGTCCGTCTTATGGATTTTCTTCGTCGCAATGAAGGGAAATTGGTGCAGGATTCGCAGCAATCTGGATCAATTGGGGTGGTAGCGGGTGGAAAAATTCTGGTCGCGCGTCCTGAGCGCTTAGCTCAGCTGCTGGCTACTTATCTTGTCCGCAAAGAAGGGGTGGGTGTACCACGTGACCTCTGGAATGCTGCTCCTAAACAAGACGTGTAAGTGTGATTACCAACATCAGCGCAAGCAAGCGCCATCTCGCCAAGTACGAGTGGTTGAAGACCTATCATTTGTTTTCGTTTGCCGATTATTTCGATCCACTGAATCTTCAATTCGGTGTCCTGCGTGTGTTCAATGATGACACGATCGGGGCATTTTCGGGATTCGATGAACATGGTCATGACAATATGGAAATCGTCACCATCGTCTTGCAGGGCCAGTTGACCCATCGTGATAGTTTGGGAAACACCACCACGATCAAAGCGGGCGAAGTGCAACGGATGTCGGCTGGAACGGGCGTAGTCCACGCGGAAAAGAATTTGGCGGATGAGCCAGTGCACTTGTATCAGCTCTGGTTTTTGCCAGAAGCGAAAGATCTTGTGCCTAGTTATGCGCAGCGGGATTTCTCTTATAGAGAAAAGAATAGACTGGTTCCTATCGTTTCGAATAAAACGATAGATGATACGCTGCAGATGTCTGCGGATGCGACGATCTATCTAGCGGAGCTGGAAGAAGGAAAAGAACTGCGCTATTCGATTGTCTCACAGCGTGGAGTGTTTATGTACATCCAAACAGGAGAGCTCGAAATAAACGGGCACGTCTTTGAAACAGGGGATCAGGCTCGGATAGAATCAGAATCTGAGCTTCTTGTTCGTGCGAAGCAGGAAGCAAAGTTTATCTGTATTGAGGTTGGAGGCTTTTAACGCAAATAGTGGTTCTGTGTTCTGAAGCGTTGATCAAGTGTCCACGCGTCAGGCTCGCTGAGAGTAAGAGCGACACCAACAGCTCCTAAGGTTGCATCACGTACACCGGTGGCTCCACCAACAGTTCCGGCGATGCCAAATAGATGAAGCGCCAAGACGGCTGCCGCGAACCGTGTGTAGCAGCCTAAAAAGAGGGCAATAGCCAAACACACTTCCAGCCAACCATTCAACTGAATCAACATTTCGCCTGGAATCGGCATGTACCCAGTCCATTCAGGCAGGAGTCCAATCCAGTCAGCGGGATTCATGAGTTGCTGGATGCCAAACCACCAGAAGAGCGCAACCCAGGCCCAGCGCAGAATCACTCGTGAAACAAGGCTCATAGTGCCGTGAGCGATGAATTAACGAAGTGTGCCTATTTTTAACAAGACTAAGGCTGCGCGTGCTCCGCTAGAGCCCCCGTGTTTACGTTCAAAACGGGCAGCGGCGTCGGTTCCACACAAACCTTGAATAGGACCAGGGCCACCGGGATGGCGTGAAATCCAGGTTGTAAGATCGTATACGTTACCTCCAATGGTAGCCCAGCAACTGCTTGGTGAGCTGTGGGCTTGGACGTCAGCCATTGTGAAGGTGTTTGGAGCCGGCGTTGGTTCTGGAGTTGGAGTAGGGGTTGGTGAAGGTGTTGGGTTTTGTGTTGGGGTCACGACCGATGTTGAGGTCGGCTTAGTTGGAGTAGGGGTTGGGGTTGGTTTTGTACTGGTTGCCTTAACGATTGGGGCGGTGCTCGTCGCGACTAGGGCAGGAGTTGTTGCCGCTGTTCCCGTGCTGTTTCCAGGAGAGGCTGGCATTATCACAGTCGTCGTTGGCGAAGTTGGTGCTGGTTCCATTTTCATCACAGGTCGTCCCATGTAGACGATGGAGCCTGCTCCAAGTACGAAGACAAGTGCGATGACAATTCCAACTAAATTCTTGGTATTCATATGGATTTCATCATACAGGGGAGAGGTGTTTGTGGCTATTGCTCTTTTACAAAGAAAATAGCCCGACGCTTGTCGGGCTATTTTCTAGTTTCTTTCAAAAGACGCTTATTTGGTTGGTGGCATGAGGACCGTATCGATCACATGCGTCACACCATTGCTCGAGATGACGTCAGCGGTTTCGACTTTGGCGCCGTTCACCATTACCATTCCATTACTTTTTGTGACCTTGAGCTGCTTGCCTTCGACTGTCGTCAACATCTGGCCATCCTGGAGATCGGCTGCTTTCAAGGCACCTGGCACGACGTGGTAGGTCAAGATGTCGACTAATTTGGCTTTGTTTTCTGGCTTGAGCAAGGTTTCGACCGTTCCGGCTGGGAGTTTATTGAAGGCATCGTTGGTTGGGGCGAAGACGGTGAATGGTCCTGGACCCTTGAGCGTTTCAACAAGTCCACCGGCTTGGACGGCAGCGACCAAGGTCGTGACGTTACTGGCTTTCATAGCATTCGCCACGATGTCCAAATTGCGGACCATCATCGCCCCACCGACCATCACGCCCTGATCATTCATAGCCTCACCTTGCATCATGGCTTGATTATCGGCTGGCTTTTGAATGGCCGCATCGTTGTTCATCATCATTTCGGAAGAGCTTCCGCAGCCGGCGCCGGCCAATGTGAGGGCCACGAGCGCAACTGGGATAAGGCGTTGCATGTGCATAGAGGAGGAAAATAACAAAAGAATAGAATCAATCTTAGTCAGTGTATCGTTCGTATTGAAGGCCTGTCAACGTCGTTTCAGACAATGAATCAAAGTTCGAAACCGAATTGTCCACTGGGGGAAACTGGAATTTGGATTCGTGCTTGGCCGCCGACGGCTCGATCCAGTTCCAGGCTGACGGGTCCATGGTCTGAGCCGAGGATTTCGTGATGCGTTTCTGCTGAGCGAATTTGGTCACGTAGCTGATTTGAAACGAGAATGTAATCGAAACGCAAGCCTTGGTTCCAGCTGCGTGCTTGATTGGCATAGGCCCACCAGGAATAGGCACGTCTCGTGGGGTGAAGAAAGCGAAAAGTATCAGTCAGTCCAAGTTCGATCAGTTGGTTAAAACCGGTACGTTCTTCCGCACTGCAACCAGGGAAATTCGTCACATCCGGAATGCCGATATCTAAGGCGGTTGGTGCAACGTTGAAATCTCCACAGATGATGAGTGACTTCTGCTCTTGAAGGACTGTGAGATACGTGCGTAACGCTTCGTCCCAAGCGAGCCGGAAGGGGAGGCGGGCGTAGCTAATTTGTACATTCGGAACATAGATGTTCACCAGGAAAAAGGTGTCGAACTCAGCGGTCAAAATCCGTCCTTCGCAGTCGAATTCGGTTTTGCCTAACCCACGTGTCAAGCTGAGTGGTTCTTGTTTGGTGAGGAGAGCGACACCGCTGTAGCCACTGCGCTCTGCCGAATGCCAGTAGGAGGCATAACCTCGAAAAGACGGTACATGCTCATCTAGATCGCGCTCGCTGATCTTCGTTTCTTGAAGACAGACGATATCCGGGTCCGTTTCCGAGAGCCAATCCAAAAAGCCGTTGTTCAGAATCGAACGGATTCCATTTACGTTCCAGGAAATCAGCTTCATTTTGTTCCAACGATCATCTTGAAGGGTCTCGCACCGCAAGTCGCGGTATGACTTGTGCCGGCAGGAATTTCGAATTGATCGCCAGCCTGGAGAGTGACCGAGCTAATCTCATCCTTCATAGTCAATTCACCTTCCAAAATGACGTGTACGGTTGTTTGATCGTGAGTGTGCTGGCCAAAATCTGTATCGGCGGGCATTTCGCACACGTTCAGATCGTGATAGCCTTCCTCGGCCAATTTTTTCATCCAAGCATCTTGGGTCATAGAAACGAATAGTCTAAATCAAGTTCTTTCATTATGATGACAATATGACCAAAAAACAGCAACCAGCTCACCTTGTGAACACCTGCTTTATCGTTGTCGGTTACGGGATCCCAAAGGATATCCTCCAAGACCAGAACTACGACTTTTATCTCAGAACCATCTTTAACAAAATTTTTGATATTTGTTCTATATCGGGAAACTGGAATCCAGTGATTCTCTTCTCTGGCGGAAAGACAGATATGTGGAAGCCGTATCGTCGAATAGAGGCGCAGGAAATGAAGAAAGCCTTCCTATCACTTATGCAACGACCAGCGGTCAAGGCTCAGACAAAAGGCTGGAAGATCGTCTTGGAGCCAAAATCTCTGTCGACCTTGGATAACTTTCTGTACGCAAAGGAAGTGTTAGATCAGAAACAGCTTTATCCAAAAAAGATTGCCGTCTTTTGTGAACAGACGCGTGCAGCGAGAGTAAAAGTTCTGGCACGAACCTTCTTCAAGCGAGCCGATGTGCATCCGATTGATTTCGATCAATCCGCGAATCGCTATCTCGATCCAAAGAAGCTGCAACGTCTCGCCAAAGAAGCGTTGAAGTTCGATCTCTGGGCCTTGGAGAGCGCAGAGCATTTGGCGAAACATCAAGCGTTGTTCAAAGAAAAGATCCAGTTTTTACGAGACGCAGGCCCAGACGCGCATGTAGAAGCCGTGCGACAGTGGTGGGAGAAACAATTAGAGAAGGTGGATGCAGGGCGTTAACCGGCTTTGGTCATGAAATCGATTCGTGCGTGGGTCTATGTGTTCGCTGCGGCGATCGGCTGTGCGATCTTGTCCTTTTCCTATTTTGCTGAACGAGTAGATTGGTTGTTGGGAATGTCTCGATTGAAGCTCTTCGGATTGGCGGCATCCGCGTTCTTATATCTCAGTCTTGTACCGAGTCCTTTGTACGAGATTTTTCCCGAGCTTCCGGGGCGAGTGATCTTTCAGCGTGCCAAAAAAGCGTTGGGTATCTCTGCTTTTTTCTTTGCGCTGGTCTATGGAGCTTTGTTCGGGTTCATGTTGTCTGAGGGCTCGATGGGTCTACCCGCTTCCTGGAATGTAAAAGAAACAATGTTCCTAGGGACGGGCTTGGGCGCGTTCTTCATTCTGGCGATCTTGGCGATCACTTCCATCAAGGCTATCAAGCAACGCATCCGACCATGGTGGAAAATGCTGCATCGTTTCGTCTACTTGGCGGGTGGTCTGTCGGCAATTCATCTCGCTCTGTTTACGTCTTTTTCTTCACAGTCTCACGCAGTAAGAGTGGGTTCTTTCGTTCTTATCGAGGGATTGTGGCTGATTCAACTCATTCGTTTTGATCGGTTTATTCGGCTCCATTTCCCACGTTTGAAACGAGTGATTGTGTGTACGCTATTTCCCGTTGGTTCGGTCGCCTTATTCTGGTTGTTCTTTTTGATCGACTAGCGGCTCGACCTGAACCGATTCCCAGCCGATCATGGCGGCCTTACGCGTACTGCCCCAATGATAGTTTCCGAGGACACCACTCGCTTGAATCACTCGATGACAGGGGATCAGAAAGGAAACGGGATTCTGACCCACGGCTGTCCCAACGGCGCGATAGGCCTTGGGTTTATGGATCTCAGACGCAAGGTTTCCATACGTGGTCAGTCGACCCTGAGGAATCTTGAGAAGCGCTTCCCAGACTTTAAGTTGAAAAGGCGTTCCCTTGAGATGAAGTTTGATCTCAAACAGATCATTTTTTGAACGGGTAAAGAGAGATAGAGCGCGCGCATGCAGAAGATCGGACGAGTGATGGAAGTTTGCCTGTGGAAAACGCGAGCGGAGATCTCTGAAGGCAGCCTCATCACTCTCCATCGTGAATGCGAGATAGCAGATCCCTTTTGTGGTTGAAGCGAGAAGTATTCGACCGAATGGGCTGTCGGCAAAGGCATAGTTGATGGGGACTTCTGCGCCGCCTTGTTTCCATTCACCTGGAGTCATCCCTTCGATCGTCACGAACAGATCATGTAGGCGGCCAGAGCCAGAGAGACCAGTCGTTACAGATGTTTCTAGCAAGGAAGAACGATGATTGATTAATCGCTTCTTCGCCTGCTCGATCGTGAGGTATTGAAGGAATTTTTTCGGACTTGTTCCCGCCCAATCGGTGAAGAGGCGTTGAAAATGAGCCGGGCTCAGTCCTACGTGTTCGGCAATTTCTTCCAGACTCGGTTGTGTCTTAACATTTCGTTGAAGATACTCAATCGCCAGAGTGATACGCTGAAAATCGAGATGAGGCGATTGTTTTGTGGACGGAGTCATAACTTACACGGATCAGCATAAAGAAAAGATGGAGGCTCGTCGACCCGATTCTTGCGATCAGTGAGGAGCCTGCTTTTGAGCGATAGCCTTTGCATTCAGGTATTTGTAATACTCTACGTCTTTGACCGATGCTGTAGGAAGGCCTTGAAAGAGAAGATTGTTGCATTGATCTGTTCGATCGAATTCTTCCAAGACTTGCGCATATTGTTTTTTCCTTTCACTGTATGCATTGTTGAGTTGTTCGAGCGTAGAGGGGCTCATAGAGTCAGTAGGTGAGGATGAATGATAGGAGTATCCTAACCGAGTAATTTTCTTCTCAAATGAATTTGCTGATCGTCGAGGATGACAAGGGCATTCTAGAGTTTCTCAAGACATCCTTAAAAAGTGAAGGGTTTGTCGTCGATACAAGCGAAGATGGGGCGGTTGGTGCGCATAAGGTGAAAACGCATGACTATGATCTGGTCTTGTTAGATATCATGCTCCCACATAAAACGGGTCGGGAGATTTGTGCGGAGATTCGCGCAGAGGGAAAAAAGATGCCGATTCTCATACTTTCCGTCAAAGGAGAGATCGAGTCCAAGGTTGATTTATTTGAGATTGGAGCTGATGACTATCTCGTAAAACCTTTTTCCTATGCGGAATTGCTGGCCAGAATCAAGGTACTCATGCGCCGGCCACTCACTCTGAACGGAGGGGTTCTCCAGGTGGACGATCTTGTATTGGATACGAAAGGTCGTACGGTCACGCGGGATGGGAAGAGTATCCATCTGACGCCAAAGGAATTCTTTCTACTCGAATATTTCATGCGCAATCGTGGAAAAGTGCTCTCACGCCAAGCGATTTTAGAACATGTTTGGGATATGAACGCTGACCCCTTCACGAATACTATCGAAACGCACGTGTTGAATCTGCGAAAGAAAATAGGCGATCGACACAAACGAGAGTTGATTCAAAGTGTGTCTGGTACGGGGTATAAGATCGTCTGAAATGGCTTTAGAGAAACTTTAGAAAAGTTTTATCCCAGCTTGCTACCTTTCTAGCGTGGTCTTTCTTTAAAGGTCGAAAAGACCCAGTTTGTTTATAGGGCAGTATTCTTTCCATCTATGCAGAAATTGATCGAGACCCTTCTGACGGACAAGTCCGCCAGAAATCTTGAAGCGATGAATGCGTTCATTGCTCAGACCGCGACCATCGGTGAGCCTTGGACGCGATAGTTCATTCGTGAGGATAGCTACTGCCGCTGTTTTGTGAGACGCTCTTTTTCTTCCTGTTTTTGATCATGCGTCTGACATTAAACGGTGGCAGAGCTTATTTCCCAAGGCTGTTGACGTCAGGCATACTTGCCTCATCATCGTTGGTCAACGATCCTCTATGCTCTCTGTTCTGCGAGTTATTGTAAAAAAGTGCCTTCTCCCAAAATCGCCAAACGAAGACCGAGCTCGTCGAGAGTTTATTCTGAACATCTTTCTGCTCGTCGGTGTCGCCTTGACGTTTTTGGCGTTCATGATCAATTTCTCAGAATGGGTCATGGGTGTGAAAAATCCAATTTCGACCAGTATCGTACTGGCTCAGTGCCTGTTCTTTCTCCTCCTGTATTTCTTGTCGCGGAGAGGCTATATCCAATTTTCGGCCGCAGTACTCTTAGCAACGTTTTTTCTGCTCGCGAGTTTCATGATGGCTCGTTGGGGGATCGATCTATCGATGGGGCTTTTGGCCCATGTGTTGGTGATTGTTATGGCCGGTATTCTGATGAGCACGCGTATGGCCTTTTTGATGGCGGGATTCGTCTGTTTGTCATTGGCCGCCATTGGGTTCGTACAGCATGCTAGGCTCTTGTCGGTTGATCGCTCTTGGAGAACGCCAGCTCTGTGGGGAATTTCGGAGGTTCTGATTTTCTGCCTCGTATTTTTTGTGATCGCGATTGTTTCCTGGTTATCCAATCGGGAGATTGAGAAATCCCTGATTCGTGCTAGAAAATCAGAAGCGGCATTGAAAGAAGAGCGTGACTTACTCGAGATCAAAGTCGAGCAGCGAACGCTCGAACTCAAAGAAGCGCAGATACAGAAAATGTCGCAACTCTATCGCTTTGCTGAATTCGGTCGTCTGTCCTCAGGCCTCTTTCATGATTTAATGAATCCCTTGAATGCGGTTTCGCTCAACATAGAGCAGTGCAGAAACAAGAATGAACAAGCATCTCGAACGGATCAGGTGAAGGTTCCGATGGAGGGGTCTTTGGTGGAAGTGGCTAGCTATCTGGATCGAGCTGTAGGGGCGGCCAAGCGCTTGGAGGATTTGGTTGTGGCGGTGCGTAAGCAGCTGGCGCGTGAGGACACGAAAACACTGTTTTCTGTCGGCGAAGAAGTGAAAAGCATTGTCGAGATTCTTTCGTATAGAGCGTTGCATGAAGGGGTCACGCTTCGTTTCTTGTCTGATCAAGATCTAAACGTGTTTGGAGATGCTGTCAAATTCAATCAGGTCATGCTCAATTTGATTGCGAATGCGATCGATGCCTATGGACCGCCCCCGGAAGGAGCTTCAGAAGTGCCGCACGCTCTACGCGAAGTTGTTATTTCATTGGAGCTTGAAACGGATGGCCTGTTGCTCCATGTGAAGGACGGAGGAATGGGTATTCCGGAAGAATATGTATCCAAGATTTTCGAGCCGTTTTTCACGACCAAAGTGACGGGACATGGCATTGGTTTGTCGATGACAAAACGCATCATTGAGAAAGATTTCCAAGGAACGATCTGTGTGACGAGTAAACCAGGGCAAGGATCATTGTTCACGATACGAATTCCTCGTCCGTTGCCTACCTAGTTCATTCATTTAGTCAGTTCTTGTTCCATGGCCATTGCTGATATATCTCCTGATCAACTCACCTCTGTGATTGACCGGGGGGTCCGATTTTTGCTGCAGGATCAACAACCAGATGGAAGTTTCTTGTGTCTTGTGTCTTGTGTCTCCGCGGTTCGATGTCTATGAGCAAGCCGAACTTGTTCCGGCCATTGTTCCAACAAATATTGTTTTATCGTCCCTTGTTCATGTATCAGAAACGAATACAACCCGTTTGATTAAACAGCAGGCTGCACACTTTTTACTTACCGAGAAGAATGAATACTGGTCTTTTAATTACTGGTTTCGTCGGTCTGAGTGGTATACAAAAGAGCCTTATCCGGATGATCTCGATGACACGTTTTGTGCTTTAGCCGCCTTGGCCGAGTATGACCCGAGTCTATTTGATGGACAGGCCATGGCCAAGATCGTCTTGATGCTGACATCCGCTGAAAAAGCGACAGGTGGTCCCTATGATATGTGGCTTGTTCCACCTGAAGAGAGGAAGACGTGGAACGATACGGATCTGGTTGTGAACAGCAATATCGCGTTTTTTCTTTCATTGCAGCAGATTTCCTTGCCGAATGTACAGGCGTTTATCGAACGATCGATCGAAGAAGAACGATATGAATTTCCTTACACTACCTGCTACCCAGCCATGTATTTCATCTCGCGCTTTTATCGTGGAGTGCATGTTCCGCGCATGGTCGATCGGTTGCTTACTCGTCAGGAAAGCGACGGGAAATGGGAGAACCCTCTGCGAACGGCGCTCGCGATCAGTGCGTTGGTCGCTTTTTCAGGGAATCAACAGCGAGAGCGGATTGAAAAAGGGATTGCGTATTTGCGTAAAACGCAAGCAGAAGATGGGAGCTGGCCAGCCTATTCGTTCTTTTTTCAATGTAAAACTTCAGAAAAGACTCTGTACGCTGGTTCTGCGTCGATTACGACAGCTCTTTGTTTGGAGGCGTTCCAGCGGTGGTCTTCACTCAGAGCGATTGGCTTTGAAGCAGGCAGTCACAAAACTGGTGAGCAGGCGACTGAGCAATACGTCTATGAACAAGTGATACAGCGAGTTCGAGCCCGTTTTTCGGGCTGTGGGCCGGAAGTGCAGGCTGAAGCGGAGCGTGCGTTGATGGAGTTGTCATCCGATCGACAGATCGCCTTGTTGCCGCATGTGTTCCGTCAGTCTTTGGGTGAGGCGGGACGCGCCATTCCTGACACATTGGTTATTCTTCTTGGAGCCGCAACGCTCTTTGGCTGGTTGGCCTATACGGCCTACGATGATTTCTTGGATGAAGAAGGCGATCCGACGCAGGTATCTCCAGCGAATATTTGTTTGCGTGAAGCGGTTGAGCTGTTTCGATCCGTCGTACCCGCTGATAGGGGCTTTGCTTCAGTCGTACGTCGCGTCTTCGATGAGATCGATAGCGCCAATGCTTGGGAGATTGCGCACAGTCCGCTGACAGCCGGTTCGTTGCCTGACTATGGAGATGCGGGAACCCTCGCACGACGTTCCTTTGGGCACGCGTTGGCACCGATAGCGCTTTTGTTTTTCCTGGGATATACCGAGCACTCGATCGAGGTTCAAACGTTGCAGCGCTTCTTTGAAGCATACCTGATCGCGCGTCAATTGAATGATGATGCGCACGATTGGGAAACGGATCTTCAGCGAGGCCGGATAAATATGGTTGCGACCTGGATCGCTCTAGACGGATCGTTGGATCAATCGCGGTTCGCGCAGGCAGCGCTTGAGGAGCTGCGTCAAGTCTTTTGGCGCACGACGATCGTCAAAGTCTGTACTGAAATAGAACGACATCTGACACGGGCAAAGGCAATGCTGGCAGAGCTCTCGCTTGTGACAGAGCCGAAGATGTTATTGCACTGGCTTGTCCCGATTGAAGACTCGATCGCCAAGGCGCGTCGTGAGCGCCAAGAGACATTGAACTTTTTAGAAAGCTATCAAGCTCAACCTGAACATACCTCGCTTGCGATCTCGTTTTGAACAAGGTATTGTTTTCTTATGTTGGGATGCGTTTCCGCCGCCTGGCGTCGTACGGCCCCTCGGAAGAGGACTTTTTGTGGTATGTGATGTCAGTAGCGGATCGTCATGCCACGAATAGCCCTCTTCGGAGGGCTATTCTTTTTTCTCTTTCCTTATGCAGCAACTGCCTGTCGGTGTCGTTGAAAAGGTTGGTTCGAAGTCTGGTCCGCGTGTGGCGGTGTTTTGTGGTGTCCATGGAAATGAACGAGCTGGTATTTTGGTGGTTGAGCGTTTGATAAAGGAACTTGAGATTGATGCTGGAACGGTCTATTTCGTTTTTGCGAATCAGTTGGCGATCGAGCGTGGCGTGCGTTTTGTTGAACTGAACTTGAATCGATTGTTCAGTCGCATAGGAACTCCACCCGACTGTTACGAAGCTCGACGTGCCCAGGAGCTTATGGATCTGCTCGACACGTGTGATGCGTTGCTTGATTTGCATTCGTATCGCGCACCTCTCCTTCTTGAGCGGGCAACCCCTTTCGCTATTTGCGAACCGTTATCTCTCGCGATCGCTGAATCCTTGCCCGTGCCAATCGTGATTCAGGGATTTAGTGCGGTTCAAGTCGGTGGGACTGACGGGTATCTGTTTTCACAAAGGAAAGTCGGAATCTGTGTGGAGTTGGGTGCTTTAGAATGTCCTGAAGCATTCGTCGAACTTGGTTCGGAAACGGTACACACGTTCCTTCATAAGATGGGGTGTCTAAGAGATGGTGCCGATACGAAATCTGTTCAAGGGCAACAGCATCTCTCCCTGCGTATGATGTACAGGAAAACTCATGAAAGCTTCCGCTTTTTGAAGCCGTTTCGAAGTTTTGACACGGTGTCGGCGGGTGAGACGATCGCGAGAGAGAATGC
The DNA here is from genome assembly GCA_964567995.1 of uncultured Gammaproteobacteria bacterium. Taxonomy (GTDB): domain Bacteria; phylum Patescibacteriota; class Patescibacteriia; order 2-12-FULL-60-25; family 2-12-FULL-60-25; genus JAGOTP01. The sequence continues at coordinate 258,586 of CAZMOB010000002.1, forward strand.
TCTAGATCTCATAGCAGAAGAAACGTCGGTTATTGTCTTCCCAAGTGCAGAGGGCCCCATTGGAACCGAGGTCTTCATGCTTGCCGTAAAATAGCCTACAGTATACATAGCTAGTACATGACGAATCAGCAAAAAGATCCACTGCATGGAAAAACCCTCCAAACCATTCTCACCTTTTTGGTTGAGCATTATGGTTGGGAGGGGTTAGCCGAGCGAATTGCGATCCGCTGCTTTGAGGTGGAACCGAGCGTGTCTTCCAGTCTCCGCTTTCTGCGGAAAACGCCCTGGGCGCGTGCCAAAGTGGAGAAGCTCTATCTTTGGACGATTCATTTCGTTGAAACACCGGACCAACCGATGACGCCACTTGATCTTACGCTCGGTGCGGATTTAAACACTCAGTGATTATAGTATGGTGACGAATAACACAATTCAGAGGCTACAAAACTGGTTTAGCTTGCAATGTGATGCCGATTGGGAGCATACGTTTGGGATTAGCATTACGACCATGGATAATCCAGGCTGGCATGTGAAAATTGACCTTGTTGGAACAGTGCTTCAGGATCAGCCTTTTCAAGAAATCAAGCAGGGTGTCGTTGGATCTTCTGGGGCACTCAATACGGCAGATTGGATAAACTGTAAGAAGACACCTGAACATTTTGAAGGAATAGGTGATAGCTCGAAGTTGGAAGAACTTCTAGAGATTTTCTTAAATTGGGCGGAAGGATGAAGGCGGGTCCGATGTAGACAACCTATTTCTTCAGATTCAAATATTCTTTTACCCCACTTAACCAACCACCCTTGAAATAGTCTTCCGGTACGAAGATGTTCGGATCGATCCATAGCGCCTCTGTGTGTCGAGGAGAGAGACGGATCTCGCCGCTTTGAAGTTGAGCGATATAGCCGAGAGCAAAAATGCGAACGGTTGGATTCCCTGGAGAAGCTTCTATGCGCTCATGTCGCATGAAGAGGGCTGGTTTCTCTTCGACACGATAGACGATATCCGATCCCAATTCCTCGGTCATCTTGCGTTTAAGAACATCGCCGAGCGCTGCGTAGAATTCATCTTTCTTGATGCGGCCACCGGGTAAGTCCCAGTCTCCAAAGTTGTCTTTTAGGATGAGAAATTTCCCCCCTTTTTCAAAGAAGACTTTCACAGCGACGAAGTACGTTTCTTTTTGGGAGATATCTTGATCCATAGGAAGGAATAAAAAAGTGTAGGAGGTGACAATAACCGAACGGTTAGAAAAAATCTATAAACTCTGGGAGTCACTGGAGCCCAACGCTTCTTCAAAGGCCTTGCATTCACGAGCGGCCACAAGCCGATCTGGACCGCTGAAATAGACGTAAGTATCAATCGAGGAGAGCTGCGTTATCAGTCGTATCGAGCCTTTTTCGGCACACAACGACCAACAATCGCTGAACCAGGCACTTGAGAAGCCATGTTCTTGAGCGATCCGTTCTATCTTCTGTACGGATCTGATGCCTACACCTCGTACCGTCAATTCTGGAGAGGATGGATTGCCCTGTTTTCCAAACCAGCGTCGTTGCCAAGCATGACGGAAAAGATAGATCTCAAAGGTTTCGGCGACGGTCGAAGTAATTCGATCTAGTTCCTGAAGGACGATGCATGGTTCTACGATGTTGTTCGTGTAGAGGAAAGCATAGTTTGCGATCGAGCCACCTGTGCTAAAACAGAATGTATTGGGTGGTTGGCTGTCTTTCCAGTATTCCCCTCGGGTTTTTAAAGAGCGTAGAACAGACTTGGCTGAACAGGTTCCATCCAGGCCAAGGCGTAAGGGGCCATCGTTTCCACCAAGGATACGCAGATAGTCCAGATAAAGCGCAGGCAAGGGTCGTTCAGCGTAGGTGAGCAGTGCTTCAATATCTACTTCTTTTGCACCTGCACACTCCCGAAACAGCGGATCGTTTCCCAAGAGATCCTGAAAGAACGAAAGAAATTCAGTCCCTTTGGCTGAAAGAGAAGTAAGCATGAGTTTAGAGAGAGCGCTTATTCAGCAGATTGCGCAAACCCTCGGCTAATTCTTCCGTCGCCATTTGCAAACAGTGTTCACCGATCCTTTCACTGATGACCCAGGCCGGATGGTTATCTACAATCCCATCTTTTGAAACATCGGCAAGGCGATCAGCGTCCCAAGCATTCTCAATGAGTTGTTTTGGATACTCTGGAGAAGGCTGAGTTACCAGCGCCGCTTCACAAGCAAGGACCATGGAGATTTCTGAGTTTCCGGCATGCTCGTCAACTGGTCCACCGAGCAATACGGCGGTTCGTTTCAAAACATTGGCAGAGTCAAACGGAATATGCTCGATGCGAACGCCCGCAAACGAATCTTTCGTCTTTTCCACAAAACGATTCAGAAGACTGATATTTCCTCCATGCCAGGAAGCAAAAATAATCTGTGCCGCGTAGGGTTGAAGTGATTCACAAATATTCTGAAGCATGAGCGTGAGCGTTTCTTTTTCAACCCAGAGACTGCCAGGGAATCCGGCATGCTCTTTTGAACAAGTGATGCGTAACGTGGGAAGAAATACGACTTCGGGCAGAACTTTCTCGACGCGTTGAATGATAGCGTCTTGGATAAAAGAATCTGTTCCAAGTGGAAGAAAGGGACCGTGTTGTTCGGTCGCACCCAGCGAAACAACAAAGGTATATTTCTTTGAGGGATCAAAATCCGTTGTCTTTAGGCGTTCTAAGAACATAGTTCTGCTATGGTAATTGGTGAGACGGGGGTTGGGTAGATGGAGTCAAGAATATGCGGGCGCATCCGTCGTCCAAGCATGATCCAATCCTGCCAGCGATTGTCCCGGTTGCGGATAGCGACCCGAAGAGGCTCGATCGTCTATCCCGTACGGATCACGTTTTTGTGTCACATCAGTTTTCGGCTCTTTCTCATGCAACTCGATATGTAGCTGGATGATGCCGTTTGTCCAACCCGAAATTCCCGCGATACCGAGCGTTCGTCCTGTCAGTACAGGAGTCCCAGACTCGTTCGTGATGCGTTGCCCGTCTTTTTCTACGAAGACAGGAGCGATAGAGGGATCGACGTCAGACAAATGGGCATATACGCTGCTCCACCGGACTTGCTTGATGATCGTATGAATAATTACGAAATTACCCCAGGATTCACTTATCCCCTGAAACGCCATTCCAGCGTGCATCGAGTACACGTCGAAGGATTGATACGAGCCATCGATTCGTAAAACATAGTCGATTCCTTTGTGAGGCGTGCCAGGTGTGTCACCGATGACACCGTCATACGCTGAAAATCCTTCGACAAGCTGGATACATGAACCGGAAAATGGATAGCGTTCTAGGAATTTTTCCATGCAATTTTATTCTAGCGAATAGGTGAATTCGGCTCTACTCCAAAACTGAAGTGGAGGGTGCCGCTCCCTTCGAGTAATTTCTCCAACGAGCGGATCACTCTTCTCTTGGAAGAGTTTTCCGTCTTTGGAAAAAATGAGGGCTGAGACAATTTCGCACTGAATCGTTCGCGTATTTAGATAGTATTATATTATCTCATCGGAATCACCTGGCGCTGGACAGGTGTTCCTCTAAAGCAACCTAAGGTATACGGGAACTCGTTCGTTAGATGATAGTGGTAGATTGATTTACGCTCCCCATTCCATACGATCTCATGCGTATGTCCATGGCATTCGTCGAGATCCTCGTTCGTGAGACTTTTTCCGTTTTCAACGTTTTCGTAAATCCCAAAGCCGTCGAGAGCATAGCCAAAGACATTTGCTTCACCACTGGTATTCGTTGGACTTGAATTCACGCAAGAACTTGGGCCATGGTAGTGATAGACTCCACTAACTTGAGGGTGGCCATTGCATTCATCTTGAACTTCGTGAGCGACTGCGTCGTTGTTTCCGGCATCAAAGCCGTTGAAGATCGGGACACCAGATAAGGCGATGCCTACTTCACCACCAACACAGTTTGGTGAGCTCGCGACGGTTGGATTGGCGAGGAGTGAAAGTTGAACGCTCTGTGATTGAATGCTATTTGGATTCCGATCGTATTGATAGGCTGGATCCGAAGCTTGTACTGGATAGACGCCGGTTGTGTGCGAGGGGAGTCCATTACCCGAAATGATCCGCGAAACACCTTGCGCAATGGCTGAAAATACCGCCGATGTCCACTGAACAGCTCCGCGAATTTTTAACTTTGACGTGAGATCCCAGGTCGTTCCATGGATCCAGGGACCATCGGCTTGTGCGCCACCTCGTCCGGCCGGCACATTACATAGGTAGATATACCCACGTTGTGGACTGCTCGATTTCTTCTGATCACCGAGTGGAAGTTTCGTGAGATCAATGGTGCTGGCAACGGGTACAGTGGTCGTTATCAGTCCCTTATCAATGGCGATCGTAGGACTGGCTGCTTGTACGCTGCTCGGTACGTAATCGTTTGCAGTGTCGATCGCCGTGCCGAGCATGTAATTCGTAAAGAAGGCATCAGGAATGTCTTGGACTTGTGTCATCCAGTTCGATCCAAACAGCGCACGGGCGAGTGATTCAGAAGAGACGTGACGGAGTGCGCCGCCTTTTGCAATGGCATAAACCTTCGGATCAGTTGTGACTTTGACCAGCTTCACTCCGGGCCGATACGTAACATTTCCTCCAATAGCAAGCGAACTAAGCTGAGAGTCGCTGATTGTTTTTACGCTGCTAAAGTCTGTATACCACGTGAAATACGTAGCCGCGGTCGGAAAGACGTAGCGCTTTTGATCGGGTCCATAATAGTACACGCTTGAACCAGAGCCTTTGACGAGGTCGCCGACTTGGAGGGCGGTGTTGCCGTAGACCGTGTGTGAGGACAGAAGCCAGCCAATGCCACTACAGGCAAGAATGAGAGCAAATCCAAGAATTGTGCGGCGAAAGGTCATAGAGGGGGAGAAGGAATATGAAAAGTTTACTCTCTACGAACCATACGCCACAATGGATGAAGGAAATATGAAGCTCGTATGGCACCCACCTTGTAAAAGAGCTTTTTCTATAGATCTTCCTTTGCATATCTGAAATACTGATTCTATGATGTTAAGTTGGAATGAAATACGCAATCGCGCACAACAATTTTCTCAGGAATGGGAAGGAGAAACGCGTGAAACCGGGGAATATCAGTCTTTTTGGAATGATTTTTTTCATGTGTTTGGGATCAAGCGCCGTTCGGTCAGCATCTATCAAAAGAAAGTGGAAATGTTAAGTAAACGTCGAGGCTTTATTGATCTATTTTGGCCAGGCACATTGCTTGTAGAGCACAAATCGGTAGATAAGGATCTGGATGCTGCATTCACCCAAGCAACAGATTATTTTGAAGGCTTGAAGGAAGAAGAGAAGCCTCGTTACGTGATCGTGACAGATTATAAACGTATTCGGCTGTATGATTTAGAGGGCGAGCACGGGGTGGTACAAGAAAGTTTTCTTCTGAAAGAGCTGCCTAAGCAGATTCGGAAGTTTGCATTCATTGCAGGCTACGAAGTGCGAGCCTACAAAGAAGAAGATCCAGTTAACATCAAAGCAGTCCAGGCGGTCGCTCGACTCTATGAGGCGCTGCAAGCGATCAATTATCCTAAAGAAGCGATTGATAAACTACTCACAAGATTAGTTTTTTGTTTCTTTGCAGACGATACGGCCATTTTTAATAAGGGTGTTTTTCTGGCCTACTTGGAGCTTGCGACGAAAGAGGATGGCTCCGATATCGGTGCGCAATTATCAACTATTTTCCAACTTCTTAATACCCCGGTTGATCGGCGGCAGACATCGGCCGATGAAGATCTGCTTAGCTTGCCTTACGTAAATGGTGGGCTGTTTGCAGACCCGCTTCCAAGTCTCTTTGGAACAAGTGATATTCGTAAAACGCTGATTGCCTGTGCTTCCTTTGATTGGTCAGTTGTATCGCCTGTGATTTTCGGTTCCATGTTTCAGTCAGTGATGGATGATAAGGTGAGACATGCACTGGGAGCACATTACACTTCTGAGAAAAATATCTTGAAAGTGATCAGTAGCTTGTTTCTCGATGAGATCCAAGTTGAGCTCAAAGAGGCGGGTACGAATCATGCAAAACTCGCCTCTCTATGGGATCGAATTGCGAAGATTACGCTCTTAGATCCTGCCTGTGGATGTGGGAACTTTTTAGTAATCGCGTACCGTGAACTTCGACGTGTTGAGCTTGAGATTTTAAAGCGCATCCATCGAAAAGAAGTTGAGGGAGGACAGTCCGCTTTACCGTTTGATGCGGCGCATGTTTCTAAGCTTTCCGTAGAGCGGATGTTTGGGATTGAGATTCTCACATTTCCAGCAGAGATTGCACGACTATCTCTTTGGTTAACGGATCATTTAGCAAATATTGAGTTGGGTGACTATTTTGGTGCGCCGTTTGCAAAACTTCCATTGACGGAGGCGCCGCATATTACGTGTGGTGATGCCTTATCGCTTGATTGGGAGAGTGTCATCTCTAAAAATAAACTTACGTATATTTTAGGGAACCCGCCATTCATTGGTTCAAAACTCATGACTGAAGAACAGCGAGCTCAAATCACGCATTTGTTCCATGACGCTCCTGGCGCGGGTACGCTCGATTTCGTGTCTGGTTGGTACGCGAAGGCGGCTGCGTATATCCAAGGAACGACTATTGCCTGCGCGTTCGTATCTACGAATTCCATTACACAAGGGGAGCAGGTGGCAACGCTTTGGAAGCGCCTTATCGAGGAGCAGGGAGTTATTATCAGCTTCGCGCACCGTACGTTTAAATGGTCAAACGAAGCACCAGGAAAAGCAGCTGTGTTCTGTGTCATTATTGGCTTTGGGCAGATTCCACCGAACGCCTATCGCTTGTATGAATATGAAGATGTGCGTAGTGAACCGCTTGTAGCCGTTGTGGGTCATATCAATCCCTATTTGGTGGATGCCCCGGATGTATTTTTGGAAAGTCGAGGCAAGCCTCTCTGTGATGTACCCATGATTGGTATCGGTAATAAGCCGGTAGATGGTGGTTTTTATCTCTTTACTACAGATGAGAAAGAATTGTTTTTACAAAAAGAGCCATCCGCAGAAGTGTACTTTCGTCGTTGGTTGGGTTCGGACGAATTTTTGAATGGGTGGGAGCGCTGGTGTTTATGGCTTGGGGACTGTCAGCCGGATCAATTAAGAAAGATGCCAGAAGTGCTTCAGCGTATCGAGGGGGTTCGGCAATTTCGCCAAGCCAGTAAAAGTGCGCCGACGCGTAAGCTCGCCGAAACTCCGACGAGATTTCATGTGGAGAATAGACCGTCGAACGAGTATCTCATTATTCCTAAGGTGTCCTCAGAGCGTCGTCGATATATTCCAATGGGTTTAATGGATCCTAATACGTTCGCAAGTGATCTGGTATTCATTATTCCAAATGCGACGCTCTATCATTTCGGTGTTTTAGAGAGCGAAATGCATATGGCTTGGGTGCGCACGGTATGTGGACGACTAAAATCGGACTATCGATATTCAAAAGACATTGTGTACAATAATTTCCCATGGCCTGAGAATCCAACGGATGCTCAGAAAGAAAGTATTGAGATGGCGGCACAACAGGTATTGGAGGTACGCAAGAAGTTCGTAAACGCAACGCTGTCTGACTTATATAATCCGGAGACGATGCCAAAAGAGCTGTTGGATGCGCATCATGCACTCGACCGTGTCGTAGATCGTGCTTATGGCAAACGATCATTTGTGGGTGAGCCTGAAAGAGTAGAGTTTTTGTTTGAGAAATATAGAGAGTTGAGAATGCACACTCACGAAAGATGAGTTTGACGCAGCGAAGAAAGACGAACTTCCACCCTTAGCAAAAATACGTGCTTATTCAACTGGACGTGTCTGTTACCACTCGAACTTTTTTTATTTCATTACACTGATTTACTTCTTTGGAGCAATCCGCTTCCGCCTCGATCATGAAAGGGGTATCTTTCCTTGGTAATAACAGGAACGGCCTACTCTCTTCTTTACTTAAACGAAGCCAGGCTTTTTTCCCATCAAGACTGCACGTGTTGTTATAGCAAGTGACGGATTCAACCAGGATGCGAACGTTTCCTTCTTGTTTGAACCCGTTCGTGACAAATTCATCGACGGAATAAGCTCCCGCCGTTGATGCTGTGTCATGGGTTGAACGTGTATTCGCTGAAGTGCTGGATGTGGTCGTCTCAACAGTTGGAACGGGTTTTTCCGCAATTGAGTTACATCCAGCTCCAAGCAACAGGGAAGCAAACAAGAGGGTGATGGGAAGGAATTTCTTCATACAGTTTTCGTACATGGAGCAGCTTATCATTATAGTAGTAAATGGACTTGTCTCTGCACAGATTTCCTTTCGCCTTTTCTTCGACCAGCCTAGAAGCTAAGATATCCCCATGTTTTACGTGAAAACGGTTCTCAAGCCCAGTCTATTACATGGAATCGGCTGTTTTGCGGATCAGGCCATCAAAAAGGGGGACTTGGTCTGGAAATACGAGTCGGGAGTAGATATCTTTCTTACGAGAGAAGGGTACGAACAGCTCCCGAAACTCCAGAAAGACTTTTTCGATCACTACGCCTATTGGAGTGACGAGTTGCACGGATTTGTGTGTGCAGCTGATAATCATCGCTTTACGAATCACTCAACGAGTCCTAATGTGGGAACCATCAATGCAGAAGAGGGGAATGATGGTCAGGATATTGCGCTAAAGGACATTGAAATAGGGGAAGAGATCACGGTTGATTATAGGGTGTTTGGAGAGAATCCAGAGATAGCTTACTGAGCGTGGTTTCTATGAATGTGTATGTATTATTTGTAGATAGGCAAATATTTCCTTTTGGATTCATGACCAACATTAGAACTCCTCCTGTTTGTGGAGAATGAACAAAAGTATCTTTGCGGCGATGGGAAGGAATAAGATGAGGTTCCATCCAGGTTTCATCCAAATGAGATTCTGAATAACTACGTCAATGAGGGTTGCGATGACCAAGATGAGGTACGCGTCACGACGTAAGCGTCCTTTAAGACGTGCTCCTATCCAACCGAGTAATACTAGAGAGGGGCCTATCACAAGACCAGGTGCACCTGTCCCCTCATAACCAGCAAGTCCGCCATAGATCTTTGGTATATCGATAATGGAAGTGAGTATTCCACCAAAGAGAGCTCCGATCAGGTGTTCTAAAAAAAGCACTAACAAGTATAGCGACGAAACCGCCTAAGAAAAAGATGAGTGCATTTCGTTTGGATCTTGTCATATTGTATTTATTGAATAAAGCGTATCAGATTGTCTTGGTGCATGATATCCCTTACTCTCAACAAAAATACGCACTCATTCAAGCGGATATTTTTATGGCAGAGGCTCATGATGAACGTTAGAACCTTCGTCCAAAATCTTAGTTCGCGAACTGATTGCGACCTTCGTCAAAAATAATGATTTTTCCATCAATAGAGATTCGAATTTGATCAGGATGATCAATATCAGAGTCTAGCAGTTTAAAGTCGGGATCTGTTTTTGGCGACGAGATCGGCATCGTGCTTGATGAAGAAAAGGCGATCAATGCACCCGTGTGCTGAGTAGCGCCATCGTCCCAGTTCATTTCCAAGAAGAACAGCTCCTTCTCGCCTCTGCATACGTGTTGGATCGTTGGCGCATGGTTCATGCCGTTGAAATGCTCTGGAGATACCCAGAGTGCGTTCTTTTCTTTGGTGACACTTGCTTGCGCTTGAAAACTACAAAATGACTTTTGGCTTGTCGTCTCGCTGGCCATGGATGGACTAGGCGACGTCAGCCGTCTTGTGACGACTTTGGTGTTGGCAGGCTATAGGGGAGTTGGTTCGAAGCTCTGAGGTGATGCCGAAACGGACTTAATTATCCATTTCCACAATTTTTCCCTATAACTTTCCCTTGTGTATCAAGGTACACTTCTAATCCACCATTCCAATCTATGGGGAGCTTATAAAGCCAACCGGATTTGATTTGCAGCTCTAGTTCGCCTTGACCAAATCTGTTTCCGTCCAATTCTTCTTTCGTAATTTTTTGATTGGGTTGTCCGAGTAACTGGACGACCTCCGTCATATCCATTCCTGTTTTAACTTGAGTAAAGGGATGGTAGCTACAGGCGAATTTCTCACCAGTATTTCGGTATATATTTGAATATCCGAGATAGATCACTATCCCAGCAAGAACAAAAAGGACCAAGTAGACAAGCCGTTTTTTCATAGACGCATTTTTCTTGAAGATTATATAATCCTTGTTATGAAAGTTCTACTCTTTCCTCTCTCTGACAAAAATACTGGCTTGTTCTAGCGGATATTCCCATGGCAGGCCATACGGGAATTGGTTCGAAACTTTGAAAACAGAGATATACAAAAATATGTTCATTTGTTCCGCGAAGTGAGTCGTAAGCACTCGATTTTCGGTGGGCTAAGATCTGAAATGACTCGGCTTGGATTGGGCCCGAATTTAGATTATTTGAGATGACTTCGGACATTCAAATAGCCTATCTTCCACGTATTTTTTTCTATGTTGTGTATTAGTTTTGTCACGGAGCCAGTATCAATAATGAGCATGTCATTCAGTTTGTGTAATAGTTCCTCCGTCAACAGATCACCAAAAGTGATATAGGCAATTATACCTCTAATGCAGAGCGCATGACTCACCACGATAATGGATTCTTCAGCGATATTTTCCAAAAATCTTTGCACTTCACTTAATCTGGCTTTGAAATCTGTGAAAGTTTCGTCATAGGAGTAGCTATGATGATCAGTGTAGGTGACTTTCCTTTCTTTGAGTGATTCAATGATAATCGGCGTTAGATGTGTCACAGCTCCAATTTCTTGGGCGGTGAGCCGAGCACGAGAGATTTTACTGGTGTAAATATTTTGTATAGATGTATTTTGAAATCTTCTTGCTAGGCTAAGTGCTTGTTCGAGTCCCGATTCTGTTAACGTATCGGTTTCGGTTTTTTGGAGAGGGTTGGTGTTTATTTCTGCCTCACCGTGTCTGATAAGATAGAATGTCGTTTTCATAGCAAAAATCTAACACAAAAGCTGTCTTGCGACGACTCTTGATGTTGGCAGGGGCTCGTGATGAAAGTTAGGACTATTTTAGTGGAAACTTCACTTCACTGTGATCAAATAGCCGCTCAGTAAGCAATCTTACATCGCCCTCGAAGTCTTCTGTTCGTTCTTGGTAGAAAAGATCGTTCTGCTTCGAGCCTTCTCTAATGTAGTGACTGAAGCTTGCAACGAATTCAGCAACCTGACGAATTACATCTGGATTACTATCTCTCATCCAGTTATCCGGACTCGTATTCTTCATTATCCCCTCTACAGCGCGATCGACATTCGTTAAACCCACAAATGCTACATGGAACTTTTCTGCACCATATTGCGCGAGGAGCTGTCGAACGTATTCGGGAAGCAAATGCACGCCTTCGATAACCAGTGATTCATCTTTTCTTAATGCTTCAGAAATAAGATGGTCAATCTCTGGTTCCAGTGACTTCGCGGAAACGATCGAAAGTTCCACGCGTTTCTCGGGAGTTAATACGTTTTCAGATGCTGTGCCAGAAAAACCCGGTAAAGGGAACTGTATCTTTCGTGCTTCTTCTGATAGTTCATTGCTCACCCTGCTACAAACGTCATCCGTAGAAATAAAAGTAGCCCGAACTCTTTCAGAGACCTTTTTTGCTGCGATACTTTTTCCAACGCGCGGTGCTCCGCCAACGATATAAATCATGACAAGATTTTACTTGAAATGTTTAAATAATTCTATTCCTTTCTCTCCCCAACAAAAATACCTGCTTATTCAAGCGGATATTTCCATGGCAGGGGCTCGTGATGAACGTTAGGACTCTGGATGTGTCAGCAAGACTCCCTGTGCTACACAATGGCTGAAATGCTTTGAAAACTCAGGCTCCCCAAAAGCTTCTTATGGCTTGGTCGTGTATGTACGCTTCAAGTAATTTCTCGAATTGAGAGAATCGCCACGTCTGAAGCTTGGGAGCAGCATTCATTCCAACTGACGCATGTACGGCTCGAAAAAATAGAAGATCATCTAAATGGCTTGTTGGAACAGGAATTCCAGCCCCGGAATATAGATTATCAAAGAAAGAGAGGTATCCGTTTATCTGCTCCTCAGAAAATTCGATCGATCGTTTATATTCGAAGTCTCCTTCTTTGGGAAAGAATGATGTAATAAAGATATTTGAGACTAGATCGAGTCCGGCGGGAGCATAGAAGACGAATTCAAGGTCGATGACGCCATCGTTGAAGAGATTGTAGGGATTGAGATCGTTATGCGTGATAACGGCGGGTAGTGGAAGTAGACGCTCTTTTGCTTTCTCAACCGCAAGAATTATCTTGACTTTTAAGTGAGGTAACTCTTCCATGAGCGTATCCACGTAGCTCCCTTGGTAAAATTCCTCCCACCAGTTCTTGTGACGAATGCTTTTCAATTGAGCTTTTGCGAATTTCTCAGTCACCTGTAGAAAATCTTGAAAATGCTCGTTCGCAACTCCTTTTTCGCGAGTCATATCTTCTAGGAAAACGTCTCCGATGGAATATTCGCCTAAGGATGCTTCAATGAAGTAACGTTTATCTTTAAAGACTCCTTCTTTGAGGATTTGTGGAAGGGGGAAATCAAAACCCGTGAGTTGGTTATGCAATCCGATTTCTTTTTGAATCAAATCCGGTGAACCAATTCTTAAAAAGCAGCCGTTACCTTTATATACTGAGACGTCTGCATGAGGTCGTGTTTTAACATGACGAAAGATTTCATCATCGATGACGATATCTTTTTTAGAGGTATTGTCCATGGCGCAAAGTATATCAGTTCGTTGAATAACTTCTATTTCCTCTGCGCCCCAACAAAAATTACCGCTCATTCAAGCGGATATTTTCATGGCACGGGCTCGTGATGAGCGTTAGAACTCTTGGAGCATCTGGAAAGTTCCCAGTACTACACAGGGTACAAAATGGTTAGAGAAATCGTGCGTCCTGTCATGTGAGCTCTTATTTTGCGAGTTTTCCAATTAAGAGGTTGTATTGTGCTTCACGGTATTCGGCGTGAAGTACCGTGTAGTCTCCTGAATTAAGCTTATCCAGTAGCTGTTTATTCGCCGATTCTCTTATTTTATCTGGCATAAATTCTACGAATTCAAGATGATATATACTTCTATTCTTTTTCCAACCTAACCATGTTTGAATGGCGGCAAATATAGATATGGCTAATGCTATAATGGAAAGGATGATCGAAATCATAATGCTGATAAGCCGATTAAAGATTTACGTAGGGAACTTTCTCAATTTTTCAGGAATAAAAGGAATGAATGGCTTCTCGATGCACTCTCGAATAGCTCTTTTCACGTCTTCGTCTTTTGCGAGTGAAAGATACTGTTCAGCCGACATCTCACCGACGTATTTGCTTCCAAGAAATTCCTACTCCGGTATCATTTCCCAATCATATGGTTTGGCGATCTCTATCTTCTCGATCGGCGTCACTTTCTTATCGGAAATCCATTCTGTGGATCGTGTCCAAGCTTCAACTTCAAAGTCTTCCCGGAGAACCTCGTAGAAATCTTTTCCAGATAAGACGTAAATGTATCCTTGTAAGTGGGCTCTAAGAAGGATTTTATGATTTCCATGAATGAGTCGATGATAGACAGAGGTGCCGTATTCTGCGCGAGTCTTTGCGTAGAGATCGCTTGGTTTATAGCAAAAAGCATTTGAAGGTTTATCCGAGGCAAAGGCAACGGGGACTCCATATTCGTGAACGGATCCGTATGCTGCGTGTTTGACATTGAATTCTGGATCGAGTGCGTCTAGATCCATTCCAGTAGAATGAAAAAGGTACTCTTTCTCGCAGGGTTTTACTTCAAGGATTCTGAATTCGTCTTCTGAAAATGATTTGAATGGATGTTGCTCGATCATAAACTGGTAAAAGTTTACTCGATGGGTGACGAAAGTTCTATTCCCTCTTCCCATCAACAAAAATTACCGCTCAAATAAGCGGTAATTTCCATGGCAGGGACGGGGGGAATCGAACCCACGCTAAAGGTTTTGGAGACCTTTGTACTACCATTATACGACGTCCCTAAGGTTGAATTGTGGTCACAAGAATAACGACTTGGAGAGAAAAAAGCAATGAATACTGACAAAATACATTTTGAGCTTAAAAATAGCTCAGTAAAGCCAATAGGTTGACGTTTATTATAAAATAATGTTACCCTCATTCGTTCGTTGGGCTTGAGCTCTGTTGGCTCTGCCTACGAATCACATCGGTCTCACAATCCAAGGGGGATTCCATGCGCACCGTTCGTTTCATCTCCGCCCTTCTCGTCAGCATGGTTTGCGTGCTCTTCTACGTTGACTTGGTGAAGCTGATCTACGACTGCGGTTATCAGGTCTTTATGACTAGGGTAGAGGAAGCGCCGATCATCAGCTCGTACCTGTTGGACTGGGCCGGTGCCAGCCAAGCGTACGGGTGGCGCTGGGGTCTGCTGATCGTATTCGTCATCCTGACTGTGGTCTGGCGGGGCCCGAAGGTGCTCGTCAGATTGCCGATCCACGGTGTTATGGCGATTTGCATGATTGTATTGACGCCTCTGACCATCATCTTCTCCCTTTACGTATCTCTCCCTTCAAACTCTTTCTATTTGGCATTGATTTTTGCCTTGGCTGTGTTGGGGTGGCTCTTTTCCGGTCTCGCATTCCTCGTGCAGGTGGCCTGCGACCAGTTCGGGGTCTCCCCTGACAACTGATCGCCAAAGAGTCGAACGCCCTTCCCGGGGACCTCCTGGGGAGGGCGTATGACGTTTTTATAAAATGGGTTATGCTAGTTTCCTCTTTCGCTCCTCACACTCAAACAATCCCTGAGGTGGCTCATGTTCAAGCGATTGGCACGTCTCATCTGCATCGCGCTGTGTGCTTCCTGTGTGTTCGACCTGGCGTGGACGGTTTTCTGGAACGGCTATGAGCGCATCTACGGAATCCAAAATCCTGTGATGCGCTCTGAGCTAGAAGAGCTGGCATCATCGAAGTCGGGTGACGAGGTACTGCTGACCATCTCTCTAGCGTGTGTCGTGAGCTTCGTCTGCTGGCGGGGCTTGAAAGTTCTGCCGCGGGCTCTCGTCTATCTGTATGGTTTGTTGTTGATGGCGATTATCTGTACGAGCGGCATTTTCTTCATCGTGGTCACATCGCCGCCGATTCTAGCTTCTAGGAGTCCCGCCTTGCTAACTATTCCAGTTGGAATAGTCACCGTATCGATCTACTATCTCTGCGCCGAAGTCATCGCTGACATGAAGCAGTTCATGAACGATAAGGGGTTGAATTGAAGCTGTCACGCCCTTCCCGGGGACCTCCTGGGGAGGGCGTATGACGTTTTATAAGTGCTATTTCTTTTCGTATAATTCTTTAATCCATCCAACGACTGATTCTTCGTTTAGACCGGAGACGTGAATCATCTCAAGTGTATTCAGTAAGAGTTTGCTGACAAGTGCTCGTTCTTTTTCTGTATCGATTGCGCTGCCGTGTTCTGCATCTTCGATGAGGCTTGCGAGTCCGCCAACTTGTTTTTGCAAGTGATGAAGAACGTGCTGTTTCTGAAAATGCAAGCGATCTTCTTTGGTCGTAAGAACGCTGAGAAGAGGATAGGTCTGCCCATCCCAGATCCAATGTTGATCGATATAGTGTGTGAGTTCTTGAACGGAAGTCATAGGTTAAGCCTTTTTATAGATCGGGTGTGCTTCCGCTAATTCTTTGACGCGCCTCGCGATGCGTTCTTGTGCGCTCGAATCTTTGGCATGTTTGAGACAATCTGCGATTAACTGCGAAACCTCTTCGGCGCTCCGTTCATCGAAACCGCGGGTTGTGATGGCCGGTGTGCCAACACGGATCCCGGACGGATCCATCGGACTGCGTGGATCGAAGGGGAGCATGTTTTTGTTGACGGAAATACCCACTTTTTCTAGCAATATCTCGGCTTCTTTTCCGCTGACGCCCCAAGGGGTGACATCGAGCAATAATAAATGATTATCTGTTCCACCTGAGACCAGTTTTCCGCCTTCGCGTAGAAAGGCACGTGACATGGCCATCGCGTTGGCTAAGACTTGTTCTTGGTATTGCAAGAACGAGGGTTGTAGAGCTTCGTGTAACGCCACCGCTTTTCCAGCGATGACATGTTCGAGTGGTCCGCCCTGGGCGCCTGGGAAGACGGCACTATCGATCTTTTGCGCGAGGGTGCGCTTTCCATCCGGGTCCAAGCGATCTTGTTCTTTGCAGAGAATCATCGCTCCACGCGGACCGCGTAATGTTTTATGGGTCGTGGTTGTGACGACGTCGGCATAGGGGACGGGGTCCGGAGCGAGGCGCGTTGCAACCAGGCCAGCAATGTGGGCCATATCTACCATCAAATACGCACCGACTTCCTCAGCGATCTTCGCGAAGAGCGGAAAATCCAAATGACGTGGATAGGCGGAGAAACCCGCAATGATCATGCGTGGTTTGTGTTGGAGGGCGAGGGCGCGAACTTCATCCATGTCGACGCGGTGTGTGTCTTGGCGGACACCATATGGGACAACGTTGAACCACTTGCCGCTGAAGCTCACGGTTGAACCATGAGTCAGGTGGCCACCATGCGCCAAGTTCATCGCAAGAATCGTGTCACCTGGTTTGCAGAGCGCAAGATAGGTCGCGAAATTAGCCTGAGCTCCCGCATGTGGTTGCACGTTGGCGTGTTCCGCGCGAAAGAGTTGCTTGGCGCGAGTGATGGCGAGTGATTCGACTTTGTCGATAATATGATTGCCACCATAGTAGCGACGGGTCGGGTAGCCTTCGGAATATTTGTTGGTCAGAATCGAACCTACCGCTTCGAGAATCGCTTCTGAAACGTAGTTTTCTGAGGCGATTAATTCGAGTTCTTGTTGTTGGCGGGTTTTTTCTTCTTGAATGAAGCCGGCTAATTGCGGATCGACCTGTTCGAGGATATTCATACGGGTGAGAAAAAGAAATAGCAAAAAAGGGTATGAGTTTTGGGCCGTATGAAAAGGATTACAACATGGGGTCTAGAGTAGAGGACCGCGAGAGAAAAAACAACTGAGCCTGTTGATTGTTGGTTTTCACCGGATGGAGTATGCTTTTTGTGTCTCCTTCTATTTATTTTCGCTCATTTTCGTATGAATCAAGAACGCGTCCAGTGGCTATTAATCGTCGTCGTCTTACTAGGATTTTTGGGCTTCGGATTTGTGTTACATCAACAATCTCAAATGATTGAGCGTTTGTCTCATCAACTGTCGGCTCTGCCAATGAATGAAGGGGCTCGACCGGTGATGCAGGAAGATAAGCCAGCGGATCGAGTCATGCCGGTGCAACCAATTACCAACGGAACACGAATTCAGGATATTGCGGTTTTGCCAGCACCGGCGGCTGGATTGAATCGAGCTGTGCCAAATGTCCAGTTTATCCATCGTTGTGTCGATGGCCAGGTCACGACGAAGCGCTCTGATTATAACGGAAGAACCTTGAGTTTCTGTGTTGGTCGTAACCAGTTGATCGTCCGCGACAACGATCAAGAAACGATTTTGGAAGACAGCCGAGTGATGGCCGCCGCTAATGCGCCGCTCTTGATGCAGGTTGAAGCGGTGGCAAACAAGCCGGAAGATGATTCGAAGCTGATTCTTATCTCGTATTCTGTAGAACCATGTACAACGACCGATGATTGTGGCGTTGGAGGTCCAAACAACTTCGTGAGCTTCTTGTATGATTTGAACGCGCATATCGGATCTCGTTTAAGTTCGTTCCCGGCAACTACTTACAGCCAACCTGTATGGAATAAGGCCTTTAGCAAAGCACTTTTCTACCCAAAGACCTGTGGAGGAGCGGGTTGTTATCCAGCGGGTCTTTTGGCCTACGATCTTCGGGCGGATAAAGCGAATCTCGAAGTGACACGTGAAACGGCCGTAACCGCAGCTGAGGCTGGTCCAGGGATGGCGATGACGGCGGCTGAAGTTCCTCAGTCGACGTGGAGTCAGATCGAGTGGACATCAGAATCAGCGTTTCGTGCCCAAGTGATTGATCCAAGTGGCAAGGCACGTTGGATCACGGGACAGTTTTAGAACGGCGATCAACGAGCAAAGACGGCACATATGAGCGGCTCCCCTTAGGTATACGTGGGGAGCCGCTCTTCGTTTGCTTGACACTCGAGGGAAAACGTTTTTATACTGCATTAGCACTCAAATTGTGAGAGTGCTAATGTCTCACCCCAGATCATGGACGAACGTCACGCCAGCTTGCTCCAAGCGATTGTCGAGGAGTACATCACGAGCGCCCAACCTGTTGGGTCGCAATCGTTGGTGTCTCGTTACAATCTAGATGTGAGCCCAGCGACGGTTCGCAATTGGTGTGCTGATTTGGAAGAGGAGGGTTTGCTTATGCAGCCCCATACCTCTGGTGGACGTATTCCGACCGAACAAGGGTTCCAAGCCTATGTGACCCGTTTCGTGGTTCCGAAGACCTGTCCTAAGCGTGAACGTGATCTTTTCGCGCAAGCGTATGGGTCGGATTCGGACCCGGAGCGCCGCTTGAAGGCGCTGGCCAAAACCTTGGCGGATACGTCTGAGCTTGCGGTTGTCGCAGCGATCGGTGAAGCGGACACTTATTATACGGGTCTGTCCTATCTCTTCTCTCAGCCCGAGTTCCATGATTGGCAGCGCGTGGTATCGCTTACGGAAGTGCTCGATCGTTTGGATGATGCCCTCTTAAAAGCTCGCACGGTCCGTTTGGAAGACCCGCGCATTCTGCTTGGAACGGAGTGCCCCTTCGGCCAGGCCTGCGGAACGGTCCTGCTTAGCATCGGCACTTCTATGATCGGCGTGCTTGGACCGATGCGCATGGAATATCAAAACGTCTATCGATTCATGCTCGGGGTGCGTGACATTATTTCTCTCTCGTAATATTTATTTGACCCTTCTCTATGGCTGACGACCTCTCTCAACAAGACGCTCCTGAACAAGATACTCAAGCCGATGAGCTGACTCAGCTCAAGTCGCAATGCGAAGAATACCTTGCTGGCTGGAAGCGCGCGCAAGCGGATTATGCCAACGTGCTCAAAGAGCGTGAACGCGATCGATCGGAGTATGTGAAATATGCGAATACATCACTGCTTCAATCTTTATTGCCAGCGATCGAGCATTTTTCTACTGCTCTCCGTTTTGTGCCTGACACAGCCGAGTTACCCGACGAGGCGCGAAAGAAATGGGAGACTTGGTTGGTCGGCGTGAAAGCGGTTCAATCGCTCTGGGAACAGGCGGCGCAGGCGGCCGGTCTCGAACGAATTGTGACGCAGGGCGAATTTGATCCGACGGTACATGAAGCGGTTGGACGCGAAGCATCAACGACGGTTCCGGCCGAACAGATTGTGCGAGTGATGCAGGATGGTTGGAAGCTTCATGGTCGTGTCCTTCGTCCCGCGCAAGTCATTGTTTCCGCCAGCTAATTCATCTTCATCTTAGACTATGTCTCTCATCAAATGGTCACCTCTCTCACCCTTTTTTGATCAGCAGCCGTTCGAGGCGATGGAAAAATTCTTTGCCGACATGCACGGCGGCAGCTTGCCAGTCGCGCAAGGGGGAAATGGGCTAATCCCACCAGTCGACATGTACGAAACGGATGAAGCAGTTGTGGTCGAGATGTCGATGCCGGGGATTGATGCCAGTAAGCTCGATATCTCGATTGAAAACGGCATTCTGTCTGTAAAAGGCACGAACGAGCGCAAGACCGAAGTCGATGAAAAGAATTATTATCGTAAGGAAGTCCGGTACGGATCCGTCTATCGTCAAATCGCCCTCCCTTCCAAGGTTCTCGCAAACAAGACAGAGGCGGTGTATGAAAAAGGGATCTTGAAACTTTCCATCCCAAAGGCGCGAGAGGAAGGTGGAGCGGTGAAGGTCCAGATCAAAGATAAGTCGAACTAATCGATACTCTACATAACATATACTATATGGCTAAAATTCTCGGAATTGACCTCGGAACGACCAACTCGTGTATGGCAGTGGTGGAAGGTGGACAGCCGAAGGTGCTTGAAAATGCGGAAGGTGCACGCACGACTCCATCTATGGTAACGGTGACAAAAACGGGCGAACGTCTGGTTGGGCAGCTCGCCAAGCGCCAAGCCGTCGTGAATCCAACCAACACGATTTTCTCGGCTAAGCGTTTGATTGGTCGTCCTTGGACGGACAATGAAGTTCAGCGCGATGCAAAATGGTTGCCGTACGTGCTATCTCAAAAGGGTGAAGGCGTCCGCATCAAGATGGGGGATAAAGATTATGCACCAGAAGAGATTGCTGCGATGGTGCTTCAGAAATTGAAAGCGGATGCAGAGGCAAAATTAGGAGAAAAGATCACGGAAGCTGTCATTACGGTACCAGCTTATTTTGACGACTCTCAACGCCAAGCGACAAAAGTGGCCGGAGAAATCGCTGGTTTGACTGTTCGCCGTATCATCAACGAACCAACGGCAGCTGCGTTGGCCTATGGCTTTGATCGCAAAAAGGACGAAAAGATCGTGGTCTACGACTTGGGCGGTGGAACCTTCGACGTTTCAGTTCTTGAAGTCGCGTACGATGCGTCGGCCGACCAGAACACGATTGAAGTTCGCGCAACCAACGGGGATACCCATTTGGGCGGTGACGACTTTGACCAGCGCATTATTCAATGGATTGTTGAAGAATTCAAAAAATCTGAAGGCATTGATTTGAGCAAGGATACGTTAGCTTTGCAGCGCATCAAGGACGCCGCAGAACGCGCCAAGATCGAACTTTCTACTGCTCTTGAAACGGAAATCAACCAGCCGTTCATCACGAGTGACGCGACCGGTCCAAAGCATTTGCTTATCAAGATGAAGCGTCTCGATTTGGAGAAGTTGGTTGGAGATTTGGTTGAGAAATCTCTTGAGCCATGCCGCAAAGCCTTGGCCGATGCAAAGCTTTCCGCCTCTCAAATTGATGAGATCGTGTTGGTCGGTGGGATGACCCGCATGCCGCTTGTCATTCAGACGGTTGAAAAGTTCTTCGGCAAGAAACCAAACGCCACCGTGAATCCGGACGAAGTGGTGGCGATCGGCGCGGCGATTCAGGCCGGAAACTTGCAAGGCGACATCAAGGGCGAACTTTTGCTCCTCGATGTGACACCATTATCTCTTGGTCTTGAAACCTTGGGCGGAATCGTCGACAAAGTGATTGAACGTAACACGACCATTCCATGTGAAAATAAAAAAATCTATTCGACCGCCGCTGATGGTCAAACCTCCGTTGAAGTGCACGTCCTTCAAGGTGACCGCGAAATGGCCGGCGACAACCGTTCACTCGGAAAATTCACATTGTCTGGCATTCCAACCGCTCCCCGTGGCGTTCCCCAAATCGAAGTCTCTTTCGCATTGGACGCAAACGGCATTCTTTCGGTGAAAGCCAAGGACAAAGCAACGGGCAAAGAACAGCAAATCACCATCACGGCTTCGACTAACCTCAGCAAGGATGAGGTTGAGAAGATGCGTAAGGAAGCTGAAGCCCATGCCGAAGAAGACAAGAAGCGCCGTGAATCGATCGAGATCAAGAACATGGCTGAAACGATGATCTACACGACCGAAAAGATGATGAAGGAAGCCGGTGATAAAGCTTCAGCCGATGACAAGAAAGCTGTCGAAGAAAAATTGGAGGCCTTGAAGAAGATCAAGGACGGCGAAGATCTCGATGCCATCAAGAAAGCCTCTGATGAATTGGCGGATGCCGCCCAAAAGATCGGCGCCGCTATGTACCAACAGGCGGGTGACCAAGCTCAGGCAGCTCCAGCTGGTGACAACCAGCCTGGAAACGATACACCGTCTTCTTCCGATCCTTCCACCTCCCCTGATTCCTCCTCTCCTGAGACCAAATAAAAAAGTACGAAGCTGGGAAGCATGAGTCCGAGCGACCGAGCACCTGTTTGAGCGAATCAATGAAATCAAGATTGATACGCTCGCGAGTTGGGCAGGTCGGGAGGGCTTATGCTTTCCAGCGTAGTACCTTCCACGTATGAACATTCAAGCGCCCGAAGGCACCCTCGGCGGCAAGTACGCCAACCAAATGCAAGTCGCCCACACTCCGGAAGAGTTTGTGCTAGATTTTATTTCCGCCTTTCCTCCGGCGGGTGAGCTCGTGTCGCGCTTGATCGTGAGTCCGCGTCATATGAAGCGGATCCTGCGTGCCCTCGCCGAAAACGTTTCGCTCTACGAACAGCAACATGGAGCTATCCAAGAAGCGGATGAACCTAAGTTGCTTGCTGGCGGTTAACCTTTCTTCTCATGGCCAAAGATTATTACTCTATTCTTGGAGTTGCGAAGGGCGCGTCTGATGACGAAATAAAAAAAGCCTATCGCAAACTCGCACACCAACACCACCCGGATAAGAGTGGTGGCAATGATACGCGTTTCAAAGAGGTCAACGAAGCGTATCAAGTCTTGGGCGACGCCAAGAAGCGTCAAACCTACGATCAATTCGGTTCTGCCGCCTTTGAGCAGGGCGGTATGGGCAGCGGTCCGGATATGGGCGGCTTCGGTGGCTTCGATTTCAATGGATTCCAAGGCCAGGACTTTGGCGATCTGGGAGATGTGCTGGGAGAGATGTTCGGTTTTCGGTCGGGCGGCGGCTCTCCGCGCCAGGCGCGTGGCAAAGATATCGAAGTCGATATTCAAATTGAATTTCGTGAATCTGCCTTTGGGGCGCGTCGCACGGTGAAGCTATACAAGCCGTCCGTGTGTCATGAGTGTAAGGGTGAGGGTCATCCTCCTTCGGCCAAATCAGAAAAATGTAAGGATTGTAATGGGCATGGTCAGGTTCGTCAGGCACAACGAACCATGTTCGGTACGATCCAAACAGCGGTCACTTGTCCAAAGTGTTCTGGTCGTGGTCAAACGTGGAGTGAGAACTGCAAAATTTGTCATGGCAGCGGAATCGAGCGACGAGAGCAGCAGTTGCAACTCGATATTCCGGCCGGCATCGCTTCAGGTGAAATTTTGAAAGTCGCAGGAGAAGGTGAGGCGGCCGCCCATGGGGCTCGACCAGGGGACCTGTACGTACGCGTGCAGGTGAAAGAAGATGCTCGTTTTCAACGAGAAGGAAATGATGTGCACGCCAGACAAGAAATCGCTTACAGTCTCCTGACGCTTGGAGGAGAGATTGAGGTGGAAACGTTGCAAGGAAAAACGACCTTGAAAATTCCGGAAGGAACTCAGCCGGGTACCCAATTCACGCTGCGTAATCAAGGCATCCCATTCTTGCGTTCGTCCGGGAAGGGAAACCATATTATCCACGTATTCCCACTTGTCCCAAAGAAGCTGAGTCGCGAACAGCGTGAATTATTGCAGAAATTGAAAGAGACAGATCTATAAGCGAACGACTCTTCGGTAGTGAAAAAGTCGGTTTCGTTTTATACTGCGTACGGATGTTCGCTCCTTTTTCGACCCCGTTCATCGTGGGTGGAGTAGAGATACCGGCCGCGTGGCTGTTTTTGCTCGTTGCTGCTGTGTTGGGGTTTGGCTATGGCGTCGTGATCGGTCGTGATCGCGCAGTGATCGTGCTGTTATCGCTGTATATGGCGTTTTGCGTCGTGACCAACACACCGGCCATTTCGCTCGTAAGCCGAGGCCTAGGGTTCGGTCGTGTCCCAGCGCTGAATGTGTGCTGGTTCTTAGGGCTCTTTGTACTCTTGTTTCTGATTCTATGGCGTTCATCGGCGCTTAAAAATCTGGCGCGTGATCGTGGACACTGGCTCCATGCCGGCATTTTTGGCGTTCTGGAAATTGGCTTTTTAAGCAGCGTACTGCTCTTTCTCTTGCCCGCCGACTGGATCAGAGATCTTCCCAGAGCCTTCCAACTGGTCTTTTTGCATGATATCGCTCGTTCTATCTGGTTCATTGCTCCTATTATCGGTCTCGCAACATTGGGGAAGCCGCCTGGGGATACCTTGTCTTTAGATGAAGGATAAGGGTTCATTACGTTCAGTAACGGATTGACGTGAATACCTGTATCTAGTAGTGAGAACAGCATGGATCGGCGGCACTTCGAGGCCTTCTATCACACGCATGTCGATCATGTGTTTCGATTCGTGCTGTTTCGCGTCGGTCAGGATCGTGAGCGAGCTAAGGATCTCACGCAAGAAATTTTTCTCAAAGCGTATCAAGCCTTCGAACGCTATGACCCCGAGCGGGGAGTTCGGGCCTGGATTCTCACGATTGCCCGCAATTATGTGTACAACGCCTACGCGGCTCAGAAAGAAACAGTTGCGTTGGAAGAAGCGGAAGGTCACGAGTCTTTACGGGTGGAATATGTCCACGCCCTTCAAGCAAACGAAGATGAGCGTGCATTGCTCAAAGCGCTTGAACAACTTCCCATGCAAGAGGCTGAGCTGGTTCGACAAAAGTATCTTGAAGGCTGGAGTTTTGAAGAGTTGGCCAAGCCTTTTGGAAAGACCGCCGGAGCTCTCCGGATTCAAGCGATGCGCTCACTCAAACGATTGCAAGCCCTCCTCAAATATCCTTTTTAAGTATGGTGTATCCCTGGTTGCTGTTCCGCCGTCTCCGACGGCGAGCCACTCCCTCTTCAGAAGAACGGGGAGCGATGATGACGTATTTACGTGAACAAGGTGCATTGAAAAGTAGAAGTACCTTCAGTTTTTTATTCCCGCGACTTTCAGCGGTAGCAGCGATGGTTTTGATACTCTGTGTGGGTGTGAGCTCGTATGCCTATGCTTCGGATGCGGTTTTGCCAAATACACCTCTTTATCCTGTACGTGCGGCGCTTGAGCAAGTCGAAATAAAATTAGCTGTCACACCTGTGCAAAAAGAAAAAGTGGTCCAGAAGCTGGTTGAGCGCCGCAAAAAGGAAGTTGAGAAATTAACAGAGCTTAAACGCCCAGTGCCGGTAAAACTAAAGCAATACGTGCGAGGCGCTGCCACGACGACGACTGAGCGTGTGTTGAAACAAAAGATAGATGAGAAAAAGGCGGAGCGTGGACAAGTGAAACAAGATCTTCGAGCCAAAGCGATCGAGAAGCTCCAAGCCCACCTCCGTGACCGAAAAGAGCAGCGGCGGGCGGCGCAACGTAAGCGAGAAGAGCAGCAGCAAGAACGTCAACGAATCTTGAGAGAAAGACAGGAAGCTGCACGAAAACAACAATTGGAGCAGAAAAAGCCACGATCGACCCAAGAGCGACAGAAAATGAAGTGATAAATCGTTAGATCTAGCCGGAACAAAGCGAGTCGGCTACGCTTCGGAGCATGCTATATCTTTGGAATACGCTTCATCGGAAGCTTGAACCGTTTACCCCCATCGAAGAGGGGAAAGCGGGTATGTATACCTGTGGTCTCACGGTCTATGATCGCGGGCATATTGGGAACCTCCGCACCTTTCTGTTTGAAGACGTGTTGCGTCGCACCTTATTGTTTCTTGGCTACAACGTGAAACATGTCATGAATATCACGGATGTGGGGCATCTCGTGAGTGATGGGGATGATGGAGAGGATAAGATGGAGAAGGGATCGAGACGAGCGGGGAAAACGGCTTGGGAAATTGCGCGCGAGTACGAAGAGTGGTTTTTGAAAGATATTAAAGCGATACATGTGCTACTTCCGGATGTCTTGCCTCGTGCGACGGACCATATTCAAGAACAAATCGCGCTGGTGCAATTACTCGAGGCAAAAGGCTTCGCGTACACAACTTCAGATGGGGTGTACTTTGATACGTCCAAGTTCGTGGACTATGGAAAGCTTGGCGGCCAAAAGCTGAGCGAAAAAGCGGCGGGTGCGCGTGTGGAGGTGAATGAGGAAAAGCGCAATCCGACCGACTTCGCTCTGTGGAAATTCACACCTGCTGGTGTGAAATGGCAGATGGAGTGGGAAAGTCCTTGGGGTAAGGGCTGTCCCGGTTGGCACATCGAGTGTTCCGCGATGGCGGTGAAGTATCTCGGTCAGCCCTTTGATATTCACTGTGGAGGGATCGATTTGGTTCCCGTTCACCACGAGAATGAAATCGCTCAGTCCGAAGCAGCCTATGACAAAACGTTGGCAAACTACTGGCTTCACGGGGAATTCATTACAGTTAATGGACAGAAGATGTCGAAATCGCTGGGAAATGGGTACACGATGCAAGATATTGTTGACCGTGGCTTTGATCCGGTTGCCTATCGCTATTTCTGCTTAGGTGCGCACTATCGTTCGAAGATCAATTTTACGTGGGAAGCGTTAGAGGGGGCGCAGAATGCGTTGAAAAAGATCCAGCGCTGGGTGTTGGAGCATAAAAAAGGACAGGATGAGATGAAGGGGGTGGCTGATGAAATGATTCTCGGAGAATTCCGCACTGCGCTGGAAGAAGACTTAAACATGCCAAAAGCCTTAGCGTTGGTTCACGGTCTTCTGCACGTGCCTGCTTCCGATGTTACAGCGGTGGCTACGTATGCGACTCTCTGTGAAATGGATCGAGTTCTAGGATTGGGCATTGCCGATTGGCAATTCGTTGATGAAGAGATTCCCACCGACATTCAGGTTTTATACGAAGCCCGCGTTGCGGCTCGGTCTTCTAAGAACTGGGCCGAATCAGATCGTCTGCGTGACGAGTTGAAGGATCTGGGTTGGTTGGTTGAGGATACCGCTGACGGTAGTAGTCTTCGAAAGGTCTAGTGGCTGTGGTATCCTACCGCCATGGATACTGGTTTTTTGCCTTCGTCTGAAGCGCCTAAGGTGCCTGAGCAGCCTGTTGTAGAGGCTGGTTCATTGCAACCCGCGTCTGAAGCGACCCCGGCCATTCTTGAACAGCAACCGTTCGACGAAGCGAAGCTTGAGTCTGAGGTGGTGCAGGTGCAGACCCCACCAGCGGATTCGGCTACGGACGATCACGTCACAGATGATGCTCTGGCAGCTACTGCTGTTGCCGCCATCGCGGTTCCACCGGATAAGGTGGCTGAAGATGTGCAAAAAATTCTAGAAGATGGCTTGGAAGAGGCAATCGTGACCATGCCAGAAGAAGCGAAACAACGATTTTTGCAAAAAGGCAAAGAAATCGGGACGATTGTGGCTGATATGGTGCGGCAGTATAAAGTAGAGGTGAAGCGAGTCCTGCATCTATTAAAAGAGTGGCTCACGACGATTCCGGGGATCAATCGGTTTTTTCTGGAAAAAGAAGCAAAAATCAAAACGGATAAGATTCTTGAACTTGAACGGGTGCGTCACGAAGCCGTCCCAGCCTAACGACCATGTTCCTTCCCATGCTCCTTCAAATCCCGCTTCAGACCTCGTCTCCGAGTGGATTCGTGGATGATTCGCTCATCAGCTCATTTCGAGATGTCTTGTCAGAGCCGGTTGTCATCCTCGCCTTTTGGGTTGTCTTGGCGGTCATTTTGATGCTGGTCGTCTTGAATGTCGTTCGGCTTTTTTTGTTGCGTCGCGGGCGCTATCGAGATGCCTTTGATAAAAAGGTCTATTTGGTACGAGTACCAAAGGAATTGCGCGCCGATGATAATCGGGGAGATAAAACGCAGCAACAGATCCAAGAAGCGGTTGGTGTCATGGAAACCCTGTTTTCTACAATTGGTTCCGTCAAAGGGCAGAAAGGGTTCATGACCTGGCTGTACGGCCGGACCGACGTCTTCGGTTTCGAGATCGTCTCGCATCGGGATAAAATTTCTTTTTACGTCATCACGCCTTCTACCTATTCCTCCTTCATCGAACAGCAGATTCACGCCCAATATCCAAATGCGCAGATCGACGAAGTGCCGGATTACAACTTATTTTCGCCAACCAGCGTAACCCTGGGAAGTTATATCACGTTGCGCCGACCGAGCTACTTTCCGGTCAAGAGCTATCGCAAAATGGAATCCGATTCGATGAATGGATTGACCAATGCATTGTCTCGAGTGGAATCGGGCGAAGGTGTCTCGATTCAATATTTGGTGCGGAGTGCCCCGAGTTACTGGCGCAAAGAGGGTTTACGGATCGCGCGAGGGATGCAGCAAGGAAAGAAATTATCAGCCGTTGAAAAACAGGCCGGTTTATTGTCTTCGGTGGGCAAGGATTTGTCGAAGATGATGCAATCGTCCGACAAGGGCGACAAAAAAGAGAAGGAGGCCTATCATCTATCACCACTTGAGCAGGAGATGGTGAAAGGCTTGGAGGAAAAGTCGTCGAAAGCTGGGCTGGAGGTCAACTTGCGTGTAATCGCGTCATCCAAGTCACCGGAACGAGCGCAGCGCTATTTGAACGATGTATTGGCTGCTTACGGTCAGTTCAATATTTACGAATACGGCAACAGCTTTGTGAAAACGATGCCACGTTTCCAGACGCCGCTCGTTCGTCACTTCATCTATCGTCATTTCGATGAAAAGTATCGGATGACCTTGAGTTCGGAAGAGATGGCGTCGGTCTACCACTTCCCATTGCCTTCGACGGAAACGCCGAAGATCAACTGGCTCCTAAGTCGTAAAGCCTTGCCGCCATCTAACCTGCCGAAAGAGGGGATTTTGTTGGGTCATTCCGAGTATCGTGGTCAGAAGTACGACGTGCGTATCAAGCCGGAAGATCGTCGTCGCCACATGTACCTGATCGGAAAATCTGGTACCGGTAAAACGGAAATGATGAAAGCGATGGCGCAGCAGGATATCGAGAATGGAAATGGGGTATGTATTATCGATCCAAACGGTGACTTCGCGGACGACGCGCTCAAGTTTATTCCGAAGCATCGCGCGGACGATGTGATTTTCTTCGATCCAGGCGACTACGATCGTCCGATGGGATTAAACATGCTGGAATTCGATCCAGCGCATCCGGAGCAAAAGACCTTCGTGATCAATGAAATTTTGAAGATCTTCGACAAGCTCTACGATCTCAAATCGACGGGTGGTCCGATGTTTGAGCTTTACATGCGCAATGCGATTTTGCTCATGATGGAGGATATTGAGTCCGGCTCGACGCTCATGGATATTCCGAAAGTCCTGGCCGATGAAGATTTCCGTAATTACAAACTGTCGAAGTGTAAATCGCAACAAGTCAAAGACTTCTGGCAAAAAGAAGCGCTGAAAGCTGGGGGTGAAGCCAGTTTGGCCAACATGGTGCCGTATATTACTTCCAAGCTGACGCCGTTCATTTACAACGACTATATGCGGCCGATTATCGGTCAGCAGAAGAGCTCGTTCAATGTTCGTGAGGTGATGGATAGCCAGAAGATTCTCATCCTGAAACTGCCGAAAGGAACGATTGGTGAATTGAACGCCTACCTTTTGGGGATGGTGCTGGTAGGAAAGATTATGATGGCGGCTTTCGGACGTCAGGATATGGATAAGAAAGATCGTAAAGACTTCTATCTCTACATCGACGAGTTCCAGAACTTCCTCACTGATTCGGTATCCACGATTTTATCCGAAGCCCGCAAATATGCCCTCGATCTGATCATCGCCCACCAGTTCTTAGGACAACTTGATGGAAATGAGGTCAATAAGAAAATCAAAGATGCCATTTTCGGAAACGTGGGCAGTATGTTCATCAACCGTATTGGTGTCGAGGACGCTGAGTTCTTGGCCAAGGAATTCGCGCCGGTCTTCAGTGAGTATGACTTGGTGAATATCGAAGCCTTAACCTTCAATGTGAAACTGCTGATTGACAACCAAGCCTCTCGACCATTCAACATGCGTCCGATTCGCACCCGTCCACCAGTCTCAGACGAATTGAGCAAGATGATCCACGAATTGTCTCGGTACAAGTATGGCCGTCGCCGTGAAATCGTCGAGGCCGAGCTCCAGGAGCGCCAGAATGCGACTATGAAGGCCATTAGCAGTACGAAGCCGGTTGATTCATTCTTCTAAGCGTTTCCGTCGGAACCGTTTCATGCTACGATCGGTCCGACGCGTTTCGTTCTTTACGCGTTCAAAATCAATTACTCACAAGTATGCAAAATGATTTTTCCTCTTTTTCAACTGATGTGGAAGATGACAGCGTCGTACGCCCGGAATTAGATCAGGAGTCGCCACAGTCACGGACGATCCGACGATTATTTGAAGATTTGCGTGATCGAATTGATCAATTGGAACGGTTGATGGGCCAGGCAGGAACGGGCGGAGAGCATGCGTCGGTTGATATGGACGGTATTGTACGGCGCGTTCGTGGTTCGGCGGGAGGGGAGGCCTATGCGCCACCTAGTGCCTATCGAGTCGTCGATGGGGTCTTTGATGGTGAGCACATGGTTGGTGAAGATGGAAAACAGTATCTCGTTCCTCCCAACTACGCCTCTAAGTCAAAGCTCGTAGAGGGCGATATGTTGCGTCTCACGATTACCGATGGAGGCCGCTTTATTTTCAAACAAAAAGGTCCGAACGAACGCCAGCGCATGATTGGCATGTTGGTTTACGATGAACAGACGGATCACTGGTTTGTAGCGGCGAATGGGGCAAAATATCGTGTACTGACAGCTTCGGTCACGTATTACCATGGTGAACCAGGTGACGATGTCGTGATTCTCGTTCCGCGCGAAACACCATCGACGTGGGCAGCCGTCGAGAACATCATCAAGCACGGAGATGGAGAGGAAGAGATTGTGGCAACCGAAGAAGAGGTGGTTGTGTAAAAGATTCGTCGATAGACCTAAGCCCTCACTCCCTGCGCAACTTGCTCGGCTTATCGTGCTGACCACCCGTTCGTCCGCGTGCTCGCGAACTCACTTGGGTCTGCACGATGCCTCCGCTTTGTTTCGCAAGGGGTTTAGTGCACACAAAATTCGATTAGATTTACTGACTCATTTTTTGCTTAAAATAGGTGGTTGCCGATTCTCTGCGCGCTCGGCATGATGGCGACGTATGCCTTCTTTGAGTCAACGTCATCGCCCACATGCGTTTTCAGATGTGACGGGGCAGGCGCATATCACCGAGCCGCTACGACGGGCGCTCGCGAGTGGCCATGTGGCCCACGCCTTTTTGTTTTCTGGCCCCCGCGGAGTCGGGAAGACGACGACCGCGCGTATTTTGGCTCAGGCCTTGGTCTGTCAGGCGTTAAAAGACGGGGAGCCATGTGAAGCTTGTGATGCCTGTCAGGCGTTTCAGGCGGGGTCGTTGGTTGATGTTATCGAATTGGATGCTGCAACTCATACCGGTGTTGAATTGGTCCGTGAGGCCATCATCGAACACGCTCGTTTTGTGCCGATGATGGGCAAACGCAAGGTCTACATTCTGGACGAAGCGCACATGTTGTCGACCTCGTCTTGGAATGCGCTCTTAAAAACCTTAGAAGAGCCGCCTGCTCACGCCTTTTTCATTTTTGCGACGACTGAATCGCATAAAGTTCCCGCGACGATCGTGTCACGCTGTCAGCGAGCGGATTTTCGTCGTATTCCCGACCAGGAGCTGGCCGACCGTGTTCGTTCGATTGTCGCCAAAGAGGGTTGGAAGATTGACGACGAAGTGATTCGTCTGATCGTGTCTCGTGCTGAGGGATGTTTGCGCGATGCAGAAACGTTGCTCGGCCAGCTAGCCGCTTTGGGCGAAGCGCGACTCACACTTGAACTCGCGCATCTGATTGTTCCACCGAGTCGTTTGCCGGCTGCAGCCACACTCTTCAGGCACTGGACGAATCGTGATCTTGCGGGGTCGCTTACCTATGTTCGAGAATTATTCGATACCGGTATCTCCATTGGTCCGTTATTTGATGATCTGTTGTTAGCTGTGCGTTTGTTGTTGGTGGCGGGAGCCTTGCCAGCACAAGCCAAAGACTGGGAACAAAATGAATACCGCGTCTTCGTACCGTTGGTAGGCCGTTGGACGTCGGCTGAATTGCACGATCTCGCTGTTTGTTTGATTGAGCGTCGCCGAGACATTCGTTTTGGGGTTGATCCACTCTTTTTGCTTGAATTAACGAGTACGGTGGCTTGTCATCGGTTGTTTGGTCGGAATACAGAAGTGTCGATTACTCCACCTCCGGCCGCTCCACTTTCACCCCCAGTCTTACCGAAGGTACAGCCCATTGATCCACCGACGATTTCCTCCGCGCCTCCCCCTGTTTCTTCGGAGGTGAAAGTATCTCCTGACTTTTCCAGTCCGGCGCCGATTGCACCGCCCGAGCCAGTTCCATCCGTCCCGGCTACCACCGACCTCACACTCGATATGATCCGTGCCAAATGGAACACGGTGATCAGTACGGTCGATGTCCAGAATCATTCTTTGCCCTTTATCTTAAAAATCAGCCGTCCAGAACAGATTGACGGACTGACGATCACCGTTCGTTTTCAGTATCCCTTTCACTATGACAAGATTGTGACGGATAGCCGTCATCGCAAGATTGTAGAGGAGGCGTTCCGGGTGGTGTTTGGTCAACCGTTTCAGTTGGCTGGTGTGGTGGGTGAAGAAGCGGGAGCACAAAGTCAGGGGAAGACAGACATGGTATCGAATATCTTAAAAGCTTTCGGTGGAGCGGTCGTTGAATAAACGCGCTATGGCCCTTTGTTCTTCTTTACAAGCGAAAGGTACATCGGTTGTTACGGAATCCGGCCAAGAAGTCGGAAGTTTTTTGGGCGTGATCGTAGATACCGAACGAGGATCGATCGTACAGTTAGAGGTTCGCCCAGCTGGCCTTGTTCGTGGCTTGGTAGCTCATGAATTAGTCATCCAATGGAGTGATGTCATGGATTGGACAGAGAAACAGATCATTGTGAAAGACGCTGCAGTCCCTGCCAAGATGAGCGCCACTGCGCCGTCGGCTGTGCCAAGTGTATGACCCCGCTTGAAGAAGGGGTCTTTCGAACGCTTGCTGCTCTATCCGTCTTAGGTGCACCGCCAACGGTAACAGAGCTCATTCAAGGTTACGATCAAGTCTCTTCAACAGAGACGCCTCCGTCCTTGTCTGACATCCAGCGGTCGCTACACATGCTTCTCGAAAAAGGCATCGTAGGTAGCCAGCGTGGGAGATATTTCCCAGTTTCCCTGCGAGCCGAGCTGCAATCGGTGTTCAGCGGAGAAGAATGGCTACCGCGTAAACTGCGTAAAGCGCGAATGGTCGCGCGTTGGTTAGCTCGTTTGGAGGGAGTACGAGCGGTTTTTCTGTGTAATCGTACAGCTTTTGGTCTACCACATGATGAAGGCGATCTTGATTTTTTTGTGATCGTCCGTCATGGCGCGATTTGGCAGACGCGTGGGTTGGCTGGTCTTCCGTTCGTGTTGTTACGAGATCGACCATCACCGGGCAAGCAGGAGCGAGACGTGGTCTGTCTGTCTTTTTTTCTTTCGGATCAAGTGCTTGATTTGTCGCCTTGCCTTTTGCAGCCAGATGACATGTATTTCCGTCATTGGTTCCTGGGGCTGCTCCCTCTCTTCGATGATGGAGTAGGAAAAGAGCTGTGGGAGTCCAATGTACAACTCCGCGCGCGTCATCCGTTCGCTGAACGTTGGATCGGTTCGCCGGACTTGATGATATCCACCCCACGTCTGCGCATTCCGACGAATTCGCTCCTTGAAAAAGGGGCACGCTCCTTACAGTGGAAATACTTCCCACGTGTGATCCGCGAGCAAGCAAATCAAGGGACGCCAGTGATGATTTCCGATGAACGATTGAAATTTCATGTTGATGATGGCCGTGAAGCGCTACAGGCGACTTATCATACACTTTGCGCTACGTATGACGTTACTCCGTGAGCGCTGGCAGCAGCTCTCAATGAGGCTCTTTCCTTGGGCCTGGCGCTTGGCGGTGTTGGCATTGCCTTGGCAGACGCGTTGGTTTCAAGAGGGCCCAAGGCTAGCCAGTTATCCTTGGGAGCAGGCGCGGTTATCCGTCTATGGAGTGGAAATCTTGATGTTGCTCACGGTGTTCTTGGGAATGGGTATCGAAAACACAGCTTCAAAAAAACGAAACTATTATCTGTTGGGAGCGTTTTTCTGTGCAGCGCTTTTTACGTTCCTTACGACCTCTTCGCTCCGTGCCACGACCGAGTGGTGGATCGAGTTGATGGTCTTGTTCGTTTTTGTGTCGACACTTCTTAAACGTGTTTCGTTGCGTGAGTTCACTCCCTGGTTTGTCGTGTCTTTGCTGCCCCACGCCTTGTTGGGGATCGAGCAAGCGGCGCATCAGCGAGTGATTGGCAGTTCTCTTCTGGGGATCGCTCCTCAGCTGCCAGTGACACGAGGGGTTGCCGTGATCGAGGCAGATGGTCTGCGTTGGCTTCGAGCCTACGGCGGTCTCCCACATCCGAATATCTTTGGTGGGTGGCTGCTCACGACGATCGTCTTTATCTATCAGACGTTACGAATACAGGTGCTTCGGTCTTGGGAAAAGAGGTTCTACTATTTTGTACTTCCCCTGTATTCGATCGTTCTCGTTCTTACGTATTCCAGGAGCGCTTGGGTTGGTCTCGCTCTTTTTCTTGTGGGAGCGGTGTTTGTTCTTTTTCGAAAGACGGGCAGTCGTCGGCAACAGCTGGTTGCGCTTGGTCTAATCGCTATTAGCTGTTTTGGAACGATCCTCTTTCGTCCCCAGCTCGTCTTCACCCGCGTCCAGACGGAGGCTCGTTTGGAACAGGTTTCACTTTCTGAGCGTGCACAAGGTCTCAAAAACGGAGTTCGCGTTCTGCAGGAACATCCCCTGATTGGTTCCGGTTTGGGGGCTAGCAGTCTTGTGATAGCGCAACTTGATGCGCAGGTGGATCGTCGGGCCATGATTCCTATTCCACCTCACTTTATTCCGCTCCTGGTGGTGGCGGAACTCGGTATTTTAGGATCAGGTCTATGTATCCTCTTGACCTATGGCCTGTTCCGGACACATACGCAGATCCTCTGGACTAGAAAAGAGTGCACATTTCTTCATCTATCCTTACCCTTGGCTTTATTCCCGTTGGTCGTCCTGGACCACTATACTTGGTCTTATTGGAGCGGAAAAATGCTCCTCGCCGTTTGTCTGTTTGCGCTCCTGAAGAGAGAAGAAAAGGGAACGGAATCGGCTACTTGACACCCCTTCGGCTCCTTGGCACTCTTGGCTCGTTGGTGGTGTTAGCATTCTCACCAGTCGAGTGCTAATATCTACCCGCTGTCATTCGTTCTTAATTGATTTATATTCTCACTGAACGTGTATGAAGCTCCGTCCATTAGGTGATCGTGTGATCCTCGCGCCGCTCGCAAAAGAGGCAAAAACTGAAGGTGGGATTCTCTTGCCTGATACCATCGACAATAAACAGCCAGAACAAGGCAAGGTTGTAGCTGCGGGTCCTGGGAAGCTCCGTGATGATGGGACCCGTGTTGAGATGAGTATCAAGATCGGGGATACGGTTATTTTCAAAAAATACGCTTCGGATGAAATTAAGGTGGACGGAGAGACGTTTCTGGTCGTTGGAGAGTCGGATCTGGTCGCGGTCGTTGAGTAAAATAATTTGTTATTTATTCTGAATCTATGGCAAAAGTTCTTGTCTACGGCGAAGAAGCCCGCCGTTTGCTGAAGCAGGGTGTCGATGCGCTCGCTAACGCCGTCAAAGTGACGCTTGGTCCAAAGGGGCGAACAGTTGTGATCGATCACGGTTACGGTTCGCCAACGATTACGAAAGATGGTGTGACGGTTGCAAAAGAAGTCCAATTGGATGATAAGCAAATGAACTTGGGCGCTGAACTCGTCAAAGAAGTTGCCTCTAAAACCGCCGATGTTGCCGGTGATGGAACCACGACGGCAACCGTTTTGGCACAAGCTATGGTTGCCGAAGGATTGAAGAACATCACGGCTGGGGCCAATCCTTTGGCGGTTCGCCGTGGGATGGAAAAGGCGCTCGAAGCGATGGTCAAAGAATTGCAGGACAAGGTTTCCCAGCCTGTGTCAGGCGACATGATCGAAAGCGTCGCATCGATCAGTGCCAACGATCGTGAGATCGGCAAGACAATTGCTGATATGGTCAAGAAAATGGGCCGTGATGGGGTGATTACGGTCGAAGAGTCGCAAGCTTTCGGGATCAGCGAAGAAACGGTCAGCGGTCTACGCATTGATCGCGGCTATCTCTCGCCCTACATGGTAACGAATCAAGATCGAATGGAGGCTGAATACAATGATCCGTTAATTCTCGTGACAGATAAGAAGATTTCTTCAGTTCAGGAATTGGTGCCAATTTTGGAAAAAGTCTTGAAAGTCGGCAAGAAGGAGCTGGTGATTATCGCCGAAGATTTGGACGGCGAAGCCTTGGCGACGCTCGTCGTCAACAAGTTGCGTGGCATTTTCAACGCTTTGGCTATCAAAGCGCCCGGTTTTGGAGATCGTCGCAAAGAACTGTTGCAAGACATCGCGATCGTGACAGGGGCTACCTATATTACGGAAGACATGGGTCGCAAGCTCGACTCCGTTGAACTATCCGACCTCGGAACCGCACGCAAGGTCGTTTCGTCTAAGGAATTCACCACCTTCGTTGATGGAAAGGGTGAGAAGAGCGAAATCGAAAGCCGCGCCGCATCGATTCGGGTCGTCCTTGAGAAGACGGAATCCAGTTTCGACAAAGAAAAATTGCAGGAACGTCTGGCCAAATTGTCCGGTGGTGTCGGCGTGATCAAGGTCGGTGCAGCAACGGAAGTCGAAATGAAAGAAAAGAAGCACCGCATCGAAGACGCGATCGCTGCCACGAAGGCCGCTGTGGAAGAAGGGATCGTGCCAGGCGGAGGTGTCGCTCTGCTCCGCGCTATGAGTGTGTTGGAGAGTGTCAAAGCGGAAGGTGAAGAATTGATCGGTGTTCGCATCGTCCGTCGCGCCGTCGAAGAGCCACTCAAGATCATCGCTTCGAACGCGGGCAAGGATGGCTCGGTCATCGTCGAAGAGGTGAAGAAGCTCTCGGGAACGATGGGCTACAACGCCGAAGCGGATCGCTATGAAGACATGGTGAAGGCAGGAATCATCGACCCAACCAAGGTCACGCGCTCTGCCCTACAGAACGCGACAAGCGTGGCGGCGCTGTTGCTCACAACTGAATGCGTGATTACCGAAAAACCAAAGAAAGAAGAGGCTCCGGCCGACGGTCATGGTCATGGCGGCGGGATGGGCGGGGGAATGGGCTTCTAAGTCGCCCTTGCCTAGGAAAATAATCAAATCTGTAGTAGCATAACCCGCATATGGACACTCAACCTTCCTCTTCTCAAAACGGATCTGGTTCCAAACCGCCAGAGGTCGTCACAGGCATCCCATCGGGGGCTACGCCTGCTTTCGACGCCCAGGACATCAAAGATAACAAGCTCGTTGCTGCCTTGTCCTATCTTGGGTTATTGGTACTGATCCCCCTCTTCGTCGCTCAGAAATCCCCCTTTGCTCGTGAGCACGTGAAGCAAGGGGTGATCGTTTTGGCGCTGAACATCCTTGTGTCACTCTTCCTGTCTCGCATCCCAGTCGTTGGTTCGATTCTTTGGCTTTTGATCGCTATCGTCGTGATTGTGGCGATCGTGAAGTGTCTGATGGGTCAATTCTGGGAGATTCCTGTGATTGGCCCACTGCGCAAGATGATCAAGTTGAAAGAGATCTAAAACGCTCAGCTCTACAAAAACAACGGAAGCCGCGGTATGCTCCTCGCCATGATCCAAGATCTGCAGGAACATATCGCGGTTTTACGTTTGAAGGTCGAGGAGGCCTGGCAATTGCTGGGCTTGGATGCCGTAAAGCATGAAATCGAGGCCTTAGAAGCGGCCACCATGTTGCCGGATTTTTGGTCCGACCAGGAACGAGCCCGCAAAGAAGGACAGCAGCTAGCTGAGCTCAAGCGTTCTTTTGACGGCTGGAATGGTCTTCGCATGTCGCTTTTGGAATGCGAAGAGCTGGGAGAGATGCTTGCTCATGAGCATGACGAATCTCTGCAGGAAGAGTTACTTGTACGTTTGAAGAAATTGGAAGCAGAATATTTGACCCGCGAATTCGAATTGATGTTCTCTGGGGCGCATGATGCCAAGTCCGCGATTCTTTCGATTCACGCCGGCGCTGGGGGAACGGATGCGCAGGATTGGGCGGAGATGTTGATGCGTATGTTTGCACGTTATGCGGAACGCAAAGGTTGGAATATCAAATTATTGGATGAATCGCGTGGGGGAGAAGCAGGGATCAAATCGGCGACGATGTTGATCGAGGGTCGCTATGTCTATGGGAATCTGCGAAGCGAGGCGGGTGTGCATCGTTTGGTGCGTCAGTCACCCTTCAACTCAGATGCGCTTCGTCAGACATCGTTTGCACTGGTTGAAGTAATCCCTGAGATTGACGAAGATGTAGATGTCGAAATTCGCCCAGAGGATTTGCGCGTCGATACCTTCATGAGCGGTGGAAAAGGCGGGCAGTCGGTCAATACGACCTATTCGGCTGTGCGTATCGTGCACTTGCCGACTAAAATAACGGTCTCTTGTCAGAACGAACGTTCGCAAACGCAAAATCGCGAGATGGCCATGAAGATTTTGAAAGCTAAGCTCGTTTTATTGAAAGAAGAAGCGCTTGCTAAAGAGAAGCAGCAGCTACGTGGTGAATTTCATAGTGCGGAGTGGGGGAACCAGATCCGCTCGTACGTGTTACACCCTTATAAAATGGTGAAGGACCACCGAACAGAGTCTGAAACGTCAGATCCAGACAAGGTGCTTGATGGCGATCTCGATCAATTCGTTGAGGCGTATTTGCGTTGGCAAGCGAAAAGCATTGATCGAGCGGCGGAGTTAAATAAAGAATGATTCCTCTAGAGGAATAAACGTAAGATCCCGTACAATACGCAGAAGCTGGTAGTGTAGATGAGACAAAAAACAAGGAGCGATTGCTTGCTTGATGGAAGGCTGATTTTGCTTTCAGACCAATTCATCAATGAAGCGCGTAGATTTGTAAGGAGAAGGAAGAGAAAAGGAAAAATGAATGCCAGAAAGATGACAAACGGGTCCTGGATAAGAACGTTGGGCACGGTTGTGTGAAGAAAAACGATGAATACAAGTCCAATCAAAGAAAACAGAATCGGTGATAAGAATTTCATAGAATGAGTATGATGCATGTTACTTTATGTCTTGTTTACGATATGCATTCATCACATCGTGCGCGAAACGGGTCGGTTCGGGAATCCGATGCTTCCGTACGCAGTGTTGCATGATCTGGATTGATTCTTCGAGCGTGATCTTGTGACCAGGTGATATAAAGATCGGTTTCACATTTCGTTTTGTCCGAATGGCTGCACCAAGGATTTCTTCCGAATGAAGCGGATCATGCATGAACGAATAGGACCCTGGTTCTTGATTGGGTTCTTCGTACACGCCCGTGAGAACGCTCTTTGCGCAACCGATGGTCGGAATATCGAGCGCGATTCCCAAATGGGAAGCAATGCCGATTCTCCTCGGGTGAGCGATTCCAACTCCGTCGACAACAATCACGTCGGGTTTTGTCTTTAATTTCTCCCAGGCTTTGAGGAGTGACGGAATCTCTCGGAATGACAGCAGTCCTGGAATATAAGGAAATGTGACCGTATCTTTCACGAATGCATCATCTACCAACGCCAGCTCCGGATAACTCAGCACGACAAACCCGCCATAGAACGTCGTTGAATACAGATTCATGCTGATATCGCAGCCGCCAATCAATGTAATCTCTTTTGTGAGTGGTTCAAGCCGAACCTGCGTTCGCATCTGACGTTGAATCTCCACCGCTTCTTTAGGCGTCACGCTCCAGGCGTGTGTAAGTTCTGACATAGCTGTCTTTAGCCTACGCGTTTGGTATACTTTTTGCGATGCCCGCTCCTTCGTCCGTATTCGTCAAAGAAAAAGCGACGTGGTTGCAGACGCTCAAGATTCTGCCCTCTTTGGCACGGATCATGTTGAAAGCGGATCGAACCAGCTTCATCTTGGTATTCGTCGCTGCGTTCATGGAGCTTCCGGCAAACGCACTCTATACCTTGGCGCTCAAAGGAATTACCGATGCAGCGGTTGCCTCTCAAGTCCGTGATGCCTGGATCTGGGTTGGAGTCATGTCGGGTGTGCTCGTGTGGCAGGCTTTTGAAAGCTATATTTCAGAACTGCATCGTGATCGCATGCGTTATAAGGTTGATCTGACGGTTCAAGAATCTGCTATGCGGGTCGTCGCAGGTCAGCCGCTGTCAGTCTTGGAAAGTCCAACTTATCAGACGCTCTATACCGCCTTCACCGAAAAACAGCATACCGTCGTTGGTCTCCAGAATATGCTTGTGTGGTATGCGAGGCGCTTATTCGGCATTTTGGGTCTGAGCACCATGTTTATCTTGTTGCCTTGGCCGGCGATTGCGCTTGTCCTCTTGTTCCAGGTCGCCTTATTTCTTGTTCGTTCAAAAGATGCAAGTTACGCTTGGATGCTGCTCGATACCCAAACCAGGGAAGGGCGTCGCGGAAAGTATTATGAGCGGATCGCCATGGGAAATGATCAGCCTCTCTTTTCTCGAGTCTATGATCTCTTTCCGGTGTTCCAGTCCAAATGGAAGAAGACGGCTACACGCATTTTAGAAAAGGAGCTTGGTCGATCCGTTCGTTTTGCTCGGGCCGCGTTTCTCAGCCAAATCTGTACGACATTGGGCTTTTTGTCTGGAATCGCCTTTCTCTTACCTCTACGTCCAACCGCCATCATCGCTTCCATTGGTGGCTTGATCGCCTTCACGTCTGCCTATTTCCGCTTTTCGCAATGGGTTGCCTCGTTTGTCACGGAGCTTGATTGGTTGCAGCAAGAAGCGCCTGCGTTGTCGGCGGTTCATCGTTTTCTGTCCTTGCCAATCGAAACAGACGCGGGTCGAGCCTTGCCAGATAAACCGCTCACCATTGAGTTCCAAGACGTGTGGTTCCGCTATCCTGATTCAGCCATCGACGTAATTGCGGGGGTATCATGTGTCCTTACGCAGGGTGAGCACATTGCACTGGTTGGCTTGAACGGAGCGGGGAAGAGCACTCTGCTTAAATTGTTATTCCGCGTCTATCGTCCGACGCGCGGTCTTATCCTTGTGAACGGCGTAGACCTCTGGAAGCTTCGTCCTTCCGCCTGGAGAAAAGTCTTAGCCATCATGACACAATCGATTCCCCAGTTCAGTGATACGTTCAGAGAGCAAATCCTCTATGGCCAATATGACCGCACAGCGAATAAAGCCCGTCTTTCGCAAGCAGCCGCGACAAGTGGTTTCGGAGAAGTTGCCCAGCTTTTTCCGCGCAAGCTCGAAACGGTTGCGGGGAGAAGTTTCGCTATGATTGAAGATGAAGCGATCGAGCTCTCAGGTGGACAATCGCAATTGCTTTCGATTGCTCGCACGTTGTATCGCTCTGCGAAAGTCTATATTTTTGACGAGCCAACCTCGGCTGTCGATGCGGAAAAAGAAGAACGCTTTTTCGAACAGTTAGCCGAAGCTACTCCTGGAAAAACCGTCATCTTCGTTTCCCATCGCTTTTCTGTTTTGCGCCGCGCGGCTCGCATTCTCGTCATGGATCAGGGTCGAATTATCGAAGACGGGACGCATGAAGAGTTGCTTGCGAAAGAAGGAAGATACGCCGAGCTATTTGCACTTCAAGCCAAGATGTATCAATAGTAGGGGATATTATGGTCCGCGCCCCCCACGACATCAAAGCCACGCTTGCTTCGCTTGGAGCGCGTCCTGAAAAGGCCTTTGGCCAAAATTTCTTAATTGATTCCGTGGTCCTTGGTTCGGTCGTGGCAGCGGCAGAAGTAGCCCCGCATGAAACGGTCCTTGAGATCGGTCCTGGCCTCGGTGTCCTTACAGAGGATCTCCTTGCCAGTGGGGCTAGTGTTTACGCCATCGAGCGCGATCGCAAATTCATCGACTATCTCATCGCTCGTTTGGGCCCAAAGGGTCAGACCTTCTTTCTGACACAAGGTGATGCCGCGAAGCTTGAGTGGAATAATCTTTTGCCCGATGCCCCTTGGAAGCTCGTTTCGAACCTCCCCTATGCGATTTCTTCCTATGCACTCCGTGCAGCCCTTTGGGCCCCACGTCCGGCAACGCGTGTGGTCGTCATGCTCCAGCGCGAAGTGGCAGAACGAGCGCTTGCGTTACTCAATAATAAAATAGATAGTTCTCACGCCTCACTCCTGTCTCTTATGGTTGCACTGAGCTGTGCTTCCGGAAAGATCGTTCGTCGTGTGGTGCCCGGCTCCTTCTTTCCTTCACCCAAGGTTGAGTCGGCGATCCTGCTCCTCATCCCTTTCACACACGCTGAGCGTCTCC
Source organism: uncultured Gammaproteobacteria bacterium (assembly GCA_964567995.1). Lineage (GTDB taxonomy): Bacteria > Patescibacteriota > Patescibacteriia > 2-12-FULL-60-25 > 2-12-FULL-60-25 > JAGOTP01. Next base: position 300,790 of record CAZMOB010000002.1, read on the forward strand.
TTCGGTGGGGGATAGAGCCAGAACAGATCATGCAGCTCGCGAAGCGGGGCTTTGCTCACCCGCGTAAACAATTATTTTCCACCCTTGGACTACGCGATCGAGCCGAGGAGCTCGCTGCGGCGATCCAGACCCCAAAAGAGGTCCGTCCAGAGGCTCTCTCGACCGACCAGTGGGCGGCTCTGACCCGCCTTCTGACCCCTGTCGCACCTCGGACCTGAAATCATGGGGATAAATGACGGACCACTGTGCTTGACACCCATACCGAGTTCCACTAAACTACCGGCACATCGAAAAGGAAGTGACTCGGAAAGACTCTGGAACAAGCCTTCTCGAAGACCCTTGGACAACAGAAGAGTGACCGCATAATGAAACGTCT
>CAZMOB010000003.1:0-230492 GCA_964567995.1 uncultured Gammaproteobacteria bacterium
ATTAAGTTAGGCAGGGTGATGGTAAAGGTTTGAGGGGGTACAGAGGAGGGAGCCAACAGAAAACTGTGGAAAGCGTCCGGTTCCCTTCCGGGGACACTGAAACGCCGAAATAGCCAAACACCAGGTTTACACCTGGTGTTTCTGTATCTTAATCTTCTTTGAGGTTAGCTACGGTATTTCTTATTCATCCTGGCTTGTACATACATCGCGTCCTTGTTTGAAGGTGGTGAAGTTTTGTTGGTGGGCGCTCTTATATTGATTTGTTATTCTTGTCTTAGCCTGTAAGAGCACGCGGTTGATAGTGGCTTTATCTGCAGTATTTGCATATTGAAGCAGGGAGCGATTGGCGTTGGCCCACAGAGTATCGAATGAAGCAAGCTCGATTACTGGTAAAGAAGAACTCTTCGGGTTATTTTGAACGCGGGTTTGTAGGGATCTGGTTTGTGTCGTTATAAAGGCTTCTAAGCCACGTTCATACTTGGTCCTGGCTTGGTTTAGAGCCGTTCTCACGGTACTGAGACGGTTCTTGTTGATAGTAGCTCTCAGACGATATCCGACCTGTATATCAAAAGCAGCGAGCGAGCTTTGCTTCAATGTTTGGCCCGCCTCATCTGTAGATCCTTTATATTCATCTATTACCTCTTCAGAGCAAGTCACCTCTGTAGATATTGAATCTAATTCGCTCGGTTCAGTCTGAGTGGTTGAGTTAGGTAGAGAGCCTGTGTCTATATTACTGGCCGGACGGGCATAGCAAATATCGTTGGTTCTATAATCTGCTTCCGGAGTAATGACGACCCAATAGATTTCTCCGTTTTTCCCAAACCAAGCTCGGGGTGCACCTGTCCCATGTTCTAAGATTCGTGGAGCTGGGGCATTTGTAAACTGCGTGAGAGCATTACTTCCAACATCATAGGTAAATACTTGGTTTACCCAAGTAGGATTCCCATTAGTCCTCGCGCCGTCATCGTACGTATAGGCACGATAGAGGGCTTTGGTACCATCTGATAGAATATCTGATGTTTTTAGGTGTTGGTAAGGCGCAGAGATAAGACGGCTTACGTCTTTTAATTCACTGCCCGTCCAAAAAAAGGTTTTTGAGTCCGCTATGTTTTCCCAGCTAAATGTGGTTAATTCTGCCTTCGCTGCTGGGTCAAAACGATAGGTATAGCGGCCGATGTCCCGGGTCGTATCACTTTCCCAGCTATAGTAACGGTACATTCCTTCGCTAGACGTCGGTGCTTGAACACCATACACCACTCCCTGACTCCCTAGCATAGGCCATTCGCCCATACCTGCATCGACCAACACGTGAGATCGAAGCACGCCCTCCTTCCAAAGGTACACGGACCTTAGGTCGTCATAACTGTTTTGATGACGATTGGATGTTTCTACCCCCGCCCACACCAGCGATCCGTTAAAGAATTTTGGACCGTTATACTCTCCAGACGCCGAAATAGACTGAGTTGTACGTCCGTCAAACAACATGACTCTACTTTCGCCGAATACCGCTTGAGGAGTTGCTCCACTCGTGTCGACCCGAAGGTCGGTGATGCGTCGAACCCAGGCAACTTTCCCAGAAGCGTCTACCGTGGGTTGATAGTTTGTAATATCTCCCGTTGGAGAAGTAAGGCGAGCTACTCGGGTACCATCGAAAAAGAAGATATCCGTTCGGAAACTTCCTTCTCCGCCTGTTTTTTCTGTCCACACGATCTTATTAGGAGCGGCAGCACTTAGGCTTTCGGCTATTCCTTGTTCGGTTAGTACACGTGATGCTGTACCGTCAAAGTACACGATCTTTCCGCCCGCCCCTCCATTCTCTGGCTGTTCTGACCAGACGGCTTTGCCCTCCTCTAGAGGAATAAGGAAATTTTTTCCTGTGCGACTATGCGTAAGTCGAGATGTGGTATATCCCGGTGCACTTAAAGCGCATAGAGGATCAACGGAGAGGGAGGAAGAGGCAGCTAAAATAGGTTCTGTATAAAAGAGAAGAGACGAAGCGATTAAAAAGCTACTTAATGAACGTGAAAAGTGCATAGCTAGATTTAGAATAACTAGTATTTGAAGTATATCAGTATTACAATACTATGTCTCTGCCATGTTTCATGTAGGTGGATCATTTGATTCATCAGAACAAGTTTACCCCCATTTCCCCGAATACCCTGATACGCCGGATTAAAAGTTCGTAGTGCGATACCTCTTCTTCTAGCTTCGTTCTCGCTCCAATGTTATCGAGATCGGTATTTTTTGAGCTGGATTCACAGATACAAACTGGATAATTATAGTAATGGGATTGACGGATTGATCGTATTAGCAGCCATTTCCTACGTTTATCCAATCAGTTCAGGTCAGGTCCTTATTACGATCGGAACATGCGTATTATTTACCGTCTTTGGCTTACTCTCTCGATATAACGTGATACGAAAAAGTAATTTCATAAACTACAACGTGTACTCTTTCGTGTTTCTGGCAGCGATTGCTTACGTTCATCCAAATATTTGGCTTATCGTAGCAGCCTCACTCGCGAACGTGATGGGATATCATGGGGTTAAGCAATGGTGGAAACGACAAAGAGTCATGAAAAAAGCCGTGAAATAGAAGAGCGAAAGAAGCGGCTTTGGTATGGTATACTCCGAGTAAATTTATGCGTTCATTCACAACCTACTTCGCTATCGCCACCGCCGTCATGGCAGCTGTCATTGTCCTTTTTCCTGGATCATCCGTCCAAGCAGCCGCGGGGCAGGTACTGGTCACGGTTCGTGATGAGCTGCGCTTGCCAATCGCCGGTGCCACGGTTGAAGTCAGTTGTAATGCCGTAGCGTATGCCACACTGGGCACGACGAGCGCCACAGGCACCGTCGTAGGTGATCCGACGATTGGCACAACGTGTGTGAATGGGAGCGCGCCCTTGTTTCGCGTTTCAAGCAGCACGTTTCCAACACAGTATCATCCAATCATCTACTATTCTCTTCTCCCCTACTACACCAGCGTCGATCCAAATACGACGAGTACGAGCATCAGCGGTTCAACCAACCGGTTTATCTTTGGAGTAGAGACGACCGGTACCTACGCTATTAGCGCCTGGAATGCGGTGGAAGATCCAACCTCTCTCCCCTTCCCAACCGGACCAGCCGAGTATACAACCACCACTTCACTCATTGCTTTCAACTGGGGAACCGACACTTCTCCCTATCCAGGGATCAATGCCACTGATTGGCAGGTGAGAGCCACCAAAACCGTCACGCTCGGCGCCGGCTGGTATCAATTCGATATCGCGAGCGATGACGGGTCACGAGTCATCCTTGATGGAACAACTATTCTCGACAAATACTTTCTTCAGGCACTGCCGGGTAGGCCATACACCAAACGCCTCTACGTAAGCGCAGGCAGCCATACCATTCAAATTCAGTATTATGAACACACGGGCTTAACCGGGCTCTATTTCCGCTTTTATCCTATTGATACTCCAGGCGCACCCGTGATCGATATTGGTGCGCCCGTTAGTTCTCCTGTAAATAATCGAATCGCTCCTTCCCTTGGGCTGCATACCGATACCGCTGGGAACGTGACATTCGGTGGAGGATGTACAAGCACCGATCCAATCCAAATTAGCGTCGGAACAAGTACGATCAGTATGAATATTCTGCCAAATGGCACCTACGGAAGCTGCACGATGACCGTTACCGATCCAGATACGGAGCTCTCTACCACCGTCAGCATTCCTTCGTTTGCCGTAGACGAGCCACCTTTAATCAGCATTTCTACTTGCGATGAATTATTCGGACTTGATCAAGTGAGTACCAACTACGCCGTTGATATTGAGCTCGCCAACGATATCGATTGCGGAGAAATTCCACGCGATTCAATTGAATGGTCTGGCCATCCATTTATCGGTATATTTGATGGAAATGGGAATACGATCGAAAATATAGCTCTGTTCGATTTTGCACCGAATATTGGAATCTTTGCCGAAGTAAATGGAGCAACCTTCAAGAACCTCCGCCTTGATGCCACGAACATTGAGGGCTATCAAAATATCGGGCTTATCGCCGGATCAGCGACCAATCCAACATTGACGAATGTTCACCTCACGAATGGGGTAATCACCTTTATTTTTCCATTTTCACTCTCGGAAATGGGGGGTATATTTGGAGAAGTATATCTCACCAATGGAACAACGACTCACTGGTCAAATGTGAGCGTTGATACAACGATCAATGCTTCCCGGGGCAAAGTAGGAGGACTTGCCGGCATCATAAGTATGTACAACACCTCAACCCTTCTCCTAGACAACACACAGGCTTCAGGAGATAGTACATACTTTGGAAGCAATTCTTCAAACAAGATGGGGGGCTTCTTTGGCAGCTTGAGCATGACCGCAAGTACCACAGCCACAATCATTAACTCAAGCGTGAATACAAATCTCGATGCCAACTCTTCATCTGGAAACGGTGGCTTTATTGGCACACTCACGCTCGACACATCTGGCGAGACGCGGCTTTCCATCTCCTACTCAAGTTCTTCTGCAACAATTTCGGGCGCCAACTCGTTGGGTGGACTTATCGGAGAAACAGCCATTTCAGATTTAGGCGGAAACCTCACGGTGCGTCTCGATCACAACCAATTATCAGCCAGCATATCTGGGACAGGCAATAACGTGGGCGGAGTCATTGGATACTTACAAAATATAGTCTCCACCTCACTCCAAAGTAACATTTATATTGATTCAAATGCCATCTCCGGAACGATTAGCGGAGTGGAAAATGTGGGTGGCATTCTTGGTGGTTCAGGAAGCAATGGAAACGGATTTCACATCGATCACACAAATGGAATAGGCGAGCTGCTGATTTCGAATAATTCAAGTACCGCCTCGATTAACGGGAATAGCGCTGGAGGTATTGTGGGATTTCTGTCGTGTGAATCTGAGAATCTGTCCCAAGATACCGCCTGTTCTATTCGCCAAAATACGGTCAGCGGAAACGTCGTAGGGACAAGTAAAGTCGGGGGAATCGCCGGCTCGCTCGATGGAGATATCAACGTAGAAGACATCTATGCAACCGGTGATGTAACAGGCGCAACCGATGTTGGTGGACTCATCGGGGCCCTTACCTCAAACCGTTCCTCTACAAATATCCAGAATGGCTACTATGCTGGCACCATCCATACGGCCGGTGGATCGCCTCTGCGCATTGGAGGCATCATCGGCAACGCCAGTAGCGTAAGCAGCTATCCTACCATCCGTCATCTATTCACAGATGTGGCCCTGGATGATGTAAGTGGGGTAGGTCAGATAGGTGGTGCATTCGGCGCCCTAACAGATATCACCCCAGAAGATATTAGCTACCGTCTGGCCTCGGGCACCGCACCCAGCTGTGTCTATGGAATAACCAGCTCAGCCTTCTGCTCACGAAAACTCGATACAAGCTATTTCTATCTGACAGACAATGATCCACTCAATTCGTGGAATTTCACTACCGTTTGGCTCGCCCATACCAACACGCTTCCGACCCTTCGCATGGCCGCCGTGGGTAGCGACAACAACGGGCCTCGCCTCACAGAACTGTTCGTTCGTCCCGCTAGCACCGATGCACAGGTCTATTGGACAACAAACGAACCCGCCTCATCCAATGTGGTTTACGGACTAGGCTCCTCATTCGACCAAACGGTCGGCGTACGCGATCTGTCTCCACGCGTTCAAAGACACCAAGTCGCTCTTTCCAGCCTTCTCCCCTGTCGAACGTATCAATTCAAAGCAATCTCGGCAGACCGGTATGGGAATAACAGCACGAGTACGGGTACCGCATTTACGACTACCGGCTGTGAAAGCGGCAAAGGATCATTCGGAGGGACGCCTTCACCCATTCTTCTAGTTCCAGTCTCAAATGTGAGTTTACCTCAAGCCACCTCTGCTCAAGCATTCCCACCAAGTACTACTCAGTCGGCTCCAATCGACGCTCAGGGCCAGCCTCTCTTGGTTGCAGGCTCCTCTGCGAGCCCTTCCCCACGCTGCTACCAAATAACATTCACTCGGGACCTGCGTGTAGGCATGAATGCGCCTGATGTAAAAGAGCTCCAACGGTTCTTAAATACGCACGATGCTCCGATCTTCAATGGAACATCAAGCCTTGTCGGATCCGAGACGACCTACTTCGGACAAGGCACGAAACGAGCATTGATGAATTTCCAACGAGCTCGCCAATTGCCTACGGACGGCCTATTCGCCAGCACCACCCGCCAATTGATCCAAAGCTTAGTATCACAGGCAACCTGTCCAACAAACCTCGTCTTTGGGAGAGCTCTCAAACTAGGCATGAATGGAACCGATGTTCGCCAACTACAAGGCTTCCTAGGCGTGAGCGAGACCGGCTTCTTTGGACCACTGACTCAAAAGGCTCTTCAACTTTTCCAAAAGACTCGTCGCCTTACGATCAGCGGAACCACCGATGAAGCCACACGCACATTGCTTAACACTCTAGTGAAGTAGGCTGATCCGTAGGATAGAAAAACCGACCGTGCAAAACGGTCGGTTTTGCGCTATCGTCAGAACCAAATCTAGTCATATGCAATCCATTTTCGACTTTTTCCTGAGAGCAGAAAAACTCAAAGCGACCCTTCGAGCCTCGTGGACAAGCGATTCCAGCCGTTCAGAAAGCGTCGCTGATCACTCTTGGATGTCTTGTTTATTAGCCATGACAGTATTTGAGAAAGTCAGTGTTCCGCTAGACCGCGAGCGCGTGCTCAAGATGATCATCTTGCATGATCTGGCCGAAGCGGTAACGGGTGATATTCCTCTAACCGATCAACAAGGCTCTTTCAGTCACGAAGCCAAACATCTGGCTGAGCGAAAGGCGATGGATTATTTGCTTGCTCCATTGGACGAAGCCACTAAAGCCAGCTTTCTTGATCTGTGGGAAGAAAATGAACACGGAGAAACATTAGAAGCAAAGTTCGTACATGCGATCGACTATCTTGAAGGTTGCTTGCAATACTGGTCGATGGATCTCGAAAAATGGACTAGCGAAGATTATAAAGTTGCGGTCTATTATCGTGATGAACGATATCAATTTGATGCGTTTCTTAAAGCATTCAAAACATTCGTCGATGAGAAAACGATGGAGAAAATCCTAGAATCAACGAAAACGTCATTTTTAGCGCCAGAATTGATCGAAAAATATCAACGTAGTCGCTCATCTCCAATAAACTGACAACCGCGCCACCTGAGGAGGTACCGCAGATACGCCTTAGGCGGTGCAGTTCTCAGGGGCGCGGCTTGTGAGAGCCTTCCACGTATTTTCGACTCAAGGAATCTCGTTGACCACCTGACGATCCTTCAGGACGAGCGGGCCATCGGCGAGGCCCGCCAAGCAGCGAGCGATCAGTGCTTCATCCGCATCAGCCAGGAAGTGAGGAAAAAGCGTCTTAATCGCATCCGACGGGAGCATCACCCAGACATGCCTGAACCACTGTCCCTGGCTCATGATGGTCTGAGCCGCGAGCGCGGGACCATCAGTGGTCTTCACTGCAGGCGCTCGGAGATTCGTGAGATACCCTCCCCACGCACCGTCCCCATCAGCCTCGATCAGATCCTGCGCGCGAGAGGCGGACATGAGGATACACGGCAGGTGTCGGCGGTTCAGCCAGGTCTTTCCTCCCTGATCGCTCGAGAGACAGAACACGAAATGAGTCGCGATGACGACGGCCTCACGGATCGTCTCGATCCATTCCTGAGGGCCTCCTTCGCACGGCGGTTCGGCGCGCATTCGAACACGCTCCCTGGCCACCTTGAGCGCAGCGGCGATCTCTCGCACATGAGCGAGCTCGGACTTGGTGGGCTGGCGATCGCACAGCCCAAGTGAAAGGCAGAGCTGGTCGAATTCAGTATCATCCGTCGTTTTCGTCATCATGGAGCTTCCTCATTTCTCTGATGTCTGCTCTTTCTTGGCAGACAGGGTAGGAGTTGGTACCGAAAGAACGAATATTTATAGTAAAACAAAGACATTTTGTCAATCAAGAGGATCTATTTAGGTGCATTTTAAAGGACCGCTTACCCGAACCACTTACCTCCTGTACCATAGAAGTCTATGCAAAAACTCATCCCCCATCTCTGGTTCAACACCGAAGCAAAAGAGGCGGCCACTTTTTATACGAGTGTGTTTCCCGAATCAGCAGTCACCGCTGTCTCAACCATTTCTGGAACTCCCTCCGGTGATTGCGACATCGTATCGTTTACTCTTTGGGGTCTGCCGTTCATGGCGATCAGCGCTGGTCCGTATTTCAAATTCAACCCATCGATCTCATTCATGGTGAACTTTGACCCATCACGAGACCCAGAAGCCAAAAAGCATCTTGACGAGGTCTGGAGCAAGTTAGCCGAGGGTGGAAAAGCCCTCATGCCGCTCGATGTGTATCCTTTCAGCGAGCAGTACGGCTGGATCCAGGATAAATATGGCTTGTCTTGGCAACTCATCCTCACCAAACCAGAAGGTCAGGAACGACCGCCGATTCTTTCCTCCCTCTTATTCACGGGAGATGTGTGCGGAAAAACCGAAGAAGCCACAGAGTTCTATCTCTCAATCTTCAAAAACACTGAGCGTGGAACGTTCGCCCGTTACCCAGCCGGATCAGAACCGGATAAAGAAGGAACCGTCATGTTCACGGATTTCAAACTGGAAGATCGCTGGTTTACGGCTATGGATAGCGCTCACAAGCACGAGTTTTCCTTCAATGAGGCTGTATCGTTTATTGTGAATTGCGATACACAAGAAGAAATCGACTATTACTGGGAAAAACTCTCGGCCGTTCCGGAAGCAGAACAATGTGGGTGGTTAAAGGACAAATATGGCGTTTCTTGGCAGATTACGCCCAGCGACATGCAAGCGATGCTGAGCAAAGGAACACCAGAGCAAGTCGATCGTGTAACGCGAATCTTCCTGCAGATGAAGAAGTTCGATCTCGCGAAACTCAAACAGGCCTACGAGGGGGCATAAGCATTCATAAGGCTTGAATGCGTCATAGTCGCTCGCGACACGCGTCTTAAGAGCATGCCTGTCTTTCTGCACGAGCTCTGGATATTTGCTCTGAAACAAGCGCGCGCCTGTTTATTCGCTGGAGCATTTTTCGCACTCCTCTTCTTATCATCCATTTTGCCGCTTGGCCCATTCCAGCGGGCTGATATTTTGTTTCTCGCGGCGATTGGGATTCAAATTGTTCTCTATCTCACCCACATCGAAACCAAAGATGAAATCAAAACGATCGCCCTGTTCCATCTGATTGGTTTATGCCTTGAGTTGTTCAAAACCAGCCCGGGCATAGCCGCCTGGTCATATCCTGAACCAGGGTTCTTCAAACTTGCAACCGTCCCGCTCTATAGCGGCTTTATGTACGCGGCTGTGGGTAGCTATCTTAGCCAAGCTTGGCGTATCATGCAGGTAAAACTTGTTGGAAAACTTCGCTATACGGCCAGCGCTCTGCTTGGACTTGCGATTTATCTCAACTTTTTCACCAATGAATTCTGGTTTGATCTACGCTGGATTCTGATTGCTTTGGTCTTCGTCGTCTTTCATAAAACGTACGCGGAATTCATCGTCACGAAACGGACCTACCGTCTTCCCCTCAGCCTCGTCTTCTTGCTGGTCGCTTTTTTTATCTGGATCGCCGAAAATATTTCCACCTACTTTGGGGCCTGGGAATATCCGAATCAACAAGGAGCATGGACCCTCGTTTCCTTCAAAATCATCAGTTCATGGTACTTGCTCGTGATCATAAGTTTCATCCTGATCGCTTATTTGAAACACGTGAAAGAGCTTCGGAAAGCGACTCAACCCCACCTCACCATTCCCCTCCTTCACAAATAGAAAAGACCCCTCCATTTGGAGGAGCCTTTTCTATTCTTCAGGCTTAGCGATTGATGGAAGGCGGAGCAGTTGGCAATTGATTTTGTCCACCAGCGGCACAAGCGGTCTTCACATCGCGTAGTTGGACTTCAAGTGTGGTCAGACGTTCGACCAAGCGATCTACTTCGGATTGGACTACGATCGCACTTCCAGCAGCAGTTGACGTGGAGCTTGCCTCAACCGAGCTATAGGCTACAGCGCCCGTCAAAACGACAGCCAATCCGCTCACAATTGCAGCCGCCCAGACGTGATTCGTGCCGCGCGCGGCATGGTACGCATGATGGTCACTAATAGAGGTCGTTGGACCCGCGTAATGCACATTACAGCTGACACCACAGGCTGAGTGACCGCAGACGGCATCCATCTGCTGTTCAGGCGTTGCAGACGAACTATCGTCCATAACAATAGGAGCGGAGCGGCGGCGGATAGTACGGCGCTTGAGAGGCTTGACGTCCATAGGAAAGAGCTGGGGAGGAAGGAGAATTAAGGATTTGCTCCTAGGATAGCATACCGGTCAAAACGTCGACAACCCGTTGACGGAGCCCCTGTCGTTCGCTATGATCCTGACGTTCAAAACTTGCGCGTATAGCTCAGTTGGTTAGAGCGCCACATTGACATTGTGGAGGTCTCTGGTTCGAATCCAGATACGCGCACCATGTGAAAGCCGTAGCAAACGCTACGGCTTTTGTGTGTCCGTGTTCCCGCCTGATCTTTTATGGTTTTACAAACAATCGTGCTATTCCTTTCTGCTCAACTAGCTTCCAACCAGGCATATCAAAGGCAAAACTCACGACGCGAACTCCTGGCTTCGCTTGTCGGTTCAACTGTTCCTCCAAACGCGGCATGAGACGCATGAGCTGAAAGACACAAATCACATCGAACTGAGAGAGATCTGCGTGAAAGAAGTTTTTTTGCAGTACCGTTGCCCGATCCTTAAAGTGGCGGATGCGAAAACGAGAGATACGGGCAAGGATGGGACTTATTTCATAGCCAACGACCTGTGCACCCCGAGCAAGTGCTCCACGTAAAATTCGTCCATCTCCACAACCTAAGTCAGCCATATGCTCGCCCGGCTTGATCCTTGCGAGACTCATGGCATCCTCGATATCTTTTTTACGCACAGGAATATACGGGGCTCCGGCAAACAGTCCTCCGAATGAGCGGGAAACGAAATAGGTTCCCGCGAGGGTAATTAGTAACGCAAGGAACGAGACAAGCAGTTCACGGGGGCTATTCATAACGCAGGGCTTCAATCGGAGAGAGTGTAGCCGCTTTGCGTGCAGGATAATAGCCGAAGACCAGACCGATGGCGGTAGAGACGGCTGTGGCAAGAATGATTCCACCGCCTGGGAAAACAAACGTCCAACCGTCTTGGAATTGCGAGATTAGGATGATCGCGCCATACGAGAAGGTGAGACCAACAACAATGCCGATCACGCCTCCAGCGAAGGTCAAACAGACTGCTTCAATGATAAACTGACCCAAAATATCGCTCCGTTTGGCACCAATAGATTTACGGAGCCCAATCTCACGCGTCCGTTCCGTGACCGTCACGAGCATGATATTCATGATTCCAATACCACCGACCACCAACGAAATAGCCGCAACCGAAGCGAGCAGGATCTGAAGCACTTGACCGATCGCTCCCGCGCTCCGAATCGCATCTTCTTGTGAAGCAACTTGGAAGTCATCTTTTGCGAGCTTTCCTTCTGGATTATCGATGCCGTGATTATCTCGAAGCAAAATCCGAGTTCGCTCGATCGCGTCACGAACTGTTACGCCTGAAACTGGCTTGAGCGATAAAAAGTTCAGATGCGTCCGGTTGTACTGTTCAAAAGCGGTAGTAAAGGGAATGTAGACTTGGTCATCAAGATTCGAGAAAAAGCGCGTTCCACCCGGTTCCATCACTCCAATGATCCGATAGGAACGCCGACCCAAACGGACGGACTGACCAATGGGGTCGGTTTGGCCGAACAAACGCTTCGCAATGTCAGGCCCGAGAACCATGACCGTCCGGCGCGAATTCAGATCGTCCTCATCAATAAATCGTCCTTGGTCTATTCGGACCGAAAAGGTCTGGAGCTCGCCTGGAGAGCTTCCGCTCACTTGCGTCAGCGCATTCACTGAATCAACGGTGAGCAGATCTTGGACCACAACCGAGGCAGCAACTGTTTTGACCCATGGCGTGCGCAGGAATGCTCGATAATCATCAATCGTCAGGCTCTCTTTGATGTTATCCGTCGGTGGCCCAGCTTCCTGAGCATCTCCTTGACCATTCGACACGAAAATCATGTCCGAGCCGAACGAAGCGATCTGGGACAGCAAATACCCTTCGGCCGCTTGCCCAATCGACAGCATCAAAATAACCGAAGCGATCCCGATCACAATTCCCAACATCGTTAGCATTGCTCGACCACGCGTCCGACGAATGCTCTCGCGCGCAAGAGCGAATAAATCTCGGAGTTGCATATTTATTCGTGGCGCAAGGCTTCAATAGGACTAAGAGCAGCTGCGCGCCGAGCAGGAGCGTACCCAAAAATGATGCCAATCGCTGTCGAAACGATTAATCCAAGGAGTACCCCCGGAACCGAGATCCCAAACGACCAGCCTGACTGAAAAGAAGAAATAATCTGGATTGCAAGCCAGGTTAGACCAATCCCAAGTACGATCCCGATACACCCGCCTAATGTCGTGAGCATAACCGCTTCCACTAAGAATTGACCTAGAACATCTCCTCGCTGAGCGCCCAAGGATTTTCGCAATCCAATTTCGCGGATGCGCTCGGTCACCGTGACATACATAATATTCATGATACCGATTCCTCCCACGACAAGCGAAATAGCCGCGATGGAAGCGAGTAAGATCTGCAAAATACCTGTGATCTGTTGGGTGCTGCGAATCGCGTCTTCCTGCGTCTGCATATGGAAGTCATCATCTTTTGCATCTGTAATATCATGACGATCCCGCATAAATTCTTCCGTTCGCCGAATCGCATCACTCAGCGCCAAATCGGTTTTCAACGAAATCCCCTGCACGTATTTACGGTTATACACATCCATCGCCGAAGATACAGGAATATAGACTCGTTTATCCAGATCTTGAAATGATTTCGTTCCCGCCTCTTCCATCACGCCGATAATTCGAAAAATCTGTTTGTTAAGACTGATGGTTTTTCCGATTGGATCTTCTTGTCCAAAAGTATTACGCGCGATATCAAAACCGAGCACGGCCACTCGAGCGTGGCTATCGAGCTCCCCTTCTGAGAAAAACTGCCCACGCGCGACACGGGTTCCGTAGATCGGCAGCTCGTCTGGTGCGGTACCTGCGATCGATAATGAAACATCTTCTCCATTAACACGTGCCACGTCGTTCAAAGTGATTCCAGCGACAATCTGCTTCACCCATAGGGTTCGACGAAGCTCTTGATAATCTTTGAACGTCAGAGACTGTTTCACGAAGGCCGTTGGCGTCGAACCCGCTTCTGGCTCTTTTGGACCATTCGCGATCTGCACTAGATCTGAACCAAAGACTGAAATCTGATCGATAATATAGCGCTGAGCGGCCTCACCAATCGAAAGCACCAAGATAACCGATAAGATCCCGATAACGATCCCCAACATCGTCAAAACAGACCGAGTTCCGGCTCGCAACAGACTCTTATAGGCGCTGCCAACAAGATCGGAGATTCGCATAACGCTCATTTGAGCAATACCTCTTCTCCGAGCTTGCGACGGTGTTCTACTTTTCGATCAGACAGCAATAGCCCATCTTTCAAGGTCAAAATCCGTTCAGCGTATTCAGCTGTATACGTTTCATGCGTCACCAAAATAATGGTATGCCCATCTTCTTGGTTCAGCTTGAGTAATGTATCCATAACGAGTTTGCCCGATTTTGAATCTAGGTTTCCTGTTGGTTCATCGGCAAAGATAACAGCTGGATTTCGCACCAATGCACGAGCGATCGCTACACGCTGACGCTCACCACCAGACAATTGGTTCGAAAGATTTTCCATACGGTGGGTCAAGCTCACAGCGGCAATCGCCTTCTTCGCCATCGCTACACGTTCACGCGTTGGAACTTTTGAATACAGGAGCGGCAGCATGACATTTTCCAAGACGGAAGTCTTTGGCAACAAGTTGAAAGCTTGGAAAATAAATCCAATTTTTTCTCCTCGAAATGCCGCCAGCTCATCCTCTTCTAAACCAGAGACTTTTTTCCCATCGAAAAAGAATTCTCCGCTCGTCGCTGTATCGAGCAAGCCCAGGATCTGCATTAAGGTCGATTTTCCTGAGCCAGACGGACCCATGATCGACACAAATTGCCCGCGCGGAACGGTAAACGAGACCCCATGTAACACTTGAGTTACGACATCATCGTTCGTATAGTCTTTTTTCAAATCCTTGATTTCAATGACCGCTTCAGATTGTTTCATAGGAGATTCAATGGCCGTTCCCCTTTATTTTGTGGCCGCTTCTTTCTGACGAGCCGCGTACTCTTCAGCAGTGAGCTCCCCCACAACCACCTGCTCTCCCAAAGAAACACCCGAAACGATTTCAATTCGCGCTTCATCCGCTCGCAAACCAGTCACAATCGAACGCTCCTCCGGCTGACCATTCACCAATACTTGAACCGTTGGCTTGCCGTCTTTTTGACGAACAGCCCGCGTCGGGATCGAGAGGGTGGAAGAAGCACGATCTGCCGTCAGAATCGTCACATCCGCTGTCATGCCTGGCTTCACATCTTTTCCTTGAGTATCGATGCCGATAATCGCCTTGTAGTAGACCGCGTCTTGCACCTTGGTCTGATCGGGATATTCGGCCGTAACGCTCCCCATAAATGGCTGTGCATCGCCGAAAGCATCCAAGACGATCGTCGCAGACTGATCTGTTGTGACTTTAGCGATATCTGCTTCTGGAATAAGGGCTTCAATCGTGAACTTGGCTTCTGCAATCAATCCCACCACCTTTGCGCCCGCCATGGCTTGTTCGCCAATCTTGGGGAGGACTTCGGCTACAACGCCATCAACGGGCGCAATGATGCGCGTGTCATTCAGGCGCTCGTTGGCTTGCGTGTAGGCCGTTTGGGCATCCTGTAACTGAGCGCGCAATCCAGCCAGATCAACCGCCCGTGGTGGCGCCTTGCGCTGATCAAGGCTCGCCTGCGCAGAAGCTAATGCGGCAGCCTGAATCTGCACAGCCGATTCAGCTGTTCGGACTCGACTTGTACGATTAGAATCTGCGATACGAAGATTGGTCTTCGCCGTTTCCAGCGCATTTCGCAGCTGATCAAGGCTTGTAGTTCGAGCCAGCTCATTGTTCGTAGCTAGCTGTAAGGCAGTTGTGATAGCCGTTAACTGGCCGCCGATCGAGACATGATCGCCATCTATCAAAGCTTTTTTTGCAGCGATTTCTGAAGCGGTGAAATTCGAGGAGCCAACGGTAGCCGTGAGGGCGCGCTGTACGAATTCAAGGTAACGCTGTGTCTTTGAAAGAGCGTCTTTCACCGATTCACCCGCCTCGCGAACTTGTGCATTAGTTGCTTGAACCGACAAGGCACGTACTGCTTGAGACGCGGCAAGATGAGAGGTCTTGGCGATAGAATACTGATTCCGAGCACTTTGCAACGAAACGGTATCCCCCGCCCCAAACGTCAATGAATATCGCCAACTTTCCGATTGATTATCGACGCCTACCAACAAGTCCCCATCCGTAAGAGACGACTGCACCGGACCAAGCGCGTTCTGGAGACTGTTTCGCAAAGAAGCATACCCATTCACCACCGTTTGATCATTCGAATTGAGCGCGTTATCTAAGGCTTTCTGCGCCGTATCGACAGCGATCGTGGATACATTGAATTCATCCTCGACAGAACGTTTCATCGCTTCAAGATCGTTCTGTGCTTTTTGATAGTTCGCTTTCGCTTGATCAACACTCGCCTGAGCAATCCGAATCGTCTCCGCCGTTTCACCCGCTTCTCGTGCACGTAAATTCGCCAAGGCAAGTGACACGGTAGATGCTGCGCGACGAACGCCTAATTCAGCGTCGGTCGCATCGACCGTGGCTAAAATATCCCCCTTCTTTACCTGCGCCCCAACGGTAGCTGGAAGTGCGATAATTTTTCCTCCACTCTTGAAGGACAGATCGATCCGAGCCTGTGGCACGACTTGGCCGGTCGCTTCCACGGTTTGCTTGAGCTCACCTTGGGTCACGGGCTGTGTATCATAAAACGGACCCTTTGGAGCTGTCACTCGACCGTAGACGATACCACCTCCTAAAAGAAGAATGATAATCAGCGCCCAGAAACGCTTCTTTTTCAAAAAATGAGGGAATTTCATAACAAGAGATAGAGAGAGGAGAGTGGGTTAGTTCGTCGCTTCTGTCAGTTGACGGGTCATTGTATCAAGCATCGACTGCATTTTTTCTAAGGGAAAAATGATAATCGGTCCATTCGGTTGATTCATCACCAAGAGCTTCGCGCCGGACTTGAGCTTGAATCGCTCACGAATATCTTTCGGAATAACGAGCTGGCCGCGGGCGCCAAGGACGGTTGCACCCATCAAATGACCGTCATCCGAAGCCATTT
Source organism: uncultured Gammaproteobacteria bacterium (assembly GCA_964567995.1). Lineage (GTDB taxonomy): Bacteria > Patescibacteriota > Patescibacteriia > 2-12-FULL-60-25 > 2-12-FULL-60-25 > JAGOTP01. The sequence continues at coordinate 16,473 of CAZMOB010000003.1, forward strand.
GTTTTCTCGTTGTTTTCTTTCTCTGGGACAAAGGTTTAGGTGGATTCATACAAATCTGAATGATAAGTATGAATAGTAGGAAAAAAGTGTGGTTTTGTCAATTTGTCGCTTGTATATCTGTAGATTCGACTGTATCTTTGCGAACAACAAGAAATACATCGTCAGATCGCCAACCACTATCAAGCGAACCCGTAACCAGACCCACTCTTCCATCATCGTACAACTCTAAACGAGGGATTTCTCCTGAACCAAATGATGAACCGAGCGCATAAATCGTCCTTTCCCTTCTCTGACTCTGCGCACCAAGTGACCTGTGGTATTTTTTTGAAAAGGCCAACAATTCAACAACCGTAGCTGGCCGAACTCCAGCCTTATCAAAAGCCTCAAACAGTTCATCAGTCCTTAGATGCAGTGTATTGTCAGGATCTTCGCGCCTTTGTCGGAATAAATCCTCAATAAAAAATAGTCGCGCCATACACGTCTCTTGCGTATAGCTCCGCTCAAGAGAATCAATAAGTTCTTTTCGTCGTTCGGGAGCACGTCGTGCGTAACCGACATAGATAACAATATCTTGCTCAATGAGATGAAAATGGCTCAGAGTTTTCCCTCCGTACTCTTCGCCAGCAAAATCTACACCTAGGCCTTCCCACTTTTCAGAGTATTCAAGCGGAAAGGTTGTCAGACGTGGAATATCTCCTGGTAAAAAGGAATACCACCGATCCGGCTTATATTGTTCGCTGATCCCCGGTTCAAGCGATTGACCTTCATGTAACTGCTTCAGCGCCTGATACAAAGTGGTCACCTGAGCAACAGACTCCCGAACGATCTGCTGATCAAATTCCGGATGACAAACCCCCTTCTGAGACAGCTCCTCCATCCAAGCTTCAAATCTGGTGTATCGCTCCCGAGTCATGCCTGGAAACTGTACGAAAACAACTTGTTCTTCCGGTGACAAATAAAACGCTTCACACCGGACCAATGCCTTAACCATATCGCCTAAGATACGTTCTCGCATCTTGGCTTGCTCGATACGCAATGCTTCCGTCTGTGCAGGAGGTACGGATTGCTCAGGGGAACCTGACATATGACTGGAAATAGTATAACCCAATACGTAACTAGCCGTCTTCTTCAAGGTATGCTTTTCTATGGCCATGCATACGCGTGAATTCGATTACATCCTCCCACCGGAGCGCATCGCTCAGTCCCCTTTACCTGATCGGTTGTCGGCAAAATTACTGTACCTACCTAAAGTGAACGACTCTCTTCAAGATTTGTCCGTTCGTGATCTGCCATCCCTGCTCCAACCAGGTGATCTCCTCGTCTTCAATGACAGCAAGGTCTTCCGGGCACGCTTACAGGCGACACGTACTGGTGGAACCGCTCCATTTGAAGTGTTTTTATTGCGCCCCGAAGAGGAGACCTGGCTGGCACTCATAAAAAACTCAAAACGTCTTTCTGTAGGAGACGTAATTACATTACCTGAAGAAACACCTGCGATGATCGTGAATAAAGAAACAGACGGCGTCATTCGACTCAAGATCGAAAGATCTATTCAAGAAGTGTTCGCGCTCTGCGAACGCTCTGGGGAAATTCCGACGCCACCCTACGTCGAACAAAAAATTACGGATGCAGATTCGTATCAAACCGTGTACGCCAAACATGTCGGATCTGTCGCTGCACCGACGGCTGGATTTCATTTCACTTCGGAATTATTGGAAACGCTCAAAAATAAAGGGGTACAGATCGCGTATGCCACACTCCATGTCGGCCTTGGAACCTTCCGACCCATGCAAGATGGAACGCTTGATGAGCACGTTATGCATACCGAATGGGTGTCTGTTTCAAAAGAAACAGTTGAAACAATCAACCAGACAAAACAAGCGGGAGGACGTGTTATCGCGGTCGGAACAACCAGCTGCCGTTCACTCGAAAGCGCCGCCGCAACCGGAACGCTCACCCCATTTGAAGGCATGACGAATTTGTTCATTCGTCCCGGTTATACCTTCCGAGTGATTGATGGTCTGATGACGAATTTTCACCTACCAAAATCAACGCTTCTCGTCCTCGTAAGCGCGTTAGCTGGACGTGAACGCGTACTCGCTGCCTACCAACATGCCATCAAAGAGCACTATCGCTTTTATTCTTTTGGCGATGCGATGTTGATCGTGTAATTTTTTATTTTGAGGACTATCGATTGATGAAGAGAATCGCTTCTCTGAACGCATCGATAGCTCTCGGCGCCCGCCCCGGAAAGCAGCAACCGTTGACGAGGAGGAACCTCGCGAACGACTGGATCCGGGGCAGGACGAGAAGGAGCAGATCAGTTGATGCCCGTACCGCCGGTTGAGGGCAGAGACGAAGCGGAAGGAGCAGACCCTCCGCTCGACGAGGGAGGGAGGCGGAGCGGGATCTCGATCTCGACGCTCTGACCGACAGCGCTTTCGAGGACGTAGTCCTCTTCGGCTTCGTCGGGCAGGATCGAGTACACGGGACGACCCAGTTGATCAGTGCAGACGACTCCCTGTTCCTGAGCGATTCGGCTCGGGAACCCACGGAACGGGAAGATGTAACCGTTCCGGTCATGGCAGAAGACGCTCCCGACCAGGAGCTGGTAGGCCAGCTGAAGATCGTTATCCACTCGGCTCAGGTTCGCCGAGCCAGCAGGAGATGCGAGGCAGACGGATTCACGTTCGGCGTCCGGCGAATGAACCCTGAGAGAGGTCACACCTCGTCCAGGCTCCGTGTCCGCGCAAACGTGACGGAATGCGCTCCGCCGAATCTCGGCGAGGCTGATGAGCTCAGCCCGTGCGAGCTGACGCTGGACCAGGTAGGCCTCCCGTACCGGGTCGAGGTCGAGGCGCGAGGCGCGGCCGCTGGGCGCGTCGCTGCAGGCCGGGCAAGGCTGACGCACCGCCGAAGCAGACGTGGCGGGACGCACACTCATCGGCATCGGGACCTGGCACCCCATGAGGGTGGCGAGGGTGAAGAGAGCGACGGGACCAGCGAGGCGACGGAGAGACGTCATGAGAACATTTCCTTCCCTGCATCTTGCAGGCTGTTGATGGAACACCCGGCGATCAGAAAACGATCGCCGACCAAGAAGGGAAAGGCTTTTCCACTCTAGGTCGACCCCGTTTTTCCTTGAAATAACCTGTTTATATACACATTTTTCCGTCTATTGTCAACCTGCCGTGTCTTCTCCTTCTCCAAAAAATGGCTTAGGTATGCTAAAACTCCTGACATGAACCAACGTCGACCTCACTTTCGGAAGCCTAGCTCAAAACCGGCCGCCAAAACCAGCTGGAACGGGGTCGCAAATTGGTACGCAGATCATCTATCCACCGCTGGGACCTATCAAGAAAAAGTCATCTTCCCAGGTGCCCTTCGACTTCTGGCTCCGCAAGCCAACAAACGCTATCTCGATATCGCCTGTGGAGAAGGGTCATTTCTGCGTTTAGTCCGTTCTACACAACGCAGCGCCGAACTCTATGGCATCGACGCCGCTCCGGGCTTGATCGCGCATGCCCAAGCACAGACAAAACAAGATCAACGTCTGCAGCTGTCCGTCGCTGATGCTCAGCACTTCACAAACGTCATTCCAGCCAACTCCATGGATGGCGCAACTTGCCTCATGGCGATTCAAAATATTGAACATATCGATCGCGTATTTCAGGAAGCCGCCAAAGCCCTCAAACCGAAGGCATCTTTCATCGTTGTCATGAATCATCCGTGTTTCCGTGCTCCCCAGCAAAGCGGCTGGGGTTGGGATGAAACGCGCAAGCTTCAGTATCGACGCATGGACAGGTATTTGAGCTCTTACGCCCAGCCGATCATCGCACATCCTGGTTCAGCCCCATCTATCAAAACGCTTTCCTATCATCGTTCGTTATCTGAGTATGTGAATGCCTTGAGCGCAGCTGGATTTGTCGTAGACACCATCGAAGAATGGATCTCAGATAAAATGAGTGACTCAGGACCACGCGCCAAAGCAGAGAATGTAGCCCGAAACGAATTTCCCCTCTTCTTGGCTATCCGTGCTCGGAAGAATAATTAAATACAATCTTTACATAAAACTGCGGCGGGGACAGGCGTAACCCATCCCCGCCGCAAGCGGACGAGCTCATCCGCTTGAGTACCGCTGTTTGAAGGCGGCTCTTTTCCTCAACTGTGACGCGTTCCCCTGCCGCCTACATCAGCTCAGCCGGGGGCGGAGGGCTGGGCGGCCGCCAGGGACCCACTCGATCGCGATACCAAATCACCATCGCTTCTTCGACCTCACTTTATCTTTTCATCATCAGGCGAAGTGCCGATGAAGTGCGTAAAAACGCCACGCCCTTAATACCCTGCTTTTCTGCGATTTGCAATATGCTCTTCCAACGTGCGTCCGTAATAAATCTGGCCCTGCTCATCCGTCAAAAAATAGCGATACGGGGATGGGGTTGGCTCAAGTACGGCACGGATAGCGGTTTCACTTGGATTTGAAATTGGTCCTGGGGGTAAAGTTTTATTCTTGTACGTGTTATACGCACTCTCGATCTTCAGATCATCCGCCGTCGCACGGGACCGACCTGAGCGTGTAATATAGTTTACAGTCGCGTCACTTTGTAATGGAATACCTTCCCGAAGTCGGCGTAAGAAAATACCGGCCACCATTTTCCGCTCTTCGGGCTTAGCCACTTCTTTTTCAACAATCGAAGCTAAAATGATTACCTCATCCAGTGTATCGAGTGGAGCGCTGGCAGCCGTCACTTGTTCCGTCGCGATGCGCTGCTCAAATTCTTTCAGCTGTTTGATGGCAAGTCCCTTTGGCAATTGGCCACGCCACACGCGATACGTATCCGGAAAGAGGTACCCTTCCAAACTCCGCTTCGGTGGCAGTGATTTCAAGAAGGGGAACTGATCTCGCAGCGTCGGATCAAACGACGCACGATCTCCTTCTTCTCCTAAGACTTTGATTACTTCATCTTCGCTGATTCCCTGTTCTTGTTTCAAAACGGTTCGGATATCGGAGATAGACCAGCCTTCGATCACGCGCACTTGAACCTCGTCACTTTCCGGACCCGTCGCCAAGATCGTAGCGATCTGGGAAAAGCTCTGTCCGGGCTGGAGGCGATAGGTCCCCGCTTTTGGATGACGTGCCGCAGAACTCAATAATCCATATGCACGGTACCAAAAGACACTTGAAATCAGATCATCTCGCTCCAACTGAGTCGCTGTTTTCGTCCCACCAGCCCCTGGTTCTACGATGAATTGTTTTGTCGCACCGACCGTTGGAGATCCAATCCATGCCAAAAAGATGAAACGGCCAACACTCGCCAGAACCACTACGATCAACAAGAACCAAGTAAGCTTTTTAGCCATGCGTATGTTCACGATAGACCGATGTTCGGCGCACAGCGGCGTGCAATACCCGTACCAAGACCACGGCAAGCGCCCCAACGACAGCCCCTGCTAGAACATCCGTCGGATAATGCACACCCGTCGCGACCCGACCGAAGGCAACGCCAAACGCGAGGAGTAGTGGCACGATCGCCGCCCGTGGACGGAACCAGAGAATCGCGAATGCCAGTGCAAAAGCAGCCGAGGCATGCGCTGAAGGTAACGAAAAGGCTGACATCGGCATCGGAATCAAGCGCAGAACCTCTGACTCAGCTACAAACGGGCGCAAACGACGAATCAACTGACTCAAGGTCAAAGCTGCATACAAGGCGATCAACATCGCGAGTCCAGCTTCGCGTGTCGCATGCCGCATAATCGTTCGGCGTTCACTAAAACCCAAGACACACACCCAGCCGACTTCGACAAAGATCAACCAACGGGCGCAAATAATCGAGAAAAAGACGCCCAAACGCGAATCAAGGAGCGCCTGCAAGGAGTGAATCAATCCCCCTTCAAAAGACATGCCGTTATGATACCACCTTTGGGGGCGGCGTTTTAGGCCGATAGGCGCAGATCGAAGCCAATGGGCAGCGCCAACACTGCGGAATGCCTGGTTTACAAATCTCTCGTCCGAACGGAATCAGCACGCGATTCACTTCCCGCCAGAGTAGTTTGGGAATCTGAGCCTTTAGCTCTTCTTCAACCTGCTCCGCCGTCCCGCCCTTGGCCCAGCCGAGGCGCCGTGCAATTCGGTAGACATGGGTATCAACGGCAATGGCTGGTAGTTTAAACGCATAGCCCAAGACGCAACTCGCCGTCTTTCGCCCAACTCCAGACAAAGCGACGAGCTCTTCCATCGTACTCGGGACCTTGCCACTATGACGCTCAAGAAGTTGCTTCGCGAGGTTTTTTAGATACCGAGCTTTTGCATAGGAGAACCCGACCGTCCGAATATGTGCCTGGATCGCTTCTAGTTTTGCCTCAGCCAGCGCGTGCAGCGTCGGAAAGGCTTCTCGTAATCCAGGATAGACTTTGATCACCTGTTCGTCTCGCGTCCGGGCTGACAATACGGTTGCGATCAACGTATCTTCTGGCGTCCCAAAATCGACCATGCCTTTGGCCGTATACCGCTTGGCCAACAATTTGATGGCTTCGGCTTGTGTCATAACCTTTTTAAATGAGTGGACTGCCCGTCATCTCTGGCGGCTGTGGAACGCCGAGCAGCTTCAAAATCGTAGGTGCCGTATCCGCCAACATGCCGATCGGGGTCACAAGTGACAAGTCTTCCGTTTCAATATCTCCTCCCGGTGCTTTCACGCCCTCTAAGTCCTTACTAATCACAATGAACGGGACTGGATTAGTAGAATGCTCCTTATCCATCTCGCCCGTGATCAAATTTTTTACTTCTTCGGCGTTCCCATGATCGGCTGTAATCACCACCGCCCCACCGACGGCCAGCGCCGCATCCACGATCTGTCCCAAGGCCTTATCAACCGCTTCACAGGCTTTAACGGTCGCCTCTTCATTTCCCGTATGACCAACCATGTCGGGATTGGCGAAGTTGATGGCGATAAAATCAAACGTTCCCGCAACCGTTTCTTTCACGACCCGCTCTGAAATTTGAAAAACCGACATCTCTGGCTGTTTGTCGTAACTTGAGACACGCGGCGATGGAATAATCGCCCGCGTTTCTCCAGGGAATTCTTCTTCGCGCATCCCATTCAAAAAGAAGGTGACATGCGCGTATTTTTCGGTTTCCGCGATGTGGAGCTGCGTCAATCCCGCATCAGACACGACTTTTGCCAAACACTGGTCGATCAATTGAGGCGGATACGCGACTTCAACCGGCAGATCCTTTTCATACTCCGTGAACGTCGCAAAGAAGAGGTTCTGTAATGATTCACGTGGGAACTTATCAAACGCTGGCAACACAAAGGCTTTCGTAAGTTCGCGTGAACGATCCGGACGAAAATTGAAACAGATCACCGCATCACCGGATTTCACAGGTGCAACTGGCTTCCCAGAGCGATCAACCATCACTGTTGGTAGGAATTGTTCATCAAAGACCTGACTCGCATACGAAGCCTGAATTGCCGCCGCCGCAGTCTTGGCCGTCGGACCAACGCCTCGCGCGATTGCATCGTAGGCTAACTGAATTCGATCCCAACGGTTATCACGGTCCATCGCATAGAAACGCCCAGAGAGCGTCGCGATCTTGCCGATTCCCAGTTCTTTCATCTTCGCTTCGAGCTCGGCGATAAAATCTTGTGCCGAGTTATAAATCGCATCACGACCGTCCAAAAAGGCGTGAATGGCCACATTCGTATACTGTTCGCGCTTACAAAACTCCAGGAGCGCATATAGATGCTCCTGCGAGGCATGCACATTCCCTGCCGACACGAGCCCCATGAGATGAAGCGTTCCATTTTGGTCTCGTGCGTGTTCCAACGCTTTTTTGAAGACGGATTGCTCAAAAAACTCCCCCGATTCAATAGAGAGATTGATACGCGGCAGACTCTGATAAAAAATGCGGCCCGCTCCAATCGTCAGATGTCCAACTTCGGAGTTCCCCATCTCGCCCCACGACAACCCGACGGCCGGACCATTGGCCTGAACCGTCATGGCCGGATAACGCGAAATCAACCGATGAAAGACCGGCATATTCGACTCAGCCACGGCATTTCCAAGCCCCGCCGGAGCGATCCCGAATCCATCCAAAATCAGCAAAATAACCGGCTTAGGGCGAGACATAGGCAGAGCCCTATGGTAGCGCCCGGGAGAGGAAAAAGAAACGTCTCCCTCAAGGTATAGACCTGGCTTAAAAGGTCTTCGTGGGGCGGACCCCGACGATAGAGATGAGCGCGCAAGCCAGGAACGCGCAAAGAGTAAGGAGCGGTGACAAGAAGAAGGAATGAACTGATCAGATGAGCGTGAACTGGAGCTTGGTGTTGTCGGGGGACTTCTTAAGCTCCTTCACGATGGCTCCAGTAGAGACAGCGTCATCGAGGACCGTGATCGGCTTGCCTTGGTACGAGGCCAGATCGAGATCGGACAGCCGGCCCTTCGCATCTGAAACGCTGTACGTCTTGTTGTGCACAGTCGTGCCCCGCAGGTGCCCATCGACGGTTGCATTCACGCTTCGTGCCTGCAGTGTCGCGAGCAGGGTCATCACCCTCTCGGGCTTCTTGACCTCGAAGGTGAACCTTCTCATCTCGCGTGTACGTTTGTGCATCTGCCGCCCATGTTCGGAACCAGCCGTACTCTGCTCGACCGGTGACCGGCTAAGCTCAGGCACCGTGAACGGAAACAACACCACCTTCTTCATCATAATATGCTCTTGCCTCGAAATCGCCTCTCATGGCCTCGGACGCCCTTCGCCCGAATCAGAAAAGCGATCGGCTAGTATGCCCGATCGCCTTTGTTTTGTCTATATTTTGCCCGTCAAAGCTGCTTCCGTTGATTATTCGCGTTCCGTTTCGCGCGACGTACTTCCATCTTTCTTTTTAAATTTCACATTGAAAATAGGCTCGTACGATACATCGTCTTCCGTAATTTCAACCTCTTGGCCCTTCATGAGCTGCGTCAATGCCAAGTCCGTCAGCAATTGCTTATCGGAATTCATGTTAGTCTGCAGTTTGTCGATCTCGGCCTGTTCATTCACAAAATCCGCCTTCACCGCAGCCTCGATCCGTCGCTTCTTTTCAAGTAATTTCTCAAGCTCATCTTTCACTTCTTGATACGATTTCGAATGCGTCAACGCATCCTTATACATCGTGCGTAAATCTTTCTGTTTCTTCTTGGCCGTTTGGAGGCGGCGGTAGACATCAGCGAGGGAAGGCATAGGTTAGGTTTGGTGACGGGCAGTATACCACTGTTTCATCCCTTCCAAGATCCCAGATAAGAACAGCTTTTCCAGAGGCTGTGCGGACAAGTCCAACCAGGCCCAGCCCACATGTTCTTTACTGATTTCCATCGCCACCTCTGGATTCTCGATCAGCGCATCAAAAAAGACGTACAAGACACGATATCCATCTCTAGCCTGATGTCGCCCGAGCGCCACTGGAGCTGTACCCAGGGAAAAACGGATCTCCGCCCCTAACTCTTCAGCCACCTCCCGTCGGATAATATCTGCGAAGGGTGTCGTAAACTCGGATTCGTCGATGCGACCGCCCGGAATATCATAGAAGCCTTCATACAACCCACCAATTTTCCCGTTCAATCCCAGAATGCGGCCCGCCTGATCTCGAATGATGGCTTTAAGAGAAACTTGGTAACGCTCGATGGGCATACTTGCACCAAGCCTAACACACCTGCAAACACCTATCACGAAAGCAACCCTTGCTGCTTCAGACCAATCCAGCAGGCCGCTAATGCATCCACCAAACGCTTGGAATGCCAGGTTAAGCCTTTGATCAAAAAACGGCCGGGTGCATGACCTTTCATCAGAGGTGTTTTATGGTAACCAATCATCCAAGTTCCATCTTCTCCCTGTTTGATGCGCAAACAAATCAGTCGTGTATCGTAGACCGATGGATCAACACGAATCGCGCGTGGAATATGCGCTGAGATTTCTTGCGCCTGCGGGATAACCGGCGTTCGGGCTGTTTCAAAAACCGTTGGTTCGTAGCGTCCCCATCCAAGGTCGCGCATGCTCTCCCAGATGTCAGATGCAGGAAGCAATCGAGCTTGTTCGGAATTCGGCTCCTTCATCTAAAAAGCATAGCATACCTCCTTCTCTTTCAGAGCGGCTTTAAACTGTTCGTTTTGGCATGATCACCTCTTCAATTGGGTAGACATCAAAAGCGATCTCTTCATCCGGATGCACGCGTCGAATCGCTTTGAGCACCTCATCCAACCGCTCACGCGTACAAACTGTCTCTATTCGCTCTTCGGAAGCCTCTTCTAATTTCCCGACTTCTCCCTGGCGCGGTTGCGCTCCCTCCATAGGCAAAAAGCGCCCGATCCCTTTAGTCGTAAACGTACAGTGTGAATACTTCCCAATCACTCCCGCACCCGCCTCCCCCATCACTTGACGCAGTTCATCCGCATGCGACTCTGGCACATACACCACGATTTTGATACGCGAAGGCATAGGTTAAGCGTTTTGGTACAATTTAGATTGAATCATACAACGATTAGAGAGCAGAACGAATAGCTTGTTTATAAAAATCTGGCATCGATAACGACTCGATATCTGCAAGCGTAAAGGCCTTGAATGCTGCCAGTCCAGCTTCACCTACTACCTCCATTTCACTCGCTTTTCTCACCAACCTACACAGATACGAAATAACCAAAACACCACGTGATTCATCTTGCGAAACTTGAATAGTGTAGAGATGCGCCTGGATAAGCCGATCAACCGCTACATCAAAACCAAGCTCTTCTTTTAATTCACGTACAACTGTTTCCATCGGCTGTTCACCTTCGTCCAGTTTTCCACCTGGTAATTCCCACTCATTTCGCTCATTTTTCCGAAGCCAAACCCTTCCTTCATCGAATACGATCCCTTTGACAGAAATGGGAACGGTGTAGGTAGGCATACGAGATCTATATTTTAGGCTTCACAACTAGCTCATCATATCCCGTTCTTGCTTCATGTTCTCGGCTATAAATCACATCATCGAATATAAGGAACACGACCTCACAAGTCATTCCGACGATCGAACCCATCTTAAGATGGCCACCGATCACACTCCCTTCTTGATCGGACACAGCGATATGCATATGTAATGCCTCTGGAGAAATCGTTCCGGTAGCCGATACGATCTCGTATGATCCTTCCCATTCTTTGACCGTTTTCCCATCCGCCATACGCAAAACAGCCTTCGTGAGATGCCCAACGAGGGAAACGACGCAGGCTGCTTTGATACCTTCTTTTGACGCTAAATGCTCGATCTCACCGCATAGATCTTGGCCGGCGGTTAAGCGTACGGAGAACTGTCTCATGCCCTCTTACGTTCTAAACTCGTTTACGCTTGGGCTCCGTGACACTTCTTGAACTTCTTCCCAGAGCCACACGGACACGGATCATTTCGTCCTGCATCCTTCATTTGTTTGTCAGATGGTTTGGCGAATTGTTGTAGCGTCTCTTCGCCACCCGTCACTTCCACAGAGGGAGCCAACGCTTCCACTTTCGTCGCATCCGCTTCGGCCATCTCACGGACGAATTTCACTTTGAAGATGGTGTGGGTGACGCGCTGCTGAATGAGATTCTGCAATTCCTGGAAGCGCTGGTACGCCTCTTTTTTGTATTCAACCAATGGATCACGCTGGCCATACGCCTGCAAGTTTACACCACGACGTAGATACTCCATGTTCTCCAAGTGCTCGATCCAGAGATCATCAATCGAGCGCAGCAGGATGATCTTCTCGACTTCCGCCAATGAAACCTGATCACCCATCTGCTCTTCAAAGGCTTGATAGGCCTTTTTGACAGAGTCCATGACGGCTTCGACGAGTTTAGTCCGCGCCTCAGCTTGACCCTCACCTTCCAAGGTTTTCTCATCCAACGCCGGCAACACGATCTCCATATCCTGCGGCAAGATCGTTTTGCACGCTTCACGCAAGCGTGGCAATTCCCAGTCAGAACCCGATTCGACCGACGTACAAGCCGCGACTAGCTGCTCGATCTCGCCTTCAAACATCTCTATGACGAATTTCTTCAAGGGACGCTCCCCTTCCGTCGTGGCGCGCTCCGTCGCTTCAAGAATGTCGTTGCGCTTTTTATAGATGGCGGTGCGATGCTTGTTCAAGACGTCGTCGTATTCCAAGACGTGCTTGCGAATATCGAAGTTGTGCCCTTCCACTTTATGCTGAGCGGATTCAATCGCTTTCGTTAGAACGATGTTCTGAATCGCTTCGTCTTCTGGCAACTTCGTCACTTCCATGACCTTTTTCATGCGGTCGGAGCTGAAAATACGCATCAAATCATCTTCCGTCGAAACGTAGAATTGTGTCGTTCCCGGATCTCCCTGACGACCAGCCCGACCACGCAACTGGTTGTCGATACGACGTGATTCGTGGCGCTCCGTGCCGATCACATGCAAACCACCGAGAGCACGAACCGCTTCGGCCTCAGCTTTGTCTGGCGGATTTCCGCCCAAAATAATGTCGACTCCGCGACCAGCCATATTCGTCGCAACTGTCACGCCACCCCGTCGCCCAGCCTGCGCGATGATTTCTCCTTCGCGTTCGTGGTTCTTGGCGTTCAAGACGTTATGCGGAATGCCGGATTGCGTCAGAAGTTCGCTCAACACTTCGTTCTTCGCGATGCTCGCCGTTCCAACCAAAACCGGTTGACCCAACTCGTGTCGGCGTTTGATTTCTTGAGCTACTGCTTTAAATTTTCCTAACTCGTTGCGGTAGAGCAAATCGCCCAAATCTTTACGTTGACTTGTTTTATTGGTTGGGATCGTCAACACGTCGAGCTTATAGATCTTGAAGAATTCTTCGGCTTCCGTCGCGGCGGTTCCCGTCATACCGGATAACTTTCCGTACAAACGGAAATAGTTCTGGAAGGTGATCGTCGCGAGCGTCACAGATTCACGCTGAATCGAAACACGTTCCTTAGCCTCGATCGCTTGGTGCAACCCCTCGGAGTAACGGCGACCCTGCATTAAACGACCCGTGAATTCATCCACGATTACAACTTCGCCATCTTTGACCACGTAGTCTCGATCGCGACGGTAGAGGGCGTGTGCACGTAACGCTTGCTCAAGATGATGGACCAGACGCACACCCTGACCATATAAGTTCTCGATCCCCAGCCACCCTTCCATTTTGGTGATACCGGCTTCAGAGATAGAAGAAGTGCGTAATTTTTCATCAACCACGTAGTCTTCTTTTTCAACCAAGCGCGTCACGAGTTCCGCAAAACGATAGTACAACTGCTCTGGCTCTTGCGCTGGTGCCGAAATAATGAGCGGGGTACGCGCTTCGTCGATCAAAATCGAGTCGACTTCGTCCACAATGGCGTAGTTCAAGCCGCGCTGGACTTTTTGCGCCAAGCTCGGCGCCATGTTGTCGCGCAAATAATCAAATCCAAATTCGTTGTTGGTGCCGTAGGTAATATCCGCCGCATAGGCCTCACGACGCGACACAGGACGCAAGTAGTCCATGTCGACCTGGAACATACCAGTCGCATCGCGTTCTTCGTCATGCTTTGGTTCCGCTTTGAAATCAGGATCGTAGATAAAACTTGCTCCGTGCTGGATGGTTGCGACGGACAACCCAAGCGCGTAGTGCACCTGGCCCATCCACACCGCATCACGCCGCGCCAAGTAGTCGTTGACCGTCACAACGTGTACACCCTTCCCAGATAAGGCATTCAAAAAGGCAGGCGCGGTTGCCATGAGCGTCTTTCCTTCACCCGTACGAGCTTCTGCGATCATTCCCTTATGCAAGGCCAAGCCACCAATCAACTGCACATCATAGTGACGTTGCTTGGTCGCGCGGCGTGAAGCTTCACGAACGAGAGCGAAGGCCTCCTCCAAGACATCGTCCAGCGAACGACCAGACTGGACCTCGGTTTTGAGCTTGGTCGCTCGCGTTTTCAGCTCTTCGTCAGAGCAGGCTTGGAGCGCTGATTCTAACGCACCGATCCGATTCACGGTCAGCATCAAGCGTTTTACTTCACGGGCATTTGGATCTCCGAAGAGTTTGTTCAGGAAAGACATACGTCTGCAGGATAGTAGCGATTGAGAGCCGAATCGTCCAGCAACCAAAAAACGAACCGCTTGGCCCGTTTTTCTCTCAACCAAGCCTTTTATATTCCGTCTCCGTGCTGCCGATCCTGGATTCGCTCTTTCAATGACGCTAATTCCATCCGCAAATGATCTTTTACCTTATCAATTGCCTTATAGAGCTCCTCCTCTTCTCGTTCGATCCGGATTACATCTTTTGAGACCTCAACCGCTGCCTTACAAAAGAAAATATCGCCTTTTTGATGATGCTGCGTCGATCGGCCAACTTCGACATCAATATGCTGAATCCCCTCGAAATATTTGCTCAAACCCTGCATTTTTTCTTCGACATACGCCGTGATAGCTGGTGTCGACTCGATTCCGTGGTAGGTGATGTTGATGGTCATAAAGGTAAGCGACTAGAGAGCAAATCCACCTCTTTAGGATAGCGTTTGAGTAGAAAAGAGACAATTTTTGTACAACCTGAAGAGCAGGCAAGAGATTGACAAAAGAGTCAAAATAGACTATATTAAATCGCTTTTTCTTACCTGTTGCCTGGGGAGTGAATTCTGTTCAGAGTAATTAAGATAGAAACCACCATTCTGAACAGAACGGAGCTCCCCATGAAACGCTGGTCTGCCTTCTCAATCATCGCACTGCTGGTCGCCCTGCTCGCCGAAGACAATGCCGAGCAGGCGCAGCAGTCAGCCCTCCACTCAGAGGAGCTGCGCAAGGCGCAGGTCTACGTCAACCCGAACTGCCAGCATCAAGGCTGCCAAACCTGGCAAAGCCGAGCGCTCGAGGAGGAGGAACGACGAATTCCCATGGACTGTAGGACTCAAACCGAAGACCTCAGGGACGCCATTCAAGGCTACCTGAACGAGATCGACGACTGCCGAAACGGGCGGCCGTTCGACATCGGCTATTGGGCCTGCGTCGATCACTGACACGCTTACGACCGCCGACGCACACCTCGCGTCCCTTACGGTCGTGAGCGTTGTGCATTTTATAGACAAAGAGAATGCTATATTGTTGACGTTTCTATCAAAAAACAGTAGGTTTTTGACCTGAATCACTTCTGTTCCCCATCTTTTCGGCTCCCTAGTTCGTGGCAGCAAAGATGGGGAACGGACGCGGTTGTCCGAACCTCTGTTCTGATGGAGTACAGGAGGACGTTCACAATGAAGATGGTATACGTCGATCCGCTTTCGCTGAAGGCGCTCGAGGCGCTCCGGCTGGGTGCGGCCGCCTTCGCCACGTTCCGGGCCGAACACCCTGAGTTCACGCTCCTCGGCTACAACGACGGGTGGACCAAAGATCCCGACGAGAAGCTGGTGACGGAGGGACCGGATCTCATTGACGTGGACGAACACGCAGAGAGTTTCTGGCTCAAGGGGATCAGCCTCGCGGACGTCGATCTGTCGGGGCTGAAGCTCTTCAACCTCGATTTCGATCGCGCGGACCTTCAGGACGCGCAGCTGGTCGGCTGCAAGATCAGGATGTGCGGCTTTGACCACAGCATCCTGCAGAGAGCGGATCTGTCCAGCTCCGAAATCCAGAACAGCAACTTCAGAGTCGCAGACCTGAGGCATGCCAAGCTGCAGAGGATCACGCTGGGCGGCCGGGGCCTGGCACCCGTCCAGTTCCACTGGGCCGTCATGGCAGGGGCCGACCTGACTGGTGCGACGCTGGACGAGGGCGACTTCTTGGGCGCCTACCTCTGGGAGGTGGACCTCACCGACGCCAGGGGGAAGGATATGACCTTCCACGAGGCGAACGTGAAGGGGCTCAAGGGTCTGGCGAGCGCGTCCTTCGCACATCCGGGGAGAATGATCGGCGAGCACGAGTACATGAGCGGCGAGAAGTACTTCTCGCGACTGGCCAAGAAGGAGGAAAAGAGGTAGCGGACTATACGAAGACTCAACAAGACTCACGACCCTGACGCACCGCTTGCGTCCCTAACAGGTCGTGAGTTGTGCGTTTAGGGCAGATAATTGACCGTTTTATTTAAATACAGTACTTTCTTACATCAGCAATCGTGATCGGTTCCTCATCTTCTTAGCCAACGATTGGCTCGCGAGATGAGGAACGGACGTGGTTGTCCGGACCTTGTGTTAGATCACGGAGGAAAAGAACTATGAAGATTTCAAGAATCGCTGCTGCTGCCCTCAACGCGCTGCGGGAAGGAACGGACGTGTTCGCGGCATTCCGCGCCAAACACCCGGAGCTCAAGAGCCTCGGGAGCAAGGTGAGGGGTGCTGTGGACTGCACGGATGAAGATGCCGTAGAGGTTAATGGGCTCCACGAGGTCAAGGGGATCAACCTGAAGAAAGCGGACCTCTCCGGACTCATCGTGTACTGCCTCGACTTCGACGAGTCTGATCTCACTGACGCGAATCTGGCAGACACTATCCTCTACGCCTGCGGCTTCGATCGGACGGAGATGGAGAATGTGACTCTCAACGGTGCGTCGATCCAAGGGTGCAGTTTCAACTGGGCCAACATGGTGGGCGCCCAGATGAAAGGGGTGAGGATGGGCAGCGGAGACATGGGAGGCACCATCTGGTTCCAGGAGACGAAGCTGATGAACGCGGTCCTGGAAGGAGCGGATCTGAATTTCGGGTGCTTCAGCGGTGCAGATCTCAGTGGAGCCAACCTGCGCCGAGCGACCGGTACCGGGACGACGACCTTCATGGAGTGCGTGATGCTGGCTGTCGACGTCGCAGGAGCTGACTTCACCGACTCCAACTTCGCGAAGTCTGACCTCCGAGGCGTCGAGCTGCACCTGGGCCGTTTCGTGGACTGCGTGTTCGAGAAGACGCAGCAGGGAACGTAGACAATTTAAGGAGAGAACGCTCACGACCCGGCGCACAACTCGCGCCCCTAAAAAGGTCGTGAGTTGTGCGTTATAAATGTCATTCAAATCCCACGCACTGCACTTCCTCGTGCATTTCAATTCCGAATTCATCGCGAATTTTGCGCTTAATCAGAGAAATTAAGCCGATTACATCCTGGGCCCGAGCCTGGCCTTTGTTTACTAAAAAGTTGCCATGTTTATTGCTCACCTCGACCTGACCAACCGCTTGGCCGAGCAAACCGGCTTGATCGACAAGCCAACCCGCACCGAGCGATTTATTCTTCAGCATCGACTCCGGAACCTCGACTTCTCGACGTAATAATTCAATATCATTTTCATTCGTGAATTCAAAGTTCTTGAACGCACAACCAGCGCTGGATTGTTCCAGTGGTTGTTTTTCTTTGCGTTGGCGCATGATGTCTTCCATGCGTTGTTTTCCAGCGGCAGGATCAGGCGAAGGTTTTAACTCAAGGGTACAACCAAGAATGATATGTGGCTCACGCTTGAATACGCTCTCACGGTACCCAAAGGCACATTCCGCCTTTGAGAGCGTCAGACGTTGGCCATCTCGAATACGATAGGCGTCAACCGACACAATCGCATCGCGCATCTCTCCGCCGTAACAACCGGCATCTCCGTAGATTGCTCCGCCGATCGTGCCAGGGACACCAATCGCCCATTCAAACCCCGTGAGACCAGCGTCAACGCTTTTGCGAGCGACCAGACCCGTGATCACGCCACTCTCGGCTGTCACGCGTAGACCATCGATCGTGATCGTCCGATTGGCCATTTGGATCAACAGGCCTTGATAGCCATCATCCGAAACGAGCAAGTTCGATCCCCCGCCGAACGTCAACGTCGGAATCTGAAGCTCCTTCGCAACTTCAAACGCCCTGATCGCATCGTCTGATGAATTGGCAATAAAATACAAACGAGCGGGGCCGCCAATGCGGAAACTCGTATGCTTACTCATTAGTTCGTTTTCGATGGTGCTCGGAAAACGGGCGAGAAAAGCAGCAATTTGTTCAGACGAGAGCATAGGCAATTTTATAGATATCACCGGCACCCATCACAACTAATACATCGTTTGGCATCAGGGTGGGTCGAAGCATGCTTAGCGCTTCATCGGGAGTTGAAGCGTATGAAATCGTTTGTAGTAGAGCATTTTCGGCATTGTGCACTTCAATAGCACGAATGAGATTCTTTGAGGAAATGGTTTCGTCTTCTGCCTGATCACGACCTTTTACATCATAGATCTCAGCTAGAACCAACACGTTTGCCAGACCAAAACAGCCTGCAAACTCTTGAAATAAATGTTTCGTACGATTGCGATGATGCGGCTGAAAGCACAAGACGATGCGACGATCCGGATAAAATTCTTTTATCGCTTCAAGCGTTTTCGTGACTGCCGTTGGGTGATGGCCATAGTCAGAAAATATCGTCACCCCATTTTTTTCACCAATCTTTTCCAAACGACGCCAGACCCCCTGAAACGCCTCAATCCCAGGAATAATTTTTTCGTCTCGTTGATGCATGCCCGTATCCCCAACGGCATAACACATAGCCGCATTTCTCGCGTTGATCTCACCCGGCACCTGGAGCGTGAGTTCGATAGTTTCTTGATCCAGAAATTTGTAAATAGAGATGATCTGTTTTCCCTGCTCCACACGACGCTCACGAATGACATAATCCGCCTCTTCATTGACGCCAACGTACCACACAGAAATATCGCGCTCCTTTAATGCATCTCTTGCTTCGTCCAATAATTCACGGACTAGCGGATCATCTGCATTCGCAATGACTTTTCCACCCTGCACCACACATCCAAGCAAGGAACGATAAGCACCCAACAGATCCTGAAGTGTTGGATAGACATCAAAATGGTCTGCTTCAATATTATTGAGGACCAGAATCTTGGGTCGATACGACAAAAAATGATGGTCGAACTCGTCTCCTTCGACGATCATCCATTCAAAATCAAAGTAGCCACTGGTATCCGAGACTTCCAAGTTTCCATCCACCAGCTGCGCGACACGCGTACCAACGACCGCAATCATGCTTTTATGCGCGGCTTTCGCCATGACACTAATCATGGCGGTTGTTGTACTTTTTCCATGCGTGCCCGCGACAACGATCTGGTCGAAGCTCGCGCCTAGGAGACCTAAAAACTGATGGCTATTGAAACTCGGTAGGCCACGACGAGCCGCTTCAACGCGTTCGACATTTTGTGCATTCGCCGCCGAAGAAAAGACGATGGCACGCGCTTCTTTAGGGATATTCTCTGGTGCATGCCCAATGGTCACCCGCACTCCTCGCTCACGAAGTTCTTTGGTGAGCTCATTTTCTGCCATATCAGAACCAGATACCTCGGCACCGAGGGTTAATAGCAGTTTCGCGATGGCGGAGACGTGAATGCCACCAAGACCAATGAGGTGAACATGGGAGTACGGACTTTGCATAGAGATAAGCCTACGAAGAACGGAACAGCTCGTCTAGCGTTACGGCCAAATAGTTAGCGCCTGGAAGATCTGCTCGGCTGTCTGTTTCCAGGTATAGTTTGCTGCCCAACGTCTCCCCTGCTCACACAAGACCCGCCTAGCGGCGTCATCTCGGACAATCCGATCCAAACACTGTGCCAGCGCTTCTGGGTCGACTGGATCGAACCAGAGAGCGTTCTCAACGCCCACCACTTCAGGCAATGACCCGACCCGAGAACAGATCACCGGACAACCCTGCGTCATGGCTTCGAGAGGCGTGAAACCGAAGCCCTCATACCAAGAAGGATGGACCAAAGCGACCGCTCCGGCTAAAAGGCGACGCTTGTCCTCTTCTGGAACGTATCCGGTTTGGATGATGACTGAGGCTAATCCCGCTCTTTCAATGGCTTTTTCAATCGCAGGATAACCCTCACCTGGTAGACCCGCCAAAACCAAGGACATCGGATCGCCTAAGCCACGATCTTCTTTGTAGCGACGAAAGGCTTCAATCAAGGTTAAGAGATTCTTTTTCGTCTCCAACCGACCAACGTATAAAAAATAGGAACCGGAAATGCGATAACGATCAATCACATCTTGTCTCTCACTCGCTGAAACTTCCGATGTAGCTAAATGATCGACCCCGGGATAGACGACCGTGATCCGATCCGGATCAATCTGACAAAAATGGATGATCTCTTGTTTGGAGTACTCGGAAACAGTCAGCACTCGGCTCACTCGGTGCACGGCATCGCGCACGGCCAGCTTCTGCCAAGCGCGCTCAGCTGATCCATACAGCTCGGCATGACGGAAAAATCCAACATCATGGATCGTGATCACCGAACGACGAGGCAGAATGCGCGGCAAGACATGGGCCGGAACAAACAAGACATCCGGTTGATGACGCCAGAGCTCAAGACTCAATCGAACTTGCGTCCAAACACGATCGAACGGTGTGTGAAGAACGCGTTCATGCCAATTTTGAGGTGTGGCTCCCAACTCAGGCGAGAGGGGTTGTGCTGCGTACAATAGCCACTGATGCGCCACTTGTTCGGGCAACTGTTTCAATGCCTGAATCAAGTGCCAGGCGTACCATTCGACGCCCGTTTTTTCCAAACGGTCGGCACGCGACACATCAAGGCCAATCAACATGGGCACAGTGTATCACGCATGGTACACTCAGTTTCAAACGACCCTTGTCTATGTCGACTGCTACTTCTTCAAAAACACACACGAAGATCGTGACGCTGGCCCTCCTTGGACTGTCAGCCGCAGCCGGACTTGGCTATTGGGGCTATCAAAATTGGGAGGCATTCAAATCGGAATATTATAGCAAAGGCTATTCCACTGAACTCAAGCAACCAACACAAATACGGGAAGAATCAGCACCCGCACCGTCTGTTCCCGAGTTAAATTTGGCCCCTTAAGACGAAAAGACGCTACGCTTGTAAGCTTCTAGGTTTTCCAAGGCAATCCCCGTGCCTTTGGCGACACAGAGCTGAGGGTTGTCTGCTACAAACGTTGGTACTCCCGTCGCTTCGGCGAACAGACGATCCATGTTCCGAAGCTGAGACGATCCACCAGACAACACCATCCCCTTTTGCATCACATCGGCGGACAATTCGGGCGGCGTCCCGCGCAACACTTCTTTAATGGCCTCAACGATTCCCTGGAGCTCATGCTGAATGGCGTCTGTCACATCGTCGCTCGTGACCGTCACGACCCGTGGCAAGCCGCTCATCATGTCACGTCCTTTAATCTCCATTTCTAGCTTTTCTTCAAGATAAAGAGCTGAACCGATGCGGATTTTCACGTCTTCCGCCGTTCGTTCACCGATCGCGAGACCGTATTTACGACGAACGTGCTCTTGAATGGCGGAATCAAGTTTATTCCCTCCAATACGAACCGAGGCCGAAGAGACAATCCCGCCTAAGGAAATGACGGCGATCTCAGAGGTCCCACCACCGATATCAATGATCATATGACCCGAAGCAGAGCCGATCGGAATATCAGCGCCGATAGCTGCGACAACTGGCTCTTTGATGATATACGCCGCTTTGGCTCCAGCGGAGAGGGTTGCATCAATCACGGCACGACGTTCCGTCGAGGTGATCCCCCCCGGCACAGCGACCATGACTTCTGGACGGAACAACCGCACACCACCCATCGCTTTGTTAATAAAATAGCGCAACATGGCTTCGGTTGTGCGATAGTCAGCGATAACCCCATCTTTGAGGGGTCGCTTGGCGACAATGCTATCCGGAGTCCGTCCAATCATGTCCTTGGCCGCTGCTCCAACCGCCAACACGCGCTTATCTGCCAATGAAATCGCGACAACCGAAGGCTCATGAATGATAATCCCTTTGTTCGGGATGTAGACAAGCACCGTTGTTGTTCCAAGATCAATACCGATTTTTTTACCAAACATAGGAGGAACAAAGGGTTAAAAACGGACGCGGAAGGTCTGATCACGATCAAGCGGGATACTCACTTGATATCGATCGTCTCCAAACTTCGCTGCAGCTTCCGGCGGCTCCGCTGCCTTCACGTTCTTACCCAACGCGTGATCGAGCGTCAAACGCGATTGATTTCCAGGCTGCCGCTGAACGAGCAAATCATAGCCTCCGGCTACACGCATCGACTCAAGTACAGCTACTGGCAAACGATAGGTGAAGCGCAGTTCGCGCGTCTCCCCCGGTTCGATCGCCCAAAATGCCCCAAATACTGTTTTACCCAGTTCTTTCATAACATCGACCGTTCCTGGCTCCTCTCGTCCACCCGCCTGATTACGATCTTGAGCCAGGGCGCCCGCCGTCGAAACAAGCTCGCTCCCCTCTGGAACGTAGACACGCACATAATCTCGATACCTCGTGTACCGCCAATCGATCGTGCGGACCGTATTATGATAACGAAGTATCACGGTCGCCAAACCGGTTGCAAGATCCACCTGATATTTCACTTCTTTTTCCATTTTTCCATCTGTCTTCAAGGCGGCCAAGTTTGCATCGACGATCCACAAATAGTCTCCCGGCGTGCCAGCTACCCGACCCGTCCAACCACGATCATCAAGCAAAGACCGGGTGCGTGGATCGCGCAGATAAAAGAGCACACTCTTCTTCGCTAAATTATCCGTGAGAAGATCCAGCAGGATTGGGATGCGATCCGTCGATTGGTCCATGAGTTTCTTGAAGAGCGCGTCGCCTAAATGCAGGACAATCTCTTTGCGACGCTCAACCGGAATTCCCTGGTTCAAGAATCCCTGTTCTGTATCGTATTGAAGCTGATCGAAGAAATTTTCGGCCGTGAAGGTCTTGCCATCGACGGCGATGGGACCAGTAAAACGTAACAAATCCTCAAAAAATTCCGGGGTGAAGGCAATGACCCCATCCAAGCGATCTGCGGTCGTCGTCGCAATCAAGGCCCGCTCCGCCAAATAGGTTCGCATCATGTCTTCCGCCGAAGTTGGAAAGTCCGGTGACCAGTTCCGATCGCGTAAAAACCAGGCTGGAACTCCCAAGTGCTGCTTGAGCGGGGTAGGTGGCTGATCTGTCCAAACACCGCTTACTGGATTATCAATGGCGTAAACATCATCAAACCGCATCTCTTTCACATCGGCAGATTGCACACGTACGTAGCCAATCGTCCCCAAGAATCCACCAGTCGGTCTGAGCTCATCGCTATTTTGAAGAACAACCAAATAGCGGTTCTCGCTCGGATGTCCAACGAGTGGCAACAAGAGGTCCAAAAACCCAATCAGCTGATCTGCGCGCTTCGTCAACTCAGGCAGACGAGCTCCATAAGCCGCAACCGGAGCCATCATCGAACTTTGACGAGCTTCTTCGGGTAAATCCGTCCAGAGCGATGCAGCCAGCTTAATTTTTTCCCGTGCCTGGCGAAGCTCCGGCAAGAGCCCCGCAAAACGTGACAGAATCCCTTCCTTTTCTGACGGACTCAAGGCTGCAAACGGACGCCCCGCAACCACCGACCCGTCAATTCCACGCTCCAAGAGGCCGACAGATTCCAGAACTCGCTCAAACCCCGAGGCAGCTCGAACGGTCTGATCGACTCCTTGAGATAAGGTCTGCGCAATTTCCATCACATGCTCAAGCGTTCGGATATCTCGCCCGACCAACGGCCATTCGCGTAATGGATGCAGCCGGTCCACCCCTTCCGACAGCTGACCCAGTGCTCGAGTGAATGCTGGCAGCTCCGCCTCAGCGGCCATAAAATCTCGCTGATCCACCGCCTGACGGATCGATTGCGTGACAGTACGTACCTCCGAAACCGCTCCGCCTAGATAGACGGCTCCATAGATCACAACCGCAAAGAACACGACTGCCAACCCGATAAGTAATCCGCAAAAAACCAACACGACAAGACGTAAGGGATGAGCTTTTCTCGTTTGTAGCTGCACGGGCTGCGAAGGCTCAGGAACTCGGAAGGAATCGTTCGGCAATGTTTCGTCTATCAGGATTTTTTGCTCAGACGGAGCTGGAATGACGTCGCTATTGAAAGGACCTTCCGGCGGCGGAAGTTCCGGAACCGCTGGACAGGTCAAAAAATTTGGCCGGATCTCGTCTGACACGAGATGTATTGTACACCATCTCGCCGTCTATTTCTGCAGAGCCTTGGTTTGTCTTCGGTATTTCCAAAAATAATAGATCGCACTTCTGATGTGCATATGCGTCGTTTTGTTCGTCAAAATTTCCCACGGACGCTTGAGACGACTCTGACGATGATGGTAGTGAATAATAAAGGCGCTCGGCGTATACATCACCCGACTCCCTGCTTGCCAGGCACGACGACAGAGATCGGTATCTTCCAAGTACATGAAGATCCGTTCGTCAAATGCGCCGATCCGTTCAATCAACGTGCGGCGAATACACATCGCCGATCCCTGTACCCAATCCACCGGCTGCTCTTTCGAACGATCCATCCCCTTCATCAAAAAACGATCGACTGCCCGTTTGGCCCAAGGCAATTTGCCCAACACAGTACGTCGATAGACCGGAATTCCGATTGTGTGAAAACGATAGCAGGAGTCCTGGTCCGTCCGATCTGGATTCAACGTGCGCGGAGCCGAGATTCCAACATCTGGATGTTGCTCCATCCAGTTTATCCAAGCTTCCAATTGGCTTGGAAATAGAACCACATCCGGATTCAACAAAACAATATATTTTCCTTTCGCTTCCTTAATCGCCAAATTATTCCCACGTCCAAACCCCACATTTCCCTTTGGATCAATCGTTTTGACCCAAGGATAAGCCTGATTCACAAGCGCCGTCGTTCCATCTTCAGACGAACAATCAACCAGATAATACTCGTAGGGGAATTCAATCTGCGCCTGCTCCACCCCCTGCAATAAATTCCGAATATGCTCGCGCATGCGGAAATTCACCGTAATGAAGGTGACGAGTGGCTGCGGAGAGACAGGCATAGATCAGGAGATGAACCAGCGGCGACGTTCCGCCAATGGGAGTCCTGTACCAGATCGACGGTGAAATTTCAAGTTTGGTTGGTATGCCAAGGCACCTGGTTCTTGGCTCAAACGCTCTTTCCAGAAACGTCTAAAAAACAGGCGAGACAACCGATACCGTAGATAAGAACCGACGATCCAAGGAGCATGAACGATCCGGAGGGCCCAATCATCTGTTCGTGCACGCATCTGACTTGGGATATACAACTCTCGCCAACCGATCCGCTTTTGTCGCACTCGTTCTTGTGGGGCAAACCAGACCCGAGCTTCGGGAATCAACTGCGAACGCATCCCTTGAAGCGCCGCACGCCAACAGAGGTCTACCATCGCAAAAAAGGGCGGGAGATGCGGATCGAGCCAAACACCCTCCGTCAATGCCAAGGCTTCACAGACAGAGGCACGAATGACAACACAGGCATCTGACAAAAAAAGCACGTCCTCACCCGCATCAAATTGCCCCGTATCTTGACTCCCCCGTCCCAAAAACCGGAGCGTCCGACTTCGAGTGAGACCGATCCCCGCCGAATGGAGCTGATCTGTCCCCTTCAGTTCAACCCAGTCCCCTTCCGTTTGCGCAACCGCATCAGCCCAAAATACCTTTGGACCAGCGATCATCAGATTCGGATCAGCCACGAATGCCTGCCGAAACACCTCACACGCACGACGATCGAACGCGATTTCTGGACGAGCCAGAACGATCAGGCGCTCAGACCACACTTCACGGGGCCAACGGCTGAGCGCGAGCGCAATCGCTTGATTGTGCCCACGCACGACCCCGACATTTCGAAAGGTGCGTAAACGGATCACATCGGGACGCGTAATCTCAAACTCTGCGTCTGACACTGACTTCCCCGCCCCTAAGTCAACATAGATCACCTGATAGGAACGACTTGTCTGCGCTTCGAGTGACGCCAAAAAATCCGGCCGATCATACAATGAATGAGCGCTTGCCACATGAATCGATAGGGCTTGAGCTTCGAGCATAATTCAAGTCTACACCTTTCGCTTCGGCGAAACATTGAACCCGAGCTTTTTACCCAACATCATGCGCGTTTGCGCATCCAACGCTGGTACCGCACTGAACAGAACGAACGTAATTGGTAACAACAGCCATTGCAGCAACATAATGCCGTAGGCGACCGGACGAGACATGGTTTTGGGACGAGGCGGCAAAAGCGTCATCGCAATGAAGGCCGACGTGAAGAGCCCGATCATGGAAAAACGCATCAGCCACTGCAACGTGAACGGCGTATTCTGAAACACAGCAAAGCCATGGAAGGCTTCAGGCGCCATAAAGAACGGGAGGTACCCCAAAATAAAGATGAGGAAGGGGGCCGTAGACCAGGTATACGTCCCCTCCAATTGTTTCAGCGCCCACCACCATTTTTCGCTTCGCTTCATACCGGGCCGTTCGGAGAAGGCCTTTACCATGTACGGAAAGTTTTCGACCCCCCACGCCCAACGGCGAAGCTGCTTATAAAGCGCAATCAGCGCCTTCCAGTAATCCCCCGTCATAACCGTATCCATCGAAACCGGGAGATACATCGGGGTCACGCGATACCGTCCATCGTAATGGACCAAGCCCTGCAAAAAAATTCGCGAATCCTCCGATACGACATCCTTCTGCCAATACCCCACGTCCATCAGCATCCGCAAACTCATGGAGTGGGATGAAAACGTCATCATTCCTTCTGGTCGACCAAGTTCAGTCAGCAGCCAAAAGGTGGTACCGAACATGGCGACTCGCACTGGCGCAGGCGATTCCCACAAATTGTTATTGTAAAGCGCGACTGGCTGATACGAACTGCGCGTCGGCTCAGGTACGGTCAGGAAGAGATACCCCAAATACGAAAAATACTGCGGATGAACAATCGTATCCGCGTCGAAGGATGAGACGACGGTCTTCTCTGGATCCAATCCTTGTTCAACGAGTTGGGGAATGATCTGCTCGGCCGCCCAATGCAAATTCGAGCCCTTGCCTCGAATCTCATCCGGGAGCCCTGGTGGATGAAGGGTGAAGTACAATCCCCCGAAAGTTTGACCGAATGCGCTTTGAATTTCACGCTCAATCGTACGAGCGTTTTCCTCATACTGACCTTCTCCTGCCAATATGATGATCAAACGTTTCGCTGGATAACTTCCCTGTGCGATATTCAAAAGTGTCTCATGTAAAATACCTACACCCTCCTTAGAGAAAGGAAGAAAAATGATCTGCCTTAACTCTGCGTAGCCCGACAAAGCAAGCACTTCCATCTGCCAATTACGACGGAGCGCCTGGCGATACTTCCACCACGATTGAATGAGGAATGGCAAAAAATAGGCGATGCGAATCAACCAATACAAATCGAACAGGATGATGAAATAGATCATCCAGAGTGGTTTGAACAACGACAACAACACGGCGACGAGGAGCGTCGTCCAAACGAGAGCGCCCGGGAGGATTTCCCAGAAACGTGTGCGTTGAGCCAATCTCATGCGTGAGTCGTGCGGGGCAGCGTAATATTCGGTTCGCGATCGTAGATCGGGGCGACATACGTCACGCTTGACCGCTTACCAGCAAGATAGGCCTCGATTATCTGAGCGAACTGCCCCGGCACAGTTTCCTCCGCTGAACATTCAATCAAGGGAATGGCCAAAAGACGTGCGATCAAGTTTGCATACAACACCCCCGTCCGAATCGAAGAGAATGTTCCAGGACCAGCAACCACCAACACGCCTTCAATTTTCGCGGCGCGGTCTTTCGTCAAACGCTCCAAAACCGGCAAAACACGAGCGGCTTTTCCTTCGACCTGAATTGTTTCCATTTTTTCTCCCTCTACCCAAGAAACCACTGAATGACCGTTTGTCCGGGTATCGATACCGAGCCAACCCATACTAGCGTTCGTGCAACCGATCAATGAGTACTTTTTTGGGCGCCTCCAAAATCGAATGCAAAAAACGATCGCCCAAATCCTTGCGATACCGAAATTCCTCAAGAGCCAAAATTGAGAAATTGAGCTCGGAACCAAACACTCCTTCGACCTCCGTCATAAGGTTTTTAAAAGCATCGGTATCAACCCGTCCGACCAAAAATAAATCGATGGCGGGAGGGGCCGGAGAAGTGGTTGCCCCAGACTGAACGAATGCTCCCATGAAGGCCAAATAACGAACGTCACCTAGGGCGGCAATTTCTTGATCTAGTCGTCGATCCAAGAGCACTTGAGCCTTTAAAATCAAGGATGAAATCTCAGCCAAGAGCGGAAACTGCTGGTTCAACTGATAGTACTTTCGTTTGAGTCCCGGACGCTTTTTCGCAGTTCCCGTTACTGGCTCTTCTACCGCCGCCTCTGTGACCAAACCCAGTTTGACTAAATTCATCAATTCACGTCGAACCGCGTTGATTTGGGTTTCGACGCGGCGCGTCAATTCGCGAACAAAAATAGGCTCGGCAGGATTACGAAGAAACAACCGAAGCAGCTTGACTCTGGTTTTAGAACCAAAGAGGTGTTCAAGCATAGATCTCCCGTCATCCTGAAGGATTTTGTGCGAAATGGCAAGCCGAGCAACCCCCAGGTCTGGCCTGGACGGGGGTGTTCACGCGTACGTATACTAGAGGTAATTCCATGTCTTCCGCTCCCGCTGCCTCCGAACGCGCATCCGTTCGTCTCGCCGAAATCAGTGTGAACCAGGCGGCCTTCGACGAAAAAATTGTCGGGGTCTTCCAATTCGATACCGAAGCCCGCGGCAAACGCGGCTCAACCCTGGTCCTGTTAGCCGAAATCGCCTCGTCTCTCTACGTGTACGAACAGCTCCTGGATGCGCTCTGCGCCGCCGCTGAACGTACTCGCCAGCTCATGTCCGGCGTCGATACGGACCCCATGATCCGATTTGAGAAGATGACGCAACAACTAAACGAAGCTGTCGCGGAGTTCCTGAAAGCCGAACCAACCCCCCTCAGCTGGAACCGGGTGAATATTTTCGCTCTCGAAGTCAGCGAACAAGGGATTTGTTTGACGGGTGTTGGTCGCATGACGAACCTTTTCTTACAGAAACAAGCAACGGGCAGCTATCGCTCCTTCGATTTGTTCGGTTCGCTCGAACAACCGGCTGAACTCAACCCACAGAAACCATTCGCCTCTTTCATTTGCGGAGATTTCCATCCAGGAGACGTGTTCTTTGCTGGAACAGGCAACTTCGAACGTCTACGACAAGAATTAGAGCTCAAAGAGAAGCTCACCCTCTATCCGCCCGTTACGGCTGCGCTTGAGATCAAACAAGAATTGGAACGCCGCCACATTCCGGATCATTTCAGCGGATTAATCGCCGCTAGCGTGATCCAACCGGCCCAAACGCTTACACGCTCCGAGGAACCAAGCGAAGCTTCAAAAAAGATCGATGCTACCCAATCCGTGCAGACCCTCCATGAGGAGCAGCTCGAAACAGAAGCGTACGTCGAATCAACCGTCTCCCCTCTCAGTAGTTCAGGCAACGCCATGGCACGCGCCTGGAAGACAAAGCTCATTGATCTAAAACAAACCCTCGTCGATCGCTTGAAAACACGCACCAAGGCTCCAAGAGCTTCCCAAGTCGCTCGTGATTCGAGCGATCCATTAACCTTGGCGAGTTTGCGTGGAATGAGTTCAGGGCATGGTGGCGGTCCTTCCGCCAAACTGCGACGCAATCTCATCATGGCAGGCGTCGGTCTCGTCCTCGTCGTCGGTCTTGGTATCTGGATCCGAGAAGCCCGCAAAGCCTCCGCCGAACAGACGCTCTGGAACGCCGTCTACACCCAAGCGGTTGATCGCCGAAATCGTGCTGATGCCGATCTTCTCTATCAGAACGAAGACCGCGCTCGGAGCCTTGTGAATGAGGCGTTCAATCTTGCCGATGGACTCGATACAAAGACAACCGAACGAAAAGCTACCAAAGAAACGCTTATCCAAGAACTGAACGGCCTCCGTCAGCGTCTTCGCAAAGAACAACGCATAGATCAACCCACCGTCGTCTACCAAACGGAACAAGGAACGCTCAGCGATCTGACCCTGACTGACAGCGGTCTGGCCGTCATTCAAAGCGAGAACGCCTCCACCTCGCTCCTCGTTATTTCAAACAGCGCGGTCGTGAGCGCCATCACCCTTCCTTCAGAAGGAACTCCCGTCAGTGCCGTCGCCTCAACCAAAACCGGTATCCTGACCCTCACCGAACAGAAGCAGCTAACGCTCACCTCTCTCACTAGAAAATCAGCTGGTCTCGTCGCCCTGAACGCGCCAACAGCCGGAGGGAGCCAAGCGATGAGTCTCTATAATAATCGATTGTACGTGGTCGATGCCGTAGGCAAGATGATCTGGCGCTATACCGCCGCCGGTTCGGGCTTCAGTCAGGAAACAAAATATCTGAAAGTCGAAGTGGAAGATCTGGCTCAAGCGAAAAGTGTAGCCATAGATTCGAACGTGTACGTCGGCCTGAGCGATGGACGCATCTTGAAATTCCTGTCTGGCGAGCCACAACCTTGGGATAATACGCAAACGGATCCGGCTCTGAGCGAAGTTACAGAACTCTGGGCTGGTACGGACGGCGAACGAGTCGTAGCGCTCGATGCCAAAAGCAAACGAGTTGTCGTCTATGACAAAACTGGCAAACTTCTGACGCAGATTGTTTCAAACGCCTTTACTCAACCAAGCGGGCTGACCGTTGATCCAACCGCCAGAAAAATCTTCGTAAGCGATGGACAAAAACTCCTGCAGTTCGATTTGCCCTAAACAATAGGTTTGCTGATTGAATTGAATCACGTCTCACACTCGATCGGTTTTAGCTATTGATCGAAGGTCAGAGGCGATGGGCAGGCGTAGAAGACGCACGGCTGCCCGAGCCAAGAAACGGCCGAAGCGGAAACGAAGGAAAAGAAGCGAAGAGGCACGAAGTCATGGACGAAGATCTGTGCGCGCCCGGAGCGCACCCTGATCAGGGAGAGGTGGAGGCAGCGGACTCTCTTCGAACCTCACTTTGAGCATCGCGTAACGCTCATAGTCAGCGCGAGAAACCTGGTTACCCGCATTGAGCGCCGCCTCGATGGTGACGATAAACCTTTTGTCACACCACTGCGCGATGGCGCCAATCAAGAAGAG
The DNA here is from genome assembly GCA_964567995.1 of uncultured Gammaproteobacteria bacterium. Classification (GTDB taxonomy): domain Bacteria; phylum Patescibacteriota; class Patescibacteriia; order 2-12-FULL-60-25; family 2-12-FULL-60-25; genus JAGOTP01. Next base: position 47,444 of record CAZMOB010000003.1, read on the forward strand.
GATACCGACGAGGAACACGATCCAGAGGATCCATCCCGTCCCCTCATCACCGGATCCCTCATCTTCGTCGATGCCCGTCAGAACGGGATAAAAGACCATCCACACAGTCAGAAGCTTCAGCCTCGTCCAATCCATCGTTCGCATCCCGAACTCCTTTCGTCGAATCTCAGATTGAGCCGACTCCCGATAGTAAACTAAATCTGCGGAAAAAATCAACTCCATTCTCCTTTAATGATATCAAAACAGTGCTCCCTCTTTTCGAGGGAGCACTGTTTTCTTCTATCCAGCTTCGGACCTATCTACCCTGACCTACCGCCAAATTGTCCGCCTCATTCGATTCTGGGACGATCTGCGTCGCATCGACCGATCCAATAAAGTAGGCCGGATGAACAATTACGGGCAGGCTCGAAAGAGACAAGCTGACCGTGCGAGTTCCACCGGGAGCAATAGCTCCGATCGCCACTGTTTTGAGCGTCACATCTCGTGTTTCAAGCGTAGGGTTACTCGAAAGGAAGACGGTGAGACGGTGAGCGGCAGCGACCTTATTTCCCGTATTCTTCACCTCAAAGCGACCCTGGAAGGAACAGCGCTCGACTCTACGAACCACACTGCACGCCTGACCAACAGATACCCATCGTCCCACCAAATTCGCCATTGGAACGGTAGGAGTCGGACTTGGCATTGGGGTTGTCGGAGTCGGGGCTGGAACTGGAGTTGGCGTAGGCGTCGGAACAGGTGTTGGTGAAGGGGTTGGAGTCGGGATTGGCGCAGGAGCTACGGACGTTGCACCTACAGCATAGGCGCCCGGCACATTTCCACTTGCCCGAGACAATCCAGACCGATCGCTCACAATACCGTTCGCCAAATCGCCTGTTGGTACGTTACTCACAGGTTTATCCCCACCCGCAAAAGACGGGATCGCAAGCGCACTCAACCCGGCCCCGTCCACCAGACGGAAATCACCTTGTGCCGCATTCACGAAGCGCACTTGAACGGTGTTTATCTGGTTATCGCGCATCAGCTGAACTGAATTACAGGTTGGCCGGGAGGTAGAACAACCTGTTGAATCCCCTATCCCCAAATCATTCGATGAATCAATAATGACATTCCCTTTGAACTGAAGGTTATCGTCAGCATAGATCGTCCCGGTCAGACCAGATCCAGCCCGGGCCGCACGTGGAGCCGCGACCTGAATCAGATAAGGTGCCGACGTGCCAGCCGGGTTCACAAACAAGTTGTTGTACACAAAGACATTCTTGTTCGGAATCAAGGTCTCTTCCGCCACATTCGTTCCCCACGCTCCCATGGCTTTGATCGCCGGACAGTTCACACGATCTTCTCCCGGATCACAGGCACGTCCACCGAAATTAGCCTCGAAGACGTGATCAGCTCCATTCCCACCCAATCCAATGCCGATACGATAGTTCGTGTTATAGGCCAGCAGAATATTATAGCCACCGTTCACACCCATTCCAGCCTTGCCCGTGTCATGAATGACATTGTTCACGAATTTGATATCAGAGGCTTCGTAGTGGAGCCAAGGCGCAACGAGATATTGCAGGCCTGTGCCCTGTCCAGCTACAAATCCGCCAACACCACAATTATAGATCTCGTTCCCTTCATAGCGAATCTGAGATGAACCACCCTTTGCATACATACACCAATCGCCTGCATTGTAGATTTTACTGTTCAAGACATGCCCATATTGCACAGCCACAAAGTCGATGGCATTATCGTCTGCGCCAGAAATATCGCTTTCTTCAATATAAACATGCTGAGTCTGGTTCACTTTGAGCGTTTCGTGAACTCGACGATTGCCATTCAAGGTCACTCCGCGCAGCAAGACATAATTGGAGTGGTCAAAATGAAGCACATCGCTCGCCTCATCAGGAATAATTGTCAGGTCGATCAAGTAGAAGTACTTCAAACCCTGCGAATTGATCCCTCCCTTCAACACGGCTGCTCCACGTCCATCGACGGATTGCAAAATCACCGGGAATTGAAAAGTTCCAACACGATCATCCCAATAGTTGGGCAATTCATTCAATGGATAGTTTCCTCGCGTCAGTAAGAAACGATAGCCTGTCGTAAAGGCTTGGTTCGCAGGAATCCGACGCCAGGCCTCTGCAACCGTCTTCAGAGCCCGGTCCCGTGAGTCACCTGTGTTGGCATTATTTCCTAAAACAGGGTCGATCCAGACATCGCGCAGCGTTGGGTTCCCCATGTCATACCGACCAGCCGCTGCAGCGGGCAGAGAAGGTGCGGAAGGAGCGGGCGTCGAAGTAGGCGCAGGAGTTGGGGTTGGCGTAGGAGCTGGCGCTGGAGTAGGTGTAGGGGTTGTTGGTATAGGCACCGGAGCAGGAGCGGGCGTAGGAACTGCAGCGCCACTCGTTCCACTCATAACAGTCGCTAACTCGGCCAAATTCACGGCATTGGCTGCCACCTCACCCGCATAAATCGATGCAAACCGTTTTGGATGCAATCCATCGCCATCGCGACCGATCACACTCATGTTGAATCCGGTCCCACTCCGCCAGTTCGGCGTCGGAAAGGCGGTTGTTGGAGTGTTATTTTTGAAGGGAGTGAATTGATCAATAAAACGTACACGCGCCGATGGAGAGCTCGCTTGATACGCATCCACAGCTGCCCGCACGCGTGTCACGAACTTCGCTTCTCCCGTTGCAACCGTGACATCACGGTCAGGCAGATGTCCCGTCACGTACACCAGAGGATTTGCATTACACGAAGATCCCCGCACGGCGAGATCGATCAGTCGAGTCAACGTCTCTCCAAAAAACCGATCATCCGTGCCTTTGTCATTTCCTCCACGAGCTACAAACGCAACGTCATAACAAAACTGCTTATTACGCAGCTCATTTCCCTGTTCTTCGAGCCACGTTTCGTTGTCAGCACCGGATAGTGCTGAAGTACGTCCGGCCGTCGGATAAAAACGGCACCCTCCGGAGCCGGCATACGGGTAGTCATCCCCCGCAAGCCAACTGTCTGAACCAACAAACTCAATCGCTAAACCCGGTTGGCGAAGTTTTAACTTTTCCGCGAACGGAATTATCCAGCCGTACTGCTCGGTATCGTTATTCCCGGGATTATTGAGTCCGCCCGTCGAAGTAAAGGGCGCTTCACTCAGACAATTGCGCCGTTCGATGCTTTCACCAGCCACATAGATCCGAAGCGGAGCCGCCGACGCCTGAAGCGGTGCAGCGAGACCGGTACCAAGAGCTAAGACAGCGAACGTCGCAGCGATGCCTACGATCTTGAGAGAGTGGGAAGAGGGCATAGTTTATTAAACATACCATAAAACACCCCGCATCGTTACGATGCGGGGTGTTTTGCGCTTAATGAAGCGCAACTCTTATTTCAACGTCACCTTGGCACCCGCTTCTTCCAACTTCTTCTTCATGTCGTCGGCTTCGGCCTTAGCCACACCTTCTTTAATCACTTTTGGAGCGGCATCAACCAAGTCCTTGGCTTCTTTCAAGCCAAGACCCGTGATTTCACGGACAGCCTTGATCGCACCGATCTTGTTCGCACCGGCTTCCGTCAACTCAACGTTGAAGGAGGACTTTTCTTCTGCAGCAGCAGCGCCACCAGCGGCAGCAACCACCGTTGGAGCAGCAGCGGAGACACCCCACTTCGCTTCAAGCAACTTCACGAGCTCGGACACTTCGATCACCGAAAGCTTTTCGATAGCGGCTACGATGCCCTGGAACTTCTCTGGGACTTCGACGTTCTGGTTTTCCATAGAATTGAATCTAAAATGAAAATGAGTGGTAAAGATTAGCTGGCGGCGACTTCGGTGGCTGGAGCTTCTGGCGAAGCAGCTTCAGTAGCTGGAGCCTCAGCAACGGGCGCTGGAGCTTCGGCTTTGACTTCTGGGGCAGCAGGAGCGGCACCAGCACCCATCTGCTCGCTCTTCGCGTTGATGACGCGAACGAAGGCGGCAGCGGGAGCGTTGAAGACGCTGAGCAATTGGCCCAATAACTGGGACTTGCTTGGCAACTTGGAGAGCGAGATGGCGTAGCTTCCATCAACGACTTTTCCGTCAAAGATACCACCAACCAATTTGATGGTCGTGTCCTTCCCGGCATCGCCGATGAGTTTTGCTGCCGCCATTTCATCATCCTTGGTAAAGGCGGCTCCCAACATTCCAGGCAAATTGGCGCCCATGATGTCGTAGCCAGCCTCTTTCGCCGCGAGACGAAGCAATGTCTTTTTGGCGACAATATACTTCACCCCTTGGGCATCCATTTTCTTGCGAAGATCTGTGACTTTTGAAACCGTCATGCCTTGGTAGTCAGCGAACATCACTGACTTTCCGGACTTGAAGGCCTCGGTCAATGTCGCAAGTGCGTCTGTCTTTTGTTGACGAGACTTTGGCATAGATGAGGATCTTGAATGAGTTAGAAAGAAAACAACCACAGGCTCTTCCCGTGGTCGTTCGTTCAAAAGTGCTTATGTAAGCGACTTTTTGACTGAGACGTCCTCGGCAAGGTTGAGCGTTTAACCAAGAGAATCTTGGCCTTGCTGTCTATGGAGTCTTTGGTTGTTCGAACGAAGCCTACTAAACCCCTGAAAAAAGGTCAATGAGACCAAAACTAAGGCAACTTGTCGATAACCGTGACTATTTTAGCAAAAAGGCCGCATGAACAACGGCTGTCACCTTTTTTCGAGGCGAACTCGTGTCGTAAGTACCATAGTCTGACAAGTCGGCAGAGTGTACCGCTGTGACCTGGAAGACCCCTGTATCGGCCGAGGCGATATCTCCCAGCGTGCCATTGCCCCCGCCTTGCAAAATCGCTTCGCCACGAGCCCGGGCATTTTTGGTGGCAGCAGTAAGCAACTCAAGCTTGAGATCAGCAAGCTTTTCATAATAATATTCCAAACTTTGCGTAGACAAGCTCACCCCCTTCTCCGCCATCGCACCGGAAGCACCTTGTGAAAGGGCGCTGAGCTCTTGCACCTTGTCTGATTCAACGACGAGCACCTGGCTCGCAGAGTAGCCAGTAACAGCCGTTTGACCCGTCTTATAATCAACCGTCGTGACAACATCGGCTAAAAACATTGGCTGAATGCTAACCGCCTCCTTAGGAATCCCTGCGGCGGCGAGATAAGCGAGAAACGTGTCTCGACCTATGTCCAATTTACGACCCGCATCGGCCTGACTGGTCTCTCCAACAAGTTGAGTAAGTGTCAGACTCCATTTCACCGTATCTGAATCGACCAAACGTTCGGTACTTCCTGTGACGGTCATCGTCTTTGGATCAGCCGGATGTGCATGATCATAGGCGTATCCCAATATGACAGCCGCCAAAACAAGGGCCAACGCGAGAGCAAATCGTGACCGCGGAGCAGAAGTCGACTGAAGCTGGTCCATAGAAAAGGGAAAAATAGATCAAGAAACTGACTGTTCTCGAACCAGAGCGTTTGTAACCCAGGAAATCAACCAGAAGACGATTGCTCCAACAAGGGCTGATCCGAAACCGGCGACTTGAAAGCCCGGGACCAAAGCCGAAGCCAACCAGAACATCAACGCATTGATCACAAAGGTAAACAGGCCGAGTGTCAGAAGATTGATCGGCAGAGACAAGATCAAAAGAATGGGACGGATGATCGCATTAATCAACCCAATTACGAAAGCGGTAACAAGAGCTGTGAAAAAGCCATCGACCTGCACACCCGGGACTATATATGACACGAGAATGACACCCAGAGCATTCAATGCGAGACGAAGCAAGAGAGACATAGGAAATGAGAAAAGAATAACAAATTATTCCTCCGTACTGGCGCCGTACTTGAGTTTAATCTCTTTAATGGTATTTTCCGCTTCTTGTAAACGCTCGCGCAAAGCGGCCGAGAGCTCCATCGCGCGCTCGAACCGCTTCAGCCCTTCATCCAAATCCGGTTCAGACTGCTCGAACCAAGCGGAAATTTCTTCTAGCTCTTTGAAGGCGTGTGCGACGTTGACGTCAGATTTCTTTTTAGCCATAGGGAGAAGGTTACGTAGAAGAAACGGTTGATACAACCATTCCATCTTTTACTTGAATTGACAATGGATCCCCTACTTTCAGACCGGCAACAGAAGATTGCACATTCCCCGTCGCTATTCGCACAATCGCATAGCCACGTTTCAGCACGGCTTCAGGCTGATGGCAACGGATCAGGCGGTCCAGCACGTCTAACCGTTCTTGGGATTTTTCGGACCAACGCTGCAAACGAGACTGAATCGTGGACTCAAGATGCGTAAAACGGAAACGACACTGACCGAGCCAGGCATCCGTTCGGACCATCACATGCTGAATTCTGGTCTCCGCATCCTCGATCCAGCCTTCCAATTGATCCCCAATTGATTCCTGCAAGGTCGCAAGCTCGTAGGCTACATCCATCCGATCCAAGACAAGACGACGGGCACAATCCGTTGGCGTCGATCCACGCACATCGGCGACTTCTTCCGCCAACGTCAGATCACGCTCGTGGCCGATACCAACGAGCGTAGGAACACGCGAAGAAAAGAGCGCACGCACGACTCGCTCGTCATTGAAGGCCATCAACTCCTCTAAGGAGCCGCCGCCGCGGGTGAGAACCAAGGCATCGTACGGACACTCATTATGTCTCTCTTGAACCGTCTGAATCGCCGCAACGATCTGCTGGGGTGCCTGCGCTCCTTGCACCATGACATGGTAGAGGTCAATTTCGAGCCCGCCCCACCGCTCGGACAGAATACGCACAAAGTCGCCATACGCCGCACTCTCACGAGAAGCAACAAGGGCGATACGTCGTGGAAAACGAGTCAGTGTCCGTTTGCGAGTGGTTTCAAACAAGCCTTCTTTTTCCAACTTTAGACGAAGCATCTGAAGCGCTTTTTGAAGCGCCCCCTCCCCCATCAACTCAACTCGATCAGCTGAGAAAGAAAATTTGCCGTACTTAGGATAGACGCGGGGCCAGCCGAAGAGACGAACACGCATCCCATCTTGAATCGGAACGTTCAGCTTAGCAGCGGGCATGAAGACGCTCACAAGTCCTCCTTCGTCTTTCAGATCGAAATTGATCCATTGCCCTTGAGAGCAACGATAGGAAGCGACTTCACCTTCTAGTGCGACCTGCTGACTATCCCAAATCGCCTTGAACGTGTCGTTCAAGTAGGCAATGAAGGCGGAGACCGTCATGACATGCATATTAAAAGCTGGGCTTCGGCAAGATAGGACGATAGCGATCGGTTTTCACTCCCAGCATAGACGGACCAAAGCCACGCGGCAACAGCTCCCGAATCGTAGAAACCGTAATTTTGGTTTTAGCCGTGTCACTGCAAATGACGATGAAATCTCGATCGATCAAATCAGCGAACTCAAACAACGCTTGGCGACAGGCTCCGCACGGCATCGCTGGTTCAGTTGTTGGTGTTTGGACTCCCGTTGCAATCACAGCCACCGCTTCGATCGCACGATCGCTCAGGGTGCTCAAGTGCGTTAGAGCTGCCCGTTCGGCGCAAATCACGTTTGAGTAGGCCGCGTTCTCCATGTTAGCACCAATATAGGTGCGTTTTTGCATCGTTCGGATGGCGGCCCCGACATGAAAAGACGAATACGGTGCATAGGCATTCGCCATCGCTCGTTCAGCTTCGTCCAAGAGGAATTGGTCTTCTAACGTAAGATCTTGAAAACGCATCGGTTGCATAAGTGGCACCAAGCGTAGCACAGGAACAATGCACTCGTCTTAGATCAGGTTTATTTGACGAAAATAACGTATTCTTGCTAAAAATGGAGCGCTTCGAAGAGCTGACGCACCTCTTTGAGCATCTCACGACTGTGCGTTGGTCCATTTGATTGAACCCGGAGGGTCACTTGAAAGATTCGACTCGCTTTCAGGAGCAGAGGGCAGACAGCGCGAACGGCATCGGGGCCAACTACCTGTCCGAGGAAGCAACCACCCACGGGAGCAACCTCCGCTACAAGCACAGGGCTCGCGGTCGGCCCATGCGGGCGACCATCATCCGCGGGCACAAGCGACGCCAACACCACCCGCCCCGTCGCTGACGGGCTCGACCAAGAAAACACCCACCGCCTCTTCGCGCCCTCCGGTCTCCCCGGCAGGGCGCGGTGTTTTTACGCGCTTCCTTGACAAGGGAGGAGGGATTGCGCTACAAAGACCGGTCGCACGAGCCCGTGCGCAACCCAAGCCAACGGCACATCCGCAAGAGGCCAGGGATCTTAAGGGCAATCCAGTTGAGGAAGAACCCATGAGCACGTCGACGGAAGAAGCGAAGCAGGCAGCGGCGCAGGCCAAGGAGGAGGCCGACGAGGCGAAGGAGGAGCAGGCCAGGGCCGAGGCCACCCAGGCCGACGCCGAGGCCGAGGCCGCGCGAGCCAAGACGGAGGAGGCGCGGGAGAAGACCGAGACCGCGCTCGACGAGGCCAACGCCGCCAGGAGCTGAGCAGCTACACCACAACGTCTCCGGCGAGTGATCGCCCGAGCCACAACACGCGGCTGATCTAGTCGCGTCGCCCGCCCCGCAGGGAGATCTTCCAGCGGGGCGCGCATTTATCTAAGAAAAATAATATTTTATTTACTCCTGGAAGTCAGTATCAGCCGCTCTTCGGAACACAAGCTCCTTCCCTTCTCTGACGGCTTGTTGAAGTTCCTGATCTGAGATCTTGGCTAATGCTTCCAGGCGCGACATCAGATCCGATCCTTCTTCTATTTTTGGTTGGCTGAATTTGATACTCAAAGGAACCGGTAAGATTCGGATCGTATCCGAAGTAACACTCATTTCTATGGCGAGCCCCTGCTGCGTTTCTTTTGACCAATCCTGATCGAAGATAAAATTACCGAGGGACCAGACGATGGGCTTATCTTTATAGCTCGAGAAGCCCTGTGCCCAATGCGGATGTCCACCGATCACAACATCGACTCCTTCATCGATGAGCCAATGCGCGAACTCGACATTTTGTGCATCCGGACGATCACGATACTCGGTCCCCCAATGGAGATACGCAATCGTGAGATCCGCTGATTGTTTAGCTTCCATAATCGCTTCAGCAGCCTGAATTCGATTTATTGCATTATCCGTATTGTTCCAGCCTAAGAACGCCAGCCGCTCCCCTTTTATGGTCGTCGTTGCGAGCGCGATCAAGCCATCGTCGACTTGATGACCGAAGACGGTGAATCCCGCTTCACGCAAGCGCGTCACAGAATCGGTATACCCAATTGAGCCTTGATCGAGGGCGTGATTGTTCGCTTGAGAGAGTGCATCAAAGCCTTGTTGCTTCAAGATCGGCAGCCAAGTCGGATCGAATTGAAAATCGATGGATTTTTCTGGTGGACGGCGGCTTGGTGTGATCGGCCCTTCTAGGTTTCCGATCGTCAGATCCGTGCCCGACAACCAATCAGCAGGAAGCTTACGGAATGGGTAGGCTGGGTCCCCTGATGTCTTGGTGCGCGCAGCAACATTCCGATCAAGCATGATGTCACCAACGACGAGGAGCGTGAGATCAGAAGTCGTCGCGGCAGAGACGATGGGATCAATCGCTGAACCAGTCGTCGACGTCGTGAAAGATCCGGTTTCAATCGCTAGATCGAGCTGTGAAGATGTGACAACCGACGCCGCTTGTGGCGCGACGTGAGGTCGGATGTCCTGACGATTTGATGATGTTGGAATAGATCGCCACAACCAGACAATGAGGGCGAGCAACACCAAGAGAACGACCAACAAGACAAGGCTGCGGGTTTTCTGAGTCATACGCAATTATTGCGGCATCAAGACAAGGACGATCTTTTGTCCGTTCGGAACGTCACCATCATTCCAATCGTGAATCGCGTCGAAAAACAAAGAGGCTCCGTAAAGATAGTCTTTACCCTTACGCGTCCCTGGATCATTCGTGACGACTCGGCCATCGCTCAAATAGCCCTTCATCACGACCATGTGATACGGCGGGCCTCCATTGCGGAAATTCGGATTTTTGAGCGCCTTCCCCGAAGCAGGAACAATCACCGGATAGCCATTGGCAATCGCATTTTTTAAGGAATCGATATTCGTAACGGCTTGAATCACTGGCTGAAAGCCATAGCGCGCACGAGCAATGTCTCCAATGCGACCGAGTGTGACATCCGGTGGATCGCCCTGACTCGTCTCGTAGGCAACCAAATCCAGAATCAAGCGGTCTGATTCATCCGGGGTAAAATCAGCCGTTTTGCCCGCAAGAAACCCCTGGACCATGAGCAAGGAGGCTTCTTCGCAGGCTTCCTGGTAGGGCATGTCCCAATTCTGTTTGGGGGCCTGCAACATAAATGGTACGGCGAGATTGGCTTCGGCTGGACGAGTACCTTCAAACAAAAATGGATCAATCTTGGGAACGGTCGATGATGCGGTTCCAGATGGCTTTGTTGGAACAACGGGTTGTTTTATCGGAACCGTTGAAGTTGGATTGTTTGGTCGAGGAGTCGTTGGAGCCGTCACTGGAGTAGACGGTTCGGCGGGCTGATACGGAACAGCTACGGGAATAGCGGGACGACCGAGATCTTCGAGATACGGACGCCAGGCGCCACGTGATGCGTAAGCCCCTAGCGCAACCACCACCAAGAGACCAGCCACGAAGAGAGGTTTTGTCGTACGCATATACCCCCAGAGTACGAAGGAACAGCCAATCTGGCTAGAGGTGCGCTACTTCTTCTTTTGATACATCCGTACCCCTTCTTCTTCCAAAATCGCTTCCCAGCCTGGCAATTCAAATGAATTGGAAATGATTCTCGCTCCCAGCGGCAACTCTTCGGAAAACTTTTTCGCCAAACGAATCATCACGCGCGGAAGTTGGTATACAAAGACAACATTGAATTCGCTCAACGAAACATCCCAAAACGATTGGGATCGAAATACGGCTTGAGGCAGACGAAATAGCTTTGCCAATATCTTTGATCGCCACACTAAAATCGGATGGATCTCATACCCCACCGCTTCATCGACGCCTTCTTTAGCGGCAGCAAACACTAAACGACCATCACCAGAGCCTAAGTCCACCACTCGATCCGTCTCCGTCAGCTTCGCCAGACGCAACATACGCTCCACTTTTTCGCGTTTACTTCCCACATAGGGTGCGTCTCCCCAAAAATGGGGAATGATGGTGTAGCTCAAAAATATCCCAACGACGACGATCACCCCTACAACCATCAAGAACGTGCAGAGGAGTAAAAGAAGAAAGGAAAGTGTCATATATCTCAAACGGTGGCGAGCTTACGAATTCGGACGCGATCAAGCGTACCGAACCGTAGAGCCCACCACCGAAGGGTCGACATGAAACCTCGTTGATTCAAGTGGCCTTGAAGATTATTCAACCGTCACCGTCAACATTTTTACTTCTTGATTTGGGCGATCATTGGCGTTGCGAGCCACGTTCGAGATCTTCTTTGCAACATCAAGGCCTTCAACGATCTTTCCAAAAATCGAGTAATCAGGCGTGAGTGGGTAGTCCTCAACCATCACGAAGAACTGGGAGCCATTCGTGCCTGGACCTGCATTCGCCATCGCAAGGACACCCTCGGCATAATACGGTGCAGTGAAGCGCTGGCCCTGCATATTGAATTCTTTCTCTGGCAAGCCGGTCACCTGATCATTTTGGAATTCATAGCCAGGACCACCCATTCCTGTACCCGTTGGATCACCACCCTGGATCATAAAGCCTGGGATCACACGATGGAAAATCGTACCATTGTAGAAGCCAGCCTTCGCCAAGGTGATGAAGTTGGAAGCCGCGCACGGACCTTTGGTGTGATCGAGCTCGACCACCATGTCGCCTTGGTTGGTGTGAATGCGAACACGCTTTTTATCGACTTGATCAGCAGGGAGCATGCCCGGGAAAGTATAGGTAGAAGAAGACATAGAAGAAGTAATGGCTGAAACACACGTCGGTTCTTTTGGCGCTTCTGGAACGGCGACGGAAGAAGTTCCAGCCTGTGGAACGGAAGCGTAGGGATCCGTCATTGGCGCCGTACCCGCACAGCCCGCGCCGAGCAACGTCAAGGCAAGTAATGAAGCAATGTAGGGTGTTTTCATAAGAGCTTAGTTAGGATGCCATATCTTCACGGACCTGACTACACTTCCCAAGGCAAAATGACGGTTGCGTCCGTCCCCTGCTTCACGAGACCAGTCACAAGGTGAGGAGCTGTCCAGGCAGAGGGTAGTTTGAGCAGATCAAGCTCACCTTCTTGTAGATCAGCGGATAACTCTTGGCCCAGCTCGTTCCACACGCGCACGAGCGAAGCTCTCGTTTCGAGAGGAAGCCAGGTCGCACGGACAGCGATCGCTTTCCCACGACCAGCGTTGACCAAACGTCGCGCGATCGAACGACAGGCAATTGCACCGAGATTTCGCGGGTGACGGATCGGCAAACCCACACCAGACACGACTAGCGGGGTTCGCGCATAGCTTTCAAAAGAAGTTCTACCGGACGAGCCGATACGATGCGCGAGCCCGGCCTGAGCCTCTTCTCCCGCCGGATTGATACGGATGTCAGCTCCAAGGGCAAGTGGTTCGCACAGTTCTCGAATACGGGTACGAACTCGTTCGAGCGGCTGACTGTCTAAATGCTCCGCCCGGATCAACACTAATAACCGCGTCTCGTTCGTACGTTGGACCGTTACTTCATAGTCTGCTCCAAGCCAGAACCATTCCTGGTCTGTTAGACGTTTGGTTTCGAGCGTACGGGCGAGCGTACGGGCGAGCACGGTCGTCGCTGGCAGCAGCTCAAGAGTTTCGTTGGTCGCATAGCCCTGCGCTGTGACCGGCTCACGACTCCCTAACGCCTTCGCCCAAGGGACAAGCATCGGTTCAAACGCGATGAACGGCTCAAGCGCTCCAAGCACTCCACACTGCGCCAATGTCTGTTTGATGATCCCAGAAATATCGAGATCTGCCGTTGAGCTCACCTCACCAGCTAAAAAAAGAACGCCCTTGCCTCCACAGGCACGAATATTCAGCCGCGACTCAGGATCACGTCGCAGATACTCCTCCACGACCGCTGAGACCACGAGATCGCAGGCTTGATCGGGTTGTCCCGGGCCAAATATGGTTGCCGCTGACATACAGGCTGCCACCTTAGCGGGGGTGCAACGCGCTCACAAGAAGCGGCTTGTTTTTTGTTTTGCGCCTTCATTACCCCTCAAAAGGAACATACGTCGCTTCCACAGCCGGACTTGCTGGGGGTTTCTTTTTAAAAACGGTTGAAGGTCTCGCACTCCAAACGGTTTTTGTTCCAAGACGTGGCGCGTACTTTGGACGAATCGGTTGAGGTAACTCGTGAGCCGACTCATCCCAAGCAGATAGTTGTGACCCATCGTCACCTCCATTCCACTCCCAAGGGCGCTTAGGACGTTGCTGCGCAAAAGCCGGACGATTCGTCGAATCGATCAACTCAACGCGCTCAAAGAGACGGGGTGGGACTTCATCAATGAATGTACTCACTTGATTGAACGCCAATGACTCATAGCCCATCGTCATCGGATAACTCAAGAGCAGCTGTCGCCGAGCACGCGTGACGGCTACATAAAACAAGCGGCGCTCTTCTTCCATTCCGCCCTCTTCGGTCATGGCTCGGCGATTCGGAAAAGCGGTATCGGCTAAGTGGATAATGAACACTGCATCCCATTCGAGTCCCTTCGCTTGATGAATCGTAGAAAGAATCACTCGTTCCTGGTTTGGATCAACCGTTCCGCCTTTTCTCCCACCTATCACCTCGTCATAGAGGGCGATATCTCCCAAGAAACGCGAAACATCTTCGTAACTTTCCGCAAAACGCGCCAGCTGTTCCAAATCTTCTAAGCGCTCCTTCCAGTTCGGGTATTCTCGTTCCAGCGAGGTGCGATATGAAGAATCCAAGACGGCGCGAATCATCCCAGCGGGCCAAGGCGCTTTCAAAACGATCGCTTCTCCCACGGCCATGAACTCTTGCCAGCCAACTCTGCCACGACTGGCCGCAACCTCCATCTCCGGTGCTTGGATCACTTCGGCCAGCGAACCGATCCGCAAGGCACGCTTGGTGAGCACTCCGGCCGTAGTAGCCCCGATTCCGGTCTGCAATCCCAAGACCCGTAACCAAGCGACCTCATCCACTGGATTGGCTGCCACCCGTAAAAACGCGATAACATCTTTGATATGGGCTCGCTCAAAAAACTTCTGTCCTCCGCGATACTCATAGGGAATATCACGCTTCATCAACTCGAATTCCAAGGCCTGGGAATGCGCGCTTGATCGAAACAGGACGGCCATATTTTCAAGAGCAGTTCCATCGGCGCGTAACTGCAAGATTTGATCAGCCACATACCGCGCCTCTTGGGCAGCGGAGGCACACGGCACGAGCTTTGGCTTCGGTCCCGATGACCGCATAGCAACTAGCTCTTTTTCAAACTTATCGACGTTATGGCTTAGCGATTCATTAGCCAACTCCAAAATCTCAGGCACCGAGCGGTAATTGCTGAGCAATTTGAACAGCTTAGCTCCCGGCCACTGTTTAGGAAAAGACAAAATATTTTGTACGTCTGCTCCACGAAAGGCGTAAATCGACTGCGCATCATCACCTACCACCAACACATTCCGATGTGTCGCCGCAAACCCACGCACGATCCGGGCTTGGATTGCATTCGTATCCTGGTATTCATCGACCAGCACATATTTGAACATCTGCGAAAACCCTTGCCCCAATGAAGCGTCTTCCAGAACGAGCGCCATCAATGACAATAGATCATCAAAGTCCACGGCATTGGAGGCCTTCTTTCGTTCTTGATAGTGAATACCGATCGTCACGATCTCGGTGGCGAACTGGGCGAAATGAGGGTGTTTGGCCGTCACCACCTCTTCGATCGAACGCTGGGTATTGCGTGCATACGATAAAATATTCCCCACCACCGACGGCGAGGGAAAACGCCGTGCCTTAGGATCAATGGAGAGATCCTTCATCACCGCTTTCACCAAATCATCCGCATCATCCGCATCAAGAATAGAGAAGTTCGTACGATAGCCTAGCGACTCGGCACACGGCCGCAACAAGCGACTCGCCACCGAGTGAAACGTTCCACCCCACATCCGTGCTGCCTGCGGACCAACTAAACCTCCAACACGTTGCAGCATCTCTTTGGCCGCTTTGTTCGTGAATGTCAGGAGCAGAATCGAAGCTGGATCCACACCCTGCTCCAATAAATAGGCGACGCGGTAGGTAATGGTGCGAGTTTTCCCTGAACCAGCTCCAGCCAAGACTAAACAGGGACCATCGCCATGTAGCACAACATCCAGCTGCTCTTGATTGAGCTCACGCTGGTAGTCGATGCGGCTCGCGAGTGACGCTCCGGAATCGGGCGAAGACAGAACAAAGGTAGACATCGAAAGAAGAGTAGCGGGTTTGAAGAGGGAGAGAAAGACGGACGAAAAACAGCGCTTGACACCACCCCTTAATCCATGGAACGGGGTAGGTTGTCCCCTCCATCCAATTTTGTTATTTTTCTCCTATGCCGACTCGTGAACCTTCGAACCGTGAAATTCTAAACGCCATCAAAGGCTTGTCTGGTGATTTCAAGAGCCTATCTAAACAGGTTGCTGAAAATACAATTAACATAAAAGAGCTCAAAACTGATTTAAAAGACGTTCAAGAAACCGTTGAGTTCTTGAAAGAGAACGTAGTGCTGCGGGATGAATTTCATGAGGGATTAAATACGTTCCGAAAAGAGGTGTGGGGAGACTTTCGGGCCGTACGCAGTGAAATGCGAATTGAATTCCAATCTGTTCGACATGAAATCATCGAGCATGTCGATGGATTTATCGGTCTTTATAAAAAACAAGAACTGGAACATCTAGCCCTCGTCAGCCGGGTCCAACGTCACGAGGAACTGCCTCACAATTTTTAAACAAACGCTCCAAAAAGACCTGTAAACTAGCCGCCTTGCTCAAAAAGCTCTCATTTAACGCAAAAGAGAGCTGTTTCATTGACATTTTCCATAAAATGTGGCATACTACCGCGTTACTGGAGGTTCACTGCGGACGCTTCTGTTCGCCAAAAACCTTCTGGGAACTAGAGTTTGAGAAGCGATTCTTGAGCTCGAGAGCGTAGACCGCTCTTTCCCAACCCGATCACACGAGATTCATAACGCCTCGACGCACACAACACGCGTCCCGGCGTTTTCGATGTCCACCACCTGCGACCCTGAAGGAGTCGCGCAAGCGCAAGGCCTGTTGGCTGATGCGTTTCCACCGACGGAGAAGACCATGAAACGAAATGCCTTGATGGCGTTGGCCCTTTGGGGGCTGACGTTCCTCGCGACCCTCACGGGTTGCCAGGAGAAGGTCGACCTCAACCCGCTGTCGCGAACTGCGACGACGGGGGCCCAGCTCGCCGACGCGGCAGCTGGAAACTCCTACCTCGGGCTGCGGCGGATCGACGCCGTCCACGAGCAGCTCGCCGGCGACGGCGGGCTGCGCGAGAGCCACAACAGCCTTAGCGACCGCATCGGACGCATCGAGCGGTGCAACCGCGACCTCCCGGATTGGGGGGCGCACGACTGCGACGAGGACGGGATCGACAACCAGTTCGACGCCTGCCCGAGCCAGGCACAGGGCGACGACCCGAACATGCGGGTGGCCCAGTTCGCCCGTCGCGGCTGCCTCGACGATGACGATGACGGCGACCGCATCGGCAACTCGCAGGACCAGTGCCCCGAGGAAGCGGAGGGTAGTCATCCTGACTCCGCCCGTCTGGGCTGCCCCGACCGGGACGACGACGGCGATGGCTTCTACAACAGCGCGGATCGCTGCCACGCGATCCCCATCGGTGACGCAGCGAGCACCGAGCACGACGGCTGCCCCGACGGCACCGACCCCGACCCCGATGAGGACGAGGACGGGCTTCCGGACTACCGCGACGTCTGCCCCACCCAGAAGACGGGTGATGACCCGCACCCCGTCCAGCTGGGCTGCCCCGACCTCGACACCGACGGCGACGGGCACCCCGACCGCTGGGACGGCTGCCCCAACCTGCGCGTCCAGCGGAGCGACCACTTGGAGGCAGACAGCGACGCGGGCATCCCCCCGAGTTACTACGAGTTCCCGGGCTGCCCCAACGGCATCCGGCCCACGACGCGGGGCAACGACCGACCGCTCCCCGAGCCCGACGCGAGCATCGCGGACGTCATCGACGCCGCGGCCGACGAGACCCCCGAGGACGACTCCGACGCTGCCCCGCCCCCGGCGGACGCGGCGAACGACAACAACGCGGCCGTGGACGCCGCCGCGCAGCCCACGCCCGACGCGGCCCCCGCCGCCCGGGCAGACGCCAGCGCGGACGCGCCGCGCGCCGAGCAGACCCCCGCGACGCTCCTCAACGGAAGCGACCTGGGGGTCCCGCTCACGCAGGCCACCAACCGACGCGTGACCGCACGGCTCTGCACGGGAGCAACCCAAACGGACCTGCGCGCCGCACCGGACGCGCCCTGCGGGCCGAACGAGCTCTACTGCTACCGCCCGACGGTCGCAGAGATAGTGGCGCTCAACTGCGGCGCGCCCGGAGCGGCGGCGGGCGCCTGCCTCCTGCCCGGCCCGGGCGAACACCTACAGAACATCTGCGCCTCCGGCGCCGAGGTCATCGTCCGGGTGCGCTGCGGCCGCGGGGTCTCCCCCTGCACCGTCGCGAACCTGGTCGCCTCCATCCGCGCGCGCCAAGCGCCGCGTTCCTCCGTGAAGTAGCGACGATCGACGGCTACCCCTCTCACACGCTTCACCAAGCGGTTGCGATGGGGGTCGCGAACATCCCCCATCTCGTGTGAGAGGTTCACTTCTGAAGCAACTGCTTCGACCCGCCCGAGGGCTCCGCCCGCTACCGTGTACCCCACGAGAGCGAGACTGGAGCCCCGGGCGATTGTCGTTTAAAGGAGATCTTTTATTTCAAACTTGCTTCACCTCTTCAATACTGATAGATTTTTGACGTTTTCCAAGCCAATTCAGTTACACAATTCATCATCGCGTCGGGCTATAGCGCAGTTGGTAGCGCGCTTCGTTCGGGACGAAGAGGCCGTGAGTTCGAGTCTCACTAGCCCGACAGGATGATGAATCGTTCTCCATTCTTTTCTTCTTTACGTTCATTTCGTATGCGCTCCCCTGAAGCTCCACACGTACCAAAAGCAAAACTAGAAACTCCTATCGGTTTGGCCACAGCAACGGCAGCTGCTCTGTTTGCTGCCGCTTGTGAACGAATTCCTCAAACTCCAATCCCCCATTCAGCCCATGAGCGTATCGAGCAAACAGGAATCGCTCGTACTCCGATCAATCTTTTAACGACGATCTTACCTGTAGAACGAGCTGAACATCCAAACCATGTTGTGAGCCGAGCCGTTCTGAGCCTGAATGGAGATCCCCGAGTTCATCGTGAACTCAGACTATTCAATCAATTAGCTCTCACTACCTACGGAGATCACATCAAAGCGACTCAAGAAGTGAGTGGCTATTTGAATCATTTGGTGATTCCGTTTCAAGCCCCCTCACCGGAGACCTTAACAGGACGACGCGTCAGTCTTACTTTCCACTTCACAAATACGAGCTTGGTAGACGGCAGCATGGAACAAGGGAACCCCGCTCGCCGAAGCGCGCTGATTGTGCAACGTACAACAGCCGATGTTATTCCTGGAACCTTTCCTCGCACGACGGAAGTACAACACGTGGCACAAGTGGAGGCAGGAAGCTACACAGACGCATTGACAGAAGCGTTAGGAACAATCGCTCAACCGCCAACGCGCAGAGACATCGAAACAGAATTCCAACAGAGGCGGGACGCGGCTGAACAACGTAAAGATCCAAATCTCGGTGCACAGTGTGGCGTCGTTACCGATCCTACCCTTCCGAGAACCTCCTATTGCACCATGAACGCGACACGCATCACGGATGCGGTTCTTGATCATGTTGAAGTGGCAGACGTGCAAACGTCACAACGAGACGGCGGCGTTGCCGGTGGTGGAGTCCGAGTCACTGTCTTCTGGCACACACCTGATTCCGTCCCTCCTAGACCCTCTTCGCCTACCGCGCCTGCCAGACCTGGTAGATAGTATCTTCCGCGATCAATTCGGATCGCAAGCCGGCTCGATCAAAATATTTTTTTACGGGAATCGTTGCTTGAACAACGATCGTCACCGACCCACCCGGAGCTAGGTGTTGTTTGGCATGCGCAATAAAATAATCCAGAGGTTGCGTTGTTTGACGAGCCCCTTGATGAACTGGTGGATTGCTCACGATAAGATCGTACATCGATCCTGCTGGCAGCGCCTGCCAGCTATCACCCCAAAAAGTTTTCACACCTGGAACATTTTGCTTGGTCGCTTCAATCGCAAACGCGTTCAGATCAACCGCATCGAGAGAAATCGTCGGCTCTTGTTCGTGTAGAGCACGGGCGAGAATACCGGTTCCACACCCCATATCCAAGACTCTAGCCTGAGGCATTACTTTCGGCAGATGAGCGAGCAGTAGCCGAGTCCCCGCATCCAGTTGGCCATGAGCGAACATTCCCGGATAAGAAACAAACGAGCGCACGTTCCCATCTATGGATACTTCAAATGTCCGTCGCCAATCCTGCAAACCAGAACGAAGCCCCACTGTCTGCGTAGAGCGCACAGCCGATACCACTCGTTCACGATGTTTATAAATGATGACTTCTGAGCGCTCAAACCAAGGCGCCAGATGATCCTGAATCGATTTGATTCCTTCCTGATTCGCCCCATACACGAGCAACATCCCACCTGATGCCAACCGTGTGGCAGCCGTCTCTAAAGTGAGGGCCGTTAGTTCGCGAATCGTTGGCAAACGAAGAATAACAACATCAAATACGGACTCTGGTGGCCACGTTATAACCGTGCGAGTCGACCAGCTCCAAGCCCATTCAGTAACCCTACATCCTTGGGCACGCAATGCCGCACCCAACCTATCTGAATCGGGTTGAATCACTAACACATGGCCAGAAACAGATCGGTCTGCCAGTGCTAATAAAACAATATCGCTTGAATCAGTGAACTCCATAGGTGTTATGCATGCCCATGACCAATATGTCCACCTTCATTCTTTTCATTTTGTGCTACCTGACGCTTTTGAAAAACCCAAGCCGTCAGCAAGGCGGTGATTGGAACCGTAAAGATCAAGCCGATCGTTCCAGACAACGAGCGAATCACTTCATCGACCACGCTGTCAAAATTCACGAACTTGAGCCATGAGCCACCAAATTGAGTATAAAGTAACAAGGTGGACAAGGAGCCTCCTACGTACGCATAAATGAGGGTATTCGCAAGCGCACTCATATGATCATTCCCAATCGTCATCCCAGCCTGGAACAGCTGCTTAAAAGATAATCGGGCATTGGCACGCTTTACCTCCGCAATCCCCGAAGCGATCGACACCGCTACATCTTCAACGACTCCTGCCGAAGCGATGATGATCCCTGCAAACAACAATCCGCGCGGATTTAAACTCGGATTCTTCTCAAAGAACAAACGATCTTGTTCCGTCGACAACCCATTCAAATGCGCCCAATCGGCAAAAATCCAGGAAATAAAGTACGCCACCAACGCCCCACCCATCGTTCCGATCGCCGTCACATACGTCTTCCGATTCCATCCGACGGATAAACCACTCGAAATCAGCGTAAAGGCACCACTAAGCAAAATAGCAACCGGAATTGGATTCACTCCTCGCAAAAAGGCTGGGATCAAGACATAGCCAATTAAGGCAATGGAAACCATGATCGACAGCGCGACCTTCAATCCCTGCCAACCCGCCAGCAGCACCAACACCACAATGAATAAAATAACCAGCCAAATGAGAGCCGAGCGTCGGTCATACCCCTCAATGTAGAATGTATGACCCGCATCCGCCGACGACTGAATAAAAATCACAACCTTATCCCCCACTCGTGGCTGGATTCCATACGGATTGGACCCAACATCATTCGTGATTTCGCGCGCTTGCCCCTTGAAAGAGCCAGACAAAAATCGTATCGCATACGATTCGATCTGCGTACCCGCCGTTTCTGACGCCTGTACCCCCCGTTTTACTTCTTCGATAATGGCTCGCTCATAGTCCCCATCCCGTCCTCCTTCGCCCGTATCAACCGTAGCAGCCGTCGTTGTTGTCACACTCATCGTCACGGCCGGCAAGCTACTCGTAGCCGTCGTTGTTGCGGCCGTCTGCCCTTGGGCCACATTCCCATGAAAAACGAACAGAGCCGCAACCAGGGCGAGACAGGGTAGAAAAAAGCGTTTCATACGGATAGCTCCAGCTTAGCTGATTTTGCCGTCCCACGGAAACGGTTTACGGTAGATCGTTTCTTGGGAAGCGTATGCGGTCAGCCAATCCACGAGTTTCGCCGTCGCCCAGGTGTCTTCTTCGTTATAGCGAATCAAGGCAGCCAAATCTTCAGGACGTTTTTCTGACAACCAACGCTCATACACCGTGACTGAGTCCGCTCCATGAGATACCGCTCCCTCCCAGGTCGCTCCAACGATCGTCCCAATATTCTTGAGGCTATAGATATACAAAGGAAAGGCTGCGTGATCTTTCACGATTTCATTCAGGTCGACCATAGCCGCCATAAAACGTCGCAGAGCTGGATCGTCCTCGGTCTGATACCGCTTGGCCAAGACCCCTAATCGTTCTTGTTCGTAGAGCGAATAATGGTAAACGACGTACTGCTCCGGCAAGGTGTTGATCCAACTCAAAAACTTGGTCCACAAGCGCTTTTCATCACCCAACCGTTTCGCAACAAATGAGAGGAACGTTGCTGTTCCGTGCTCACGATCACGCACGAGACATCCGAACAGATAATCCGTATCCGTCGGCGGATAGCTTTCAATATCAAAATGAATCTCGTACGGAATCGCCGAAGGCACGAATGGAGCTCGAACAATGATCGCCGCCTCTTGCAAGCTGCGCGCCTGTCGTTGGATCGCTTGGAGACTCTTCAAGGTCAGGCGCGGATCAAGCCCAGAGAATTGACTTGGATCCATCGCTGCCGCTTGATCAACGGTTGCGATCCCAATCTGACGTAACGCGTGCCGCTGACGACGATTCACTTGAAACAATAAGGCGATATCTTGTGCTCGCTCCGCTAACTCCAAACAGCACGCACCCCAAGGCGACGTATCCAGACACGCCTTACGCAAAGTCGGTTCCGGACATTCCCCAGCCGTGATGCGTTTCAGCTCTTCGATCACCTCTTTGACCTCCAGCTCCGCCTCACGCGGATCGCTCGGCAAGAGCTCCCCATCCGGACCGAGTACGAAGCCTTCTATTGGCATCAAGTCTTGGATGTTCGACAAAAGCCACCCCTGCCAACCAACGTGCAAATGATCTTCTTTGCGGAGCACATGGCGTCGTTTCACGAGAACGGGAATGTATGACCACTCTCCCAAAGCACTCGGCTGGTCCTTGCGAACAAGCAGCGTCGGATGGCCCACGATTCCCTCGTAAGACAAACAACCATCATAAATCACGTTCGCCCCACGCTTCATCAAACGTAGGGTTTTTTCAGCACGAATCGCATCCGTCGTTCCGATGACAGACGAGAGACGTCCGTAGACCGCTCGGACGATCTTTTTCTCGGCCTGCAACACACCTCGCATCAGAAGTTCGCGGGCCTCCATTCCTTTGTTCCTCCGTTTCTGATCCGCGAAGCGTTCCCAATAGATCCAATGAGGACATTGGAGATAGCGCAACAAATCTTTGTCGGACAAGGCGTTTTCTTTCGAAGGCATCTGATTCATCATAACAGAAAGGAGGGCCGAAGCCCTCCATTACTGATCGAACCGTTCTTATTTAGTCTCTTTATGAGCCTGATGCGCTTTGCAGTGGGCGCAGAACTTATTCAATTCAAGACGAGCTTTGATCGTCTTCTTGTTCTTCGTGGATTGGTAGTTGACCTTCTGACAGTTCGTACAGGACAACTTGATCAAATAGTCTTGGGACATACGTTTGAGATGGAAGGAGAATACGCCGAAAACGAGTTTTTGGCAAGTTTGAGCGACAAAAAGGAGAAAAATACGAAGAATTGGCTAAAAAACAAAAAACAGCCCTCGCGGGCGGTTCTTTACATGGAGCCGAAGACCGGGCTTGAACCGGTGACCTGCGGTTTACAAAACCGCTGCTCTACCAACTGAGCTACTTCGGCAAACGATGGCTTAAAGCAGGCGTAGAATAGGGGTATTTTGAGGGAACGTCAACGTGCATAGAACCTCAACCTAGCCATGCGCTGTGGATTCATGACGCGTCATTCGATGCGCAAGAGCCGCTAGCTCAACTTCTTGCTTCTGATAGAGACCAATAAACCCATCAACATGCTGGATGACTTGATGTCGGAAAGATTGGATTTCAGTTGGTATTTCACTGCGTACGGCCCGAAATTCTCCCCACACTTCTTTTCGGAACGCATTTAATCCCTCATGGAATTCATCCCACATCACAGCATTGTCTTTCAAGAACTCAACGGTTTCTTGAACGTCTTTTAAATCAGTCGTATTTTCAGCAACCTGTTTAGATAGCACTTTAAAATCGCTAGATAGACCTTGGATGGCATTCAAGATCTCACGATTCGAAGGTTCGCGGGTCGGCATAGGAGAAAAATAGCAAAAGGGGTTCGAGGCTGCAGCTACTCCGTTCCATGAATTGAGGGGCGGTGTCAAGAGTCGTATTTTACTTAGAAAAGGCTTTATCTGAGCTAAAAAATACCCTTGCTTTCATGCATCCGCTTCATTGACTTTTTGGCGATTTTATGCTATCCTTTCTCGTTCTGGAAGCCTCTCTATGGCTGCGAAATACTGGCCATAGAGAGGCGACCGGAACAGCACTTTCGCTCAATTCAACCGGTCTGCTTGAGAAAGCAATGGATCAAGTCATTCAAGCAATCTTGGACGGTCTTCGACCGATGATCAGGGCCCTGATCGAGCAACTCATCCGGATGTACCGAGAAGAGCTCGACCACCTCACCCAGCTCTACGCCGGAGAGATCGCCCGTCTGCGTGGCGAGATGAGCCGGGTCGCGGACGACCACATGCGTCAGATGGTGACTTCAGGCTTCAACGCCATCGGCCACGGACTCTGGACGATCATCGTCGCCAACGTAGCCATCTCGGTCATCGTCGGCATCGCACTCGGGGTCCTCCTCTTCTTCGTCGTCAGGTACAAGTGGCGGCGGTGGAGGTGGGAACCCAAGATGCTCGCAGCAACCCAGCGGCAGAACACGCTCTTGGAGGAGCAGAACAAGCTCCTCGCGGCACTGGTCGAACAAAAGACCGGCCACAAACCCTAACCTCGGACTGGACCGCCGAGCCTAAACAATCGGGTCCACCGGGCGCGCCGAACTCAGCGCGCGCCCAGGAACCAGAGCACCGATTCTCTGAATCGACGCTGCGGCTCCTGAAAAGAATAAACGAGGCGACCCTACTTCAATCGCTTTTTCACTTCCTGTTTAAACTGCTCCCCTCTTACTTTATAATTGGGGAATAATCCGAAGCTTGCACAGGCTGGAGACAGCAAAACTACATCTCCAGGCTGAGCTAACTCGTTCGCCGCCTGAACCATGGACGGCATGTCTGCACACCCCTCGATGAGGGGAATTTTGTGTTCATGTATTGCAAGTGCCTGCTTGATCCGTTCCCACTCAATGCCAATTCCCACGATCCCTCGAATATTCACGTCGACGATGATTTTGGCTAATTCGGTAAAATCACTCTTCTTGGTAGAACCACCGAGAATCAACACCTTGGGAGCGGTAAACGCTTGGATCGCTGCGATGGCTGTTTCTGGGGTTGTTGAGAATGAATCGTCGTAATATTTTATTCCATCGACTTCGCCGACATATTCCAGGCGATGTTCCAAGCCATGAAACTCTTTGAGTACACGCTGAATAGATGCAATCGAGACGCCC
Organism: uncultured Gammaproteobacteria bacterium; assembly: GCA_964567995.1. GTDB lineage: Bacteria > Patescibacteriota > Patescibacteriia > 2-12-FULL-60-25 > 2-12-FULL-60-25 > JAGOTP01. The sequence continues at coordinate 72,382 of CAZMOB010000003.1, forward strand.
GCCGAATGTGCCGCCATCGAAGCGGCGCAGACGTTTTCATGATTATGCTGGCCCGGAAGGGCAACCTCGGCCGTTTTGATCACGAACTCCTCCTTTCCATGCATTCGAAACCACACAGCTCCATCGCGCACAAAACAGCCATCCACCTCATCTATAGAGGTACGGCTGACTTGATAGATCGTAGCCGGCGTTACTTCTTGTGAACCGATGGTCGCTGGGTAGTCTCGATTCAACACAGCAATATCCTTAGCCGTTTGGAATTTTACGATCGTACGTTTTGCTTCCACATACCCTTCTAAGGAATCGTGATAGTTCGCCGTGCCCGTCGTATCCGCTCCCAAATGTTCCGACGTGACCATCAGCATGACGGCAATGTGTGGACTCTTGTGCAAATCCTCTAACTGAAAACTCGACAGCTCCAGCACGACCATGGATTGAGACGTGAGCCGTTCAAGAAACGTAAAGGGTGGTTGGCCGATATTTCCCCCTAGATAGGCATCCATTCCTTCCGTCTTCAACATGCGATGAATCAACGTCGAGGTTGTGCCTTTGCCCTTTGTTCCCGTGACTCCGATGATCGGCGCTGGAGAGAGATCAAAGAACAGTTGGATCTGAGACGTAATGCGTACACCCGCTCGCTCAGCGGCAACCAATTCCGGACGAAAACGCCGCATACCTGGGCTTCGGACGATCATCTCGCAGCCATCCCACAGGGAAAAGGCCTTCGAACCGAATACACAACGCACACCACGCTGTTTCAGCTCCTGAAGGAGCGCTGGGTTCAGTTCTTTCTCTTCGCGCTCATCAAAAACAGTCACCGTCGCACCTTTCGCGACCAAAAAACGGGCACTCGATTCACCTTCGACTCCGAGACCAAAAACGCCGATACGTTTTTCCGTAAATGATGTCATGGTCATAGGATAACCTGTTTAGCGAAACTTTGCGTAGAGACACCGAGGAGACGGAGGAGCTGGCTCATCTGTTCTGGATCACCGGTCGTAAAAAACTGATGTCGAGCAATTCCTTCAGAAGTGAGCAAAGACCGCCCTTCGAGCAAGCGCTTCACCTGACGCGCAATCGCGGCTCCTGAGTCCAAAATGACAACGTCATCTCCAAGCACTCGCTGCATCACCGACTTCAAAAAGGGGAAATGTGTACATCCCAATACCAGCGTATCGATCCGTGCATCCAGAAATGGCTGCAGCACTTCACGCACGACTCGAAGCACAGATTCTCCTTCAATCTCACCTCGCTCGACCAATGGCACAAGTGCATCCGTTCCGATATTCAGGATCTGACAATCGGACGCAAACTCGTGAATCAGTTGTTTTTGATACTCGCTTGCCGCTGTACGAGGGGTAGATAAAATACCAATTCGCTTCTGCTTAGATTCGGCAACTGCCGACTTCACGGCTGGCACGGTTCCGACGAAAAGTGTTGCCGGATAAAGCGATCTTAATCGTTCGAGGGTCGTTACACTAATCGTGTTACAGGCTAATACGATTAAGGACACGCCTTGATCAAGCAGATGATCTACTAATATCCGTGTCAGTCGCATGATCTCTGCTTCTGATTTCGTTCCATATGGACAATTCTTGGAATCACCTAGATAGATCGTCGAGACGCCGGGCAGCAACACCTGTAGATCTTTCCAGACCGTAAGCCCACCCACACCAGAATCAAGAATACCAATAGCCATAGATAGACAGGAGAATAGTCCCTCGCACATGAAACCACAAACCACTAGACAACGTCTTCCACCACATCCACACCAACCGTTTTTCGAAACCCAATCCGATCCGGCGCCTCGTCTCCCAAACTCATCATGGAACCAAACTGGATCGACTCTTCCCCATACCGATTCCGAATATGATCCATTGCTTTTGAAACTCGTTTCCAGGGTACGCCCGTGTCGACGGATGTGAGGAGCGAGGAACCATCAAAACGCAGCTGGTCGCCTGGCGTGACGAGATTCCAAAACGTTACAGCCAAAAAGGAGACTTCTTCCTCCAAAGACCATAGACGGTGAAGCAGATCACTCCCTTGCTGGATAAGAGTGAATGAATCATCCGCTGGTTCATGGAAGGCCTGCGTCAATGAACGCGTAAAACGAAACGGAAAGCCCCAGCCATGAATTTCGTCTTCATCGTCTTTCTTGCGGAGACCAACCGTAACGCTCATTCCACCAGCGCTTTTTCCGAGGGCTCGCATTCGCCGGGCGGCTCGTTCAAGTAAGCGTAAAAACACCGCAAAGACCAAGCCCTGCTCATTCACATGTCGTGGTACGCAATACGAATGCCCGACCGATTTGGGATCGGTGTGTCCATCAATAAAGTGGGCGTCGACATCCAAACCGGACAAAGCCGCCCAGAGAAAATAGCCGCTCTTCCCAAAGAGTCGGAGCAATTCCAGTGGCGCCGATCGCTTCACGTCGAACAAAGTATAAATCCCCGCTTTGTTCAATCGTCGTCGCAGACGACTGCCGATCCCGCACAGTGCATCGACTCGTAAACCCGCCAGCGTTTCATCAATGGTCATTGGATCAAACACGGTGAGTCCATTTGGTTTCTTGAGGTCCGAGGCGAGCTTTGCCAAACGACGATTCGAAGCAATTCCAACGGAACACTTCAGCCACTCCCCAACCTCTTGCTGGATTCGCCACTGAACCTTAGAAAGCAACCAAGCCGCCTCAGCCGTATCCCGACACAAGCCGGTCAGCTCCACAAACGCCTCATCAATCGAATAATACTCGACTCGATCAGATACCTGACGCAAAATGGCAAATACACGGGCGATCACCGAACGATACTTTGCTGGTTCATTTTGAATAAACGCCGCTTCAGGCACCTTGTCTCGCGCCTCTTCAACCCGCATCCCCACTTTCATTCCAAACCGTTTCGCCTCGACCGATGCAGCGATGATGCAGCCACGTTCATGCAGATAGGCACACACGCCCAAAGGCCTCCCCCGCAAGCGTGGATTCGCCTGTTGTTCGACACTCGCGAAGAACGAGTTCATGTCGATATGCGCGATGATGCGCGTGGAAGGTTTGAGATTCATAGCTTTATTTATCTGCACGCTTCTTCCCACACGTGCGTGGTCCCGCACGACTACCCAGGAGCTCATCGTCAGGAACCCCGCACGCACAGAAACAAGCAATGATTCAAAGGAGCGGTACCTGTTCCAAAAACCACTTCCCTTGCAGCGGTAAAAACACCAAGCGAAAGGGATTCTCCATCACGTCCGTCACCGAAAAGAATTGGAGCTGTTCTCGCCCTTCTCTGCGTTCATGAATAAGATGCACTCGCTTCACCGCATAGGCCCGTGTTTGCCAGCGAAAGCGAAGCGGTCGAATGGTTCCGCGCGCGAAGACCACGATCACATCAATCGGCTCTCGTTCCATCGCGCGCGTCTCCATATAGAACAAAAATAGAACAGATGAGTTCGATCGTCAAGACGGGGTTTTCCACCTTTTCACAAAAAACAAATCCGCTCTGTATAAGCGGATTTGTTTGCAAATCTTCTAAGAAAGACCTATATCCCTGTCGGAGACGCTCCAAACGGAGCTGCAATCGTCCAGATCGGATCTCCAAGCACCGGTCGGAACAGTCGACGAATGTTGTAATTAATTCCCATACCCGGCGCCGAAGGACCATCAAATGTTCGATCCTCTGTCGACAAGAATGGAAGGCGTGTCATAACAAGAGCCACCACATCAGGACCAAATCGTTCATGCAACAACCACCAAAAACACTCGCCCGTTGCATAAGCGCGCGTAAAATCATACGGCTCACCTTCGCGGTAGTAAGGAAGAACAATGCCATTTCTTTGAGCGATATACCCAGTCGCACGGCATTCATAAGAACCAGGACCCGTCTGCCCATTCAGGCGCTGAGGGATATATTGCGCTAATCCTTCGTTAAACACAGGATAGAAATTTGTTCCTACAACAAAGCGATGCACGAGCTCATGATCACCCTGCAGTCGATCCCAACGGGCCAACATCCAAGCGTGTTCAGGCAATCCTAGATCGATCTCCCGCAAATAATCCGCTTCCGTTTGGAAGTACCAATGCATGGGAAAATTCTCAGACCGTTCCCCACAACATGTACCCGTATACTGACCGCTAGGATCAATCACATAGACCACCACGATCCGATCACTAAGTAAAAAAGGCGGTCTCCCTAATAACGTCTGTGTTTGCTGAACATCCGTCTTCAGTTTCTTTAAAGAAAATTTTCCGAAGGCTTCGGCATTTGGCCCAATATTCGGCAACAGAATTTGATATCTTCCTCCTTCACTCGATAGAGCCAAGATACCACCCGCTCGCTCTTCTCGCTGATAGCCATCTACCTCCAACGCCAGCGCCCGAGCACGCCAATTCGTCGCGTTCACCTCTGATTCAGCAGGCGCCACCGCAATCGGAGGGACAGGAACTGGTTGAGAGACAGGCGGTTGAGATGGAACCATTGGAACTACGGAGCAATTGGTGTTCGTCAAACGAAACGGTACAGCTTGCACAGACTCATAAGGAGAGAGCATCACTAACGTCACATTACCACTCCTTGCCGTCGGCACTTCTTCTCGATACACCAGCTCCCCCGAAGATCCTCCACCAATCGGGAATGTTATCACCGATGATTCAGTCATGGTTCCATCACTCCTCCGCCACGCATACCGAACCGTTCCAGCCTTAGATGCGGTAATTCTGCCGCGAACGATAAATGTATGGCTCGTACACGCGTTCACAGCTGCCGCGCCATCTAGGCTTACAGCAAGTGTAACTCGCTGCTCTGATACAGACTCCGAAACAGGCTCAATTGAAGGCGTCTGCGCCGTCGCTCGACTACAGACGATTTCAAAAGGAGCTGGCCTAGAAACGATTCCTGAAGGACGTACAACGATAAAATGGACTGAATTGCTTGTTGTTCGATTTGTTTCCGAGACCAGTTGGCGACGATACATTACCTCTCCTTCATTCGCGGCTCCACTTAAATCTACACTAAGTTCAGGCGTACGAAACCCATCTTCATAGACAAAATATCCCGTAGCCTGACCAGACGTAGTTCCAGAGACGCGTGCTCTCGCTGTCACGAGCTGTTCACATGCCCCTACAGGCGCTGTCTCAACCGTAACCTGAGCAGAGCTCACAATAAAAGAAGTCTGATTGCTCTGTTGAGGAGCATCCATGCTCTGCGAGGATCGAGACGATGGATCAATCTCGATCGAAGCCAGCACTCGACTCGTCACAGGTTGCGCCAACCCACGCAAGAAGGCATAAGATGCCATCGTGGGGGCGAAATAAAAACGCTTCAAAGAACCGGGCGCGACATACCAGAGCATTCCACCATCTTGAACAGCTAACAGAAATCGACCAGCTAGGCGTCTACGGAGTGCTACGTCTCCTCTTATCGAGCTATTGTTCGCTGGAATCTTGGCAAGGTTTGCTTGACTCACACCAAGGGCGATCGGTCGCAATGCACGAATTGCCTCTTCCGCCGACGAGCCTAAGTCATGGCGCTTAGAGTTGAGCGGTGAAACGTACCAAAGATGCAGTGGAGCATCCCCTGTATACAGGAGCTTGCCCGCATATTCCGAAGTCGCAGCTCGAACAGAAGATGAACTCGTCAGCCAAAGAAGCGCCACCAACACACCGAACAACAAAGAACGCCTAAGGGTCTTTCCCATATGACGACAGTATATCAGATCTTTCCATCATTTTTCGCTCAACGATCAAACGTCTTGACCCCCGTCTCATTCTCCGTCATCCTAGCGAAGCAAAAGACTATCTGGGCGAGTGGCGGAACTGGCAGACGCACTGGCTTCAGGTGCCAGCGATCGCAAGGTCATGAGGGTTCAAGTCCCTCCTCGCCCACCAACATAAAGTCCGCTTACCATGCGGACTTTTTGATATCATCAGGGTTTAGAAAAGTTCAAAATGCCTAACTGTGCCTAAATACCAACAAAATCACACTTGAAGCTCACCTAGTTTGGGCATCAATTGGTCAGCACCTTGAAACATAACCGAGATCATGACCTTATCACGCTCCAATAGCGCAACTGCATCTCTCAAGGCGTCCTTTCCTAAATGGGAGTAACGCATCGTGACTTGAATGTCGGAGTGTCCAAGAAGTTTCTGGACAGAGAGCAATGACGCCCCGCGTTCAACCAATCGGCTAGCGAACGTGTGCCTCAGATCATGCCAGGTTGTATGTTCGATCCCTGCGGATCTTGAAAGGCTCGTGATGAGTTTCCAAGCGAAATCGTAGCTCATCATTCGTCCGTCTCTATGAAAGACGAGCTCACCTTGTCGCGGGAGATCCGAGAGAGCCTCCATGAGCTCACGAGTAAGAGGTACGTGGCGAATACGGTTACTCTTAGGCTGGGCTACATGACCGCTAACAGCCGAACGGCACACGGTGATATAGCCCCTAGGCAAGTCGACATCCACCCATCTCAATGCAGCAAGCTCGCAGAAACGTAATCCCGCTCTAAGGCCTGTAAGAATCATTGTTCGGATGACCCCAGCAGGTGCGACCGCCAAGAGCCTTTCGCAATCATCGACGTTCAAGAAGCGAAAAACTGGTTCAGCGCAACGAAGTATGGGAATCCTAGGAACCTCAGTCTTGAGGACTTTCCATTCCTTGGCACAGGTAAGACAACGATGAAGGACCGCGAGTTGGTTATTGATGGTCTTGGCAGCGAGGCCCGCCTGACGACGGTTCCCCTTGAACCGTTCGATCTCTTCCTGGCCGATGTCGCACAGGCGAAGCTTCCCAAACTCAGGAAGTAGGTACCTCGCGACGATACGCCGCTTTTGTTGTTGTTCTGTCGGGCGGTTGTTCACGAAGACGTAGCCGTTAAACCAGCGAGGAACAAACTCCTCAAATGTCGGACAGGGATGTCGATGAGCGGGAATATTCGCACGAAGAGCAGCCGTGATTGAACCGTGCAGAGAAGACTCTTTCTTAAGAAACATTTCGTACGCGAGGGCACCTTCTTCAGAATTGAGAGGGCCACGCTTGCGACAACGCTCTCCTCCAAAATAAAAATCTACCATCCATGAGTTTCCGATCAATCTTACAGGCATAGTTAAGCTAAGAATAAGTCGGGTGAATCTATCAAAACCGTGATGGAGCAAGGAACTAGAATGCAGATCTTTGCCAGGATTCAGACACGAAGTTCGATAGTCCACAGCATGAAGAGGTACAAATGCTATAATTGACTCCTCCGGCTCTTTTGGTTAAATACAAAACCTCGCCCCTAGTTTGGAGACGCAGGGCGAGGCAATGGGAGACCCTAACGGGTCTTCTTCGTTTTTACGATCGTTTCGACGGTGGTCGTGGTTGGGCGCCGTTGGGCGTCTTTCACACGGATGAACTCACCAGTCTTGGAGTCGCGACCGACTTTAAATTTGGTTCCCATGGGAGGGTGTACCTTTCTACATTTACTACGCCTCAGACTGCGGCGGGGAGGCTTCCGACCTCCTTCTGACCCTCACGACAAGGAAAGGGACAAAAGGAAAAAAGAAAACTTCCGCGGTAAAGGCCAGCACTCCAAGGAAGCACTTTAACATGCTCCCCCGAATTGCACCTCGGAGGATATCGCTATCCTCGAAGTGCCGACCTCTAAAGCGGAAGAATGCTACGGCAAGCTGCTGGCCATCCCTGGGTGCACAGAGATTTTGTAGATTGTTCGTCTCCAACACTTCCAGGATAACACGCGTACCGTCTTACAGAGAAGCGAGCTATGTGGATAATGTGGCGGAATCTTTATTCCTATCTCACGTCTCAGTTTGAACTGGAATGAAATAGATTAGCAATCTCGGCTCGGTAACGCCCAAGGAACGCAAACAACCGTCTCGAAAGACGGGTGTTGCGACTGTTGTCAGCTGACCGCAGAATGCCCAGGAAGAGTGAATAATAAGGCTCTCAAGGAATCTGGTGGTCAAAGATTACGTTTGGATTATACCCGAAGGAATAATATGTTATAATAATATGTTGCCCGGCTTTCTGCCCAAAAAGCTGCCCATAGACTAGAGAATTAGAGAGGAAACCGCATGACGCGAGGAACTCGTGTCATGGTCAGATATTCGCTTGGTATAGCCAAGAATTGGCTGTGTTGAGCGGGTTTCTGACGGTCCCGTTGAGGGGTTCAAGTCCCTCCTCGCCCACCAACAAAATACACTCCGAAACAGAGTGTATTTTGTTTTCTCCTCTATTGCCTCGCGTTCATCTACCCGTGAATGCATGCTTTGAACGCCAGCTCATGCTACGAGCCTTCTGCTTTTTCAATCGAACTTTGTTCTTTTTTTGAAAGAAGTCGAATCAGGATCCAAGTTCCTAGAGAGATGCCCGGCAGAATGGTAGAGACCCCTCTGAAGAAGATGTGAGCCGACTGATTCCAACCCACGCCCTGCCGTGAAAGTGCCGATGGCTGATACACATTCGTTATCTGACAGCCTAAGATTTCCCCAGGTGTGACTCCTTTTTCAGCAGCCGAAATAGACGTGCAACGAATAAGTTGGGTGGCCTGAAAAAAAGCGAGCCCTGCAACTATTGCAAAACCAACAAGGGTCAGCAGGTTAAGCCCTACCTTCTTATCAATTCGTGAATAGTAGTAACCCCAGTACAAACCCAACAACGGCATTAAAATCAAAGGGAAGATTATTGCCCATCCGATCAGAAGATTTGAACGAATAACAATGAATCCAGCGAAATACACGAGTATACATGCCAGGCTGATAAAAATGGGCCAGAGCGGATAGAGTAAATCTGAAAGTGGTCGACCACGAAGATGAATAATGATCATCGCGATAAGGACAAGCGGAGCAGCGATGTAGGACCACGGAAACAAGAATAGGAGCACTACATACAGAGCGCTAAGTGCAAGCGATATCTGAGCGGCGGAGAAAGAGTTATTCATGGACTCAAGAACGATCTGTAGAGAACCCTATTACAAAAAACACCCAATGATTAGGATGTTTTTCGTAATAGGTTTTAGTTTTTATACTCCACAATATCTTCCATGGGCACGCGTACCTTTGGATGCCCCCCTTCTGCGGCATATCCGATGGGTAGCAACGCGCACGCTACCTTATCTTTGAATCCCAAAATCTCTCCAAACTTTTCCGAACTAAACCCCTCCATCGGACAGCTATCGATCCCCTTCTCCGCAGCAGCCAAGATCATCGCTTGTAACGCCAGATAGACTTGAGGTTTCAACCACCCAAGAATCGCTTCCGGCGTCTTTGGGACCCAGCCTTCTACCATCTTACGATAGCTTGCCGCAGATTCAGCACCGGCTTTTTCTGTGATGAGAGCGACTGTTCGATTGATCCGAATACTTGGATCGATCACACAGGACAACACCAAGAGATGGCTGGCGTCCGTAATTTGCGCCTGACCATACCCAGCTTCACGGAGCTTTCCGCGCAGCTCAGCGTTCGTTACAACCGTCACAAACCAAGGCTGGGTGTTGGCGCTCGAACAGGACAGACGTGCTGCTTCCAGAATATAGGCTAGATCGTCGTTGGAGACCTTCTTGGTCGGGTCGAATTTCTTTGTTGCAAAGCGTTTGAGCAAGAGTTCGTGGATGGTCATAGAGCTTCAACATACCACTTGCGACATAACCTGGCTATTAACTAGATAATAAGACTTTATTTGCTAAATACAGCCAAATTTGTGAAATGTTCGCTTGACGCTTTCTCTGAACACTGCTATGGTTCACAACGTTGTTCGACGGTTCTCAGAGCGCACTCGTCTGCGGGAGCTCTCTGAAAGTCGTCGCAAAAACCAAGCCAAGCAGGCTTTTAGCCGATCTGGAACAGGTTCTGACCCGGCCGCTCCGACCTCGTTATTTTTTCTGTCTTCTTTTGATTTCTGACTCTAGATATTTCAAATCTTCACAATATGAACCCTCCTATTCCTCCTCAAGTTCCATCCTCAGGCTCCGGTTCCGGGTTTTCCCCGTTCCGACCAGGGATCAACCGTCCAGGAGCGGGATCGCCACGCCCCATGCGTTCGCGTTTCCCAAAACCAGCGCCTTTCTTGCGCTCGAATTCCCCACAATCGTATCCACAACCCGCGAACAATACGCCTCGTATCGTTCCACCAACCATTCCAGCCTCCGCTCCAGCGACCGGTGTGTCGTTTGATCGTGCGCCCGGTGCTCCGTACGTTCCAGGACCTCGTCCTCCTCAAGGACAAGGCGCTCCTCACGGCGGACCTCGTCCAGCCGGACAGGGTGGCTCACGCCCCGGCGGTCCAGGCCGCGGCCGTCCCCCTCGTGGCGGCAAGCGCGGCGGTCCTCCAGGTGGGGATCTGCCAAACGTGCGGATGAACACCTTCAAGAACAAACCAACCCATAAAACTGGCAGCGACGAAGATACGCTGAGCACCACGGGCGAACAGCGTCTCAAGGTTGTTGTGCTTGGCGGTAACGAAGAAATCGGCCGCAACATGTCGATGATTGAATACGGCAACGACATCATCTTGATCGACATGGGACTCCAATTTCCGGACGAAGACATGCCCGGTGTCGACTATATTATTCCCAATGTTTCTTACTTGAAGGGCAAGGAAAAAAATATCCGTGGCGTCATCATCACCCACGCCCACATGGACCACATCGGTGGGATCCCTCACATCATGCCACAGATTGGCAATCCGCCGATTTTCAGCTCTGATTTGACCTGCGCGATTATCAAAAAGCGTCAGGAAGATTTCCGTCAGTGTCCTCCACTCAATTTACATGCCGTCAAATATGACGATGTGATCCAGCTTGGTGTCTTCAAAGTCGAGTTCATGGGTGTTGCCCACTCGGTTCCGACTTCGATGGGTATTATCATTAATACTCCCTGCGGTATCATCGTCCACACCGGTGACTTCAAACTTGAAATGGGCGAAAAGGCTGGCTCCGTTCAGGAAACAGAAAAAATGCGTCAGCTCGGTGAACGTGGCGTCCTCGGACTCATGATCGACTCGACCAACGCGACGCAAAGTGGACGTCAGCTGACTGAAATCGACATTCAACACAACTTGGATGAGATCATTCAGAATGCCAAAGGCAAGGTCATTATCAGCACGTTTGCGTCCATGATCGGCCGCATTCAACAGATTGTGTACGCCTGTGAACGCATGGGTCGTAAGGTTGCGATTCTTGGTTTCTCGATGAGTTCGAACATGACGATCGCTCAACAGCTCGGCTACTTCGTTGCTCAAAAAGGCACATTAATCGAACCACGTGATATTCATAAGTATCCACGTGAGAAGGTGGCTATCATCTGTACTGGTGCGCAAGCCCAGGAAGGCTCAGCACTTATCCGTATCGCAAACCACGAGCATCCAATTGTGACGCTCGAACCAGGCGACAGCATCGTCTTCTCGTCTTCCGTCATTCCAGGCAACGAACGTACCGTTCAGCGCTTGAAGGATACGCTGTACCGTGAAGGTGCTAACGTCGTGCACTACGCCATGATGGATGTGCACGCCGGTGGTCACGCCCGTCAGGAAGATTTGATCGAGGTACACCAGATGATCAAGCCAAAATACCTCATCCCCATCGAAGCCAACTATTCGATGTTGTGTGAACACGCTAATGCCGCCGTCCGCGGAGGCTTCAAGCGTGAGAACATCCTGATCGCCGACAACGGCCAGGTCATGGAATTCGATCAGAGCGGTACCGGCATGTTGACCAACAAGAAACTCCCAACCGACTACGTGTTCGTGGATGGTCTCGGCGTTGGAAACACCAACGAGATCGTGCTGCGTGATCGTAAACAATTGGCCCAAGATGGCGTTGTCCTGGTTGTAGCCGTGATTGATTCTCGTACCGGCGCCCCACAGGCACTTCCAGACATCATCTCGCGTGGCTTCGTCTACATGAAGGAACACCAAGAACTGATTACCCACGCCCGCAACAAGGTTGCTTCGATCTTGCGTGACATGGATCCACGTTCTCGGACTCAAACCAACTACTTGAAAGATAAATTGCGCGATGACCTCGGCCAATTCTTGTTTGTAAAAACGGAACAGCGACCGATGATTATCCCGGTGATTATTGAAGTGTAGGTAAAAGAAGCCGCTTAGAAACAGCCTACTCTTACGGAGTAGGCTGTTTGCTTGTCATCTTACGTTAGATGCGTTTTACTTCTTATCTATGCCTCATCTCCAAGAACAATCCCACGTTCCACAAGCAATCTTTAAAACGCGTGTTCGAGATGCATCAATTGAGGGTCCAAACCCCTTCCGCTGGCAGGATGTCAGAACCGATGACGTTTTCGCTGGAAAGAAAATCGTGGTCTTCTCCTTGCCAGGCGCTTTTACCCCAACCTGTTCTTCGACACATGTTCCAGGCTATGAGACTGCCTACGAAGATCTCAAAGCCGCCGGTGTTGATGAAATCTATTGCGTCAGCGTGAACGATGCCTTTGTCATGTTCCAATGGGCCAAGCACTTGAACGTCGAGAAGGTAAAAATGCTTCCAGATGGAAACGGTGAATTCACCAAGGGCATGGGGATGTTGGTCAAGAAGAACAACCTTGGCTTTGGGGAACGTTCCTGGCGTTACAGTATGTACGTCGTCGATGGCGTAATCCAGAAACTGTTTGTTGAACCGGGCTTTACGGATGATTGTCCGACGGACCCATTTGAAGTGAGCGATGCGCAGACGATGCTAAAGTACCTACAAGAGAAATAGAACAACCAACCCCGGCCTAAGTGCCGGGGTTGGTGTTTTAGAAGGTGATGTCGTTTTGGATTTGTGATAGTCTAGGTGTGTTATCCTCTTTTCTTTTTATGCCAACGCCCCTTCCAGCCCCTGTACGAGAGTTAAAACAGGCAGTCAAAGACCTTGAAACAAGCGTGATTCGTTTGAAACGCGCGATCGCTAAAGACAAAGATGCGAAGGAGAGTCGGCGTATTCAGCGCAGGATTAAAAAATCAGCTTAATTTGATCCTATTTTATGGCACTTAAAAAACTTAGCGGAGAAGGAACGCGACCAATTAGTGGAGAGCAGAGAAAAGTCCGAACTGAGACAGCTCCGACACAGCCAGAGGCGCGCGAAGCAAGAGACGCCTATCTAAAAGAAGTGCATTCAACGATGCGCGAAGCAAGACAAACGATGGACGAAGGGGAAAAGCTTATGGCAGAAGCAGGTGAAGCTGAAACATTCGTCACCCACAGAAAACCTGAAGCACCATCAAACGAGATCAGCCGAGCTGTCGACGAGGTAAGAGCCGCTGTTCGAAAGGTTTGGCATCGATATCCTCGAGCTATCGCGCTACTTGGAGCGCTCGCCATAGGCGGAGCCGGTGTCGCGGTGGATGAATACGAATCACGTGGGCAGATGGGGCAAGAACAAGGAGAAACTCAAACCGAAGCAGTTGAGGCTGTAACACGGGATATTATGGCAATATTACACACATCACCTCCGCAAGATCAGCAAGCGTTTGATGCGCTCATCGCTAAAAAAGTTCAGGAACGGATCGCACGCCATGGTCAAAGAACTGCCACTGGACCTGGATCCGAAGTTACTACCTATGTCGCTGTAGTACGAAGCCATGTAGCAGATGAGGTTGTTAAAGCGGCAAAAACGGGGCAATTTGAATTCGCTCTCCGTACACAGCCTTTTGTAGAAAATTTTGTGACCCCAATGGAACTCTGCGCTCATGCTCATAACCCAGCTGCGGCCGTGAGAGAACTTCAATCAATCGTTCGTAGTACGAGCGATTCCAGAACACGAGACCGCCTCATCGCCGAAGCGTTGGATGATGTAGCCGATCTTGATGAAGGAATCGACGAAGATCCGTACCTGACGTTCGTTGAGGAAGTTACAACTCACATGCGACGAGTTGAAGCAGGATCGGCACAAGGACGAACCTCAATGCAAGTTCTTGGTGGACATTTGGAACGTGGCATTCATGAACAAGAGAGAATGGCTGTGAACTGGGAATTGCGTGGTGAAGAAGAAGCAACCGATCACGCTCAAAACGTCGCATACGAACAAGAACGGATTCAAGAAGCCGAACGGATCTTAGGAACAGATCCGGTCACATCTAGAACAGAAGTACAGAGACGAGTGAGAACCGCCTGGAACGGACCGGACGGCGAATAGCAGAAAACCCCTTCGGCCAGAACCGAAGGGGTTTTCTCTACCCTAGCCCTTTTCCGCACCGTTCGTTACGCTTGTCTTTACTATGCAAGACCTCCTCGTTTCAGGCGTCCAGCCCACCAACAACCTCCACATTGGAAACTACATTGGCGCTCTGAAACAATGGTTACACCTCCAGCATCAACATCATTGCTTGTTCATGGTGGTCGACCTGCATGCCATCACGGTCCCGCAAGATCCGAAAAAACTCCGAGCGAATATTCTCGATATCGTCGCGACCTACCTCGCGCTCGGCCTTGATCCAAAACGATGCTCATTGTTTATTCAGAGCGAAGTACCGGAACACACCGAGCTCGCTTGGCTTCTCATGACGATCGCCAAGATGGGTGAGCTCGAACGGATGACACAGTTCAAAGATAAGTCGGCCAAACAAGGCGAATCAACGAGCCTTGGACTCTTCGGCTATCCAGTACTTATGGCCGCCGATATCTTGCTCTATAACGCGAGCGCCGTCCCCGTTGGCGAAGACCAGGTGCAACACCTCGAACTAACGCGCGATCTCGCCCAACGGTTCAACAGCACCTTTGGTGAAACCTTCCGGATTCCCCAAGCCCTGATTCAAACCCAAGGGGCCCGCATCATGGCGCTCGATGAACCAATGAAGAAGATGAGTAAGAGCGCCGATTCGACATATAACTATATCGCCCTTTCAGATGAACCGGACGTCATTCGGAAGAAGATCATGAAAGCCGTGACGGATACGGATGGGGTCGTAATGTACGACCTTGAAACCAAGCCAGCGATTTCAAACTTGCTCACGATCTTCCATCATATGACGGGGGAAGCGATTCCAGTGATTGAAGCACGCTATGCAGGACAAGGGTATGGAGCGTTTAAAAAAGATTTAGCGGAAGCGACGGTCGCTCATCTCTCCCCTATTCAGGAACGGTTGAAGACCTTTCAGACTGATCCGGCAGAGTTGATGAAGATTCTTGATGCAGCGCGAGATCAGGCGAGATCCATTGCGAGCGAGACCATGGCAACCGTACGGAACCGGATGGGAATTGGTCGAGCGCAGCAAACGAGTTGAATACCCACTTGATCCATGGTATCGTCCGCCCGGCGAAACAGATGACCGCGCCCGGTCGTAGGACTGGGTGAGGAAAGTCCGAGCACCGAACTCATCGTAAGGTGAGCTGACAGCGAGAGCAGCTAACGACTGCCAGGACATACCTTTGGGTCGCAAGATCCAGAAGAAACCTAGGGAAAGTGCCACAGAGACAATACTAGCCCGGCGCAAGTCTGGTGAAAGGTGAAAAGTGAGTGGAGGTGTCGGGTCGCAAGATCCGGTGCCACCTCTCTCACTGCGTGGTAACACGCAGTGTGGTAAACCCTCTCCGGTGCAAGAGCAAATCCTCGCAAGAGGAATGGTCGCTCGCTCGAGCCGTCTGGCGACAGACGGCCCAGAGAGATGGTCGTCGCTTTCTGTCGCAAGACAGGGAGTACAGAACTCGGCTTATCGTTTCGCCACCAAAAACATCCTTCTCAAAAGAGAAGGATGTTTTTTGCACAATCTACACGCGGATTATGGCTGACGTTTACCCGTGGCCCATGAGCTGTTCTTGTCAGCTAATTTTGAACTCCCTTTACCTGCGGAAGCAATTGACTGAGAGGGAGGGGTGATCGGCTGAGTAGGTTGTTCATCATCTAGCAATGTTGACTCTTCTTGCTGCAAAGCATCCTTCAACTCAGCCAAACGAGCCTCATCAGCTGCCACTCGGGCTTGGTGAAGCCGTTTCGCTTCTGCGGTCGCTGCAGCTTGCAAAGGAGCATTCCGATCTCGATGTACACGAGCTCTCTCTTGGGCTTCCGGTGTAAGCAATGGAGAGGGTTTTCGCTCTTCGGCTGATTTCCAACCCGACTGATTCTTTAAAGGTCCTTTTCCATCTGGTGTGGTCATAGAATCAAGATAAATAATTTTCTGTCTTAGTATATTCCTGAATCTTAGAAAAAACACTGCAGATGATAGGCGTGTGGATCAAAAAGATGCTATACTTCTAGCCATTACTCCCTTTTACGTCCTTTTTTATGAAAGACTCTCCGCTCTTATTACCTGGCGTCATCTTGGTCACTGGTATCATGGTAAGTGTCGCACTTTTGGCCAGTGGTCGAATGTCACGGATGCCACAGGGTCGATTTGAAGGAAACAGAATGTACCAGCAGCAGCCTATGCAGCGCGGAACGATGGAGGCAGGTATGGGCATGATGAGAGATTCCGTTGCCCCTCCTTCTCCTGTCGCTACAGGCACACAAGCCATGCCAACGGCAATGACGGCCCAAACAAGCTGCACAGAATCCGGTGGAACCTATCGAAATACACGCTGTAGCTGTCCAACGGATTACACTCTGTCGAACGCACAATGTATTGATGCGATGGGTGTTCCGGGTGGACGTGCTGGAATGCAAGTCAAGGCAGATCATACAACAACCATGAAAATCAGCGGGTGCGCCTATTCCGGCGGAACAATGGCGGGCACTACCTGCCGCTGCCCAGCCGACTACAGTCTTGAAGACGGGGTTTGTGTCGATGCCTTTGGCCTGCCGGGCGGTCAGCAAGGTCGAGACCAACAAGCGCAACACCCGATGAATCGCTAAGAAGACCTAGAAACAGAATGAACGAGCCCGTCCATCCGGGCTCGTTCATTTTTTGATTTCCTGCTTACCAACTTCCTCCCCCACCACCGCCAAACCCTCCACCCGAAGAACCACCCGAAAAGCCAGAGCTACCGCTCCCCGCGCCTGTTTGATGGGTCATCCTCGTCGAAACCGCATGCGACATGTGTCCAAGCGCATGGATATAGGCGAGACTCGACCAGTTTGCAGGCGCTCCACGAATATACGAGGGCGGTTCGACCAGAAGACCTTCAAACTGTTTCGCCCACTCTTTTTCAACCCCTAACGCCACAGCGGCCGGCAAGAATTCAGCGAACTGTTCCGGACGTTTAGCGGGTGCATCAGAGAACGCTAAACGAGCCTTTTCGGTTACCATCAGAAACAGTCTGAAGCCTAAAATGCGTTCGCGAACTTCCGCTGCTAGCGGCGTCATTTTGGGCATATACCAACCAAGGATTCCCACCACCGCAGCCACCGCTAGGTAAAAGTATGCCTGCAGAATAAACGCCGCCGTGACGATAATGAAAGCCAGCGTAAACCAAGCACCACGAACCGTTCCCGGATTCTTGCGGAACCAGCCACGTGCCAACATATCATCCGTCAGCACTTTGATCACCTTTTGGTAGGCGGCCCATTGGCCATCTGACGATGGACGCTGCAAGTTTACTTCCGTTTGATCAGCAAACACCGCCTTGAGAAGCTCTTCTTCATAGGGGGCAAGTACATCGTTCGCCTTTGGCTTCATCACACGAGTATAGAGAATGCGTTCCGGCTCCTCTGGATCCTCGCCACGGAACTCCACTTTGGCATAGCCACGTCGCGCTAAATCCAACAGACTCGCTGTAATCGCCTTACTTGAAACCTGTTCTTCCATGAGCCCAGCGAGCAGCCCAGGTGTTAAACCATCCGGCGATTCGTATTGCGGAATAATCACCCCTCGACCACGCGGATCACGGCCCCAGAAGAACCAGATGAAGATCATCAATAAACACAGCAGGAACGGAATGATCAGATGTACATTATCGATCAAAAGATACCCTACCGTCGTCAGAAACGGTTCGGTTGCCAACGATCCTTTGGGAAATTCCAACACCACTGTAAACCCTTCATTCGCTCCAAGACGCGAGGGCGAATCAGCCATGATTTTGCTCGGATCAGAGGACGGTCGGAAGGAACACGCAGCTGTCGTCGCCCCTTGCACCCCCGTAAAACAGGTTTGACGCTGAATCGGGACTCCTGCAAAGGCGAATGAAGATCGGACAATCGGAAACGGCCATTCGTTTCCCGTCACATTCCAATACAACTCATGGCTATCAGCGAAATCCGTAATCGCTCGATCCGTACGATACCGAATCAAATAGCGATGCGTGCCGGTCACAAATGCCACCGGATCCCCGATGCGTAGCACCAGATCAGCCCCCTGACGCTCCGCTTCCCAAGGTACCATTTTTCCATCTTGCAGCACCTGTTCCACCGTGTAATGCAGATCATATCTTAACCAAGACCGGGTATAACGCTCGGGCAATATTCGTAAGATCCCATGTTTCTTGGCTCCCGTCGTGAACTGGTATTCAAGCGTTTCTTCAACTGTTAAACGACGGTTCTGGTCCAGTGTCGTCTGAACATCAAAACGATTGATCTGTTCAGCATGGACGATTCCCACAAGACAGCCGGAAGCTACCAGACAAAAGACTGTTCCAAGCGCTTTTTGTACCCAAGAATGAAGCATAGACATAGTGTACAATAGCAGCGTCCGTATGTCCTTTCGGCTCCTTGGCCAGTATGTGCGTCATTGGCTGGCCGAAAATCAGATCGTCGCAGTCCTCCTTGGACTTATCCTTGGGTTAGTTTGGCCTGAGGTGTTTTCCTGGTTGAACGACTATTCGACACCTCTGCTGATGGCGGTCTTCTTCACCTCCAGTCTGCGTTTATCGCTGCCGGCGCTCTTAAAATATGCCAAAGACTGGCGGCTGCTCCTCATCGCTTGTGTTTTCATGCTCGTTGTTTTGCCACTTGCCCTATTCATCCCATTACATTTCCTGTCGCCAGAGTGGGCCTTAGCCTTTTTAATCGCTGGCGTCATGCCAACCGGCATGACAATTGCCCTTGTGGCAGAATTCTTTGGCGGGACTCCACCCCTCGCCCTTCTGATAACGGTCGCAACATCCCTCCTCGCTCCGCTCACCATTCCCTTCCTGTTCCAAATCGCTATCGGTCAATCGATCCCCATTCCGGTTGGCTCCATGATGCGTTCGCTCTTCATTAGCATCGTGCTCCCTTTCATCGCCGCCGCCATCATCCAACGCAAAGCGCCAACCTTCGTACAAAGACACGATGCAGGTTTACGTATTCTATCTGTTCTTCTCTTCGGCATCTTAGTAACGGGGATCACGGCAGATACCTCGGGCGCCACATTCCCCAGTCTCCACTTGCCCGATATCGGCATCATTCTGATTGGCGTTATCTGGACCGGCCTTTTGACCCGCGCCGCCTACGATCTCCTCCCCTGGAGAACCAAGGGCGAACGTCTAACCGTCGCATTGTGTTTGGTGTATATTAACAACACGCTGGCGCTCTTTATCGCCGATCGGTACTTCAAAGAGTACGGGGCCGTCGCACGAGTTGTTGTGATTCTGCTCGTGCTGAACTTGCTTCTTCTCCCCATCAAAGCCGCCGCTCATTCGTTCCTCAAACCCTCTCGCCACGCTCTTTCTTGATATGCCCCGCTCTTCCTCCAAAGCTCCTGTCGTGTTTGTGACTCGTCGCATTCCTGATGAAGGAATTCAACTCCTCGAAGAACAGGGGTATACCGTGAAGGTCTACGCCAAGGATCAAGCCATCTCGCGAACCGAATTATTGAAACAAGTGAAGAGAATAGACGCTCTTCTCCCCTTACTCACGGACAAAATTGACGAGGCGGTCATGGCAGCCGCCGGCCCATCGCTCAAAATCATTGCAAACTACGCGGTTGGTTTTGATAACATTGATTTGGCGGCCGCTCGCCGTGCGGGTATACCCGTCACAAACGCTCCGGCTCCGGAAGTCAGCGAAAGCGTTGCCGAACACACCATCGCTCTGATGTTGGCCTTGGCTCACAGAATCGTCGAGTCGGACACCTTCGCTCGCTCTGGCAAATACACCGGCTGGTCCCCCAATCTGCTGATCGGGAGCGATCTCCGGAACAAAACCTTGGGAGTGATCGGTCTCGGACGCATCGGCTACGCCGTTGGTCGCCGAGCCGTCCTCGGACTTGGGATGCGTTGCCTCTACCACACCCCTCGTCGCGATTCAGCCTTTGAAAAAGAAGTTGGCGGCACGCTCACGTCACTCGATCGTCTCTTGCAAGAATCGGACGTGATCAGCGTCCACGTTCCCCTTCTCCCAACGACCAGACACCTCCTATCGACAGATGAATTCAGTCTCATGAAGCAGACGGCTTTCGTGATAAACACGGCTCGTGGACCGATCATCAACGAGAAGGCCTTGTTACGCGCTCTCAAAACAAAACGCATCGCTGGCGCCGCACTCGACGTCTTCGAGTGTGAACCCGCACTTGATTGTGATCTCAAAGACAAGCTGTCTCTTAGTGCGTTTCCGAACGTGATTTTGACCCCACACACAGCCTCAGGAACGATCGAAGCCCGCCAAGCCATGGGACGGTTAGCCGCACAGAATATCATCTCGGTTTTGTCGGGACGCGCACCACTCACACCAGCGAAATAAGATCCTTGTATTATGGAACGTATAGAAAGAACTCTTGAACTGAGCGCAGACCAGCGCAAAGAGCTTCAGGCTCAACTTACGGCTGTGCATTTTCAAGCATCCTCACTGGCTCGACTATATGCACGAGGCAACTCCGCAGACGCAGAAGATCTCGTTCAATCCGCCGCTCTAAAAGCAGCCAAACGCTTTTCTACCTACGATCCAAGCAAACCATTCGTCAATTGGTTTCTTATGGTTCTCAAAGGAGTAGCTATTGAAAAGTATAAAGCAGAACAAAGACGAAACAGGGTGATTCAATCAGAGAGTCCACATACGTTGGAACTACGCGAAACGGATGATCAAAATCCAGAAGTACTAGCGAGACGAAGTAAAAAGAAAGCTATCATTGAACGAGCCTTGGAAGAGCTGTCCACAGAGCAAGCGGAGGTCATTGAAGATTTTTATGTACACGACCTCTTAATGAAAGAGATCGCCATAAAACGAGGCATCTCTGAGGATAGCATCCGAGGTTTGCTTGCACGTGGGAAGGCGAAATTGCGTCAGGTTCTCATCACGATGCCTGACATAGTCGCCATTCTCGACGAGCCAGATGCTCAAGATACCCCCTAAGTTGAAAGATTTACCCACGTTTGGTAGGCTAAGGCCCGTTCGAACAATTTGCTTGGGCCCTTAGCTCATTTGGTAGAGCACCTGCTTTGCAAGCAGGGGGTGGTCGGTTCGAGCCCGACAGGGTCCACCACAAAAAATCTTCGCGAAAATGCGGAGATTTTTGAATATTTACCCAGGTTTAGAATACGCGACAAGAATCTGTGGAACAGATCGAAGAGGACGAATAACAATCCGTCTATCGACAACGAGTCCCGTGCTGCCACCAGAATCTAGAAGAGCCGCTTTTTCTGTTCCAAAGTTGTGCAGCATGGTCACGCCTTCCGCTTGTCTTGCATAAGCCGTGGAATAAAACAGGACTTTCGTAAATCCACGATTTGGAATTGGGTCAGCGATGCCAATGCAGGTTCTTGGGATGTATAAACTCGCCGCTTTATCTACTGATGGATCAAGGACTCCAATGATGGTATCTCTTCGGCCAAATTCATTGCCGTTCCAAGGAACAAGATCACAACTTGTTTCCGTTTGATCAAAAATGAGCATGAGCGTTTTTCCTGGATATTCATTTAATCCGTATCCGTAAGAGACGGTTCTTCGGCGCTCTCGTAGTCCAAACGTGATTCTCGTTGGAGACGCATTTGTTTCAAAAAATGTTCCATTTATCGCAACGTGAGAATTCGGCAGTCCACTCATCCGTTCCCACCAGGTCGGCGAAACGGTTAACGAAAGTCGTCGCACTCGTGCGCTGCCAGCCGGTGAACCGGTTGATTCACCGGATAGGCTTCTTACTCCGGCGAGATTCAAATCAATGACTGTGACGTAATCTGGCTGCCCTCCGCGATACAGTTTCTGATAGACAGAAATACCAGGATGCGACGCATAGAGATGGAAGCCTGTCGGAATACGTATAGGCATAAAGTTTTCTCTTTTTAATCTATTTCATTATACGCTCTTTGGTTTTTCAGAGCCATCAGATCTTTCTCCGAAGAGTTCTTCAGAAAAACAAGGGATGGGAGCGCGCAGAGGACCTGCGCGCTCGGCGGCTACTCGCTGCAGGGGGCAGCGAGTGCCGAATCGTACCCCGACAGGTAGAAGGGCACGCCCTCCTGCGGGGTAAAGGTGATCGAGGAAGGCGGCTGCACCGCGAACGCGCGGTTGAACCCGTTCTGCACGAGCACGGCATCCGTGAGCGCCCGTACCCGATTACCCGGGCCGGTCACGACCGAGAGACGGCCCGCGTCATCGGTGAGAAGCTGTCCGACCGGGTAGGTCCCGGACGGGAGGGGGGTGCCCAGGCGGTAGTGCGTCCAGGTCGTCGGGTTGAGGTTCTGCACGAGCACGGCGTCCGCCGCGCTGTGCATGGTGGACCGACCAACCCGCCAGCGCATGCCGTACAGTTCGTCGAGCTGAGTCGGCGAGGCCGCCCGGAGTGTCGAGCAGCGTTCGACGACATAGTAGCCTGCAGCCCCGCTGACACCGCTGGGCGCGAGGATCCACGTGGCGGGACGCGACGTCATGGGACGCCCGACAGCGAACGTAGAGAAAGTCGTATCGCTCCACTCGCGGCGAACGACGTCGAAGCTCGTGGGCCCCACGTAGGGGTGCCACGAGTAGAACAGGTACTCCTGGACGAACGGGCGCAGCTGCCCGTCTACCACCTGAAACACCGTGTCACGCCCGGTTCCGTCAGGAAACCGTTCAGGCCCGCCGGGGCCCCGTCCCACGAGGTCGCCCTCGCGCAGCATGCCCTGAATGGGCACATCAGAGGGATTGGCTCCCCCGTCTCCTCCTCCGCTCGCGCGGGGGATGCACTGGTCCTCCAGGGTCGGGATGACCCCCGGAGCGCACTCGCAGCCGACGAGGCCGACGAGAGCGAAAGCGAAAACGGAAAACCGGATCAGATGATGGAACAAGGTACACCTTGCACGGAAGAGGAACATGGCCGCACTGTGCGACAAAGGTCTTCCGCGAAAGGGAGACAAGGAAAAACACTTTCGCGAGAGGCCTAATACAAAGAACAAGGGATTTTTTTAGCATGAAAATGAATTTTTCACAAGTTTCAGAAGGCACTTCGGCAAAGAACGTCTTTATTTACCCTAGTCATTGTCAGTATTTCAATTGAAAAAGATAGATGAAAGTTTATGCCTTCCTCGCTTTGAGTACACTCCTCGCCAAACTTTAGCTCCTCTTCTACAATACAGTCATATGATCTTTGAACAGCCTCCAGTCGCCACCAATCATCCCGGACAATCCGCAGTAGAAACTCCTAAGACGCCCGAAAGGATTCTTCAGGCATTTTGTAAGGCGATTGATGAAAAACGCAAACTTTTTCTTTCAACGTCCGTCACAGCCGGCAATCGTCCTTCGCTCCAAAACAAGCTCGGTCAATTCCAAACCGAATATGCCGAACCGCTCCGAATCATCGGTATGGCATTGAATAACCATCCTGTTGATCTTGAAGCAACCTTGAATCCAGCCCTCGAAAATCGACAGGTTTTTATTGATTTCTGCAAATACCGCCATGATCGGTCACGGTATACGGCTGAGCAAGAAGCGCGTATCCTCAATGAATTTCAGCGCGCGCTGGGCTTGGTAAGCGATGTGAAGATCTGGCAGGAACAAAACCAGCTGTTGGCAAACTAAAAACGGATCGCTTTCTAGATTATCTTCGTTACTCAGTTTTCCTCTCTAGGAGAACTTCTGAGTGACGAGGAGAAGGCTGTTGAACAAGCCTTCTCAGATGAGCCAGAACGGCTCAAGAAGGGACGACCCCCAAAGAACAGCTCGTCGGTGATTGCATTTGACGTCGGTCTATAGCCGATCTGGATCCGTCGGCAGTGGACGGCGTAGACGCGGATGCTCGATGCGGATCTTATGCCTTTGCCACCAGCCGCGCTCACGAAGCGCGGGATGTTCGTAGGGCTGACCTGAGGCAAGCGCTTTAACCATGTCAGCCAGCGACGTCGGACGAGGCACTTTTTCCGATCCGACCAGCTCGAACAGGCCGTGTTCGTAGTAACCATTTCGCTTGCGGACCAGGCTGTTCCAGTCGTAGGCCCCGAAGGCGGACCAGACGGTGATAGCTCGCACATCTACGCCTTTTGCCTGAGCACGATCGGCTCCCTCCCAGGCATCTCGTAGCCAGCGCATCTGGTCTTCTGTCGGTCCACCGATGTGTACCTCCGTAATAGCGATTGGACGCTGATAGCGACGCCAGACCTGAAGCAGAAGCGCTTCGTGTCCGAGCAGCCCCTTACGCACACGGACCGCCTCGACATCTACGTAGCGCTGGCGGCCGTTGCCGCCCACTTTGATGCGCTCGTGGTAGCACTCCAGTGCATCATCGATGTACCGATCACTCGTGACATAGTAATTGACACCGATCAGATCCGGCGGACACGGATGATCCACGAAGTACTGGAGCTCATGCTCCGGGATGCCGAGCCACCGGAAATGGCCCCACATACGATGACCAGGCTTCACCCAACCCATCAGCAGATCGAGCGACACCCACCGGCGATGGGTATCGAAGACCCATTGACCCTTCAGAGACGGCGGACCAGACGTACTCCCCACATCTTCGGTCTGTACCAGACGAGCGGAAGGAACGATCTTGCGAATCTCTTCCATAGCTCGCACGGTCGCCCGCAGCTCATTCAGGAGTGCACGAACGAAGGCACTCTCACTCTTCTTATGTGGATACCAGTGTCCGTACAGGCAGCTGAAACGTGCGGTCGTGAGCGGTTCATTGACCGGCGTGTAATCCTCGACCCACGGATAGCGCTCGGCGACGGCCCGAGCGTGGGTTGCGAGCCCTTCAGCAAACTGCTTACTGAGCAGGCTGAAACCGGCGGGGCCACTCCCGTGGTGAACGAGTCCTGCGATCGGCCGGATACCGAGTCGCCGCAGCTCCTGCATCACGGGATCGATGTACCGCCACCCGAAACGGGAGACGTGCTCCCAGAGCACCGGCATCCGGATCGCCTTGATCCCGAGCGTTGCGAGCAGTTGAACACGCTTTAAAAAGCGATCCCATCCTCCCTGTTCCGAGGTTTGATCACGCCAGCGATTCCCGACTCGGATGATGCTGGCCTCGGGTCCAGCCCAGATCTCAAGCGACGACTGTCCGAGAATTGCACCTGCGTTCTTTGCCATGACCTCTCCTATTCGTTCGCTTTCCCTACTTGCTGTACCGGTAAAAACCGGTCAATGACCTTACCAATCGACCCTTTGCACGTCAAATAATCTAATAAACATAAAAGGACCTTCCCACTTTCTTCGGGAGGGTCCTTTTATGTTTATTTATCGCGGTAATACGTCACTTGGGAACGCGGCATTCGTCTGGGCTCCGTTCACGCTATAGTCACCTGATTGGTTCACGTCTGGGCCGAAGCGATAGTCCATGTAGAAGGCATCGGAAATGTCGTCGACTTGGCGCATCCAGAAGTTTCCGTAGAGCGCCTGTGCGACCGATTCAACCTTTACCCAGCGTAGACGGCGGTCCGAATCGACGGCGTAGACACGTGGATCTGTAGCGAACTTCACGAGACGGGTTCCAGGACGGTAGGTCAGGTTGGCACCCAGCGGAATGTCGGCGAGCTCACGAGCAGCCACGACACGTACGCGAGAGAAATCTGGGAACCAGCTGAAGTAGACTTTTGGATTTGGGAAGGAGTGACGACGACCATCCGCACCAATATAGTAGACCGTCGTGTCGTATTGTGTGTCTGGATTTCCATCATCTTGGAGTTTGATCAAGTCATGCACTTGAACGCCCATCAAGTCGATTCGACGCAAGCGGTTGGAAAGATCTGGATCAAGCGATGCCGAAATCACGGGCTGAGACGGACGAACGTTGATTGTGCGCTCGGCGCGGGCTGTATGGTTGGCTTGATCACGGACCTGAATTGTAAAGGTGAAAATGCCGTATTGGTTAGCGTACCCCGAGATCTGACTATTAGGAGACAAGTAGAGACCCGTTGGAAGGTTTCCTGACACGAGACTCCACTCATACGAACCCTGACCACCCGATGCTTGGAGCGGACTAGCCGAATAATAGCTACCGATCGTCCCGTCCGGATAGCCGCCGCTGATAATCAAAGCGGTTGAAGCGGGAGGGGCGGTTTCTTCACGTGGCAAAATGCGCAAAGTGAAGTCCTTGGAGTCATTCAAATCTGGTCGTCCCTCTACACTGACTTTCGTGAGATAGAGGGTGTAGGTACCAGCTTGTGTTGGGACGCCACCGAAGACACCTCCTGGAGTAAAGGTGATTCCTGGCGGCAGAGCCCCTCCGTTCGTGAGAGACCAGATATACCGAGCTGAAGCAGGACCACCCGTTGCTACCAAGTTATACGAATAATTCACACCCACCCGACCGGCTGGCAATTCAACCGTAGAGATTGTAAGCGGAGCATCCGGAGCAGCGACTGCCGCATCATTAATCACAAGGGCGTATTGGCGACTGACTTCATACCAGCTCACCTGCTGAGCATTCAAAACAACCGAGAAGAGAAAGGTTCCTGCTTGCGTTGGCGTGCCCGTGAATTCTCCCTGCTCTGTCAGGCTGATGCCCGTTGGTAAGGTCCCGCGGACACTCCAACGATAGCTGGCTGGATCTCCGCCTTGGCCCAGCATTCGCTTGGAATATACCTGTCCACGCTGACCAGCTAGAAGAGAATCTGTGATGATCGAGATGGGTGATTGTTGTTGGTTTTGCTGCTGTACTGGCGACTCTTCCCCCGTCACCACTCTGATTGTGAATTGACTGACACCATCCGAGTCACCTCTGCCAAATTTTAAGCGGAACAGGGATGTACCAGGTTGTAATGGGACACCACGAATAATTCCCTGCGCTTCATCCAAAGTTAGTCCAGCGGGAAGCGCTCCTTGCTCTAGAATCCAACGAGTATTCAAGCCTGTGCTCGCTCGCAAACGAACCTCATAGGTTCGACCAACAATCGCGTCTGGCAAACGCGGATCATCGAGAAACGTAGCGGATGTAGTTTGTCGAGAGGCAATACCACCCTGTTCCGTCTGCAAAAGATCCTGAAGAGGCTGACGAATAGCAATGCCATCTGTTTGCAGATCCTGACCCAGTTGGCGCTGATCCCATTGTTCAGTTTGCAAGTCTTGCCCATATTGGCGACGAGCCTCGCCATCGGTGACGAGCTGTTGAGGAGCTTGCTGATCCCACAAACGCCAATCATAGTCGTAATAGCCAAGCGCATAGGCAGCTAAGCCCGTCGCGAGGGCGGCGGCTGAGACCAACAAGACTTTCGTCTGCGTAGAAAGAGAGGTTTGGACCATAGAGGATCCGCAAAGGACCAAAGAGGAATGAGGTTTGCCAACAGTATACCAAAGAACGTACCATACCGGTATATGAATACCTCTTTGAAGTGTTGCGGCTCTGCCCGTGACCTTGGTTTGTTGGCTTTGCGGATCGGGGTTGGTGTGATTCTTGTCATGCACGGCTACGGCAAATTGTTCGGTGGCGCACCTGGAATGGATGCGTTCACCGGTATGGTAACTGGTCTCGGCTTCCCTCTTCCGGTTGTATTCGCCTATGCTGCCGCATTGACCGAGTTCGTCGGTGGGATCGCTATCCTACTCGGCCTCTTCACGAGTGTCGCCGCTGTCTTGGGTGCCATTGTCATGCTAGTTGCCTTGTTCATGGTGAAGAAGTTTACGTTCCCAGCCGCCGACATCGACTTCATGCTGCTCGCTTCGTTGATTACGCTATTCTGCCTGGGCGCTGGACGTTATAGCTTAGCTGCCGCCTTCAAAATGAAAGGAGCGAATGGTTGCTGCGGAGACGCTGGTTGCTGCGAAACACCAGCCATGGGGAAGAAAGCGTAGAATCTTTGCCCAACACTTACACAAAAAGAAACAGCCTGAACGATATTCGTGCAGGCTGTTTCTTTTTCCTCTTTCATCCTCGGAGAGCATGACAAAGGATTGAACGGTCAGGACGTTCTGGTTGGGCCGCAGCAAGGACTCGCTGGCCTGACGGATCCTTTCACTCAGGATCAAGAGAGGGAGGAAGGAGCGGGCGGAGAAGCGCGTTCAGGGCGTCGAGGGGCGCACGCGCAACACCCAGGGAGACGGCGGCAGTGCGAACCGGTTCTGATCGAGCATCCCGGCTCCAACAACTCGACTCACCTCGCCCACGTTGCTCGCCCGCGAGATGAAGCCGTCCGGAGCCGCACCGATGCGGATCTCGATGTAGGCAGCCGCGAGACCACTCGGCCACACGAAGCCGCACTGGAGGCTGCTGAAGGCCGCTCCGTTCGGGGTCGCTTCGTTGGAGAGCAGGTTCGGGGTAATGGTGTTTCCTGCTACGGGCGCCTGACTCAGAACAGCCCCGCCGTTACCGACGATCTGACAATCGCTCACCAAGCGCTCGAAGGCGATCGGACGGGCGTCGTCGCCCTCGATGCGAGCGAATGCGGTCAGCACTCCACCAACGACCTGGCCGCCGCCCGATCCGTGGTTGTCCAGGCGGAACGCGACCGCGGTCAGGCGGTTGGGCACCGTCTGGTCGCCCAACCTCACGTTCGTGTCCACGTCGAGAACCAGATCAGCCCCGCGATAGACCACGCGGAACTCACCCATGGTCCCGGCGCCAGGACGATCGAAGCACGCCGGATCGTAGCTCACCTGGTCAGCCGTGACCGGAGCGCCATCAGCCCAGACCAGATCACCCTCGTCGAAGACGCGGTTGACCCGACCAGAACCGAAGCGCAGGGCGTAACTCGAACGGGCCAGGTCGCCGTACCGGCGCTCAGCGTTGCCGATCGTGAGACCGAAGTGAAACTGAATGATCTCATTCATCGGAATGTCGAAGCCCTTGGCGAAGATGAAGTCGCCATAGCGCCGATCCCGCGCGATGTTCGTGAGACTGACCGGCCCCATCAGGACATCTCCGTTCAGCCCATTGAACGCACGGCAGCGGTCGAAGTAGGGAACACCCCCTTCCTCGGCTACGAATCCGTTGCCGGACGCGAGTCGAAGGCCCAGCGGCAGCCGCTGGACCCGGAGACCACGGTTGTAGGCCGTGATCGCCATCCGACCAGGGATGTAGGTGTCGAAATCGAGGTGAGCGAGGGACCCAAAGGGCGGTCCACCGCAGGCCACGAAAACATGGCCCCGCTCCATCATCGTCGGCGCCGGGCACAGGGGCCGGCGCATGTCGACCGAGCAGGTCCGGCGCCCACCGGTGCAGAGCTGCGCGCCCGGGATGGGCTCACCGCTCGCGCAGTGGAAACCGCTGTTGCAGGCATCGCCGTACATGCCCTCCTCGCACTCAGGCACCGCCGTCGGTCCCGCGTCGGGCGCAGGCGACAGCGTGCCGGACGCGCTCGTCCCGCAGGCCGCCACCATCGCCATCACGAGGCCAAGATTCATCGAGTTCTTCATGGACACTTCTCCAGTTGGAAATGAACGACCAGAGAGGAACCACACCATGCAGCGTCCTCGTCTGTCTTCCTGCCGCATCCGTTCTCTTGGATCACGGGCAGGACTTTGAGTGCCATCGCTCAAAAGCCCGTACACGATCCACCTTAGCCAGAACGAACAAAACCCTTGAAACAAGGGTACATCGTAGCAAAAAAATCTTATTTTGTCAATAAAAATGAGCCTGTCGATTATTCACTTCTCATGTGGCACGTTCAGTTACGATCGCCACAATAATTTCGGAAACGCCAAATAGTACAATACTTTGTTCAATGGCAAATCCCACGTTCCCATCAAATCCACGTCTTTTCCACCCCAGCCGCGCTTGAAGCGCGTAATCCCCTCCCAAGATGGTTTGTAATAGACATTCGACTGCAACCGCGGATTCGTTCCGTATAAATCATAGAGCGTCGCCCCTTCTTGCTTAGCCATCTTCATCGCTTCCCAGTGCAACATATACGGGGCCATCACTTGACGATCCTGCGACGAAGAAGATCCATGCAAATAAGTCACCGTATCTCCATACGCAATCTCGAAGTTAGCGGCGAGACACTTCCCCTGCCATTCCGCGAACCGTAAACGCGCAAAGCCACTCGGCAGAAGCGCTTCACAACTCGCACGAAGATAGTTGTCATCATGGGAGACGAATTTGTCACGCTCAGCGGTTTCTGAAGTGAGGCGAAGAAACGTTTCAATATCTTCCTTGGAAGAACCAGAACGCACTGTCACTCCATGTCGTTCTGCCACACGAATGTTGTAGCGTGTTTTTGGATGCATGGCAGCGAGGAGTTCCTCTTCCGTTTGTGTGAGATCGACTAACACCGTCGAAGCAGGTTCAAGCGCGTGTGTGCGCTGCATGCGTAGCGGCATCATTCCCCTTCCTTGGTCCAAGGTCAGTGGTGGCTCGACGCGGAAGAACAATCCTTTGTACGGGAACTCCGCCTGTGCCAGCTCTTGGAGAAACGTGCAAAACAATTCACGTGGCTCAAGAATATGCGGAGCGAAAATTGGTCCACGCGGGAATAACCAGTAGCCCGTTCCATAGCGCTTTGGATACCAGATCCCTTGTCCCACCACAAGCCAACGATCTCGATCATCCACGAGAGCAAAACGCATGACCTTTCGGCCGCACGAGACTTGGAATTCTCCCCAAGCCCAAGCCTGCGGAAACGCATTCCACGCGTCTGCGTGGACAAAGCGATCCCACGTTTCTTGTTCACGCACTTGAATCAACCGAGGCATAGAGCATTAGGCGAGCATTTTCAACGCGGCCCGAATGCGTTCTGAAGGATCCTTTAGATCCGATGAAATACTCTTCAACGCATCCCGAACCTGCACATTCGTATAGCCCATTCCTTGCAAGGCATCTGCCACGTCTCGATCTACGGAGGGAATTTGTTCCGCTTCAACCAGCTGGCCTTTGAGTTCCAGAATGATTTTTTGAGCGGTCTTCTTGCCCACGCCCGGTAACGCCGTTAGCGATTCCAGATCTCCGGACATGACCGCACGCTGCACGACATCCGCCGAGCCCATCGAAAGAAGGGTCATCGCAACCTTTGGCCCAACTCCGGAAACGCTAAGCAATTTCGTGAACAATCCCAGATCCTGCGACGAAAGAAATCCATATAATTCATGAGAATCCTCCCGTAGCTGTTCATGGATATACAAAAACTGTTCCTGCTCTGTTTTCAGCAGAGAGAGAACCGTGGAGGACAGTTGAACGCGATACCCAACGCCTCCCACCTCCAAGAGGATCCAATTCGGACCGATTTCGATAATTTCTCCCCGTAAAGACCCAATCATAGGTCTTCAGGATACCATATGTGTCTCTATGCTATGGTAAAAGCGTATGCCAACAACGATCTCGACCTTAGACGAGCTGCGCACCAAACTCCATGAGTTAGCTCAGCCAGAAAAAGCCAAACATTCTGCCCGTTTTTTCAAAACTGGCCCGGGCGAGTATGCCGAGGGTGATCAATTTCTTGGGATCACCGTCCCCGAAGTCCGAACGATCGCGCGCTCAGCTCAAGCGATTTCTCAAGCAGAAATTCTACTCCTCCTGCGTTCTCAACTGCATGAAGAACGTCTGCTCGCTCTCTTCCTGCTCATCCAGCGCTTTAAGACAAGTGACCAAGGCACGAAGCAAGCGATTTATCACGACTATTTGACCCATACAGCCCATATCAATAATTGGGATTTGGTCGATACGAGTGCGGCGCAGATCGTTGGCACCTATCTAGCCATGCAATCCCCTCAAGTAATCCGAACGACCCTCGACAGGTTATCAACCTCTTCCTCTCTCTGGGAACGACGGATCGCAATGGTCGCAACCTATCATTGGATCAAATCTGGTGATCCAAGCTATGCGCTTATGATCGCCGAGCGGCTCATCACAGACAAACAAGACCTCATTCAAAAAGCGGTCGGATGGATGTTGCGCGAGGTAGGCAAACACTGCTCTCGATCGATCTTGCAAGATTTCTTGGATGAACATGTGCGGAAGCTTGGACGAACCACTCTTCGTTACGCCATCGAGCACTTCCCTGAGCCATTGCGACAAAGCTACCTCAAAAAGTGACGTTCTCGTTCTTGTCATTTATTCGCATCTAGACTAGGCTACTTGCAAATGCCAAAACAGCGCCTCCTCTCGCTCAAAGAACAACTGCAAGCCGTTGGCTTTCGTGCCACAACGAGTCGGTTAGCGATCGCTGAGTTTCTAGAGGAGGCGCATAAACCCGTAGGAACACCGACGCTCGCCCAAGCCTTCGTTCCCAAAGAGCTCGACCTTGCAACACTCTATCGCACGCTTAAATCGTTTGAAGAAAAGGGCTTAATTCGTCATGTCGCGATCGACCAACGTTTCGCCTCGTATGAATGGATTGAAGAAGAAGGACATCACCATCATCATCTCGTCTGTCAGACCTGCGGATTGATTGAAGAGATTCCTGATTGTGAGCTGGAATCGCTTGAAAAAGCTGTTTTAAAAGAATCGAATCAATTTACCGAAATTCGCTCGCATTCGTTGGAGTTTTTTGGAGTATGTATGAGATGTCTAAAAAAGGTCACTGGATGATCACCTTGGGTTGGTCAGAAAGCGTTTCGTTTTAGGCTTCTGACGGAACGTTCAAAATATGGGTCTGATAGGTTTTTTCTTTTGGTTGGAACGCCACCCCCATCACCGCCAAACGCAAATCGTCTTTTCCAGATTTAGGCGCAAGCGCCTCATAGATAGACTGTGCAAGCGACTCAACTGATTCTTCTGCGAACTCAATTTCAATGGGCGATCCTTGAAAGGCTGGCGTTGGACGAACGTTTTCTCCACGATAGGTCATGATCAATTGACCGTGTCCAGGAACGAGTGGGGTGGCATACGCCGTTCGTGAAGCCGTTCCAATTTCATTCGAACGAATGATGTGGAGGGTCGCCGATGGAACACCCGATTCATCCAAGCGGATCAGACCAGTGATTCGTGGGGTGTGATAGGCATCATCCTCGTAGGACCAGCCAGCCAGATCGATCGTCAAACGCTCTTCGGCTATCCCCGGC
The DNA here is from genome assembly GCA_964567995.1 of uncultured Gammaproteobacteria bacterium. GTDB lineage: Bacteria > Patescibacteriota > Patescibacteriia > 2-12-FULL-60-25 > 2-12-FULL-60-25 > JAGOTP01. Next base: position 105,494 of record CAZMOB010000003.1, read on the forward strand.
TGCCCCAATTCAACCGCATCCACCTGACGTCCGTTCCCAATCGCAAATCCCTGTTCACCCATCCGAACGGCCGTATACTGCAACAAATCCAACTTGCCCCGCGCCATGACTTTGAGATTAGTTGTCTGCACGCTGATCGTTTTCTGATCTTCACTTAAAACATACTTCTTGGCCTTGCTTGAGGCGCTACGGACCGTAACAAAATAGACTCCGACGACCCGATCACTCAACATCCCAAGTACGAGGCCACGTCCGGGATACTCCAACGTCGAAAGATACGAGGCAAGTTCCATAGGTTTGCTCATCATAGACCGGTTGGGACGTCCTTGCTACCCTCGATCTACCTTTCGACTTTTTTATGACCGAACCGATCAATTTCATCGAGACTCGCTTTCATTTCCTCTCCCCTTTTTCCGCCCATCGGATTGAAATTTGGGGTGAGACCTTTGCAACCGCAGAACACGCCTACCAAGCCTCGCGCATCCTCCCTGGCCCAGAACGCGAAACCATTAAAAACACTGGCAGCCCTTTGGAAGCGTGGCGAGAAGGGCAAAAATACAAAGATCGACCCGAGTTTGCCGTACTAAATTTCGACAAAGCGGCCGTCATGGAAGAAATCTTTCGCGCAAAGCTCGCTCAACATTCAGACATCCGGGACATTCTAAAAGAATCCGAAGACCGTGAACTCTTAAAAGTCTGGGATACAGACTACTATTGGGGCACGGGCAAAGATGGCTCCGGACAAAACGTGATGGGCAAGCTTTGGATGAAGCTTCGTGCTGAACTTACGTAAGCCGTTCTTTTTTCAAGAAATAGTCGTGGAGCTTGGCAAAACCAATACAGGCGATAAGGCCTCCCAACAAAGCGAGGAACATATCTGTTTGTGTATCCCAAACATACCCTTGGGTCCCCAAAAAGGCATCGGCGTCTTCCCCCATCACGAGCGCCGCGATCCACTCAAGCAATTCGTAGACGACGGTGATCAACGCTACGATCCCCATCACAAACGCAGGAATCCAGCTCTTCTTTGCAAATACCTCCCGTCGAATCACGAGCTCACGAATGATGAAGGCTGGGAAAAAGCCTTGGACAAAGTGGCCGAGCTTATCGTAGTTATTCCGCTGCCAGTTGAATATATTTCCCAAGTATTCGAATAAAGGGTTTTCAGCATATGTGTACTTTCCTCCATAAAACAACACGAGACTGTGTAGCAAGACGATCACATATACAAAACGAGAAAACTTGAACTTCCGATACGTGACGATCAACAGCACGACCCCGATGAAACTTGGGACCATCTCCATGAACCAGGTAGGGTAATCGTGCGGAGCAATGGCGGACCAAACCAAGGCACCAACATACAAAACGCCGAGGATAAGGAAAAACGTTTTTTGGGACATACACCCCCATCATAGCAAAAGAGCCCGCTTCCCGGTGGAACAACGGACTCCTCGGCAGACAAACGCGCTATTTCAGGAAAAACGAAACACTTGTACTCATCGTCACTTTCTTTTTGATAGATGAAGTATCCGCATTCCCATAATACATGGACGCATTTTCTGGAGTGACGGACAGTTGCGGGTAACCGATCGACTGGATGCGGGGCTCCACTAAGCCAAAGACGTCTTTCGCCTGCGATCTCGCATCTTCCACCGCTTGTTTCGTCAATTGCTTTTGTAACTCCGTGAGTCCGGAATAATAGTATTCAATCGAATTGGTGGAAAGATAGGCATTATCCTTGTTAAATTCAGTAATGGCTCGCTCAGACAAGGTGGAAAGCGCCATAACATTCGCCGTCTCGATAACGATGACCTGATTCGAATAAGCCCCTTCAGTTGATTGGATATTCGCCGGTTGGACACTCACGATCGCGTCCTTGATCCCAGCCTGAGTGAGCAAAGACCTGAGTCGTTTTTCATCTTCCTGGATATTTTTGACCGTCTCTTCCACCTTCCCAATGGTTGGACGCGAGATCTGAACCGACCATTTCGCTTTATCGGACTCAACTGACTTCTCAGCCAGGCCTGTAACTGAGCCAATATTTTGATTCGACAGATCCTTGGACGTCACGTATCCGCGTTGAATGAAACACGCAGAAATCATGAGTGATACCCCCAAGACAACAGACGCCACCGCAATCCACTTCCCGATATTCGACGATTCCTGCATGGACTGGCCCATAAAAAAGTAAAAAGACTAAAATGGAACGTTCTCTGAACGAAGGCTAGTCTGCACCATGACTCAAGAAAATGAAATACCTTCTTCAAGCAGCCTTCACGAAGCGCTCGTAGCAACGTTTTGCCACATCTGTTGCCACAAAATACACGAGCACCAAACCAAGAGTGATCAACAAAAGAGGACCTGTCGGACGCGGAAAGGAGAACCATGTCTGGAAAGGCTGAACGAAGGTTACCAAGAACGCACAACCCGCCGCCAAGATGGTCGCGATCCAAAGAGCCTTGGGCGGACGGGTTGAGCGGAAAAACCAGCGCGAGGTTCGGAGCGAAAAGATGAGTACCAGCTCGGTCAGAACCGAGGCCAAGAACCACATGACCTGTAGATGGGCCGGGGCGACCGTGTGGTAGAGCGTAAAGAACAAGAAATCGAAGGCGGTACTGACCGTTCCAATTACGACACAGAACATGAGAAGTGAGCGGATCGGAAAACGGACCGGCTTCCGGATCTCATCAGTCTCGACCGTGTCCAAACAAATGGCCGTCATCGGGAAGTCGGACAAGAGATTCAAGAGGAGGATCTGTACGGGCAACATGGGCAGCGTTGGAATGAAAAAGAGAGAGATCACGACAGCGAAGAAATTCCCGAAATTCGAGACCAGGGTCGCACGGATATACTTCCCAATATTCACGAAGACCTGGCGGCCTTGCGTCATCCCTTCAGCAATCACATCAAGCCCCTTGTCCAGCAAGATAATATCCGCCGCTTCACGCGCAATATCCGAAGCCTCTTTAACGGCGATCCCGACGTTCGCAAGCTTCAAGGCAGGCGCGTCATTGATCCCTTCTCCCAAGAATCCAACCGACCCATGACGTTGAAGTTCTTTGATGATGGCGTACTTCTGGCTCGGATCGACGCGCGCAAACACAGCACACGTCTTTACCCGACGACGACGTTCAGCCGACGTGAGTTTAAGGAACGCTTCGCCCGTGAGAACCATGTCTTTGTCCGTGATCAATCCCACCCGCTCCGCGATCGCGGCCGCGACCTCGGGACTATCCCCCGTTAACATCTTCACCTTTACTCCCAATCCATGGATTTGTTGGAGAGCCGAACAGGCCGTCGCCTTGAGCGGATCTTCAAACGCCAGACCTCCACATAAGGTCAGATCTTGTTCCGCCGCGTCGAGATCAGCGATTCGCTCATGCAAAGGATAGACACGAACCGCCACAGCCAAAACGCGCCTCCCTTCCTTCCCCTGTTTGGTAACCCACCTCCGGAAACCTGAATCCACCTTTTGGCAGCGCTTCAAAACCTCCTCCGTCGCCCCACACGAAATAACCGATGACTGATCATCTCCAACAACAAACGCCGTCACCCGCTTCCGTTTCGGATCAAACGGAAGATGCGCCTTGAGGATATGACTCTTCAACATTCCTCGTTCTTCCTTGGATAAGGAGTGAACCAAGGCCTGATCGAATGGATTCAACGCTTCGGGACGCTTGAGGGCAGAGCTCTCGACGCATTGGAGCGCCAGAAGCTTGGGATTTGTTCCGTACTCCACATGATCAGCCAGACGCATTCGGTTCTCCGTCAATGTTCCCGTTTTATCTGTACACAGAATATCAATCGATCCCAAATCCTCAATCGAGCTCAACCGTTTCACGACGACTTGTTTTTTCGCCATTGCCAACGCCCCACGCGAGAGACAAATCGTCACGACCAGCGGCAATGTCTCCGGAACCACGCTCACCGCGAGCGCCACTGAAAAAATCGCGAACTGAACCCAATTCAAGGTCGAATCTCCTTGGAAAAGCAGACGCAATCCAAAAGTCAGCAAAACGGCAATTACCACGAACCACAAAATTGCCGCACTCAATCGTCGAATCGACTTTTGATACGCCCCCTCCGCGGATGTTTCAGACGTGAGCTTAGCGATCTTCCCTAAACCAGTGGCTCGCCCCGTATGCGTGACGAGCAATCTTGCCCAGCCTTGCGTGATCTTGGTTCCGGCCTGCAAAGGCTGAGAGACTTGTTTCGTGACCGGAAAACTCTCGCCCGTCAGCACCGATTCATCGCACAAACACGCTTCAGACTCGATACAAACTCCGTCTGCCGGCAAAATATCCCCGACTTCGCTGAGACAAATATCTCCGGGCACCAAGTCTACAGAGGGAAGACGCTGCTCCCGACCATCCCGCAATACCTTCGCCGAAGGACGAAGAATCGCCTGCAACATCGCGACCGCCCGTTCGGCGTGGTATTCCTGAAAAAAGCCAAGACAACCGTTCAAGATAACAAATCCACAGATCATCCAGCCACCGATCTGATCATGAAAGGCAAACGATAACCCAGCCGAAGCAATCAGAAGATAGACGAACGGCGAAGCGAATTGTTTGAGCAGCAAACGCCACCAGGTTACTTTGTTCCGCTCGACCTGATTCGGTCCATACACCTTTAATCGAAGTGCGGCTTCACGCGTCGTAAGGCCCTTCTGACCTGTCTTGAACTCCTGAAAGAGTTCTTTTTTAGAACGTCTGGACAACGTGGCGAGATCCATAGAAAGAACGAACTTCCCTTAGTCTAGCATTTTTGGTTGTCATTCGTCAGGATGCATAAACAGCCAAAAACTTCTTTGTTTGCTCATGATCTCCGCATTATGCATACTGTTCAATAAGTATGAACTCTTCTGAAACAGTCCAAGCTAGGAGCACAGAATCCCTTACAGAATGTATCGAACAACGATTCGAACAGATACAAACTCCGATTCTTCTGCCTGCAGGCTACAACGTTCTTGAACTCAAGAATCAGAAAATACGCTATACGAAACCCGATGGCAGCATCATCGAAAGTGATCTCTACATGCATCATTCAGAGCCCGTTGTCATCGTGGATGAGTTTCGTAAACAGTTTCCTCATGATTCAGTCATCGTTCTCCTATTTGGACCGAATAAAGAACTTTATCTCCAAATGCGAGGGAAACACTGTCGTTGGGAACCAAACAAAGTAGATCTCGCTAGTATCGCCGGTCAGAGACGAGCCAAGCTGGTAGAAAATCGGTTTGAGCCAGTGGATTTGAAAGAAAACGCCCTGAATACCATGCAAAAAGAAACAGGCATTGAACGAGAACAACTTACATCGGATGCCCTACACCCACTTGGAACTCACTTCAACGCTACGACGAATGAATATCAGACCGTCTATGCCTATCAAGTAGGGGTAGACATCGACACAATGAATCACCTGCTTGCCACCACAGAAGATCAAGGGGAGCTGTGGCTCGCTCAAGACTACGGACAGACGTTGCGTGACTATTTTGGAGACAAGGTAGGAACATACGCTGGTGGTGAAACCTTGCGTCCATTGAACTTTATCAGCAATCCAGACATACAAGCCTCTCTTGATACGTACGTAGACCAACTTTAACTCTATTGAAACAAAAAACGCCCTTCGGGGCATTTTTTGTTTCCTGTCTGTTTTCGCTATGCTTATTTCTTCTGGCAGCAGCTACACATCCCACCGCACAGCTTCTTCAAACCGATCACGATAAGCAAAATCGGCCACGCGACGGCTACAAAATGAGCACTGAGAACACCCAAGGTCCCGAGCAAAAACACCAACCCAATCAATACAATCAATACTGGGACAACTTTGTGACATCCGCACTTAGTTGGACAGTTCATTCCGTCTTGCATAGAGGAAACAAGATACTGAATTATAGACCCAGGGTAGCAGAAAAAGAGAAATCCGTCATTTAAGCCGGTGTTTGATCATAGCTGCTTGACCCCCTGATTGGCGAGTTATAGCGTAAGATTATATGACCCTTTCTCCTCATCAACTAAAATCCACGACAACCGAAGAAGAAGAGGACCAAGTTGCACGAGCGAAGCATGGTTTGACCATGGAAGAATCTAAAAAGATCCACGCACGCAAAGCTGAGAAGGCTAAAAAAGAATCGGAACAGGCCTCAACCGAAGTACCCACCAACAAAGCTGCTTGACCCATCAACAGAAGAGTTCTATGGTGAAATCTGGGAACAGGCTTAACTCCTCTTACTCACTTCACTATGCGTCTTCGAGAACAGAAGGGAACAGCTCTGCAGAACCGAATGAATACCAAGCAGGATCCACATACCGTTCGAACCGGACAAGGGAACGGCATCCTCGGACAGCGTGAAGGCAAAGAAGGAAACCGTGCTCAAAAGAATCCAGATGTTGGAAAGCAGAACAGTACAAAGAAATCCTAACGAAAAGCGGCCATTTAGGCCGCTTTTCTGATCCTAAACAGACAAGGCCTTAGACTGTTCATACCGTTTACCAAAAGAGAACACTGCTGCCCCACCCAAGGTAATGACGATACTCGTCACCCCCAACCAAAGACGCCAGTCATGAGGACTGATCCCATCCACCCATGGTTTTGCAAAAACAAAGTAGATTGCAAGCACGTTAAAAAATGATCCTCCAATAACGCAAAACCAGAGGCCAATCTTACCACCTGGAATCTTCCAGACTTCTGCGCCTCGTTCTGTATACAGCTCCTTATATAGCTTTCTTGCACGAACCAATCCAATGTAAATGTAGAATAATGAAGCACACCAAACGGCAACGAGAGCTGCCAGGTAAAGATTAAATGTCACAACCAGATCCGTCTGAGTAGCGAAGACCAAGATCACGATCGTTCCACCGACGGCTTGCACCAACATGGCTGGCCAAGGGGTTTTTCCAAGCCTTGATACACGCATCATGAGACGCGGCAAACGTTCCTCTACTCCACCGATGAAGAGCAGACGGGAATAGGCATTCATCGCCGTTGTCGCCTGCGCAAAGGCAGCTAAACTCGTCATAATGGCGATCACAGTTCCAACAACTGGTGAAATAGTCGCCACCGCACGCGAGATTCCGGTCGTTTGATCGATCACTCCAACAGACGAACTGAAGAGAATCCCGACAATTCCCATTCCATAACCGAATACCAGTGCTAATGTTCCCCAAGTAAACATCGTTTTGCCGGTTTTCTTGTGATCAGAAAATTCAGCCCCCATATTGAAAGGGATTTCCACCCCAAGAAGCCAAAGCACCGCGGCCGAATAGAGAAAACCGTATTTACTTAAATCAAATGAGAAAATCTCACGGTCGATCGGGGTCACTGGAGCACCGTGCATAAAACCCACTATCAAAACGGTTACGGCAATTCCGATGGCAACAAAGAACATGACATTTACCACCGACTGAGAAATACGAAGACGCATGACACAGATGATCATGAGCAGCCAGATATATCCAATCTGTGCCGCAACTTGCACAACTAAGCTCCACTCCTGTCCAAGAGCATATTGAATATGCGCCACAATGACCGAAGCGTCCAAAGGCAAAAGAAGGAAAATAGGAATCCATGATAACCACCCTGCAATGAATCCATGCACTGGACCCAACGTCTTTCGAGCCCACACGTAGATCCCTCCTTCACTCGGAAAGAGGGTCCCAAGTTCATACGCTCCGAGCGCACACGGTACCAAGAACGTGACAGCTGCGAGGAGAAGCATCGGGATCCCCGCCCACCCTTGAGCCGCCAATTGTGCTGCCCCATACGAACCAAAGATGATCGAGAAATAAATCGTCACCATGTCGAAACGTTTGAGTACACGCGGCAAGATTTTAGGAGGTACTGTTTCTGCACGAAGCAGGTGCGCACTCTCCGAAGCATGAGAAGAAAGAGGCATAAGATAACTGGTGACTTTACTCTCTTTTATGGTATTCTCAATTTATTGGCCTTTTTTATGTAGTCTTTAAACTAACCGTTTACTTTATGGCACTTTTCCCTTCGCCAGGTTTATCCGAAGAGATTGTTCAAGCCCTGAGACATGGCCCCCTAGAAACAAATACTCTTATCAAGCGGCTACAAACAAAAGCTCGGCCGGTTACCATTCAAGGAATTTACAAAGCCCTCCGCGGACTACGCGCTCAAGGCATCATCTTCCTCCAACAAGGAGTTGCAACACTCAACTTGCGCTGGCTCCATGAGCTTGAATCATTCACTTCTCTTGCCGAACACGCCTACCGAGATTCGACAGCGCATTCAGGTCACTTTCTCCAACTTCAAGATGGTGATCGTATTACGTACGCCTTTAAAAATCCGATCCAGGTAGATGCGTTTTGGAACCATGTATTATACAGCTTATTTGAAGCGTTTCCCAAGCTCGATCGTTGGTTTGCGTATGCGTCACACTGTTGGTTTTTGCTTGGCCGCCGCGAAGAAGAACTCGCGCTCCAAACATTCATGACCAAACGGCGAATAAAATACTTGTTTACCGTTGGCCATTCACTCGACCTCGATAGAGTGGTTAAACACGATTTTGATGGAGACCTGTCTCAATATGCGATGCTCGATACACCACTCTTTGCAGAGCGCTCAAATCATCTTGGTATCGTTCTGAATGTGGTAGGCCCTTATATCATCGAAGCGCACTACGACAAACAAACCATTGAACGCATTGAACACTTTTATCAGACAACCAAAACGCTTACGTCTGAAAAACGAAACGAACTGGAGGCGATTCTCGCACTTCCAGCACGAATCAAATTTGTGATTCTGCGCAACGAACGCAAGGCGGAAAAACTCGCCAAGCTGTTCAGCAAACGTTTTTATCTTAAACCATCCGCCCCTTAGTATCTCCAATCATCAGTTGGCATTGGCTGAGGCGCGATTGGTTGGGTGGGCCATACAACAGGTAATGCAACAGACACCAGCTTACCCAAGATCTGTACCTCTCTATCCAGATCTCGATCACCAATGGCATTTGCTTCGTTTTTGAAGTGCCGCTCGAACGTTTTGAACAGCTCTTTGTATCGACCAGAAACCTGCAACGTGCGCGAAGTGCGTTCCCAGGTGTTTTTACCCGTAGAGAAGAATGGATCGTTCGGACCTCGCTCGTCACGAATCCAGTCTTTTAGCAGCTTTGCATACTGTGCCAAGAGCACTCCTTTGCGGATCCCTTGGTTATCCGATGTGCCAACATTCAAACCCGCAAACGAAACCGTTGATTCGTTGTTGAACTTCTTTCCTGTCTTGTCTTCATAACTTGCCTTGAGCGTCAGCGTGCCGCCTTCACCCATTTTTCGAAGTTTGAGCAGCACGAGCCCACCTTTGGTTTCCCCATTTTCCGTCTTCGATGGGAACAGGGTTCGTACATGCAACACTTCCCCACTTGAGAGATCCACATCTGGTGAACCGTACACCTCTTCAATTGCATAGCCAGACCCTTTCACATCTAATTTGAGATCATAAACCAGTGGTGAAACCAGATAATCGAAGTCTTCACCTAAGCGTTTCTTAAATTCTTGCGCAGAATGAATCGACAGATAGTTCGCGCCACGGACCTTCGTCAAAGCCTCGACCAATTCGGTTTGAAAGTCGACTCCGACCCCCAAGAGAGCTGTCTGGACACCCCGTGCTGCGTAAACCTCAATCAATCCGTGAAGACCGTTCGCTCCAAATTCCCCTTGATTCGGCATGGCATCCGTAATGAAGATGAGGCGATTTGCGTACTCTGCTTGAGAAGAACTGGGCAACATATTCATCAGATTCTCAGGTGGAGTCGGGAAAAGCTTACTGCCCGCTTCAAGTCCGGCAGCCATATTCGTCCCATTCGTAGGCTGGAGTTTCATGATGTTGCGCTTCAGAGCGGCTCGATTCGTCTCTCCGACAAGACGCAAGGGTTTCGCGACTGTTGCTTCATCACTAAACACCACAATCCCCAAGCGATCATCCGGATTCAGCTGGTCGACTAATGCCGATAAGGCTTCATTCGCCAACTGCATTTTCGTTTTTGAGGCTTCGGCTGCTGGAGCCTCAATTCGATTCCCCTGACGATCCATATAATACTGATCAAACGGTGAACTCATCGAACCAGAGATATCGAGCACTACGACAAAATTCGTTTTTTGACGCTTGAAATCCGATTCTTTGATGTTGGAATTCAATCCAACCGAGAGATACGTCTCTTCTTGATTCGTTACGGGATTCCGAACTAACGCACGCGCATAGGACGGGCAGAATAATTCGTTACACACCTGCCGCTGACCCGTATCGAAGGAATAGTCGTAGAATAACCCTTCGTACGTGATATCCGAATCGATCGGCATGAAGCCATTTTTGATGTTTTCTCTGAAGTTTCCGATATCTTTGGCTCCACCGACCGAGAACCCAAGACTCGCGTCAGCAGCTGATTCGTAGGCATTCATCGCCATCGAACTGGGCATGGCAGGAGCTGCCGCGATTTGTGACGGAGCTGCTCGCATAAATGGACTCCCTAAGCCACTCGCCAACCCAGCGCCTGAAAGACCTGTTGAGACCGATTGAGGTGAGAGAGATGCACCTGGAGTCATTGAAAGCTTCTCCACCGGAGCGTCCGTCCCATATTGCCAATCATCAATCATGCCTTCATTCAAAACCGAATAGTACCGCGTGACAACAGAGACAACCAACACGAACGTCGCCGCCAAGGCAAACCCACCTGCTGGACGCGCCTGAGAACGCAGCCAAAATCCAAATTGATTGAACCAAGATGGTGCTCGTCCCAACTTCAATTGTTCGGACAACTTCCGCTTCAACGCCTCGTTTACAGGTGTTTCGCGTTGATCACGCTCGTGCATACGTCGAAAAAATTCCTTGTTCATAGAAGAGAAATTAGTCATGGGCTTCCTGAAATTCGAGCCTGAGCGTCCGATGCAGCCGAGAGAAAAATTGCCGGAGGGCGGGCGCTTCTTTGCCGGTCACCCCTGCCAGCTCTTCGTACGTCATGTCATCCACGTAACGCAGCGCAACCAAGGTCTTACTCTCTGCTGGAAGATCCGCGTAGATTTTCTCGGCCAACATCTCTCGATCCAATATATCTGTGAAGGTCGTACCCGTCTTCGGATCAACGATCCGTTCTTCGTATTCAAGCGAAACCGTCGGCTTCTTTCGTCGCCAGTGGGTCAGTAATTCATGCTTGGCAATTCCCGTCAGCCATTGTCTTAGGACTCCCCGTTCCGGATCGAACCGTTCCAATTGAGCGTAGGCCTTGGTAATCGCCTCAGATACGACGTCATCCACCTCGTCCCGATCAAATAACCGACTATGGATAAAACGATAGAGAAAATCGAACAAACCGGGATAGTCCCGAGCAAATAGCTCCTGCTTCTCGCGTAGAGTCATAGAGGAAGAACGACGTTCTCTCACAAGACTATACCGGGAGAACTGATTGTGTGACGGACCACGTTTAAAGACTACGGCTGAAAGAGTATTTCCGGTTTAAAAACAACGTTTTTTATTCCTTCAAATTGCTTAGCCGTCGCTTCGATTTGAGCCCACAAGACTTGTGAACGACAGGCTCCCCCGCTGGTTTTCTGCTGTGGATCTTGGAACGTCAACGTGAGGATGCTGCTACTTACAGACGCCAGTTTCAATTCAAGACCTGGGAGGGGAAATTCAGTCGTGAGACCTTTTGTCCGTTCTTCCGCGGTGAGTTCCCCTTTCAACAAAAGCTGTAGCGTATCAGAAATCGGCGACAAGGTTCGTGGAACGGTACGCTCAACCGTAACCAATCCCTTTGCGGAGCAGACGGTATTTCCAGATGAATCAATGTCTTTTCGCGAGTCGTAATAATACAGTTTTACATTCCGCTGGCTCGTCGTGGCAGGCGCGGAGGATGCGGACTCAAAACGGACGGGTAAGCGATATTCACCCGCATATTCTGGGAGACCAGAAGGATTGTCTTTTTCAAAAACCAACGTACCAGTCTCACTTGTTGGCGTCGCGAACGTCATGACAGTCTTGAACGGGACGAATGATTCAGTCATCCAATCGCCTTGCGCTTGAGCTGGGATTATCGCGAGTTGATTGCCAGCTGCATCCAATAATCGCACAGGAAAAGAGGCTTCAAAATACCAAGAACCACGCGCTTCGCCTTCAATCGTTAAAGGACTTTTGATTAGCTGATTCGGCATCGGATTCGTGATACGCAAAGCGGTTTCGGAATCTGGGATTTGAATCGTCGAAGAACCAGTCGTATCCACTCCTCCACCCCCTTGAAAAGACGCTCGTCGCAAGAACAAATAACCACCTACTAGAATGAGGAGAAAACAGATAATGACGACGATTATTGAAGTATTTTTCATAGAGTTATCTTAGTCCTTGGTAAAGAAGACTAATACGCACCCTGCTGGATCACGCAGAGCGAAAGACGTATCACCCCAGTCATTATGACGAAGTGGGAACACGATCTCGACATCCGTTCGTGTCTGAAGTCCTTCCCAAAGCGCCTTTACATCATCAATCTCCAGAGATAACTCTACATCTTGGGCTGGATTTGGTTTGGCTTCTTGAAAAAACTCCACTATTCGACCCGGACCAAGCTCAAACATCGCGAGCTCTTGATCGTTTTGGGTCGAAGGAAGCTCGGGAATGTCCAAGACTTCTTGATAGAACGCCCGAACTACCTCCAATTGATCGGTGTCGACCATTATTCGCAACTCTTTTACGATCAAGGGCATAGGTAGGGCTACTGTAGCCAGTAAACGGGCAAAGCGACAACTTCTCGTAGAAGGGCGTAAAGATCGCGCCCCTCATAATACTCAGCATGTACATGCCCAACGACAGAGATACCAACTCTATGAAATGCCACTTGAGCTCGGGCAAGATGAAAGAATTGAGATACGAGCAGAACTGATGTGAGGTTTTTCTCTTTTAACAACTCCATTGTTTGTTTAGCTGTCTCCTCTGTATTTATTCCATGAGGATCCTGCAAAATTCGATCGGCTGGAATGGAATGAGCAAGCAAATACTTCTTCATCGCCTCCGATTCTTCAACCCCTTCTTTCCCAAGCGAGCCACTCACTAAAATATAATCCCCGACCTCGGCTCGAGCGAGGGCAATTGCTCGATCTAAGCGCGCTTGTAAACGTGGTGACAAAGTTCCATCGGGATACACAGTATTGCCGAATACAACCAGAACATCCGCTGGTTCAATGCGATCATGCAATCCGAACAACGTGATAAACCCGGCAAAACCGAGAAATACGAGGCACCCTGAAAGCAAGGTCCAGCACATCACGCTCCAAATCCTAGACCTTCTCTTTGGACGCGAGATGGGACTCACCTCGTTCATACCTTGTGATCGTCTTCCAAAATCTTCCGTTCGGTTGCAATATCACGCAGGTGAGACTGCTCATCACTATATTTTTCAGGATAACGTTGCCGAAGTTTGTTGATATTCTTTTCCCAAATATCTTCAAATGAAACGCCGAGTTCATCAGCCAAAAGCGCAAGATACCACATCACATCACCGACTTCTTCAACCAAATTCACTCGATCGAGCGCTCGACCATTGATTTTAGCCTTTTTGACCGCATCCATGAGTTCACCCGCTTCGGTGACCGTACCCATCACCGCGTGCTCGATACGCACCGTTACATCGCCTGTTGGCTCGAAACGGTAGGGAGCTTCGGTGCGAAGCGCTTTTTGAATGTATTCAGTGGGGGTCATACACTCGTTACATTATCCCAATAATTCTTCCCTGTCTTGTAGGCCTCAAACGCCAGATCGCACGTCGGGAACATTGGCTGAGGGAGGTTATCCAATGAATACCAACCCCACGCCTCATGTCGTTCTGGCTCAAGCACTTGCGGCTCGCCCGAGACCCAATCAGCCAACATGTGAATGTGTACGTATTGCTTGGGCGCATACATTTTTAAATTGGCAAGATAAAGAAAGCGGAGATTCGTGACTTGGATTCCGCATTCTTCCGCGATCTCACGGAGCGCACACTCTTCAAACGACTCCATATATTCCAAGTGTCCGCCCGCAAAGGCATAACAACCCATCCCATGCGCTGTTTTACGCTTACTTAATAACACTTTTCCGTCTTTGAGGATCATCACCCCTACTCCAACGCGCGGATAGGTCTCTGTTTGAGACTCGAGAGAAGACATATTTATCTAGTTAATGCCTCCCACACCTGTTTTGCAATCCGCTCCCAAGAAAAGAGCTTCAACCGTCCTCTTCCCAGCTCTGTGAGTCGACCTCGTAGATCTTGGTCCTGTGCGATCCGTCTCAAACCTGAAACGATTGATTCTGCACTGGTCGGTGAAACATAGACACACGCCTCTCCCCCAACATCATGCAGCGGAGGAATATCAGAAGCGACCACCGGAACACCCGCATAAAAGGCCTCGAGCATCGGGAAAGAGAAACCTTCTTCCTTTGAAGGAATGACAACCGTATTCGCATGGCGTAAAAGATTCCATTTCTCTTCTGTGCTCACATATCCCAATTGAACGATGCCTGGCTCTTGTAAAAGCAGCTGAATCGTTTCAAATCCATGACCCGGTTTCCCCACCAGTACGAGTTCCCAGTCTGAATGGCCCGCTTTAAACAAACGAAACGCTTCGATGAGCAATCGGACATTCTTCTTCTCTTCGATTCGACCAATGAACAAGAGGTATGGATGTGGTCGTGGCGATTGAGGAGAGCATTCTGAAGGAATAGTCGACGTATCCAAGGCCCAACCTGTTACCACGACTTGCTCTGGCTGAAATCTGGCCAACTGAATCAGATCTTGCTTCACCGCTTCCGTTGGAACAAACACGGTTTCACAAGCTTTTTGTGCCCGTCTCGCATCGCGCTTAATCAACCACCGCTCCTTCCAGGCATACGCTTCTGGTGTTCGATACGAAGAAATATCATGAATAATTCGCACCACTCGCTTTGGAAGCCAAACGGGAAGATTGTGAACTGGAACAAACACGGCATCTGGTCGATCTTTCCAAAGAGCCCATGACCAATGCAGTACGGTCCAAAAGCGTTTAAAGGAAAGAACGCGTTGCTTTTCACGAGGTAACCACGAGATAGGTTCCGGGGTGTAATAGGTGATATCTACATCGGTCGGTCGGGTAGTTTCAAGCGCTTTCAACAATGCATCGCTCACGACTTCAACTCCGGTCTTTTGGATGCGATCAACGCTCCGTGAAGCATCAATCGCGAGTTTCATACACTAAGGCACGCATTTTTTCCGCAAAGATCTGTACATCAAATCTCTTGGCTTGTACCTGGCAATCAGCGCGCATTGGCAAGGCTTTTTCAGGCGTCAGTTCTTCAACGGCGGAGATAAGATCTTCAATTTCGCACTCTTTTGGAATAAGAATCCCTGTTTTTCCGGGAATAACCGTCTCCTTCAACCCTCCTTCGTCCACTCCAATACATGGTTTCCCTGCAGACATTCCTTCCAGCGGTGACATGCCAAAATCTTCATTGATGGGAATGTAGATCGTGGCTGTGCATCGTCCAACTAATTCTTTCAACTTCGTGTCATCGACTCGACCCAAGATCTCAATATTTGGATAGCCCTTCGCCAGCTCACGCAATTCAGCTTCCGATGGACCTGTCGAAACGATCACAACTTTTTTCGTAGGCATTTGTTGGAACGCTTTCACAATTCGATCAATGCGCTTCAACGGATCAAGACGGGCGAACGAAAGATAATAGGGCTCCTGAGCAATCCAGGTGAATAAATCCGTACGGACAGGTGGATACACGATCTGGGATTCACGCTGACAGAAGGTCAACAAACGATCATGCACAGACTGAGAGTTCGTGACAACCGTGGGCATTCGAGACAGACCAGCGCGATAGATCGTTCGAATGAGCCACTTACCTACATCATAATAAAAGAAACGCTTGATGGCCGATGGTTCCTCGGCTCGACGATGTTGCAACAAATCGTAGACGTAACGCACTGGATGATGGCAGTAATAAATGCGCTTTTGTTTTGGAAGCGGAATCAAGGCTGCCGACAAACAATTATTTCCAGAAAAAATCACGGTATCGTATTGAGACACGATTTTCCGTGTCTTCCACCAGAAATTCCATTGCGCACGAAAATAACGCCAGACGATCATCGGAGCCTCACCCGTATCCAAGACAAACACCTTGCCCGGTGCTTCCGATTGAGGAAACGTCGCATCTGTCCAATACTCGGTTAAAATATCCGCTTTCAGCGCATTCGCTAGGTCCAATACCAATCGCTCCCCTCCCCCTCGGAACTGAAAACGGTCTTGGATGATCAGAATCTTCATAGAACCCACCTAGCCTAACAGCAAACCTCCGACCTGCCCACCTTGCCTCTTCGAACGATCTATACAGAAACCTGTGTGTCCGATTTCTTCCGCGTCTTTTTCTTACCTGAAAGATCGACTTCCGGATCCGTCACACCCGTCTTAATTATTTCAAGCATTTCCGCTGCTCCCATCGGCTGATTGAGAATCGGGGCAGCAGCGACATCAACACCACCCGCTAAATTCATGGCGAGGATCAAACCGCGCATTTTACCTAAAAGCGCGGCTTTCTTAGCACTGTATTTTGCCTCAGCTGCACGTTCAGCAAGAGACATTCGCTCAGGAGAAGAAGTACTGTCTGGTTCGGAGAAAATCCGTTTGAGCTGTTCTGCTGCCTGAAGCATCCGCGAGCGCATTCCCACATCTTTTTCCATCGAAGCAGCTATGCTGGTGGGATTTGGGATGCGTTCTGCCGCTGGGGTAGCGGATGAGTAGCGTTCTTGTCGCATCATAGGGCTTCTGTGGTGGGATCTGTTAAAGAGCTGATTGTTCGAGCTAATCGTAGCTGCTCTCGCTCATCTTTGGCCTGGAGTACCTCTAACACGGCGGATTCTACTTCTTGAAGTGCTTGCTCAATAGATGGAACAACATTGTCAGTCATAGGAGAATTTTCGACGATTATCTCTATTTTAGCACTCGGAACACATTTCACAACATAGACACCATATTGACCATCTCTTCTTCCTAGGTATGCTGATCATCTATGGTCCAAGACAATACTCTCCAAAAAACCCTTATTCTTCTTTTTGTCTGTTTGGTTATTGGGGGTGTATTTATTTTCTCAAAACGAGCGTCCGTCTCGATGAGTCCAGCAACTGAGAACCGGTGTCATCTGACAAATGCCCCCTATCAAGATAAGCGATTACCCATCGAAGAACGTGTCACTGACTTGCTCGGACGCATGACGGAGCGAGAGAAGATTGGTCAACTGATTCTGGTTGAAAAGAGTAGTCTTACACAGATAGACGACATCCGTGACTACACTCTTGGAGCTCTTCTCAGTGGAGCTGGGTCTAGACCACCAACAAACACTGCAGCCAACTGGCTTGAAATGGTGCAGAAGTATCAAGCAAAAGCCAAAGAAACGTGTCTCGGCATTCCTCTCCTTTATGGCATCGATGCCGTTCATGGCGTTGGAGGGATCGCTGGCGCAACAATCTTTCCGCATTCCATCGGGCTCGCCGCAACCCGAGACGCCAATCTCGTTCGACGCGTAGCAGAAGCAACTACAGAAGAACTGACAGCGAGCGGCATCTACTGGAACTTTGCCCCTAATCTTGATGTGACAAAAGATCAACGTTGGGGACGGGTCTATGAAACGTTCGGCTCGGATCCGAAACTCGTTTCCGAATTAGGTCTCGCCTATCTGCAAGGAACGCAAACCTCTAAAGACGGTTTTCTTAAGGCGCTTGCAACCCCTAAACATTTTGTCGGGAATGGGGCAATGACCTGGGATACATCGGCGAACGCCGACTACCAAATCGATCAAGGTGACACTCAACTCAATGAACAACAATTGCGTACAGAACATATCGAACCGTTCAAACAAGCGATCGACGGCGGAGCACTCGCGATTATGGCTGGCCTCAATCGCTGGAACGGAAAGAAAATTTCAGCTGATCACTACTTGCTCACCACCGTCTTGAAGCAACAGCTCGGTTTTACAGGCTTCGTCGTCTCTGATTGGTATGGCGTCTACGCTCTGCATGACGATCGCTATACGGCAACGGTCATGGGGATAAACGCGGGCATCGATATGGTCATGCTGCCCTTTGAGTACAAACTGTTTATAAAGGATATGGAAAATGCGTTGCAGAACGGCGACATCTCGAAAGAACGCTTGGACGATGCCGTGCGGCGCATCCTTACTGCCAAATTCAAGGTAGGATTATTCGATCGCCCTGCAGCAACGATCGAAGAACTCTCTTCGATTGGAAGTGACGGGCATCGCACCCTCGCCCACGAAGCCGTCCAAAAATCGCAGGTGGTGTTGAAACAAAAAACGGGCACGCTCCCCCTCTCGCGGGCTGCTCGACGTGTTCTTGTAGCCGGATCAGCGGCGCATAATCTGGGACAGCAGTCCGGCGGCTGGACCATCGAATGGCAAGGTATCGAGGGAAATTCACTTCTGGGAACAACCATCCTTGAGGGTATCCGAGCAACCGTTTCATCCAGCACAAGCGTCGAATATGCGTCTGATGGGGAGCTTGGACCAAACAAAGATCTAGCTGAGATTGGAATCGCCGTCGTCGGAGAGAAACCCTATGCGGAAGGCGTAGGCGACACTGCCGAACCGCATTTAAGCGAAGAAGATCTGGGGACGATCAAGAAGCTACGCAGCAGAAGCAAGACGCTCGTTGTCGCGATCATCTCCGGACGAGCCTTGAAGCTACCGCCGGAATACAAAACCTGGGACGCGATTGTCGCTGCTTGGTTACCAGGTAGCGAAGGCCAGGGCATAGCCGACACTCTATTTGGACTCGCCCCTTTCACAGGGACTCTCCCGGTCGCTTGGGATCTGCCCTGAGTGACGGTCTCAACGCGTACTCAACTTCGGAACAGCCGAGCTGAAATCTAAGACATAGCTCTTCTCACCAACCAAAAAGAAGAATTTCATTTTATTCGCCTGCAGAGCGTAGCCCGCCAGATCGGTTTCTTTCGGAAACGCGTGTTCATCTCTCTCCCAATCTTCTGACAGACGTCCCTCGATTTCCCCGATAGAAACGCCTTCAAACAAAAGCTTGGTTTTTGGAAAAGCTGCCGTTCGCGAAATTGCTTCCAATTCAAGCTGAACTGTCCGGTTTTTGGTGGGTGAGAACTCAATCATTGTTTTGTCCGCACAGGAGCCATCAGGCGTAAATCCGATTAGATCACCCGTGCTCGTATTGGCGATAAAATCAAAGCCTCGATAGGCACTGAAGGAGCAAACCTCATACGGAAAGAGACGAACGACCATACTCCGATTATCGAGCGACGCTACTGGCTGAATCTGTCGCAAGCTATGCGTTTCATCCGAGCTAGACGCTAATACCGTTGGTTGACCTTGGATAACACGATACAGCAAACAAGACTGCGACTGCCCATCGATTTCGCAAACCGGCCCTTCCAGACCCTTAACCGTCGATGAGCCATTACCCATGAAGGCCAGATAGCCACCCGACACGCCCGGGATCGGGAACTTTTTGAAGGGATAGCCGCGCGCTTGAATACACCCCTCCACGAGATCAACTGCTTCCTTATCTCCTTGTTGCAAACGTTGAAGAGAAGACGACCATGTCGTTCCACAGGGTTCAATCTGATGCCCCTCACTCTCATCGGTCGTGTAGAGTAGATTCTCAAACTTCCCCAGGTTCACGTTATAGCCAACAGTTCCGACATTAACGAGTATCGTTCGCCGACCAAAAGCATCTCGCTCATATTTCTGAATAGCAAACATCGCATTTGAGCCAATCAGTTCCTTAAAACGGAAATAGTATTCAGCTTGAGCAAAATCCTTCAAGAGAGGGTCCACAAAAATCTCCTTCATGACGAGACGTTCACCCGTCCGGTCTTCACGGATGAGCGATCCGAAGCCGTCCGATATACGGTAGGCGGTTCTTTGGGTATAGGTGAGCGCGCCGATTGAGCTCAATGCCACGTCATACCCCGGCAAACGGAAGACGACACTCTTTCCATCGAACGATGCGTCAGGAAAGGCTACATCACTGATCGAATCGCCATATCCAAGAGTACAGCTCACGTTCAGTTCAGTCGGCAGAGCCGATAAGCGTCCATTTACACGAATACCGGTCAACGTCGTGGTGGGAACAACAAATTCACGGCTCCAATCAGGCTGCACGCAGCGTGTCTTTTGCACTAATTCGAGGCTAAAAGAACGACCATTGAAGCGAGCATCCATCGTTGTCAACGGTCGCTCGTAAGAGCCCCTTTCGACTTCTGCTACAAGCTTGCCCGCACGATCGATGAACGCACTGTAGATATCCGCCACCGCTTCCCCGGGACTCGATTGTCGCTCAATCACCAGACCGCCCGACCAGTCATTCAACCAGAATCTGCTTTCATTCATCGCGCTTGATTCTGAGAATAAGCGCCGTGGTTCTTGCGTGTTCAAATCCAACAACCAGACCGACGCCTGACTTGTCCACCACTGATCTGACGCACTCGTCGGTCCAATGATCGCAACGAGAAGATCTGGCGTCAGCTCGCGGACAGCTTGATAGCTAGAAGCGGGGAAAGGAAACGACTGATGCAAAACGCTTTGCGTTTCCTCGGGCAAACCCTCCACCGCGGACGGCTCCGGAACGACTGGCGCTGCAGGAATCACTTCATTCGTTCTGGCAACCTGCCCAGCCAACTCTCGTATCTGAGCTTCGCTTTTCGAAAGACTCTTCGCCGTTCGAACGAGTTCTACCTGAGAACGAATATACAATCCGCCTAATACGGTCGTACCGATCAGGACAAGTAAAAGCACTAGTATCGGCACGTTCTTTCTCTCAACAGTCTTCGGTTTTGAGCTTGGCATAGATGTCATAAGTGTATACCCAAGCTCCAACGGCCACTAGGCGCAGAAATGACTCTACCCAAGAATATACTGCACTCTTCCCACCTCCCCTGTTTCAAGTCGTACCTTAATCCCTCGCGGATGAACGGATGCGCTCGTCAAAAGATCTTTGACAAAGCCTTGGGTGAGCTTTCCAGTTGGTTGGTCGTGTTTTTGCACGATCGCAACCATGAGTCCTGGCTGGATGTCTTTGCGAATGGTGCCGTCCATAGAAGAGGATTTTTTGTAGTTGTTTATCTATACTACCTAGGACTATGAAAAAATACACCTTGGGACTGATTTTCAATCAAACCCTCGATTTCATCCTCCTCATGCATAAATCCAAACCCGAGTGGCAGGTCGGTAAGTTGAATGGCTTGGGTGGAAAAATTGAGGAAGGTGAAACTGGTCAGGCCTGCATCGCGCGGGAAGTTCTAGAAGAAACCGGATTGCAGATTCCCGAGCAAGCCTGGACGTACGTTGGTGTAGTCGGCGATGAGAGCTGGAAAATGGAGGTGTTCGCTCATGTCTACACAGGAGCACAAACTGATGCAAAAAGCCTGGAACAGGAGCCCGTCGAGTGGTTCAAACTGGCGCACCTACCCTCCAATACCCTCGTAAGCTTGCACTGGATCATTGAAGCGGCGCTCAACCAATTACAAGGACGTGCCACTCAACCATTCGATGTTGAACACGCTCTCCCGATGCTTTAGGCCGTTTATTGACTAATAACCCAATATTGTGTTATGAACTAGCGTTCTTTTACAGTGAAATGCAACCCAAAAGCCGCGTCGTTTGGCGTGTAGTACAGATGACTCATAGTCGTCTTTGCCACACGCCTATCGACGCGCAATCACGCGCAAAGAGACAGTCCCATCGCACAGAACGAGGCACTCGTGTTGAACACCCCGCTCGAAGAGATTCCTACAACCTCGCCCGCACCCGCGACCTCGATGGCGCCCAGCGCCTTCCGGCGCCTGGTCATCACCATGCGCTTCCCGTTGCTCATGAGCGTCCTCTTCGGCGCCACCATGGGCAGCCTCTGTCTGGCCGAGGGCACGACCAGCATCGCAATGAGCCTGACGATCGGCGTTGGCTCAACGCTCCTCATGATCGCCTGGGTACTCGTCCTCAAAGCGTATGGCTTGCTCGACGACGAGCGGCGCACGAAGCGGAAGGTCGAGACGGAAGCCGAGGCAGCTCTCCAAGCAGCGCGCACGAAGCACGCCCGCGAACTCGCGGAGAAGGAGGCAGCGCGTGCGCACTTCCAGGCCCGCGCTCTGGGAGAGGAGAACTTCGTGACCGTCTTCACGCGTAGCAGTCAGAGGCTGTATGTCCCGTGCGAGCACCCGGACATCACCATCACGATCTTCGAGCGGCTCCGCACGACGGAGACCCGCTGGAAGAGCGGCCGCCTCGGGCAGTTCGACCTCCCGAGGAGCGAGGACCAGCCCACGAGCGTCACGCTCGGCAGCCTCGACGTGACGATCTGCAAGAAGGTGGGGGGCAAGAACGACGCGAAGCCCACGTTCCTCATCGACCTCCACTTCGACGGCCTGGGCATCGGAGACGACACCCTCCTGCTGTCGGAGCTCTGCCCCGGCATAGTGGTGAAGGTCGGCCGCCTCCTCATCATGGTGAGCGGCAACGTCGACGACGCTTACGCGAACGTCGTCAAGGCGAAGATCTGGCCTGGCTGGCTGGACCAGCAGGAGCAGCTGGCGCTCACGTCGAAGCCGCTCGGCCCGCAGGCGCAGGCGTGACGGTCATGGGTGGCGTTTCACAATCGAAGGATCTCTTCAACACGCCGCCCACGGGGAGCGCTTGCCATCACGGCAACCACCTTGTCGGCGGCGCTTCTCGTTGTAGAAAGAACTCGCGCTGCGTATAGTACCCATATGAAAAAACCTTCCGTTTCTATACCTAAACTGCAATCCATTGGTATCTGCTTCTCGTGTGGTATTCGTAAGCAAAACGGCAAAGATGTCATGGCCTGGGATACCAAGGCGCGCGTAGACAAAGCCCTTATGCTCTACAAACTTGGCTTTATCGATGCCATTCTTTGCACTGGTGGAATCTTCCAAAAGGGACAAAGCCGCGCGGCCTCAGTCATCATGGCTGAGTACTTGAAGCAAAAAGGTGTTCCTACAGAAGTTCTCTTCACAGAAGAAACATCACTTGATACGTGTGAGAATATTAAATTTTGTCTCGAGATTCTGGAAAAGAAGGGCTTTTTATCGGATATTACCTCAACTGAAGATCTTCGCCTTGTCCTCATTAGCGAGACACATCATCTGCGTCGGATCGAAATCACAACACACGCGTATCTTGAACAATTTGGCTTAGACGAACTTGTTCCCCTCATCTTTGAACCGGTGCTCTATTCTATTTCAGATCAAACGTTCCATACAGAAGAAGCGGTTCTACATCTCACAGCGCTTGATCCAAGAGGTGAAGGATCTTTTTTCGGAGATACTCGAAGTAAGCGCAGAAAGGCCTCCCATTGACTGCCAGTCAATAATTTGTTATAAATTTTCGTTCCTTTTCGAAACCGATGCTCACTGTTGGCTCATTGTATAGATGAATTTTCGTCTACAGAATCAGCCAACAGACCATACAAAGATCAACAACTCAACTGTTCGGCCGGAGAAGCACATGCGCAGACAGCACCTGTTTTTCGCCCTCGAGGACAATGATGTGTGGCAGATCGTCGAGATCCGCCCAGAGCAGCTCCTCAATCCAGCCAGATTCGAGGCGGCCGGGTTCCAGTTCCAACGAATGCATGATCGTCTCATCTTCGTGGATAGAGACGAGCGGCTCGAGGTCGCCGAAGAACTCGTGACCGGGGACATGCTCTGGGTGAGGCAGAGCAGCCTCATCTTCGCGGAGAGCGCCGCAGAGGCTCAAGCTCAGATCGACCAGGCGATGACCCTGGGACAGCCACACCTGCTGGAGCTCGAGATAGCAACACTCAACCGACACGGCCGAAGGTTCGTCGCCTCACGCTCTAGGAGATGAACCCACCTTCTTCTACGCTGCTAATGAGAAACGTCTGCCCACTTGGCAGCCCACCTCATTGGCGGCGTTTCTCGTTTCAAAAGCATTAAAAACTCGAAACGAAAGGCGTCATTCGTAGCGAATCGAGATCGAACCTGTTTTCACTTCTAAAGACGGTTCGTATACAAAGGTATACGAACGATCATACCAATCAGTTCGTCCATCGAGATCGATCTTTCCGCCTTCGAAGCGGCGCTCACCTTTGCAAGTCTGCCGGATCTTATCGGGGCAATTCCAATAGATTGTTGCCGGACCATCAATCTGACCCGTGACATGGAAGCGAATATTGGAGACAAGCTCTTTTTTCAGCTGTACGGTAATCGTTTCTTCTGTGCGAACATCTCGAATCGAGATCGTTTCACCCCAAAAGTATGCGAGACGCACGAATAGACCGACCAACGCTAGAATAGCTATGACGCTCAACGTGAGGAGTAGTCGTCTTTTCATAAAGGAAGTGTAGCATCATTGTTCTTTTTGCTAAAAAACTTTACTCTTTTCCTATGTCCCCTATTTCAGAAGAAAAGGCCGCGCGTATTGCGAGCGACCAACGCACATTTGACGCCCTCGCCCAACAGGGCGCCGATTTTACGAAAACACATTTGATAGACTTCTTTTTTGTTGGCGATGAAAAGAATCTTCACACTCTCGAGCAACTCCTGAAAGCACAAGGCTATCGAAAAAATACCGACCATACCGTGGAGAACGAACTCCTCGTGCAGCGGGAATTCACCCTTGAAACACTCCAATCCAAGAACATTACCGAAGAGCTGAACACACTCGCCGAAGAACAAGGTGTCGCGTTCGATGGCTGGGGAACGGTGGCAAAAAAGTAGAGAATGGTTTGGCTAAAAAAGCCCGAACCACACCCACGACGGAGGGATACATAGAGCAAAGATACTCCCAAGCGCTAAATACGATCCTAACGGAACCGCATCTTGGCGCTTCATCCGTTTTAAGGCCAATAAGAGGAGCGAGATACTGGCTCCCACAACATAGGAAACTAACAAGACGAATAACAGCGTCGACCATCCAAAGAGGCCTCCCAACGCAATACCCAGGAATAGATCTCCCATTCCCATCGCCCGGCCACACGAGACAAGATACTGGATTCCAAAAAATCCAGCCCCGAGCGCCATACCTACGACAAGCGTCTGCCATCCGATTTGATTGAGGACTAGATTATAGAAAAGACCACAGACCGCCAAACAGCCAACTGGCAACGAGAAAATGCGGTGATCCGTCCGATCGGTTTCAAATACGATCCCCAAACACATCATTATGAAAACGACGCAGACAAACCGAAGAACATCGGGGAGGAATCGGGCCGCCAGCCAGACGATGGCCAGCGCCGAACACAAACAAGTGATCCCTACTCGCATCCACTCAGCTGGAGCAAAGAGCATCTTGAGGGATTTTTCTTGTAACCAGAGAATGGCACCTCTTATAAGCAGACTAACCGAAAGACCGAATAGTATGATCCAGAGACTCTGCATGTGTCTTCAGTATACATGAGCTGCTTGCCCTTCTTCCCTTGAACGAACTGCTGTACTGTTTTTGTATGACCCAGACAACAAAATGGGTGGGCAGCCTGATCGCACTCGCCATTCTTGGCTGGTTGTTATTTGGATTCTTCGGAGTTCAGGCCCTATTTATGGATAAGACGGTGAACGATCCTCTTCCACAGATCCAAGACACATCCACACAACCGACGATCATCTCAACGAGCAGCGCTCCCGTTCCCGCCGTACCGATCGTCGAAGTAAGCCCCTCATCGCGCCTTATCGCCGAAGGCAGCTTCCAACAAGGCGATAGCACCTACACCATCAAAGGAAAAGCTCTGGTCACGGAACAAGATGGTGTACGAACCATTTCCCTCACCGACTTCGATGTCACGAACGGTCCCGACCTCTTTGTGTACATCGTCTCTGCTGCAAACACGGAAAATACAACTGTGAAAAACGCGGTTGGAGAAAAACGCTTTGTGAACATTGGGGCGTTAAAAGGAAATCGTGGGAATCAAACGTATATCCTTCCTGCAGAAGTAGAACTAAACGATCAATCAACAGTCACTATTTGGTGTCGTCGCTTTTTCCGGAATTTTGGAGCGGCCGATCTGAAGCTTGCGCCGTAAATACCTTCGTCCCGATCTTCGCCTGAAGTTCCTCCCAAATTTGGTCAGGCCTTTTCGTCGCGTCAAGGAGTACATATCCGTTCCGTTCAGCCTTCTGATCGAAATCTCTTAATGAGGCTAGCGTACGTTCACGCTGCTCTTTGGTTTTTCCGTAGCTATTTTCTCGAGAACTCAAGCGCTGCTCTAGGATGTCGGCTGGGACCGAAAGATAAGCGATCACATCGAAGATATCTCTGAATTCTTTTGCATCGTCATCGGACAAGCCGAGAAATACACATGGTCCCCGCTGTTTGATATAGGCACGCAACGCATCTCGATTCCAACGATACGAATGAGCATTGAACCAACCTTCGCTCGCAGTATCTGGAAATGCAACTGCTTGCCCACTCGCATCAATCCATCTCGCGATACCGGGTAGTTCGTCTAGATCCTCAGCTGGTACGCCGATAGATCGTAAATAGTCTTTTAAAAACGTTTTTCCCGAACCAGCATGCCCAGTAATCAAAATTGTATTTTTAAGCATATCTTTATCCTGCGCTCATTCAAAAGATATTTGTGAGATACATAACACCAAGAACTACTCCTCCCAAGACAACCCACAACACCGTGCCCGCCCAACGATGAGTCACTCGATCAACGACTACTCGTTTTAGATGCTGCGGATCATAGAGCACCGGCACCCGCTCTCCCACCTCAAACGATTCACCCCAATAGCGGGTCGTGAGCCGAAACTCACGCCGCTCACCTCTCTCTGTTTCATATTCGATAATTGGCGTTCCATTGTCATAGTCGGTTTCAAGACGCACAACCAGGCCTAAGGCTCGCTTTCCACTGCGTTTGAAAGCGAGAGCAAGAATAAGTTCACGAATCGCAGCGACCCCAAAAAGCACTGCTACCAAGAGGAAAAACCATTCAGGAAAGAATTCCATATCGCTAGTAATTTTTTACTAAAGCACTTATCAGTAGGAGTATGGAGGGCAAGACACATCTGTACAAGTCCCTTTCAGAGCACCAACCACTTGATGCGATGAAGGGGATTCCCGTCCGGTCGCACGTTATTCGTGGACCCTAGATGCCCGACGGGAGAGGCCGAAGTGGAACGAAAGAAAGGCTGGATTTCAGGCGAACGCGCACTGCCAAGGCCCGATCGTCTGGATGTCCGAGAGGGCCTGTACGGCTCGGATCATGCATTCCTCGATGTCGCGCGGCGACAGATGATCCGTCCGATGATGGGTCGAGAAGAGGTTGAACCCCATCCAATCGTCCGGGTGGACGATGTTGTGTCCGTTGCGGGTATACCACTCCGTCCCGGGCAGCATGGTCGCAGAGAGCGGCAGCGCAGAATCGAGGTAGCCCGCCTGAATCAGACCGCGCAGCACCGCCAGATCTTCTTCGAACGATTCACGCGTCTGATCCGGCGTTCCCACGATGAGACTCGTAAAGACATAGACGCCAGCGGCGCGAGCGCGAGTCAGGTTCTCGAGATGCTTGTGGTACCGCTTGATCATGGAGCCAGCGGCAGTCGCCTTCTCATTCCAACCGCGCGGGTTGAACGGAACGTAGAGCGATACGCAGCGCCCCGGACGTGGGTCGCTGTTATAGGCCTCGATCGCAGAAACAATCTCGCTCGTGAAGCTCTCGAACTCGATCCCACCGTTGTCCGAGAAGGACAGTCCACGCCGCTTCATCTCTTCCATCAGCGGCAGGAAGAACTTCTTCGCCTGGTAGAGAATAGCGTCATCCTGGAGCACGATCTCCTGAAAGCCGTGCGCGACGAAGTGATCGAGCTGAGTGCGGATCCGCTCCCAGCCGGACTGGGTCACGACCTGCTCCTTGCGCCCAGCGAAGCAGAAGGCGCAGTCACGGTAGCAGCCACGCGAAGCCATCCAGTCGACGCACCTCAGTCCCGAAGGAAAGTTATGGTTCGGCGGCTGGGAGTAGCCAGCGTTCGCGAAGAGCGAGCAGTCCATGAGCGGGTACTTCTCCATCGACTGGAATCCACCCGACACGATCTTCGTCAGGTAGCGCCCTTCGACCAGCTTCTCGATGGTCGTGATGGCATCCCCTTCCGTCACGTGGTCGACCCAGGGATTATCGTGGACGAAACCCTCAGGATCGGCCGTGATGTGCTGTCCACCCATTACGACCTTTACACCCGGGAGCTCGCGCTTGATGCGGCGACCGAGGGAGGTCGCCGAGAGGTAGTTCGCCGACGGCGCGAGCGGGATACCCACGACGTCGGGCCGAAGAGATCGAAGATGTTCGATCGTCTCGTCCTCCGAGATACCGACCCGCGCCACGTAGCGCTCGACACGTCCGTCCGACTTGAAGACGGACCACTTATCGACAAACGCTCGCGCGTCCATCGTCCGGAGGTCGTGCATCTTTTCGCGCTGAAGATCCTCCCAGGTCCGCTCACACGGAACCTCTTCGATCCCCCGCTGATCCGGATGGAGACGACGGATGCTCATAGCACGCCTGTCCCAGCTCTCGTCCCGCACCGACTCGTCCATGTAGACGACCTCGTGACCCCGCTCTTTGAGGAGCGAGGCCATGAGCAGCGGTCCGAGCTGAACCCCGCAGCGCGGAGGTTCCCAGATCGCATCGATGTGCCGTGCCGCGTGAACGAAGGCCACGCGCTTCCCCTTCTTGCTTCCCATACCGTACTCCCTCTCTTCACTCTGCTTGAATGGTTGCAACGCTGAGTGAAGACTTCACTTTGCCATAGTTTTTACTATTGTTGTTTCCTATATATCAATTTATAGGCAAAATAGTGTTTATTTTAAGCCATTATATGAATAATACAATTATTCTGTTCGTTTAAAGTGACAAAATAATCTATTTCTGCTACCCTAAATATATGCGCATTCAGTCCAGAACTTCCTCCCTTGAAACGGAACTAGGAACACTCGGTCTCTCAACCAAAGCCGCACAAGTGTACGCTTGTATTTTTGAACTTGGGATCGCTTTTCCTTCTAAGATTGCTGAAAAAACACGCCTCAACCGCAGCACCGTGTATAAAATTCTCACCGATCTCTCGGTCAAAGGACTTATCACTCCCCTCGAACGCAAAGGCAAGCTCTGCTATCAAATCGAAAAACCCTCCAAACTGGTGAATTTCACTCAAACACAGATCCGACTAGCTGAAGAGCGCTATGAGCGCGCGCAAAAACTCTTGCCGGAACTAGAAGGTCTGTTCGCACTCACTCCACATAAACCACGTGTCCGCTTCTTTGAAGGTCTCGAAGGGATTTTACAGATCTACACGGACCACATCACCGACACGGGTCCCTATGAGATGTTGGGGTACAGCAATGTCGAAGAACTCATCAAACTTCTCCCACCTCGCTTCATCGAACGATATGTCAAAGCCAAAACTACGATCGGAATTAAAACGCGCGGCATCTTCCCCAACACGACGTTCAGCACCCACTACAATGCTCGAATCTATAAAGGAATAAAGCGACCTTTTCTTGTTCAATCACGCGTCGTTCCCTCGGAAACCTTCCCATATCGCGCCGAAATCACCATTTATGCAAAGAACAAAGTTTCGATCATTAACTTCCAGGAGAATGTTCTGATCGGAGTCATCATCGAAGATGAAACGATCGCCGGGATGATGAAGATGATCTTTGAATTGGCGTGGAAAGGGGCGGCTTAGAGACTTTTTTGAATCTCCTCCAGCAGCTCCGGTAACTGCGTGATGAGAAAAGAAAAATGCCCCCGCCCCTCAAGCTCGACAACCTTCGCATCCAGCAACGGAACGTACGATTCATAGGAACGACCTATCACTTCGTCATCTGTCGAAACAATAATGACAACTCGTTCTTTTATCTGTGCTTTCAAATTTGAAGTAATTTCACATGTGTAAAACTCCTCTTCGTGAGGTAGCTTTTCACGTTTTAGACCGTCCAAAATGCGCTTTGAACCCGGCGCAATTAAAATCACCTTCTTTACATTCTTCCCCGTCTCACTCAGCCAACGCAGCAAGGCATACCCACCCGCACTTAATCCGACCAAGATCGTTTCTTCGGTAATAGCAAGCTGACCAAGGACATCCTTCCATTCTTCATACGACGCTTTCCAGGCATCAGCGACGATCGGACAGGTAACCGAATAGCCCTGTTCCTCGAGACGCTTTTTCGTCCATCCCATCCAATTATCTTCATTATTTGGATTACATAAGGGAATGTCGGCAATCAATGCTCCATCAATCCGTTCTGGCCAACGACCGTGCAGAAGAATGACATTCGTTTGTGGCGCCATACGTAAAGATAGCGTTTAAGCCTTTTTCTTTTTACCAGCGAGCAGCCACTTCTGCGTAGGATTTAAGGGCTTGTCTGTTCGATGCATACAACCCGGCCAGCAACAGGGACGCCGCACGCCTTCTATGAGTTCTGAACACGCTCGTTCCACATGCTCTCGTCGCGTTTCCAGCTTTTTTACGGATTCTACCCAACAGATCCATTCATTACGGGCGAGCGGCGTGATCGCTTCCCAAGCCTTCAAAGCAGTCGGACTCGCACCTAAGGCAGCCCGAAGATCGGTTGGGAGTTTGTGTACGACGCCAGCAGAGATTTTTTTGGGCATAAGACGATCGATAAAAACAGTATAACTTCCTGTATTTCAAAAGACGAATGCCCAGCTATCAACAACTCTCCCTAAATCAGGTAGTCTGGATCTACACACGCTATGAAATACCCCATGTTGGCCGTCTCTCTATGCACGATCCTCTTCCTTGGAGCTGGCTGTCAGGGAGAAAAAACGTCTGCACCTTCTCTACCACCAGCTATTCAAGAACTGCAAACACAGCCAGCTCCAGATACAACCAAACAAGAAACACGTGATCCAGCGGCGATCCAAACACCCACTGGAACAGCGACCATGCTCTATCGAGGATCTTGGTTCGACGCAACCTATCCACAAACATTCTCCGCTGCGCCTACAGCACCTACGGACACCTATAACGGACTGACGTTCGTGCAGACAGACGAGGCCACCTTCACTTCACCTGAGGGTAACGTAGAATTTTTCGTGTACTCCCCTCTCTGGTCAGGAAATCCTCAAAACTACTTGAACATCGCGTCTACGGAAGAGCTCGTCGACGAGAAAACCGAAGAAAAACCAGAAAATGGTCCATCGGGTGGCACAAAAACTCGCTGGGTTACGATTAAAGCCAAAGATAGTTCTTATTATCGCTCCTTCATTTCCATACAACGCCAACTTGGAACAGGGAGTGAATTACATCACGTGTTGGGGATCAAGTATCGAGACGCTGCTGCTTACGAAACATACAAAAGCGCTTACACAGCGTTTAAACAATCTCTCCGACAATACGCGGACTAGAATTAGAAGAGGATCCGTATCTCATTTTCTGTTTTTCTTAGCAATAACATGAAACACATGCCAATGTTTTGGCGAGCCTGATGCGATCTTCCCATCATATTCCCGCTCCTCTAGGCTTATCACCTCTAGATCCGATACAAGCTTCTCAACCTGTTCTTTGGTGTGAAACGTCATCTTGGAACTCAGGCTCCATTCGTCGTGAACACCAAAGAATTGACCACAAAAAATACCATCTAGTGCTAAGGAATTCTTAATTCTTGCAAAGAGCTCATCAAACGTATCTGGTGGATTAAATGGTAGCGCAAACATCGCGGAGGCGAGATCAAAATTTCCCTCAGGAAACGGATAGCCTATAAACGAACTAACGGTTGCGTGCAGTTTGTCATTTGAAACCAGCTTCGCCATCTCGACTAATGCTTCTTCTTTGTCGATGACCGTCACGTCAAAGCCTTGGGCAAGTAGATACCGTGTATCTTTAAGCGCACCGCCACCAATATCAATTGCCTTGCCTGCATGCGCGACATAAGCCAATGCTTTCACCAGTAATGATGATGGTGGAGCGTCTTTCGTTTGTTCGTAGTAAGTTTTCCAGTCGGACATAGAGATCTAAACCATTATCGCTCGTAAAATTCTATCGGAAGCCTGTCAGGGTCTTTTACAAAAGTGAATCGTTTTCCCGTGAACTCATCAACTCGGACCGGCTCCGCTTCCACACCGTGGATATGAAGATGCTGAAGCATGCCATCTAAATCCTCGATTCGGAAGGCCAAATGTCGTAGGCCTAATGCTTCCGGTTGCGTCGGTCGTACTGAAGCGTGGGGGAAAGAGAACAACTCGATTTGAGTGTGACCGTCGACGGCCAAATCAACCTTCCATGAATCTCTTGCTTCTCGATAGTGTTCTGCGATCAAGGTCAAACCCAAAACGCCGATATAAAACTGCTTTGCTCGTTCGATATCGGAACTGATGATCGCAACGTGATGAATGGAAAGATTCATAGATCCAGACTGTTATTTTCTGACCTTCTCCAACCAATCCGGCACAGGCGTAAACGTAATCGATGGCCAGCTATCGACCTCTTCTTCTGTCACGCGATACTGTTGCTGATAAACGGTCTCAACACTGCCGTGCATAGCCCGCTCCCAGTCTAAACCAAGGAGTGAAGCTGCCGCACGAACAGCTTGCTCAGTCGGACCCTCGATTTCGATGAACGGTGGAATCCACGGCCAGGTATCAAGCGTGATGTCGCAGCCATCCAAGGTCCAAGCTTCCCGTTTCGTTTCCTGAATCGCCTTCCCCGTGAGACCTATCGCTTCCAAAAATTCGGTTGCTCGCTGAAAATCGTCGACCGTAAGATTAATTTCCTGTGTCCCATGCAAGGTTCGCTCAAATGTTCGTTTATACGTCAACGTAATTTTATCGCCCTCATCCCGAACACGTACCCAGGCATTTTTGCCATTCTCCTGATTGAAATTCACTCGTTTCATCAAGCGTTCTGGATGAACCAGAATCGCTCCAAGTTGGCGAAGTCGCGTACGCATCTCCTCTTTATCAATATCTGTAAATTTTGCTTCAATTTCAATTTCCATAGTGATTGCATCATGTCATTTCGACTAAATTAGCTCAACACGCTCCATTTCGCTTCCACAAACCATTTCGTATACTACCTGCATCTTTCCCTTAAAATATAATTACGATGACTCTATGCCACCTTCACCGATCGGTCAGCGAATCGCTGCTTGGCCTAAATGGACAAAGATAATACTACTGATTATTTTTCTTGGCTTCGTTACGCTACGCACCATCCCTCTCATTGCCAGTTATATAGATCTCAGAAAGGATGGATCGCCTTCTGGATATGTCACTGAAACCTCTCAGACTGGCATCAAGCGGAAATGGACGGTCCAACCCGGACAAGTGCCCAATAACCAACTCACCTATATTCTTACAAGCGGTGAAGAACAGACTATATTGACGGTGTATCCCGAGTTTAAATACTTCAGCTTTTATCGAACACCTGAAGGATACATCCTTTTTCAAGGAATACGCTGTCCCATCATTGGAGGCAGGCTGTCTTACCTCCCTCCATCCAGTAAATCGAGAGTCAACAATCCAATGTCCTGGAATGGAGCTATAGAATTTAATTGTCCTGCAACAACTGAAACGGCAGGAATCGAGGGAGCGATCAATTTAAGATAACGAGAAAAAGAACTGCAGCATATCTGCAATCCATTATTTCTTCGCTCTTACCATTTTTATCGAAGGAATAGTCGCTCAGGAGGCAAAAATGGGACCCTCGCGCGACTCTCTTCTGGTCTCGCAACGTCTCCTATCAGGGCTTGCTGCCTAGTTGATCCTTCATATCTCTTCCTGCGGTCACCTTAAGCTCTCCTGCGGGTTCATATGTCGCAACAATCACTCCAGTGGTGGCGATGCTTGAGCTCACAAGCTCCCAGCGTCTCGCCTGCGTTCCATCCGCGAACAAACGCTTCCCACTCCCAATCGTGATCGGATAGGTCCAGAGATGCATTCTGTCGATTAAATCATACTTGAGCAATGTCTGGATCAAGTTTCCGCTCCCCCAGACCCAGAGATCGGGGCCATCTTGTTCTTTCAGTTTCTGGAGCTCTGCAACCACATCGCCCGTAATACAGATGGAATTATTCCATTCAGGCTCGAAGGACATATGCGACACCACGTATTTTTTTGTGCTGTTGAACGGAATCGCCACTTCAAGATCGGTCTTCGCATGAGGCCAATAGCTCGCAAAAATATCGTAAGTGACCTTGCCGAGGAGCAGCTCGAACGGACTGGCGAACAACTTGCTCAAGATGGAACGAGTCATTTCATCCTCAGGAAATGATAGCTGCCAGCCACCGTAGACAAAACCGTCTGCCTTATCCTCCTCTGAACCCCCGGGAGCCTGCATGACGCCATCCAACGTAAGAAAGGTAGTTGTAATGATTTTTCTCATATACTTTCATCCTATAACAAAAATCGAACCGTTTCGAGTTCGATTTTTATTGGGGTCACATCGTCGAGGTTGTTCGCACCGCTATAGCGAATATGCCACCGTGCTCGTTCATCCCTGATTATCAAAGTTGAAATAGAGACTATCCCTCATGTATTGCCTCTCAGATACTCGATCCTAGAATCAAGTAGTCGGTCGAGGTGAGAGTCGCTGCGCAAGTCGTGGCTGCCTTGGAGGGCGGCGAACGTCGCGTGTGCGGTCTCAGGCTCTAGCTGTGTAGGAAGGTTCATGGCGCGGACGCGCCGAGGTGGGGAGCTGTTCAGCTCAGGGCGTCGAACACCGCGCGGACCGCCTTGTCGGGATCGGTCTCGCTGATGATGATCGCGTTCTTGCCGCGCGCGAGCGCGAGGAACTCGTCCTCGGCCGTGCAGCCGCCGAACCCGGTCAGGACGACCACGGACGCGTCGGAGTTCGCCTCGGTGAAGGCGCCGAGCTCGTTGACCATGCCGGGCGTCCCCTCGACGGTGTCCGCGAACGTACGGCCCCCGATGAGGATCTGCACATCCCCGTCCTTGACGAGGGCCTGGCGCATCGAGGAGAGGTCGTCGTAGTAGGAGACCTCGTCCGCGCTGCCACCCGGGTTGCTCGCCTCGAACTTCTTGAGCGCCACGGCCTCGATGCGGCCGTTGCCGGTCGTGCCGCGCGCCTGGTCCAGGATCTTGCGCGAGTCCGGCTGGCTCCCGTGCCTGATGGTGTACCCCTGCGCCAGGGCCTCGCTCCCGAAGGCGAGCAGGAAGGCGCTGAGGCTGGGCGAGAGGCCCGTGTTCTTCTCCGAGGGGCCCGAGCCGATCACGATCTTCTTCGTCATGGTGGAATCCGTCCTTTGCGCTTGAAAGTGAGCGATTCGCCGTCATTCGGCGATCACTGATTGCGCGCGGGTATGGTACATTATTTTATTAAAAAAGTCAATATTCTTGCCTTTATCTTCAAAAAAACGAACTCTGTGTAGCAAGCTAACGGGGTATTAATACGAAAAACAATTCGTTCGGCATTGGTGTTCTTGCTACGGATTTTCGACATGATTTCGCTGTGCTTCTCCTTGGTAAATACGTCCATCTACTTCGAGTTTAGGTAGAAGCAGGCTCCATCAGCGAACTTGATGTTTGGTATCAAGAACGGTGAGCCCTCCCAACCCTTCTCTATTTCTCCCCGAACCCTTTACAGCGTCAGAACGAGTTTATCATTGTAATGTTTGCCAAGATCACGGTCGTCGGGAGAAAGAAACGTCGCTTTGGTGAACATCGCAAAGTTAGCCAAAGCCCTTGGCGTCGAACTCGGAGAGCTGTTCAAGTCTTGACCTCAGTAAAGATCATTGAATCGCCTCTTATGGACGGCTTTTTGCTGCAAGTCTATCCTTGACTATAAGAGCGAAAAACGCCTAAAATAAACGGGATTTCAGAGCTAGACCAACTATTACTATTACAATATGGAGGAAGCATGGAACTTTGAACAAAAGAAGAACTTCATATTAGAAATGCTCTATAATGAAGCGGGTAGCGTTGGACGCAATCAGATCTGGTTTGTTCCACGTACGGTAACAGGAGGAGAGTCTGAGTACGATCCAACCTTTCTATATAAAAAAGAGTATGGTCATATTCTTGAAATTCTTGAGTTTGAAAATCTGCTCCGAGTGCTGGATAGAGACAGTGAAAAAGGTTTCCATGTCGAACTGCTTGAACGCGCCAACAAACAAACATCTTGGTATGTGCAAGATGGTTACAAAACTATAGGTGATGTTTTGCTCAATGCGGAGCTGCGGGAATCGCTTTTGAAGATCATCCTGCGAGCTTATGGGATTAGTGATGCCCGAGAGCTTGACCGCAAACGATCAATCAAAACAGCTATTGATGAACGCCGAGATGGACTCTTGTGTTTGTGGAGTTGGGTCAACCAGAGCCGTCCTTTTCGCATAGCAATCAATACATCAAACCTGACCCTGTATAACCACTCCCCAAAACAACTGCCGCTACTTTGTGTATGCCAGAAAGAGCAGCGAGAGCGAAGATCGCCAAGTTCAATCTATCGACGACCAAGTTGATCGCCTGAAAGACCTTACGGAGTTCTTGAAGCTGAACATCGTTGAAACTCTCACCGAGTCAAAAAGCGCCAAACGGCCTAATGCGCGTCCTGTATTCGACGAAATGCTCGACCGCATCGAAGCAGGAGAAGCGGACGGAATCCTGTGTTGGCAAATCAACCGCTTATCCCGAAATCCCGTTGACAGCGGTCGGTTACAAATGATGCTGCAAGACGGAGTTATCAAGTCCATTCGTACTGTTGATCGAGAGTACCAAACATCTGATAACGTCTTACTGTTCAGCGTTGAAAGCGGTATGGCCAACCAGTTCATTATCGATCTTCGCAAAAATACTTTGCGGGGATTAGATAGCAAGGTTTCAAAAGGCTGGCTTCCTGCGCGGGCTCCAACAGGTTATTTGAACGATGTCTTGAACAAGACCATTATCAAAGACCCTGAACGGTTCCATCTGGTACGAAAGATGTGGGATTTGATGCTCACAGGAAACTATAATCCAACCAAGATTATTGAGATCGCAAACAACGACTGGGGGTTTCTGACGGCAAAACGTCATCGTTCCGGAGGGAAATCACTGGCAGACAGCATGGTTTACAAGATGTTCAACAACAAGTTCTATTGTGGAATCGTTTGTTACAGCGGGAAGGAGTACCAAGGCGCACACGAGCCGATGGTAACTCTCGATGAGTTCGACCGCGTGCAAGTTCTACTCGGCAACAAAAGCAAGTCCAAGCCGCAAGTTCGTGAGTTTTCTTTCACGGGCATTATCCATTGCGGTACCTGCGGCTGCTTCGTCACCGCCGAAGAAAAGAACAAGTACTATAAAACAACCAAAAACACAGGTAACTACGTCTACTACCGCTGCTCACGACGGAGGAAGCCAAAACTCGAATGTCACGAGCCAGCCATTACCAAGGATGCGATAGAAGAGCAGATCGAAAGAGAGTTGCTCAAGTTTACGATTGATCCTGAGTTCCGGGATTTTGCTCTCTCAAAGTTGCGACGGAATAACGACAACGAGATTGAGACACGTACACAAGCCCGTGCCATGCTTCAGAACACCTATAACGAGACTCAACGTCAGCTCGATAACCTGACGAAGATGCGTTATCGTGACCTGATTGATGATGCAACCTTCTCCCGCGAACGAGACACATTGCAAAAAGAACTGACCAAGACTCAACAACGTCTGAACGAGACGCATGATCGTGCAGCGCAATGGTTAGAACTTACGGAACGGGCATTTCATTTCGCAACCAACGCTTACGCTATCTTCAAAGCGGGAGACCTGAAAACAAAGCGGGAAATCTTCAATGCTATTGGTTCAAGCTACGTTCTGAAGAGCATGGGATTGACTCTCGAACAACAGGAATGGATCGTCCCTATTTCTAACGAGCTGGAAAGTATCAAAATCGATATTGGACGGTTAGAACTCCTCAAAAATGCCTCTATAGACGAGAAAACCCCCGCTCTTGCGGAGGTCTATTCTCGATGGGGTGGCTAGTGGGGATCGAACCCACGATAACAGGACCACAACCTGCTGTGTTACCATTACACCATAGCCACCATGGAGGTTTTTGTCCCGGCAGTATAGCGTTTTTATCCAATTTAGCAAGATGGCGATAAAAGACAGCCGAGAGAGAGTCTCGTATCCTCAGATGCTCGATCTTACGATCAAACGATCAGTTGAGCCGAGACCGACGCGCGAGTGGATATGCACGCGGTCTCGACTGCCAGATTCGGCAGATAGATCAAGGAAAGGAGCGGAGAAGAATAGGTATTTCGCCCTAGGCTGCTGAGGCACGAGCCAGGATAAGCGTGGTATGCGAATCCACGTGTCCCAGGAGATGCTGAAGCTCCTCCAGCTCTCTCTTGGTTTTGGGTGCCCGATGAACGGCGAGCGAACGCCGGATCTGCGCCGGACAGATCTTCAGTCCCAACGCTCGACCATAGGCACCGACGAACTTGGAGACGTTCTGACGCGCCAGACCCGTCTCGCGGTAGGAGAGAAACAACGTCATCAGCTCCTTCCGACTTGCGCTCCAATGGGGTCTGATCTGCTCCACGTAGAACCGCAGCAGCTCGGTCGTAACCTCATCGAAGGGAACGGACCGCGGCTGCCGGCCCTTCTTACCGAGCACTGTAACGCATCGGGTATCGAAATTGACATCTTCAACCCGCAATGCGAGCAGCTCCGAAACAGACAATCCGCTATACATCAAACGCATCATCGCCGCGTTCCGGCAGCCGAGCGGCGTGCGGACGTCCGGATAATTCAACAGACGATCCATCGTCTCGACATCGAGCGGACGCGAAACGCGCCGCTGCGGGCCCTGAGGAATAGAGATTTCCTCCGTCGGGTTGGAGGAAAGAACCCCCTGCGTCAACAAGAACTTACAGAACCCCCTCAAGGCAGCCACCTTACGCCCCAACGACTTCGCGGACAGACCCTTAGCTTCCAAGCTCGCGATCCAGCCCTTCACGTCCGCCTCTTCGAACGTTGCGACAGACCTATCCCCGCCGAAGCAGACCTCGAAGGTGGCCAGGTCGGCCCGATAGGCTTCGAGGCTCTTCATACCGAGATCTTCGCGACGACCCTCGAGATACTGGGCGATCAGTTGTTGAAGCGTCATCTTCGTTTCTCCTCTTCTCGGCGTGGAAACAGAGCCGATCACCACGATCAGCCAGGCCCTGTGGTAACAATCCTGGAAAAAACTGTCAATCAAGCGCCCTTCCCCGCAAACCGCTCCCCGAAGCTTGGAAAAGCCTCTATACTGAACGTAAGAAATCTTATGAACCCACTAGAACGACCAACACACACCCCTTTGGCAGAAGATCGTCCTGAGCGCTCCGCAGAAGAGCTGCTCCTGAACCGTTTCTTCACCGACTATCAAACCACATTCGCCGCCAAGCTCGCCGCATTTGCTGCCGCAACCGAATCATCAGCAAAAAGGTCCGCTGAACTAGCCGTGCGACATGAATTCACGAACCTTGCAGAAACAGCTGAATTACTTGTCCTCACTGGTCATGCAGAAGTAGTTACTCCTTTCGTAGAGAGCTTTGGGAGTAGTCAAAAAGCGATGGAGGCCGCCAACGTCCCTATTGACCCGTATACTCCTGAAAAGGCTTTCACCCTAGACCGTGTCGCCACCCTCTCACAGGAACCAGATGCTGCAGCGCTTCTTGCTCCTGTTTCGTTGGAATCTGCCGAAACCATCTTGGACCAGACGATGCGGGCCAAGGCAGTCTATATCTCTGGCATAGGCAGTCGGGTACTACAGGCTCGCGTCTTGGCCTATGTCGCACAAACCGGTGATGTAGGAGCTGTAAACCAAGTAAGAGCAAAGATCAAACCCGAAACCAATGACCTGTTCCGAGCTTGGTCAGGGGCAGGCTTTTTATTTGAAGATTTCGATCAGCTCTTTGCGCCGCATCTTTCAAAAGACGCTGAGTCCCTCGCGGTTATCCGAAAAGAATATCTGGCTCTTTGTAGATTAGCTGACACCGCCATGCCTCAACTCAAGCGCTTCAAAGCAATGGACGGGACAAATCTTGTGGAACATGAGCTTCCAGACTACCAAGAATTTATCCAAGCCTATGCCGAGTTCGAAAGTCGTTGGCTTGGCGTCAAATTGCAAATTCTGAAGCGGCTTGATCTCGAAACGCTCAAACGCATCTAGGCTCACTTTACAAGCCGGCTCAAATCCTGAATCCTATCGCTGTCATCACTACGGGCCCGTAGCTCAGCGGTAGAGCAGGCGTCTTATACACGCTTGGTCGCAGGTTCGATCCCTGCCGGGCCTACCATCAAAAACACTCGCTCTTTGAAGCGAGTGTTTTTGTTTTGCAGCATTTAAGAATTCGAGGAGCGGGTTCGTTTTGATTGCATCGACTCCCCCATTTCAGTGAGCGCCTCTCCAACGGTTGCCGCCGCTTTAGTCGCCGTGAGAACAATGTCGTTTTTTCGAGGAATC
Organism: uncultured Gammaproteobacteria bacterium; assembly: GCA_964567995.1. Lineage (GTDB taxonomy): Bacteria > Patescibacteriota > Patescibacteriia > 2-12-FULL-60-25 > 2-12-FULL-60-25 > JAGOTP01. The sequence continues at coordinate 145,933 of CAZMOB010000003.1, forward strand.
GCCCCCGTGATTTTTGTGATGATGCGTTCTGTAATTCTGTAAAATTTGAGCTTCGCAAGAATCGGGTTCAACCAACCAACCGTGATGCAGTAATAGGTATCATGCGGAGCGGCATGGTGTTTGGCATGATGAGCGGGACGTAACACGAGCCCAAGCGATTGCAAGAAACGGATCGCGGCGGGACGTCGTTCTGGGGGCAAGTGTGACCATTTGTGAAATTGATTCGTTCCGAACACACCCATCGTCATCGCAAATGCGAACACATGGAATCCAAGCACGGCTGGAGAAGCAGATCCGAAGAGAAGAAGAACCGTCGGGAGCAAAACGACCATCGTTGCCAAACAGTTAGCTCCATTCGTTTCCGTAAAATTGTGCCGTGTAATAGCGGTCTGATCGACATGGTGCTCACGGAACGGACGAATGAAGTATTGTCCCACAATCGGCATAGATGGATTGCCCCAGGTATCCCCGATCCAGTGAACCAAACCTGACATGAAATCAGCCGCTACGTACCCAACAAATGAGATGATCAAACTTGCGATCGGATTCGTCGTAATAAAGCTCCAAGCACGAAAGAGCACGAACGCTTCCAATAAGAAAAACAGAGCGATAATCGTCGTATCCATCGCTCGGCGACCGAATGTATAGCCCTTCGAAAGAGCTTCAACGTCGGTTACTAAACTGGGTTGTCCCATAGGTGGCCTTAGAATAGCCTATTTTATTATTTTATTCAACTCCTGCCGTCTGATTGCCAGATTCGCTTTTTTGGCTTAGGATCAGGGGATCTATGCCTACCTGGAACGTCGATGCCGAACACGTAGACGCCCGTTTGGACGTCTTCTTGACCGAAGTTCAGGCGGGGGGCACACGTTCGGCGATTCAGAAAGCCTTGAAACAAGGAAAAGTCACCGTAAACGGAGAAAAAACGACCGTCCATCGCTTTCTCAAAGAAGGCGACGTCATCGACTGGCCAGCTGAGGATCTGGTCAAACGAGAAGCCATTCGTACCCAGATCATGCCGGAACCCCGGATCATCAAAGAAACGGCTGATTGGATCGTAATTGATAAACCCTGCGGACTGCTCACTCATCCCTCCTCCTCCAGCCAAGAGCCGACTCTGGTTGAGTGGTTTTTGAAACATGCCCCTGAAGCCAGCAAGGTCGGCGAAGATCCGATTCGACCCGGCATCGTCCACCGTCTCGACCGTGAAGTCAGTGGACTTCTGGTACTCGCCAAGAACCAAGCGACCTTTGATATGCTCAAACAAGGTTTCGCTCATCGCACCGTTGAAAAACGCTATCTTGCGCTCGTCCATGGAGAAATCCTGGAAGAAGAAAACGACATCAAACTCGCCATTGCCCGCTCAACATCGAAACCGCGTATGGCCGCCCGTCCCAAAGAACAAGAAGGTAAAGCGGCTTGGACCCATTATAAGGTCCGCGAACGCTACGTCGGCGCGACTTTACTCGACGTCGAGATTCTCTCCGGACGCACCCACCAAATTCGTGCCCACTTCCACGGCATCGGTCACCCGATCATCGGCGACATTCTTTACATTCGCAAGCAAACCGATCGCAATATCAAACAGCCAACCCGTATCTTGCTCCAAAGCGTCCATCTAGCCTTCACCGACCCGGCGAGCGGCGAACGTCAGACCTTCGACCTTCCCGCCGACCCAGCCTTTGCCGCCATGGGCGTCACCCTCCGCACCAAAGGATAACCGTTTCAACTGCTGTGCACCTGTTCATTCTGATCGGTCCTTCCGCTGCTGGGAAAACAACCGTCATGGAAGCACTCATGACAGATCCCGATCTCCATCTCGTTCGTTTCCCTACCACCACCTCTCGTACACCACGCCCAGGCGAAATAGAAGGCGTACACTATCAATTCCTCTCAACGGAGGCCTTCCGAACAGCGATTGCCACCGATGTCTTCTTTGAATGGACAGAGATCTATGGTCATCTCTATGGGACTAATAAAAAGTTGTTGAGCGCTGCCCGCCAAAGCCCACGACCGCTCATCTGCGTCCTGGAACCAGAAGGAGCGCGCAAGATAAAACAAGCGGCTCCAACCCAAACGACCGTTATCCTGATCGAAGCTGAACGCAAAACGCTTCTTTCGCGCCTCAAAACACGCCACACTGATCCGGAGGATCTTGCCGAGCGCATTGCTCGCATCGATCGAGAATTAGCCTTCTATCCAGCACTGGCAGACGTCAGAGTAGACAATGCGGAAGGCCAACTTGAGCAGACGCTTCGAAGCGTGAAACAGATCATCCAAGATAGGCTAAAAAATACATAGGCCCTCATCGAAATTGGCGCGATACAAAACCCCCGCATTCAGATGCGGGGGTTTTGCTGTTAGGTCTTTCGGATTAGACCGCGGACAATTTGATGTTCTTCACGTCGCGGAAGCGCTTTTTGCTGTCACGGATGAAGGAGATATCCTTGCGGCGGACACGAGCCACTTTTGTGACTTCGACTTTTTGGATGGAAGGCAGACCAACTGGAAAAATACGTTCGACACCGATTCCGCCAGAGACTTTGCGCACAACCATCGTTTGGCGAGCTTTGACGCCGCTCATCTTCATCACAATCCCTTCGTACACCTGTACGCGTTCTTTTTCCTCACCGTTCGGAGCGGTTTCTTTGATCTTTTGGTGGATGCGAATAGTCATCCCCGTGCGGACCTGGGAAGGCTGAATGACGGCTGGAAGGGTGATTTGGTCGGCCATAGATGGCGGCAAGAATACGAGAAAATGGCCTCAGCGTCAAGGGATTAGGGTGTTGCAGGTTTTTGAGTAGATAACTGGTCCAGCCAAGTCTGGATGAGATAGGTCATAACCTCGCTCTCCCCCCAGCCAGGAATACGGGTTCCATTGAAGAAAAAGGTCGGTGTTCCGACGGCTCCGGCTCGAATGCCGACGTTCAAATCGCGAGCGACGATGTCTTTGGTCTCTTTGGCCGTGAGACACGTAATAAATTGAGCTGAATCAATGCCACTTTCGACCGCAAAACGCGTCAGAGCCTCTTGCGTTCGCTGGTCTTGGTTCGAGAAGAGCTTATCGTGATAGACCCAGAACTTCCCTGATTTGTGGGCACAAACGGCTGCTTGAGCTGCTAAAGGAGCGGTCGGATGAAGATCTTCCAAAGGGAAATGACGGATGACTAAGCGGACCTGTGAACCAAAACGAGCCTGAAGCTCACGGACTGACGGAAAGGCCGCCTTACAGAATGGACAATCGAAGTCGATGAATTCAACGATCGTGAGTGGAGCGTTGACCGGACCGATCGATGGCGCATCCGCCACAACCAATGATTTGGCGTATTCCGGGTCGATAGACGGATTCGCGATCGCATTACTCACGCTCATCTGGAGCTTTTGATTGAGAATTGGGTTGGATTCTCCATTCCGGATGGCCCAATAATAGACACCGATTCGAGAGACGAACCAGACGATCAAGGCTAAAAAGAGCAGACCGATCAACCATAAAAACAGTTTTCCAAAGGAGATATGGACGTCTTTGCCGAAGATACGCATAGAACTGAACAAAGTATAGCATAGCCTATCTTTGATTGACCCAAACCCCTCCATCCGGTATGGTTTCGGCTACACGGTATGCGACAAACCATCCTTTCCATCGTCCTCATTGTCATCTCGATTTTGCTTTCAGCTGCGATTTTGCTTCAACAGCGCGGCACCGGTCTCGGACTAGCATTCGGCGGAGACACGACGATCTTCCGGACCAAGCGAGGCTTAGAAAAAGCCTTGTTCTACGTCACGATTGCGCTTTCTTGCTTGTTCTTCGGCACCGCATTCTTGGGCGTTCTCTTTGCTTAAACCCCCATGGCCTCTTGGCTCAGTCGAGCGAAAGGCTGGTGGAAACGGTTGTTTTTTTGGCACACGCCGGCCGCACGTTCGGAAGAAGTCCGACCCGAAGCGTCTCATGACCATGCTTTGGTTTTATCCGTCCATGAGGCCACCCGGGTAAGCGGTTGGAAAAAACTGTCTTTCTTGAACCACGTCCTCACTCCAGGCGAGAAACGCTTGTTTTGGAGTTCGCTGATTGGAGCGCTGATTCTGTTGGTCACGAGTGGCTGGTTCCTCGCCGAACCGCATCTTATGCGTGTTCCAACCGATGGAGGCGCCCTAACAGAAGCGCTGATCGGATCGCCTAAACTGATTAACCCACTATACGCTCCCCTGAATGACGTTGATCGTGATCTTTCATCCTTGATCTACTCCGGCCTCTTCCGTTTAGACGAAAAACTCGAACCACAACCAGATCTCGTTGAACGCTACGAATGGCGCGAAAACGGGAAAGTCTTGGAACTCGTTCTACGGAAAGATGCACGCTTTCATGATAATGCTCCCGTCACCTCAGATGATGTCGTCTTCACTTATCAAGCCATAAAGTCTCCGGTCTGGCGCAGCCCCCTTTCCGGGTCATTCAAACAGCTCAACGTTGTCCGCGTAGACGATCAAACGGTTCAGTTCATTTTGGAGAAACCCGAACCGCAGTTTTTGAACCAACTCACGATCGGTATTTTACCTGGCCATCTGTGGGAAGATGCCCCAAATCCGCTGCTTGCCGATCTTAACCTGCGTCCGGTTGGCTCAGGTCCCTATCGGATTTCATCACTTCGTCGTGACCAAAAGGGAACGATATTGAGCTATCGCCTCGATCGGTCCGAACAGTATTACGGAGTGAAGCCCTACATCACGTCTCGCGTTTTCCGCTTCTTCGGCGACACAGATCAAGCGATTCAAGCCGTAAAAGCCCATCAAGCGGATACACTCCCCTTTTTACCTTGGGAAGCGATGGATACGTTCGAGCATGATGCCGTGCATGCAGTAGGATTGCGTCTTCCGCAACAAACGATCGCCTTCTTCAATTTGCGTGATCCACTTCTCAAAGATGTGAAGCTGCGTGGAATTTTGAATCAAGCGATCGATAAACAAGGTCTCACGGAAGCTGTGAAACCGTCGGCACTCCCAGGCGGGACACCACTCCCCTTCTTGGAGTTACCCGTTTCGGCCACGACGAGCAGTGCCACCTCGACCAATCCATCGCTCGACGATTTACGCCAAGCGCTCGAAACTGCCGGCTGGAAACTCGACCCGAGCACCGGACTTCGTTCACTTAAAACCGCCACCGGAGCAACGACGCGGCCAACGAACGCCACAACCACCAGCTCAACCGGAACACTTCTCGCTTTCACGATCGATGTCCCAAATCAAGCCGATCTTCTGCGTATAGCGCAATACTTGCAGCAACGCTGGTCTCTCTTGGGAGTAAAAGTGGAAATCGAAACACATGTCGCCGAACAGATGCTTCGAGACGTTGTAACTGATCGTTCGAGTTATCAAGTCTTGGTCTGGAATATTCTTTTGCCTGCAACGCAGGATCCGAGCGCCTTTTGGAGCAGCACGGCAGCGAGCGGCCAAGGACTGAACTTCTCGAACCTGGTCAGCAAATCGGTCGATCAACGAATCACTGAAATTCAAACGGCAACATCGACTCAAGGACTGCAAACGGCTCGTGTCAACTTCGCCAATGCCATTTTGGCTGAAACGCCAGCAATCTTCCTAGCACGTCCAACCTATGCGTATCTTGTGAGTAATCAGATTCAAGGCACCGGCGATCTGGATGTCGCAACACCCAGCGATCGACTCACTCGCTCGGCACAGTGGTCGGTGGAGTCGGCATTGAGGTGGAAATAAAAGCACATCAAGCAAATAGTAAAACCCCACCGTTCGGTGGGGTTTTACGCTCTCAGAAGCTCGATCCTGCGATCAAGCAATCAGTTGAGCTGGGCGGCTCTGCGAGGGTTCGCTTGTACGGCCCAACTGCAGTTTGCAGAAGACGTGGGGATCCGATGACCAGTCCATCGGGAAGGAGCGGTCCGCACAGACCGAACTGGTGGGGGGGGTGGGATCAGCCCTTTGGGGCCTTCGTGCTCTCGTGGACGAAAGCGAGGAGCTCGCCGACAGCCGAGGGGGTGAGTACACGTGCGAGCTCGCGCACACTCTCGGGAACCGCGCAGCGCTCGAGGGCCTTGTTGAGGGTCTCGATCTCGGCCGCGTGTTCGCGGACGATGCTCTGTTCGCGCAGGAGGCGAGCGACGAGAAAACTGTTAGCCGGCGTACGCTCGTACAGCACGACATACCGCCGGTCGACGCCTGAACCGCTCATATAGGAGCCGATCATGTCATCGACTCCGTAGGGACCATATCCCGTGTGCTCGTCGTCGCTGATGACGAGCCTGTTCTCGAACCATCGCATCTCACGTGCGCCCTCGACGAGAACCTGGCTGCTGTTCACGCGCTCGGTACGGTTGATACCGTGCATCTTGGCCACGAAGACGCGGGTCCCGATCTCGCCTTCGCCTCGACCAGCGCCGGAACGCATCTCGACCACCAATACCTCCGTTCCGATGGCGGGCATTCTGTCGAGCACACGCTCGCACTCTTCGAGAACGCTACCGTTGCCACCGAGAGCCGAGACGAGAGAATAGATGTGCAATGCCGTGATCATGACCTGTTGCTCCTCTGACACTCCAACCGGAGGTCGCGATAGGGTTCACTCAGTTCCGTTCGACTGAGGAGAACAACTCCTTTAGATCAAAAGGAATGGCTCTTCTTAGTCCAACAACGGTCGTTCTCTCAACGGCGGACAGTCTCATATTTTATTCTCCTCGTCAATTAGACTCCCCCTCTAAACAAAATCATCCCTTCATGAAGGGATGATTTTGTTTTTTATACCTTCAAAAACCTACGATTTATCCGCCATCTTTCCTGTCAGCTTTCCCAACCCTTCAAAGGCACGGAGAACCTCGAGCGGAACAGCAAATACCACCGTATTGGATTGATCACTGGATATATCGTTGATCGAATTCAAGGTACGAAGATGTAGAGCACCTGGGTTGCTCGACAGAATTTCAGCGGCACGGCGGAGGTTCTCAGCGGCGGCGATTTCACCTTCAGAGCTAATGATCACCGCGCGGCGTTCACGTTCCGCCTCGGCTTGCTTCGCGATCGTACGCTGCATCTCTTCTGGCAACGAGATGTCTTTCAATTCAACTCCTTGCACTTCAATCCCCCAGCTTCCGGCATGTGAGGCAATCAGTTCCTTGATACGCATCGAGGCTTGATCGCGCTCTGAGAGCAGCTCATCAAGCGTCAGTTCCCCAACAATGTTACGCATTGTGGTCTGCGCCAGTTGCGAAATCGCATACCAAACGTTTTCAACCTCAATCACCGAACGAATCGCATCTGTGACGTGATAGTAGAGAACGGCGTTGATCTTACAGGAGACGTTATCCTTCGTGATCGCATCTTGGTACGGAACTTCAACGGCCTTGGTGCGAATATCGACCTTCGTCATGCCCTGGAAAATTGGGAGAACCACTCTCCAACCCGGCTCAACCAACCCAGAAAATTTTCCCATCAGGAACTTCACCCCACGTTCATATTGGTTCACCTGGCGTAACGAAATGAAAATGATAAAAACAATGGCCCAAAATGCAATGGTTAGGAAGAGAAACATATGGAGGTAGGCTAGGTGGAGGCCGGAAAGATGTCAAAGACTGGATTATGTCTGAGGCGGGCTAGGCGGATTTGGAGGAAGCACTGTCGAATTCTTAGGGGTCGAGAAGAAGAGATACAGCCCAATGGGAAACAGGGTGAAAATCCCGAGCAAACCAATCATCCCAAAGAACCCCAGCGCCACATTGATTACGCGACCAGCAAGAAGAGCACCGTTCCCGGAAGAACCAGCGCTTATCGCCGAAGAGAGGACAAAGTTCGCAATAGCAAAGAGAATCGGTGATCCGATCAAACAAACAGGCGGAATGAGGATGAACGCCAGCCCGAGTTTACGACGTGAAGAGGGGGTCATATTGCCTAAAGCATAGCATGACGTTACTCTGCTGACGCAAGATTGGCGCGGCAAGACAAAACCCGTCCCTATAGCACAACGGATAGTGCAGTAGCCTTCTAAGCTATGGATCCAGGTTCGATTCCTGGTGGGGGCACCATGAAAACCACCTCGGAAACAGGGTGGTTTTTGCTTAAAGATCACGCTCGTATGCAACTAAACATTATCACCCTTCCAATCCTGCCCGGCTAAACAAACGAGCATCTTACTTTTCGTAGGATTCATCCCCATGAATTCAAAATTTGTTTGGAGCGACTGTTTATCAATAGAAGACGTATTATTCAATGCAAACCATTTTGGAGAGGATGCTCTGCCTTCGTTATCAAGCAGCGCGAACCCAATCCAGTATTTTTCTTCCCTATCGATTGGAGCTATTTTTACCCCTGGCCAGTCATATGAATACAAGATAAGAAGATCCTGGCTATCCCAACCAATCCTAAAACGAAGTGCGCGTTCGGATGCTCCACTGCCACAAGAAACTAAAACCTCGTGACAGTACATACCGTTTTCCACCCGCCCTCGTTGATGTTCCTCCCAAGAACCGCTTCCAACAAGAAGAGTCGATCGACCGGTGGTCGTATTTGGAAGAAGCGATTCTTTTGCCTCCTTCTTCCAAGTTCGCCATATAGCCTTTGTACGCGCTTCAATGCCAGAAGCTTCCATCATCGCATCAAACTCTCGAATAATCGCCCTCTTATCTGAACCGGTTTCAGCATCTTGTAATCGACGAATCAGCGAATCCATCGATCGACGCTCTTCCATGAGCGCGTCGATCAGCCTTAGATCCACATTTTCTTGAAAAGCCTCCTTTCTCCGGGGCCTAGGATGATGCATTTCTGACCCACCTTGAGGAGACTCTACGCGCGGTATATTCATAAATAGAGCATTTGTATATTCCAATTATAGCTACCGGATCTTTAGTGAACAATCTATCAGCCTTTTAAAAACCATTTTCTAAGAACATCGATCTCTTGCTGAATCATCTGTCCCCCTTTTTTGAGTCGTTGGTTGGCACGCCACTGAGACACGCCTTGGGCAATACGGAGCGCAAGAACAATAACCGCCACCAACACCGAGAGCCTCGTCGCGTCTTTGAGATCCCAAAACGGGATGTAGTCCGCTACTTGAAGCACTGTCGAGGTTGGCAATATGGACCCTACTTGCTGCTGGAACCCTCGCGTCAACACATTCGTCGGAAGCGAAGCATTCCAAGTTCCGAATTGCTGTACGAATTTACCAACCTGAACCAAACCACTCAAAGCCACCCCAAACGAAAAGATAATGAATCCAGCAATCACAGCCGTCTGCAAAGCGCTCCACAATTGCAAGCGCAGCAACAGACGATGCGATTTTAGTAAAACCACCTGACACTCGCGACGAGCAATTTCGGCTTCCAGAAGCGGTTTGCGCGCTTGCGGATAGCGCTCAAGCGTATCCTGTAACGGAAGGAGAGATGGCGGAACGGATAGGGACAGAACCGACGAAGGAGCCTTACTTGGCATAGATCACTTTATTGTACCGATGAACGGCGATTTGGCATACTTCGAACAATGCCGTTTCTCGGAGCGTACAAGAAAAGCTTTGTCCTCGCTTGGAGCACCTATTTGAGCTACCGAGTGAACTTCGTTGTCGGCCGACTGCGTGAGTTCGTTGTGTATGGAGCGATGCTGCTCTTATACTCAGCCCTTCCACAAGGAAGTGGGAACTATACACAGCCAGAACTTTTAACCTACACGCTTGTCAGCAGTTTACTTGGTTCAGCCGCCTTTATTTATGGCATGGCATCCATCGCAGATGAGATCAATTGGGGCGATCTGACGAATTATCTGCTGCGACCGATCAACTACTTTGGCTATTGGGTCAGTCAATTACTTGCTCAACGGTCACTGCTCTTGATCGGCGGATTTCTTCAACTCACTCTTCTCCTCTGGCTCTTCTCGTCGCAAACCTTTGTATTTCAAACCAACCCGTTCGTCCTTCTTCAAACCATGATCCTCTACCTCGGCTCGCTCGCGCTGATCCAAACCTTTGATTTCATTGGTGGCCTTTTCTCATTTTGGACGAATAAAGGTCATGGCATGCGTTGGCTGATCATGATTTTCATTCAGTTTCTGTCGGGGAGCTATATCCCGCTCGATACACTGCCTGGACCGATTCATACGATCTTAGCGTGGACGCCGTTCCCTTCACTTCTATTCGCGCCTCTTCAGGCCTATCTCGGACGTCTCACTCCACTCGCTTGGATTCAAACCGTGGCTATCCAATGGCTTTGGATTGGGATCGCTGTTTTAACGGTTCGCCTGCTCTGGCGACGCGGGTTAAAGACCTATGGCGCTTATGGACGATAGATTCTCTCGGCTACGCCAATATGTGCGAATTTGGCGTCAGTCGAACATCATGAATTTTCGGACCAACACGACTTCCGTTCTAGAGTTCGTGAGCTACATCATCGCCAAGACATTGCGCATCGGTTTTTTCTTCGTGTTTGTCTATGCCCTTTTCCGCAACACCGAATCACTCGTCGGCTATAGCCGGGGAGAAGTCCTACTCTTCTGTGTCTTCATGAACACGATCGACATCACGTTTCAACTTCTGTGTCGTGGCTTAACAACAATTCCAAACATGGTCCGCAAAGGTGAATACGACATCCTCCTCACCAAACCAGTCTCACCGTTCTTTTTATCTTGCTTCAAGATGTTTGATTTCATGGATTTCTTTACCCTCATTCCGGCCATCATCCTGCTTGGATTCGCCATTCATGAACTACCCTACAGCCTTGCATTAGGGAACGTGGTCCTCGCAATGATCTGTTGGGTCTGCAGTCTGATCATGGCAGTATCCTTGAACGTCATTATCGCCTCACTGGCGTTTTGGGTCACAGAGATCGAAAATGGTGTTTGGATTTATCGTGATCTGGTCTATGTCGGACGCTTCCCGCCTGAGATCTATCCAACCAGTATCCGCAACGTGTTTACGTTTCTGATTCCGGTGCTGCTGATCGTCTCCACTCCCACCAAGGCACTCATCGGCCAAGCGGATCCAATGAACCTTGTCGCTATGATCTGCATGACGTGTCTTCTGATCGTTCTGAGTCACCTCCTCTGGATCAAAGCCCTTCGCCGCTACGCTTCAGCCAGCGCTTAAACTTCTCCATCTATGTCTCTTGCCATCGTCGTCAAACAGTTGAAGAAAGTCTACGAAGTTGAACAAAAACAACCTGGATTGGCTGGCGCGATTCGCTCTTTACTCAAACCAAAGATCGAAGAACGCGTGGCTGTTGATGACATTTCGTTTTCGATTGAAGCCGGGAGCTGTGTGGGTTTCATCGGACCAAACGGGGCTGGCAAAACAACCACGCTCAAAATGCTGTCAGGGATTCTCTGGCCAACCAGCGGCGAAGCGACCGTACTCGGACATGTTCCTTGGAAGCGCGAACGGGCCTTCCAAGAGCAGTTTGGGATCGTGCTCGGAGCCAAGAACCAACTTTGGTGGGATCTGCCTGCTCGCGATACGTTCGAACTCAACAAAGAAATCTACCGCTTACCTGAAGCAGCCTTCTCGGAGCGTGTTTCAGTTCTCGCCAAGCTTTTGCAGGTCGATCACAAGCTGGATGTTCCTGTTCGCAAGCTATCCCTGGGTGAACGGATGAAGTGCGAGCTGATTAATGCACTCCTTCATCGACCGAAGGTTCTCCTTTTAGATGAACCGACCATTGGCCTCGATGTCGTCGCGCAACAAACCGTGCGTGAATTCCTACGAACCTGGAATCAGGAAGAGAAGACCACTATCCTTCTCACCTCACACGCTATGGCCGACGTAGAGCGGCTCTGTTCACGCGTCATCGTGATTCAAGAAGGACAGCTACGCTACAACGGCGAACTGCGCGCCCTCGCCGACCAGATGAGTGACGATCGGATCATTCGTATTCAGTCTAAAACAGTTTTACACAAAGAGGCTCTGGAAAAGATCGGCGCCGTATTACAACTCGACGGACAAGAGGCCAGACTGCAGGTCAAACGAGCCGATATTCCACGAGTGACTAAAGATTTGCTCGACCGCTTTGAGATCGAAGACCTGTCGATCGAACAATTGCCGATCGAAGACGTGATTCGGACACTCTTTCAAACAAAAACGTAAAAAGAGAGTGTTTCTATACAAAAACGGCCGAATCTGCTATCGTAGATCGGCCGTTTTTGGCACTGGAGGCGCCGTGCGACGCTACTACACCAACGAGCAACGTTCCGATCGTGAGTTCCTGACCTCGCTCAGCGACAACTTCTGGCACATTCTCGCCGTCATCTTCGCCCTCGTCACGGCGTTCATGCTGCCCGACTGCCTCGCCAAGCGCACCCGCGCTGACGATGCGTTCAACACAGCCCCGCACGCCGACTGACCCACCGCCTCCTCCCTCCGCTCGCCGACGGCTGCACCTTGTCCACCAGGACAAGCCCCCTTCGGGAAAGGCTCCTCGCCTTTCCCCCGTCCCTCATCTCCTCTTTTCCGTAACGATCTCCAAAGAGAAGCTAAGGAACTGGTTCGTTTTTTTCCTCTTTTTTCTCGCTCTCTTCGCCATCTTCGTCCAGTTGTTTTCCATGAAAAGCATTGAACACTTCTTTGAGCTGTTGGTTCGTAATGTGGGTGTAAATCTGCGTGGTTGTAATGGAAGAATGCCCGAGTAACGATTGTACACTTCGTAAATCGGCACCATTCATTAAGAGATCCGTGGCGAAGGAATGGCGCAACGTATGTGGCGAGATTTTTTTTGTAATACCACCGAGGATCGCATAGTGATGTACGAGGCGTTCGATTGAACGTGGTGTCAGCGCACCGACATCTTCGGGATTTTTTCGTCCGCGTCCACGATCGTGGCGAATAAACAAAAACGGACACGTATCCTGACGGGCATCCAAATATTCACGCAAGGCGGAACGGGCCGCGCCTGAGACAAAGACGATGCGTAGTTTATCGCCTTTTCCTCGAATCGTGAGTTCATCTCGCTCCAAGCTCACCTGATCACGCCTCAAACTTGCCAACTCGGACACACGTAAGCCCGTTGAAAACAGCATTCGTAAAATGGCTCGATCACGGAGCTTCACGAGTGGTGCTGTATCGGCCAGATCCGGCGCTTTCATCAGACGTTCCAAATCGGCTTGATCCAAAAACGAGACTTCACGCGTTCCTTGCTTCGCTAATTCAATCTTCTCGGAAGACAGGGTTTTGATATCGTTTCGCGCGAGATACTTCAAAAAAGACCGGAGCGCGATCAAATGGTAGTTCTGCGTGTTCTTTTTCAGAGCTCCACGATGCGGATCCTCCAGACGATTCAAATACAGACGGTAGCGGTGAATTGTATCCTGTGTGATGTTTTTGGGGTCCGGATCATCCGCCCAGTCGATAAACCGCCGAAGATAGAACTCATAATTCCGCACGGTAAGAGCTGAGCGACCCTTACTGAGCTCAAGATTTTCAAGAAAGGTGCGCAATTGTTCGGAGAGAGCAGGCATAGAGCTATTTTCGCACATCCGGCTAAGTGTCGCAAAAGCTAATGCGACCTTTCTGGAAGAGCGGTATACTGTCAGCATCGTTTTATGCGTCGGCTCGACCTCACTTTCACCGCCCTGCTCCTTCCGCTCGACTTTCTGGCGTTCTGTATGGCCGCCATCACGGCCTATTGGCTACGCACTTCGCGCTTCTTCATCGAGATTCGACCGATTCTACAGGAAATACCACTCGTTCCCTATATCGGTGCAATCGCTGCCTTCTCAGTCGTCTGGATGGCGCTTTTCATGCTGGCCGGCCTCTATTCTACGCGACTGCGAAGGGCGTGGAGCGAATTGGGACGGGTAGCTTTAGCCTGTACAGCGGGTGTCGCCATTGTCATCGTCACCATTTTCTTCCGCCGTGAATGGACGGCGTCGCGCTTTATCGTGTTTGCACTCTGGCCACTTACGATCGTCTATCTGTCTGCTGGTCGCTTGATGCTCCGTGCTATTCGTAAACGCCTGCTTGCAGCCGGATACGGACATCAACGTCTAGTAATCATTGGTCAAAACAAAGTCGCAGAAGATATCGCTACGCTCTATCGCAAAAGTCCAACTCTCGGTTTCAGCGTCGTGCGTTGCTTCCGCTCCTGGTCCGAAGCAACGGAACAAGAGATGAAACGGCTCATCAAAAAATCAGCCGTCGATGGCATTCTACTGGCTGAACCTTCCCTCGCCAAAGAAAAAGCGCTCGATGTGATCGCCTTCAGCGAAGAATGGCACTTGAGTTTCCATTATCTCGCCGACTTGTTTGCCGCTCGCTTCACACATATCGAAATGTCAACAGCGGGTGGGATTCCGGTCATCGAAGTGAAACGGACGCCCCTTGATGGATGGGGGCGGATCGCAAAGCGGATTTTTGATCTGGTAGCGTCCGCTTGTTTTTTGATCATCTTATCTCCCCTGCTCCTCATCACAGCAATAGCGATCGTACTCGAAACGCGCGGTGGGGTTTTGTTTTCCTATCTTCCCAACAAAAAGCCCGTCCTACGGATCGGTGAAGGCGGCAAACCTTTCCACTATTTCAAATTCCGTTCGATGGAAAAAGACCGTCACTTTGAACGCTACAATGAATTGGCGGATAAGAATATTCGGAGCGGACCTCTCGTCAAAACCAAAGATGACCCACGCATCACGAAAGTTGGAAAATTCATTCGGAAGTGGTCGATTGATGAATTACCTGAACTCTTCTTGGTTTTGTTGGGTCGTATGAGCCTCGTCGGGCCTCGTCCTCACTATCCAGAAGAAGTTGAAAAATATGAACCCGGCCAGCGCCGTGTGCTCACGATCAAACCGGGGATTACCGGCATGGCACAAATCTCTGGCCGCAGCGACCTCAATTTCGCCGATGAGGTCCGTTTGGACACCTGGTACATCGAAAACTGGTCGATTTGGCTTGATCTCTACATTCTTTTGAAAACGCCGCTTGCCGTCATTGGTCATCGAAAGGCAGAATAGACCGCTCGATTGACCGATAATAAAATAGTTTGTATAACGGTTCGGCTCCTTGCTCGATACGAATCAGGCTCAAAAGCATCTTCACATTCTCCAACAGGCTACCAGCAGGCTGGAACGAAGCGATGAAAAACCCGCATCTGACGTATGTACCCCTCGAAGAGGCCCTGCGACGCGGCATGGAGCCGCAAGGAAGAGAGCTGCACGAGCTCCTCTCACGAGCGCTGAGGGATCGTGGGATGGACGTTCCGGACTTCATCCGTGGAGACATCAGTACTAGGAGGTACATCCAGATCCTTCATCCGACAGACGGTCACCAGACACGTCTGGAACTCGCTTTCTTCGATTGGGATCCGGTCTTCACGATGGATCGAAGCCCGTGCGTGGAACTCGACATCCGCACAGGGGTCGATATCGATGAGCGGGACTGGGTGACACTCACGGTTAACGGCTACGAACACCCCTACCCGGACCAGAGGAAAGTTACAGGGCCAGTTCGCAGAAACCGACACCCGCTCTACGAAACCTTCCTCCGATCCTTCCCCGAGCTGGTACCCCGACCGAACGATCCGACGATCGTCTTTCGTGATCACTCGCGCGTCCAGGTCTACGCCAACTGGATGATCGAGCACTTCTTTAACCAGATGTAGGAGGCAACAGCCGCACCCCGCGACGCTCGCTCTGAGCGCTTCGATCGGGGTGCGGCGTTCGCGTTTTAGCACTACCTGGGGATGCGTAGCTTATGCCCACCTGCTAGGCTTTTCCCATGCGGATCGCTTTGGTTCATGACTATTTAATGCAAGATGGTGGCGCCGAGCGGACATTGCTCGCCCTCCATCACCTTTTTCCGAGTGCCCCGATCTTTACCCTCTTTTATGATCAGAAGCGCGTGCATGCCGATTTCAAAACCGCTAAGATCATCCCCTCGTTTTTAAACGACTTCCCTTTTGCGCCAAGCAAATATCAATGGTACTTGCCGCTTATGCCCCATGCGGCTGAGGCGATCGACCTAAGCGGCTATGATCTAATTTTGTCGTCTTCGTCGAGTATCATTAAAGGGATCATCGCTCCCCCCGGCGCCACCCATATCTGCTATTGCCACAATCCAACGCGCTTTTTATGGCAGGAACGCCATGGCTACGTGAATGATCTCCCCCAACCTGGGATCATCAAACGTCTCCTCCCCTTTTATCTGCATCATCTGCGCCAATGGGACATTATCGCCGCTGATCGTCCAGACGTTCTCCTCACCAACAGCAAAACCTCCCAAGAGCGCATCCGCCGCTTCTATCGACGTGAGGCAAAAGTGATTTTTCCCCCGGTCGACACCCATCTCATCAAACCTTCGCACACCAACGATGGCTATTGGCTGATCGGTGGGCGGTTGGTTGGCTACAAACGTTTTGATCTGGCGGTGAAAGCGTTTGCTCGTCTTAACTTACCCTTGAAAGTCTTCGGGATTGGTCCGGAAGCGAAGAAGCTCCGCGCTCTGGCCGGGCCAAAAACAGAATTTGTTGGCGCCGTCGATGAACAAACGAAATACGAGCTGTATCGGGGCGCGATCGGCTTTCTGTATCCGCATGTTGAGGATTTCGGGATCACAGCAATCGAAGCGATGGCCGCCGGAAAACCTGTCATCGCCTATGGCAAGGGTGGTATCACGGAAACCGTGGTCGACGGGAAAACTGGTACATTCTTTCCTGTCCAATCCTGGGAAGCCATCGCCGACGCCATTCTCCGTTTTGATCCGACGCAGTTTTCTCACACGAACATTCGTGCCCATGCGGAGCAATTCTCCAAACAACGCTTTGGAGACGAAATCAAACAAACCATCGCCGAGGTCATAAAACGACCAGTATGAAGATCCTGTTCGATGCTCGGCCGCTTACGCTGCAAGCTCCAGGCGGCGTCACACGTCTGACGCGCTCGCTCTTGCAAGCCGTGGCAGAATCCTTGCCGGAAGAGACATGCGTATTTGGAACAACGGGACAAAAAGAATTGGACCTGGGGCTGCCGCTCCGTTCAAACGGCAGAAGAGCACACCTTGGCTTGCCCAATAAATTCGTAAGCAGCCTGACAACACTTGGTCTCCGCTCGTTCGAACAGTTCTTTCCTCAAGAAAAACCGGACGTTCTCTTACTCCCCAATAACGGCCACGTCGGACGCCCGAAAGTTCCGTACGGTCTCGTCATCCACGACCTGTCCTTTCTCGTCGAACCAAGATGGTTCAACTGGCGCGGACGTGTTTGGCATAAAATCGTGCACGCTCGGCGTCTGATGACGGAAGCGAGTCGTCTCTTTGCTGTGTCTGAGTGGACGAAGTTCGCACTCATGCTGCATCTGGGGATTCCATCCGAGAAAATTGACGTCCTCGACATCCCACGCCAGACCAATCTAGTCGAGCCAGGACCTTTGCCGGAAATCCTACATGGGAAACGCTATGTTTTATGCATCGGGAGAAAGGATAGACGCAAGAATGCGAGTTGCGCTGTTGAAGCAGTGAGACGTCTCCATGCAAAACCTGGGTATGAAGATCTCCATCTCGTGATCGTGGGTGGCTATCAAACATTACTCAGCGATCCGCGTTTTATCGTTCTTCCAAGAGTCAGCGATAAAGTTCTATACGGACTCTACCAAGGCGCGGCAGCTTTTTTATATCCAAGTTGGTATGAAGGGCTCGGTCTCCCACTCCATGAAGCGGCCACTTTTGGCACACCCTCGATTTCTGCTTCGGTCAGCGCATTGCCGGATACAGCACCGAAGGGAACGCTCTTCGCTCCACCCTCCAAACCACATCTTTGGACGATTGCTCTCCAAACAATCCCAGGACAATCCAAGAATCAGGCTTCCAAATCAGTGGGCGCCATACAGGCTGGCTCCACAGACTGGAAAACGGCCATTGAACCGATCCGAGCCTTTCTGCTGCGCTATAAATCTTGATACTCAATCTGTATACTTAAAAGGGTCTAACGATTTCTTTTTTCTATGCCTAAATTCGGAGCAGAATCGCCAATTCCAGCAAATCAACTGGAACCAAAACAAAAAGAACCGTTTCTTCCAAAAACTGTTGAAACATTTCTTGCACCGGATGTAGCGTCAAACATAGCAGCTCCTCGTAACCCCACTCATGAAGGTCCTTCAAGAAGGGGGTATGCCGCTCATCAGATTATAGGAATTGCTGCCGCTGGCGCAGCCCTCGCTGGCACCGTGCACGCCGAACCGCCATCAACCCACGATCAGTCGAAAGTACGAGTCACCCCATCACACGCTCTCAAAGATCGGGTCATTGCAGGAAGCCCTGATGCGTTCCATGAATCCGGAAGAACCCAACATTGGACAAAAGACCACGAACCGTTCGCTTCACGGCAGCAGCTCTCTTACGAAACCGCCACACAACCAGAAGACGGTCTTTCCAAAGAAGCGCGTGATATGATCATCGCTTCAGCTTGGCAAGCAGCCGGTACCTTTTTAAAACGAACTGATCTTCCGAGAAAAATTGAGACGCCGGAACAGCAGCAGCAACTCGAAGCGCAGGTAGATGAGGTGATCAACCAAGCCACTCATACAGCTGAAGCTCTGCTTGAACGTGCTGGTCAAAAAAACACACATCTCGTAGCCGCCGACCGAATCGCGATCCAAGTCTTTGCGAAAGCACTTGGTGAATTTGCTCAAGCGCACTCGGACGCTCCCTTTCCGTTCGGAAATACTGTTTTAGCGCTCATTCACCGCTTACAAGCTCAAAAAGATCACATTCTCTATTCAGGCTTTGGGGACGAGGCGCTTTTTCACCATACGAATCTCGTCTACGCCGACATAGATGGCCGACTCTGCGTTCTACGCTTTCAAGTAATTCGTGATACAGCGCAACGTATCGGTTTTTTAGGTGAGACTCCGGAAGGACTCGTTCCACACAATAACCTAGCCGCTCTTCAATCCGATCTGCCTTGGATGCTGGAACACCGAGGAGATATCGCCCAGCACCGCGCCGCTTGGACAAATACAAAATTCGCTTTAGACATCGCCATCGATTCAGGAAGTGTAAGTGGACGCCAACTCCAAGATCTTCGATTCTTGCAAAGCTATTTGCGTCTCCACGAACCGAGCGCAAGTTAAACTCGACAAAACACAAGAAAAGCAACGCGCCCGTCCCGGAAGGGAATGCGGGAGAACGCATCGCCGGGAACGGGCGCACAGGCCCACTCTCTTTAGTTCAAAATCGTGTTGACCCCTTCTCCGTCGATCCCGTGATTGTCCGGCAGGACCTCATCGGCAGCAGAGCACTGCAGGTAGGTCGGTCCTACCTCCTCTTCTTCCCCCTCATCTTCATCGCCGTCGTCGAACACGATCTGCACCCGAACAAGACAGTCGCATCCGTCCTCGAATTTGCGACTGGCCGCGCGGATGAGTTCGGCCTCCTCCGGAAAGCGCTCGAGCAGCTCCTCTGCCGTCCCGATGATGCTGGTCGGCATCCAGTACATGCGGCTTCGGTTCCTGGACCGCTGACCGAGGAACTCTTCAGGCTCGTCGTCGCCATCGTGTACCACGAGGCGCTTCACGTCCGCGAAGAAGAACCCAACCGCGTCGTAGAGCGGAACCGTGCTGGGATCACGATCTTCCACCGTCGGGTCGTCTCCGCGAAACGCGTCGTACGTTCCATCTCCACGCTCGCTCTCGTACAGCCGCATGATGACCGTCCGACTCGAGACATGCCGGATCTGCGGTTTTCCTTGTGACATATCCAACCTCCGCATTTAGTCCAAAACCTCCATTGGCCGGACTTACGCGCCAACAAGCCTCTTCTTTTCATAGAACTTTGTCAATATTCCTTTATATACAGCCAAAAAATAGGCGTTGTCTCTTGACAAAATAACCAAATATTGTATACTACTAGGTTCATTTTACGCTGGCCAGGATCGTCCCTCGCCGGTTTTTTGAAACCCTGAAGACAGAGAAAAGCCTCAAATCGTGGCTCACGATGTGGGTTTTTCTATGTCTTTCTCCCCCCTCACCCGTTTGTTGACCCGTGTTCGCAACACCCGTCGTTCCCACGTCGCGGCCGTTGTGATGCTGGTCTTAGGAGCCGTCCTTGTGACGCCGCTCTTCGCCAACCAATCCGGTTGGACCTGGACCGATCGTTCCGGCGTTTTACCGTATCGTGATGGTGTCAGCATCGATCTACTCTCCGCCAATGGCGGCAGCTGGCTCGCGTCTGACAACACACGTTTGTACCAGGTGACTGGGGACACGGTGAAAGATCTCACTGGCGCCGCTCGCTCACGTGGCCTCAACACGATTTCCACGCTTTCGTCTGACGAACAGCGTTGGTTTGTCGGTGGCCGCACCCTCGATGCGGGAACGGTTCGTGCCTTCGTGACCGATGGCAACGAATTTACCGATGTCTCGACCGTCTTCGCTCAGGCACGTGGTGGCATGGATGCAATCGGTTCTCGTGGTACCTGGTATGGCCGTACGTTCACAACGGCTGGTCAATATGAACCCGCTCGCTGGACGGCCTTCGCATTCAACCCAACAACCCTTGAAAAAACAACCTTCCCAATCACCTCCGACCTCAACAACATGGCGGCTGGTTGCTTCAAAGAAGTAACTGGTGTGCGTGTCTGTTTGGGTGAAACCAAAATCGTTCGTGCGGGTGGCCAGTGGTTCGTGATCGGTGGTAACGCCGAAGTTGCGAATGATCAAAACGTCACCACCCAGTTCGCGAAAGGCAGCATTTGGAAACTCGATGGCACACGTTTGACGGCCGTTCAAAATATTCCTGCGTTCCGTTTCGTGTCCGGCGTCTGGCAAGGTAAGGACCAAGTCCTTGTCGCAACCAGCGACGTTGTGAGCACCCCCTTCTCTCCAGATCGCTACTGGATCTTCGATGGAGCAAGTCTCCGCGAAGTGTCCGAGGAAGCCTTGAGCGTTGGTCTTTTGTCGAACGATGCACGCGAAGTTCGCGCGGCTCATGCTGGCGAAACCTGGCTTATCACGCTTGGTAAAAACCTCATCCGTTTCGATGGTGAACACATGACGAGCGAGAACAAGACCCGTGATTTCTTCACGGCCGTGAGCTCGAACGGTCAAGGTGTGTACATGCTCGGCGGGGCGGTATCGACTCCAGATCAGTCGTTTGCGACGCAGCCTCTGACGGCTAAACTCGTCGAAGTTCGCGAAGACATGAATGCACCTGTGACGACCCCCGCAAACCTTGTGTCTCGCTTGCGCGGCCCAAGCATCAACGTCACGGCGATCCCACGTACCAACGTGGTCGGCGATGGCAAGATCTATACCTTCCGTGTAACCGCGACTGATACGGATGGCGTTGCCAACACGTCGATCATCGTAAACGGTGCCAAACTCAAAACCTGTAATACGAACGTCTGTGAATACACCCAGACCTACTACACGAACGGTCAGCCAACACGCTCGATCGAATTCATGGGTGGCGCAACGGACAAAGCGGGGTACAGCAATACGAGTAAACCCGTGACACTGACGATCGACCGCGCGTCGACCGTAAGTGCTGCCAATGAGAAGCTCGGTGAAACCGACTCCACAGGGCAAGTGATCACCATCCCAAACAACAAAACCTGGAACCGCGATACGAACTCTGGTTTGACCTGGATGGTCTGGCGTCAACCAGAGCAAACCGAACTCAAGGACAACGAACAAACAACCGTCGTCTTTGCGGTTCAACGCTCCGCTGGTCTTGGTCGCGTGAATATCGTGGTGAACGGCAACGATGATCGCTCGTGTGATTTCACGAGCCAAACGGACATTCGCGTCTGTACGATCACCCTCACGGGCGCTGACTACATCGCTGGAACCGAAATCTTCGTCAACGCTCAGCTCTTCAACTCACAAAACACCGAAGCCCAGTCCGTCTGGACAGATGGAATCCGCATCAAGCGGACCGGCGATGAAAAAACAGTGCTGACAAACGGTCAAACCGTTCAGCTTGCCACCAACCCACGCCCGGTCTTCGTGACAGCCCTTACAGTCAACCCAGACAACTCGAATGTTCGTCGCGGTGATTCGTTCAAGGTGCAAAGCAAGAGTCAAAATACCGGTAACGGCTTGATGAACGTCGAGATCTATCAGAACGACAAAGTCATCCGCAACTGTTCCGTTGGAACGGTGGTGAGCCCCGTCAACTGCGAAGCGACCATTGATACAACCGCCATGCAGGCTGGCACATCGCTCAGCTTCGTGACGCGCGCAATCGACACCCGCTTAAACGTGATCTGGAGCAATACGCGTGTCATCACGATCCGAGACACGACCATGCAACCTCAGCCGCTTAATGCGCAAGGTCCGATCAAGGTCTGGAACTGGATGACGCCTGACATCTCCGAGATGTACAACTGGCAGACGACGTACGCCGTCGGTGCCTGGTCTCCAAACGGTATTGAGCGCATCGAGATGATGGTCGACGGCCAAGTCGTCCGCACGTGTTCATTCGGTGTCACAACCGGCAACCGTGAATGTGACGTCGTCCTCAAAACCGACGACTACGCCGACATGCACAGTCTCTCGGTCAACGCTCGCATCACGGATGGTAAAGGCAATAAAGCCTGGTCCGATGTGCGCTCAGTCCTCATTCGTCGCGTGTGGGTCGACGACACGACCGGACAAGTTCCGGCCTACGCCTCCATCGCGACGAACGATAACGCTGGCTATAACGTTGGCGAACGTATCACCTTCAAAGCCCGTGGCTGGTCTCCCTACAATGTGGAACGCATTCACATCTACTTGAATGGAACGAAAGTCGCTGACTGCCCTGGACAGATCTGTGAATTCACCTCCGCGCCTATCACGACGAACCAAGTCGAATACCAGGCCCGCGCCATTGATGCGGCTGGCAACTCCGCTTGGACCGGATTGATCGGAATGAGTAAGAAATAAAACCTCCAAACACCAAACAAACGACCTGTCGCCTTGTGCGATGGGTCGTTTTTGGTTAGCGTTTCGCCCGGAGGTACACCATGAGCCATCTCTTGGCACAAGACCCCTACCCGTTCCTCGACAGAGAGGGAGCACAACTCATCGTTTACGTCACCGGTTCCTTCCTTGCCGGCGGATCCCTGGTTCCCAGGAAAGAGCAGACATCCGGTGGTACGAGGCGCGTCATTCTAGGTCGTACAACCTGGACCCCACACTACGGAGGCAAGCTCACCACGAACGAACGGGCCTGCTGGCTCCTCATGGGAGACCGGAGCGGTCAACGAGAACTGTTCTGGCGAGATGGTGAGCGAGTAGACTGCATGCTCACACCACGCACCATTCTGTCATGGCTGGGTGTCCAGTCCATTCTTCTCGAAGGGTATGTCCCAGCAACCCCTGTCAACGTAAGAGAAGCACTGGTTCAGGTCTACACAGCCATCTACTGGATGAACGGAGATCTCCCCTATCGGTAAACATCACGCTACCCGTCCCGCAGGGGTCTTCTGCGGCCCCATCTTTGTCTGATCTACTTGGTCAGCCAAATACGCGGTCTAGTCTTTCAGTACATCACCAATCGTAAGCTGAAGTTCCTCATCCAGCTGCTCCAAAGGAATACTAGCTCCTCCAAAATAGATCCGCTCTTGAAATGAACGCACCTTGTTCAGCAACTCACTTCGTTTTTCAGATTGAGTAGAAAAGTGTTCCAATTTCTGCAAACGCTGGTGCATGAGTTCAAGTTCTCGGTTCGCCTCACGCAGATGACCGGCAAGCGCTTCCGGCTGAGCGAGCCAACACTCAATCCAAATCTCAGGCTGCAGCAATTCGATCTCTTCTCGTTCTGCTCCTTGCAGAGCTGTCCCACTTTCAGAATGAGCAAGCAACTGAGACAATGTCGACGTTTGCGTTCGATCGCGTAAACGCTTCAATAAAAAACCGGTTGTTGGGCGAGCCGTTTCAAGTACCTTCCGCCATTCGAACTCCGCTCCCTCTGTTTCGACAAAACGCTGAACAGCTCTTCGTGCCGGCCAAGCCAGAACTGCTTGTTGCAGCACCCGACCAGCCAGTTCAGCCTGTGACAACGCTGCATGTGACGCGGAGTCGTTCAATAACTGCCGCGCTCGCTCTCGTTCATCAGACGGTAAATACTCCATGATCGAATCCATGAAATCCAAGAGCTCTAATCGATCGCGAGTCGTCAAAAAGGACATAGAAAACTTTCCATAGAATAGCACACCCTAACGACGGGCTTATAGAAAAAGGAATAATTCTTTACATAACTCTCTCTTTTTGCTAGGTTTTTTAGCGAGCGATCGTGCTCAAGGAGGGAAAAATTCCAACCAAAGACAAACGCTGGAGATACACGTGCAAACGTGAACTCTCGGCAGAAGAACAGGCCCAGGGCGACCACCCCTGGTGCGGAATCGAATATGGGTTCGGCCGCGTGCGAAAATTCGTCCGCGGCGTGGCCCACATCGATTACATCGATCATGGCTCCATGGGGGAAGATGGCACGTTTCGACGACGGAGCACGCGGGCAAATCAGGAGTTGCCCAGAGCAGCGTTCCCTTATCGTCCCCCTACGGCAGGCGACTTCGTCACCGTCAGCCGCAAGTTCACACCTACCCAGTGTCTGATCCGAGTGGACATCTGGGGCAAGAGCCGGCGCGGGCGACGTGGGCGAAAAGCAGGACAGGCGCAGCTTGCCACGCTGAGAGTCATGAACGAGATGTACTGGGAGCAGCGGAACCAAGAGGAGAAGGGGTGGCTCCGTCAACCTCGACACATCGACGACAGTCTCGAGGGGGTGCTCGCTCCGCATGTCCTCGAAGAAGCCCTCCGTCAAGCGGACGAACCGCCGTCTGATTCCCCGTTCCAGCTCGGAGCCTACTGCGAGGAGGATGGGCTGACGACCATCGTCACGCTCGACGAGGTCGGGTTCTCCGATGGCGCGTACGACGGCTGGCCGACGGTTGGGGTTGGCCCGAACCGGCCGTCGATCTACCCGGAACTCTATAGCTGGGAGCATGCTCCCGAGGAGCTGACAACCTTCCGCGTGCCGCCGGGCGCGTTCGCCGACGGCTACTCTCTCGCAGTTCCGGAAGGCCAGGAGAACTACCGCACGGTCGAACCGCAGCAGGTCGAAGTCTACAAGCCGTACCGCAAGGTCCGGGTGGTGCGACGGTGGGGACGCCTCGAGAACGGCAAGCTGGTCTGCGAGATCTACGCCGAGTGGCTACCGGACGACTACGTCATCACCAACAACAGGTGGTGCAAGTAAAAAAGGGGGAAAGCAGAAGGCGCTCACTCGTCCAGGGGAAGACGAGAGGGCGCCGCTTTCTTTTTTCTTCCATTTAGAAACTTCTTGCCCCGATCTGCACCTCTTTGATCCTCCGAGAGAATCCCAAAGCTGCAGCGGTGGTCGGGTCACCGCAAGTATGTGACGAGGTGTATCGTTTGCACGATACGTGAAGCGCGAGAGACGCGCGGCCACACCCGACGTGGAAGATCATTTTGCGAACTGACGCTCCAAGCGTCGGAACGCTTGAAAGAGCGTTTTCATACTGGGACGTTTGGCTCGCTGGGGTGAAAGTCCGGCCGTTACCAACCGGCGAAGCTTGGCCGGAATTCCAGCCGGCCAGCGGAGCCGCACCGCTCCTCGCATTGCCGCATCGAGGCATGCATCTTCTGTTTCCGCTTCATACGGGTACATTCCCGTCATCTTGCGATAGACCGTTGCGGCCAGACAGAATATGTCTTCTGCCGGGAGAGGTTTTTCCGATCTCGCCTGCTGAGGAGACATGTATGGCGGAGTTCCCGCCTGGTCACCCGGTTTAGAGGTGAGTCCAGTCACCGCCGGATTGTCGACGTATGCCACATTGAAGTCGACGAGAACGGCCTCACCGAGAGCATTCAGCATGATGTTCTCAGGCTTCACGTCACGATGAATGATCCCGTTTCCGTGCAAGGCAAGGAGACCGGAAGCGATCTGCGAAAGATATCGAAAGAACTCTCGACCAGCGATGTTCCGCCCTTGAGGGAATGCCTCTTGCAGACGCTCGAGCACACTATACGGTATCTCCGCGTCCAAAAGACCAGCCTGCAGTTCACCGTACGTATACTGTGTCACGATATGCGGACATGAGACACCGCTCTCCCTGAAGAAGCGAAGAATGTCCTGCCCCCGACAGAAGTTATTCAGTGCGGTCGGATCATCGACCCACTGAGGAAGGAGCATGCTGAGAGCGAATATCTGACCATCAGAGACTCTCCGTACTTCGTACACACGAGCGAAAGTGCCTGCACCAATCTCGGCGCAGACTTGATACTCACGAAAAGTACCTCCTGATACAGGATAGTGGCTCTCCAGAACATCCGACCTTGAGTACCGTCTCTCGTAAGCCGCTCTGATCTTGTCCGCGAGCTCCCGCATTCGCTTCTCGGAATCTACTGTGCTCAAGACACACCGCCTCCTCTCTTCGGGTGCACGACGAAACGGTCGCGCACTCCCGATCTCATGAGAAAACCTGTTTTTCTATTGAAATCGGGATGGAAGAACAGGCCATTCGACCATAGTTTCCTCTTTTTTACAAGAACTCCTGCAGCTCTTTCCTCCTCAGAGAGAAGATCAAAGCTGCAGCGGTGGTCGGGTCACCGCAAAGAGCCAAGCGAGAGGTCTTGCTTCCACAAGACCGTGAAACGCGAGAACCGCGCGGCCACACCCGACGTGGAAGATTAGAAGACCTAACTCAGCTAAACATATCTATCGCGGATAAACGCAGGAACCTCCTCGCCTCGAGAGATTACATAGAGTATCAGCATGGCACGACAACGTGTTTCACGCTCGCGGATCAGACCAGCCACACATGCAGCGGTCCCCATGCGACCACCACGAGCTTCAGCGAGAGCGAACGTCTCCAGAGCGATATCCTCATTGGTGGTTGCCTTAATCTCAGCACTAAAATATTCTCGCTCCGCTTCGTCGAGCAGGGAAAACTGATCGACACCCGGGATCATCGACAGGACCGAAAAACCCGTGCAGCGCAGGAGCGGATCGGACAGAATCGTCGTGAACTGTCTTGCAATCTCGACATACCCGTGCACACTCAGGGCATACACGATACGCTGAACGGTCGCTGCGGACGTAACATCGGTCGGATTGAGTGCCGAGACCAGCGCCCCATAGTCACCCGAACTACCGGTTTCGATGTACATGTATGCCAGACCACGAATACGTCTGTCCGCCTCTTGACCGAAGTAGCCGAGGAGTGAACGCGCTTCCGAGGCCCTATCTTGAGACAGGTATTCTTTCGCAACCGTCAGCAGGAACATTGCACGATCTTTAGAGCCTTTAAACACTTCCCCCTTGGTCACTCGACTCACGATGCGTTCGATATCCTTCTCATCATGAGTTACTTCATAGGTTCTCAGGGCGAGCCAGGCGAATTGGCGGGGATCTGAAGTCCTTGCCGCGAACTCACGCACTCGTCGAATAGCGGTAAGATCCCCAGAGAACCGAGCGATATGAAGCCAGCAGAATGAAACTTCGCCGTGGTTCACTCCTTGAAGAATGTTTGCTGCTTCGAGGAAGTGGCCACCATGTGCCAGCGCGAGGATCAGGTGCGGCATGCAGTAATACGCGATGGCAGTATCATTCGCAGAGAAGCGCGGGAGTGCCGTGTACAGTTTACGAAGGTGATCCAGATCCTCAGATTCACGTGTAGCCATCGCGATCATAGCACCGATCTGAAACTGATTCTGGATGCTTCCAGCCATACAGTCCTTCGCCCCCCTAAGAAGATCTTCGACACGCAGTCTTTCAGGGAGAGGCTTGCCTTGAAAGATCTGTTCAGCACGTGACATCGCTTCTACTTCTTCAGCAGTAAACACTGCCCCGCGTTCGTACATGCGTCTCATGACAGGAGCCGAAAGTTTAAGAAGCTCCACGAGCTCAGAGCTGGTGGGACCGTCGAGAGCAACCGACCGCCTAGCCTTGATCCAGGCACGGAGGTCAGTCATTTCGGTATTTCCCTTGGCGAGATAAATACAGGCCTCTCGCCTCCAGTCCATCTCCTCGGTCACGGTGAGCTTGGCGCCACTATCAGCCCATACGAGAGAATCACCATGGAGAAGATCGAGGACCTTAGAGCTCTTAGCGAGCAGATCATCGATACGCCTTTCTGCCTCCTCCCTTGTTCTGGGCGGCTTATAGCCCTGCCATGCTCTGAATCGACTTACCCTTCTGAGGATCATGTCATAACCTCCTGGTCTGTCTTTTGACTTGTGAGAGAACCGTCAGAAAGAAATCTGACAACACTTCGGAAACCCTCTTCGATTTCGAAAAAGTAGGGCTGCCGACCCGAAAGATTAGTTTAACATCTCTAAAAAAACAAGCCTCTTTGCAATAAAGACTCAACATCTTCTCCAAATATACCTTTTTGTTTTCTCTTTTTCCCTCAACCCAGCCTTTTTCTTGACGGTTTCTCTCATTTCCCCTATACTCGCGCACGACTGTTCGAAGTGCGTTTTTCAGAGTCGTACCCTTGTGGACGGAACCTGGACCACCAAACAGCTCAATTTGTATGGCAACCGCCGTTTCATTTGCAACCATGTTGGACGAAGCGCAGTACTCCACGTTTCCTAAACCAGGCGACGTCGTAAAAGGGCTCGTGATCGCCGTTGGTCGCAACGAAGTGCGTTGTGACTTGGGCGGAATCGCGGTCGGTCTCATTCGTGGACCAGAGCTCGACAAAAACCTCGACCTCCGGGTTGGCGATGAAGTCGAAGCTACGGTTATCTCTCTCGACAACGAATTCGATGAACTCGAATTGTCGTTGAAGGGCGCCGGACGCAAGCGTGCCTGGGACAAGATCAAAGAATTGCTCTCCCTCGGAGGCGCCGTTCAAGCCAAGATCGTTGATGCGAACAAAGGTGGTCTCATCACCCGCATCGAAGGCATCCCAGCGTTTATCCCGGTTTCACAGCTTTCGCCTGAACACTATCCACGTGTTGCTGGTGGCGAAAAGATGAAGATTCTTGAGAAGCTCAAGAGCCTTGTCGGCGAAACCCTCGAAGTGAAGATCCTCGACACCCATGAGGGCGAAGAGAAGATCGTCGCTTCTGAGAAAGCCGTTTGGGAAACCCGTCAGGAATCGGTTTTGGCCAAGTACGTTGTAGGCAACCACATCGAGGGTGAAGTCACGGCCGTCACCGATTTCGGTGCGTTCGTCCGCTTTGATCAGAACCTTGAAGGGTTGGTCCACATCTCCGAAATTGCCTGGCAGCGCATCGACCATCCTCGTGATGTGTTGAAGACAGGCGACACGGTTCGCGCCGAGATTATCAACATCGAAGGCTCCAAGATTTTCCTCTCGATGAAGAAACTCGTCGAAGATCCATGGCGCAAGGTGGCGAAGAAGTACGACGTCAACCAGTGGGTCATGGGTAAGGTTCTCAAGATCAATCCATTCGGCTTGTTCGTTGAGCTCGACCCAGAAATTCATGGTTTGGCCCACGTGTCCGAGCTTTCGAACCGCCCTGTAAAGGACGTCAACGAAATCGCACGCGTCGGCGACGAGTTCTCCTTCCGCATCATCTCGATTGATGCTGAGAACCACCGCCTTGGTCTCTCCCTCCGCAAATTGAAGGAAGAAACCAAGAAAGAAGAAGAGAAGGCTCCAGCGAAGAAATAAACTCTTCCAAAGAGATACAAGACTCCGTCCCAACCATGGGACGGAGTCTTTGTTTTATTGACGAAAAAGACCTATTTTGATACACATTTCTGTTCGGTTTGCTCATCGAACAAGGGAGAACACAGATGGAACCACGTGAAAGAGGTGCTAATGATAACGAATGGGGTGGACTTGTGTACCATGCCGGGTCTTTATACGCGACACGCGAACGCCAGCGGACAAAGCGGTTCGCCTTCATCAAGCTACTGCTTAGCGGACACTGCCTGGTCATGTACGGACTCGGTGGCGGTTCACTTGATAGAGCGCTTGGTGAACACGACTCTGATGCCTGGGTAGAGATCCGACGGTCGGTCCTCGTAGCAGCCTACCTCTATCCGGGGGCCAAAGAGGAAGAACAAGCGCTACGAATCGCGAATGAACTCAAGGTCCCGGCATTCGTGGTCTACGAAGAACGTGAGGGAGGCATACTGCAAGAACTGCTCGGCCTTCCGAACGTGCGAGGACAAGCAGCGCTTACCGGAGACATGCACACAAGTGAGCAGACCATGCTTGAGGCTCTCGATCGGTTCATCCACGGACTGCGACAAGAGATCCGGAGCAATCGCAAGGTACGGAACCTCTAAGAAGATACACACCCTCGACGGGCTACTCCCGTGCGAGGGTGTAGTTCGTTTTAGCGGGAAAAAAGTGGTCGATACAAGTCGTCTGCTGGATCCATCCGTAATTCTGTTCGATCAACTTTGTTTGTAAAGACAACCGGCGCGTCCTCGATCACGGCGAGTGGTTGGCGTTCTTTGCCTTCACCCATCACCAGCACCGCCGCTGAAGCCAGCGTGTCAGCGATGTTCGTTTGCGTTAACTTGAGCTTCTTTCCAAAGAGGTCGGGCTGTCCACGATAATCACGCAGACCTTTGAATCCAGCATAGGCTAACGCCACACCAACAACGCCCGCTCGCAGCGGAAACACGCGACTATCTGTGATCAATATTCCTAATTTTCTGAGCTTAAAACGCTGACACAGAGCTCGGCGAAGTTGTTCGGCAGATTCGTACGATTGTTCTGGCCACAAAATAAGCTGGCCATCGGCGTTCGATTCATCAATACCGGCGTTTGGGCACCAATGCCCATCTTTCAAGGTTAGGTAGCACCATTTTGTCTTGATCGCTTGTTCGCTCTCTCGTTTGATCCAACGCGTTTTGGCACCCCGTGTATTTGGAACGACTCGCCCTTGGGCCAAGGCGAGAACTTTTGATGTCACACACAGAATAGACCCTTCCTTCATACGACTGAGATGGTTCAGAATATACCGTTCCAAATCCTCATTTTGTTTGAACAGCGCACAACGAATGGGGTTGATTTGCATAAGATAAGAAGACAGGAGGGACGAAAGGAGAGATGAGTCCTCTCCTTTCGTCCTGAGACGTACGTTAAGGAAGAATCAATGAAGAAAGAGCGTCCGCCAGGTGAATACCCAACACTGCCGGTTGACCCACAAAGAACGGTTTGCGACGGAACTCGATTTGGATTGCGCCGAAACGGCTCTCTGCCCGTTCCGAAGCAAAACGCTGGCCTGCTCGACGCACGATTGCCCCACCGCGCGCACGATGACTAATACCTCGTGCAGGGTCAGGCGAATGACCGACCCGGAACGAACCGAATGCGCTCTGGATCTGAGCGCACCAGCCCTCAGGACACGTCCGACCCTGATCTGTACCGAATGCGATATCAAGATCGACGCCCGGGAGTTCCTCGAAAGAATGGAAGTCGATCAGAAGGCAGACTCCATATTCATCCAGCACTCGCTGAATCTCAGCGAAAAGCGTTCTATAAAACGCCTCGTAGGCTTCTGCAAGGCACTTCTCGCCTGCCACGAACGGCTCTTGTTCCGGATCACGGTTCAGATCGAGCTGTCCTCGATCCAGTTCAAAGATAAGGACGCTAGTCACTTTTCCGAGTTCTTCAAGGCGTTGCGCGCATCCTTCCAGACAGACACGTGCCCCGATATCCCGAGGGGCATAATCTTTCTCCCGCCAGCGAATAAATTGCCTACGCCAGGCGACCCCGGGCAGGACTCGTTCACCATCATGCGGCACCGTCAGGACGAACGGTGACTTCCCAGACACGAATTGAAAGAACATGCGTCACCTCATGCGTTGATTGGCTGAATCCTCAGATTAGAGGAAAGACGACCAGATTTTACGGGTATGCGTGAGCAACATAGGAATCGCTGCCAACCTACCAGGTAGGGATATGTTTGTCATGGGACAGAAACCCCTTAAATGAGGCCATTTCCCTAGACGAGCCCCAGGAATTCCGTTACGCTCCCTGGACAGTCTATGAACGCATCCATCCGCAATATTCTGCTTGCTGTCGCCGCTGTTTTGATCGTGGGAGGCGGGCTCGCCATGGTCAATTTGGATCCAGCCAAGAACGTTGATGTTACGACTTTTATTAGCCAGGTTCAGAACGGGCAGGTTTCGGAAATTACCGTCGAAGGGCAACAGCTCAAGGTGACTTATCAAGATAAGACAACGGCCGTGGTTGATAAGGAACCGGGAGAATCACTGTCTGAATTATTTAAAAACTATAATGTCGATAGTGAGAAAACCAAGGCGATTAAAACGACGGTCAAAACGAATAGTGGCGCCGGGTACTGGGCAGCCGTCTTATTGCCGAACCTGATCCCGCTCGTTTTGGTCTTCGCCTTGATGTGGTTCTTGTTCCGCCAAGCCCAAGGCCAGAACAACAAAGCCATGTCCTTTGGGCAAGCCAATGCCCGCGAACTTCCGAAAGGGATGGGGAAAGTGACCTTCGCGGATGTCGCTGGGAACAAAGAAGCCAAACAAGAACTCATGGAAGTCGTTGAATTCTTGAAGAATCCGGATAAGTTCTCGAAGCTTGGAGCTAAGATTCCAAAAGGTGTTTTGCTCATGGGTTCACCAGGTACCGGTAAAACCTTGCTATCGCGTGCGGTTGCTGGCGAAGCAGATGTTCCCTTCTTCCATATCAGTGGTTCGGAATTCGTCGAAATGTTCGTTGGAGTCGGTGCCTCACGTGTGCGCGATCTGTTTGCGAAAGCCAAGAAGAGTGCCCCGTGTATCATCTTCATCGATGAAATTGACGCGGTCGGTCGCCAACGTGGTGCGGGTCTCGGTGGTTCACATGATGAACGTGAACAGACCTTGAACCAAATTCTGGTTGAAATGGATGGGTTTGAGCCAAACATCGGCGCGATCGTGATCGCCGCTACCAACCGTCCGGATGTGCTTGATCCAGCGCTGCTTCGCCCAGGCCGCTTTGATCGTCGTGTCGTACTTGATCCACCAGACATCAATGATCGGGAAGCTATTTTGAAGATTCACGGAAAGAACAAACCACTCGCGTCTGATGTGAATCTTCGTCGCTTGGCAGAGCGTACCCCGGGTTTCTCTGGTGCCGATCTTGGTAACCTCATGAACGAAGGGGCCATTCTGGCTGCACGTCGCGATAAGAAAGAAGTGAACATGACGGAACTCATCGAATCGATCGAAAAAGTCATGCTCGGTCCAGAACGCAAGAGCCATTTGATGAACGAAGATGAACGTAAAGTCACAGCCTACCATGAAGCCGGACATGCGATCGTCGCGCACATGTCGCCTCATATGGACCCTGTACAGAAGGTATCGATCATCAGCCGTGGCCGTGCAGCTGGGTACACCATTCGCCTCCCAACCGAAGATCGGACGATGCGTACGCGCGAGGAATATAAGGAGGACATTGCTGTCGCCTTGGGTGGCTATGCGGCCGAACTCGCCTTCTTTGGAGATATCACCACGGGCGCTTCGAATGACATGCAGAATGCCACGAAACTTGCTCGCAATATGGTGACACAATGGGGTATGTCAGACGCGTTAGGCCCTCGTACCTACGGGGAACGCCAGGACATGATCTTCCTCGGTCGTGAGATCCAAGAAACACGCGACTACTCTGAAGACAAAGCGATCTTGATCGACAAAGAAATCGACCGCCTCATCGGAGACGGTCTCGCCACCGCTAAACGGATCGTCGCGGAACAAAAAGATGCGATGGATCGGATCTGCGCTCACTTGATAGAAAAAGAGATTATCGAACGTGATGACTTCGAACAAATCGTGGGACTGCCACCAGCCAATCCGAAGAGTTCTATTCATAAGGCAACGTAAAGATGGAGACAAAAAAACGGACCACTTGGTCCGTTTTTTTATACTGAGCTTATTTTCCCCATCCCCCATTCACTCGCTTGATTTCTTGATTGATCTTTTGAAGAAACAGCTGCACTTCTTGGTCAGGTGCGCCTTTTGGTAGTGGAAAATGCGGGTCTTCTTTTCCATCTTGAAATGATGAGGTAGGTACGAGAGGCGCTGGGTTTGGTTTTGAGGTGAAGATGACAGACGGAACAATCGTCTTTCGACCTCGAAAGACGCTGATATAGTCTTCTATTCTCGCTCCTGTCACCGTTCGCAGATCAACGGTCTGTACATGTTGCCATTTCCACCAAGTCCAACGATATTCCAACGCTCCGTTTTCAAGTCGAAGAAACGCGTGCGTTATCCCCCAGAAAAAACCGAATGCCATGAATCCTCCACCTAGCACAACCAATGCAAATAGGATGGGCATGAGTCCTGAGATCACATCATCGAACGACCGTGCACGCCTCAACTCAAGCGCTCCATCACTGATGGATCCGTACATGTACGCGAGTACAAAAAGGGCCCCAACCGCTGCAATGAAGCGGTCTTTCCAAATTGCAACGCTTTCGTGTTTCGGATGAAGCTCCATATACTATTCGCCTTTGAGAATCTTTATTTCTTTGCCAGCTGATCGTCAATCTTCGCTTCCACAACGGGTGGTTCCAGTAAGGTTGAATCGATATTCGCCACTGCCAACACTTCATCAACACTCGTAAACCCTTGTAACGCTTTGAGCAATCCATCCTGCGCCATCGTCAGCATCCCCTCTTTGACTGCCATATCTTGAATCATGAACTCCGACACTTCTTTTGAGAGCACCTCCTGCTCGATCTCTTTCGTCATCGTGAAAATTTCGTAAATACCCACTCGCCCTTTGAACCCAAGATTGTTACAGGTCTTACAACCAGGACCAGGTCCTTTGAACGTCAGATGCTCCAGATCAACATGAATGCCGGACTTCGGTGAGATGGATGCAAGAACCCGTCGAACTTCTTCAAACTGACCCGGACGAAGGGTGATATCAACTTTGCAATCCGAACACAAGCGACGAATCAAGCGCTGACCAATAACGGCATTCAAAGCGGGGGCGAGTAAAAATGGCTTGACGCCCATCGAAAGAAAACGCGGGATCGCTCCCGCCGCACTGTTGGTATGAATCGTTGAAACGACCAAGTGACCCGTAAGCGCAGCTTGAATCGAAATCTCAGCCGTTTCCAAGTCACGGATTTCTCCGACCATCACGATGTCTGGGTCCTGACGCAAAATCGACCGTAATCCCTTGGCAAAGTCATAGTCTTTCGAATGCTCGATCTGACTTTGATTGATTCCAGCGAGTTTATATTCGACCGGATCCTCGAGCGTGATAATTTTCACCCCTGGATCGTTCAGTTTCTTCAAAATCGCGTAGAGCGTGGTCGTTTTCCCTGAACCAGTCGGACCAGTCGTCACAATCATGCCGTTTGGACGATCGATTTCTTTCTGTAGACGCTCGAGAGCGAGCCCAGTAATCCCCAAGTTATCGAATTCCAGGGCGACCGCTTTCGGACGAAGCAAACGCATGACCACCGACTCTCCAAAAGCCGTCGGCAAGAAGCTCACACGAATATCGATCTTCTCGTTCGGAAGATAGATTGTGATACGTCCGTCCTGCGGGACGCTGTCGATGTTGATTTTGACACCCGACAAGAGCTTCAAACGACCAATCATTTGCTGCCAAGCCGTGCGAGGCAATTTTGCGGCGTCGTTCAGCAGTCCATCCATGCGGAAACGAACCTTCACTCCATTCTCTTCGGCTTCGACATGGATATCGGACGCGTTTGCTTTGAGCGACGCTCCGATGATGAGGGTGATGATATCCGTCGTACTCACTTTCGTGATCTGTTCCTGCAATTCATGAAAATCGGCAATTTGTTTTTCGTATTTCAACAAGTCTGCTTCGTCAATGCGATACCCATAGATCACCTCTTTTGGAATCGGTAATACGTCATACAATTTGAAGGCAGCAGCAAAACTGTCTTCGGAAATATAGTAGACATCAACCGTGGAATGCTGCTCCTCCGCCAACCGAGCGCGAATCGCCTCCACTTCTTCTGACGGGTTGGTGGTGGCCAAGCGAATTTGTTCTTTCACTTTGAAAAAACAAAGAACTTGATTGGCCTCGGCTTCCTGTTTTTTGATCAAAATCAGCGCTTCTGGAGCAATCGGGAAGCCGCGGAGCGCGATGTACGGCAATCCAAATTTAAACGCCATCTCTTGTGCCAACTTTTCTCTTTCTCGAATTTTGATCTCCTGCATCTTGTCCGTCAGAGCAGCTTGAGCGGCGGCTGGCGGAGGCTTGATGGGAGCGGCGGGCGCAGCCGAGCTGTTGTTGATCGGGCTTTTTTTGATCGAAGCAGCAAACGCCACCACCTCATCAGCCGCAGATGAAGCGGCGGTATCCTTAGGATCTTTTTTCAGCAAATCCTCAATTGAGGCCGCTTTGGGAGGCTGAATGGCCACAGGGTTATTTGGTTGAACGACGAGACGTTGGACGACCAGCCGTTAGCCCCTGAAAGACACGCGCGATTTTGCTGTGGGCGGTTCCCTCTACGGCCCGACGATACAACCGGTTCCATGTCGCATACTGGAAGTTGATAGCAAACAACCCTCCCAAGATAGCTGTGAAGAAGACTAAGGCGGCAATCGCGATATTCACCAAAACGAAAATCTTTGGTAACCCAAGATACAAACTCGCAACCAAAAACCCGAGCGCCGGCAACCCAGCGAACAAGGAGATCACAACCGACGCGCTGAAAATAAGCGCTCCAATCACCATCATGCACAGCGCTGTTTCAAGGACCGTCAACCAAGCCTTGCGCAGCAGTTGCCAAGCGTGAACCAAAGCTTCATGCAGGGTCATTCCATCCGCCATGATGCCGTTTAAGGCAAACAAATGAAGGGTCGTTGCT
Organism: uncultured Gammaproteobacteria bacterium; assembly: GCA_964567995.1. Taxonomy (GTDB): domain Bacteria; phylum Patescibacteriota; class Patescibacteriia; order 2-12-FULL-60-25; family 2-12-FULL-60-25; genus JAGOTP01. Next base: position 182,659 of record CAZMOB010000003.1, read on the forward strand.
TTGAAGAGAACGAGTAAATAGATCAACGCAGCAAGAACGAAGAACAACCACCCACCCGGCAGACCAGCCGTCGCTCCCGCTACGACCCGCAACCCCAAAGACCCCAATCCAGCGATACCCACCATCAACACATTCAACACTGCCAATGGAATAACTCGCTTCGCCGCCGACTGTAAGATCTGACGGAACCCACGCCCCAGTGTCGCTTGGCCACGATCAAGACAAGCAACCAATGTTCCTTGGGCGATGATACTCAAGAACAAGATGAGGAAGATCAGCGCGAGCGATAACAAGACGCTTTGCGTCAGAGCGAACTTGTTGAGCGCATCCAAGCGAGCAACGCGAGCAAAATACTCCTGCCAACGGGCATCCTGGGCAAGTGGCGAACGCAAGGCATTCCGTATGGACAAAATGAACACGTCATAAATTCCACCCGTCTGCAAAAAGACCGTGAACAAGGCTAACGGCCAAAAACGCTTTTCTTTCCAAGCCAGAACGAGGGCGTCACGCAGGATCTGGCGGTAGAGCGGACGTGGAGAAGGAGCAGTGGTAGCACGTGGCATAGAACTGCTGGAAAGTATACCACACCGAACCAACTTCAGGCGGCAGTGTTGACGTGAAAAGGAACGAAGGAGTACAAAATAAAGCGCTGCCTGTGACTCTACGGGGACACGGCACAGAAAGGACGGCTCAAAGGACGATGCAACGCCACGCTCAAGATCTGGCCGAAGAAGGCCTCACCAACGAATCAACCCCCCTCCCCCACACCGAAGAGGCTCCGGCCAACGACGCGGACAAGCGCCCCTCGCCGCCATCTGCGTCAGCGTCTCCACAAGTCCCTGAACGGTCGCGCACCCAGGGATACTGTTACAACATCGACTGAGCGCCTTCAACAGCACCCCACGGGGACGCTCTCGCCTCATCCTCCATCCTCGGCCACCACCGAGCGGAGACCTGAGCGGGAGCGTCCCCCAAGGGACCTCCAATCACAGACAGACACGTCACCTCCAAGCGCGGCTCCTCGCGTTTGTGCCCCTCAGGGCTCTCAGATGGAACGTCGTCTGTTTTGCGTTTATCTTGCATTTTTGAGGGAAAATGGTACTCTGTTTCGGCTTATTTTTTCGCTGTCGTATCTTCAACCGCAGGAGCAAAAGAGGCGTCGAGATGAAACCCGATAAGAAGAACGTTCAGACCATCCCTATGTTCCCTGCCGGCCGCAGGCCAGCAGAACTCGTTCGAGCAGAAGCCGCCCGACCTGAAGGACCGGTGAAACCGTTCGACCTCGTGGACTGCTTCTCAGCCGAAGGCCGCGAGACCCTCGATCCCGCAGCGGTCCGTGCTGCCCAGGAGAAGGCGCAGGGGGAGGAGAAATAAGCCAACCTTCGAAGACTCTCCGAGCCTTTGGCTCGTCGCACCCCGGGCGTGACGAGCCACTTACGCACTACGCGCTGCTCCCCGTAGTGCGTTTTGCGTTGTAGGAAACGCTTTCTTGCAAAAAAAGAAATAATTTGATATAAAATGAACGCCGAAACAGTCCATTCAACAACTTCATAGGAGGAAGCAGAGTGTACACAAGCATGCTCATCATCGGTCCGTGCAACCCTGGCACTGGCCAGAGACTACGGAAATTCCTGACGGGTCTAGGCTTCACACGCTACCCACTCGTCAAAGATCGGGCGGCGAACGCCCAGGACATCATCGCACGAGCTGATGCAGAAGGGGGAATTCCGATCACTCTGCTCTGGGACGGAAAAGAAAGGATCGTACAACGGTTGGAAGACCTGTTTCAAGCCGACACGTTGCCAGGCAGGCGGTACCTCCTCCTCACACCATCCGACGTCGCGAGCGCGATCGTGAGCGATTGGATCGAACGGAGTCCAGACTTCGATCCGGATAATGAGCGGCTGCTCGTGATTTCCGAGGAAGATCTCTGTTCCGATACGGTAGTCACGACCGCTCGCATGCATCTCACAACTAGCCACGCAGGGTACCTCGGTCGCCGTCAGCCTCAAGTAGGATCAGGAAGCACTGCGGGGCAACGCCCCGACCCGGCTCCGATCACCGAATTGCCCGGGAGCCCGGAACGGAACGTGGGCAATATCGTCCCTAGCGATATGCGTGATGGAAAGATAAAAATCAAGAAGAACAAACCCCCTCATTTTTAGCGTCTAAACAGCTTCTTCGTCGCCCTCGATGACGCACTACGTACTACTACTCGTGGTGCGTTTTGCGTTTTAAATGTTTTAAAAAGTGTTTTATTTTTAAGACTTCACGGAAACAACGCGTACGCCCGTTTCAGATGGCTGAATATTAATATTCAAGATTCGCGCGCCAAAATTTTGAAGCGCCTCCCCTAACTGTTCAGGCCATTCAATCGCCACAATCGTTCCAGGCTCGGCGAGCTCAGCTTCTACATCAAGCGCGTAGACATCCGAAGCTTTCTCCAGCCGATAGGCATCAATGTGTACCAAGCGACGAATCCCATTTCGAGGAACGGGCAACACGTACGCACGCAATAAAGAAAAGGTTGGACTCCGAGGACGATCGACGACACCCAAGAGATCCGCCAACGCTTGGACAAATGTTGTTTTGCCTGCCCCAAGCGGACCAGACAACGCCAAAATCAATGGCGCGCGCAGGTGTTCAACAACCGCTTGTACCACCTTCTCCCACTCTTCTACGCTTTGCCCGCTTAACTGAAATGATTGTTCACTCATACGCCGATATTCCAATCTGGATCAATTTCCACATCTTGCCAAGGTGTGACATCACCAAGTTTGTACCGCCAGTACCCAGCGGCCGCGATCATCGCTGCGTTATCGGTAATGTACTTGCGCATGGAGGGAATGTACTGGACATGTGGAAGCTGTTGCTTGAGGGTCTTTCCCAAACGAGTACGCAAAACGGCATTCGCGGACACACCTCCGACCAAAAGCACACCCTTCACTCGCTCCTTTTTCGCTGCCGCCAAGGTTTTTTCCACCAAAATTTCCACGATCGCTTCTTGAACCGAAGCCGCCAAATCGTTCGTCGTCTGTTCAAGATTCTTTGTCGTTGTTTTCACCTCTTCCCACGTCGTACGAACAGCGGTCTTCAAGCCACTAAAACTAAAATCAAACGTACCGTCATGACGCATCGGCCGAGGCAACGCAAAGGCTTTCTTATCTCCTTCCAATGCACGCTTCGCAATCTGCGGACCGCCGGGATACGGTAAACCCATCAGCTTTGCCGCTTTGTCGAACGCTTCGCCAGCGGCATCATCACGGGTTTGGCCAATGAGACGATACTTGCCCAACGCTTCAACCATGACAAGTTCAGTGTGACCACCAGATACAATCAGCGCGAGCAAGGGGTACTCCCAACATCGGCGCTTATGCCCATCGAGCCAAGCAGAAGCAACATGTCCTTCAAGATGGTTTACCGCGACAAGCGGCTTCTGCGACAACCAAGCCAGGGTACGAGCCGCTTCTACGCCCACACTGAGCGCCGTCGGGAGTCCTGGACCGCGAGTTACTGCAATAACATCAAATGCCTCCATCCCCTTTTTCCCCAGCGCTTGTGTCAATAGAGAGACCGTCTCCGGAACATGCGAACGCGCTGCTACTTCTGGCACGACACCGCCATACTTTTGATGGATCGGGACCTGGGATGAGACAAGATGCTCCAGAACTTTTACTTCCTCAGGCTGACCCACCCGTTCACGTACAGAAATTAAAGACACGGCCGTTTCATCACAGCTGGTCTCAATCGCGAGGACACGGACAGGCTTCATTTGAGGGCACAGTAGCAAACCTAGGAAAAGTCTCAACTATTCGGACTTGTCAGACAGAATCCCATCTGGAAACGACGGTCGGCTAAAATCCAGCAACGCCAGTGTACGAATCGTGTCTAATGCCGCCAAACGACGCTGAATCAAGCGTTGCTCTACCTGATCATCGGCATACTTGATCAACTCAGTGCGGAGTTTCGCTTCCAGTTCATCCAAGACTTCGGGTAATTGACGGCGGTTCAAACGAGTTGTCGGTCGTGTGAGAAAATCATGCACGTCTTTTTCAAACAAGGTGGATCCAAGATATGTCGGGCTGGGGGCGTTCAATAGAAACTCAATCTGCGTCCGTTTTGCATCCCAGGTTCGCTCAGGAGCGTCGTGCAGTTTTTTCCATTCAAGACGATCCGCTTGGATTTCGCCCAAACTGATCCGTTGTTCCGCTCGCTTCGTAAACACTCGCCATAGATCGAAGTGATATGGTTCGCGCTTTTCGAGCGACAACAGGAAAATCGTGTATTGGATCGCGATCTCTTCGGGAGAATAATTCGTGAGCCGAGGATGCGCTTCCAGTCTGGTTTGAAAGTCTTTCGGATGTTTCACGCGCTCAGCTACTTCTTCAAAAATAGCTTGCATTGTACGCGCATCTGCTTTCGCCTGTTTTATCTCTTCTTCCGTTCGTGGCGTAATTTGAGTCGGCAAAACACGCTCTAGATAGTGTTCCAGATCGTGAATTGTTGGAGGAGCTGGCGGAGGTTCGGGCGCTGGTTCAATCACATCAAACGCCCAGCGACCGAGCGATCCCCATTTTAGATGTAGATCCTCCAAAATATTCGCCAATTCTTGAACACGACGATCAGTCGTTCCACGAGTGAGCGCGGTCATCACCCACCCACGCACCACGCGTTGCGTATCTTCTATTTTCTCAAGATGTCCCACTTCATCTGAATCTAAAAACAACTGAATTCCTTCTTTTAGAGGACGGGTTCGATCCGCAAAAATCTCTGTCAGTCGCCGAGCGGCGGCGAGTTTGCGAGCCTCGTATCCTTCCGCCTGCACATCAGCGATTTGATATACTTCACCGCTACTGGTCATAAATGCATAGTAGCAAAAGTGCTATAGTCCCGACTATTCTCTTGATTATATGCTCAGCAGCCTCGCGCACAGAAATAACCTTCGCATCGTCTTGTGCACATTCGCTGCTGTATTCGTAGCCGCATTGACGATGCTTCTTCTCATTCGAACGGTAAACAATGCGTGGACAGATCGAGGAGAACTAACATCAGACACTCATACCCCATTTCGTCTCACAGAGATCTCCCCTGAAATCGTACTCACCTCTTTTTTGCATCGCGAAGATTACTCCGTTGATCCAAAGGGGCGTATCCTCCTCATTCCGCATCACTTGGTAGCCGGTCGTGAAATCGCGAGCTTACTCGCCTCATCGCCTGTCTATTCAGAAGCGCTTCTTCTTTCTCCCGATCACTTTTCCCAAGGAAAACAAGCCCTTTCGACAACAGGGAAAGTATTCGAATGGAATGAAGAACGAATTGTTCCAAACAATCACCTCATCAATCGTTTGCAAGAGCAACTCGGTACAACGGTTGGCATCCAAGACAACGTGTTCGTACGCGAACATGGAGTACGCGGCCTTCTTCCCTTTCTCCACACGGCTTGGCCACATACAACGATTACACCGATCACTGTCCGAACTGATACAGCCGATCAAACCGTCCTTAAGCTAGCTCAGACACTACATACAGAACTCACGAACAATCCGAATCTGATGATCGTGTTCACCATTGATTTTTCACACGAGTTGCCGGCCTATCTAGCGGATCTCCATGACAAACAAGCGATGGCTCTCCTCGAAGCGCTCGACACAAACACTGCTCACAAACGAGTTGAGATTGATTCACCCCCACTTTTCTTGTTGCTCACAACCCTCCTGAAACAACAACACAGTACGCCCCAGCTTCAAGCGCATACGAACAGCCTGCGGTTGATGCAGGCGACTGTGACAAAGCTGAGCACAAGCCACGTCCTCTTGAGTGAGGCGACAGCATCTGTTCCGAATGTATCCCCGACCTCTTCTCATTTTACTTTTTTTCATGATCCGACACATCCCATTCTAAGCTCAGAGGATCGTGTCTATCGTGGGTATGATGCCGTACGAACAACGAAGATCCCTTTTCCGACCGCCTTTATCAAGGAAGAGCATGGAACACTAACTAGATGGCATGCGATTCCGCTTGAGCCATTAGCTTCCAAACAGTGGCAAGTCGTTTCCGACCAGCAATTTTCAATCCTCGAAACAAACCGAGCCAATTGGGAAGAATGGGCGAAGACGCACCTTTCAGACACAGATGGCGAGTGATACGATGAGGTTCATATGGACCAACCCACTTCCGCCCCTTCTTCACCCCCGAACTCGACACCGGCAACACCCGTCCAACCCAGTGGCCATTCAACCGCCTTACTGGTTGGGATCAGCGTGCTGATCGGCCTTTTGATCGGCATCTTTGGCTTTTTAGCCTGGCAAAAAGCCAGCACCCTGGATAGACCAGAAATGCCCGGACCGATGAGTCCTCCCGCCACCTCTACACCCAGCGAACCAAACACACCCGTCACCGGAACGACGACGAACAGCCGAATTGATGCAACCGATGCGCTCGTCACCGTACAATGGAAAACCGGCGCTATCGTTTCGCCAAGCATGGCGTTCGGTTCATTGATTCCAGAAAATCGCTTTGTGATCCGCAGCACCAGCGGCTACGAAGGTGGGATGGATGAGGCCTTGGCGAATTACACCTTTACGTACGATTTCTATGAACAAGGGCGCGTCACGGATGGTCAATACAGAGATCACCTCGTCTACGCCGCCAATCAGCGAACGCGTGAAGTCGATCTGGGGATGGATGAAAGACAAGCGCCCACGTTCTTTAATCTTCTTGTCTCTCCTGACAAGCGCGAGATCCGCCTGATTGGACTCGCGACAACGACCGTCTTCTCCGCCGGTTGGCCAGATACGCTCTTTGCGCCGAATCTTCGACTGAATCTCAGTCCCTTCTCCGATACGCTCACGCTTGAAAATGGCAAAACGATTCGACGGAGCACCAGCGTCTCACTTCAAGCGACCCCATCTCCTCTCTGCGGCGGTCCAAGTGGCTGTGTCGATCGTCTCCCGATCGCCCGCACCTCAAATGGACTCAATCTCTACACTGGACCGACAGGTTCCGTCTTCAACCAACAGGCGGTGAAACCCGGGTGTGTCATTGTCTATCGCGAAAATGGCGAAGGAGAAGTGTACGAAAGCGGCATTCCTTCGGCCATTCGCGATCCACAATCAACCGGCGATGAAACCTATCCAGCGGCTCGCATCGTGACACCAGCTCAACTCCGCTGGAATCCGGACTTTACGAACACCTCAACCTTCCGCGCTCATGAAGTCGGTGGCTGTGGTGGCATTGACTGTCTCCGTGTTCTAAACGCCGATGAGCTTAAAATGCAAGACCTCATTCAAGCCGGCACAACGGACGCTGGTGATCCGATCTTCGTCCTGAAGCCCGAAGCTGTCCGACGTGGCTCGGCCATTTTGAGTGAAGTCTATGAATCCTGGTACGAGTTCGATCCACAAACCAACCAAAAACCCCCAATCGGCGTCTTCCTCCAACGCGTCAAAGTCCCCGTCTTCTTCTGGCAAGACGCCCTCGGTCGTTGGGTTGCCTACAAAAACACGGTCGCGGTTCCCCTTCTTGAATGCGGTAAGCCGGTTATTTATCTCTACCCATCTCAAACTCAAAACGTTCACGTCAAACTTCCATCATTCATCCAAGTCACTGTGAGCGAACCGACCTATCCAAAAGAAGGGTGGCACGTCACCGCCGAACCATCCGGAACCCTAACACTCAAGAATGGGCAAAAGGTCAGCTCCCTCTACTGGGAAGGTCTCGGCGTGAATTATGCAGTTCCAAAGACCGGTTTCGTCGTCAAAGACGGACAAGTCGAATCCTTCCTTACACGCACCCTCCCCCGCTACGGCTTGAACGCCCAAGAAATGAAAGACTTCATGGACTTCTGGGTTCCACGCATGATCGGCGCTCCCTACTATCGAATTTCTTTCCTGACAGACGATTGGAGCGAACAAGTCCCATTGAACGTCAGTCCCGTTCCAAAAACCAACATCCGCGTCTTCATGGACTGGCAACGTCTGGCTGCTCCAATCGCTCTTCCAGAACCAACCCTTAAGACTCCGACACGTTCTGGCTTCACCTTGGTTGAATGGGGAGGATTGCTCCGCTAGACAGAAAAAACCATCCGCAAAGCAAAGACCACGTTCCTGATTTGGAACGTGGTCTTTTTATACTTCCCCTCTTTTTGATTAAAAACATTGACTTGGAATACCCATTTGGTAAGGTAACCCATTGCGGACGACCCCGTTCGCAGTTCCTGGCTACGAGGGCTTCGTGGCGTAGATTTTTCGTGTAGAGGTTCGACAATGTTGACGAATGAACGTATGGGCGAAGTGGCGCTCCTGGTCCTCCAGCTCCAGATCGAGGAGGAGGGCGTCAAGATCGGGGGCAAGGAGTTCCTGGACGGCATCCGGCGCAAGGCCGAGGCCCTCGGCATCTCGCCCGATGAGGCCGGGCAGTTCCTGCAGCAGCTCGTGCAGGACAGCCTCACCAGGATGCTCGCGAAGCAGAAGAAGCCGTAGCAGCTCCGCGCGGAAGCGATATAGGAGCTCAGGCTCCGCATCGCAGCCCGCCGAGGCCCTGCGCTCACACCTTGAGCGCAGGGCCTCATCTAATAAATAAGCGTTTGCTGGAAACAAACAAGAAGTATATCGTGATCCTTACCCATCAACGAAAGGCCAACGCATGGGTCGCACCTTCCGCAAAACAAGCGCTACTCCCACACAACCATCAGCCCACGATCAGCGACCAAAGCCGAAGCTGAGAGTCACATCCCTGATCGAAGGCGATGACTGGCAAAGGCCCGCTGAAAAGGAGATCTGGACTATCACAGAAGATTCTTATGAACGCTACGACCGGGGGTATCGCCGACAGATCACAGATCTACTTCTCACGCCTCAAGGTCGTTACATCTACTGGACGAGGATTGGCGTCACATTTGTCTTTGTACGGCAATGGCTCTCTTCAGAGCTTCAGGAGCGTGGCCTCAGCTACGGGGAGTCCATGCAGATCCTGACCGATCGAGTCGCCTGTATCTGTGGACCCGATTCTCTCTACGGACATCATTCGCTGGTCTACGACCCTCGAAGTACGACTCCTCGAGCATTTATCCCCTTCCTCGAGAGGCCCGATCCTTCTCAAAATCCTGAGATAACTGAACGCAGGCCGATCGCTGATATGGTGCAGGATCTCAACCGCATCTGCAGTCGGCTGGTCGAAGTCGCAAGACCGATGAGAACACCGGAGAGGATCGACCGGAGGAAAGGACCGGAGAGGCCTTGTGTCATTGAAGGAGATGATGCCTGGACGCTTATATTTCCCACTCCGGAGAAATATGTAGCTGGTGAAGACAGCTTCGGGAGGTATCTTTCGGTCGAGAAGTGAGAACAACACAAGATCTCTTCGCGTACCCACGCGGACAGACCAGCAGGCATCTCCTCACGTCGTCCGTTTCCGGGTGCGCTGCTGTTTTTATAGAAATAGATCAATGGAAAAAGAACCCATTTCTGGGTTCTTTTTCTTTGGTAGCTCCAAGGGGAGTCGAACCCCTATTAACGGCTTGAAAAGCCGCTGTCCTAACCACTAGACGATGGAGCCGTCTAGCTCATTGGCATGAGGCCAAATCGCGTCGGCAGGATATCGGGCTTCGAGCTGAGCGTCAAGCGAGCCAAGCGCCTCTGTCTTTCAAAAAGCCTTGAAAAAGAGAGGTGCCTGCCCGTCTCCGGTGAGTACGGGGACAGGCGAAGAAAGACACGGTTATCAAGAAGACAAGGGTCAGCAGCGGAAAGGAACGAGGAACGCGAGCACCTTGTCCCCCAGTCGTCGACACTTCACCTGCTCGGTGAGAGCATCGCGGGCCTGGAGCGCGATCTGCACAGCCGCTGCGCCGATGAGGAGCAGATCGTCCAGCGTGCCGAGGAGACCGTGTCCACGTTCAGGAACTGCGTCGCTGGCCACTTCGGACGGCGAACAATCACAGTCACCGAACATCTGCCGATCGAAGCACCGACATGCACCATATCCAAACTTCGTGTCCATGAAGCCTCCACTGCAGCGCTAGGTGTGAGAGCATGCGCCGCCCTATCAGCTTGTTCAAGCCAGAACCCAGCTGATGAGGCGAAGCACTTCCAAAAAACGCGGGGCCCTCTTCTTTATTACACGGCGGCGCGGGGAGGTAGGACTCCCCGCGCCGTGTTCGAGCAGAGCCATCAACACAGACGGCCGACGCACATGACGGGGCGTGCTTGTGCATCCCGTCCCCACCCGTCAGACACGGCGTCCTGGACGCTCGTGAGATGCGGGCCTCTGCCGAGACCCAGTTCAGACACCCCATCGAAGATCCATGAATTCGTAGGGATGAGGGGCAGGCCCAGGTGTCGATGCAGTCGCATCAGTGCAGCCAGGAGATGAGGCGGATCCCGCCGATCGCGTGCCGGCCAGCACCGATCACTCGTGAGAAGAGACAGCGTCCGCCAGTCGTCAGGCGACGTCGTGACGAACGCCACGTACTCGACCCCCTGACCGTTTCTCTGTCGAAAACACACATGCGCTCGACGGATCAGCTCCGTCAGCGCCTCTGCCCGTTTGTTCGGATCCGGACAGACGAGATCGACCAAAACGAGCAGTTGCTCATCCTGGACGAAGAAGGTCCCGAGAGCAGAGAGTTTGTTGGCACTCCCGTTCTTGAAACCCAGCGCCCTGAGCCGCGGATCACGCTTGGTGACCCGGCCCAGTCCTCGAAGTTCGCTCGCGAACTCCGGCGGAATATCTTCGATACGCTCGATGGACTCAACGGTCGCCACACGTCCTCCTTCGATGATTCCTTCGCGTCCTCCACGCAAAGGATCGCTTAGCATAAAAACTCGGCGCTCTTTTTTCAAGAGGCCGAGCTTTTTCCACATGATGGTTTATTCTCCTCGCTTCATTTGCGCCCGACGCCACTCGGCGATCTTCGCATGGTTGCCTGACATCAGAATATCGGGAATGGTCCAACGCTTTTTCCCCGCTTCATACACTTCTGGACGCGTGTATTGCGGATACTCCAAGAGTCCAGCTTCCGTGTGTGATTCTGTATCAAGCGATGTTTCCTCTCCCAAGACTCCCGGCCGCAAGCGCGCCACCGCGTCCGTCATGACAAGCGCGGCGAGTTCCCCACCGGTCAATACAAACGATCCAATCGACAGCTCTTCATCAACCAGATGCTCCGTGATCCGTTCGTCGACGCCTTCATACCGACCACACAAAAAGACCAACCGATCGTATTCACACAAACGCACCGCATCCGCTTGTTGGAAACGCTTGCCTTTCGCGCTCGTCAAAATCACCCGCGTTTTTTTGGCAGTGGCCGTCGCTGAACCATCTTGTTTCCGGACTTTCAAGGCGACTAGCGCTTCATGAAACGGCGCAACCTTCATCACCATCCCCGGCCCCCCACCAAACGGACGATCATCGACCGTCTGATGTCGATCATGCGTCCAGGTTCGCAAGGGATGCGCTTGAAGATCAAGCAACTTCTCACGCTGCGCACGCCCTAAGATAGACCCGTCCAAATACGGCTGAACCAGTTCAGGAAAAATGGTGAGGATATCAACCTTCAGTGGCTTGCGCTTGGGCATGTCAGAGAGCATACGAGAAATCGGTCAGAAACAAAAGCACATACAAAAGAGCCCTGGCGAACCAGAGCTCTCTCTATCGGATCAAACAAGGCCTAGATTCCAAGATCGTTTAAATCCGAATCCGTCACGAGACCAGAGCTCCCATGTCCAACGGGAGCCGAGGCTAGACTCTGACCATCCATTTCGCCACCCATCTCACCTGTGCCACTCACACCCTTTCGTTCCTGATGCTCGCGACGAGCGGATTCTGGTTCGAAAATGCGCATATTCACGCGGGCGTTGGCTTTGGCTCCAACGATCTTGAGCAAAATGCGGAGCGCGCGGGCCGTTTGACCATCGCGACCGATCACATAGCCCATATCGTCCTGCCCGACACTAAGCGTAAGAAGCACACCGCGGTCGTCTACCGTTCGTTCCACTTTGACGTTTTCTGGGTGGTTAACGATCGATTTCACCACAAACTCAAGGAATTCCTGCTCAACATGCTGTCCATCCATCTGCTGTACGTCCATATCCATATCAATGGCTTTTATGCCTCCAATAGGTGGAGGCGGCTAAATGATCAGCCCCTCAGGGGGATGGGGAAACGATAGCATGGGGGTTTTCTTGACGGAAGGCCTAGCAAAGGCTATTCTTGGCGCCATGTTAACGATCCGCCTCACCCGTGTCGGGAAAAAGAAGCAGCCCTCCTATCGCTTCATCGTGTCTGAAAAGGCGCGTGATCCATGGGGCAAGGCGCTCGAACTCCTCGGGACCTACAATCCTTTGACGAATCCATCGACGATTAAGCTCGAAAAGGAGCGCATCAGCTACTGGATTTCCAAAGGCGCTCAGTGCTCAGAAACCGTTTGGAACCTGTTTGTTGATCAGGGTTTGGTCGAAGGCGCCAAAAAGCGCGTGAACACCATGAAGAAGCGTCATGCGGAACGGTTGGCCAAAAAGGCAGCGTAAATCCAAAATAGCAGTAGCAACAAAGAGCCCGAATGGGCTCTTTTTGCATCTTTGCATACACTACGGAAAATACTCTTTATTTCGGCGTTTTTAGTCGAAACATTGACAAAAACGTCTATTTATGGTTTAATGCTTTGTTTCCTGCGCTCACCCTACTTCGTGGGTGCGTAGCGGAACTGTTCCGTCAAAACCTGTGGAGGTTCGTCATGTTCAACGCCCTTCGTTCGCTCGTCGCCACCGGCCTCAACCTCGTGATGGAGGCGGCCGTCCAGGCCGCCTTCGGGAAGGAGAACAACGTCAGCGTCCGCATCCCGTCCTCGGCGGGATCCGATGGCCCGGCCGACATCAAGTCGGTCGCCGCCGCCCCGACCCCCGAACCGGCGGTCGTGGCCACGCCGTCCGTCGCCCCCACCGAGGCACCGCCGGCCGCGGCCCCCGTCGAGGCGCCCCCGATCAAGGACGGCCCGACCATCGCCGAGATGCTGGAGGAGGCCAAGAAGCACGCGAAGGTAGCGGAGCCCCTGGTCAAGCCGGCGAAGCCGGCCAAGATCAAGTGCGCGACGCTCGGTTGCAAGGGGCACCTCCGCCCGGGCTTGGCGCCCTTTCTCCCCGGGGCGGTGCACTGCTTGCAGTGCACCAACAAGCAGCTCTTGGGGCAGGGATTGCCCTGCTATTGGCGCAGGACGGCGGACGGCATGCAGATGGTGTGCCAGAACCCGCAGTGCACCAACCGGTTCCCGCTCGGACCGAAGAAGCCCGGGTCCAACGAACCGAGGCCCTGCTGCAAGGCCAGCTGCTGGCGGGCGTGGGATGAGGCCATGCGCCCCCACATGCTCGCGTTCCGCATGGAGGGGAAACTGCCCCAGATGGTGACCGTCGGCGAGAGCGAGAAGCTCGTCGTCGCGCGGGCGACGTTCAAGCGGACCTGCCAGAACGAAGACTGCGGAAAGACGTTCACCGTGCAGTTTCCGCTGGCGAAGAACGCGATGCACTGCATGGACTGCCACAACGCGTGGCGGATGGAGGGTGGCAAGGCCCCCTTCCTGTTCGTCTACGAGGGAGAGGGCGACCTCATGGTCTGCCAGAACCCCAACCACCGCGGGCCGAATCGCATCTTCGAGCCGCGGCTGAACGAGTTCGGCGGGCTCCACACCTGCTGCTCGGCTGACTGCACCACGGGCTGGAAGCGGGCGGGCGACGGCCACATCGCCGCATTCGAGAGGACGCGCGCCCTGCCGAAGATCACGGTGATCCGGCAGAAGCAGACGGCGCACGAGGTCAAGGCCCAGGCCCCGACCAAGCCGGCCGAGACCCCGCCGGCAGCGCCCGCGACCACCTCCAACGACCCGACCGAAGCGGACATCCGCCGGGCGCTGAACGACGGCACCTTCGAGAAGCGGTGGCCAGTGAACGCGGTGGACAACCGCCCGAACGGGGACGTCCACATCCTCATCATCGTCGACGAGAAGGGTCGGCAGAAGGAGTTCCTCCTCAAGGCGAAGATGAAGGTCGAGGAGAAGAAGGACGACAAGAAGGCCAGCAAGGCGAAGAACGACGGCGCCAAGGGCAACGGCCGCGAGCACCACCACAAGGGGCACCGCGGCGAGTCCTCGCCGACGTTCCACTGACAACACACGCGCCAAGCGCTCCCTGCGCGAGGCCAGGCGGGAGGGATGGACACTTCGTCCCTCCCCGCCCCAATTATCCACCTGACACTTAGGTCAGATGCATTGAGGGGTACAAAAGAACACTCGGCCCTTAGGCCGAGTGTTCTTTTTTTAGTTTTTCGATGTCTTCGAGTTTCACGGAGAGCAACTGCGACACTCCATCTCCGTCCATTGTGACGCCATAGAGCACATTCGCTTGCGCCATGGTGGCACGGTTATGCGTGATGACGACGAACTGGGTTTTGTCGGCGAGTGACGCTACGATCTCGGCAAACTTTCTGGAGTTTGATTCGTCCAAGGCAGCGTCGACTTCGTCCAAGACAACGAAGGGCGAAGGATTCGTCGCCATAATGGCACAGATCAAGGCGATCGATGTCAGCGCACGTTCGCCGCCAGACAATAGCGAAATAGATTTGAAGGTTTTTCCAGGTGGCGTGACTTGGATGTCGATCCCGACCACTCGCTCGGCGGGTTCATCGTCCTCCACGATCACATTTCCTTGATCATCCACTTCTGGCTCCGATTGGACTTCCATCAATTTCGCATCGCCACCGCCGAACAATGTTTTGAAAAAACGTCCAAACTCGCGATTGAGATCAGTAAATGCACTCTTACTTCGTTCTTGGATGGTGCGATCCAGTTCGTCTACGACTGTTTCCAAAGCCACCAAGCCAGCTCGCACATCTTCGGCTTGTTGTGACAAAAAGGTGTGACGCTCTTTGGTTTCGCCATGTTCTTTCATGACTTCCGGGTCGATGCCACCGATCCATTCAAGTTGGGAACGGAGACGCTGCAGCCGAGCCCCGATATCAGGCGCACCAGGATTTGTGATGCTGTTCTCAGCGAGCGTATCGAGCTCTGTTTCAAGTGCCGGCGCTTGAACGCGCAAGTCCTGAAGGAATCCTTCGCGACGGGTTTCGTAGCGAGCTAACTCGATGGCCGCGTTGGAGGCCGTCTGTTCGACGCCGTGCACTTCCTGACGCTTGCTCGTGAGTTTGCGCTGCACTTCGAACAAATGGGAGCGCTGATCACGGTCGCGTTGATTCCAGACATCCAATTCCTGTTCCGTCGCACGAACCTTTTGCGTGATCAATTCCAGCGCCTGCGCTAACGCCATTGCTTCCGCTTCGATCTCTGGGTTGATCGTCACCGTCTGCTCAGGCTCAGGAGCGGGACGCTGTAACTTGCCGACCAAGCCATCTCCCAACGTCTGCAGCTCGCTTACCAACTGACGTATCAAAATCAAATCAGGCTGTGCCGCCTGAACCGCAACCGACAGCGCTTGATATTTCGCACGAACTTCTTCGATCCCCTCGATAATCTTCGAGAGCGGAAGAGGCGACCAAGGCTTCTCGGCGCGAACAGCCGCCACCGCTCGCTTGGTTTCCAGCTTCAACTGCTCTTCACGCACGCGACCACGTTCGCGATTCAACTCATCCAATTTCTTGCGAATCTCTTGGAATCCCTCGTTTACCGGCACATCTTTTTCCATTTTCTCAAGCTCTTGCTGCAACAGCTGCGCCTCTTTCTCACGGCTCGCGATCTCGGCTTTGGCCTTGTCCATTTTCCCGGCCGCCTCCTGCCAACCACGACGAATCTCCGCCCATTGGCGGCCATAGTGCTGACGTTCCAGGGAACGGAGCTCTTGTTCAACGCCTTCCCGTTCTTGCAAACGCTTTACCTGTTTCTCAAGCGAGGCCAGACGCGGACCAAGCTCTTGAAGCAACAGGTCGGTCTGGGCCAGGTGTTCTTTGGAGGCCGTGATTTTGTTCCAAGCGGAATTGCGTTTAAGTTGGAAGGGTTTCAAGCCGAAGGCTTCATCGAAAAACTCCTTGCGCTCGGCTGGACCAGCCACCAATACCTGATCGACCATCCCCTGTCCGATCACACTGTATGTTCGCTGGCCGATTCCAGATTGAGCCAAAAGGAGCTGAACATCCTGCAACCGAGCGGCCTGGCGATTAATTTCATATTCGGACTGCCCGTCCCGGTATAAACGCCGGGTCACCGCCAATTCGCTCATTCCGAGCTCTGGCTTATCGTCATTCTCTAAAATCATCGTCACCTCACAGAATCCCGACTTTCCTCGTTTTTCTGACCCGGCAAAAATGACGTCCTCCCCCTTTTTTCCGCGCAGGAGTTTCATGCTCTGTTCTCCCATTACCCAGCGCAAACTATCGGCCACATTGGATTTTCCCGAGCCATTTGGCCCCACCACAGCGGTTACGCCCCGTCTCCCTGAGGCGTCTAAGACGAATTCTAGCCCGGTTTTTTGGGCAAAGGTTTTGAACCCTTGAAGTTCGAGCCGTTTGAGGTACATAGGTCGTGCATAGGATAGCTACTTTCCTCCTTCCCTACTAGCCAGTATGCTCTGCCCATGCCACATACCAAAGACGCCGGATTCGAGCATTTGCGGGAAGCCTTTGCCGAACTCCTTACCGAAGTTGAATTTCCTCCAGGCGTCTTCGTGACCGTCCTGGCCGCTGAGATTGCGGCGAATTCAGCCCACGCTACCTTTACGCTCTCCGTCTTCCCGGATGGGAAGGATAAAGAAGCACTCGAAACCTTGAACGCGAACAAGCACGAACTCAAAGACGGGCTCGCGACCCATCTTCGCCTTCGCCGGATTCCCGACCTGCATTACAAGTTTGATCATACGGAATCACAGGCGGAGATCATTGAACGAGCGTTGAATGAACTGAAGGCCAAGGGAGAGCTGTAACCTATGCCGAGCACCTATCAACAAATCGTGGATGATCTGAACGCACAGTCGTTCCACAAGGTTGTGTTGACCTGTACGCAGGAACAAATCGAACGCGCTATCAACGCCTTCTTCCACTTCATGGAGTTGCCAGAGGAAACCCGCAAGCGCTTTTCTTTTAAGCTCGGAGATGATTCCGGTGATATGGAAGTCGGCTACCACACCCGTTCACGAGCCAACGGAAATCCTGATAATCGTGGCTATTTCCAATACTCTGTGGTGGGAGATGAAGAATTTCGTAAAACGGGAAGTGACTGTCCAGAGCTCATCGCTTTTCTTGATGCAGCGAAAGTCGTCTACGATGCGACCGTACCTACGATGCGCGAAGTCGTGCACGTGATTGATGAAGCACACCCTGGAATCGAGCAAAAAATCTTTGATCCAGGACCCGGTCGCATCTTGCGCATTCCTCTTCGTTTTTTGGGATATCCAACCACTGAACCTGGCGACTTCCTAGCGAGCGGACACTATGACAAAGGCGCAACCACCATCGCGATCGCCGAAAGTGCACCCGGACTTCGTATCGGTAAACTTCCTGAAACCGTAAAGGATGTTGTTCACGAAGTAGGCTACGGGCTTTTCTTCCCTGGCATTCAGCTCGCTCATTTTACGAACGAAACCTTTGCTCCAAGTTGGCACGATGTCGCCCAAAAAGATCAGGATGCGTACAAACCCGGTTTTGCGCGGTGGGCCGTTGTGCTCTTTTGTGGAGCATGGGACGGAAAACCAACCACCTGGGCCGATCGTCACACGCCACAATACTAAAAACACGAACCAAAGATTGACAGCGGCTTACGCGGCTTCTACGATTTTGATTCCCATTTTGGGAATCTTCCTGTTTTTTCAGCAGTCGCTGATGGAAAAACAGGAGGGTTGCAATCCCGCGACTCCTCCAACCCAACCCGGGAGGACGGGATGAATGCAACCGCTGAAGGGCTGCCTCTGGGCGCCCACGAACGTGCGCAGCATGCTGAACGCTGCCACGAGGCAAGAACCACGCTTGACCGCACGATCGCGGAAGAGCTGAGAGCCGGTCTTCAAAAAATCCACGAAATTCCGGGAAAGACGGCCTACCACCTGCTCGAAGAACTTCTTCGCGCCGCTCATGCCCTGTTCAAGGACTGCCGCCCCGTGCCCAGCAACTCCTGGCAGCATGATGCGGTGTCGTTGGCCGTGGACGAATTCTTCGCCACGGCCGCGCAACGTCTCGTCTGGGGCCGCGCGCTCGGACACGAACTCCAGCTCATGCAGCTGGGAGACAAGGTCTTCGTCCACGCACCTAAAAGTGGATCGGTGCCGATCATCGAGCCGGCGGAGCTCCTCGCCGCCGTGATCGAACACGCGAGTGAACGTGCCTACCTGCAGATGCTCGTCCGTACGTATGACCTTCGAGCAGCAGAAGCGGATCTACTCGTTCGCATGAACGCTCGTGCTCGACCGGTCTTCAGTGGCCTGATCGCAGCCATCGGGAACATCAACCGCGTCGCGTATGGCGATAGGGTACATCTGAGACAGGGTGCTTCGCTCTTCGTCATGCCGGGTTCTACGGACGAACTTTCGCTGCACCATCCTGCGCATGGTGCGAGGATCGATCTCTTCGGCGTGCTTCAACCGTGCACGCCCAGCGTCTTCACTACGATCGTGAACGCGGTCGGTTCGCTCAAGTCGCCCGAGACAATCGCAGCGCTCTACACGATCCAGCGAGAAACCGCCGTTCCAACTCCCTCGTTCGCCCCCACCCCCACGTGATCCGGTCTCGGATCACGCCCTCATAGGCCCTCGCCCGCACCCCACCCACGCCGATCTTCGCGCGGCGAGAGCCTCCCCCCTTTGCTCAGCAGCTCACTGATGATCAAAGAGTGGAAATCCAAAAAATTCGCTAGAACAAGGCTTTTCTGTTGACAAGGCTGGCAGAGAACGCTAAGGTACGTCATTCGTATTTCATGCCTTCTTTGCCCGAATTCAATCGCTTGCACGCCCTTGTGCGACAAGCGAACAAGATCCTCCTGATCGCCGACGGAAAACCCGACGGTGACAGCTTAGGCTCAAGTTCGGGCTTCCTGAATTGGCTGCGGCGGGAAGGAAAAACCGTGAGCGCGTACTGCGCCGCTCCCGTTCCACGGTCTTTTTCCTACCTTGATGGCATCCATCTCTATCGAAACGACGCCACGACCTTCAAAGAAGATTGGGATCTGATTATTACCTTCGATGCCGGCGATCTGCGACATTGTGGCGTTGAACAATTGCTCCCTCAAGTCACAAGTTCCTACACACTGGTAAACATTGACCACCACGCCACGAACGCACGTTATGGTCACCTCAACTTGGTCTACGTTGATGCCTGTTCCACCTGCGAAGTCGTCTATCGTTTCATGAAGGCAGAAGACATTCGGCTCGACGGAGCGATCGGAACCTCGCTGCTCACCGGTATCTTGACCGACACTCTCTCCTTTTCGAACTCCGCCACGACGTCTCCCGGCATGGAAGCAGCTTCCGTTCTTACAACCGCCGGAGCACGCATGAACGAGATTTATCGTCATTTGTTGCAAAACAAAACGGTGGCTGGGTTGAAAATTTGGGGATTGGCCCTCTCACGTTTGAAGTACCATCCAACGTACAGTCTCGCAACAACCTACTTCTTCGCCAAAGATGTGGAAGGCGCATCCGAAGAAGCGGTTGAGGGGGTCTCCAACTTCTTGAATGCAAGCTGCGGTGAAGCCGAGACGATTCTTGTGTTACGTGAACTACCTGATGGAAAAATCAAAGGATCAATGCGCAGTACAAAGCGGGATATCTCCAAACTCGCGAAACTCTTAGGTGGAGGCGGTCATAAAAAGGCGGCCGGGTTCACGATCAACGGACGCTTTGAATTGATGAACGGGGAAATGAAGATTGTTTCTGTGTAAGGAGCGAATTAGCACTCTCTATATTTGACTGCTAATTCCTGGCTGGTATACTGGGCGAACATCCTATGGCCAATCCCTATTCCTTGGGTACTCTGCAAAACAATTACCTCATTCCAACCGTGATCGAGAAAACGAGCATGGGCGAACGCGCGTATGACATCTACTCTCGTTTACTCAAAGATCGCATCATCTTTCTTGGATCGGAAGTCACGGACGAAGTGGCGAATGTCGTCGTCGCTCAGCTCCTCTTTTTAGAGAGCCAAGATACAAGTAAAGACATCAAACTCTATATCAACTCTCCCGGCGGTTCCGTGACGGCTGGTCTCGCCATTTATGATGCCATGCAGTACGTAAAACCGGATGTTTCAACCATTTGTGTCGGAATGGCTGCCTCCATGGGCGCCGTGCTTTTGGCCGGCGGTGCCGACAAAAAGCGCTTTGCGCTTCCCAACTCCGAAATCATGATCCATCAAGTACTTGGTGGATTCCAAGGTCAGGGAACGGACATCAAGATCCATGCCGAGCGTATCTTGAAAACCAAAGACCAGCTCAACAAGCTCATCTCGAAACATACGGGAAAGTCCCTCAAAACCGTCGAAGAAGATATGGAGCGCGATAATTTCATGAGCGCTACTGAGGCCCTGAAATACGGATTGATCGACAAAGTGATTGCTCATACATCGGAGGATTAAACCGATCGGCCGACCCACAACGCCCGAGACAAACCAACAAAATAGGCATATGCTATTCGCATATGCCTATTTTGAACTCCACTCGCCTCTCATTCATCGTCGTACCAGCCTTGTCCTTGATGCTGCTTGGCGCTGGTTGTGGAAATGGGACTTCGTTCGATTCTGAAACGGATACGATCAATCTAGATGGCCAAAACGGCAGCGGTCTCTCGGCCGGTGCAGGTGCCAGCATTCCAGCCAATTTCCCGGCCGATTTTCCTCGCTATCCAGGGGCGAAGACAATCCTGGCCTATACAGAAAACGATGGGAAATCTGGATCGCTGATGCAAGAAACAAGCGATACACTGGCTCAAGCCCAAACAAAAATCGAAGAACTCATGCAGAACCAAGGTTTCACGAAAGATAACGTTCTTCCAAGCCCTAGCCTCGTTGGCCTGCTCTTCCACAAAGGAACCGTTAAATATCAAATCAACATCGCACAACAAGCTGAAACGACCCAGATCCAATCGGTTCGCGCTGAAGAATAAAGCTCCTCACTCAATCTCGGTGGAGTTACCGATAGGCTCGACGCAGCTCGATGCCCTGGTAGAAGTGTGTCAAAATTTCGACGTAGCTCCGACCTTCATTGGACATATCCAGCGCGCCACTAGCTGACATCCCTACACCGTGTCCCCAGAGGGTACGCCCGATGTCCTGCGGAACTGGGACGGAAACTAACCAAGGATAGTTGGAAGCACCGCCCCAGACTTCACCCCAACCACGCGTGCGACCGTCTGAACGCGAGAAGTAAGGCGTAATCGCGAGACGGCCTTGATAGGTCACGATTTGTCCGCGAGTTGCATCAACGGCTTGCGAAATGGTTGGCGTGCGCACTTCATGCCCATACCCTCGATAGACCTGATCATAACGGGCATCGACCGTATAGAATTCATCTGCGTGTTTTGTGTTGCGCTGAACGTGATACATGGCATAGGTACGCGCAGTCGTAAGCAGAGTTCGTTTGAATTCCATCGGGCTGGCATTCGATGTTTCTGCGATGCCTTTCAAATACCATTCAATTGGCAGTTCGTTGATGAGCCAAACGCTTTCGGTGGCTGGGGTATAACGCAGTTCAAGTTGCGCGCGGAAGGTGTTGTCGTCTCGATCGTAGTCGGACACGCGCATTGGCGCGATTCCATCTTCCGCTCGGAAGAGATAATGACTCGCCGATTGCCCGCTGCAAACTCCTTCTAGAATGTACACGCGACTGGTTCGATCGAAACGAATACTCGCCTGCTGGCCAGGTGCGATGCGACACAGCGTTGAACCTGCTTGTTGTACAAGGACCGGAACGGTCATCGCTTGGATCACGGAGCGATCGTCGACGGTGCGCAAGACACCAACGCGAATGAGCGGTTCGGCGGGCAGTGAGTTGACGTCACCATTCAGAGGAATCGCTTCGATCGGTGGACGAGTGGCAACGGGAGTCGAAGGGGTAGGCGTTGTTGGTCGAGTGACGGGCGTCGAAACCGCGGGCCGTGGCACACGGATCGAAGCGCTACTTGTGACCAGCAAGGGAATCTCCACGATTCCCCCTTGTCCAACAGGTTGGCCATCGATATAGAGCTGGAAAAGGGCCGTGTAAGCGCCCTGGTCGGACGGCAGGCGGAGGGTAAACGCGAGCGAAGCCGCATCCCCTGGTGGGGTCGTGCCCAACAAACGAACAGCCTCGTTGGTATTCGACCAGGAAGCATCCTGAAGCGATGTGTCGTTCGCGTAGGTCGGACGGCGGATATCAATAAACCGAATGGACGGATTTTTCCAAGGCACCAAACTGACATTTTTGAATGTCACGGCAAAGTCTCTTTGGGCGTAGCCTGGACCGGAAAGATCTGGGAGCGAGCGATAGATCAACACAGCCGCCAAGTCATTGATCGGCGTAACCGGATTTGATCCGTTACTTGCGCCTGGAGCGAGAGGCTGCACGTCTGGTGGCGCCGTTCCCATGAATTCATCGCGTACCGGAACACGGATCGGCAGGGTAAATGTTCCACCATCAAGCCAAGCTTGGTTCTCGGCCGCCAAGGCAAAGGTTTCGCGATAAAAGCCTGGGGTTGCCGGACCGCGCAAGGTCAATTTGAAGCGGCCGGTCGCTCCCGGCAGAACGTGTTCCTCGATCAAGCGGGCCGCTGGTTTGGCCGCATCAGCGTTCACAATAAAAGGGCTCACTCGTCCTTTTTTCCCTGTACTGTCGACGGCGTAAACGGACACGAACGATCCAGTCGAGCGCTCCCAGGGAACGGATCCGGTATTACGGAAGGTTACCTCCGCCGTGGCGCGATCCCCCGCTTCAACTTGCCACTCGATACCGCCGCGATCGACCAATTCTGCCCTCCACTCAGAACCCGCCGAAGCCGTAGCCGAAGACACCGTGGCCGTTGGAGTCGTGGGACTTGGGGTTGTCGGCGCCGGACTCGATGGAGGAATCTCGGTGCCAGCCACTACATTCAATTCAACATCGAACGTACTTCGGGCGATCCACGCGACATTCTCGGAAGCTAGAATAAACTGCTCACGGTAAACACCGGGACGATCAGGCGCACGAACGGGAAACGCGAACGCGACTTCCTGGCCAGGAGCGACACTCGCCACAGGCAACCGAGTTGGACGCAAAGCCGTTTCCCATGACGGCCGAGCAAAGGCGCTGGCCACCTCCTTTTTGGTCGTTGGATTCCAACGGTAGAGAGAGACATAGTTTTTTCCGTCTCGTTGCCAGGTTGTTGTTCCAAGATTTTTGATGGTCACGCGCACTTGATCGACCTGCCCCACCTTCAAAACGCGCGGGACACCCAACGTCAGGACTGAGGCGGTATACACAGCTGCAGCAGGTTTTTTGACTGTTGCCGCGCGCGCTATTTCAGGCACGCCCATCATCAAGACAACCCCGATCAGACAGGTCAGCGCCACACAACGTCGAAAGAACAGGCCTCGCATGAGAGAAAGTATACCATCTTATACCTGGCAAAAGGCCATATGTTACACTCAGCACCATGTCTATCGCTCGCTCGCTGGCCGTAAACACGGGAATTCAGCTCATTGGACGAGTGATTGCAACCGCTCTCGGCATCTTCATCATCGGTCTGTTGACCCGCTCGTTGGGTCAAGCCGGGTTCGGCGCGTACACGGCCGCAACAGCCTATCTTCAATTCTTTGCACTCATCCTCGATCTCGGCATCAACGTCACGTTTACTGCCCTTTTAGGCGAGCACGCCGATGATCCAGCCTACGAAAAACGCTGCGTCTCAGCCATTTTCACGCTGCGATTGATTATGGTCTTGGCTGCCATGATTTTAGCTCCCTTCATTTGGAACATTGCCTATCCTAAAGATACGCTCATCTTCTGGTCGATCGTGGCCTTGAATGGCTCAGTTCTTTTTCCAGCGCTCAACCAGATTCTGATCGGCGTCCAACAGCGACATCTCAAGATGTATATCCCGACGATTGCCGAAGTCGCTGGGCGGATCGTCTGGCTCGTGGGGCTCCTGCTCGCACGTCAGGCAGGGATTGGAATCGTCGGTATCCTGTGGCTCGCGACACTCAGCAATGTCGTAATCTTCTTGATCACGCTTACGCTCACCTGGAAAGATCGACCGTTTTCGCTACGTTGGGATCCAAGTTTCTGGAAGAGCGTCCTCGCGCGCTCGTGGCCAGTTGGAGTCTCGATCGCTTTCAATTTGGTGTACTTCAAAGCGGATAGCTTCATTTTGTCACGTGTCCGTGATCTGGCCGAAGTCGGCATCTATGGTGCCGCCTACCGCGTCCTCGAAGTCCTGATCACGATCCCTTTCATCTATGCCGGGATCCTGCTACCCATTCTCTCTCAACTCCGCGCAAAAAAAGACACGCAGCAATTTTCTTCGATCATGGGGCGCTCGCTTGAGCTCATGTTACTCTTTACAACCCCGCTCGTCATTGGCGTCTGGGCGCTTGGTCGGCAGATTATGAGCGCGGTCGCTGGCATTGAATTCGCTCAGTCTGGTGTCGTTCTGCGCATTCTTATCCTCGCGGTCGCAATCATCTTTTTCAATACCGTCACGAGCCATGCCATCGTTGCCCTCCAAGCCCAACGCAAGATGTTGCCCGTCTATGCCGTGGTTGCTGTTTTAACCCTCACAAGTTATCTCTTTTTCATTCCACGCTACGGTATTTGGGCCGCCGCTTGGCTCACTGTCGGCTCAGAACTCATCATCTGCGCGGCTTCCACTATCGTCACCTATCGTTTGCAGCCATTCCAACTTCAATTGAAACGCAGTAGCGCGATCCTGCTTTCTGGCATCATCATGGGATGCTTCGTCTGGCCATTTCGTGGCTTTCCCCTGCTCATTCCGCTTGGGATCGGGGCGCTCAGTTACATCGGTTGCATCTTTCTATTTGGAGCGATCACAAAAGACATGTTGAAACAGCTGCGGCAGGGTGGAGCGTCTTAAGTTACTACTTTGGACAAAACAAACAAATACTCTTTACGCAGCGGTTGGATAGCGCAATTTTCGACGGTTTTGTTGCACGACTTTTTCATCTTTGTAGGCGGCGAAGGCTTTTTGAATGGCGTGAATCTCAGATTGAACCTCCCGTAATTTATCTTCTAACTCCAACCGTCGTCGCCGGATCTCTTCCAGTCCTCCCTTTTTCGCCGGGCTGCTTTGTTGTTTACGTGTCATGCCAGTATACTACCACTGATCTTTCCTCTTTTGTATGTCTACCGCTCCTCACCAACCAAAACAACGCCTCTCACGCACCGAAGCAATAGCAACTATTGCGGATCTGGATGCAAAGCTTGAACGCGTAACTACTCGCAGAGAGGAAGTGAGAGCGGAAATTTTAGCTTCAGACCCTAGCCTTGATCAAGCTCAGCTTCCAGACATAAGATCTCGTGTTGAGACTGTAAAACTGAACTTAAAAGCGTTAGCTGCCGAGTTAACCTCTGCACGAAACAACACGAGCTCTCCACCAGATCAGGCTACCTTAGACACACTCATAGACCGAATTCGATTTGCACGCACTGTCATAGGCGGCCTGGAACGCAAGATTTCAGAACTAGCTCGGCTTGAAGAACTGGATAAAATTATTGCAGGCTATACGACAAAACTCGACGAAGCGGGGGCGGCTCTGCATGAGGTCATCCCATCAGAACAACCGCTTTCAGAACGCGTATTAACTGCTGAAGCAAAATACAAACAGGCCATCGCCGAACGACAAACAGAAGAAGCGGCAGCGGCAGATTTATACTCGATAAAAGCGGTACAAGCGTTTGAAGAAAAGGTCCTTCCAACCTGGCAACGTGTAGAGAAATTTTTAGCTGATAGATCGCTCGCTCACGAGCGAGGAGAGGAACTAGCTTTCAAAAAGTTCGTTGTTTTAGACGAAAATACGCTTAAAGGAGTAAAGGAGACGTTTGATCGCTTCCCACAAGTCCCGGCTGTGGTCGGGCGTGCAGACGCCGTAAATACCGCGCTTGTTGGCTATGCAGAAGCCTATACAACGTATGAAGATTCAGTAAAAACGGGTGAAAGGATTCAAATCGGCCGAGCGACTAGAAAATTGTACGCCGCCATTGAACGAATAGAAGCACTTCCACCTCTCGAGGCCGGGTTTGTCGCCCCTTACAAAAAAGCCTATGCCGCTGAGATGGAACGAATCGAGCGCCAACATGCCGCTTCTATATCGGCCGCCGAAGCTGAATTATTCGCCGCCATTCCACCCGCCGACCGAGAAGAACTTGTCCTCGCTCGAATGGAGAATGTTGCACCAGCTCCAGCCTCTGAGCATCCTATTTTCAAAAAACTTGAAACGCCTGAGGGGCAAAAAGAACAAGTTGACGCGATTCTGAAGCAACTGGGAATTCCTCTGACCGTAGACGGATTAAAAGATTTTAAGGCTAAGATGGTCGCCGAGTTAAGAGGCAACGGGATCGTGGATGATGGCACCAAAAAAAGTCGGAAAATAAATAACTTTGATAAAGATATTTGGATCGCATTAAAGCAGGATCTTGCTCTTGAGCTGACATCTGATACCATCAAACCACAACAATGCAAAGAGAGCATTCAAGCTCGCCTTAAAAGAACTCGACTTCAAGAGCCGAATCAACATCTCGTCGAAGTCCTCGCTGAAGCAATAAATCCAGAAAAATCAACCGAGGATGCCATGATCGACTTGAGAGTGGCGATCGAAACATACGTCGATGCGCTCCCCGCCGTCGCCGCTGAAAGCGACGACGCCAAAAAAGCACCGCTGCTCCAAGCCGCTCTTTCAAAATTAGACCCGCTTCGTGAACAATTTAAAAAATTGGTCATGGGTGAAACACAAGCTGCGCAAGTGGCAGCAGGTGTTACGGATGCCAACCTGCTTCGTCGTTCCAAGCGAGAGTACGGAGAGGTGTTTGCCAAGGCCATCGGACCCGTTGCGGTGCCCGTTGTCACAGCCGCAAAAGATCCTCGCATTGCCGCCAAAGCCTCTGTCGATCAGTTCGTCGCCTCCATGGAACGTACGGCTGTTTTAGCAACGGAAGAAAAGAATCTCCTGGCCGTTCAAGGAAAGGTGGTTGACGCAGCCGCTGCTGGCCGTGGAGCGTTGAACGCACTTGAGACAAGTAGAACGGATCTTACGGCTCATAAGGCTGAAGTAGAACGGATTAAAGGGGAAAAAGCCCGCATCAATGCCGAAGCAGGACCACGCAGGCTGACACTCGCGAAAGAATGGGCGGAAGAGCATAAGAAACATCTTGATGAGTACGGAAGAATTGCGAAAACAAAAGAGGAAGATTTTACAAAGGCAAAAAAAGAACTTGATGAAGTCGCTAAAGAAGTCACGAAAGGATTTAAGACCGTGGAGGCACTAGCGGATGAAGTCACATCTACGAAAAGATTACTCAGACGACTTGAATCAGGAGTTGTGTTTTATAATGGAACAACGGACCCATTCGAGCGCAGTCTTTTGCATCAACTCAAAAACGTAAAGGCCAATAACATCACCTACCCGACCGGGCTTGATCTGTTGGAGCATATCGTTCGAGAAAGGGACGAAGCTCCCCTCAAGAAAGGGTTAGGCGAGGACAAATGGCTCCCTCCGGCCTTACTGACGATGACACGTAAGCTATTCCGTGATCCACGGTATTCGATGGACACTCGCATCGAACATGCGTATGAAGTTGCCAAGCATGAAACGGAACCACTTCTCGCTGCGACCAACTGGTTTGTCGCCCACCGACTGAATCCCGCTCTTGTCGGCAAGGACCCATCCAGCTGGATGCCTTGGGCAAAGGCTACTTGGAAGAAAAAATTCGGGGGCAAAGATCAGAATAAGGCGGGGAGCAGTCAAGAACTGGTTGATCATGCCCGAGCGATCCGAACCAACTTGGCCGAGATCTTCGGCACGGCACAAGCAGCCTATGAACAGGCAGAGGCGGATGAAGAACGCGCCATCAGATCAGGTGCAAATGCCCTCATCATTGGTCAGGCCAGAAGAAAAAGAGAGCAATTACTTGCAGAGAGAGACTACTATCAAACACCTTTCCGAAGACTTGAAGACGCTCTCCGCAACCCAAACACGGTCGAAATGGAGGCATTCTACGAAGTCTGTTTTTCTGCACTCCAAGTAGCCACCAAAGGACGAACTGGCAAGGATATCTTAAAAAAAGACGAACCTTACTCATTCGACGCCTTCAAGCGACTTGAAACGCATCTGGAGGAAGTCGCCACCCCACCGAAACAGGCTAACCTTGATGCAATCAAAGAAGTACTTCGAATCGATGAAGACCGGTCTCAAGCCCTGCTCCGAGCCGTTCCTGATCT
Organism: uncultured Gammaproteobacteria bacterium; assembly: GCA_964567995.1. GTDB lineage: Bacteria > Patescibacteriota > Patescibacteriia > 2-12-FULL-60-25 > 2-12-FULL-60-25 > JAGOTP01. The sequence goes on from CAZMOB010000003.1 coordinate 211,035, forward strand.
TACAAAGAGCTTCCAAGACGACATCCGCACGGGACTCGCCAAAAAAGATGAATTACTTGAACGTCTAAACCAAAAATTGGACGCAAAAGAGGCGGCGGAACGAGAGGCTAGCACAGCTAACGCTCGGCTCACGGAAGAAAAAGGCAAACTCGTCAAAACGGCGCTTGATGCCTTCGATGCCCAGGTGGTAGCCGAAGTCGCGGCAGTTGATCCTGACAACGCAGCGAGCAAACTACCGGAGCTTGAGGGACGCGTAACCAAGGCCGAGCAAGAGGTAGCAGCCGCTAAAAAAGTCTTTGAGCAGAGCCTTGACGAGCTTGCCACCGCTTATGGCGTCTGGCTCGAGAAACGGACCTCCGTCCTGAAGCCTATCGACGAACAAACCACTCAATCAGAACGAACGGTCTCACGTAGGTTGAAGGAAGAGGAAGAAGCCATGTTCCAGGCGTTCAAAGATCAGGGAGCTCCGGATACCGGCAGACGAGCTGACTTCGACAAATGGTACAAAGGACTTGGGAAGCCTCAAAAAACCGCTCTCCTGCAAGCCATTGCGCCCGCTCTCTACCTCACCCCATAAATCCCACTCAAACCCCCGACTTCTGGTCGGGGGTTTGCTTTAACAAGTAATTGATCGTCCCCCTTTCCCTTCTAATCCCCTAGGGTATGATGGATCTATGGACGTCAAAATCGAACCGAGCTGGAAAGCTAAACTTTCGCAGGAATTCGAGCAACCGTATTTTGCGGCGCTGACCGAATTCGTCCGAATGGAATATCAGGCCACAACCATCTATCCCCCACCGGGATTAATGTTCAATGCGTTCAGCCATACCCCCTTCGAATCCGTCCGTGTCGTGCTACTCGGTCAGGACCCTTATCACGGTCCAGGTCAAGCGCATGGTCTGTGTTTTTCCGTCCGTGATGGTGTACGCCCACCGCCGTCCCTGCAAAATATCTTCAAAGAAATTCATGATGATATTGGCTCACCGATTCCGACCTCCGGCAACTTAGAGCGTTGGGCGGATCAGGGCGTATTTCTCTTGAATGCAACGCTCACTGTTCGCGCAGGCCAAGCTGGCTCACACCAGAATAAAGGCTGGGAAACCTTTACGGACGCAGTCATAAAACTTCTCGCCGAAGAAAAGGAGCATCTCGTCTTCCTTCTTTGGGGAAACTACGCACGTCAAAAAGCTTCTTTCATTGATCAGAAAAGGCACCTGGTTCTCCAGGCGCCTCATCCGTCTCCCTTCTCTGCCCACAATGGGTTTTTCGGGTGCAAACACTTCAGTAAGACGAATCAATATCTCGCGGACCACGGCTTCATGCCGATTGATTGGTAACTAGTTCGAACATGTATCGGTCCGCTTCAACAAACCGTACTGGCTCGTTGCAAGATCAACTTGATGAGAGAACTTGATGGAACAACCGGCATCACTTTTCGTTGTTGTCATGAATTGCAGCAAATATCCCTGGCCCTCCTTCACAAATTTTACGGGCGTATCGCTCGAGAAAGCTCCTCCACTCCAAGCTGTTATTACCTTTGGTCGTGGATCAGACTCTTCATCTTCAATTGCTTTTCCTTCACGAAGAAGATAACACACGGGTTGCGAGTCGGCCGATCCGCATACAACATCGTTCTTTGTTTTGACTAGATACGACTCGCCCGTGATCATCGATCCTGTCTGGATCAAACCCGCGCGCGGTGTCGCAACAATGTAGGTGTAGAGTTTATCTGGTGATTCAAGGACTTTGATGACACGGAACGGCGTTGTTTCGAACGCTTGTTGCGCTTGCATCAACGTACTCGTAGGAACAACCGCCGCACCTTCTACCATGATGACCTCGTTCAAATTCGGTTTTTGATTTGGCTGATCTGGCTGCTCGCTCTGGTCTGAAGGCTGCATCCAATTCGCTGGGCGCAACACTTCCCGCGGCGACATATCCCGCACAAACGCATAACTCACGACGACAAAACACATTCCAACAACAACACCGGTAAGCGCTAGGAGCGCCGGCGAAAAAGGACGATAAGGAGTTTTCATGAACCGCATTCTACTCCATATTCTTTCTCATGCGTAGCCTTCAACTAGAAACGATCCTCCATCGGAGGATCTAAATCTATCTCTTTGAATGGTCTTTCTCGTATTCTCTCTTCCCTGCTTAAACAACGTGAGCCTAGGTCGAAAAGAGGGACGTTGTGCGAGCGACGGCGAGTACATAAGCGAGACGCGAGCACGCAAGCGAGCGGTCCCTCTTTTCGATCTAGGCGAGCAATCCCTTAACATCCTCCCATGTCAGCGACTCAATTGATTGCGTTGCATCTTGCATAATCGCATCAAACACACCCTGCTTCTTCTTTTGCAACTCCAACATCTTTTCTTCAATCGTTTCTTTGGCCACGAATTTGTAGACGTTCACGGTCTTCGTCTGTCCGATACGGTGCGCGCGGTCCATGGCCTGCTTTTCGGCCTGTGGATTCCACCATGGATCGATGAGGAGGACCGTATCGGCTTCAGTCAGTGTGAGACCCGTTCCGCCAGCTTTCAAACTCAGCAAGAAGACATTGACCTTAGAACGGAATTTCGTAATTTCCATCGCACGATCTTTGGTCGAACCTTCGATCGTCGCGCTGTCGATTCCCTCTTTGACCAACGCCTGACGGACCAAATCCAACATGGTCGTGAATTGGCTGAAGACCAGAACTTTATGATCCCCTCGAAGTGCTTCGTAGATGAATTCAAGGACGCCCTCCAACTTACCAGACAGAGCTGGGTCACCCGGCAAACGTGGATCAAGGAACGATGGATGATCACACACCCGACGGAGCTTGGTCAGAGCAGCCAGAATTTCGATCTTGGAGCGCTCAAAGCCTTGTTCTTCGACCAATCGACTCACATCACTCCGAATCTGTTCCAGCGTACGGGTATACAACACGAGCTGTTCTGGTGAGAGACGACAGGTGATTTCTTGTTCGATCTTCGGTGGCAATTCGCTGGCCATCATTTCCTTGGTACGACGCAACATGAACGGCTTCAACTTACGACGAAGCTTATCAAGCGCCTGTTGATCGTTCCGTTCACGAATCGGACGAGAATAGTTCGCCGTGAACGAACGGGCCGTTCCAAAAAAGCCCGGCATCAGGAAATCGAACACAGACCAGAGTTCATGCACGCCATTTTCAAGTGGCGTACCGGTGAGCGCCAAGCGGAAGCGCGAAGGGATCGCTTTCATCGTCAGTGCCGTTTGTGTCACCGCGTTCTTGATGAAATGCGCTTCGTCCAACACACACACCGAAAAGGTGGTTTTTGTATCCAAATACAAGGGTAAATCGCGTTGCATCAACGAATACGAAGTGAGAATGATGTCGTAGTCCTGCAACGTTTCAATTCTCGCCTTCCGCTCTGGGGGCGTACCATCAACCACTAGGACTTTGGCTTCGGAGGTATAGGTATTCGCTTCTTGTTGCCACACAGACAACAAGGTTTTGGGACAAATAACGAGTGCGGGTGCTTTTGGTCCAAGCGCCTGCGTCTTCCGCAACATTTCGAGGAAACCTAAGGTCTGAATGGTTTTTCCCAATCCCATTTCGTCTGCCAACACACCACCAAACCCATAGCGCTGCAGAAAGGCCAACCAGGCTACGCCATCCTTCTGATAGGGGCGCAGCACCTTCTCAAGCATTGGCGAGAGCATGATCGTTTCGCTCAGCGCCCCACGCTTCACATCTTCCATGAAGCGATCGAGTGAATGCTCCACCCCCTCCAAATGGGCATGTCGCGTGGATTGCACCAAGAACAAGAGTTCCGGCACATGGAACAGACGTGTCCGACGAGCGCCCTTTTCTTCTGCTTCTTCCGTCGTTTTCATCCATTCGATCATCGGCTTCAATTCTTGGCCGTTCCCGATTCGTGCGAAACGTCCGTTCGGCAAGCGCACATACGGTTCGTTAGAATTCAACGCTTGTTCGATCGCCTGTTTTTCAACCTTGGCTTGCTCGCAGTGCCAATCAACCGAAAATGAAAACCAATCCACACCCGTCGACTGGCGGAACGAAACATCGGCTTCGATGTCAATTGTATCGATCTCAAAAATCGGTTTGGCGGTTTCATCGAGTTCGACCGTGACGCGCTCGCGCAATTCTTCTAATCCAACGCGGACGAATTCCAGTAATTTACCTGAGGGAATGATCCATTTCCGCGTAGCCTGTTCCGGCTCAGCGCCGATCGCATCAGAAATATCTACAATCGCATCCTCTTCGGCCGCTTCGAGTCGCATGACAACATCCACTTCCAAACGATCATCCCTGACCTGCTCATAACGATCTGGGAGCTCGGTATCACCCAAGGGGTACTCGTATTTGCCGTAACGCGCTAAGCCCTCAATGACGAAAGAATCATGCAAACGATCGTAGGCGATGCGTGCCACGATCTCATCTAAACTGTGACGCTGTGTGCGGGACTGACGTTGAACTTTATGCTCATCCTGGTCCAAGGAATCGGCCAAATCCTCCAGTTCAGCTTCTGTAACAGCTACGCCAGAATTTTTCGCGTAGGCACTCAGTACCTGGCTCACACGCTCCTTGGAACTTGGTAACGTGTTTTTCTCCAAATCATAGGACAGCGCCTCAAGTCCCAGCGCAACGACGTGTTTGCACATCCCCCAATCGAAGGGACAGGTGCAATCAAAGAACACGACTTTATCCGCTTTGGGCGACAAGCGAAGCGTCGATTCATAGGTCTCGCTTCCGATCACCCGACCGGTCACCAAGATATCGTCATTTTTGGCACGTCGAACGGTGACCCCTTCGACGGATCGGTCCAAAAAATAGGTTTTTCCTCGCTGAAAAAGCTCCGGTTCAACAGTGCCGCGGAGCAAGGCTTCATCAAACAGCATCGGGCGATGCTACCAGAAAACCGAAAAAAAAGCGAGTTCCCTTCTCTATAGGATTTCTTGACAGCATTTTGTCATCTTCTAGACTGAATCTGAACCTTGTTCGAGTGGAACGAGGCCGTGCAACGCAGGGAGAACGACCCATGAATAATGAAGGGAAGCATATGGTTCTGGTGGTGGACGACGAGACTGTTCCTGGCCTGCCGGAGATCGCGAAGGCGGGGTTCAGGGTGTACCACTGCCGACGTCCGTCAGAAGCGTCCCGCGATCAGGGCGGCGTGACCGTTATGGGCTGGCAACAGCTGCTCACCGCCGGGCTGCTCCAGGAGATCGACCTGATCATCATGGACGGGGTGCTCATGGACTGGACCAACGAACGGGGTGGCCAGACCAACGGCCTCGAACTGATCAAGGAACTCCGGGAGAAGCACGGCTTCACGAAGAAGATCCTGGCCGGCTCGTCCAACGGAGATGCCTGCCGGCTGATGGTCGAGATGGGAGCAGACGACACGATGATGATGGGATGGAAGAACGGCGACCTCGAACCCACCACCGTGGTTCTGGTGATCCGCGCCCATCTCGGGCTCAAGAACTAAAACGAACAAGGCGTCTCAAGCACCCGGGATCTCAGGAGGAAGACCCCGGGCGTTGTTTTTTTATCTTTAGTTCGCCTTTCAAGCGGCTTCGTACTACGATACGAGACATATGAAAAAAGCTCTTCTCGCCGTGCTCGTTCTTTTACTCATCGTGGCGGGATTCAGTGCTTGGTTGTGGAAGCTGGGAGCGCCGCCAACGCTTGCCGCCTCCGTGGCTCGTCTAGATGCCATCGAAGGGACCGTCGAGACTCGTACGGAGGCAACCGGTCCTTGGGTCACGGCGAACAACGGACAGCTGATCCAAGCTGGGACCCATATTCGAACGGGAGCGGATGGAAGCGTCACCTTTACCGTTTCTGGCGTGAGCCAAACCCGTTTGAGCACCAGCACGGAGATCAGCATCGATACCCTTGTACTTCCACAAAGTACCGACACAAAAAGCCAGACCGGAATCACCCTTCTCACTGGCCGCACCTGGTCCCGTATTGTCCGTCTGCTCGAACTAGACAGCTCCTACACCGTCACCACGGATGATGTGGTTGCTACGGTTCGCGGTACAGCCTTCGAAACAGCGCGTCTCCCAGGACAAGAAACCTGGATCGCTGTGTATGACGGAAAAGTGAAAGCCGCCGATCGGGTCATGGAAAAAGGCACGGGCATGATGCGGAAGGCGAAGGGAACATGGCAATTCGTAAGTTCAACCAAGGAGGTCCCACAAAATCAGGCCTGGATTGAAACAAACGTCGAAACGGACAAAGTCTTTTTGAAAGAAACACAGGAACAGATCAAACAAGACCTGACCGAGCAACTTCCCAAAGGCTACGCGATGTTCGGGGGTCCGGCAGAACGTTTGCATATGGCACTTACCCCTGAAGCACAAAAACCGGGCTTGGCAGATCAGTATCTTGGTCGTCGATTAACGTGGGCGAATGTCTTGGAAGAACAAGGTGATACCAAGCGTGCCGAAGAAGAATTGGGACGAGTCAAACGCGAGATGCAAGCGTGGACACAGCAAACTCCACCCGAAGTACAAGACCGACTTTTCCCGCGGACTATGCTCCAAGGCAGCGTTCTGTACCATGATGCCCCGACCGAACCTGCGAATTTCTTCTTGAAAGAAACGATTGATACACGAAAAGCCTTGGAGCCGGCTATTCAACTGCGACCGATCGATTCGGATCGCCGCATGTTGCAAGAACCAGCTCAACCACTCCAACCGCTCGTCCGACCACCAACGGAGGAACAACTACAAATCCAAACTCAACCACCCGCTTCATCGACCGTTTTTGTTCCTTCAGGAGTCCTGCAAGAGAGACCACGGGAACAACCGCTCCTCACCGCCCAACCAACAGACCGACCAACCGATCAGCCGATTCCCGTAAATCTCATTCTGTTCTCTCCACGAACGATGCTTCGCTTCCGAGAAGCTGCACCGATCATGGCGACCATAAACTATTCAAATGGCAGTCGCCGGGACGTAACGCTGCTCGTGACGCTCACTTCCTCAGATCCATCGCTAGGCCTTGTGTTAGGCAATACGTTTCAAGCAAACGATCGACCCGGTCGAGTACAGGTGACGGCCAGCTATCGTGAAAATGGGGTCAGTGTGATTGAGAGTCTGACGTTCGATATTCAACCTTGATCGCTCATCTATGAAATCTCGTTTTCTTGTACCCGTTGCGTTGGGAGCGGCGGTCGGTTGTATCGGAGCGATTGGTTTGATCGTCGGTGTATTTGGAAACTCTAGCGCTCGTCTCAGCGATCGCTTGTTTTTGTCTCGTGACACTGATCCGCGCATTGTGATCGTCGCGATCGACGACGCGTCACTCGAACGGATCGGTCGTTGGCCCTGGCCACGTGCCACTCATGCTACGTTAATCCAACAGCTCAAAACGGCTGGCGTCAAAACCATTGGGTATGACGTGAACTTCCCGGAAGCGAGCACGACCAGCGATGATGAAGCACTCGCCACAGCGCTCCAAAACGCCGGAAGCGCCGTACTTCCCATCGAGTTGCCTCTTGAACGGAAAGACAACGTACTCACCTACGATCCTCAACGCGTCGTTCGCCCACTTCCACTCTTTTTGCGAAACGCGCAAGCAAGCGGCCACTCAAATACTCCGCTCGATGATGACGGCGTCGTGCGCCGAATCCCGCTGACCGTCGCCGCCCCAGATGGTTCACCGATTCCAGCCTTTGCCTATGCTGTTGGTTCCGTCACCGGGCTCACACCTCGCCTAGAAGACATCTCTCGAGAAGAATATGGCTTGGTTCGCATCCATTTCCCCGGCGCACCTCGTACGAACTTCCTCACGATCTCAGCTGCAGATGTCATCCAAGGCACAGCCGACCTCACAAAGCTCAAAGACAAAGTTGTGTTTATCGGGGCAACCGCCCATGACTTACACGACGAATACTACACTCCCACCTCTCGTCGCCTACCGATGAGTGGCGTCGAAATCCACGCGTCTTTCCTCGATACACTTTCGCAACGCGCGTGGCTCCGACCAGTCCCGATCCTCCTCCAAGCGCTGATGCTCGTCTTAGCCGGGCTTCTGCTTGGTCTCTTCATCCCTCACGTTCGACCACGAACCAGCGTTCTCACAACACTCGGTTTCTGGATCGCGTGGATGGTCACGGGATTCGTCCTCTTTGATCAAGGATACGTCCTGAATCTGCTCTGGCCGACCTTGATCGTGATGTTCGGGTATCTCATTCTCAGTGTTGAACGCTGGAAGAGTAGTGAACGGTCTAAGAGTGAACTGCGTAGCTTATTTGGGCGTTACGTTTCCCCAGCCGTTTTAGAAACGCTCCTTCAAAATCCCTCCGCTGTTCAATTAGGAGGGGAGAAACGTTCGATGACCGTTCTCTTCTCCGATCTGCGAGGCTTTACCAGTCTGTCTGAAGGTTTGGCCCCAGAAGAACTCATCACCGTACTCAACACCTATCTCACCGCGATGACAGATATCGTCTTCGCGCAGGCGGGTGTGCTCGACAAATATATTGGTGATGCGGTCATGGCTTTTTGGAATGCACCACTTGATCAGCCCAATCATCCAGTCCAGGCGGCGCAAACTGCACTCCAGATGCGCGACACGCTCCACAAACTCAATCGAGAAAATGCCTTTGGCACGAATCGTATTCTGAACCTTGGGATTGGTCTGAATACCGGAGAAATGGTCGTCGGCAATGTCGGCAGCAACGCTCGCCATGACTATACCGTCATCGGTGATAATGTGAACTTGGCCAGCCGCGTGGAGGGCTTGAACAAGGAATATGGAACGGAAATTCTCGTGACTGAGGCGACCGCTCAACAACTTGGTACGAGCTATTTGCTCCGCAAAGTGGATGTGGTTGCTGTCAAAGGGAAAAATACTGCCGTCGGATTGTATGAATTGGTGAATCCAATCGCCAAGGCAACACAAGAACAAGTTGGTCTCGTTCAACGCTTTGAACAGGCTTTGAACCTGTATACATCTCGTTCCTTCGAGGAAGCAGGAAAAATCTGTGACGCTATCCTCGTGACAACCCCAAATGACGGTCCCACAGAGACGCTCAAACAACGTATCCAACAATTGATCGACCAACCGCCAGCGGCAGATTGGAATGGGACGTGGGTGATGACGAAAAAATAACCGGGAGAAATACCTTAAAAAAACCGAACACCCCGCCAGACGAGGCCGACGAGGAGGTCGGTGTCCGATGGGGTGTATGTTAAGCAGCGAGGAGACGTCTAACCTCCCGCTCTTGAGCTTCCGTCATGTGACTAAGACCTTCGAGTACATCGAGCGGATAACGCGCCACGACCTGACCAGCAACCGCCTGACGCAGTTCACCGACTTTGAGGCTGAGCTTATCTTCGATCAGTTGACTCAGGACTTCGTCCGGCCGATTCGGACTTCTACTCAGGCGAAGATAGGCTTCGAGCACCCGCCGAGCCGCTGGACGAAGCTGAATCGGTTGAGCCAGAGGCGTCGGAACGACTGACTCAACCAAAGGCTCAGACCTCATGACCAGATCCGGCCACGGCTCCTGTTCGGGATGCGCTGCGAGCAGCTCTTCAAGCCGCTCACGCTGCGACACGAGATCTTCGAGCGTCGCCTGGTCCATCCGCATGTACGTACTGAGTCGCTTGAACGCCTTCGCCTCGATCTGACGAATACGTTCCTTGGTGAGACCGAACCGTTCGCCGAGCTCTTCGAGCGTGAAACACTCATCCGTCAGCAGCCTGAGCCGAATACGAACAATAAAAGCAACTTTAGCCGGAAAATGACTAATCCTCTGTTCCAGCCGCTCGATCATCTGGATGAGAAGACGATATCGCTCACGAGCTTCGACCAGCATCTCTGTACCGGAAGAGAACCCGAAGACCTCGGACATAAGATAGTCACCAGAAGCGTGAACAGGGCTCGGATGATCCAGGGAAAAGCCTGAACGATACTCGACGAGGAACTGCAGTGCCTCTTCCACGTCGTCCACGGTCAGGTCCTTCATAGTTTTAAGGCCATATGCACAGATACGCGCATGAAGCTCTTCAGGAGTCGGATCAGGTACACCAAACGAAAAGGCTTCTGCCTCGGCCCGTCGGACCAATCTAAGCAGGTAGCCGTATTCCTTCGGAACCTGACCGGGGCTGAACACTCCGGCCGCAGCGAGAGCCGTAATCGTCACTGAACGGATACAGATACGAGCATACGTACTGAATCGAGTCTCCTTCGTCAGATCAAACCCTTCCACTGCCTTCATCAGACCGAAACCCCCTCGATCAGCAGCTCAGTCAAAGACAGACCCAGTCCTCGATACCGGTACGCCATCTTAAGAACGAGTCGCATGTTGCCGTAGACCAGCCGGTCCCTCGCCATCCGACGAGCCGCCTCTCCTTCACTCTGTCGGTATCGTTCAAACAGGGGGAGATAGTCTTTGGGCTCTTTCAAGACAGGAAACGCATCGAACGGTCGCATGAACTGCGCGACTTCCGTTCGTTCATCGTGAGACAGAGTCGTAGCGATGTCTCGTCCCCACATGTTCTCGCCCTCCTCGTGATTGTTGATGAGATCTTAAAAGGTGCCTACAAACCTCACCTGTTTCTGGAAGAACTGTCAACGAAAGGGACTCACTTTTTATCCGAGCCTGTCTTTTTGATATCCGCCTTCAACCGCTTGATATCCGTTACAGTTCCTCGAAACACCCAATCGTCCCCTTTGCTGAGTTGATCACAAAGCTCCAAATACTCCTCATGAGTCTTGATCAAATTCAAGTCGAGCGTCTTGGCTAACGCTTGCAGTACCTTCAAATCTGCCCCTTCCTTCTTCCGCGTGGTCATCCGCTCTAACTCGATATAGGAGAGCTTGCTCGGAACCGCTGATACGATCGAAACGGTAATCGTTCCTTTTTTGAAATTTTCCGTTTGCCGTGATCCAACCTTACTCATAAGCGGCATCGTGGCGTACGATTGAGCGAATTTAAGCATATCGACAAGTGACACAGGAACGCTTGTTTCTATCCGATTGGCCGCGCTCGTTCTTCCCACCTTCGTCACGACCTCGGCTTTTCCATTGGTAACTCGACAACGAATATCGACTTCATCTTTCTTTCCTTCATCCCAATTCAACCCGGAAGCCGAAACGGTTCCAAAGAACATCACCATGGTTCGGCGCGTTTTTGAAACACTCTTAAAACCTAAACTCAGCAATGTTTTTCCTAATGCCGGAATACTCTTTGGATCGATAACCGCACGAATTTCCAGTTCAATCGGATGTTCAGACATATGATCGCTACTCTACTCTTCCGGGTTCCCGAGGAGCAAGAACGGCCCCCTCTATTGCTCAATTCGGCGAGCCGTTCCATGATTGGAAGTATATGACCTTTTCCTCACGTGCTTCATTCGCTGTGTCGCTAGTCGCCGCGCTCGCTCTTTTTGGAGCTGGTTGCGCCAGTTCATCCCCTTCTTCCAACAATGGGACGCCCTCTACTTCCACGACAACCAATCCCGTACCAACGACCCCTCCTTCAGGAGCGAATGGAGGCGAACTGCCTAGCACGATCTCAACTTCCAGTACACTTGATACAACGGGCTGGCAAACGTACGAAAATAAAACCCTCAAATTCTCCTTTAAATATCCTCTTAAAGGTTCATTCGCACCGGAGTTCTCCGTAAAGCTCCTCCCGCTCACAAGCGCTGAAATTGAAAACGACTGTACAAAATCAACCGGTCTCCCACAGGCGACCCAGCAACGACTCACAGTGAACGGAACGACCTTTTGCCGCACCAACACCCTCGAAGGCGCCGCTGGGAGCACCTACAACCAAGACGCATGGGTCACAAAAACGGAAAAATGGTACGCCATCATCACCTTTACGAAACGCTATGTGACCGATCCACGTATCATTGCTGGTTGTGAAGAAGGCGGAGCGAACACCGCTCAAGCCCGTTGCCGACCATTTGACGTGAACGGCTATCACCAGCAATTAGAAGGGATCATGTCGACCTTTCAATTCCCAGCTGCCTCTTAGACAATCTGAAGAGAGGAACCGTCCGGGAAGGCTCCTCCCGGACGGTTAAGGTGAAGGTTTGGCATCAGGAGACGGCAGGTATTTGACGTCGACGACGTACACCAGCTGACGCAGGTGAATGTCACGGGTTTGGGTACGGATCTGCAGCGGCGAACGTACATAGATCGCGGCCAGAAACACACTCATCGCGACCCCGAGCGCGATCTGCGCGACCTGAAAGAACTCCCGGCCATCCAGCTTCCGGTTCATCACAACTTCTTTCTGAGGAGAAGAGATCCTCTCTCTACTCCGTTGTCTGAAATCGTGCTTGCTGTCAAGAGAAAAAGTTCACGATTGGTCCTCAGCTCGCTTCCAAAAAATCAAAAAGATACTTCGTAACATTTCAACGATGAATTGATCTTCAATGAGCAAGACGAGTGGCGTATTTGGTTGCATGATAAAAGCTGTTCGGGTTGATGCTTGAAAGGACGTAATGAACGGAACCATTTCTTTCAAAAAGCGAATTTCGCGTCCTTCACTCGCTGGACGATCCTTCATCCACTGCGCCATTTTTCCTGGAAATAGCAGGGCTCTAAGTTTGATTCCGCGAGAGATACGCTCCCCTGCTGAAGCATAGTATTCTTTTTCACCGACAGCCTCTACATATTTCTCCATATCGCCAAATAACAACACTTCTTCTCCATCATCATAGACCCGACGAAAGGCTTCCGTAACCTGCGCTCCATTATCGAGCACACGAATCTTGGTCGGCATATCTCCTTGATGGTAGTTCGCCAAGAGATCGGGCAAGGCTTCATTAAATTGATAGGCCATTTCTCCAATATCACGCCGCTTTTGATCCAACTTATTCCGTAGGACATTGGGTGATTCGACTGAAAAGGTACGCGCATACCGTTTTCGCTTGGAAAATTGAGCTAATCCATGCGCTTCCAAACTCGCAATCAGTTTATAAATGTTCGGGGGAGAAATGGTGAGATGCTCAGCGAGAATTGCAATACTTACCGGACCGAGAGCCAGGGAATAGGTATAGAGATCTATCTCTTGCTCCTTTAAGCCAAGCTCCAAAAGGAGTGGTTTAAGCTTCCGTTTAATTTCCTGTTGCGTTAACATAAAAATACATCATTATTATACTAAGTATATAATTTGATTAGAAAAATATCAAATATGCTCATAAATACTTGATAAAGTATCCGGTATGTTCTACAAATTTATATACTCTTTGGAAATTTTGAGTTGAGCAATACCGTTTTCGTACTGCATTGAAAATGGCCTATCGCAGCTCATACCTGAACTTCGATAGGCCGCGTTCAACGAGATGATCCAGCGCTGAGGGATAGTCCCAAAGACAGGTTATCTGCGGCCAACGTGAAAGCAAGAAGGTTCTCTATGAGGAAGATGACTCTGTTTGAGCGGAGCCTCATGCAGGCCGGGGCGACCGAAGAGGAGATCCTGTGGGCGAAGATCAATCCAGTGAGTGTGGTCGAGCTCATCAAGAAACAGCGGGCGATCACGGCCGGTGTACGACGTGGGGTCTTCCGGGTCGACATCCTCTCGGATGCGGAGATCTCATTCAGGGGGCGGATCGATGCAGGGGGCTACGATCAAGTGCTGCCTGAGGAGCTCTACCGGACGCATCACCAGAACAAGGGTGGGGTATGGGTACTGGAAGGGTATTCGGTAGATATCGAATTCATCTCGGGGCTGTCGATGCAAGCGCGATTCGGGTCACTCGGGTATTTCTCCGGTGAAGATGCTCGCGAACAGCTCGCCGCACGGGGCTACAGGAGCGTGACGACTCCTGAGTTCCTTGCTCTCGGCGCTGCGCATCGAGAAGAGCAGAAGAAGTACCTGATTACATCAGCCGAAGGGAGCATCCTCTATGGCCACGAGCCCGAGTCTCGTTACGGCGGCGATCGTAAGGCATACCTCTCGCTCAATTACAGGAAGACTGACCGAATTCTCAGCCTCGATAAGTGCATCGGCTGGGATCGCGAAACACGCTTCGCCGTCGTGAAGCTCAACTCTCGCTGACTCGCCCCTCCCGTCGGGAAACAATAGACGGGAATCCCTTTTACAACATCATCTGCGTGGTGTGGTGAAAGAGATGAAACATTACTCGCTCCAAAGACGAGTGATTTTGTTTGAATGGTTTATTCTGGCATTCGCTTCAACCTCCAGAACCCATAAACTCCTAACATCACTGTTAAAACACCAAAACTCAAAAGAATCACCGGTGCTCTGTACTTCCGTTCTACAGAATCGATACGAGCCGTTTGCGGATCAGTCGGGCGATACAATACTGAAACCGTCTCCCCGACAGAATACCTATCGCTACTCGCCAAATTACGAAACACCACCGGTTGACCGCTCTGCGTGGTGTATTCAACTTCCGGCTGCTTCTGGTTCCGTCTTCCGGCATCAAGAACGCGAACCACTCTTCCGGTCGCACGCTCAGCTGTGCGCTCAAACGCCTTTCGTTCTTGGAACACAAATACCCCCATCCCCATCAAAATAATTCCCACCACAACCACCGTTAAAAGACCGCCGATCGTATTTTGAGGAAGTGGACGAGAGTGTGAATTCTTCGTAACTGGCAGTTGTTGGGACATAGCCTTTATAGTAGCCGATTTTTCGATACATATCGATTGTTTGATGGATGGGAAGGTCAAAATAAGATTATTTTCGAGCTATTCGAACTTTTTAGCTTATTCATTGACTATTTTGATAAAATATAATATTATTCCCTGTCCTATTGCCGGGGGTGGTCTTTGGCAGGCGGACGTTTCAGTTCACAAGAGGAGGCGCCATGCGCCGTTCGTTTTTCACTCTGCTCACCCTCGTGGCCGTTCTTGGGTGCGCCACCCAGCACATGCCCCGGCAGTCCCGCCACCCCACGGGAGACCGGGTCAACTGCGTCGCGCTCGCGCCGCAGAGCATCGACTTCACCCTGGCCGCGAGAAACGACCTCGGCGAGGAGGTGACGCACGAGGAGCGGATGCGCAGGATCGGGATGCACTTCTACCTCCTGGCCTGCAGCTACCCGGACAACCCGTACGGCTTCGACACCTTCCAGCGGGACATCCGGATAGTCTGCGGTCTGGGCGAGGAGGAGTGCGGCAAGGCCTGCGACGCCACTTGGTACGATCCATGGCGCAACGCCGTCGAGCAGTGCCGTCAGGAGGAGAAGCGCTAGCTCAGCGCACGTAAACACCCTGGTGCATTCCAGGAGAAAGGAGGCTCTACCCCCGGTCAACAAACGCCCAACTCGCGTCTGTGACCGGGGTGTTTGTTATCCGATCGTTTTTTAGTGAAATGAGAGGCACACTTTTCCGTTGTATGCTCGAACTCAACCTCTATGCGCACGATCGCAAAAGTCATCCTCTCCATTCTGGGTATTCTCATCCTTAGTCTAGTCGGAGTATTCGCTCGGAACTACGCCCTCTCTCAAGGTTACCTCTCCTTTTCCTGCCAAGAAGAAACATCACCGAAAGCAAATGAAGGCCAGCTCCGTTTCGTCTGGGAAGGGACAACCGCTCCCGTCGCCTGTGAACCAGTCGTGGTCCAAATCGACAAATATCCGGAGCGCGAATGCGCCTCTTCCCCTTGTCCGAACCAGCTGATCGCCATCTTTCGAGGTAAAACGACCAAACAGGGAACCGTCCTTCTGCCCGCCTGGGCCATGCATTACAAAAACGTTTCTCTCTCGAACGCGTTCGGCGCGTATCATTCCATTCAATTCACTCGACAGCCATCCATTGGCGATATAACTACTTTCCCTAGAGATCTGGCCGCCACCGATATTATTCAAGGGAAAAAGGCCATCGACGTCCGAAGAATTGTGGATGTTCGACCTTCTCGTTTCACCCTTCGCATCGGTGAACGCGTCACGCTCAGCAACCCAGATTCCAGTCGCACCACGCAATCAATCCAGCTCATGCGACATACTTCATCCGGACAACTTCTACTCGACACAGGTGATGCCAGCTATCCTGTCACTGCTACAAGCTCTATTCGTCTTCCCTTCGACATCACACGCTCCGCTTTGACCGCTACGCAAATTACAGATTCCGGCGTCACCTTCCAAATTCAACGCGATTCCTCCCCTTCTCAAACCTCCTCATCTATCGCTTTGTCCCAAGAGATCAACCGATTGAATGAGAACTGTTACTTCCATCTTTCAGAAGCTAGCCTACGTACAAAGATCGAACGCTTCACAAAAACCGATCCAGATGCGTTCCAGATCTTTCCAAGACTCTCTCCCAATGAGCCTTGCCGAGCCTTATTTTATGCGGTACGAGTGATTGATCTTCCAAAGAATCTTTGTGAAACCTTCAACATCTCTGTCCAAATTGGCACCTCGTCGCTCGAAAAAGACAGTTGCTCTTTGCTGTTTCGAAGTTCACAGAGCAAACAGCTGCCAGAGCTGCTACGTCATGGGCATTTTGATGGGGACTAACGGCTACAGTTCATTAGGTATTCGATACAGGAGATTGATTGACCTTTTTCTCTCATTACGCTACCCTGAGCCGTTCTACTCAGCTTTATAGCTCTTGGAAACAACCTCTTTGAAGCGAATACCTTCGTTTTAATGACGTCGCTTTCAACCAGTGTGCTAGGTGGATGGTCCATCGAAACACACATCCGACGAAAACCCGACGAGGCAAACCGTGAAGCACCTTCGATACCCTCACACGTACACCATCCTCTCGCTCACCGACCAGCTGGCAGCCCTCCAGGCGCAGTTCCCGATGCTGCACGACGCAACGTTCGACGAGACCGCCGCAGCAGAGCCCCTCGCGAAGGGGGCGGAGGGCAAGTTCCTCATTCCGCTGTGGACGGAGGTCAGCGACCACTACGACGGTGCTACGCGCCTGGCTCTCCAGGGTTTTAGCAAGGCACTGGGCGGCAAGCTCGCGATCCGTGTCCATTCGCTCGCGAAGCGGGCGGACGAGCATCAGTGCCTCACTCCCCGAGCCACGACCGTGCAGTACCTCGCTGAGCTCGCAAGGCAGCAGCCGGGCCATCGCATCCTGGTGGCTCAGGCCCAGTTCGGCCTCGGCATGGCGGACAAGACCCAGGAGGAGGCGGTCGCCGAAGTCGAAGCTCTCAACTCAGGACTGGCGGGCCTCGGTCTGTTCGCCGCCGCATGCATGGGTGCCGCCTTGCCCAAGCGGTTCGATGGCTACCTGCCGCTCGGCCTAGCCTGCATCGGGGACAACTTCACCCCGATCGGTGGAGACCGTCGGGGGGTCACACTGAACTCTCAGTCGGACGAGCGCGTGAAAATGTCGGTCGGCGTCCTCCCCCGCAACGAGCGGCACCACAACTACGGAGCGATCACCGGCTTCCGCGTCCGACAGGAGAACCAGTAGCCGCGAACCGTACCAGGGACAGAATCTCGATGAACGCGAGTGGTACAACCAAAGACCTCTTCCACGACACCCGGAAGACAGGATGCGCACCCACTCGCGAATCTGTCCCCGGGTGCGTTGCTGTTTAAAACTCAGCACAAACAAAAACACACCCTTTTGTGTTGTTCTATATTCAACCGATTTCACGTCACCAAGTATATTGATGAGTTGAAGAGGGTTCCCGCGAATTGTTACCCAGCGGGAGAGGGAGTTTAGCTTGGACGGCGCCCCTTGAGAGCCGCTTCGAGGGCGGCGAAGTACACTTCCGGCTCGACACCCATCTCACGCGCCTTACGTTCGAACTGGCTGATGTCGGCACTCGCCGCATCTTTGACCGCTGATACGAGAGCCGCTTGTTCGGTTTTGAGGTCATGAATCTCGCGAAGGATCGCTGCGAGATAGGGTTCGTCTTCGCTGTGAGGACCAGTGAGCGCCTGAAGCGCTTTCCTAGCCATTTCGAGCCGCTCTTCCAACTCCCACACGACATCCTCGGCGGCATCGATCAGAGGGCGATCGTTTGCTACACCAGCGTGGAAACGTGCGAGACGATCCCGCGCGTCACCAAGACGCAAGGCGATCTCGGCATCACGGGTGAGAGGAGGTTCAGGTGCCGTAGCAGATGCGGTAGGAGCCACGCGATCTGCTTGAATAGCGTGCAGGAGCCCGAGTGCCGTTGCATACTTGTCGACAACGACACGCCAGATGCCACCGAGGATCCCGTACGTGCTATCGCCCACCTTCACGAGAATACCAGCCGCTGCAGCACGACCGACGAAGTGTTCGAGAATCGGCTGAATGAGCGAGAGGAAGTCTTTCGGGATGCGCACCTCCGGCCCACGATCGACCATCTGGACCTGCAGTCCTTCGAGCTGTTCGAGCATGTATTCTTCATCCATGCTCAGCCGACGAACGAAGTCTCCGATCTCCATAGGAGGGAGACCCATGAGCTCCTCACGTCGAGTCTCAGCGAGGATACGCATATGGTCACGGAACGAAGTGTTCCACCCGTAGAAACCGCTCGAACCATCACCACTCCCCTCGGGCAAGAAGGTGAGGTAAGCCCCCCTGTGCGACAGGTGGCGGAGGCAGGTGGTGAGCATTTCAGCATCTGCGAAGGTCGCATCCGAAGCGATCTCATGGGTAATATCCGCATCCGTGAAGTCCTGTCCCCTCAAGATCTCATAGAGCAGAGCGAGACGCTCCTGCGTACGACCACTCTCGAGGTTCTGATTCGCCACCATCTCGGCAGAAGCGCACATCGCGACAATCTTCTCCATGCACTCACGCGCGTGACTGATCCTGACCCGCCAGATGGCGTATCCTTCATCACGGAGGGGAGCGCGAACAGACGCGATGAAGCAGGGCCCGAGAGTGTCGTGGTGGGTGGTGACAGTGAACCAGCTGGCCGTAGGCTCATCCGGATCGACCGCCTGGATCTGATAGATCCGATCTTCGATGCCCATTCCGCAGATGCCGAGCCATTCGGTGATCAGCAGCCCGAGCATGGACGGAGGGGTGATACGACGGTGCTGCCTGGTTGCAGTGAACACGATTTCCATGGATGGCCTCCCAGCCTGACTCAAACAGATGAGTCAGGAATTTGATACTAAAATAAGCGTTTTGTCAACTAAATGCGGCGTTCTGCTGGGCTTATTTAATAGAGACAATTCATTATTTCCTATATTGAAGTAAGAAATTGTGTCATTTTTTCGACTCCACATGTTTCAGTCATCCTGACACTTCCACCAGGTAATTTCGATGAATTCCATATCGTTACAAATCGGTCGTCAGATACTCAATATTCTGGTCCTGGAGAGCGCCCCTTCTCACGGCGATTCGATAAACTATTTTTGAAACCATGGAGAATACATCCGTTCAACCATTGAATGTCCCACTTATGTTCCAGCTCGTTGAAATGACCACAAACAATTGAAGATCAAGCGAGCCTATAAAATGGCTCAACACAAACAAAAACACACCCGTTTAAAGGTGTGTCTTTGATAGTCCGGCAACGGGCTACTCTCCCAGGACCGGGTTGGGTCCAAGTACCA
>CAZMOB010000004.1:0-151187 GCA_964567995.1 uncultured Gammaproteobacteria bacterium
ATACTCCCGCTTTTGAATCCCGTCTCACGTGCCTCGAAAATCGCCAGTTTTTGACCCCCAAAAAAGCCCTTGGGTTAGACGTTTTCTCGGTTGCTTAACTCGACTGGCCCGCCATGACAATTTAGTATCGTGCATCTCGAGCGCCTCAAAACGTTCGACATCTGTGCGAGAAGAAAAAACCGTCCGAAAGGGCGGTTTTATCATATTTATATTTTTTGTAGTCGTCCATTCGGCAGAGGGGATGTAACCAGTACTTTATGGAATGAATCCTGCGTTTCCTGTATTGATCAGAACGATCGTCTCTGTTTCTTTTGGCGAAATACGCCTAAGGGCATTCAACACAATCGCGCTACTAGGTTCGCAGGAGAAGTATTGCTTGGCAATTTGATAGGCTTTCGCGATTTCGGCCTCAGGTATTCCAAAGAAACGTTGTTTATCTGGGTCAAATCGACCTTTATAGCAGTGCCCGGGAGCAACAAGCTTGTCCGCTATCGAATGCTCAATCGAGGGAAACACTCCAATTAGCTGCGTCTTAAACCGCCTTTTCTCTATTCCTTGGCTCAAACCTACAAACCCCTCCCCGCTTCCAATAGGACAAATCAGATAGTCAGGTCGCACCTCTGCGATCTCACCTATGAGTGATTCGTAGGCATCTTCGTATCCGATAGAAACATCCCAGATGGATTCTTCGGGAGCGATCCGAGCTAAAGCCACCAGCTCATCTGAAGAGAAAAAACGCTCTAAAAGGTCCATCTCGATCAAACGATCGGCTACAGTTTTCAACTGGTTTTTAAATGACTGAGGCAGCCGTTTATCAATCACAAGAGTGACTTTTATAGATGTACCTTCTGCATATTTTCCCAAGGAATACCCAGCATTCCCAAAGGTAACCAGAACAAGCTTATCCACGCCTTTCGCAAGCGCTCGCTCGATAATCAGTTTTGAACGACGATCTTTCCAAGTGCCATATGGCTGTGCGCTTTCATCTTTTACAAAAAGATTCGGCAGTTCGAATCGATCCGCAAGCTCAGGTATTTTTTTTAGAGGAGTAGACATGGGATATGCTTTCCATAATTTACAAAATTTACTTAGTAAAGTAAAAAATCTAACCATCTTTCACCTGCGCCGCGCACCCTACCTACCCCGTCTTCGCTCAGCCTCACGAGCCTCAAAAACGTATGGATTTTGACCCCTAAAAATCCCTTGAATTACACGCTTCCCCGATTACTCACCTCGACTACCCCGCCATGCATACACATCTCTTTAAAAGAGATGTGTATGCTATGATAGCTGCTCTTTCTATACTTATCTGATATCGTTAGACTGAATTTCTTCGTGAACTTCGTACTATGTTCTCTGCCGACAAAACACCCTACACTCCTTCACCAGATAAACGATTCTTGGTCTCGCCAGACGCGATTTCTAGGCAACGTATTGAGATCATAAAAGAGCTACACCATGAGCTCGCGCGAGAATTACCATTTACCTTTGCTTGCTCCGTCTGGGGATCACTTGCTAAAGGTAAACCTCTGACCGCAGATACGGCCCATACATCTGATATCGATCTCACCCTGTTCTTTGACATAGATGAACTTCAGGCACACTTTCCACGGTTTATTGAATTGCATCCTGAAATGGATGCCTATTACCAACGTGCCAAACAAGGCCCACAGTACGCTGTAAGCCAGCACGCACCCGCACGATTCGCCCCTTCTCCAGAA
Source organism: uncultured Gammaproteobacteria bacterium (assembly GCA_964567995.1). Classification (GTDB taxonomy): domain Bacteria; phylum Patescibacteriota; class Patescibacteriia; order 2-12-FULL-60-25; family 2-12-FULL-60-25; genus JAGOTP01. The sequence continues at coordinate 1,722 of CAZMOB010000004.1, forward strand.
TGGCTGACCGCACGCGAATATGTGTTACAGCGAACCCTCCATCGACTCAGAAATGCAGGAGCTTCTATTCCTGTTGCACGTTTTGAAGAAGATCCGAATTGGTACGGACATCTTGAGCCCGCTCCTATTGGGATCAAAGGACCATAAGCCCATGCAAGAGCACTATTGGCAAACCGTACTTAAAGCTATCTCTTGGGTTGAACGGCGGAACAACATCCCTGCTAAAATCAGCCATCAATACCCTCAAACATTCGAAGAAGCGCGTCGTAAGTACGCCTCAGCAAACTAGCTTTCTCATATGACCTTCCCTCAACTACTCGGACTTGTTTCAGGAATATTACTGATTTGTGGATTTTTACCTTACATCTACGAAGTAGTAAAGAAAAAAGCGGTCCCGAGCCGCATGAGCTGGTTCATCTGGTCGCTTTCAACGGCCACGATCTTGTTCGGTGTGATAGCAACGGGAACGACTGAAGCGATTTGGGTGCCGATTGTCGATGCGGTCGGCTGCTTTGTAATTTTTGTGTTATCATTGAAGTTTGGCGTCGGGGGTTGGTCAACGACCGACCGCATCTCGCTCGCTATCTGCCTTCTAAGTTTATTTGTGTGGTGGCTCACCGGCCATGCGTTACTCGCTCTTGTCATGAACTTGTGCATTTATATCAGCGGATATATCCCCACGATCAAAAAAGCCCTAAAAAAACCTCAGACCGAAAGCCGTACAGCTTGGACCATTTTCTTCATAGGAGTACTTTTAAATCTCCTAACCGTTGCCATCGGGACAGATCAGGGAATTGCGGTATGGCTATATCCTATTACGCTCACAGGGGTCGTTGGAACATTGACAGCGATTCTTTACTTTAAACCAGGAAAGAAAAAAGTCGTTTAGAAGCATCCGTCTCACGCGCCTCGAAAACGAATTAAAAAAATATTATCTTTGTTCCTTGTCCTTATTCCAGTAAAGAGGTAGATTTTACCTATGAGAAAGCTTATCGTTTTTTGCCACCTATCCCTCGACGGCATCGCCGCTGTACCAAGCGGGAGCTTGGACTGGGTTGCGTATGATTCAGAACTTGAAAAATATGTGGAGCCCATTGTCGCCGCAACCGCTACCGCTCTGTATGGACATGTGACCTATGAATTAATGAAATACTTCCGAACCGTTCCTTCAAATCCAAACGCCTCAAAACACGATATTGAACATGCGGCTTGGATTGAACAGGTGAAAAAAGTTGTTGTCGCAAACCCAGATACGCTCATTGACTGGAACAATACGAAACTCATCAGCACAAACATCAAAGAGGAAATCATGAAACTAAAAGAAGGACTCGGAGGAAACATCACCGTCTTCGGCAGTCCCACGTTAGCAAATGAACTGATCCGCGCTGGCTTAGTCGATGAGTACTGGCTTACCGTGAGCCCTGTCGTGTTGGGAGAAGGAAAACACTTGTTCAAAGAGGTAAAAGACATAACCAAGCTCCGTCTCTTAGAAGAAAGAACCTTTGACTCAGGCGCCATCGCTCTTCACTACTCCACGGCGAGCAAGTAGACTGCGTAAAAGTCATAAATCATTATTCATTCCCCAAGAACTCTATGCCATCCATCAATCCATACATCAACTTCAATGGAAATGCCGAAGAAGCCTTCACTTTTTACAGATCCGTGTTTGGGGGAGAGTTCGCTAAGGTGATTCGCTTCAAAGACATGGCGGGCCCTGAATTTCCTATCCCAGAAAAAGAGGCTGATAAAATAATGCACATCGCTCTACCAATCGGGAAAAATGTTCTTATGGCCAATGACGTTCCAGAAAGTATGGGCCGAGTAAACGAACAGGAAAACCGCTCTAAAATATCCGTGAGTACAGAAAGCCGTGAAGAAGCCGACAGAGTATTCAAAGGACTTTCGGAAGGTGGTGCTGTTGAGATGCCCATTGGAGATAGTCCTTGGGGCACCTACTACGCCATGCTTCGAGACAAGTTTGGTATTGAATGGACGGTGGAATTTGATCCACGATCAGCCGTTGTCTAAAAAGCTAGCTACCTTCTCTCATCCCCTCTCTCACGTAGAGAGAATGAAGTAAGGTAGAGTATGGCTGGCGGTCACATACTCAAGATATTTTGCGCAGACGAGCGCAGGCCAGAAGAAACGTACTACACTCTACAATGTACGCCTCGATCACTCCTCGAGCGGAATGGTCCCTCGCGCGAAGAGCCAGTAGGAGTTCTCCGTCGTCCCGGGTCGCCACCCACCCGGGCGGTTGTAGAACACGTTCACCGAGTAGCACATCCTGTCCGCCGGCGCGGTGCACATCTGGTGCTGAACATCCGGCGATATCACCGGCGAGGAACGTAGCCGTCACACGACCATTGCTCACAGCGGTGATCTGCAGCTCCGCTGCGACCACGGTGTCGGCCCAGGGCACCTCGTCCGAGGCCGGATCGTCGATGGTCAGCAGCAGCTTGCACGGGATACTCACCGTGCGCGGACCTCCCAGATAGCTCGGGGCATCGACCACGATCTCCTCACGGATCACGACGCACGAAGTCACGATTGCAGTCAGAACGAAGAGAGCGGGAACGAGGAAGCGACGGGTCTCCATGGATGTCACCAACTGCTCACAGGAATTCTGGGTAGACACTCCACCCAAGCGTTGCGAGCAATCAGGTCCTTACCTCTTTTTCTCTACTGTCAATAAATACGGACAACATAATAGCACGATTCTGTCCCTATATTTTTTGAAAATAAAAGAGTACTCTTTACTCTTTTTCGTGAAAAATGATAGGTTTTTCCTCTATGGGCACTCATACGCAGCCGCAATCCACTGAGGCCGTTCTTTCCTCACACAATCGCTCTATCTTCAACCTCCTTCTTGGCAACACCTTCGTTGCCTTATTTACGAACTCATTCGCCTGGTTTTGTATCACCTTTTGGGTCTTCGTGGAAACCAAGTCCATTTTGGCGACTTCCTTAATCGCCGGTATCTTTGCTGTTACCAATGCACTGACCTCTCTCTTCTTTGGGGCAATCGTAGATCATACGCATAAGAAGTGGGTCATGTTTGCTTCCAGCTTGCTTTCACTGGGAACATACATGATTGCAGCCCTCATCTACTTCTTACGCTTGCGAGGAGGGGTGGCTGACATTGGATCGATTAGTCTATGGGCTTTCATCGCTACTCTCATGCTAGGAACAATCGCTGGCGGACTACGGACAATCGCACTTTCAACCTGCGTAACCCTTCTCTTTGGTGAACGTGGGCGTGATAAGGCCAACGGCCTTATCGGGATGGTCACCGGCGCTTCATTTGCTTGTACGTCATTAGTGAGTGGGCTCGTAATTGGTTTTTGGGGAATGCCAGTCGCTCTGGGCATCACGCTTACATGTACGGTTCTGGCCGCCGTGCATATCTTGACCGTGAACATCCCTGAGAAAAAGATTATTTCGACCGGAACGAGTTCGCGAGAAAAAATAGACTTCCGTGGGACGAAAAAAATCATTCGCCTTATACCTGGGCTGTTCTCTCTGATCTTCTTTACAACATTCAATAATTTTCTTGGGGGCGTATTCATGGCTCTCATGGATTCATACGGCTTGTCGCTCGTTTCGGTCAAAACGTGGGGTGTTTTGTGGAGCATCTTGAGTTCCGGCTTCATCTTCAGCGGTCTGCTGATCAGCAAGTTTGGTCTGGGCAAGAATCCAATCAAGACGCTCTTTATGCTGAATATCATTACCTGGACCTGCTGTCTGTTTTTTACGGTCCAACCATCCATCATCCTTCTCTTCATCGGCACATATGTGTGGATGCTGTGCGGACCTGCAATCGAAGCCAGCGAACATACTATTTTACAAAAAGTCATCCCGTTCGAACGACAAGGCCGTGTCTTTGGGTTTGCGCAGAGCATTGAATCAGCTGCAACACCTGTGACCGCGTTTCTGATCGGACCACTCACTCACTTTATTTTCGTTCCATTTATGACAACAGGCAAAGGGGCGCGCCTTATAGGGAGTTGGTTCGGGACAGGACCCGCTCGTGGCATCGCTTTAGTCTTCACCCTGGCAGGCGTGATTGGTCTTACAGTGACCCTATTTGCACGCCGTTCTAAAGCATCAAAACTTCTAGGAGCAAAATATGAAGAAGCGGAATCTCCCACCTAATCGTAGGCTTTCCCATTTTCTCCAAAACTGGCACAGTTTATTCCTATACCTCTTCTTTGTCTTTTGACTCTATGCCCCGCGTTACCACCTATCTCAATTTCGCTCGCAACACTGAAGAAGCGTTCATCTTCTATAAGTCCGTTTTTGGAACCGAGTTTGGACACAACGGCATCGTCCGTTTTTCTTCAGTTCCGCAACAAGAAGGATCCCCAGCCATGAAAGAAGAAGATAAGGAGCTCGTCATGCATGTCGAGTTGCCGATCTTGGGCGGACATGTGCTCATGGGAACGGATGCGCCTGAATCGATGGGTTTCACGGTCAGCTTTGGCAATAACGTGTACATCAACCTGGAACCTGATACCCGAACCGAAATGGATGAGCTGTTTGCGAAATTGTCTGAAGGCGGTAAGATCGAGATGAAGCCCATGGAGATGTTCTGGGGTGGCTATTTCGCTTCATGCAAGGACAAGTTCGGCGTTCAGTGGATGTTCAATTGTTCAGCCAAATAATCTTTTCTCTATGGAAACCGCACGTCAACAAATGACGATCAGCACCGTCGTTCAGGCTCCGCTCGCGACCGTTTGGGAGCACTGGACGAAGCCGGAACACATCAAAGAATGGAACGCCGCTTCCGATGATTGGTGCTGTCCCAGTGCCACGAATGACTTGCGAATCGGCGGAAGCTTCAGTGCTCGTATGGAAGCACGCGACAAAAGCGCTGGGTTCGATTTTGGGGGTGTGTACAGTGAAGTGATTCCTCATGAAAAACTCGCGTATCATATGGAGGATGGCCGAGCGGTTCAGGTTCAATTCGAAGAAACAGCCGACGGCGTGAAAGTCACTGAAACCTTCGATATCGAAGATCTCAATTCAGCTGAGATGCAACGGAGTGGCTGGCAGGCGATTTTAGACCGCTTCAAAGCACAAACAGAACACAACCAGGCGTAAAACAAAGAATTCGTGGGCGCTTTTGCACCAATCCCGCCCCCATAGACGTAGGATACGTAGGCAATCCATCGATATGGCATTTTTTCAGCAACTCCGGGAGCATTATCGCTCCATCCCGACACATCCTACCTACTATTCCCAACTTTTGTTTGGTGTAGGCGTATTCGTGTTTAGCTTAGTGGCCAATGTAGGAGCGAATGTCTATTCCAGCACACACACGCCCATGGTCGCGAGTGATTTATTATTGAACTACCTCCCCCTCGTGAATTTGGATTTCATCTATGTGGAGGCGGCTCTCATCGTCATCCTTCTCACGTTATTCCTGGGCTTTTACAAACCGCAGCGGTTTCCCTTCCTCCTGAAAACGGTTGGACTATTTATCTTCATTCGCTCGTTTTTCATTATCCTGACACACCTGACCTTGCCGCTCCCCGGGCAAAGCTCGGAGACGTTCATTCCCTTCGGTTCGCTGACCCACTTCTTCATCTCGGGTAATGATCTCTTTTTTTCAGGGCACACCGGTTTCCCCTTTCTCCTCGCCTTGATCTTTTGGAAGGACCGAGTGCTTCGCTATGTATTCCTAGGAACATCCATCTTCTTTGGAGCAGCCATGCTCCTAGGTCACGTTCATTATTCCATCGATGTATTTGCCGCATTCTTCATCACCTACACAATCTATGATCTGGCGGTCTGGCTCTTCACCAAAGATCACAAACTATTCCATTTCTTCCTCCCAAAAGCAGATGAATCAAAAACAGCCCTCTCGAAATGAGAGGGCTGTTTTTTTGTTTACTCGTTTAACGGATGTAGCCGAGGACACGGACGACGGACCACTGGAATGGCGACTGCGGTGTGGTGCGGAAGATGCGACGGAAGTCGGTGATCCCCTCGCGCTCGGCAGTTAGATCACGGGTGAATCGGATGCGGTAAAGTAAGGTGTTCCAGGCTAGGTTTTCATCCGCATCTTGGAAGGTAGGAGCATGGCCGAAGATGGTCCGGAAGGTGGCCAAGGCGCGAGGCACCATGGAGCGTTCGTAGGTCAAGTTACGTGTGCGCGGAATCTCTCCGTTCGCGACACGGGCCAGATCACTGACGGGAATGTTTTGCTCCGAGCGACCAAGGACTTCTTGTAGATCACGTAGAATCGCTTCACGCTCCCCTCGACCAAGCGCTTGGCTGGCTGGATTCGTGCCCTGCTCGAGGAAGGTAGTCAGTGTTTCGGTTGGAACAGGTGCAGGAGATGATGCTGAGACGGTCGGAGCGGCGGGAGTCGTTGGGGAAGGCGCGACCGGCGTTGAACTAATGGGAGCAGGAGAAGATACGGGAGCGGTCGTGGATGGGAAGAAGACTTGAATACTTCCGCCACCGCCTCCACCACCGACAGCACCGCCTCCACCACCCCCAGATGTCGTCGCACAGGCACTGGTCGTGACCGTACTCGCGCTAGAAGTGGCCGTCTCAACGGCAGAGGTGTTTCGGGCGATGGCAACAAAGCTGTAGGTGGTGTTACAGGTCAAATTACTGATGGTGAGCGTTCCCCAGGTCGAAGAGGTTTGCCACACGCTTGTGAGCGATACGGCTCCCAACGCGTTCAGATAGCCGCCCAAGGTCGAACTGTAGAGTGCATACTGAACGGACGTTGCGTTGCTATTCGTATCGAGCCCGATCGAAAGCGACGTTCGAGACAAGGCTGTCAGCTGAGGTGCGCCTGGAGTCGCCGCTGGTAACGTGAAGTTGGAGGATGCCGCGTAGCTTGAAGTACCGTTCGTATTCACTGCAGCAACTCGGAAGGCATAGGTCTCACCCGATGTGAGACTGGAAAGACTCGTGCTTGTCGCACTCGTGACGTAAGACACTGTCCCCGGATAGGATTGGCCGGTGAGCGGAGCGATGGAATCAACAGCAAAGGAATCTTCATCATCTGAGTTGTCCATCCAGAGAACCGTAGCACCGGTCGTCGTGAGACTCGTCGAGGTAGGGAGACTCGGAGCCGTCGGGATCGAAGCACTGATTAGGGAGAGTGTTACTAATTGATTACGAGAAGACAGGGTGGTGGCGGCCGTCGTCGAAGCGCTGTATCCAGCAAAAGAGGCCGAGAAGGTGTACGGATTATATCCCCCATTGGTGAGTGCAGAGCTCACCGAGGTAATGGTGTGAGACGGTAAACTCACATAGCTGGTATAGCCGCTTCCGTCGGTCAGACCGAGCGCCGTGTCTGTGAGGTTGATTGCTGTAGAGGTCGCGCGGGCTCCGGAAATGGCGGTGCTGTTGCTCGAACGAAGCGCCCGAACCCGAGCTTTGTATTTGACCAAGATCGTCCCTGAGCCGCTGACCGAACTAGAGGTGCGCGTAAAGGTCACGTTATCCAAGGTATTGGTCGCATTCGCCGTGGTGAGGACATCGTAGGCCGTACTGCTGCCAATGTAGCTGTCTTGAATCGTACTACTCACGGTCGTTCCACCGAACGCAATTCCCAAGGCGTTAGCCGTCGAGCTAACGTTCGTGACGGTCCAACCGGAGGAATTTGTAAAGCGCAATCCAGCGTACTGTTCTTGAGCGTCATCGATGCGAGGTGGCGTAGTCACTCCTCCAAGCAACGTCGCACCGGCCGATACAGCCGCCGCAGAGTTGTAGGTATAGACGCCCGCCGAAGGGGTAAAGGCTTCATCAATGAATGCATCCACGTTAAGGCCGATCGAGGTACAGACGGTTTCGAGGGCTGATTCGCTCGCCGCGATCGTATCCGGCACTAAAAATGTTAGCTTGAAACCCATGATGTCGACTAACGCGACATGAACGGCGGCCGTTCCACTCCCGGTCAAGGAGGTGAGGTTATAACCATCCGCCGTCACTTGAGCGATCGAACAACTACCACTCGTCAACACAAGCATGGTATTACCTGCAATGCCAAAAGGTCCAACTGAGTCCGCGTAATCATCACTTCCGAATGAATAGAGCAGTTTAGTCGTGGTATACGTTCGACTCCCAGTCCCCGCCCCCGTCAAAACGAGACCGCTCAACGTCGAAGTCGTCACTCCCATCAAGCGCAGCGCATCTTGGCCGCTGGCTGCCGTCACGATGGTCGAAGCGCCCGCGCCGGCAATCGTGATCGTCGTCGTGGCACTGGTGGAAGACACAGAGAAACCGGCATACGAACCCGCCGCCAACGTCACGCTATCCCCAGAGCGGATAAAGTGGTTGATGTCGTAGGTCGACGTTGCATCAACCGTGGAATAGTCAATTGTTCCGAGTTGACTCACCGTTGCGGTCGCGCGACGAGCGGCGCTGGTCGCTCCAATATCGACCGTTCCATTCACATCAAGATAGTCGCTGAAGGCCGCCGTCTCAAGATCATTCGTCGTATCCGCATCAAACACCTTCAAAAAAGGAATCGACGTTTTTGAATGGGAACCGCTGATATCACTTGACGCCCCTCCAATATAGGCTCGTTGCACGACCCGACTGAACCCGTACGCTCCGTTGTAGTCGTTCGATTGAGTTAAGCTATTCGCAGCATAGACGCTATATTCGATAGCTGGGCGTGCACTCGTCGAGGTCCCTGCATTGTGGATCAAGTTATAATTCGTGTTAAGTGTCAACGCGATGTCTGCTCGGTTATACGGTGAACGCACCCACAATGGAACACCGGCCGAACAGGCTCCACGGCGACGGATCGTATTTCGATAGAACGTATAGTTCGCTTGAAACGCAGCATTATTCTCAACCAAGGCTCCAATCCCAACACATTGCGTGGTAGAACTAGGTGTATCAACAAAGTTCCCACCGATATAGTTCGTTCCGCTGGCGTAAGAAAGAAGAGAGTAATCGACGTCTCCTCCACTGAAATCGACTGAATAATTGATGGTATTGGTTGCAAATGTCAGATATTCCCCATTCAATACGATTAAACGAGTTGATATCCCTTGAGCGGATGAACGATTAGAGAAGGTGTTGCCAATGATCTGGAGTTGGCTAGAAGAAGCGGACAAGGCGAGCATTGAGGCCACATTCTGACCGGCCATTCTCCCGTAAAATGTATTATCTTGAATCACTCCATGGGTGGTGGTGGTACGCGCATTCAAGAAGTTGATATTGGTATTATTCAGTACAGAAAACTGTGTTGCTCCTTCTGCGAAGTTGATCGTACTGGTAGCGGTGGTTGAAAACGTATTTCCGATAATGCGGATACCGCTAGCTGGCGTCGGAGCACTTTGGGTGGCCAACTCAACATTACCGAACGTACAATTTTGGACTGTTGAACTGGTTGCGAGATACAGGCGATTCTGACCCAAAGCACTCGTTTGAGAAACGACTGCTCCACCTGTACATTCGAGCGTTGTGCTGGCATTTGGAAACGCAACAGGCCAGGTTTCACTGGAAGCAGCGTAAGGCGATCCTCCAGATCCAACCACTTGGAGTACGTCACCTCCCACAATAGAATCAACGAAAGCCGCATTGATCGTCGTGTAATCACAACCAGATGCACAGATCGTCTTGGTGGCCGCTTGAGCCTGTGAAGCGGAGAAGATTAGACCAACGCTGGCCAGGATCACACAACCGAGAAGTTTATAGTTAAAAAAAGAAGGCATAGAGGTCAAGAATGAACAACGGGTTCTGCGACAGTATATCACATCTGTCCCCCACTCTGAGCCAACACAAAAGCCTGGACATGAGGCGCGTGAGCGGCTCGCAAAACCTCGGTAGCTTCGTTTAAAGTCGCGCCCGTCGTATAGACGTCATCTATCAACAGAATGGAGGCTCCCTTCACCGCCTGACAGCAAGCAAACACACCTTGCAGGTTCAAGCTGCGCGCTTCGGCGGTTTGCAAGCTGGCGTTAGTTTTAGCGATCTTCGTCCGCGTCAGCGCTTGGACAACGGGCACCTCTGGGAACAAGACCTGTTGGATTAATCGAGCCAAACGCAACGCATGATCCAAGCCACGTTGCCGTTCACGTTCAGGGTCCATCGGGAGCGGCACCAGCATCGTCGGAGTACACGACAAAAGCGAAGAGAAATCGACCTCCGACCCAAAACGGAAGAGAACAGAGCGTAACGCTTCCTCTTCCAAACATAAAGCACGCTGATATTTGAACGAACGGATCAAGCCACCCATGATGGGATCCTTATAAGAAGAGACGGCTACGAGCGCTTCTGGTCCTGATTCTTTCGAAGACTCGACCGAGCCAATCAGAGGAATAGCCCCGAGACACCTTCCACACAACCATTCACCCGCCTTTGAACAGCCAATACACGCGGGAGGAAAAACTCCATCGAGGACAAACTGTAGGATTTCCTTAGAAACAGCCGTGGACGACATACCCCAATCCTCATCAGATCATTAAGGCGCCTCTCGCCATTCGATCTTCGCCACGAGCCAGGCGTCACCCGCGCGTTGCAACAACAGATCAGCTTGACGGTAACTGATAACTGGATCCCCATTGCCCGCCTCAGTCCGTACCTGTGCATCAACTTGGACGGTGACTTCCCGTTGATCTCGAATCGGGGTCGGTGAGGTGATTTTTGACGCGAGACCACGCGCCGTCTGCCCCCAGGCACCGGAACGTAAGGGATAGGCGGCCGTCAATCTCGTCCGTTCGGTTGCAAGGAACGTTCGTACTTGAGGCGTAGCTTCTAGTCCAGCTTCTCGTAAGGCAGCGAATCCATCGGCATTGGAGTAACTCCCAGCCCGTGAAGCAAAGTCCTGAGCGAACCGACGCAACCGATCCTCCAACCGACGTGATTCGGTAACAGCTGGATCAATCGTTGGAGCGGTCGGGGTAGGCTCAGCTGGTAATGGCTCCGCTGGCAGTTGACCCTCTTGGTAGCCCGGTGGTTGCGGAGACGAATTCGGTGATTGCTGCTTCCATGACAAAACTAACCAGATGACGACCCCGATGATCACCACCAGACCGAAGCCAATGAGGAGAAACGCTTTGGTGCGACGTTGCATAAGATAAATAATTATTTATTCAGCGCGGTCTGTTCCGCGTACTCTTTTTTCGCTTGCTCGATCTTCAGAAGCTGCTCTGGATTCGTCGTGACAATCTGATCTTCCGTATACGAAGCCACGACTTGAATCGCCGCATGCTTGGAGCCGGCAAAGAAAATCCCCTCCCCTACCCCGGATTCAAGCAGGAGGTACTTCTCGGACTGCGTGAGCATAAAGGTACGCGCCACCAAGTCGATGGCCGCTGGAGATTGTTTGAGAAGCAACTGCATCGAACTGTTCGTCACGATCGCCTGACCATACGGCGAGGTCAAGAAGTCGTTCACATCCTGGGTGATGGTCGTGATGCCCAAATAATATTTTCTACAGCGTTTGACGAGCGCGAAAATAAACTTCGCCGAATCTTCCGATTGCATAAGCCACCAGGCCTCATCGATCACGAGCATGCGCTTCTTGCGCTCCGAGCGGACCACGTTCCAGATATAGTTCACAATGGTATAGATCGCCATCGGTCGCAGCTCATCCTCAAGATCACGCACGGAGAAAATCACGAGCTGGTTATTCATCTGCACCGTGGTCGGCGAGTTCAAGAGACCGGAGAAGGTTCCTTCCGTGAACTTACGGAGCTTCACGATTAAGTCGGTCGTCCCTTCCATCCCTTCCAAAATATCTTGGAAGTCTTGCATGATCGGCGGTTCAAGCTTGCTCAAATCTGCACCAGGCACGATATCTTTCTTGGCGTACGTTTCGAGCAGCGCGCGATCGAGAATGGAGTCCTCTTGCGGCGTGAGCTTGCCCAACATCAAACGCAACAAACCTTTGATGGTGATGACCGCGCTCCGAATAATATCTTCCACTGTCGCCGTTTCTCCGGTTGGTCGTGGCAGATCGAACGGATTGATCTTGGAACGCGATGATAATGAAATATTGATGTACGTTCCCCCGACCGCATCAGACAAATGCTTGTACTCCATTTCTGGGTCGATGACGATGACATCAACCCCCATCATCATCGAACGGACGATTTCGAGTTTGATCGCATAACTTTTTCCCGCACCAGACGTGGCAAAAATAACGGCGTTGGCATTCTGCAAAGAAAAGCGATCGAACAAAATTAACGAATTATTATGCCGATTGATGCCGTACAAAATACCGTTATCACTGGAGAGCTCCGCCGAGGTGAACGGGAACGATGACGCGATTGGCGACGTGCTCATGTTGAACGTGATCTGCAGTTCATCGTTGCAGAGCGGCATCGTCGAATTGAACCCTTGTTCCGATTGGAAATAAGCCCGACGCGTATAAATCAAGGCAGAAGCAAACGTTCCTTCGACTTGAGCCGTAACGCGTTCTAGCTCATCCATGTCTTTCGAATAAAAGGTGCAGTAGAAGGCGAATTGAAAGAAGTGCTCGATCCCCTGTGTCAGGTCATCACGCAATTGCTCAACATCACGCAGAGCCGTTTCGGTGATCGGATCGCGTGGTTTGCCGGTTTCACTGTCGGACATGACCTGCGCCTCCAAGACACCCACCTTGCGCTTCAGCTGCTTCAACACGACATCCGATTTGATCGGATAGAAGAACATGGAAATATCGAGCTGCGCACTCAAGTTGATGACCGGCGAGGCCCACCCGACCGAGACATAGCGCGGATACGTGACGACGAAGAGCGTACGACAAAAAATATCCCCCAGACGTACAAACGATGGCTCAACCCGCATCGAGGCTGGCGCGATTAAATCCTTCACGACCGCCGCTCCTTTGCGATACGAACGCTCATCCTCAAGCACGGCTCGCTCCTCAGCCTGTTTCTGCTTCAATTCCGCTTTGGATGGCCCTTTCTGCAGCTTGGGTTTTTCCAAGCTCAGAGCTGGATTAGGCGCTTTCTGTGGTTCAGTTTCAAAGGACATAGATGACGGACCCAGTATAACACACGACCAACAACCGGTTGAATACGAGAACGCCGCCAACAAGGAAGCTGCCAGACTGGCGACATAGCTCGTGGGCGGCGGAAGAAAGTGACACTCGAATTGTTGGCCGCCCAGGAACACATCAAGGCTTGAACCCCAGCGCATTGCATGCGGCGACCGCCATCTGCTCGGTGAGGTCACCGTCGATGCGGGTGAAGAGCGTGTCCATCGCCTCTTCACCGCGACCAGCCAGCGTCCGCTGCCGCAGCTCGGCGATGTGCTGAAGCTTTGGCTGAGTCGCGAGCGTCAGTCGCGCGACGGCCTCAGAGACCGACCCGCAGACCACCACGATCCATCGGTTGTTCGACTCACCGATCATCTCGACCACAGGCTCATCTGAGGGTCGGAAAGGGCACGTGGCCTGACTGGAGATGACTTCATACCCACCCCGAAGCTCATTTCCGGCTGTCACAAGCCGAAGCTTGAGTTCCTCACCGAGACGGAAATGCCAGACCAACGCCCGAATGCCCGGCGGCTGAACTGGACGACTCAGATCGATCACGTAGATCTGCCACTGCTTGTCATCGTAGACAAGGAGGCAGAAATCCGTGCGGGTCGCCTCGTGAAACTTCTCACGCGAGAGATCGAACAGCGGCCCGAAGAGCTTTTTCGGGAGCGCTTGAGTCGACGCGATGATGGCCGCCCTCTCAGCGGCGGCGAGAATCTGCCGCTGTGCCGCCACTTCCCCGCTCAGATCCCTCAAGGCCGTATCTCGGTTCCTCAGCTCGGCGAAGGTCAGGAGAGCGAAGCAGGCGCAGGAGAAGTTGGCGAGCGAGATCGGCAGCGCGTGTGGAACGTAGAAGCGGTACAAAAAGTCCGCGAACGACCCCACGACCACGCTGACGACCCAGAAGGAGAGAATGGTCTTGCAGAGCCGCAGCAGCGAGTGCTTGTACCAGACCGGCTTGGACTCGACGACGTTTTCTTGAATTTCCACGGTGTTCCGATAAGCCGAGTCGGGTTGAGAGAGAATGCGCATGACGGCGCGTACGCTCGGCTGAGACTGGAGACGAATACCCTCTCCAAGATCAGCCAAACGACGAACTGTACGCCTGTTCTCACTAGGTAGCTATATGATAAAAAGAACGCTTGTTTATAACAAAATATTGACTTTTTGTCAATCAAAACGGCTCGAACCAGTCCAAAAACGAGAAGGCCGCCAGCGAGAGACGAGGCGCTAAGATAAGCGACCTTCTCGGTGGCGGCAGTTAGCCTCCTGTCGTTCCTTTTTTCGTCCTTGTTACCCCATCCGCCACATAAAACCACTGTCCCTGCATCTGTTCCAACAGGATACTGTGTCTCAGCGCCTTATAGAGGTTCGAGCTGAGGATGATCCGATACGGCCCAATCGATACCGCCGTACGGATCGTCTCGGGAGTATCCCCCGCTTCTAGACCATTCCACACCCACGAGAAGCGAGAACCTATAATGGGATGTCCTTCGTAGCGAAGCGTTAAATCCGTATAGAGAGGGCAATTGATGACTCGCCCTTCCTCGAAATAATAGGCGAACCACGCGAGAAGCGACGCTCCCGTCTCGCAGTTGTAGATCGAGAGGAACGCCCCTGCGTCGCCGTCTTCCTCTCCGAGCATCCGCCACTCGATATGCTGTGGAAGGATGGAGGGCAGGAACGCCCCCCGTCTCACCCAGCGCTGTCGTTCCCGTTCTCGAAAAGACAGTAGACTCGACATGAAGAACAGCAGACACGCCAACACCTGCGTCGCGATCCCCAGCCCAGAAGATACTGCATCGACGTATGAGCTCTCCCCGAGAATGAAGATCATTCCGAGCGTGAAGCAGCAGCTCATCCCGACAGCGACCAGCAGCGCCTTGAAAATCACTTTGCGAACACCCATTTTGCCTCTTTGCCGAAATGAGGGAAAAACATATTGCGCAGACGGCGCACTCATTCGGCAGAGTCTTGGAAGATGGCTTCCAACACTTCGACGAACGAATCGTAAGTATACCTGATTTTGAAACGAAACCGCCGCCGACGAAGGAAGACTGCTGAAGAAAGACATCAGCAACGGTTTTCGTCGGCGACGTAAGAAAGTCGGCGATGGAACAGCGATCAGCCCTTGGGGCGCGCGTCCGGGATGATGGAGACCGGTGCCGCTGGGGCGTTCGAAACCACCGGCATCTGGCCGGCAATGGTCATGCCACGCAGGCCGGACGTGTTCGGCATCCGCCTCAGGTCCTGCGGGTAGCGGTCGGCCCGCTGCGAAGTGATGACGAGGTGACGCATGATCGCGAGATCCCCGTGGACCTGGAGCGTGCCACCCTGAGCCGGTCCCGGACGGAAGATCCCGGACACCCGGCTCGTGTAGAACGGGGCGCCAGACGGATCTTCCCTGACAGGGAACTTGTAGTGCGGCGATCCCCCGAGCGTGTCCTTGGGCGATCGCCAGAGGTCCTTGATCTCCACGTGATAGCCGACACCCGGCAACGCAGAGCAGATGATCTCGACCCCCATATCGGGGCGATGCGCGTAGAAGCACTCACCCACCACTTCATCCGAGAACCGAACCGGCAGGCAGCCCGTCAGCCGGCCTTCAAGTGCCAGTGACAGCAGGTGGGTGCTGCGCTTGTCGGTGATGGGTTGACCACGCCGATCGACGAATCCCCCGATGAAGAAACTCTCGTCGTCGACCGGCGAGTAGCGTTCGAGACGCTCGATCTGGCGCCGCGCTTGGCGCAGTTCGCGGTTCCCACTCTCGACCAGGTCGGTCTGTTCGCGGCGAGCGGCTTCGGTTCGACCGTGCGCCTCCTTCTCGGCACTCAAGGCCGATTCCGCCGCCTTGAGCTCACGCTCGAGCCGGTCGATCGCCTCTCGACGTACACGAAGCTCAGCGTCGAGCGCACCGGTCTGACGAACGTGGTCCGCACGTTCCTCCCTGATCAGCTTGAGCAGAGCCTGCCGATCCTGTGAAGACATGAAGGCACCCGTTCCAAGGAACACCATCAGCAAGAAGGACACGATCAGCATCAGCACCAAGCTCTTGAGGACGAAGATGGCGAGGACCCAGAGCACGAAGGCTGCCAGGATGAGCCCACGGATCGTCATCGGTCCGGGAGAGTCGAAGTGGTTGATGCTCGGGAACTCGGTGGAGACGAGCTCCGCCTTCTCGGCGGGGGTGGGGGTGGAAGTGGTGGACTCGGTGACGGCGGCGACGTTGCTCATGAGCATCTCCTGGGAAAAGAGGCCGATTGGGCCGGGGGTTGCACAGACACGAATTCGGCATGCACCTTCACACTCACACCGTGTGAATCGTGCAGCTGAGTCTGCTTCTCCAAATGGAGACTCAAACTCAGCCGCACGACGATGAAAAGAACGGGTCTTCTTACCAAACTTCTCCCCTATTTGTCAATCTACGCAGGCAGAAAAAGGGCCTAAAACGAAAACCGCCGACGAAACCGCAGGCGCGCTGAAGTCTCAGCGGCGGTATTCGTCGACGGTGGGCGGCTGCAGTTCGCAGCCTCTCCCTGTTCTTCACAGCCACCCGCCGTCGGAGCGGAGCGACGTAGGCTGTTCAGCTGCCGTTGCTGCCGCGGAGGAGCTGGCGGCCCAGGTCCGGAGCCGCATCGACCACGTGGTTGGCGGCCTGACGGGCCATGAACTCGCGCCACTTGGACAGGGTCTGGAAGGAGCAGATCACGGCCTCGATGCCGGTAGCCCTCCTGCCGGCGCTGTTCAGCATGTAGTTGAGGCTGAAGCCCGCCCAGTCGCGGTACTCGCCACGCCTGGGGGTGTGGCGGAATCCCTCGGGGCGCATGAGCCCCGCCTCGTACTCGGCGTAGTCGTAGTACACCACGTCGGGCAGGAATTTGCCGCGCGCCAAGGTCTCGACCCTGATGATCTTGACGCCATCCTCCTCCACGCACTTGATCCGGAACTCCACCTTGCCAGCGTGTTGGGCCTGCTGGTGGATCTCCAGGAACTCACCGACCTGCGTCGGCAGGACCCCGAACATGCTCGCAGGGCCCGCGATGGTGTCGGTCGTGAAGATGAAGAAGTCCGCCTTGGAGTCGTTGTGGCACTTGAGGGGCTGGCCGTCCTTGGGGTTGACGGGCCAGCTGACCATGTTGGCCCTGTCGAGGCCGTAGACGACGGAACGCTTCTCAAGCAGCGCGAGGAGCTCGTCGACCTTCTCCCGGAGCGTCTTCGTGATGGAGTGGTTGTTCACCAGGGCCAGGAGCTCGTCGGGGGTGTGCTCGCGGGGGGTGGGCACCATCTTGTCCCGGTACTCGACCATCGGCTCCTTGTTGCGCTCGGCCTGGAGATCCGCCGTCAGCTGAGTGACCTCTCCGTTGAGGCGCTTGATCTCCTCTCCTCGCTGGTTGGCGAGCTCGACCACGGCGGTGTAGGCCGCCATGAGGCTCTGGAACTCCTCGGGGGTGAGCTGCTTCTTGTTCCCCCAGAGGGAGTCGGAGGTCTTCGGCTCCTTGAGCTCGATCTTGACGAAGCCACCGGGACCCGCCGCACCATTCGACTTACCGTTTACCTGTTCCATGATGGAATCTTCCTGCAGAGCCAAGGCGGAGAATGCATCACCAGTGTGCACCATTCCGCTCGACTTGATTCAAGGAATATACACTTTCGTATATTCACTAAACCAAGTCGGGCGATGGAATGGCATTTTGCTCTTCTGTGAAGAATTCAGGGTTGTGGAAAGAACGGGTTTTTGTAACAGAAGATTCCTTTTATGTCAACCCCTCTGCTCTTTTTTGTTTTATTGTGAAAACGCATACCGACCTGCTCAAGAAGTCTCTTTCGTGGAACCGGGGTGAACCAGGAACCGCTAGGAGGCGAGCAGGTCGGACGTTGTTGGGGAGGGCAGCAGATGGTCAGTCAGCGCCGTGGCACAGGCACACGGGTGACTCTAGCTGCAGAGGGGGTCAAGGAGCGGGGGCGAGCGAGGCGGACGGGCTGTGGACATCGCGTAGAACGTCGCCGAAGCGCTGTTCGACATCCTCGCAGCGGTAGGTCGCGCCACTCGGCGGGTTGAGCGTCGGGTTGGTCGCTCGAGTGCGGCAGAACTCTCGCTCGAGCGCGATCGGGAAGAGCCGGTCGATGATGATCTGGATGGCCTCGGCACCGATCCGGATCTGACGCTTGGCGTCGACCAGCTCGACCCCGAAGATGGTGCCGGCGATGTTGGTCGGACGGCAAGCCCGGGGGCTCCCGTTGAAGGCCGGGACCATCACCCAGCCGCGCTGGCGGCAGAGGCAGTCGAGGTCACGGGCCGCGCAGACCACCCGCTGCTGAGGAGGGCGCGCGGCAGCGACCGGCGTGGGACGGGTGGCGGGCGCAGGGACGACCGCCGGAGTGGGCGCCGCGACCAGAGCAGCAGACGCAGGGGGAGCTTCCGCAGAGGCAGCAGCGCGAGAGCCCTCCACTTCACGCCGCAGGTTGGCCATCAGCCGCTGAACCTCCTCGGTGGCAGCAGCCCTGGCCGAGGCGTCGATGCAGTCACGAGTCGTCGGATCGACGTTTCGGCAGACCTGTTCGGTGCCAGGGAGAGGCGCAGGCGCAGCAGGCGGAGGCCTGCCACGACCGTCATCGACCGCGGCCACGGCGACGGCACGTCTGGTCAGGGGTCGGCGCGGACCTCGTTGGGCCAGCGCAGAACCTGCGCAGAGCCAGCAGAGCAGGACGATGAGAATCTGAACGATGTTGGGGCGTCTCAAGGGGGTTTCTCCTGTTTCTACCCACACCTATTCTTTGGGTGGGACTTAGATGGATGAACTGAATCGACCGCGGACGATGATGAACGAGACCAAAACAGGCCTCTGGAATGAGCGAAAGAAGGGATAAAAGTAGCTTCTTTTTAAGAAAATGTCAAGTAACCTTGGGAAGAAAAAGGAGGTCCTGCATAGAAACTCTTTGACATTTTATGCAAAAAATGCTAAACAGTCTCGTTCCGTTTCTTGGCGAAGGAGCGAGTCGTAACCCGACAGAGCTTACCGTCTAGAAATGGGAACATTCTCAATGCAAACAGTAGGGAAAACGGGGGGTAACTCTCGTTAAGAATAAAGGAAAAGAGAGGAGGAGACGTTGGAACAAAATCACGATGACGACGAAGGCCTCACGGAGGGCGGTCACAGCCAGACCCAACTGTGGATCGGCAACAACCCTGACCCGATGGAGGCGTTCGAGCAGTCGTTGGCTGCCTGGACCTTCATGAACGAAAAGCACGGGCTGGAGGCAGCTGGCCTCAGACCGCTTCCGCCGAACATGCTGGTCGTAGAATGCATTCGCGAGTGGGAACGTCACTATCGGGTACATGGCGAGGCAGCGACGATCAAGTCGCTCGGACCCAAACCAGACCCGAAGGACTACCCGAACCACGACCGGATCAGCATCAGCATCCACAAGGCGCCGACCCGGACGAATCCCACGGTCAGATCCAACAAGGTAGCTGAAACAGACGCTCGATCCGATACACAGCCTCACGAACTGGCGCGTGACGATCGAGCAGTCACCGACCCCATGATGGCGGGACCGGATCCGTTCGGGAGTGGGAACCTTCAGCGTCTCGACCTCGATGCCGCTGTAGCCCTCTTCTCGGCAGGGGGCGCAAGCCCTGATGCGAACCTGGATCAGGCCCTGGCGAGGCAACCGGTCACTCCTCAACCGGCCCCGAACAGTGACGCGTCGACCATGTTCGACTTCAATGCTGCAGCCGCGTTTCTGAGCGCCCAACACGACCGACCACCCCAGCAAGAAGAACGAACAGTGGCACCCCCACAGGAACCCACTGCTCCAATCCCGCTCCGAGACGAAGACCGGCCAGACGAAGCACCGGCACTCGCGAAATCATCAGAACCTCCGGTGGTACAGACGGTCGCTCAAGCGGAAGAGCAGGCTGCACCCGAAGCTGCCGACCCTGTGACACCTCCGAAGCACGAGGATGATGCAGGTACGGGAGCGACAATGCTGAGCACGCCTGAGGCAGCCATCGAGCGACTCGCATCTCCAGAGGAGGAGCCTCAGAGGCCAGCGGCGCGGACACACAGCTCGCGCACTCTGACCCTGCTCGTGGCCGCTCTCTTCCTCACCGTCATCAGCGCCGGAGCCCTCCTGCGGGCAACGCGAGAAGGGCCCCACGCCCAAGCAACGGCGCGAACGGAGAACCGAAGAGCCCCTGCGGCGCGCCAGACTCCCCCTCCGTCCCGACCACCAAGCGGCGTGAGCCAACCCGCGGCGCAGGGAGCAGAGGAACCGACCTGCATCACGCAGGCAGTTCGCAACGATCCGGACATGGACTCGGGCTTCCGGCGGGTCTACCAGTTCAGCTGCCGGGTCGAGACCCCGCACCCGAACCGGTTCTTCTGCCGGTACCCGAAGCCCTCGCGACGGACTCCCGCCACCATCGTAACGGGGAACCGCATCTGCGACGCCATCATCCAGAGCTGCGTGCGGACCAGCACCCGTGGCGACGCGCTCTTCAACCAGGACTGTCTCGCTCGCCAGCCCTTCCCCACCCCTCCCCTGCGCTGACCCCCGCCCCCTCGCCCCTTCCCTCGCGGCACGACCTGCTCGCCGCAACCGAACGACCCCCTCCGAGCCTTGCGCAACTCGACGGGGGTCGTCATTCATTTCAGGCGATCGCTTCTTTTTTAATCCACCTGCAGCCTTCCAATATCAATCAACGGCTGGGCCTCAGACAGATCCGGGTTATACACGTTATAAAACAATTCAATCAGACTTTGCGTATCGAGTTGCACGGCGCTCAAGGACATCGAGCCTAATCCCCCACTCACTTGGCTCACCCGTAATTCCAACTCGAACTTCTGTTTCTTGAACCGCTCCTCAGCAAACTTCATGGCAATCGTTGGCGTAAAGATCTCTTGCAAGCGTTGCCAAAAGCCCTTGGTCTGTACGGTCGCCGGATTCAGTGGGACGACGATGTAAAACCGCTTTTGCATGATGTCACCCAAGTTCACCAGCTGTTTCACGAAATCACGATAATCTTTTATTTGTTTCTTCAAGAGTTCGTTGCTGATCTTTTTTTCTTGAGCAATCAGTTGATACAAATAGCCGTCGATATTCATCCGGCGCGATTGAATGACAATCTGGATCGGAAAATCGATGCCGTTCACGAATTGCATGTAGGCTTGCACGATCGCCTGTTGTTCATCCATCGACTTCAAGGCGAAGTTGACGCTTGAAACCAAGAGAACCGCCCGCAAGGTTCCATCTTTCAGGATAACCGTATCTTCACGGATCTCAGAGATATCGAGAAACCGTTGCGTTGGGACACCAGGCTTAAAAATGTTCTTGGACATACAAAGGATCAAAAGGACGGATCGTCATCTGGTTTATACACTCCGCCCGTGTTTACGACCAGGGTCAGATCGCGCAAACGAGAGGAAGTTGGGCGCTGTTTTTGCTTCGTCACTTCGATTTCCGTCGTTGCGACCGTATCCATCTCGATAAATGCACGGAGCTGGTCATCCGTCAGTTCTTTATCCCATACACGGAGCGGTGGGCGAAGACGTGACGCCAGAAAGTTCAAAAAAAACAGGTGGAACGGTTGCGTGTGAATCTTCACGAAGCCGAATGTTCCGGCAATGGCGCAGACGATCAGGGCGATGACGCCAAACACGATGATCGAGGGCGATAACTTGTAGGCCACGAACAGGATCACGACCGTCGCAAGCATGATCAAAAATTGGCGAACCGTAATCGGACCGAGAATCTTGTCTTCGTTGTCGATGAATTGAGGAACGATATATTTGTCAGGCATACGACGGATCAGGCGTGCAAACGGTTGTTAATGAGCAGGATGGCACCGATTTCTTCGGCTGTTGGTTGATTCGGATCTTGCTCATGGAGTTCACGTGCGATTTCCGCTACCGGGCGACCGGACGTAAAACTCTGAGCGACCAATTGAAGGTATTGCTGTTGCAAGGGCGATTGGCGCCAAGCTTGCGTCCCCTCTTGCCAGCGTTCGTAGGATTCTTGCTTCAAGGTTTCGAACTTCTGCCAGACGCGTTCCGTTGCCTCTTCCGGCGTGCGAGCCATGCGGCGGAATTCAGCCAAGGTCGTGCCAGCCAATTCGCTCCCCAAACTCATGAGGCGATTTGGCGGACGGATCGAATCGATCACCGGACGCGCGTTCGGATCAGTGGGAACAGCGGGCATCGCGGTCGGCCAGGAAGTAGACGGCTGTGTCGGCTGAGTCGTTGGTGAAGCGTTTACCGACTGAGCGTTCAGAGCAGCCGCCCACGGATTGGTTTCTTGGACTTTTTGGCGATACCAATCGGCATGGGCTTCGCTTTCTTGTTTGCGTCGGATATCGCGTTTCTGATCCTGGGCCCGCTTCATCCCTTCAATTCGCTGCTGTTCAGCGGCCATGAGTTCGGCTCGATGAGCTTGATAGGCGGCTTCGATAACGCTGACCATCGCATCCGCTTCCTCTGGATGACGATCCAGTCCACCAATTTTGGAATCACGCACCAAGACCTCTTTGACTTGGAGCGCGTTCCGCACATCACGTAGACGCGTTGAGACAATGTTGCGTAGACGTTTTAAGAGATAGTCATCTAATCCCGTGACCGACAGTTTTTGAACCGTTTCTTCGACGGCCGCTTCGAGCAAGCTATCGTACGTGTCGGTTGAGCCACGCACGACTGGTACGTCTTCACCAGGAGCGACGGGCGTTACTGGCAGTTTCTGACCAGGACCAGGCTGATCTAAGAGCTTAGCGCTGGCTTCCCGCTGAAAATTGGCATACCAATTAGCATAATCTTGCTCCGAGAGAATCTGCACAGCTAACTGCAACTTTTCAAGCTCGACCATGTAGGCTTCCGCTTGTTCTCGTGAAAAACCAACACCACCCTCTGCCTGCGATTGTTGCAACGCTTGTTTGACCTGTTCGATCGTGCGGACATCTTTTAAGTATGAGACTAAAATTTCGCGCAAACGACGGGCGACTTCTTCGGTCAAGACACTGAGCTTGGCGTTCGTGGCCACGCGACGAGCGGCTGCACCATACGACATCGGTCGAAGCGAGATTCGAAAGGCAGATTGCAACTGAGAAGCCGGAACTCCCAACTCCTGTAAACGCCCTTCCACATCCCAGGCGACGAGGTCAGCTACAGGAAACACCACGTATTGCAGCAAGATACGCTCGACTTCATCAGGATTATGTTCGCCGGCGACTTTTTTTATTTCTTCGCGAAATTCTTGTTTGTTCATCCCATCGAACACCAACACCCACGCCGGATTGGACACACGATCCCAGGCATCATTATCCAGAGCTAGCAACTGTTGTGCCTTATCTTCGTTTTCGCCGGACGCTGGGTCCAGGAAATAATCCTGGACGATTTTTGGGCACCGGTTGAACCCAGCCTGCCATTCGAATGAATCCATAGAATCCAGGCGTCAGGAATTAAGTCGTCGGACCTCCACCACCACCTCCAGCGGGTGGAGCAGGTGGAGTTGGCGGCGTTGGTGGCGCCGGTCTAGGTGGGCGAGGACCACCTCCACCAGGGCTCTTGCGTTCACGGGCTTGAGCGCTCTTCCCAGAGCGAGCGAGCTGCGCAATCGCGTTACGGGCATTCTTATAGTTGTTATAGGTTTCGTAGCGATGACGAAGCGCCTCATCGCCAGATAACAGAGCATTTCTGTCGCCGTCTGACTGCCCTTCCAGCACTTGCATTTCGGCTAATTCAGCCCGTCCTTCGGGGGTTCTATTTTGCTCACTAAACCACGTTTCAACTTTGGCGGAGTTATTGCGAGCCATCTCACGGACCTTGCCCATGATCTGACGCTGGTCTTCATCCATCAATTTATCATTCAATGAGGTAGCTACCCCACCTCGACCCATTGCCCCCATCAACGCAACTTGTTGATCTGCATCCAAGTCCTCCACCCCTCTCAGGACCGGCATCACTTCACGGATCGTATTCAGGTAGTCAGCTGTAGCCTTATCCTTGACCGAATCCGGCGCCTTGGAATCACGCAGCACGTCCGATCGCTTTTTTCCGGTGATCACCGCGCCCGTGCTGTCTGTATAGTCTGGCACAACTGCATCCATGCTAGCCGTCGCAGACGCCAATTGCCCTTGAACATAGCTAGAAACATGGTTGAGTACGGCCTCACGTGCTCTCTGCGTCTGTGCATCCTTGGGATCAGCCGACCATGTTCCATCGGCGCCCACCTTCCCACCGACATTCTCAATTGTTTGACGAATACCGCCGGTCTGAACCGATTGGATCAAACGATCACCTCTTCCATCTGCCACGTCAACCGTCGGGGCACCCGTTGGCGTGTGCGAACTGATCCATCGGCCAGATGTATCCGCCGCAAGATCCGTACGAACGGATTGAATCGCGTACTGCTGACGATCGCTCTTTTGAAAGCCGGTATCACCGACATTGACCACGCCTTTCGCATCAGCCGACACCTCAAAGACACGGTCCTTCAAATTCGCATCCTGCTCGATCGACATATTCCGGAAGCGTCCGATCTCGAGACCAGCGGCGACCACCTTGCCGGTCGAATCAATCTCTCCGCTTTCGCGAATGTGCTTGACCATGGCATCAAAATTGGAACGATCACGCCCTTGCAAACGACGGCTCGTTTCACGAATGGCGTTTTCATCCCCGATCACCACGCGACCATTCACTTCCTTAAAGGCATCGGCCGAAGCGACGCTTCGCAAGACATCAAAGTTACTCTTGGCATCAGCATCCAGTGAGCTCCAGTTCTGACGGACTTCTTTGAGCTGCTTGCCGCGTTCCGTATCATCCTGCAACAAATGAAGGTTCTCTTTCCGCAGCTTCTTCATGGCATCGTCGATCTTATCACGCTCCTCATCAGCCGCTTGGGTTGTGCCAACAATCATCGACTTCTGTCGCTCGAAGTCGGCCAGACGCTGGGTAATAGCTTGCTGTTTTGCCAAGCGGTCAGACACACGCTTTGCGACGACATCATCTGTCTTTCCTTTCACAGCCGCTTTGGCCGCATCCTTCATATCCTTAAAGTCGCCGTCGTAGCCCTTCGCATCACCCGTGATCTTGGCCAACTCCATTTTATCTGCCATCCCAACCGCTCGATCATAGCGACGCCAGCCAAACGCCCCTTGGTTGATCTTTCGTTGCGCCTCTTTTTCCGCCTTTGTTGCATATTTATTATCCAACGCTCCAGACATCTCTTTGGCACGTGCTTCCCAGTCCTTACGATTCTTAAACTGCTGTTCACGCAACCATTTGTTCTGACCGGCGAATGGGACTACACGACGCGCCCAACCAGCCACCTTTCCACGAGCATCATAGCGACGCTCGAAGGCTCCAAGAGCCGCCCCTCCAACAGCACCCCCCACCGCCCGCCCACCACGTAAGGCCAAGGCTCCAGCTGCCAAGGCTCCGCCGCCAGCCGCGAACAAAGCGGCCCGCTGAGCGTAGGAACGTGATTTGTTCCCAATGGTCTTCATCCACCCACCAGCGGTACTTCCCACAGCACCTGCAGCGGAAATAGCCGCCTCAAGACCCATCAACATCATGGCGACCGCAATCAAATACGAACCTAACCCCTGCGCATTTCCAATTGCCGTAATGAACATGCTGGTCGCGTTTTGCGTCATGTTGAAGGCATTTCCCAAATCGGTCGCTTGTGTGTTTTGGAACAATCCCAACCGCTCATTCGCTCCTTGCGCGGACAATGTCGCAAACGTCAGCCACAACCAAAAGGCCATGATGGGTCCACCCGTCAGCAACCCGCTCAACTGACCCCAAAAATCATTGACTTGCTTGCCTAACACCTTTGACATGGTACTTGGCAACGCATTGGCCAAAAACGGAAGCGGCGAAAAAATCAACAACATCCACAGTCCGACAATGCGTGCCACAACGAAGATCACCATCATCAACATGACTCCGATCGCCACCACCAACAGGAAAATCTGCAGAGCCGAGGCGAGTAAGACGTCCAAAATGACTTGACCAGCGCCATTCGTCACAACCGATTGAGCTGTGGAGCTCACCATTCCTTCCAACGTCGAGGAGTAATTCGACTCACTGATCAAAGGCAAATGCAGTGCGTTCGTAAAGTTTCCCGCACCGATCGAAGCGAAGGCATTCACAAAAGTCAGCATCACGACCTGCGATGCGTCGATCAACAAGGAGACGATGGTTTTCGAGAAGTTGACTAACACCGCTGCCACCAGAAGCTTCTTCAACACCTCGACAACATGCATCTCATTTCGTCTCCAACCCAAGATCGTGGCGTAGGACGACACAATCAAGACGATGATGAAGAACATGTTCGCCAGGTCACGCACAATCTTCCAACCAATAATGACCGGCGGCGCATCGGCAAACCCGTTATAGCTCAAGAAGCCAAGTAGGACATTGACCAACAATAGAATAACTTTACCCAAGAATGAGACGATCAAGCCCATCATGAAGGCGATGAAGCCGAGAAGCTTTGCCGTCAACAAATCGGTGATCGTACCGGTCCCCGTTGGCTGGTTTCCTCGAATAGCCGCCTGAGTCTGAGCTGAAGCCCCTAATGTGCCCGCGGCACTCGCCGCAGCTCCACGGGCAGCTGCACCACGCTCAGCCGCTACACGTGCGTCTATCTGCTCCTGTGTTTCAAAGCTAGTTGCCCGACCCGTCACCGGATCACGTCCAAGCACCTGACTCTCACCATTAGAAAAAAAACTCCCAATACTGTTGAACGACGTGAGGTCGTGCCACAAGAGATCTGTATTGCTATATCCCTCTTGGGCTTGAGCAATTGCAACAAACCCTTTCAGGGAGAGACAAAACAAACACAGGACGAGGAACAGCCGACCAAAAAAAGAACGCATAGGGAAAGATGCACCTAGGATACCATAGACGGAAGACCATCGGTAAGCGGGTTCATCCACATTCCATTAGGGTTGTTTGGCGGGCAGGGCATGGTAGACTGCATTCCATGCTTTCGTTCCGCAAGTCCGATCCGGTCTCGACCAATTTCATCGCTCCCACCGAACGATCCGTCTCCCGCCAGACCCTTGTCCTGGCCATCTTCTTTTCGATCGTGGTCGGACTCTTGTCGGCCATGGGCGCCACCGCTTCTTATCGAGCCAATGCCCGTGGAACCAGCGTCATCCAAGAAATCCAGCGCCTTCCTCTTATCTCCCATGTCGAACGCGCCATGGGTCTGCCAACCGAACCGGAAGCAGTCAACGGCGAGACAACCGAACGACAGCGCATGAATGTGCTCTTACTTGGGATCGGGGGTGAGGGCCACGAAGGCTCCCAACTCACAGATACCATCATGTTGGCGTCGATTGATCTCAAAGAAAAACGGGTTGGCTTGCTTTCCATCCCGCGCGATCTTGCGTATCCACTCGGAGGAGGTCGGTTCGAAAAGATCAACGCCGTCAACGCCTACTTCGAACAAGATCATCCGGGCGAAGGCGCGACCCGCACGGCTGAAGCCTTTTCCGCCCTCCTCGAACAACCGATTGATCATGTCGTCAAAATCGACTTTGCCGGTTTCGCCAAATTCATCGACGCGCTGGGCGGAATTAACGTAAACGTCGAACGCGCCTTCACCGACTACCAATATCCAACGATGGATAAAAAGTGGATGACGGTCGCCTTCCGCAAAGGCCAACAAACAATGGATGGGAAAACAGCGTTGACGTACGCTCGTTCACGTCATGGCAACAATGGAGAAGGTAGTGACTTCGCTCGTAGCCGTCGTCAACAGATCGTCATCATGGCCGTCCGCGACAAACTGCTCTCACTCGGCACACTCACCGACCATCGCGCCCTCGCCAACCTTTACACCGCCATCACGAACCACATTCAAACGGACTTCACTCCTTGGAATGCGTTAGCCTTGGCCCCTGTCCTGAAAGATTTTTCAAGCGACCGCGTGAATCTTCAAGTTCTGACCGACGAACCAGGCAAAGAATTGGTCGCCGCCAACGTGAATGGTGCCTTCATGCTGTTCCCGCGCAATCCTGATTGGTCCGAGATCCGAGCGCTGGCTGCCAACCCCTTCAAAGACGCAACAACGGCTACAAGCACCACCGCCACCTCGACATCTGTCGCGAAACCCGCTGTCCCCCAAGTCCGTCCACGGATCGAAGTCCGCAATGGAACGACTCGGACCGGGTTCGCCGCTCAAATGGCTGCCAAGCTCGAAAAAGGTGGCTACGAGGTCAAAGCCTTCGGCAACGCGATTCGACGAGGCTACGAAGAAACCATCATTTTTGATCTGACCCAAGGCAAAAAACCGCAAGAATTAGCCAATTTAAAGAAAAACCTCCAAGGAACGGTCTCCCTCAACCAGCCAGAAGCCATCCGACCGACCGACGGCTTGGCCGCCGAAAAGCCCGCCACCCCCGGAGATATCGACTTTTTTGTCATTTTAGGCGAAGCTAGCTATCCTCTCCTGAATAGCCCCCTTAAGTAACGTATGACCCCTCTCATGGATTTACCTCTCGACGACCTGACGCTCCCGCCAACGCCACCCGCCGAGAAGACCAAAGAGAAGGCCGTACGCATTCCAAAAGTCGCCCTAGTCGGGCGGACGAACGTCGGCAAATCCAGTCTCTGGAACCGCTTCACCGAAAGTGGCCACGCGCTCGTAAGCGATGATTTGCATACCACCCGCGATCGCAAGCATGGCTTTGTCATCTGGCAAGGGCGTGAGTTCATTTGCGTCGATACCGGCGGCATGGACACCGAGCGCAACAATGTCGGCGACCAAATCAAAGAACAGTCGTTGAACGCGATCGAAGATGCCGATCTCGTTTTGTTCGTCGTCGATGGAAAAAGCGGTCCCCTCCCTCAAGATCGAGAATTAGTGGACTTCGTTCGCCAACACCATAAGAAGGATGTCTGGCTGCTCGTGAACAAAGTTGACACGATGAAGGATTTTTCTTCTTCGGCTGATCCAGGCTTTTTCGCGCTCCATCTCGACGCCGTTTACCCGGTCAGCGCCAATACCGGACTCGGGATTGGAGACTTACTCGACTTGGTCACGCGTGAACTCGAAGCGCGCGGCGTTCCCCCTGTTGATGCGCGACGAGACGTCCGTTTGAAGATCGCGATCGTTGGTCGACCGAACGTCGGCAAATCTTCCTTGGTCAACAGTATCTTGAATGAACAGCGCGTCATCGTGTCCCCCGTCGCTCACACCACACGCGAACCGCAAGATACGGAGCTTGAATTCCAAGGTCACAAGATCACGCTGATCGACACCGCTGGGATGCGTCGAAACGCGTCTTTGCGCACAGAAATCGAAGAGGCAGGCGTACAACGCAACTTGGGCGCCATTGATGCCTGTGACGTCGCCTTCTTAGTATTCGATGCGAGTGAAGATCCAACGTCACAAGATCGTGCCCTGGCTGGCTATCTGGCCGAACGCGCTAAAGGCGTCATTCTGGTCGCCAACAAATGGGACTTGATCCCCGCTAAAGACACGCACACGTCCGAAAAGTTCGAGGTCCTCGTCCGCTCGCTCTTCCCGTTCTTGAACTGGGCCCCGATGATCTTCGTGAGTGCGCTCAAGAAACAGCGCATGACCGCCCTCTTGGAACACGCCCTCAAAATCCAAGAAGAGCGCAAGCGTCACATCGATTACAACGCCATCAACAAACTCCTGAAAGCGTGTATCAAGACGATGAAACCTTTGACGTCCTACGGACCAAAGTCGCCACGTATTTACGATGTCGCTCAAGTCGACCATGAACCACCGACCTTCCTCATGACGGTGCACGGGGAAAAAGACAGTATCCATAACAACTGGTTGAAATTCTTTGAAAAGCGTTTACGCCAAAAGTTCCACTTCACTGGGACACCGATCATCACAAAGGTCCGCAACCTCCCTGTCGCCAAATCACAAAAGTCGCGTAATGTGTTTGGTCCCGGTATGGAAGCGGTGGCTGGCAAGATTCGTGAAAAGAAAGTCTTGGTCAACCAGACCCGTCGTCGTCAGAAATATCAATAAGCCATGCCGAAGTACTTGATCGTAGGCTTGGGAAATCCCGGCCAGGAATACGCTGAGACACGCCACAATCTAGGCTGGCTTGCGGTTGAAGCACTCGCCAAACAGACACAAACGAGCTTCCGAGAGGAACGAAGCCTCCATACACTCCTCGCCGACATCCGCATCGAACATGAACAGGTTTTACTGTCTTTGCCTACAACCTACATGAATGAATCGGGGCGAGCGGTCCAAGCAGTCGCGCAGTACTTCAAGATCCCCTTGAACCAAATTTTATTGGTGCAAGATGAGTTGGATTTTCCGTTTGGAACGTTTGCGTTTCGTGATGGCGGAAACGCGGGTGGTCATAATGGGATTCTGTCTATCTACGAACAGACGGGTACGATGCAATTCGCTCGCCTCCGTTTGGGCATCGGACGACCAGTCGCTCCACGCAGCTCGAAAGACTATGTGTTGGAACGATTCAGCACAGAAGAACGAGCCGCCTTGGACGAACTTTTAAAACGAACGACCAGCGCCATCGAATGCTGGGCTCAGAAAGGCTTGACACCAGCGATGAATCTATGGAACGGGGTTAAGTATGACTCCGCCACCAACGACAAAAAACCAACGTCTCCTCTGGGGAGCGATCGCGAGCTGTAAAGGGATTGGCAGTGGAGCGATTCGTACTTTTTTAAAGCATAAGCTGGGACCAGAAGACGTCCGACAGGCTTCCCAAGCCCTTCTCACAGAATTGAAGATTGGCAAAGCGACACGAAGTCATTTTCGTGACTGGCAAGCTACATTTGATATTGAAGCGTTTGAGAAAGAGTTAGAACACGATCAGATTCGTATCGTGCTTCGTTCAGATCCGGAGTATCCCCTACCGCTCAATCGAATCTACGATCCGCCGGAAGTGTTGTTTGTACGCGGCTCTCTGCCTCCTGCGAGGCCCAGTATTGCGGTGATTGGTACACGTGGACCAACAGAGTATGGACAACAACTTCTTCCTCGTCTCCTCACTCCGGTTTTGGAGCAAGGTGTTCCGATCATCTCGGGACTCGCGCTAGGGACGGATGGAGCTGCACACGCAACCGCGCTCGCACACAAAGTCTATACCTGCGCCGTTCTCGGTTCAGGCGTGGATGAAGCCAACGTCTACCCAAGTCACAACAAAGCCTTGGCCCGACAGATCTTGGAACAAGGCGGCGGAATCCTCTCCGAGTGCCCGCCTGGCACGCGTCCCCGACCGGAATCATTCCCGATTCGGAATCGGATCATCGCCGGGATGGTGCAAGCGGTCGTCGTGATCGAAGCGACCATGGACAGCGGGACTCTGATCACCGCACGACTCGCCTTGGATGCAGGACGGGAAGTCTTGGCCGTACCAGGATCCATCTGGGCCACCAAATCGGCCGGGACCCACCATTTGATTCGCTCCGGTGCGCGTCTCTGCGCCGATGCCAGCGACATCTTCGATGCGCTCAATCTGGATCGAGTGGAAGCCTGCGCTCAAGCCCAGGCTCAACTCCCCCTCACCCCGGACGAACGGACCCTGTACGAGCACCTGACCGCCCCACAGACAGCCGACGAACTTTCACGTCGAAGCGACTGGTCGATCGGCCGTGTGAACCAAGCCCTCAGCCTCCTCGAACTCAAACAGCTCGTGCTCCGACTGGCCAACCAGGAATGGGGCCGAAATTAGAACCCTATTTGTCACACACCCCGCTCATCAGTACACTAGCCTCCAGCCTATGCACCTCGTCATCGTCGAGTCCCCCACCAAAGCCAAAACCATTCGAAAATACTTAGGAAAAGACTATACGGTCCTCGCCTCGATGGGGCATGTTCGCGATCTCCCCGCTTCCGCCGCCGACGTGCCTGAAGCGCTCAAAAAAACACCTCAAGGCAAACTTGGCGTCGATCCAGAGACCTTCGAACCGCTCTACATCGTCTCCCCAACCAAGAAAAAAACGGTAACCGAACTCAAGGCAGCCTTGAAAGACGCTGAGGATGTCTATTTGGCAACTGATGAAGACCGCGAAGGAGAGAGCATCAGTTGGCATTTGTTGGAAGTCTTGAAACCAAAGGTTCCAGTCAAACGCATGGTCTTTCACGAAATCACCAAAGCGGCCATCGAAAAGGCGCTGGCCCATCCACGCGAACTTGATGAA
This sequence comes from uncultured Gammaproteobacteria bacterium, assembly GCA_964567995.1. Lineage (GTDB taxonomy): Bacteria > Patescibacteriota > Patescibacteriia > 2-12-FULL-60-25 > 2-12-FULL-60-25 > JAGOTP01. Next base: position 33,852 of record CAZMOB010000004.1, read on the forward strand.
CGATTGGTACGCGCCCAAGAAACGCGCCGCATCCTGGATCGTCTGGTGGGCTACAGCGTCTCCCCTGTTCTTTGGAAACGAATCGCCTACGGATTATCGGCCGGACGTGTTCAGTCCGTGGTCCTGAAAGCCATCGTTGATCGTGAACGTGCTCGCATGCGCTTCAAAAAAGCGACCTATTGGGATGCGCTCGCGACCCTTGAATCGGACAAAATGAACTTTGAGGCCAAACTCGTGCGCGTGAAAGACGCAGTTGTGGCAACGGGCAAACATTTTGATGAAACCACTGGTGAATTGAGCAAAGGCGCTAACGTGCTGGTCATCGACGAAGCCCAAGCGACAGCGATCGCCGAAGCCTGCCGAAAGGGCAGCTGGACCGTCCGCGAAGTGCAAGAAAAACAGACGAGCCGCAAAGCACCGGCACCATTCACGACCTCAACGCTTCAACAAGAAGCGAACCGCAAGCTCGGCCTCTCCTCGAAAGAAACGATGTCGATCGCCCAAAAGCTCTACGAACAAGGGTACATCACCTACATGCGTACTGACTCGACCGTCTTGTCGCAAGAAGCCGTCCAAGCGATTCGCGCCCGGATTCAAGATCGGTTTGGCGCAGAATTCGTGCCGACAGAGGTTCGTACCCATGCCTCAACCGCTAAAGGGGCTCAAGAAGCTCACGAAGCCATTCGTCCGAGCCTATCGTTCACGCCCCCGACAGAGCTGGATGTACGTGGTGAAGAACGCAAAGTCTACGAACTGATTTGGATGCGTGCCATGGCCAGCCAAATGCCGGATGCGACCCTCATGCAATCGCAAGTCACAATCGACGCAGCCGAACAGACCGTTTTCCAGGCGAACGGCATGCGCATCGTCTCCCCAGGCTTCTTGCGCGCCTACGTCGAAGGTAAAGAAGATACAGAAGAAGCGCTCACCGACCAGGAACGTCCCCTCCCTGCACTCAAAGAAGGCATGACGCCCAACTGCGTCGCGGTCGAACCAAAGATCCATGAAACAAAACCTCCAGGACGGTTCAGCGAAGCTGGACTGGTTCAATTCATGGAAAAAGAAGGCATTGGCCGTCCAAGTACCTACGCTGCAACAATTGCGACGCTCGTTGGCCGTGTCTACGTCAAAAAAGTGAGTAGCGTCCTTGCCCCTACATTTACCGGCTTTGCGGTCGTTCAATACCTTGAACGCTCATTCCCGGATCTCGTTCAAATCGCCTTCACTTCCAAGATGGAAGATGAACTCGACCAAATCGCGACCGGACACGCGGACTGGTTTCAGTATCTGAAGCAGTTCTATCAAGGCGATACCGGTCTCGCGCACAAGGTCGAAGAAGAAAGTACACGCAAAGACGAAACGACCAACGCTCGTCACATCGACATTCTGACGGCGCCTAACATGCAATTCTTCATAGGTCGTTTTGGCCCATATCTTGAGGGTTTGCATCCAGAGCACGGAACACCAGTCAAAGCATCACTCGACGCAGATTTTCTCCCTGGCGACGTCACGCCAGCAAGCTTAGCCGAGCTCCTGGCACACGCTCAGCAAGGCCCGACCACGCTTGGGACAGATGAAGCGACCGGCAAACAAATCTATTTGCGCACGGGAAGCTACGGACCATATCTTCAATTAGGCGAAGATCCGGAAGATCCCAAATCCAAAGACAAACCAAAGCGCGTCTCAATCCCAAAGACGGTCACGATTGAAACACTTGACCGCGAACAAGCACTTGGCCTTTTGTCTTTGCCAAGACTCCTTGGTACACATCCAACATCCGGGAAAGAAATACGGGCTGGTCTTGGCCGTTTTGGCCCCTATATTGTTCACGATGGCGATTTCCGCTCACTCCAAGCGGAGGATAGTGTGCTCACGGTCACCCTTGATCGCGCCTTAGCCTTGCTCGCCGAACCCAAAAAGGGACGCGGCGGTCGAACAGCCAAACCAGGTCGCAGCCTCGGTCCTTATCCTGATGGGAAAGGTGATATCACCGTGCATGACGGGAAATATGGGGCATATGTAAAATACGGAACAGTGAACGCAACCATTCCCAAAACCATTGAACCAGAAAAAATCACGCTTGAAGAAGCGGTGAAATTGATCGAGGAACGACAAGAGAAGGCGCCTGTGAAACGTAAACGTTCGAAAAAATCCGATGCATAAAGACCCAGAACTATGGGTCCAAATTATCGGATGGAAAATCAAGGTAGGCTGCCTACCTCTAGGTCAGAACAAAAAGAACCATCACTCCTTAACGTTGGAGAAAAGATTCAGATTGGTGACAACGAATTTGAAATTCAGCACGTGAGCTACGCACATGAAGTCAGAATAGAGTTTGGATTGCGCATCAGAAAAGACATTCCCATCTATTGGCTAAACGGCGTCGGACCAAGCGCACGTGGAGCATATGTACCAGCCAAGGATATTATTTTATTCTTCACGAATACGGACAAAGAAACTCAAGAACACGAACTCACGCATGCGGTAGAGTTCTTTCAAGAAAAACGCCCTGGACTCGTCGCACTTTATGAAGAAACGAAGAGCCGGATTTCAGAAAATTCGTTTGACGGTGGCTTCATCTCTCTTAATTTTAGAAAAGATATACACCAATTTATCGCTGACGGAAGAACCAAGCCAGCATTCATTCAAGCTCTCAAAAAAGAGGACTTATACGAACGGTTTCAAATGGAAACAGCTTACCTATTTGAAGAGCGAGTTTAAATGGTAGATTTAGCGTTTGTCTTCTTTATCACCTTCAACACCCGCTTCGCCAACGCCGTCCCATCATCCGTCGGTAAAAAATCGCTCGCACACTTTCCCAGTTCTCGTTGAATGTCTGTATCGCTCAGGATAAGTCTTGCTGCCGTGAGAATCTCATTATCAAAGTGCGGATGTGACTGCGGAACAACCACCAACGCACTCTGTTCTTCGAAGGCTCGCGCGTTTTCTTCCTGCTCTGTTCCTGGCAAGGGCACAGCGATCGTTGGGATCCGGAGTGAAGCGGTCATCTCCGCCAAACCCGCAAAGCCAGCACGCGACAGGGCAAGATCCGCCAAGGCGTAGGCTTGATCCATATCATCGACGAGCAACTCTCGGACGACATAGCCGGCCTGTTCTTTGAGACCCTGATTTTTTCCCCTGCCCGTCAGATGCAAAACCTGAGTAATCTTCAACCAGTCTTTCAAGGTCCGTTGTATATGCTCATTCAGAGGCTGCGCTCCCGTTCCCCCTCCAACAACGAGCATGACTGGTTGCTTTGCATCCAGACCAAAATGCTTCGCCGCCGCCGTACGTGACGGAAGATCTGACGATTGAAACCGTACTGGTGAAGCGATCCGTTCATCCGCGACCCACTGACCAAACGGTGGACGTTCGTATTCAAACGACGTCGTCACACTAGAACAGAGACGAGCTACGCGACGATTCGACAGCCCTGGACGAAGATCCAACTGATGCATCACACACGGAATCCCCCGTTTCACCGCCTCGATGAAGACAGGTGTTGCCGTAAACCCTCCCACCGACACCACGACATCTGGCTTGATCCGATCGAGCTCGGCCCGGGCCAACGCTCGTACACGCAGCCAATCGAACGGAAGAGTCAGCCATTTGAGCGATGGATACCGTGGAAGCTTCACAACCGGCAGACTGGAGAATTTCATCCCCTCCGCTTCTGCCAACGCTCGCTCTGGACCAGTTGGCGTACCAATCCAAGCGAAATCAATCTTCTTTTCCAAACGCGCTAACGCCCGCGAAGTTGCAATCAACGGTGTAACTGGACCAAGCGATCCTCCTCCAGCAAAAAGTATTTTCATAGACGTGAGCGCAGATGACCTTGACCAGACTGACGACTCGGAATCCCTGCCACTAATCCCATCGCAGCCAGCGTGATCACCATCGCGGTTCCACCGTGTGAGATAAACGGCAACGTAACACCTGTGATCGGCAAAAGTCCCGTCATAGATCCAATATTCATAATAATTTGAATCGCAAGCATCATGCCGACACCGGCCGCCAGGTAACTCGCAAAGGGATCCTTGGCTTCACGGGCAATCGCAAAACAGCGCCAGATCAATGCCCCAAACAGCACAAACAATAAACAGATGGCCAAAAACCCAAGTTCTTCCGCCGTAACCGCGATAATAGAATCCGACTCAACTGCTGGTAAATACAGATATTTTTGACGCGATTGACCATAGCCCAGTCCCAACCAACCACCAGACCCGATAGCGAGCACCGCTTGATTGATATGGTAGCCAACCCCCTTCGGATCAAGTTCCGGTCGCAAGAACACCATGAAACGAGCGGCGCGATACGGCGATATCTTGATAAGAAATGCCAGCAGGCTTGACCCTAACGCCGACAACAGCACGAACCAAGAAATCGGGGCTCCTGACAAAAAATACATCACGAGCGATGTCCCTACGATCACCATCATCGAACCGGTATCCGGTTGCATGATGAGCAAGAACATGACGCTGCCGAGCGCTGCCAAAAAGGGAATCAGTCCCGTTTCAACCTTATGGGCCTCCCCCGCCTTACGGCCCGCGAGCCAAGCCGCCAGATAAACAATGAACGATAATTTCACCAACTCAGATGGTTGAAATTGTAATCCCGCTACCCGAATCCAGCCACGTGCCCCATTCAGAATGATACCGACACCGGGAATATAGACGAGGAGGAGGAGCACGATCGACACAAAGAGCGCGCCCAAGGCCCATTTCCGCCAAGTTTTGTAGTCGATCAGCGCAGCGAGCAAGAAAAGGAAGAGTCCCGGTATCACCCCTTTAAATAGCTGGCTCTTCACAAAATACAAACTATCTCCTGCCTTCTGCACACCCACCGCCACCGTCGCTGAAAATAGCATCAGCAGACCCACGACCAATAAGGTGGTCGTAAGTCCTACGATCACGGGGTCTAAAGAGCGAAGGCGGTCAAGAACGGACATGGGAGGTTAAAAACGGTCGACTAACGCGATGGCCACACCGACTCCAGATAAGGCGAGTGAAATCATCCAAAACCGCATCACGATCTTCGGCTCGCTCCAACCGATGGCCTGTAAATGATGATGCAACGGCGCACTTTTGAAAATCTTCTTCCCACGACGTAGCTTCTTGCTAGCCACTTGGATTAAGACGGACAACGTCTCGATGACAAATGGTAAGCCGATGACGAGTAAAAGTAACGGTTGATCCGTCAAAAGCGCCAACACCCCTAACACCGTCCCAAGCGACATCGCTCCCGTATCCCCCATAAAGACTTGCGCCGGATTCACATTGAACCACAAGAATCCCATCAACGCACCGACCAAGACCGCACAAAACGTCGCCAAGTCAGTCCGCCCTTGCGACCAGGCGATCACGGCATAGGCTCCCAAGGCCGATAACAGAACACCGCCAGCCAACCCATCCAACCCATCTGTTTCGTTGACGGAATGCGCGGTTGAAGCAATCACGAGCACAAAAAAGGGAATGGACCACAGCCCGATCTGATAGGTCCCCAAAAACGGCACGTGTACGTGCGTCCAACCCAGCTTGGAATAAAACCACCAGGCCCCAACTGCCGCGATCAACCCGTAGGAGACAAGCCGATGCCGTACGCGCAAACCGCCGCCCTTCGAACCGATCTTCTTTACATTTAAATAGTCATCCACAAATCCCACCAAAGCCGCCGCCATCATCAGTCCGGCCGGGAGCCACGTTTGTGAACGAGATAAGAAGTTCACGCGACACATCAATGAGCCCGTCCCAGCGATCGCGCAGCCAGCCGCAACCGTTAAAATCAGGAACAAGGCCGTCCCCCAAATAATGATGCCGCCCATGGTTGGTGTACCCGCCTTGGCTTTGTGCATCTCGGCCATGATCGGCGCGACCGACGCGTCCCGGATCTGTTTGCCCATGCCCAACTTTTTCAAGCTGCGGATGAGAAGCGGCATGACCAAGGCCGACAATAAAAAGGCGATGGCCACGAACCCCATCGGACGGGCAACCGAGAACACATCTCCCATTGGGCGGGCAACAACAGAGAGGACATCCATAGGACTAGCGATTGATCGTAGCAAGATAATGAAGAGCTAACACCCAAGGCAACGCGGAAAATGACGTCAGAACCAGCCAAGCCATCCCCGCATGCGGATCACGTCGATAGGAGCCATAGGCCCCGATCAGAAAAGCCAGACTTGTGCCGAGCCAGATCAGGGGCCAGACCAGCATCCAACCGATGGATCGGACGTCATCAATCCCTAGGTAAACGGTGTAATGAAAGACGAATGACTTTTGGGAGACGCTGATCTCGAGCAACTGAGCGGCGTACCAACCAATCCCGATCGTCAGGCACAGCACGGTCCACAGCGTCAGAATACGATAAATCCACGAACTCCAGGCAAGTCGTGCAGATAATCGCCAAGCGCTCCATGGCACCCCCCTATGGTATGCGAGCGCCGCTCCCCCGTCTATGTGGATGATTCGTCCTCCACCTTCACTACCTGCTTGATTTCCGGGACCATCTGACAAACGGTTTCTTCAATCCCCGCTTTGAGGGTCAAGTCCGACATCGGACAGCCAACACAGGCCCCTTGCATGCGGACATAGGCCGTCCCGGTTGCCAGATCGATCTTCGTGAGTTCCACGTTGCCGCCATGCATGGCAAGCCCTTCCCGGAGGACAACGAGGACCCGCTCCACGTCCTCCCGCACTTCTTCGCTTGTTTTGGACATATCCTAAGGATCCTACGCCTTCTTCACAGACCTTGACAAGTTTCCTCATTCCGCCTAGTATTTTGCGCATTCTATCGTCATTCCTTAACCCTTTATGGCCCATAAAAAAGCAGGTGGTTCTACCGCGTACGGCCGTGATTCTCACGGTCAGCGTCTCGGTGTCAAGAAATACGCAGGTGAATTCGCCAAAGCGGGCAACATTTTGGTCCGTCAGCGTGGCACTGCCATTCGCCCAGGACTCAATGTCTTGAAGGGTTCGGATGACACGCTCTTCGCCAAAGTCAACGGCATCGTAAAATTCACCAACAAGCGCATCCGCCGCTACACCGGTGAATTCAAAGACGCTAAATTCGTGCACATCATGCCGCTCGAAACCAAGCCAGGACACGAAGCAGAGGTCAAAGAGCCAAAGCGCGTGAAGACGATTTCTAACAACAAAAAGATGAAGCGCGCGAAGGCTGAGGCGGCGGGGAAGAAAGTAGCGAGCAAAAACAAATAAGCTAGGATGAGCAAGAGAAAAAGCACCCAACGGATGGGTGCTTTTTCGATACGGAAGGGGTTGAATTTTATTAAGCAGCTTCTAGCCGCTGTCGAGACAATTGAAGTCGTTTCCAGTCAGCCATTCTGCCTAGCAGTGCTTTCTCTGAACCATGAGACAGACCACGCTCTCGGTAGCTGCGAAGATTTTGCAACCAATGAGCAAGTTGTCGCTGCTCCGCGGCAGGTAGAGCTGGAACATCCAGAGAGAAAATTCCGAGTTGCCGGTCTTCCAACACTTCCTGATCCGAACGAAGATGATACGAATCAGAACCCGGTTCTTGACGTATCGTTCCTAACAGAAGCTCTATCCCCCGCACGGAGTGTTCATTTTCCGTTAAGAGAGGAGAGAATAAGTAGTCGGTAGGCTCGCCTGTTCGTTCAAGCGCTTCGATAAAGGCCTTTCGAATGAGAAACTGCTTAGGATACTCGTGGGAAATTTTTGGATAGAGATATACAGAGATACCGAACAGCTCCTGGAGATCCTCAATCGTGAAATCGATTTCTAGCCGCTTCTTCCATCCCGCCGCGATTTCACTCAGAGCCAAGTCAAAATCGTCCCTCGAAAAATGCTGTTCTACAAACCACTTAAATACATGGTCGAGTTTATTGAACTGCTCTTCGATCTCCGCTTGAGGCCACGACTTCTTGGCCGCTGCGGCTACCAACAACGCGGCTTTTTCGATCCCCCTATCCGTGATCGGAAAAATCGCCTCTCCCTGATCTGGCAGGATGCCAAATTGATAGGTTTTTCCGGAACAAGGAAAAGACCACGTTCCTCGTCGCGTATTAGCAGGACCCATAAGCAGTCGGCACTCGTCATAAACTGTTTCGATTTCACAACGGCTAAACGGTGGGACATGCGCAATAGATCCGCTCAGATGGCGTCCAAGAACCGTTGTCGTAGAAGGAAGGTCAGTGAGGTATTCATGCCCTTCCACTGAAGTCTGAAACACGGAAAAATAGACTGGGGCAACGAAACCAATCGCTGTATGAAGACGCTCCGTGACATTCATGAGATCCGTGGCTGTATACTGGGAAGATCCCGTAGACAGGGCGCGCTGGACCTCTCGCAAGCCTTCTACCAAAGAAGATAATGTATTATGGGACCACAGCAAGAGCAACGGTTGCTGCCGGACATAGCATCCGATGGCTTCTTGCGATAAAAAATCCATGGATGCTTCGAACGTACCACCCGTAAATAGACTACCTTCCTCACCAGGATCATTTCGATCGTCAGGCAAACCAACAGAAGCGGTTTTCGCCAACTCCATAGAAATAGGCAGCTGGAATTCAGCTTTAAACACAGGTGAATTCAGATATTCAAGCTGCTTGGCACGATCGGCAATATCCTGCCCGTCCACCTGTCTCAGAAGATTATTCATCTGATCCCCTGCAGCGAATCCTTGAAAGGCGTGGATCGGTTCATGAAAGGCATAGGCCAACCGATTCAACTGGGCCAATAACACCTCTTCCGGCGTGGGCCTCAGATCTGATCGCTCGGCTGACAGATAACGCTTGAGCACTTGTTTTCCATCAATCGCGAGCGGTGTGAGTAAACCACATTCCTTCGTTAGGCGTGGTTTAAGAGGCGTCCCGCGCAATACATCCAAAAACACTGGCACTTCTTCTTGAAACTGGATTTCTGGACCAAAATGGTGCTCTTGCGGCCGGAAATCGAATCCTTCCCCCGTGGTTACTTTGGAAGGATTCTGAAAAAATGCTTCAACGGCCAACCGATAGCGCTCCCTCCGCTCTTGAGGGACCCCCGCTTTCTCAAAACGCCGCAAGACCGTATTGATAGGTGCCGCTTCACCTTCAAAAAAGGCTCTTCGAAGGATCTCTGGGCTATAAACAAAAGCGTCGCGATCTGGAACGGCCATCTCCTCGATTCGATGGATACGTTCGTACGGATTACGAGCCATAACTTAGGCGTACCTCTTCTTAGAAGCTGCTTCAACGAACCCCTTAAACAACGGATGTGGCCGGAACGGGCGTGACAAAAACTCGGGATGAAACTGACATGCGACAAAGAAAGGGTGGTTTTTGAGTTCTACAACTTCGACCAAGCTCCCATCTGGTGATAAGCCGCTCGCAATTAACCCTGCAGCTTCCAATTCAGCACGATAGGCCGGATTACATTCGTAACGGTGACGATGGCGTTCCTCAATCACATCTTGGCCGTAAAGCCTGCGGGCCAGCGAACCTTTGCGAAGCAGACATTTATACGTTCCCAAACGCATGGTGCCGCCATACTCTTTGTTTTTCATCCGCTGTTCCTGCTCGTCGATCAGATGAATGACCGGCTCAGGCGTCGTAGGATCGATTTCTGTCGTGTTTGCTCGTTTGTATCCCAAGACATGACGCGCAACTTCGATCGTGGCGAGTTGTAAGCCATAGCACAAACCAAGATACGGAGTTTTGTGTTCACGTGCATAGCGAATGGCCAGCATCTTCCCTTCAATACCACGTGAACCAAACCCACCAGGGACAAGCACTCCATCCAAGGATTTCAGCTCTTTGGCGACGAGTTTCGGATCCTGTTCGAAACGTTCTGGATTCAACCACTCGACTTCAACCTTCGATTTGGCGGACCAGGCGGCATGTTTCAACGCTTCCAACACAGAAATGTACGCGTCCGTTAACATAAAGTCCCCTGTTGAAATATATTTACCAATGATCCCGATCTTGATCGTTTTTTTCGCTTGATCGCGGCGAGTGAGTACATCTTTCCAGGCACTGATATCGGGTTCGCGGGTACGAAGCTTCAACTTTTTGACGATTCGCGCATCCAAACCTTCAAGATAAAAAGCTTCTGGGACGGAATAGATCGAAGGGACATCTGGCGCGCTGATAATATCTTCTCGTTGGACATTGCAGTACATGGCGATCTTTTCTTTGCGTGGCTCGTCGATCGGATAACTGGAACGGCCGATCACGAAATCCGTTTGCAAACCCGTCGCCTGAATGGCACGGACCGCAAGTTGAGTCGGCTTGCTTTTCATTTCGCCCAAACTCCCTGGCACAGGCAAATAACTCACGAGACCAACCAAGACATCCGCTGGTGCCTCCATCCGCATCATGCGGGCCGCTTCGAGGAATAATAAATTCTCGTACTCCCCGACCGTCCCACCGATCTCGATGATCGTAACATCGGCATTGGCGAGCTTGGCCGCGTTCTTAATACGAGCGATGACTTCGAGCGGCACGTGTGGCACGACCTGAACCTGCTTGCCGCCGTACCCAAGCGCACGTTCGCGGGCGATCACGGATTGATAGACGCGACCAGTCGTCATGTAATTCGCACTCGTGATGTCTTCATCCAAAAAGCGCTCGTAGTTACCAATGTCTTGATCCGTTTCATACCCGTCTTTCGTGACAAACACCTCGCCATGTTCAACCGGGTTCATCGTCCCAGCGTCGACGTTGATATATGGATCGATTTTGACCGCTGTAACCTTCAGACCACGAGCTTTGAGCAAAGCCCCAATCGAGGCCGAAGACACCCCTTTCCCCACTCCCGACATCACCCCTCCCACGATAAACAGATAGGTAAAGCGTTTGGGCATAGGTTATAGCGTGCAGCGTAGCACTCGCGCTGACTCGACGCCTGTGCATTCTTTCGGTACCATCCGCCCATGCATCTCATCGATGGAAAAAGCCTGGCTAAACAGCTCCGGAGCGAGCTTCAAACGCGGCTGAAGCAAGAACCGATCACGCCCCGTTTGGCGGTACTTTTGGTTGGCGATGATCCAGCCTCAGCGCTTTATGTGAAACTCAAACAAAAAGCGGCGGAGGAGATTGGCGTTCGTGTGGATATCACACATAAAGACGGAATGACGCCGATCGAGCAGCTTATTTCTTTGATTCAAGACTGGAATCAGGATCCGGAGATTCATGGCATCTTGGTTCAGCTCCCACTCCCCGCGCAATACGATGAACAGCGCGTCATTGATGCAATGGATTCGAAAAAGGATGCGGATGGGTTTCATCCGGCGAACTTGGCAGCACTCTATCGAGGGGAAGTTACGATCATTCCGCCCGTTCATGAGGGAATCTTACGATTGATTGCTCAGACACCCGTACACATTAATGGAGCGAGGGTAATCCTGTTTGGAAATTCCGATATTTTTACACAACCCTTGGAACGATTATTAAAAACGGCTGGAGCGCTCGTTACACGTTTCACCGCCGCCGATCTAGGACGCGAAGAAGTCAAAGAAGCGGACATCGTGATCAGCGCACTTGGATCGCCTCAGCTCATTAAACCGGAGCATGTAAAGAACGATGCTATTTTGATCGACGTTGGGACGACCAAGCTGGAAAATGGAAAGATCGCTGGGGATTTTGACTATGGAGCATTCGCTGATACCGAGTGTTGGATTACGCCAGTGCCAGGAGGGGTTGGACCGATGACGATCGCACAGCTGCTGTGGAATGTGTACCACTTAGACAAAAAATCCTTTTAGAATAGAAAAACGACCGCCCTTTACCTCCAGAACAGGAGAGGACGGCCGCCACCGGGAAATCCGGTTCAAAGACGCACCTGTGGTTCAAAGTGCGACTCCGCAGGTCTATGCGGACCGGGACCCTATCGCTTTCTGTCGAGCATGTCGACAACGCTAGGTGGTCCCTCGAGAATAATATAAGCAAATATACTAATATAGGTCAAGTATGAGGTTTTATGTTCAGGGTTTAATTTGAATTTTGGATATGTACCTCATCCGGCGCATGTTCCAAGAGTTTGAGTTTCTTCGTCCGCCAATAGCCCACGTAGGTTCCTCCCAGATGGAGACCGATCTGCAATAAAGCGCCCCAATGTGCGGCTCCAATAATCGTGGCACCCCACGTATCCCCCGTTAAACGTTTTGTAAGCCACAGTTCAAGAATGACTTGGCCGATTAAAAAGACACCCACTAAGATTCCCATCATCCGTCGGGTCGGATAGGAGTGACGCAAGACCCAGCGCGTACAGAGAAAGGTCCAGATGAATTGGGCGATAAGCACAGCAGCATCCAGTGTCCATGATGGGAGCGGACTAACTTCGAAGTTTTGATACCACAAGAGCAAACCGATCAAACCGACGAAACGGATGATGCCGATAAAAAACAAACGGACAAAGAACGAAATGGTCATAGAATGAACGTGTGAGCGATGGTAAACAAACACAAACCCGCGGCCAGGTACATCATGACGCGTGGAAGTCGCCCGATCAAGCGGGTCCGTTCGACCAGCGCGGCTGCACAAACAAGGAGCGCGTTGGTCGAAGCGACAAATGAACCAAGGAATGTCATGAGTGGCAGTAAGGCTTGATCTGAAATGTAGAGAAGGGCCAATGGTGGCAGAATGGCCAGGAGCCAAGCTCCCGACGGACGGAAGGAGAACTCATCGCGATAGACAATTCGAACACTATCTAATACGGAGACAGCCGCTCCGCTGAGCGCAAGAAACCCGAGCAACGGCAAGATCCAGCGTAGAACATTCGGAAGAGCTGTCATGAGATCTGTGACTTCGATCACTCCTCCGGCAGCAGCTCCAGCAAAGCTCAAGGCAAATAACCATTTTAAACCAGCAGCACACAGGCTCCCGATCACGAGCGATCGACGAGCGATGACAGATTTTCTTCCACCGAAGGCCATAACTTCTGCTACAATCGGCAACGTGATCGACGCAAAAAAGACGACGCCGATAAAGGTGGGAAGTGAGAATTCAGCCGACACGAAGTTTATCGCCGGCGCTTGACCGGACCACGCAGCCAGCAAAGAGGCGATCAACAAGCCCGATACCAAAATCCAGGTGATCGGTCGTTCAAACTTCGCGACCCCTTTCACTCCTTTATGGGCGCCCCAGGCGAAAAAGACCCACAACGCCAACTGCCAGCCAAACAACCCGGTTGGTCCACCCAAGATTCCGGACAATGCCGACAGGAATTGAGCTCCTAATAGTAAGTACACCAACGTTGCCCCGTAGACGCTGATCGGATAGACGACCATTGCGATCAACCATCCCCCCTTCCCCAAAGAGCGTTTGGCAATACCAGGAAGATCGTGTTTTGACCCCGCCTTAGCCTGCAATTCGGCATAGGCGGTATGGATCAGCAAGACAACCCCCACGATCGCCCAATAGATGATCGAGCCCCAAAATGGTCCGCTTTGGGCAAATAAGGCCGGCAGGCCGAACATCCCAGCACCAATACTCCCCCCAATCACGAAAAAGAGGGAGCGGGCAAAGGGCGAAGACAGCACACGCGACATTCTGGGCAGAGTATAGCATAAAACGACACCCCCTTCCCCTTCTCGACCCCCATCCGTAAGATGGCGCCATATGGCTGGCCTTGAACGCATCACCCCGCAGAATATCGAAGCTGAGCAGTCCTTTTTGGGCTCGCTGCTTTTGGATAAGGACGCGATGATCAAAGTGGCCGATACGACGACGCCCGAGGATTTTTATGTGGACAAACACCGCCGAATTTATGAAGCGATGCTCGATTTATACCGTAAAAGCGAACCGATTGACCTCTTGTCACTGGGGAATCGTTTGAACGAAAAAAACGAGCTTGAATTGATCGGTGGACGAGCCGAGCTCATCAGCCTGTCGAACGCCGTTCCAACCGCGAGCCACGTCGAACACTACGGAAACATCGTGCAACGCAAAGCGACGCTGCGTCGTCTTCTCAAATCTGCATCCGAGATTACCGCCCTCGGCTACCAAGAAGCGGATGATGTGGCGGATGTGTTAGACAAAGCTGAACGCTCACTCTTCAACGTCTCGCAAAAGTTTTTAAAGCACGCCTTCACGCCGATTCGAAGTGTTTTGGCGGATGCATTTGATCGTATCGACGAACTCCACCGGGAGAAAGGCAAACTACGCGGCGTGCCGACCAACTATACTGAGCTTGATAACTTACTTGGCGGCATGCAGAAAAGTGACTTGATCATTATCGCGGCTCGTCCGGCGTGTGGAAAAACTTCGTTCGCCCTCGACATCGCGCGTATCGCCGCCGTAAAACACAAGGTTCCAGTTGGAATCTTCTCCTTGGAAATGTCGAAGGAGCAGCTCGTCGATCGTATGCTCTGTGCCGAAGCGAACGTCGACTTGTGGCGTATGCGTACAGGCAAACTCAACGAAAACGGGAAAGAAGATGAGTTCCCCCGCATTGGCCATGCACTCGGTATATTGTCCGAAGCACCAATCTTCATCGACGACTCCGCGAACGCCAACATCATGGAGGTCCGCACCAAGGCCCGCCGTCTGCAAACGGAGCACGGCCTTGGCATGATCATCATCGACTACTTGCAGCTCATGGAAAGCCGTGGGGGTGGTGCGGGCGATAACCGCACCCAAGAAGTGGCTGAAATCACGCGTGGCTTGAAATCCATCGCACGTGAATTGAATATTCCCGTCATCGCTTTGTCTCAGCTCTCACGTAGCGTGGAATTGCAGAAACCCGCCATCCCCCGCCTTGCTCACCTGCGTGAATCCGGCTCCATCGAACAGGACGCCGACATTGTCATGTTTATCTATCGCAAAGCGGCGGATAAAAACTATCGCCCAGAAGATTTGTCTCCAGAAGAACAGCACATCGCCGAGATACATGTGGCCAAACACCGCAACGGTCCGACCGGTATCGTGAAGCTCTTCTTTGATGCCGCCCGTGCGAGCTTCCGCAACTTGCAACGTCATGACCTTGGCCCAGCGCCAGCGATGAAGGGCGCTGCTATTTCTCCCGGTGGACCATTACCACCCGGCGGAACTCCGCCGCCAATGATGAACTCGGGGCAGCCGTTTTAAGTTCGACTCAACTGTTTTTCTCTAAATTAGAAATAAGCGCCGACCAATCAGCGATCGTCTCCACTAACTGCGGAGAAGGTGAACGCATATTCAACTCAATGAGCTCATCACGCTGAACAGTCGCTACCTGCAACATCTCCGCTCGAATTGCCGCAACTTCGGGTGTAACTTCTCCGCCAGAGTCTTCAAGCGCATATTTTTCACTCCGCTGAAGAGATCCATAATACCCCGCTCGTTCGCGCAGTTTTGCTTCTGGCGATCGATCCTGGGCCGCTTCTGGTGCTCCATAGGCAGCGGCTTCAAGTGAAGCGATGCTCTCGTCCCAAGCCTGGATATTTTCGTTATTTGCTTCCACGTCCGCAGACGGATTCGATGCTAACTCTGCATCACGTTCCTGAACCAAAGCTGCGCGCTGCTCACGAGCCAATCGCAAACGCTCTGCTCGCAATGCCTCAACCTTCGGAGTGACTCCACCCGCCTTGTCCATCTCCCAATTAATCCTCGTTGCCAAACGTACAAACTGATTGGCTCGCTCCCGAAGAGAAAGAGCTGGTTTTTCAGCAACTCGTTCCGCTCTCTCCGTAGCCATAGCAGCGACATCCGGGGAAGCTTGATGAAGCTGCTCCGCAATAACCGTTTTTGCTTGACGCTCTCTGTAGGCAGCATCTATCCCACGATAGTGGTCAATCACTTTTTGGATTCCCGCTAAACGCTCAGGAGTCTCTCGTCTCTTGCGATAGGCAGCCATGAGATCTTCATACTGCGCGAGTCTTTCCGCCGCCTGCGATCCTTGATCAATGTAGCCCTCATATTCAGCCAGCTCAGCTCGCAATTTCGCCAAAACACTTTCATCGCTCCCTTTTGCTTTCGCTCTTTCAATTCTCCCACGACGTTCGTCAAGTCCCCGCTGATGCATCTGTCTATCCATTTCAATCAAGCCCAGCTCTAACGTCGCCTCCTGTACAGGATCGCGCTCAGGAACTCCTGGTTGACCATATTCGTGAAGAGATCTCACCACTTCTTTATCCGCATCAAGTTGCGCTTTTCCTTCCGCCGCACGTTCTTTGATCAACGCATCGTGTCGTTTATTTTCCTGAGTTTCAGCTTGTGCCGCCGCATCAGCCGCTTCAGCAGTTGTGGCTGGCTCCACATCCAATTTTTCATAAAGCCTGCTCATCGCACCCTCTAGACGTTCAACCTCGGTGTCATTTTTGTCTTGAACCGCCTTATCTCGAGCAACTCCCAAACTTTGAAGCGTTTCATGATAGACCTCTTGAGGTTCTGCATTGATTTCGGTCGCATGTTTAGCCAGCTCACCTCGTACAATCGTAGCCGTCTCCGGATCATTCCGTGCGACAGCTTTCCCATAGAGCATTCCTAGCTCGGGCAGGCTTACCTCATCCAGTCTTGATCCGAGTTGTTCGGATGGCTGTCCTACCTTCGCATCTGTGAGCGCACGTTCAAATACAGCCTGCTCCTTGGGCGCACGAAGAGCCTCCAGTTGTGCTTCCAAGCGTTTTTGCTCTGCCTTGGCACGATCGATTTCTGACATGTATTCGACGAGCTGTTCACGCTCTTCATCCGAATCTTGGCCGAGCAATTCCGTCTGATCAATATCCGCTTTCATCGTCGCAAGAATCTCTGCAGAATGATTGAGCGTGAGATGGATTTCTTCCAAGCGAGTCTTGATTTCTGTGTATTTCTCTTGGAAATCTGTATGCCAGTCTTTTCCCTGTTCTCGTTTGTCACGCGCGACTTCCTGCTGCACCTCCTTTACTAAACTAGGACTCTCAGCGACCGCAGCACGCTCAACCATAGTTCTCCCACCTCCAGGCTGTTCAGAAACAAGATCATGTGGCATAGAAAGATCTAAAGAAAGATAATTGCCTGTATGCTACAGTTCTTGCAGATCTATGTCATCCACCTCGCCCTCTACAACCTCTCCCGCAACCGACCAAACCCGAGCCGAAGAGCTTGCTGCCCACATCAAGGCACTACAAGACACCGTTGATCAGATTGTCGCCAAAGGCAAGAAGCTTGGGACAACCATTGCCAGCAAGCACGACTCAGCTGTCGTGGGAGATCTACGTAAAAAGCTCGGGTTAGACACATAATTTGCCCGAATTGGCGGTTTTCCTACGGTCTGGCATGATACGTCCACTCTTTACTTCTTCCTTTTTCCTTATGTCTTTTCTCGGCAAACTCAAGCAATTCAAAGATTTGAAAGATAAAGCCAAAGCGCTCCAGGATCAGCTCTCCGAAATCAGCGCTGAAGGGTCGGCTGGTTGGGGTAAGGTCAAAGTGACGATCAACGGCACACAACAGGTGACGAATGTGGCGATTGACCAAGAACTCATGAACGACAAACCCAAGCTCGAACAGTCTCTCAAAGAAGCCTTTAATGATGCGGCGCAAAAACTCCAGCAGATTTTGGCGGCCAAAATGCGTGAAGGGGGTGGCATGGATATTATGAGTGAGTTCGGGGACATGATGAAAGGAGGAGGGTCGTAAGTCCATCTATTCCATGAGACCGCTCGCTTGCCTGCTGGCGTCTCGCTTATGTACTCGCCGTCGCTCGCACAACGTCTCATTCCATAGATAGACTTACTCAGTGTAAGAAGATGGAATTCTAACCGAATATTTTGTGGCACTTCTCCCTCTTCCAATTCAACAAGCGGCGGCGGCGTTTGATCGGTTGCCTGGGGTTGGGCCGCGGGCTTCGTTGCGGTATGCGTATTGGCTTGTGACTCAACCGCGGGAAGTGATTGAGCAGTTTGCGCGGGCGATTGAGGGGTTAAGCAAAGACCTTTCTTCCTGCTCGGTGTGTCATCAATGGACAGATCAGGCCATTTGCCGCATTTGCCGTGATCCAAAACGGGATCCGGCGTCGATTTGTGTGGTGGCGATGAGCCCGGATGTGCGGGTGATTGAAGATACGGGTATTTTTCAGGGACGCTATCACGTCTTAGGTGGCACGATTGATCCGATCGAAGGGCGTACACCAGACACGCTCACCATCGAATATTTACTCGAACGCATTCGCAACAGTGAACCGCGCATTACCGAAATCATTTTAGCCCTGGACACCGACATTCCAGGCGATACAACCTCGCTTTATCTTCGAAAACGCTTGGAAGGCACTGGCGTACGACTTACACGCTTAGCTCGCGGCCTCCCAACCGGCGCATCCCTTGAATACGCCGACGCCACAACTGTAGCCGACGCTTTGAAGAATCGAAAGGAGTCCTGATTGACAGGTAACTCGCGTTTACGAGACACTATCCTTTAGCACATTTCAGAACGAAAAAGACCGCATTTCGGCGGTCTTTTTCAGCACAAACCCCTGCCTCGTAGAGAAGGAGACTTCCATGGCCGCACTGTTCAACTCCGAAGCACTTCGTCATCATTACGCGCTGCCCAAGGATGTCGTGCTCCTCAACGGACATGTCTACCAGATTCCGCCGAATGAGGCGGTGGCGAGCATTCTCGCTGCTCATTACGATGCCGGCCAACATCCGGACGATCGCTGGATGCTCACGTGTGCGGCCGCGCAGGCGGTTCGTCTGGCCGTTACCAAACGACTGGAGGGAGCAAATCCGGATCACATCGCTCTCGGACAGACGACGGATGAGCTGCTCGCACTCTGTCTCCAAAGACTCCCGCCGGCGAAACGGTCCGTCCTGACGGTCGATGATGGACTGAATCGCGTGATACAGCTCATCAGTAGACAGCCCGACCTGAAAGGAATCGGCACGACCACCCTGAACGAAGGGCCGGTCAAGACCATCGCCGAGAGGCTACTCAGGAATCTGACTCCGGGCACCGGTGCGATCCTGGTCAGTCAGGTACTCGACAAAACGGGCGAAATCGTGCCGTACCTCGAAGGATTGGCGGAAGAAGCCAGCAAGCGAGACGTCGAGGTGCTCATCCGGCTGAACGACTTCGGCGTCGTCCCCTTCTACGCCAAGCGCCATCCCAGCGCCACCCTGCTCGGCAGTGGTGAGAGTCATGCTCAGTGGGGCGAAGGTGTCGCCTGGCTACGTCTTCCCGAGCACGCTTCGGAATTCCGCTACCAGTTCGAGTGCGCGCTTCGCCGGACAGATCCTTTCAGTTACGATCCCACGAGTCACTACCGCGCTCGAGCCGTCGATGAGCTGTTCGCCGAGCTCGAACTGACCGTCCCTGCACTGAGAAGCAACTCGCTTAGACAGACGGACCTGCTGCTCGCTGGACTCGACGGTTACAAGGTCGTCACGCCTCGCGATCCGAAGGATCGAGGAAGTTTCGTGGCTATCCAAATGTATAACGCGGATTGGATCTCCCCGAAACTGAAAGCGCACGGACTCTGGGTCGACGATCGCAGAGGCCACCTACGCTTCGGTCCAGCCCCCTACACGACCGACGAGCAGATCGCTCATGCTCTCGTCCTCCTCCGCAAGCTCGCTCCCCCCACCTAACAGATCCCACCTCCCGAACGGGGAATCGCGTACGCTCGCGGCTCCCCGTTCTCCCGTTTTAAAACGACAGCACGCCCGGTCCAGAGGCGACAGAGAGGCTGTCTAGGGACGCGGGCGCGAATTACTCTTTCGAGCTTAAAGGCAAGAGAAGAACGGCGACGTAGAAGACCCCGAGCAGCAGCGCTACGACGCTACCCACCTGAGGAAAGAGGTGAAGGAACGGAAGGCGGAACAAACAACCCAGCTCAATCAGCAAAACAGCGAGCAACGTGATACCCGTCGTGTACAGCCAGCCGACCCAGGCATTGAACATCAGATCCAGCGGATTGATCCGCCGATGCGTTCCCCTTTCGAACCTGAGCCACTGCAGCCAGGTCGCCTGACCGACGAGCTCGACGAGCCCAGCCGCCAGACTTGCTGCTACGAAGTAGCTCGTGTAGATGAGGTAAAGAAGAGCACACGCGAAGCCAATTGAACTGTAGCCGAGCGTCGAAGCAGCTGCAGAGAACATCGAAAACCTTCCCTTCACGCGTCACGATGGATGTTGAAACTCGAAACTCCCGGCGCAATCGTATAGATATGCCCCACGAATTGCAAATAGAAAACACCCAGACATGTTCTGGGTGTTTTCTATTCACTTCTGTTAGATCTTTGTAATCTTGATCTTGGTGAAAGCTTGGCGGTGCCCGGTGCGGCGGGTGTAGCGGGACTTGGCTTTGTATTTCACGACTTCGATCTTTTTGTCGCGGCCATGAGCGACGATCTCAGCGGAGACCATCGCGGACAAGGCAGGTGTACCAAGTTCGAGCTTGTCGCCGTCGGCCTTCATGAGGGTTTCGAGTTGGAACGATTTTCCGGCTTCGAGATCCAATTTTTCAACGGAAATCACGTCGCCTTCTTCGACGAGGTACTGCTTTCCCCCGGTTTTGATGACAGCAATCATAGGTGTGGAATGAGCCGTACTATAGCGAAAATGCCCATCTTCTGTCAATGCGAGGACGCACTCCAGACTAAAGCGGCTCTTTTTCAAGAAAAACGCCGTATATAAGCGAAATTAAGGCAAAACCAAGCGCTGCCCAATCTTTAACCCAAGTTTATCCGCATCCCCTGCTGGGAGCTCTAAGACCTCGTTAAAGGCTTGCGGGGGCGTGATTTTGGCCGGTTCTTCATCCGGCGTCTTTGGATATGGAACCTTGTTCGCGATGTTCACGATTGTGCCGTTATTCAAAAAGACCATATCGATCGAGAAGTTCATGTCATGCATCCAGAAGGTGTACCGATCGGGAGTTTCGAAAACGAAGCGCATGCCAGTACCCGCTGGAAGCGAGGAACGATCAGACAGACCCTGCTGGCGAGCCGCATCGGTGCGAACGACTTCTAGGCGATACGGTTTGCCGGCCAGAGTGGCAGTCTGGAATTCCGTCACGGCAACCGTCTCTGTAGACGTGTCGAGAGAATTGAGCAGCTCTTTCAGGTTGAAGTCTGCCGGGACATACGAACGAAGCGTTTTTCCACCAAAGAGGACGATAAAGGTCAGAACAAAGCCGATCACCGCGAACCAAAAGACACAACCGACCGAAAACGGCTTGTCATTGATGATGGGTGAGCCGGGAGGAATCGGCTGCGGTTCACGGGCAGGGTATTTCATAGAGTTCTTTAGTGGAGTTTACTCCGACGGGTGGCGTAAAGGGAGAGACCGATCGTGAGGAGAACGAGCGAGACCAACAACATAAGCTTCCCCCGTGTTTGGACGACTAATGCAGCCAACCCAAAGAGCAAGCCGATTGACCACAAAATGACCACCGCTCCCCGCTGCGTGAGTCCGGCATCAAGCAATTGATGATGCAGATGGGTCCGATCGCCTTGCGTAATCGGGACACGACGACGAAGACGGCCGAAGATGACAAGGGCGATATCGATCAAGGCAACACCTAAGGCCATAAGAGCCGTTGCGAGTTTCGCACCAGAGGCAATCGCCAAAAAGCCCAGTGTAAACCCGGCGAGCGTGCTCCCCGACTCCCCCAGAAACTGTTTGGCCGGGAAAAGGTTCGCCGGCAAGAATCCAAGGTAGGCACCTAACATCACCGCCGAGAGCAGCGCAACGGCTGGCAAGTGATAGACCGGCAACAAGCACAATAATAAAATAATAGCCGCTCCGATTGAGGCTTGACCTGTTACGAGACCGTCCAGACCATCCATAAGCTTCGTCGAGAAAAGGAGTACCAAGAGCCACCCGAGCGTCAAGAGATCCGCGGGCCAGGCAAAGGAGATCAGTCCGCCAAAGAAGTCCCATTGACCCGCGACTAACGAGAAGACGCCTCCAGCGGGGTTCGTGATCAAACGCACGCTCGTTCCGCCAAGCACGACGCACAGACAAGCGAGAACATAAAATGGAAACTGCGCACGTGAAGACAGCGTATAGCGATCATCCAACACTCCCACCAATAACAAGATGAACGCCCCGAGCCCAAAGCCGAGCAGCTGTCGGGTTGAAAGTGAGGATTGTAATAATCCCGCCTGAGCCAATCCTCCCATCCCGACCAACCCAACCAAGAAAATCCCCACTCCGCCCAACAATGGCATGGGAACACGATGGATCTTTCTTCCACCCGTCGGCTGATCAATCGCCTTCATCTTTTTCGCGAGCCAACGAGTTGCAAAACTCAACCCATACGAAGCAACCGCCGCTAAGCCAGCTACGAGAAGACAATGAAAGAGAAGGGGTACGTCCATAGCGACCCCTACTGCGACAGTTTGAGCGACCCATCACTTTGCATAAACACCTTGGTACCTCTTGGTAACTCGCCCCGCAAGAGCGCATCGGCCAGCTGGTTTTCCACCCGTTCTTGAATGATGCGTCGGAGCGGACGAGCCCCATAGAGCGGATCAAACCCGGCTTTTGCCAGTGCTTCGATTGCCAAATCATCGGCCTGGAAGGTGATACCTTTCTCTTCCAAGCGCTTGATAACTTGATTAATCAGTAACCAAGCGATACGCGTCACATCATCCAAACTCAACGGCGAGAAGACGATGACACCATCAAAACGGTTCAAGAACTCCGGGCGGAAGGTCTCGCGCAATTCGTGCTCTAGAAGGCCAGTTCGGATCTGTTCCAACGAATCACCGCGTTTGACTGAGTCTTGAATGAAGGAGCTGCTCGCGTTCGAGGTCGCAATAATGATTGTATGGGTGAAATCCACCGTTCGACCGATGCCGTCCGTAAGGCGACCGTCGTCCAGCACCTGCAAGAACAAGGTCAAGAGATCCGGATGAGCTTTTTCTAATTCGTCGAGCAGGAGGAGAGAGAAAGGCTTCAAACGGACAGCTTCCGTCAACAATCCACCCTTGGCATCACCTGCTGCACCGATCAAGCGATCAATCGAACGACGGTCCTGATATTCGGACATGTCGAGACGGATCATGGTGTCCGCACTGCCGAAATATTCGTCGGCTAGTGACTTGGCGAGCTCGGTTTTTCCCACACCAGTCGGACCCAGGAACAAGAACGAACCCATCGGACGCTTCCCATCGCGTAACTCAGCACGGGCACGACGTAGAGCCTGAGACACCTGCGTAACCGCATCCGTCTGACCGATCACTCGCTTGTGAAGGCGCTCTTCGAGATGGAGTAACTTCTGAGATTCATCCGTCGCGACGGCCTGGACCGGTACGCCGGTTTTGCGATGGACAACGGTAGCGACATCCTCGACGGAAACAAAATTCCCCGCTCCATGGGTCGTACGGGCCAGCACAGCTGAAGCTTGAAGAAGATCTAAAGCACTTTCCGGAAGCGCCAGATCACGGATAAACCGATCAGCAAATTGCGCAGCCGTGTTGAGAGCGGCGTAGGAAAAATACACGCCCTGTTCATATTCGATATGTCCGGTGCGGACCATGAGCATCGGAACGGCCTCTTGGACTTTGGGTGGGTTGATGTTTACGCGGGTAAGCTTGGCACCCAATGTACGGCGCTCAATCGACTCGGTCCAAGCGTGTGGTGTACACGTTGCGATCACTAAAAATCCTCCACGATCGAGTTCGGAAGCAAACGCCTCGGAGAGATCTAACGAACCTGCTCCAATTCCAGCCAAGACGTCGATCCCCTGCAGGACAAGAATCGCATTCCCACCGAGGCGCACTTCCATGAGGAGCGCGAGGAGCCGTTCAAGTGCACTGTCCGTATCCCCTGCCGCAATCAAACGCGGCAGATGAACGGAGACCAGGCGTCGATCAAACAAAATCGGTGGGACGTCTTCTTCGACCATACGTCGCGCGACTGCTTCGACTAACGCCATCTTTCCGGCCCCCTGTTCACCGACCAAAACAACCCCGTGGGCGTTTCCATCGAAGGCTTGAAAGAGGGCGTCCAATTCTTCTTCTCGACCATAAATCGGACTGATGTAGCCGTTGCGAGCAAGTAGCGTCAGATCTTCGGCAAACTGATCAAGCGTTGGCGTCTGACGAGCCGTCATCAAGCGATCCATACCGGTGTTTGGCTTGAGAGAAGCCAGTTTTACGAAACGATTTCGCTCATCCTCCATGTGTGTCTGTAAACGAATCCATTCGGCCACTTGTTCCACCTGAATCGCTGGGAAGCCCAGTCGATCGAGCAAAGGCGGTAAGCGTTGATCGGACTGGAAAGATCCAAGGAGCAAATCCGGCACCCCGATCGCCCGCCGCCCTGCTTCCAAGGTTCGAATATACGCTTCTAGGAGCACTCGCCGAGTCTCGACGCTCAGCACCGGGTCCGTACCTGGTCGACCATCGCGAAGAAGGGTCCCTAATTCTTGTTTGGTTTTATCCAAGGTCAGACCAAGACGCGTCAAGAAGACCGACCCTTCATTACTCACAATGGCGGCCGCAAACAGATGGACGGGCGTGATATCGGCCTTCCCAAGCTCCTGAGCAAACCCCAACGCGAGCTCAAGCACGCGCCAGGCGGCCGGCTCCAGGTGGACAGAGCTGTCCTGCAATTGTTCGGAACGCTTGTGACGCTTAAGCCACTCCGCCCACTGCTCTTTGGTTTTGCCCCAATTGGGAAGAGGCTGAAACACCTCCTGCTGAGTAGCAATACGGTAGACCAACAGTCCAAGAAACAACCAGAATGCCCAGAAATCAAGTCGTGGCTGATCCAACAGAGAAATCCAGAAGGAGCTTGTGACAAGTGAACTAGCAGATATTCCTCCTAGGAGGATCGATCTAACGAATGAACCAGCACAGACGAGACACAGTATCGCCAACAGCCCCAACACGATCCGTCGCCACACATGGCGAGCCTTCCGCACCGCAAACAGTTCACGTTTCAAGGCCGGCTTCCAGTAGATACGACCATACGGCAGCTGAACGTAGAGACCCGTTCCTCCGCAGCCACGACAAACAGCTCCACCCCGGCTCTCACCTTGGCAGAGCGGGCACAGGACGCAGGAAAAAGCTTCGATCATACCATTAGACCAATCCACGAGTAAACACTTCCGCTCCTGCCACCAAAAGACCAAGCAACGCGGCGATTGGCCACACGACCCAAAGAATGAGCAATAACGCGTAGACAAACGCTTCGACCAGCCAAGCAATGCCTCGTCCAATAATCACAACGATACGAATAAAAAAACTCACCGCCCGTCCGAGGAACGAATATTCCCCGTACATCGGTGTCCCAATATGCCGGATCCAAAGTCCGAGCGCGTATTTTCTCCAACGATACCGCAACCCTTCTTCGATCCAGAGCACGAGACGACCGAGTCCGGTCGAATACCACCACACCGGATACGTGAACAACGAAACAACTTCTTCTTGCGCCAAACGCGAGACCACAGCGAACACAGTCGATGACATGTCGCTAGTATACTCTTCCTGTTAGTCTCTCGCTACGGTTGGTCGCAAGGGAACGCGTACGTATTCCGATCGATCGATCGGCACAAAGCCCAGGGCTCGCACGCGCGCTTCAATCGCGGGCATCGCTTGTTCACGCGCGATTTTTTGATCCAAATCGGCCACAATTTCTTTGGCGGCTTCGACTTTGCGCTCCAAGGTCCGCAGTTCGACGGTTCGTTGGGCCGCATTCCCGATCAACGAAACATAGACACCAACGCTGACGACAAACAGGGCGCCCAACACCCCCAGTGCTAACGTTTTGTGCAGGGAGGCAGGATTGATGCGGCGCGAAGCTGGCATCGGTAGACCAAGCGTTTCCGTTGGGCGGCGGAGGGTGAAGGCGAAGGAGCGGGGTTGAGTGACGTGCATACAAGGTTCAGGAGAAGGTTCAAAGCAAGGATCAAAGCTGGACTTTTCGGGCGGCGCGAAGCTTGGCACTGCGACTGCGCGGATTGCGTCGGATTTCCTCGTCAGTCGGAATCAGCGGGCGTTTGTACAATGCCTTCCAGTGCGGTTCACGAAATGCGAACTTCGGCACGCGATCTTCGAGCGAATGAAACGAGATGACAGCTAGGGTTCCATCCACTTTCAAGATATTCCAGGCGGCTTGGATCGCGGATGATAGCGCCCCCAGCTCGTCGTTGACCGCAATGCGCAAGGCTTGAAACGTGCGCGTTGCTGGGTGGATGCGACCATGTTCGTAGCTACGTGGAACAGCGGCCACGATAATGTCAGCCAGTTCAAGCGTTCGTTTGATCGGGTTGCCTTTGCGAGCAGTGACGATCGCTGTTGCGATCCGACCCGCTAAACGCTCTTCTCCAATCTCACGGATGAGCTCACGCAACTCTGTTTCCGTCCAACGATTTACGATGTCGAAGGCCGTTGTTCCGTCTTCGTTGGAAGCGGTGCCCAGACGCATATCGAGCGGTCCATCGATTTGAAATGACAAGCCTTTTTCTGGATCTTGCAGTTCATCGGATGACAAACCCAAATCCAGAAGCACCCCATCCAGTTGAGGTAGCGCCTGCTCTTGCGCTACGACGTCCATCCGACGGAAGTTCGCCTCAATACCTACCCAGCGTTTGGCTTTCTTCTCCGTCGCAAAGCGCTTGTCAGCCGCTTCCAAAGCGCTCGGATTTACATCAAGCGACCACACTCGCCCCTTCGGAGCACTTTTCTCCAACAACGCAGCCGTGTGTGATCCCCCACCCAGCGTTCCATCGAGATACAATCCACCTGGACGCACCTCTAGCGCCTTTAGACATTCTTCCAACATGACCGGCACGTGAATGGTCGCCATATTTTAGATGCCAATCCCCCCTAAACGTTCCGCAATCTCAGGACCTCGCCGCGCGGTCCCATCGGCATAGGCCGCCCAGGTTTCGCTATCCCAGAGTTCAATGCGGTTATACAACCCAGCCACAACAACCTCTTTTTTGAGATTGGCATAGCTGCGCAGATAACTCGGCACCATAACCCGTCCCGCTCGATCGATTTCTGCTTCCATAGCTCCCGCCAAGAGCAACCGTGAAAAAGCCCGAGCGTCACCTTGGCTAATCGGCAGATTCGCCAAGCGTTCGGCCAATACCTTCCATTCCGTGACCGGATACAAGGTCAAACACCCATCCAACCCACGCGTCACCACCGCTCCCTCTTCCAAGCGAGCTCGAAACTTAGCCGGGATGGATAATCGGCCTTTTTCATCAACAGAATGACGGTATTCGCCTAAGAACATGGGGTAATAAAGAGGCAAAAGAGCGGGTGTATGGGGCAGAATATCTCCCACCTTCTCCCACTTTTACCCATTTTATTACTATTTGATCCCACTCAGCAAGGGTTTTATGTGGATTGATGAATATTTAGGGGACATGTTAGGCTCTTTTTAGGAGGAAGACGCATCATGGGACCCAATGACGGCTCGTATTTTCCCGAATCACCGACACTGGTCGAAAGCGGCTGTACCTGCCACCTCCTTCCGCAGGGATCTCGACCCTGCATCGCCTGTGTCGGGCAGCAGAGACTGGAGAGAGGAAGTAACCGTCCGCTCAGCATCGAAGAAGCAGTGGATTACCCGCGCCCGTGTGCGGCACCTGACTGTCCGGCGGTACTAAGGTCACCTGATCAAGCTGCAGCCCATGGAAAGGAGATCTACTGTCTGGGAGATTACGACGCGCGGTGCGCATGACATCCATCCGATGCCCAGTCAGCTTATCAAGCGATGGCGGGACGCTTGCTCAATTCCCGCTCATAAAAAGCAGCCTACTCACGTACGAGTAGGCTGCTTTTTATTCACCCTGTTTTGATATTCCTTCTGGAAATCCTCTTTTTGCTTCCATTCCATCAAAGAATGCAAGACAAAAGAGGGGTGGGATCGCGCGAAGTTGCGGATCCCTGGAACCCCGCCGTTAGCTGGCTACTACTGAGGATCAGCTCACGCAGCCGTCTTCGGGCCTCAAGGCAATGATCCACCTACCTTCACCGCGCGACAACCGCACGGCCCCGTGAGGGTAGCGAGCGCGCAGATGATCATCGCGGATGATGAGCTGCTCCCCGAAGTACATCCGCTGGTGAAGATCGGGAACAGGCCCCGTCGGCGGCGAGCCATCGGGCGACACCGCCTCGAAGAAGAGCATGCCGTCGATGTTGTCGACACGGTCGGTGGGCACCACCCTGCGGCTATGGACCACCACAGGCAGACCAACCGGGACGATGGCACCGGAGTCGATCTGGAACCGGAAGGCGAGTCGGAACGTCTTCCTGCCGAACGGACGATCGACGTGATCCTGGTGATGAAGATCTGCTGAACTAGATTGAGTCATCGGTGAGCTCTCCTTGCTGCGGGTGATTCGTGAATAGAAGTCGACTTACACAGAAGCTGAGCCAACAGTTGGCGGAGTGAGAAGAGAAGGTCCGACATAAGCACCGAAGCACTCATGTTCGGCATCATTCCAGCATATTCCATTATTTTTTGCAATTCACTTAGGTGTTCAAACGGTCGTTTTCTCGTACCTCCCCCAAAAACCGGCGTCCCCGTAGATTTCGATGATAGGTAATCGCAAACCGATGCGCTTCATCGCGGACAGCCGCCAATAAATCGACGTGTTTTTCACAAATGTCACAGATCGCTTGATTCACCATTGCCCCACACACAACATCATTCCGTTTACGTTCTGGTCCTTTGGCAATGCCAACGACGGGAATGCCAAGGTTCAAATGACGTATGACTTGCTGAGCTGCGTTCACTTGAGGTGCTCCCCCATCGATGAGCAGCAGGTCTGGCTTCCGCCAGTCGTTCCGGAAACGGCGCATAAGCACTTCTTGCATTGAAGCGACATCGTTCGCCCCCACTACGGACTTGATCCGGAACTTGCGATATTCCGCTTTGGCAGGCGCGCCGTTTTCAAAGACAACCATCGAGGCCACGGAGGACGTCCCAGAAATATTCGAAATATCATACCCCTCGATGCGCCCATACAAATCAATAGGCGCTTCCCCGTCTCGAATGCGATCGACGTCCTCGTCTTCGCGTTTCAAAATAGCGATGTCTTTAATGTGTTCCAACGAAAACAAGCGGTTACGGATCAGGGCGGCTTCTTCAAACCGATTCTGAGCAGCCAACTGCTTCATGTCTTTCTGATACCGCTTCACAATCTCTTCTTTCCGGCCCTCGAAAAAAGCGATCAGGTCACGAATCGTTTTGGCATAGGCTTTTTTATCGGCTGTACCGATACAGACACCCGGACAGAGACCCAAATGAACGTAGAAACAAGCTCGAGGCTGACCGGGTACACATGTGGACCAAGGAAAGATCTTGCGGATGTAATCCAGCGCGGCCCGCAACGATCGAGGAGAGGTATAGGGTCCAAAGACCGCTTTCGCTTTTTTGGCTTGTTGTTCTTCCAAATCGGTTCCACGAACCAGCAGCGGTCTTGGGAATTCCTCGTTCGTAATGACCAAGTAAAGAAAGCTTTTATTGTCACGATCGCGAATGTTGTATTTGGGGAAATAATATTTTATCAAATTTGCTTCGAGAATGAGTGCTTCGAGAGCGGTCGGCTTTTCGATGTAGTCAATTTCCGTGACAAACGTCGTCATCTCCGCAATCTGTGGCGAATGTGGCCGAATGAAATGGTTCGGGACACGACGCTTCAAGCTCGTGGCTTTTCCCACGTAAATCACGGTCCCTTCGGCATTTTTCATCAAATAGACTCCCGGTGATTCCGAAAGTTTCCCGTTTTTGATTTTGATGGAAGAAGGGATCATACAAACCTTATGACGGATCACCGCACGCCTACGGAATCTGATACAACCGAATTCCCTCGTGCTCTTGAACTGGCTTCCACCCAGGAAGCTTGCTCAAGAGCGTCACAACCCGAGCGCCGGGCTTGAGTTCCTGCTGCAATTTCTTCTGAAACTTCGCAACAAAAAATGGGAGTGTGTAGATGAACACGACATCCGCATCTTGCAGAGGAACTGGCCAGAAGGAGGTTGCAAGAAATTCTACATTCTTGAGACCAAGCTGAGTTGCACGCTCTCTCGCCTTTGTGACTTTTATAACATCGATTTCGTACCCTGTCGCCCGCTCTGCACCCGCCTGAGCGGCGGCGATCACCAGCCTACCATCTCCCGACCCAAGATCGACGACTTTATCCGTCGGCTGTATGCCGGCAAATTGAATCATCGTTGGAACAAGATCGGCGTGCGTTGGCAGGTATGGAGCTCCTCGATAGAGAGCGGGTAAGACCCCGTTGCGAAAGGCATGAATACCAACCCATAAACAGATCACCATCACAACTACCAAGAGGAGAACAAGAAGGAACGTGATCATAAACGTCTAACGCTTCTTCAGTACTTCTTTCAAATAGTGTCCGGTAAAACTCTTGGGATTCTTCGCTACGTCTTCCGGTGAGCCTTGAGCGACGATCGTTCCGCCCTTGTCGCCCCCCTCTGGACCAAGGTCGATAACCCAATCAGCGTTTTTGATGATGTCGAGGTTATGTTCGATAACGCAGACCGTATTACCACGTTGAACCAAGCGATGCATGACGAGCAAGAGCTTTTGGATATCTTCAAAGTGAAGCCCCGTTGTTGGCTCATCGAGAAGATAGAACGTGCGGCCCGTATCGCGACGGGCAAGTTCCGTAGCGAGCTTGATACGCTGCGCTTCTCCCCCAGACAGCGTCGTCGCAGATTGACCGAGTTGGATATAGCCCAACCCGACTTCTTCCAAGATTTTCGTACGATCGTGAACCGGTGGCAGATCATGGAAGAATTTATTTGCTTCCTCGACCGTCATGGCGAGCACATCGGCGATGCTCTTATCACGATATTTCACTTCCAACGTTTCTCTATTGAACCGTTTACCTTTACAGACATCACAGGGTACGTAGACGGTTGGCAAAAAGTGCATTTCAATCGCGATCTGCCCATTACCTTCACAGTTTTCGCAACGTCCACCTGGCACGTTGAAGGAAAAACGACCCGGTTTATAGCCACGGACGCGGGCTTCAGCGGTCATCGTGTAGAGTTCACGGATGTGACTCCAAATGTCCGTATAGGTCGCTGGATTGGAACGGGGTGTACGACCGATCGCGGATTGATCGACGTCGACGATTTTATCAATCCAATCGACACCAAGAATATCTTCGTGTTTACCGGGCTTAGCTCTTGATTGATTCAAGCGACGTGACAGCTCACGATACAACACATCGATCATCAGGGTCGATTTACCGGAACCGGACACACCCGTAATCGCGACGAAACGCTGCAATGGGACTTTGACGGTCACATTCTTCAGGTTGTTCTCCGTCGCTTTCACGATCGTCAGATGTTGCTTGCCATCACCTCGACGTTTCACGGGATAGCTGATCTTTTTGTCGCCGCGCAAATAGGCACACGTGACGCTTTTCTTGTCCTGTAAAACTTTCGGCATCGGACCGATAGCGACAATTTCCCCACCATGCCGACCAGCCCCCGGACCGATATCAACCAAGAAATCCGAAGCTCGGATCGTATCCTCATCATGTTCGACCACGATAATCGTGTTTCCGATGTCACGGAGCTTGAGCAACGTGTCGACCAACTTGGCATTATCACGTTGATGAAGACCAATCGTCGGCTCGTCCAGCACATATAAAGCCCCGACTAGTCGTGAGCCGATCTGAGAAGCCAAACGGATACGCTGCGCTTCCCCACCAGACAGCGTTCCAGCCGTACGATTCAAGGTCAGATATTCAAGACCGACGTCGAGCAAAAATGACAAACGTCCAATAATTTCACGCAAGACAGGTTCAGCGATCGTTTTGTGCTGTTTTGAAAGCTCTAGACCAACCGTAAAATCGGCTGCTTTGTCGATCGGCAAATTACACAACTCGACAATATTTTTACCATCGATCCGAACATGCAATGCCTCCGTACGCAAACGCTTCCCATGACAGGCTTCACAGATTTCTTCTGAGAAAATTTCTTTGACCCCTAAGCCATTACAGGTTTGGCACGCACCGTACGGCGAATTGAATGAAAAAAGGCGCGGCTCAATTTCTGGAAACGCAAAGCCGTCATCCGGACAAGAAAACCGAGCGGACATCAAACGCTCACTCCCATCATCCAAGATCGCGCGAACCGTTTCATTGCCGCGGTCAATCGCAACCTCGATGGCTTCCGCTAAACGCGAACGCAACGCCTTGTTCCCTTCAACGGGCCAACCAAGCGGGACACGATCGACGACCAAATCAATCGTATGTTGCTGATAGCGCTCCATCGGCACGGCTTCACGCAACGAGTAGAATTCCCCATCGACCCTCGCTTCCAAAAAGCCAGCTTCATACAGATCTTGGAGCAGCTGGTGATATTCCCCTTTTCGTCCTTGCACAACCGGCGCCATGATGGTGATAGTATCGGTAAACGCCGTTTTCTTTCCCTTCTTTTTGGTCGGCTCTTCATCATGTAGCGCGATGGTCTGTTTCAATAACGTATCAACCATCTCGTCGATCGTCATTTTTTGAATTGGCTTTTCACAAATCGGACAAAACGGTTTGCCAACACGCGCAAACAACACACGTAGATAATCGTAGACTTCCGTGATCGTCGCAACCGTTGAACGTGGATTGGCTGAATGCGCTTTTTGATCGATCGAAATGGCTGGCGATAATCCCTCAATTTCATCAACATCCGGCTTGTCCATCTGACCTAAAAACTGGCGCGCATAGGAAGACAGTGACTCAACGTAACGACGTTGACCCTCCGCAAAAATCGTATCGAACGCTAAGGAAGATTTGCCGGAACCGGACAAACCCGTAAAGACGATCATCTTATTGCGAGGCAGTTCCAGCGAAATGTTTTTGAGGTTGTGCTCGCGGGCGCCTCGGATGACAATTTGGTCTTGCATAACGCGTGTTCTATATCTGTTCTAGTCTAGCGCGCTTTCTCTTGTCTGTCGAGAGTTGATCTGGGATGGTATAGGCCTATGATTCCCACCGTGACCTCGTCTGAGATCGTCCATAAAAATCCGTGGTGGCAAGTTCGACATGACTCGCTGACGCTTTCGAATGGAAATACAGGAAATTACTATGTCGTTGAACTACGACCAGCGGCGCTCATTATCGCCGAAAATGAAAAAGGACAACTGCTCGTGGTCAGTCAGTATCGTCATCCAGTTGGAAGAACGTTGATTCAGTTTCCGATGGGTTTAGCGGAGGCAGGAGAAACTGCTTTAGACGCTGCGCAGAGAGAATTGAAAGAAGAAACGGGCTGTATCGCTCGGGAATGGAAAACACTGGGCTGGCTTGATCGTGCACCCGGAATTGCACAGGGAAAATTGGATGTCTTCTTGGCTCGTGGAGTTCACAATTCAGAACAAACGGCTCTAGACGCAACCGAACTCGACTTGAATCATCGCTGGATGACACGGGACGAGTGGAATCGTGCTTTGCAACAAAATGAAATCACCTGCAGCAACACGCTTTCCGCGTGGGCGCTGTACGTAAGCAAGTAACCTGATTCTCTGCTACACTCTTCTTTGTAAACCTTTCCTTCTATGTCTTCCTACAAACCCGTCATTTACATCTTTGGAGCCCTAGGCCTTCTCAGCGTCATCGGATTAAGTGCAATCACTGTTCAAGGCATTCGTGGATTATCGGGCCTAAAGAGCGATTATTCAAATGATTATATGTTAGATGGTGACATGGGGCTTAACATGGATACCTTCCTATCGGACGATGCGATGGATTCAGCCACGGGATCCAGTCGCTATCCAAACTACGGCGAAATCCGCGCCACCGACCCAGACGCCACCGAAATTGACGATCGTCCCTCTAGCAGCACTTCTATGCCTTCAAGCCGCGCTATTCTCTACTCCGCGATGGAAGATGATTCGATCATGCGAGAGCTCAAGCTGCCCGATCAAATGGATCAGACACTTAGGACACTTCTAGGGCGTCCAGACACGTCGCTGCAAGAACTCTTTGAGTCCGACACCAAGCGCGCCTTGAAAATGACCTCTCTCGATGAAGAACGTGAGAGTATCATTATTCAAGACCTGAAAACGGGTGACATTTATGACACCGGTATCAACGCCCACGCGAACTTCAAGTTCATGGGACAGCGCATCCTCCATCTCATCGCGACCCCCGCTCGTCCGGATGAATTGACGCAAATCGCCTTCTACGACATTGAAACCAACCAGACGACGAATCAACCAGCCCTCCCAGAAGGGTTCAGCTACACCAAAAAAGTCGATACGTACGGTCCAGTCGGCAATTTGGTGATCAAAAACATGAAAGTTGAGGTGAGCGTCTATCCGACCAAAGACTTCGCCCGTTTTGACGCGGATCGCACGGCCGTTCGGACCGAAACCTTCTAACGCTTGCTTGCTTCGCCCGAATCCGTTATCTTAGCGCCACAATTTGAGGCGCTTGGAGAGGTCGCATAGTGGCCTAGTGCGCTCGCTTGGAAAGCGAGTATATCGCAAGATATCGGGGGTTCGAATCCCCCCCTCTCCGCCATGTAAAAACAGCACCGTTTCGGTGCTGTTTTTCGTTGAGGCTGTTCACGTGGCGCGGCCAAAACCTTATGATATGCTCACTTCAAAATTATATGAACGCCGCTTACAACAAAAACCTCCAAACACAGATAGGCCTCCTCCAAGAAGTGCTCATGCAAAACCCCGTTATCGCAAAGATTTTGAAACTCGCGCCAAATCTCGAATTGCCTCACTGGTATTTAGGATCTGGCTGCATCGCTCAAACGATTTGGAATGAACTCCACGGATTTGATCTGACGAACGGAATCAAGGATTATGATCTTGTCTATTACGATGCTTCAGATGTATCGGTCAAAGCGCAGGATTTTTGTATCGAAAAAAGCAAAAGGCTGTTTGGGCAACTTGCCGTTCCCATCGAAGTCGTGAACGAAGCAAGAGTCCATCTTTGGTATGAAGAAGAGTTTGGAAAAAAGATCGAAGCCTATCAATCTGCCGAGGAAGCGATCAGCGAATGGCCGACCACCGCGACGTCGATCGGCGTTTGTACTGATCAGAACGGGAAATTCACGGTGTTTGCTCCATTTGGACTGAATGATCTTTGGGGAATGGTTGTCAGACCAAATAAGGCGAAGATTACGGAAGAGATTTACCTGAATAAGGTAAAAAGATGGACGAGTGTTTGGCTGAAGCTGAAAGTGATACCTTGGAATTTCTGAACTATACCCTCACCACTGTCTATTAGCGGTCACGCCTATTCGTTGAGTATACTCATTCACTTGACGTTCAGACATCCCCATAGTTAGGAACGCCTGACGTGAAGCCCGTAGCCAAGGAAGTGACTCGAGGAGTACCGACTGAATTCGTTCAAGTTCTGTTGAATTACTTTCTGGACTACATTGCTGAGCTACCCTTCTCAAGCTGTCCAGCATGCGTAGCGTATTCAGATCAGACCACCTAGGATCTATGCCCGCTCCTTGAACGGCCTCTTCGTTCCACCGTTTCAGGCCATCAAAGGTTGTCCACCTTGGTGGGTTACTCGCCACTATTGGTGTCTCAAGAACATAGAGACGCGGATTTACCGTCGAATCTCGACTTGATCGTACCATCCCAGTAACAGATTCAATGACCGTACGGTCATCGTGAACGCGATGAGTCAAATTCAATTCGCGTTGCAAGGGAGTTGGGCCATCTTCAGGAATGGGGTCGCTTATCTCCATTTCTTGATAAAAGATTGCTCGGCTATACAAGGAAATCCCTTTAATCAATTCCCAAACTTGAGCATACTCTTCCGGAGATCTAGCCGATTCAAGGAGTCTCGCAACAAAGGCTGCGGGCATTTGTGTTCTATTTTGAAAGAGAGTTCGGTGCTCTAAACTAAATTTAGCCACCTCATACAATAAGGGCCAACCAGCGGTATGCTGAAGATTAAGCAGACCGACGGATGATTGAAACGCGTCGCCGTCAGTCCCTCTGCCCGTCACACGGTCCAGCTCGATGGCTTGTATAAAATCCTGAATGCGTATATTCGGAAGCAACTCTTGAAACTCACGTCGGCGAGTTTCGGCCATCCGAAGCGCGTACTCCGCTGACCGTGGCTTGTACTTTTCGACCCAAGCAAGATGCATACAGCCCCACAGGCTAGCACTCGTACCGGTAAGCAAAAGACGACGAGAAGGGCTTGATTCCTGTTGAATCAAGATATCAACCGTATCTACCCCCTGAGCTATTTCACGAAACATCCAGGAATCTTCATCGAAGCGGTCTGCGACAACCAACGCTCCCTCTGAAGCAGCTGTGTATCTGCGATTTAAAAACGATTGGGCCAAAGCAGCGTACTCAGCCAGAACCGTTCTCGGACTTTGCTCAGTCCTCATCTCTCTTTGTTGAATCCTACCTCGCCGCGAACCGTAGAGATGCATGATGCCTTGATCATAGGCCGGTGAAAGATCGGGGAAGGCTTCGGATTCCGTCGGCGGCGGAACGGGGAAGGCAAAATGTTCACCGCGCTGACCGGAGCCAACGGCAGGCCGTGAGACAGGTGCCGTCGGCTGGACTGTCGCCTGTTCTGATCCTTGAACTCTCTGCGGACCAGCCGATTGAGGCGATTCAGGCGGAGGGATGTGATTATACCTTGCATACGCTTCCACCAGATCAGACGCATGAAGGAACGCTCCCTGCGTGCGGCCATGACGATCTCGAAACGGTGCACCGCCCGAGATCAGATCGACCTCCTTCTGACGATGGCCATCTTGAACCAATAGAATGGGCGAACGATGGCCAAAGCGCTGCCCCGCACCGGGCGCATAGACCCGAATGCCGACAGAACGTATCCCCGCTTTCCAAAGAATCGAAGGCAGAAGATCTGACTCCATTCGGCATTCAGCAACCCGTTCATTCAAGGCGTCGGTAAGGGTCAACCCATCGATCCCATGGTAGTTATATTCAGCAACCGCATATTGCAGCGCCTGAAGAATCGTATCTGTGTCGTACTCCCCGCCTAACTGCTCCATGCGTTCGGTAAAGCGCGTTTGCAAGCGACTCAATTCAGCTCGGGCACGCTCGGTATCAAGTGCACGATTCTCGTCTTCAAGGGCATCAAGACGATTCGTGGAAAGGAGAAATTCCCCAAGATCAAACCGGCCATCCCTCAGCTCTATTCGAGAACGAATAACAAGATCCCTCCGCTCGCGCTGAACACGTTCCAAACGTTCGATACTTCGATCCAGTCGCTCACTGCGTTGTTGGCTTTGCTCGTAGACTTTCCGATGGCCCTCTGCACGCTCTGTCTGCTCTTGATGTTCTATCTGCTGCTCTTCTTGTCGTTTCGCCGCTCGCAAACCGGCTTCTTGCATCCCAAACATCGTAGCGGCTTGAAGGGCTGCGCCGACCAATAACGACTTTCCAAGACGCTTAGAGCTATCTGGGTCTTGTAGTAACGGACTTCGAGGAATAGTGAGAGCTTGTTTCTTCTTAGGAGCAACAGGATCGATCAGCTCAGGCGGTTTCTGTTCAGATCGGACGAATTGAGATAGATCCTGGGTTTCGTGGGATTTCATAGAATATTAGTGAGCAAAGCGCTGGAGCGGGTTCATGAGCGCATCGATCGTTTCGAAAGGCACGCCTGAATCATGCAACGCCTCACGTGAAGCTGTAAGCCAGGGAAGAGCTTGGCCAAGGATCGTCCGCAGACGACTCTTTTCCATGGCATCTATTGCTCCAACTTCTTGATCGTTCAGATGTTCTAATGTTCGAAATACGCACAGTGAGGCCCAACGAGAATTTACCTGACGCTCATGAACAAGTGCCTCCGTCCATTGCCGAACATCTCCAAAGGATGACCACAGAGGGTCATGCCTAGCAACGATCGGCGTCGAGACATCGTAGATAAACGGATATCGCTTCAGTCGATTGCTAACTCGAATGACACCGGTCGCACGCTCATTCGCGCCCCGCTGATCCAACACCTCCTGAGCAAGCAGAAGCTCACGCTCAATTTCCATTCCCGTTCCCAACAACGTTCTCCCTTCTAACTCGACCTTAATATATATAAACCAACGAGCATCTAACGAAAACCGAGACATAAGTTGCCAAACTTGCGCATACTCTTCACGCGTCGACATTGTTTCGAGCAAATCAGCACCAAACTGCTCAAGAGATGGTATCCGACCTCGATACAGCTCTCTGGGAGATTCAAAAGCCTTTCGAACAAGTTCATAGAGCAGCGGCCAACCTTGGGCGTGATCAAGCGTTATCACACTCAGTACACGCTGATAATCTGTCTCATGGTCAGGATACCGAATGTATCGATCAAGCCCTATCGCCTGTACAAAATCTTGCGCATTCAGATTCGAGAGAAGTGCATGCAGTTCACGACGGCGTGCCTCCGCCATATGGAAAGCATGTTGCGCCAAGCGTGGCTTCTGCTGCTCAACCCAACCCGCATACATCTGCTCCCACATAGCTGCACTCACTCCAGTAATAATCGCTCGTCGAGCTGGAAGCTCTTCTCGTTGAAGCAATGCATCGACGTTATCTATATTTCCAGACACAGATTCAAAATCAATATTGCTTGCCGAAAAAGAGGTATCCACCTCCACAGGACCTTGCCTAGAAGCGATAGGGTGTTCACGACGAACAAAAGGCAGCGAGGAAGTAGCCGCCCTCGCAAGGCAATCCGTGTCATATTCTGGAGTTCCTTCTTGCTCTACTCGTCTGACTGAAATGCGTCCCCGCTCGGAACGATAGACATGCATAATACCTCCGCTCGCTGCGGGAGAAATATCAGGAAATGCGGTAGACTCCGTTGGGGGAGGAACCGGAAAAGCGAAGTGCTCACCTCGCACGTCAGAACCAACGGCAGCCGGTGGCGCATCGACGGATGTATCACTCGATCCGCTATTGATATTGCCTGAAGCGGCTCTTTCAGGATGTTCGGGATCAGGAATGTGGTTGTACTTAGCATACGCTTCAACCAGCTCCGTCGCATGCAGCAAAATCCCCTGCGTTCGACCATGACGATCTCGAAACGGTTGACCACCTGAAATTAAATCAACCTCTCTCTGGCGATGCCCGTCTTGGACAAGCAGAATAGGTGAACGATGCGCGAACCGCTGCCCTGCGCCAGGCGAATAGACACGAATTCCGACAGAACGCACACCAGCTTTCCATAAAATTGCCGTCAATAAGTCTGATTCCATGGAACACTCGGCCGCTCGCTCATTCAACGAGTCTGTTAGGAGCAGTCCGTCGACACCATAGTAATCATATTCGGAGACTGCATATTCGAGAGCTTGAAGAATGTGTTCCGCGTCATAAACTCTACCCAATGCCTCCATGCGTTCATTAAACCGAGTAACCAACCGATGTAATTCAGTACGCGCTCGTTCAGTATCAAGTTCACGATTCTCATCTTCGAGCGCGTCCAGACGATTTGTCGTTAGGAAAAATTCCCCCAGATCGAAACGACCTTCTTTCAATTCAGCGCGAGCCCTCATCACCAATTCCTTCCGTTCACGCTGGATCCGTTCTAGACGCCCGATCGTTCGGTCTAATCGTTCGCTACGCGCTCTCCCCTGTTCGTAAAAGGCACGTCGTTCTTCGGCTCGTTCCGCACTCGCTCCCCGTTCTGCTTGCTGTTTCACTTCCCATGATCCAGCTTCATGCATTGCGAACATACCGGCCGTTTGAAGCACGGCAGCAGCCAGTACAGACTTTCCTAACCGTTTCGCACCATCAGGATCTTCCGGCAATGGAGTCCGAGGACCAGCGGGAGCAGGACGTCTCTTTCTCAAAGGAAGAGCCTCAATCGGCTCTGGCGGCTTGGGCAGAGAATCGAGAGAACTATCTGCTCGTTCTTGAGAAGAACGGACAAAGGACGACAAACTCTGCGTTTCAGACTTCATATAGAGATAGGGGTATTGTAACAGAGACCACCTCCGTACGTCTTTGCTAAGATACCCGTATGAAACTCCCCCAAATTTCCTTCAAATACCTCATCCAACTTTCCCTGATCTGGTTAGCGACGTTCGGTATCGTCACGATGTTGCCCATTCTTTTCCTGTTTTTCTCGATTCAAGCCTCTCTCCTCCTTGAGACGATTTGGTTCGTTCTCTATGGCTTAACCGCCGTCAGCTTACCCGCCCTCTCTGCGATCGCCATTTGGAACCTTCCGAAACGGAATCTACGGACGGCCCTACTCCAAACCGGCGCACTCTTGGTCGGCTGTCTTTGCCTTGGGTTCATCTGTTTCATATTCCTCTCGCTTCGCCAATTCGGCGGACCCACTCAGTGGCAACGCTTGGCCTGCCAGACAACCCACGAGACGTACTATGTAAAAACCTCCGGTGTCTGGAATGACGACGGTTGCCATGATGATCAATGGTACGAGCTATTCAAGCCTGGCGTTTTTATCTTTCGTTCAATTGGTCGAACGACGCTCTATACCAATTCGACACAAACTTGCGGAAGCAGAGATGTCACTTCTCCAGAAACGAGCATTCTGATTGCGGACTACACGTATACTCCCGCTACGAAAGAACTGCGCTGCGGACAAAACATTCGGCGTAACACTACCTCTTCTACTTATGTTGAATATCCCTTCGATTCAGGCAAGGACCAAGATCTCGGATTCACCTATCGTGCGCTCAAACGTTTACAAGCTCAGACCCGGCTCCTCAGCACCGATAGTAAGATCGTTGAATTTCCAACCATGCGTTTCATTTCGATCACCGAGCAGGATCGTTTGGCAGGAATCATCGAGAAGACAGAGGTAGCTGGGGATCAGTACACACTCGGCCATCCGCTGAATGCCGACTCGTCCCTCTACGAAGTCCAGAAAAATGGCCGTCCTCTCTTCCAGACCAAAATGGCTGTTGCCGCAGACGGACCGATCCTGGAACAACGACTGATCGATAACGAACCCGCGTTTACCTTTACGAGTCACTGTTCAGTCAACGCAGAGAATGCTGTCATCTGCCAAACTGATAGTTGGTATCGTGGATCTTTGCTTTCAGAACAGTTCGGTGTTCAGAATCCGCGCTATCCTTTTGTCTATAAAGGTAAAATCGGGTTCGTTGCCTCAGATCAAGGGCGGGACCGTATCTTCTACGATGGTGCCTTTGTGACACCTGCGTTTGACGAAATTTGGATTCACAACTGCTGCTCCTATACAGAGATCCTTCCAACGCTCTACGAGAATGGAACGTTGCTGTTCTACGCCAAGCGCCAGAGCCAGACCTATCTTGTTGAGGTCAGCTTGCGGTAAGATCGGTCCCGTATGGCCTATCAGGTTCTCCTCTTCTACAAATACATCACGATCGAAGACCCACAAACATGCGCAGATTGGGTCAAAACACGTGCCCAAGCCCTGCATTTACAGGGTCGAGTTCTGATCGCCGAAGAAGGGATCAATGCCACCCTAGAGGGTGAAGCGAACGATACAGAGGCATTTTGCCATGAGCTGAAACAGGATCCTCGCTTTTCAGACATTACGATCAAACGAAGCGTCGGCACAGGGAAGACCTTTCCCAAACTCTCCGTCAAAGTCCGGGCTGAGATCGTCGGAACTCAACTCTCCCACGCTGAAGCGGATCCACGCGTCCGGACCGCTCCCCATCTTCCGCCAGAACAACTTCGCGCGATGTACGAACAAGGAGAGAAATTTATCGTGCTCGACCTGCGCAATTCCTATGAGTTCGCTTCGGGTCATTTCAAAGGCTCTATCGACCCTGGGTTACGAGCCTCACGTGACTTGAAACAAGCAATCGTAAAACTCGCACCCTTCAAAGACAAAAAAATCGTGACGGTTTGCACGGGTGGTGTGCGTTGCGAAAAGATGTCCGCCTACTTGTTGAATCAAGGGTTCAAAGACGTTTCGCAACTCGAAAACGGGATTCATGGCTATATGGAAAAATATCCTGGTCAAGATTTCTTAGGCACGCTGTACACCTTTGATGAGCGCGTCTTGATGGATTTTGGGGGAGAACGAAACATCGTCGGAAGCTGCCGGTTTTGTGCAAGCAAAACGGAGCAGTATACCCACTGTCAAAATGATGATTGCCACTTACACATGCTCGCTTGTGCCGCCTGCGTTCGTACACACCCCTCTCTCTACTGTTCAACGCGTTGCAAAGCACGGGCCGTTTTCCTGACACAGAAAAAACAGGGAAGAATCTTTCTCGAACAATCCCGCCGTAAACTTCGACGATACAAACGTATTACAGTAAATCGCGCCTTAAGACTTATGTGGAGTATACGATCAAGGAAAGAAAAAAATAACGCTCCCTCACGGTAGCGTTATTTTTTATACCCGATAAAACCTAGCGGTACACCACTGGGAAATCCAGCACCCCTCCACACTCAGCCGTTGGCTCGGGTGTATAGGAACCACAACCTGCGTAATTTGTCGTCACGCGAATTTTATATGAATTTCCCCCCGATGTACTGTACGTAAGATCACAAGATTCATCTACGATATTCGCGACCGTTCCAGACCGACGACAGCTGGGAATTTCCACATAGATATTCCCTGTTGAGGTACTGGATACGATATAGACCGAACGATGTTCCTGGAATGGAGCGGATGTCTGAACACGATATTTCACACGCAACGAATCCCCTGGATAAACGCCCAAGCTACTTCCACCTGGTTGAAAGACAGATGTACCAACCATCAGGTTGTGCAATGTCCCACCATCAATCCATTCATACATCGAGGCGAAAGCAGCCGCTCCCAGGGCTAGCGAACCAATCAATGCACCAGCGATCAATACCGCTTTCTTTGACATACAATAACAGAAACATGAATTAAACCGTCGTATCCCACTCAATTCTGTCAGGCAGGAGCATGGTTTACAAGTCGTTTCTCCTTGCTCAAACAGCTTAAATCAGGTATTCACATCATACCCTGTATGTTCATCCGAGGCCTCGCATCCTGTCTCATCCTGCTGTGCGCACTGAGCATTGGTTGGTTCTTTTTGACGCGTATTACGTTCCAGGATGGGCACGCTCGTATTTCTCACCTGTACTGTAAACTCTGGCGTCCATCTCAGACGCTTCGTGGTCCGGTCATTTTCTTGCCAGGCACGAAAGGTTCACTCTTATCACAAGATGGACAACAAATTTGGCTCAGCAGTTCACAAGTCCTCAAAAACGGCCAACCGCTGATCTATGATCCGAATGAAGCACCCGTAACGGCGACCGGCATTTTGACTCGTTTATCTTTTCTGCCAGGAATCTTGGAATACACGCCCTATCAACGCATCGTCGCGACTCTTGCTTGCCAACCAAAAACGTATTTCTTCGCCTATGACTGGCGTCGTGATCCAAGCGAGACTGTCAAACTGCTCGGCGACATGGTGGAACGGGTGACGCGAGAAACGGGACAAAAACCTTCTATCATTGCACACAGCCTAGGCGGACTCATCACACACGCCTATCTCAAAACACATACCGAACTTGTCGATAAAATTGTCTACGTCGGCGTGCCATTTCAATCCGGAGCAGGTTTCGTCTCAGATCTCGATCAAGGATCAAGCATGGGCCTAAACAAAACCAGTTTATCCAAAGAAGCGATCTTCTCTCATCCGGCGAGCTTTGTTCTGTTGCCTCACGCAGGCCAAACACTCTATAAAGGGAAGGATTTGATGCAGTATGAAACTTGGGAAAGCGAAAAATTAAGTGTCTTCCGAGACGGTGTCGTAGACAAACAAGCCTTCAATCAAACATTGGAGAAAGCCATTGCCTTTCATAGACTTCTCGATACGCCTGCCGACATTCCAAACAAAACCCTCTTCATC
This sequence comes from uncultured Gammaproteobacteria bacterium, assembly GCA_964567995.1. Classification (GTDB taxonomy): domain Bacteria; phylum Patescibacteriota; class Patescibacteriia; order 2-12-FULL-60-25; family 2-12-FULL-60-25; genus JAGOTP01. The sequence goes on from CAZMOB010000004.1 coordinate 77,499, forward strand.
ATCGGAAATTGTCAGGACACCTTCAAAGCGATCCGGCCAGAGGGTTCAGCGGAATTCGCCCCAGGCGACACACGCGTATTAGAAGCGGCCGCCTATCCAGTCGAACAAGAACGGATGAATAAACAGGTGTTCCTCTCGTGCGCCAAACACGACAAACAGCTGAATGACAAAAAGGTCGTGAAGGAAATTCTGAATTTTCTGAGTCAGGAGTAATCTCTATTCTTGACTGCGAATCTTGCGTGAGAATGCTGGATCGTTGGCGTAGCGTTTGGCTCGCTCGTTGATGGAATAGTATGTTCGCGCTGCTTCGATCGGCATATTCACATCCAAGAGCCCACGTTCCAGGGCGTATTCATCTGAAAAAGCAGGAAGAAAATACTTGTAACTCAAGGGAATATCATGATCCGTTGCCCGATTTATGACTTTGACGATATCGGTCGTGCACGTCTTCGTGAAAATATTATAAAATTCAGGCTTCCGTGACAGCTCGTTCACACGCTGCATGTAATCCAAAAAGATGGCTTGTAGATCTCTCTGTTCAGCTTTGACGGGGTATAAACGCACCTCCTCACCTGTACGGTAATTGGTTCGGAGCTTCACGACATCCTGCTCATCACCAACAACATAGATCAGCTCATACGGTTTTACTAACCCGCGTAAAATCGAATAGCGCTCTCCGATCTGCTTCCTGACCTCGATCGAAATGGAAACGAACTGATCGCCCTCGAATTCGAAGCTCATGAAAGTATGTGCAAGTCCTGGAATTCCACCGAACGGCACAACGGCATAATCGGCCCGCTTCAGTTTGTTCAAATCGTAGGTTCGGTCGTAATACGCTGGCGTGAATTCGGTTTCGCTGCGATACGTAAAATTACGGACATTGCGAATGGTCACGAGATTCTCATTGATTTCGGCTTGGGCCAAGACCGCGAGCTCAGGCGACCAATTCCGTGTTTGCGAGGGCTTGAGATAGACAAAACGGTAGACACAAAAGGCGATCATCAAGATCAACAACACGATCAGGACGGGTTTTTTGGACATAGTTATCTGGGATTGTACGAGAAATCCCGGCCAGGTACCATCTGACCATGCTTTTGAACAAAGAATCTCTTCTGAATGCCTATAAAGAGGGCTTGCTCACCATCGAGCCGTTCCATGAGGCGAATCTCAAAGACGCGAGCTATACCTTCACGCTTGGCTCAATGCTTCGTATCCCAAAAAACGCAGATCTTATCCTAGCCGAGAAGAAGTTGGAATTTGATGACCACGAGCTCACAGTAGATGGGTTCATCCTCCAGCCAAATCAGTTCGTCTTAGGCTACACGCAAGAAAAGCTGAGTCTAAAGAACGCCTACGGCTGCTTCCTAAGCGCCCGCGGTTCCTGCGCACAAATCGGGTTGAATGTGTTGCTAAGTTCGACGTTTGCAGAACCGGACACGGATAGCGTTCTGACGCTTGAAATCCATAACGCCAGTCCAAATCCCATTCTCCTTCAACCAAGGTTAAAGATTGTGAAAGGCATCTTTTTTCCCGTATCGTAATATCTCATTGATGAAGGCATCAAAAAAACTAATCATGTTCACTCAGTTTTTCGGAAACATCACTCTGCGAGCGATCATCTCCAAAAATGATCCGATTCTCATTGGAAACAGTAAGAATGACGATGAGATCTGGAATATCCTCAGTCGTCGACTTTACGAATGCGAATCATTCGAGGAAGGACTAAAACAGGAGATGCAGGGAGAGTTGAAGGTTGAAGCGAAAATAGGATCCCTTCTCCATTCCGAACGACTGCCGCAAACACAGGACGGATCACTCCGCTCGGTTCGGACCTACGAAGTCACACTGACGTATCCGACTGTCACATCGCCCGCTGACTTGAAAGACACCACCGATGTCCGCTGGATTAGTCGAGATCACACCGTAGATTACCATTTGTATGGAGAGGGTTTAGACACCTTGCGAGCGTATTGGAAATACCAAAGATAGACTCTGCCTATGCGACCGGATGAAGAACTCTCTGATCAAAAGCTCACCGTTTTCTACGACGGGGATTGTGAGCTGTGCACGTCACTAAGCTGCAATTTGAAATCCTCTCCTGAGCGACAAATCGACCTACGAAACATTCATACCGAGAATTTACCTACATCTATCACGAAAGAAGCGGCGGAACGAGAAATGCACGTCATTGATGCGGAAGGAACCATCTACCGAAACGCGGCGGCGATATTTAAGCTATATGAAAGAAATCCGTTCATTCGCATCCTCGGCCGATTGGAACGTATACGTTTTTTCAAAGGACTCTTTCAGTTCGGCTATCGCTGGGTTGCGCGACATCGGCATCTGCTCATGGGACCGGTCGCACGTCTCTATTGGATCAAATGGTTCGTGTGCTTGGGGTTCGGAGCCAGCCTCGCTCTGTCCGCACCGTTATGGCAAAGCATTCGTTTTTATCCAACGGTTCCTGCGTTTGGAGTTTTTCCGAATATTCCTGGAGCGTTGGGTACGCTACTTTTTGCAGGACTATTTGCCCTTCTCGCCTTCATTCTCTTTTCAGCCAAACCAAAGCATTATATTATAGTATTTCTGTCACTCCTGGGTGGACTCTGTCTATTTGATCAATCACGTTGGCAACCGTGGGTACTGGATTACGGCTTTCTCCTGGTCTGTCTAGCCTTCTTTTCTTGGAAAAAAGAAGATGGGACCAGCCAACGGCAGACCCTACGCCAACTCGGACTGATTTTAGGCTGCATCTATTTTCTCTCCGGACTCCAAAAACTGAATAGTGGCTTCGTCCATGAGATTTTTCCTTGGCTCCTGCAACCGATCACGGAACGACTCTCTTTCGTATCAACTCCCCTGCTAACGGTCATCGGAAGCGTTGTGCCTTTTGTTGAGATAGGCATTGGGATAGGCCTGCTTACGCGCCGTTTCCGGCGTTTTGCTCTTGGTGCGGCCCTTTTGATGCATCTCTTCCTTTTAACGATGCTTGGTCCACTCGGTCTTCACTGGAATACCGTCGTTTGGCCATGGAACATCAGTTTGATAGGCCTCAATCTGCTAGTTTTCCTTGGTTCCAAAACGGATTCTTTCTGGGACTCTCTCCGCCCCAATCGAGGCATGCTCCAAAAGAGTATTCTGCTCGCTTTTCTCATCTTGCCGCTTCTGAGCTTCATCAATCGTTGGGATTCCTATCTTTCGCAAACCTTGTATTCAGGCAATCTCACCCAAGCGAGCATTACATTTGATACAGCTCTAGCCACTCAACTCCCGAGATCCATCCAGCCTCTCGTGAGACCAATGCCTGAGACACAGTCTAGTCTTTTCTTTGATGATTGGTCCGCGAGCGAACTTAAGACGCCACCCTATCCCGAAACACGCGTATTCAAAGGAATCACGCGCAAACTCTGCACCTCTCTTCTAAACCCATTGAGTATTAGACTTTCAATAGAAGAACATCGGCTCTGGGGAAATCATTCCCCACAAACGTACTCTTGCGCTGATGTACTGAACAAATAAGATCTCCTTCCCAGAGCGCGTCATGGTGGCTACTATTTCTCCATGTCTGAATCCGTCACCCCCATTCTCCCTGAAGGAATTCTCGATCGGATCCGTGAGCTATATGCATTTCCCGTAAAGGTTGAGCTTATCGAACGTGTTGCAACCGGCTACATGAGCCGGAATTTCGTTCTTCAGACTGGAACGCGGCGACTGTTTTTAAAAGAATATCGTTTTGAGGATCGTGCACGCGTCGTAGGAACGCATCAAGCAAAGGCCTTCTTTGCAGAACGCGGAATTCCGATCATCACTCCCCTCATCCAGACGAATGGAGAAACGATCTTCGAATATCAAGACAGATTTTACGCGCTCTTCCCTTTTGTCATCGGAAGGATCGTTCGGAGTGCAGATCGTTCGCTTAAAGCCTATCGCTCATCGGGAGAAATGCTAGGCAAGATTCACCTGGCGGGTCGAAATGGTTTTGAACGGATCGCCGTCCGGCAGCAAGACGCCTGGAATCCAGCTGAATTTCTTGAGAAATCCGCTTCGATCGAACGACTGATTCAAGCCCTTCCCGAACGAAACGAATTTGATCGAATGACGTTAGAGGTCTTGGAACTTAAACGCCGACTTGCACAAACCACTCCGATCAAACCTGAAACACTCACTGTCAAAAATGATCATCTCATTCATGGCGATTTTCACAGCGCGAACATTTTTTATAACGACCAAGATGAGGTAACTCATGTTTTCGATTTGGAAATGAGCTGTATCGCCCCTCGTAGTTATGAACTCGCACGTTCGATGGATTTCATTTGTTTTTCCAAGGCGTTTGATGACAAGGCTTTCTTCACAGGGCAAGCTTTCTTACAAGACTATCAATCCATCTATCCCATTTCTGCCTCGGAATTATGGGCCGGTCTCAACATGTACTATCACAAGCGTATACATTCACTTTGGCATGAAACAGAACACTATCTCTTAGGTACTACTCGAGTCGATTCTCTCTATATAAATGAACTGCACATGCTCCGTTGGTACTCGGAACATCTGGAATTCTTTATCGAACGGCTGCGTAGTCTTGCGCACTTACCAGCTTCTTGATCACCGCACACGCAAACAATCGATACGCTAAACGCTGTTCTTTTTCATAGATCATGGGAGCCCCGAGGTGTTCTTTGCAAGCTAAACAGACTAATTGCGGTATCTGCTTCAATGGCGACTCACGATAACGTGAATAGTGCTCTGCCTTCAGCATTCGATCAAGATACAAACGGACCAGCTGGCCTTTTCCGTCTTTTTGATAAAAACACAGACGGGCTTTGCATTTGTTACAAGACAGCTCCAGCAGCCGTGAATACCCGCCACGGGCTTTTTTAAACTTATCAGACTTAAGAATCTGGTTTTTCATACAATCGTAGACGTGAGCCTAGACAAGGAATAGTAAAATATCAATAAATATGTCGCGCTTTTTATTGATGCATCCAGCGTCAGAATTTGATATAAATAACTAGTAAACCGAGTAAAATCAATGTCTTCATGATGACGTGCGGATGCTGCTTACGGAACTCAATCACAATGTTCAACACCAAGGCCAATGACAGGACGATTAGCGCGGCGATATAAAACCAATGCACAATTTCAAAGACTGGAATCGACTTGGACAACCAGGATTTCGCCTGAATATATTTTTGCCAAGGAGTTTCGCTCACAATTTTTGGCCGTTGCCATTCAATCACCTCGGCAAATGTCTGGCCGTTTTTCATGGTCACTTTCAACGTAGGCGGAAGGACGACGCGGAAGAGTTCATCCGCCGTCTCGGGAAGGGTCATCGCACCGACATACACATTGTCTGGTTTCGGTTGCAAGGGGAACGTATACCCATTCACAAAGACGGTTGCAGACATAACCTCACCCTCAATCACGGCTTGCGCCTCAAGAGCTGTTTGTTCACCCCTGTCTTCCCAGGCGATATACGAACGATCGGTATCGTAGCGGTATGGAATTTCGGGTGAAGCGATCGGAGGAACGATCGGTTCAGCTACAGTAAGCGGCACTACTTCAGGCACTGGTACGGCGACAGAAACCTCCTTCGGCGCAGAGGTGGTATAAGCAGGTGTGGTTGGTTTCGCGAGCGGCTTTTGTACAGGCTTCGTTGCGACAGCGATCGTATCTTTCCGTTGTTTGGCAGACGTTACGGGGCGCATGGCGATCTGAACGGTGGCAGTTGGATCCGCTGGGGCTGGATGAGCGTTCTGAGGCTCCTTAGGCAGATTAGCCTCTGCCGGTGCGGACTGGGGCGTTTCACGCGGCAATCCAAAATGCTGAGCGACAAACACCGTTGGTTTCCCTTGATAGACTCCCCCTTCAATCCCAACGCCCAACTCTTTGAAGTTCGGGTCAATCAAATTGGCGTAGTGTGTCGGACTCTTCAACCAGCCATTCATTGCCCCATTGGCATCCGAAAATCCCATGGCCAAATTCTCCCCCGCCTCAGAATACGGATACCCGGCTTGAGCCAAAAACCAGCCCAAACGGTGCCCATCTGGACTCACATGACTGAAATACTCCTTTTGCCCCATATCCGTGGCCCGCGCATCCGCTGAACGGATCAGGAGCGAACTGATGTTCAGTTCAGGCAGTCCCTGTTCCACCCGCACCTGGTTGGTCCGGGCAATAATCTTTGTCGCCTGTTCAGCTAAAACGTCTGGCGAGACAAAGGCTTCGGCTGGAATAAAGACCGCCACCACAATCAGAACGATTTTGAGAATCGTAAACAAGACTGCATACAGGATCGTATGATGGGTGTGCAACGCATGCGGGTGATACTTATTCCCTTTATGAGGGATAAAGTACTTCTTCAACGTGCGATGCGCGCGACGAACGTGCGGATGCATGGGCGCAAAAGGGCTTAACCCCTACAGAATAACATGCGAACAACAAAAAACGTAGGACCGCGAAGTCCTACGTTTTGTGCCTTTCAAGGCATTTAACGACTAGCGTTGTACTTGGCGACCGCTGTGCGGACCGCTGCTCCGTAGTAGCTCGTGATCCGTGTCCCCTTTGGCATAAAGCCTCCAGCGATCAATTGACGGCTCAAGCGACGAACATCCGGGTGTGTCTGGCCAAAGCGCAAACGACCGATCATCTCATCCAGATTGCCATTATGGGCATCAACGTAGCGCGTAACGGCGGCCAACGTCACTGGACCGTAATAGTTGGTCGAACGCCAGCCGCGTGGCATGAGACCCAAGCGGACCAATTCGTTCTGAAGAACCAAGACATCCGCGTTGCGGCGACCATAGGTCAAACGAGCGATCAATTCATCAACCTGAGAGATCTTTTCACCTAATACCTGACCCTCGGTTGTTTGCCCATCGGCACTCGCCGTCTCCTCATCAGAAGCTGTACGAGCCGCACGCAAGTTTACCGTGGCACTGACTGCACTCGTGGCAATTCCACATTCGTCGTAGAAACGCACAAAGACGGTTTTTGCCCCCTCACCTTCGCTCAATGTCCATTCTTTGGTGTTGTTGGCGGTCTCGAGCGAAGCATTGGTGAATGCCGCGTCATTTGAGATAGCCATGCGACGGGCATTACCTCCATTGATCGTAAGCGACACGCTGCGGCTGAAGACAGAGCCATTTTCGCTGTTCACACGAACGCTAAAGCCGTCTACTGGAGGGATAATCGACTGAAAACAACCGATGGAACCACTCCCGCCCCCACCACCGATTCCGCCTTTGCCACCGTATCCGACCTGGGCAGATGCGGATGAAGAAATTAACATTCCACCAACGACCAAGAAGGAGAAAGCTGCAAATGCAAGCTTGTTTTTGCTAGTATTCATGCGATGCTAAAGAAGAAAAGGGATCAGATAACGGGCACACTCTAGTGCCTGAGTGTATGAATTGTCAATGGTTTTTAGGCTGGGTTGATGAAAAAAACTGTATCAGATACAACCAATTTTGACATCAATCTCTTACAAAGGTTTTTTCAGCTCATTCAAGCTGAGTAAAACTTCATACCCAATTTGTCTCACGCTTTCTAAATCGGGTCTATTCTCAAATTCATGAACTGTGTCCTCAATAACAGGCGTCACTTGAGCTAGCTCTTTCCGTCGAATCGCTTTTACCTGTTCAGGCACCATGGGATCCACGTGAGATCCACCATCTTTATCACGAAAATTTCTTATTAAATCCTTTCGAGAAAAGACATTCGATCCGTCCGTCAAAACAATTTTATTAAGCCATTCTGAACGAGAAAGTACCTTTCCTTGTCTGTTCGGAGAGAGACTATCTAATGGAGCTTTGTAAATAGCGCGACTGCCTGAAGCTCCAGCTGATAGCTGAAACGTCACTAATCCTAAATGATTTAGGAGATTCTCTGAATGCCAATCCGTGGAAGTATCGAGTATTTTAACTTCAAGACCCATCTGCGTAAGCAAAGAAGTGAAATTCTTCCCACCATCAATAAGCAGAGTGCTGGCAATGGTAGCGATTCTTTTCGCTTCGTGATATTTAGCCTGATCGTATAGCCGACATGAGTCCCCTAGCATGACTAATTGCTCACTAAGATGTTCCCACTGTTCGTTTAGCGTTACTGGAATGTTCATATTCTGGAAAGATAGCATGGTAATAATCAATATTCTTTAAATCTTTTCTTTCTCTTTTCTTGATGTTCTAGCCTTTTTTGTGTACGTTTCGGCGAGATGATCCCCAAAGCTCGTTGGTTTGTCCCAATCGTACTCACCATCTTGCTTGGTTTTGGTGCTTTTTTGCGTTTTGAGAGCTTAAACAAGCAATCGTACTGGATGGATGAGGGGTATACGGTGAATGCGGTTATCTCTCAAGAACAGAATGGAACGCGAGGATTTGGAGCGATCCTAGATTCAGGAAAAACGTACTTCTGTCCTCTCTATTGTTATCCAACACTCGTTCTCAAACAGTGGTTTGGCAATGAACCCGCTACATATCGTGCTGTTTCTGCTTTGTTTGGAACACTTTTCATTATCGTCGTGTATTTGGTAGCGAAAGAATTCTTTCAACGTCAGTCCATTGCCTTACTCGCAGCCTTTTTCACTACTTTCAGCTATTGGCAAATTGCTTGGTCGCGGCAGGCGCGGTGGTATACAGAACTCGAAGTCTTTTTTTGGCTTGCCCTTATCTGTTTCCAGCTTTTTCTACGCGGAACAACTAAGAGACAGCAGATCGTTCGTCTTGGATTAAGTGGTGTCTTTACGATTCTAGCAATCGCAACTCAATCCATCGCCTATCTCCTTCCCCCGATCATGCTAAGTTGGTTTCTCTATGAGAAGCGGCCGACAAAAAAACAATTCCTTCTTTCATTTGCCGTGACCGCTGGCTTTCTCGTGTTCGCCGAGCTTGGTCTTCAGCTCCAGTTCATTATTCCACTATTCAAACAGCTTCGTTTCAACAATCATTTCTTCTATTACGGAAGTTTTTATTTCAGGAATTATTGGCCGCTCCTCTTCTTAAGTCTATATGGTTTTATTCGTGCAAATGTAGAACAAAGAAAGAGCTACCTCTTTCTCACATCGTCGGCCCTTCTCTACATTGTAGCCGTTTCAACATTGAACGATATTATTCATTATCGCTACCTCTTCCATCTCACGCCTGTTTTTTATATACTAAGCGCCGCTGCAATCGTTGACATTTTGGCTAAAATAAGCCACCGTTATCTCAAAATAACTCTGTCTGTCGTAGTAATTATTCTGTATTTCGTTTCAAGCTTAGGGGCGCTTCTTCCCAAGGATTTCTACTCACTGGAAGCAGACGATCCGGCGACCTTACAACGCACTTACTACGCGTATACGCCTCAACCGGATTTCAGCCAAGCCTACAGGGTTATAGAAGAACGCTTGAAAAGTGATGAGATCGTCATCTCGACGCATCCGCAATTCAACAAAATTTTTCTTGGACAACCAGGCTATTGGCTCGCCTACGATTATCTCGGAAGAGCAGATATAGATAAGGTCACAGACGAAGGCAAAGACCATTACGTAAATGCTGAAGTGATTCATTCATTAGCGCAACTTCAGTGGCTGATGGAAACACGACATGGCTATGTCATCTATGACTACATGTCGATTGATGGCAGACTCAGCGAGGAGATTATTACCTACATTCAACAACATTCTGGTCGCATCTTCTACGATCAGAACCATAGTTATTCTCAAATATGGGTTTACCAGTTCTAGCGCTACTTCATTCAACCTATCAAAGAGTAAAGGAAGGGACGTTTAAATCAATAAAATCCCCTATTTTTTGGGGGAAATTTCTTGCATACCTGATTCCGGTTCTTTTTCTTGTATATACTCTCTATACCAATTATCTTCCATCAAGGTTAGAAAAAACCTATACAATTCATGTAGGTTCTGAAAATGATACTCGTGTTTCCGAATTCTATCTACAACCATCGCCAACCTTATCAGAAAGAAAAAGAGATTCTGCTGGAGCAACGTATCGAGAATTGAATGGTATGGCGAAAATTGCCTTTGAGCCAGAAATTGCTCCAAAAACGACTGGGGATCTATTACTAACCCTAGAGGGAGAGAACATTTCATTTGTTAAACCATTTATTGATTTTAAGGAGAGTTCGATCGCCTGGGAGCATACCTGGAACTTCTCAACGACGACACCATCCACACTCAAGGGGACAGCTTTTCATTTCGATGATTGCGCATACTTTAACGGAAAGAGTCGACTAGAATTGGTAGATACTTCAGAACAATTCGAAAACGGACCCTTTACCGTTTACGCCAAATGGAAACCAGAAAATAAAACGGATGAATTCCAAGAGATCATTGGCCATTACAATTGGGAAATTGTTCAAAACAAAAACACAATCACCTTTCGAGTTGGAAGAATGAACGATGGAAACGGACCATTCTATAGTATTGATTATCCAGTGACAGACAACTTCTTCAATCAAGATCACTACCTGCTTGCTTCCTACAACGTATCAAACGCAACAACAAGTAATGGCTACATAGACCTACTGGTAGATGGTGTATATGCAGGGAGAAGCTACTTTGGAACAAGTAAAATTTTCAAAGATTACAACGGCGGTCAGAATCTCACATTTGGAAAAAGTGCACACGGCTCATCAAGCTATTTTAAAGGCTGCCTTTATACTGCACAGTTAACCAGTTCAAGCATTCTACCTGCCCTTATTGAAACCGACACGCTGGAAACTAAAATAAAAACGAATGAGTTCGCTATTATTAGCAATGCAAGCACATCACTTAAGGGACTGACATTGTATGCAAAATGAGGGTAAGGAATGGAAGAAATTTTCATCTGCATTCTTTCCCCTATTTTGTTGGGCAAGCTTTGTTTCCTGCTTTGTATGCTATTTGTTAGATTTTAAAACCCCATTCATACGCACTGAGCTAAGTGTACTCATCTCAATCTCACTGTTAACGGTCCATCTAGCAAAAGTGATGCGTAAACCGGAGATCGAAGAGAAGACATGCAACCCACTCAGCCTTCTATTTGTCTTTTCTTTGGAAATCGCTTTTATTCTTGAAAGATTAGGTTTAAAGATACCCGAAAAAATACATTGGTCACTTAATGTAGGGATCATCGTTCTGGGTGCTTTGCTATTGTGGAGTTTTGTAGAAAAAAAGAATCCCGCGATCCGCAGCACATACAGCTCTTCTATAAAAAAACGAACGCTAGGCCCTCTCCTTAATGTCTTTCTCGTCACTATCGTCATACTTACATCGTTGTATTTCTCAACAAAAAACTTAGGCGAATTCATTACAAGAGATGAACCAAGATGGATAAATTATTTTCAGACTGAGAGCATTTCACCCTCAACCATTGATGAGTCGAATAATGCCACCTTCATCAATACAATGTATGCCCGGACTGTCGGTTATTGGAATTCGTATATCACCGGTCGTACCGCTGGAACGCTCGTCATTAATGCAGGCAGCGGAGTCATGACCTCGGTCCTCGAATTACCCTCGTATTTTTTTCAACAGTCTGAGATAGAAACCTATCTATTCCTATCAAGATTTACTTTTGTTCTATTTAATTTGATCTTGATTATCTGTAGTGGTTACTTTCTAAACAAATTGACCATAAAAAAAGCCTACCTCTTGTTTTTAGTGTTGGTAGGACTAAGTCCTATGTTTATCGGCTTCTCTAGAATAGTCAATCACGACTCCATTACGGGAACACTTATTTGCACTGCTTTCCTCGGTATCATGGTAGGTTTAAAACAGGACAAGAGGAGATTCTTCCTATTTTCAGGCATGCTGTATGGCTGTGCTGTTTTAACATCGGGAAAAGCAGCCTTTGCACTTCCGCTACTTTGGCTCACGCCCTCCATTTATAGCCTAGCTTTTAAAGAAGCTCCGGATCATATCTTCAAAAAGAATCTCTTTTGGCTCTTCCTGACCGCACTTGGAGTGATGCTCCTATTCTTCCCAGCAGTTATCCTGTACCCAGAACTCATTGTCACTAAATTACTTTTCCCAGGTGGCCCAATAGGAGCAATAACGATCCTATTATTTGCTTCAACCTGGAATACCACCTTTAGTGAATACAAAAAACAGATTGTGCGTTTTGCACATATCTATGAAAAATATATCGTTAGAATGGCCCTATTCTGTTTAATTGGGTTTGCCGTATACGTATCCACAAATCTCCAAAGCCTTATTACATTAGGGGGATTATCCGATATATCTTTACCGCTTAATATCGCGATTGGTGGAACGGGAATCAGCTTTTTCTATTCGCTTCCACTCATTCTCGTAGTCCTTTTCAGTGGATGGACCATCTATTATTTCATTAAACCAAAGATGGATGTATCGGTTATCAGCATGTTGTTATTCATGAGCTTGTTAGGTTTATCGATTCTTGGGACATACAAACTATCGACGTTAACAGCTGCAGACGTGGAGGGAACTGGTTTCTTGGTCGTGAATAAACGATATCAAATGAATGTGTTGTTTTTCTTTTTGCTTAGTATAAGCACCTGGGAGTTATGGGCAAAGGTTCGTTTACGTTATTTTTACAGCGGTCTAGGATGCATCGCTCTATCACTCATCGTAACATGCGTAAGTATTTTGCCGAATTATCTATTTTTTACGAATGCATTGTTTTTTGGAGATCGAATACCCTATTCCTATCCTTGGGGGATTGGAGTATATGAAGCGGCACAGTATATCAATTCAATTGTTTTGCAGGGACCGCATAAAACTGTTAAAGTCTTTGATCCTTATGGAAGCGGATATAGATTCTTTGATCTGAATCAAGTAGAACTTGTGAACTTCCCCATTCAAGCTGAATACATCATTCTAAACAGATATGCGCCTGGCTCTTACAATCAAGAATACGCATCCAAAGCAATGATTAGAGAAAATGCCATTCCTATTTGGTCTTATAAAATAGGAAGATTTGACGCGGTATCAATTTACAAAGTGAACTAAGCTTTAGCGCTATCTCATGAATATCAAACAGAAGATCCTTTCAGAGACATTCTGGGCCTTTGTTGCAAAAGGAACTGCAGCGATTGGCGGGCTATTCTTTGTGATTTTTATTCCAAAACTAGGGAGTATTGAAGTGTACGGTCAACTGTCTCTTTGTTTAGCCTATGTTGCTATATTCAGCATGCTTTCTGGCACTCAGATCAATTCTGCCGTAAAGAACGAGATCACAAAATATAAATTGGAGAATTCGGCGAGCAAAGAATTTTTTTATGAAGGTCTGAAGCTAAAAGCGATTCTTTTTGTCAGTCTGGCTCTTGTCTTTGTAGGAGTGATTCAGTACCTACATGCTGATTTTTTATCACAGAATATGTTTTTGATCTTGACGCTGCTCCTCACCATGAATACATGGGGTCTCGTGATCTCGGTATTTGAATCAATACACGAGCTTTTTTTCGAAGCGCTCCTCTACATTATTGAGTACTCAGTCACTGTTGGTTTAATTCTCCATTTTCATTTCATTGATAAGCTGACGATCACGAATCTTATTTATTCGTTTATTTGGGGGTATGCGCTCACGTTGGGCTTAGGAGCGACGATTCTCTTTGTAAAATTCCGTGAATTCAAAGACATTAAACTATTCACCTGGAGACCGGCTGCACATAAAACCCTCTTGAAGCGAACGGCTTTCCTTACGTTAACGGGGATTTCTGTTATTCTTTTAGCAAAAGTAGATTCGATTCTCATCTCTTTTTTTCTTGATATAAAGGAGGTCGGCTACTTCACTATTGCCAGCGATATTACCAAAAATACGGTACTTCTCTCGATGCCCGTCATGTTGGGTGCATTGCCAACTTTTTTTGGGCAGGATGAGAAAAAATTCGTATATAAAAATCTATTCATCCTCCTCGGAATAAATCTATTTATTTTCATTGGCTTATTTTTATTTGGGAAAGACATTATCCAACGGATTTATGGGCTAGAGTATTCAACGGCAGGTACTATCGTGAAGTATTTATCGCTTTACCCTCTATTCGCATCATTACAAACGTTCGTTCAGGAGATACTCATTCTTCAAGATAAAACAAAGCAGATCTTCTTCTTTGGCATCATTGGTATTGCAATCGACATTATTGGGAATATCCTCCTGATTCCTTTATTCGGTTTACAAGGAGCCGCATTTGCAACCACCTTCTCCTATCTCGTTTGGTTTTTGATTTCCTTTTTTTATATCTATAGACACCTCAACGTGACTAAAATCACTTCTTCAAGCAACCCCTAAGAAATAGAGCTTTTTATACATAGCTAGAGCAACGGTTAGCAACAAATCCGAAAATGAAAGGAGATAGAGAATACGAAATTTCAAGTACAGTTTTTTCTTTCGAAGAGGGCCTGCAAGATAGGCTCTCCCTTCAACTGGTGAACTGTTCATCAATAGCAGAGAACCAAGCTCAAGGTCTGTTTTTGTTAAGTAATCTTTATTCTCTTCAATTGTAAGTCCATAGTCATTCGACAGAATTTTTTGACGCCGCTTAAGCAAACCTGAAATCAGCTTTTTAAAGTTGATCGACAACCGATTTCCTTCAAGCGTCCTATAATTATTAACTAATGGCTCACTGATAAAAAGTGCTTTTGAATGACTCATTTTTCTAAGAATAAAGTCTGAATCTTCTGAAGTAGGCATCTTTTCATCATAACTGAATCCTTTTTCGTTTCGAAAGAGCAAGCAGCTCCCATGAACAGTGACTTGATTTGTAGCTATCTCTTTTTTAGACAAAAGAAAATCACCATTCATCTTTGCATAACGCTTTTTTACGCCAGAATCGTATACTTTATACGAGTTCGAGAGCGATAGATCGCATTGATAGAACATCATTTTTTGCAACTGACTTTCCACTTTATGACTCAAGAATTCATCATCACTATCGAGAAATGCAATGAATTCCCCTCTCGCCTCTTTTAATCCTACATTGCGTGCATGTGATACACCGAAATTCTCTGTCTTTATATAGATTATCTTTTTATCCTGAATATATCTCTCTAAGAGAGCAGCTGTCTCGTCAATCGACCCGTCATCAATGACGAGTACTTCTATATTCTTATAGGACTGCGCGAATACAGAATCAAGAGCGCGTACAATTGTATGCGCACGATTATACGTAGGAATAATAACGGTGACTAAAGAATTGAGCATAGCTCTATGTATTGTTTACAGATATTTTTTGACTCAAACTGGTTACATGCTTTCAAATTTGCGTCATGAAACTGTTTCGTTTGTAGCGCGGTAGCGGATAGTTTCGTAATAGCACCGCTAAGGCCAACTTCATCTCCATAACTCACGAGAAGGCCATTTTCGCCATCTTTCACGAAATCCACCTGCCCACCATGATTCGTTGCGATGATGGGCAATCCTACCTGCATAGCTTCTTGTAGTACAATGGCAAACCCTTCATGAATAGATGATAAAATGTATGCATCCGCTAAGGCTAGATACTGAAACTTTTTTTCATTACTTACGGATCCTAAAAAATGGATCCGATCGGCAATACCCAGATCTTTTGACAATGAAACAAGCATATCCTTTTCTGGACCATCTCCAATAATTAATGCCTGAACAGACTGATCTGAGGTCTTTGCCAGACTACGGATAAGGAAATCGAATCCTTTTCTTGTCACCAATCTTCCAATGCTCACTGTATAAAAAATGTTCTCCTCCAATCCAAAGCCTGCTCGCGAAGCAGGCTGGAAACTGAATGGACGGTATGGTAACGGGACGATTTGAATCTCTTTCTGACAAGCATAATATGTTTCAGTGTTATCTTTCGTATTCGATGATTGAGCTACGATCACATCTGAATTGCGTAGCACCCAATTAACCACTGCACGAAAATACCACTTTTTATGTGGAGATTTTGCCTTTGTTGGATCGTAGATATCCCCCCCATGGAGAGAAAGAATATTCTTTACATTGAACCGCTTTGAAATCCAAACTCCAAGTGGGCCGGTTGGAACCGCAAAATGCGTGTTCACGAATTCATATTGATAAATACGGCACAATTGTTTGGTTTTTCTGTAAGCAAAAAATGGGAATGTGATCAGAGATAATAGAGTCGCCGTAGGAAGCTCTGTCCTTCCTATGACTTTCACACGATATATATGAATACCATTCACAATTTCATATTCCGCCAATCCTTTGAACCACGTTGTCACATAATCAACTTCGTACCCTAACTCAATGAACCCTTCGGCCAATGTTTTCGCAGCAACCCCACCCCCGCCTCCTAACGGTGGAAACTCATAATTCAATATCAATACTCGCTTCTTCATACGCTAGCGCTCATTCACAACAATCTCACGGATGTCATACGGCGTATCTTTCGTACTCCCAAAATAAATCTTCGAGAGCATGTCGGAGATCAGGCCAAAGACAAACAAGAGCAAGCCTACAAAAAAGCCAAACATAGAAAGAACCGTCCATGCAGTATTCGACAAATCTTGGTCACGGAAGAATTTCGCGTATAACGCCATCAATCCTGATAACAAAGAGAGAAACACCATGAGGACACCCATCCCTCCAAACAAATGCAACGGTCGATTCGCATACTTTTGCCAAAACCAGACTCCGATCATATCCAAAATACCCTTCACTCCCCGCTTCCAGTTATATTTCGTCTTCCCCGTTGTTCGTGGACGATGATCAACAACTTCCTCGCCGATTCTGAACCCTTTGATCTTCAACACGGCTGGAATAAAACGATGCATCTCTCCATATAAATTCACTTTTTCGAAACACTCTTTCTTATAGATCTTCAGAGAACAGCCACTATCATGAATCCCATCATTCACCAAAAATTTACGAACGAAAGCGGCCGCCAGCGATGAATAACGCTTTGAACGTGTGTCTTGACGATGTTTTCGCCAACCAGACACCACATCCAGATCATCTCGTTCCAATTTTGAGATTAACCGTGGGATATCGGACGGATTGTTCTGTCCATCCCCATCCAATGTCGCAAGATATTTTCCTTGAGCCGCCTTAATCCCCGCATCCATTGCCGCCGTCTGACCGAAATTTCGGCGCAACTGAATAATCTTGATGGGGGACAAAGTTTTCAGCACATCGAATGTATCGTCCGATGAACCATCATTGATGAAGATAATCTCAAAGGGCTGATTGAGCTTTTTGCAGGTATCCAAAATCTCCGCATGCAGCAGAGCGACAGCCTCGCCTTCATTGAAAACAGGGACAATAACCGATACGTAGGTGGTTTGATGCATACATGCCAAAGCTGAGTCGGAGGAAAGTACCATTTATTCGGCGAAAAAACAAGCTATTCGGTCCTCTTGTCCATTCGTCACTTATTCGCTTTTTCGGCCAAACAATGTCTATACTTGAGACTATTCCTATGCGTCTCCTGTTCAAGGCTCTCTTCCTTAGCACCTATACCCTCACAATAGGTTGCCTAAGCCTTTTTCCCGGACAAAGCGCTTCCGCCAAAGCGACAGCCAACGAATTCCGCTCCCTCGTCCGCATCGAGGTCCCCGCTTCAGCGGGCAAAACCGCCATGTCTGGCTCTGGGATTATCATTGATCAAGATGGTCGCGTTCTAACCAGCTATTCGGCCGTCTCCAAGCTTGTCAAAGACAAAACAACCACCGCCACGATCTGTGTGAGCAAAGATGAATTTAGCGTACCAAGCTGTACTCTAGAAGCGACTCTTCTAAAAACGAATGCTGGTAGCAACTTGGCCCTTCTTCAAATCAAGCGTGTCTTATCGGAGAATACCTGGCATAGCGTCGAAGAGGAAAAACTGCGAAACGGCTTTTCTTTTGCGCATGTCGCTCTGGAAAAAAGCACAACCACCGAGACGCTCGCCCTTGGAGCTGAAGTGTCCGTGTTGGATTACACCCTTGGCTCCGTTTCCAGTCTGACACAACACACAGGGCGCGCCACTGGCTTTGAACGTAAACTCGTCAAAGACAAGCTCACTCCTTGGCTTGTGAAAACCGATATCGTTTCGAATCAAAAATCTGCTGGCGGAGCGGTTTTGAATCAGGCCAATCAACTCGTTGGTATTCCAACCATGGCGACCAACACTTCCAATGGATATGCCGCCTTCACCTCCCTTCCAGTTATCAATACTTTTTTAAAAGAAGCGCTTGGGCAGAATTACCTCTTGAATAAAGTCCCGTTCGTCTTTGATGGAACCTTTTTAGGCGTGCTCGGCGGCGCAATCACGAGCTCGCATTGCCCTGAATCTTCCCTTTACGATTCCAGTAGCAAGACCTGCGTCTGCAATAACGGCTTTTATGCGGTTGGGAACGCCTGTATTTTGGGGGCAACCTACTGCCAACTCGTCTATCCCAAACAGCAAAGTACGTATGATATTTATCTGAAAGCCTGTACCTGCCAGATCAATGGTGAAACGCGCATTTGTCCAGAAAATTTGCGCAAACGTATCGTTATCCCAAAACCCGCCCCTCCAACATCCTCTACCACCACCAAATCAATCACACCAACCTCAACTAAGCCGGTCGTTTCAACAACCAAAGCAACGACTACCGTGAGTGTTAAACCACCGAGCCCAAGCAAAACCCCTAGCGAAATCGCCTGTCAAAAAAAGAGTGGTTGGACGTATATCAAAAAATCCAATCTCTGCGTACCCGTCGGCAAATTAACAAAACAAACCGATCTCAGCTCGTGTGAAGTCGTAGCCGTGCCTGCCACCAAACTGTATTTCGTAAAAGGCAATTCGTTCATCAAGCGCATGACCTACCGAAACAAGGAGTGTTTCGCCGATGAAGCAACCGCCCAAAAAGCCAAGTACCAAAAGTCCGCCACTAAATAGGCTCGCCAATCGTGTAGTTCGTGAAGTACGCATCCGAGATATCGTCGACCTGTTTATTCCAGGTTTTGCCGTAGAGGAGCGCAGCTTCAGCAGGAGTTTTAATCCAACGAAGCACAGCGCCTTTTTGGATGGCATACACGTTGGGCAGCGATTCAATTTTCACCAGTTTTACCCCTGGCCGATAGGTTACATTTCCACCGAGCGGAATGGCAGCTAGCTCCTCATTCGTCAGAGTTTGGACACCATTAAAATTGGCATACCAAGAAAAATAGACACGCTCGTTTGGAAAGCCATAGCGCTTCCCATCGGCTCCACAATAATAGACGGCCGTCGAAGACACAGATTTGATGAGCGTCCCTGAAAGACAGGCGGCCGAAGCGCCGGAAACCATCAGCCCCTTGTCGGTATTGATATCCGGACTAGCCGCTTTGACGGTTGCAACCACGTATTTCCCTTCATTTAAGGCAGCGGACAAACTCGCGTATGGATCTATGGCTGTATCATCGGGACGGCGAATCTCAAAATGCAAGTGGGCACCGACGGTTTCGGCATTCCCACTATCCCCCATCCAACCGACCAACTGCCCTTTCGTCACGGAGGCTCCTCGGACAATCCCTGGCGCATACGCATACCTGATTCCACCCGCTCCATCATCGGTCCCAGGCGTGTCGTTGTTCACGTGGATGTAGTGATAGGTATAGCCGTCCTCATCTTCCAAGACGATCGCATACCCCCAGGCCGCTTCTGGATCTTGAATCGATTTCACGCGACCGGTCACGGCGGCATAGAGCGGAACCATTTTTGCGCCGATTAAATCGTTGCCTTCATGTGCACGCGTCCCGCGGGCTTGGCCGAAATCGTTAGAGAGCGGAACCGTTTTCTCGGTGGGATAGGCAATCGCCCGGAGGGAGGCCGACGAAGAGGTCGTTTGCGCCTGAACAGACGTACCATCTAACGCGAAGATCCCAAGAACGAACAAAACGAGCAGAGCAACTTTCATATCCTTACAGAGTAGCAGCCTGTCAGAAGAACACAACCCAGGCGGTATATTCTGTCATTACCAGCTACTTTGCATTACAAAGTACTGTGTGATAGATTGCTGACATGGCCAAACCCATTCCTATTGATGTGAGTAATACCAAAGCCCAAATGCGCAAAGGCATTTTGGAATTTTGTATTCTGCTCATCGTTTCGCAAGAAGAGATTTATGCCAGCGACATTTTGCAAGAGCTACATACCGCTGACCTTATTGTCGTTGAAGGGACCGTATACCCGATTCTGAATCGCCTAAAGGACGCGGGGCTCCTCACCTACAATTGGTCGGAAAGCAAAAGCGGTCCTCCGCGCAAATATTACTCGATCACTCCACTTGGTCGAACATTCTTGCGGCAGCTCATCGACACCTGGCAATCGCTCGACTCTTCGATTAACGCGCTCATGAAGAAATTCAACTAATGCTATGAAAAAGACACTTTCTATTACCCTGGGCGGTCGGATCTTTGCCATCGAAGAAGATGGATATGCAGCTCTAGATGCCTATCTACAGAGCTTACGCACGCACTTCGCTCAAGATCCGTCGGTCGATGAGTTGATTCAAGATATCGAATACAGTTTCGGTGAAAAATTCAGCGAAAAACTCTCAAAAGACAAACCCGCCGTGACGCTCACCGATGTCGAAGCGGTGATTGGCGTTATCGGACGTGTAGAAGAAATCGCAAGTGAAGATCAAACGACACATGACATACCCCATTCATCGGAAACGACGACAGCCACAACGGAAACAGCGACCCCTCCAAAAAAACGCCTCTACCGCAACATGGATGATCACGTTATCGCTGGCGTCTGTTCCGGTGTGGCTGCTTACTTTGGCATCGATCCGCTCGCGATCCGCATTCTGGCAATCGTCCTCACCTTTGCGAATGGAATCGGACTCCTGATCTATATTGTATTATGGATCGCCGTTCCGGTAGCCGAAACGAGCCTGCAGAAACTTGAGATGCAAGGGAAAGAACCGAATCTGAATGAATTCCAAGAACTGACGAAAGACAAACCAACTCACGCCAAACAAGACAGCACTCTCTACCGGATTCTGAATGCTCCATTACGTTTGATTGGATTTCTCTTTGAAGGTCTGAAACGGTTCTTCTCCCTGTTTGGCTCGATCATTCGTATCATCGCTGGCATCACGCTCCTTATCTTCGCCTTCCTCTTCACGACACTCGGAACGATGGCCGTCCTCGTCTTCAGCACCAATATCAACTCACGCTACATCACATCCGATCTACCGCTCACCGAACTTGCCCGAAACCCTGTCTACTACGTCGGTCTCGGCTCTCTCTATCTTCTGGCTTTGATCCCCCTTATTTTCTTGGCAATTCTAGGCATCAGTTTGCTTCGTCGTAAAAATCAGTTCCGCCTGGCCACAACCTCTACCTTAATCGGAATTTGGATTCTCGCCGCTGGTGGAGCCGCCGCTGCCGGAAGCCAGATTGGTCCGTGGGTATATACGCATGTTCAAGAAGCTGAAAACAAAGCTGTTGTCACTCGAACGATCAAAGCTGGTGCCTTTGAGAACGTTTCTGTTTCAGACAATCTACGTGTCACCATTCGTCAAGGAGAGCCTCCATCTATTACGTTTACTGGTCCCGAGGAAGCAATCGCTCGGATTCACACTACAAGTAGCAATGCACTCCTCCAGCTCACACAAGATGCAAAAAAACGAGAGGATTTTCGTCTCTGCTTCGCCTGCGCAGATCAACGAGTGACAGGAGTGATTACCCTACCTACACTCGGCTCTTTTTCCGGTCACGATACTAGCAGCGCTCGAATTGAAGGCTTCTCGAACACGCTCTCACTCTACATTTCGCAAAATGCAGACGCCACGATCGAAGGGCTTGGCCGCAATGGAACCTCCACCAGTCAAGAAATAAGCGCACTGGTGGAAGAGGGGGCATTTTTACGGCTCAACGGAACCGCCGATCGGCTACGCGTGACACTAAAAGACAATGCTCGCTTAGATGCGGATCAATTGGATGCGAATCATATTGAAGTCACGACTGAAGATAATGCCTTTGCCGAAGTCTCTCCTCTTCAATCGTTCGCCGCCACGAGTACACAGAACAGCTTCATTCGCTCCGTGAACGCCGTTGCAAGCAGCACCGTGGTGGAACGAGGAAACAGTCGCATCCACGAAACCGAGTCTCCGTAGAAAAATCAAGCGGAATCACGTACACTAGACGTATTCCTATGAGACCCTTTACCCCACTCACCCTCTTCTCGGTCGGGATTCTCCTTTTGATTGTCGGTGGGGTATTGGGCTACGTGGCTGGTCACGACCGCAGAGCCGAGCAACCACCGCTCCCCTTTGGACCACCTCGCAGCTTTGAAGAATGTGCGGCGAGTGGAAATCCCGTAATGGAATCTTATCCCCGCCGCTGTCGCGCACAAAACGGACAAATCTTCACAGAAATTATTCCACCCATCACTCCTCCCGTAGAAACAGATACTTCTTCTCGACCCGCCCCTCCCAAGGTCGCCTGCGCGCCTGCTGGCTGCAGTAGCCAACTCTGTGTCGATGCAGATAAGGCCGCCGAGACAGTGAGTACCTGCGAATTCCGTGCTGAATATGCCTGCTACCGTACAGCTCGTTGTGAGCAACAAGCGAATGGAACCTGCGGTTGGACTCAAACGACGGAATTAACAACCTGCTTGCAGCATCCACCAGTTCTGTAAAAATATTTGGATATTTCCCTTGTATTTAAAGAAGATTGCCAAAATACCCAAAAAAGGCCATACTGAAGACCTTTATGACGCAGCCATCTGGTAAACCAGCTCCCAGCCTATTTGGGTTACTCAAACCCTATAAAGGCTTGATTTTCGGGCTCTTGAGCCTGTCCGTCCTGAGCAACGCTCTAAACCTATCCCTCCCGAAACGGATCGCCAACGGCATTGATGCCTTTTCCCATGGCACATTCGATACACAATCATTTTTGTTCGCGTTTCTAGGAACGGCCGTTCTGATCCTCATCTTCAGCTATCTCCAAAGCTTGGTACAAACTTACGCCTCCGAAAAAGTCGCGCGTGATTTGCGAACACAGTTGGCCAACAAGATCTCCGAACAAAGCGTCGCCTACATTCAAACAACGACCTCCGGCACACTCCTGACCAATCTCACATCCGACATCGACGCGGTTAAACTCTTCGTTTCACAGGCAATCGTGTCGATCGTATCATCGGTATTCATCATCATCGGGGCGAGTATCTTGCTGCTGTCGATCAACTGGAAACTCGCTCTGGCGGTATTGGCCATTCTTCCGCTCATCGGACTGACATTTTCCAAAATCTTTGCCCAAGTCGGAGCGCTCTTCAAAGAGTCACAGCAAGTCATTGATCGTTTGAATAAAGTGATCAACGAAAGCATTCTGGGCTCCGCGTTGATTCGCGTCTTGAACGCCCAACAGCAAGAGTTCGAGAAATTCCTGACGGTCAACACACAAGCGAAAGACCTAGGTCTCAAGATTTTGCGGGTCTTTGCGAGCGCCATTCCGATTATCAACTTCTTGGGCAGCATCGCCATGTTAGTCGTGCTCGCCTTCGGTGGTCATCTCGTGATCACTGGCGACATGACGGTCGGTGAACTGGCGGCCTTCAATAGCTACTTAGCCTTACTCATCTTCCCAATTTTGATCATTGGTTTCATGAGTAACGCCATCAGCCGTGCGAGCGCCTCGTATGCCCGCGTTTCTGAAGTCTTGAACGCCAACCCACCAGCCGAGACTGGATCACTCAAAACCAACCTCCGTGGCGCCATCGAAGTCAAGAATCTATCTCTCAATTATGGAGATAAACCCGTTTTAAAAGACGTTTCTTTTTCAATCAAACCTGGAACGAAAACCGCTATCATCGGACCAACGGCTGCTGGGAAAACACAGTTACTCCAGCTCATGACTGGCCTCTTGCCTCCAACATCAGGCCAGATCCTCTTCGACGGCCACAACCTCGCCGAGTACGATCAAGCGAGCTTCCACGCGCAGGTTGGTTTCGTCTTCCAAGACAGCATCGTCTTCAACTTGTCATTGCGTGAAAATATCGCCTTCAGTGAGACGGTTGATCCAGCCACCTTCGACAAAGCGGTCGCAACCGCCGAGCTCACGGATTTTATTGACACGCTCCCAAACAAACTCGAAACTCGCGTATCTGAGCGTGGTACCAGTCTCTCCGGCGGACAAAAGCAGCGCGTCATGCTAGCCCGTGCGCTCGCGCTCGATCCCAAGATCTTGCTCCTCGACGACTTCACGGCTCGTATCGACGCGAATACCGAACAACGCATCCTCGCGAACGTCACGCAGAATTACCCCAACCTAACGCTCATCTCGATCACCCAGAAAATCGAACCGATCGAACACTACGACCAGATCATCTTGTTGATGGAAGGTGAAGTCATCGCAAACGGTACGCACGCTGAACTCATGCAGAGTTGCCCCGAGTACGTCCAGATCGCTCAATCGCAACGCTCCACCGAAACGTATGAATCCTCCTCCAACGAATAAACCACTCAAGATGACGAGCTTACTGAAGCTCATGGCCACCAACAAACGTGACCTGGCCTTAGCTATCATTGGACTACTATTCAACTCAGGCGTGATGTTAGCGACACCGTTCGCTTTTGGTCATGTCGTTGATACGTATATCGCCGCTGGCCGCTACACGGGCATCTGGTTTTATGTTGCGATCCTGTTCGTCGCCTTCGTGATTACGTATTTCGTCGGCTACTTCCAGATGACGCTCATGGGCACGATCGGTCAGAACGTGCTGTTCCGCTTGCGTAATAATGTTTTCAGCAAACTTCAAGCCCTTCCGATCGCGTTCTTTCATCAAACGAAAGCTGGTGATTTGATCTCACGCATCAACAACGACACGGACAAGTTGAACCAGTTTTTCTCAGAAATTCTGATGCGCTTTTTCGGCAGCATCTTCCTCATCATCGGTGCCGGGATCTTCATGGTCGTTCTCAATCCCCGTCTGGGGCTCCTCGCGCTGATTCCAGCCGCGATCATGTTCTTGGTCACGCGTTTAACTGCCAATTGGGTTAAAGCCCGAAATGCGGCCAGCTTACAGAGCGTTGGTGGTCTCAGTGCTGAAATTCAAGAGAGTCTCGATAATTTCAAAGTCATCGTTGCGTTCAACCGCCGCGATTATTTCCGAGCGCGCTTCAACGAAGCCAACCAGACCAACTTTAACGCTTCCGTAAAAGCAGGTGCGACGAACAACCTCTTTACGCCGCTCTACGATCTGAGTTCGAACATCGGCCAATTGATCGTCGTAGGCTATGGACTCATCCTGGTCGCCCAAGGACAATTCACACTCGGATTACTATTGAGTTTCCTGATTTATCTCGATCGTTTCTACTCCCCTCTGCGTCAGATCGCGACTCTTTGGACAAGTTTGCAGCTGGCCGTCGCTGGCTGGGATCGTGTCTCTGCCATCTTGAACAACCCACTTGAGCTCCCGACCGTGACTTCGACCACTCAGATCAAAGCAGAATCGATTCTGGAATTCAAAAACGTCTCTTTCAACTATCCGGATGGAAAAGCGGTCTTAAAGCACATCAGTTTCGATTTGGAACCAAGCAAAACCTACGCCTTGGTCGGACCAACGGGCGGAGGCAAAACCACCACCGCCTCGCTCATGGCCCGTCTCTATGACCCGTCTGAAGGCAGTGTACTGTTGCATGGCCAAGATCTGCGCTCCTTCAGTGCCGAAGATCGCGCGCAGCATATTGGATTCATCCTACAGGAACCTTTCCTGTTCACCGGGACCATCATGGAAAACATCTTTCATGGAAATGCGGCCTATGCTGGTACGTCAGCCGAAGATCGTGCTGCGGCGATCAAAGAAGCGGGTCTCGATGCCTTACTGGCACGCTTTCCAGAAGGTCTAGACACACAGGTAAAATCAACTGGTGACGGAATCAGTCTGGGCCAACGTCAGCTGATTGCCTTCATGCGCGCTGTCTTACGCAAACCGGAGCTGTTGATCTTGGACGAAGCGACCGCCAACATCGATACCGTCACAGAACAACTCCTTGAAGAAACGCTGACAAAACTTCCGAAAACAACTACTAAAGTCATCATCGCCCATCGCTTGAATACGATCGAAAACGCCGATGAAATTTTCTTCGTCAACGATGGAACCGTGACCGCCGCCGGATCGTTCGATCATGCCTTGGAATTGCTGATGCACGGAGAGCGAAAAAGCTAACAGATAGCAGCGCACCCGGGAACAGGAGGCGAATAGGTGCGCGCCCTCTGTTCTCCGGGTGGAGAAAAGAGTCTTCAGTTCAGCTTCAATAGCGATGCCTCCTCTGACCCGGGCTACGCCATTGGGTCGTCAGGATGAGCAGGGTGAAGGCAGCGCAGAGGAGCACGACCGGCAGCCACGAGTCCCGCAGGACCATGGCGAGCAAGCAGGCCAGACCACCCGTTCCATACCCCGGATACTTGAGATACCAAGGGTGAGGCTGCCCGTTCCAGCCGAAGCGCAGCCGGTATTCCTGCAGCGCACGCGAGATCTCGACCACGTAGAGAAGAAGGGCGACCACTTCACAGGTCAGTCCGATCAAAGTCGGCAGAGGCCGCAAGACGGAGCTGAGCTCCGCGACCAGCAGCCAGTACCCGAACAGACCCGAGAAAATAAAAGACAGCGCGACCCAGTAACGGTTGATGAATGCGTACATGAACCCTCCGCTGGCAGGGAACAGCCCCGGCCCCAACCACTGCAGTCCATCTGCAGCGTGGAACGGGTTATTTTCTTCATACCCTAACAAAAAAGTCAATCGACTTGTTCTACATTATATGGAAAGATGACCGGTTGAATTGGGATCGGCCCTTAAAAACAGCTGCGCACCCGGGGACGGATACGCAAGCTGCGCGTAGCGTCCGCACGGGTGCGGATAAGGAAGGACTGCGGTTGTCGTCAGCGGATGGTGCTGGGCTCGGTGCGGGGCCCGCAGACGGCCCGGCAGGTGTCTTCGTAGTGGTGCGGGTCGTACCAGGGGCTATTGTCACCCTGAACGCAGAGACGTCCGTCCCAGCGCACGAAATATGATCGCACCGGGTCGAACTTGACCACATCACGCTGGTCGTCGACGTACTCGAGGTTCTGCCCGCCGCACGGCGCGGTAGATAAATCCTGCGCCGGCCGCTGGGAGATGCCGGACACAGAACTGTCAGACCTCCAGAACCGCGGCTCCACGAAGTAGTAGGCGGCGAGGACTCCCAACAGAAGCGAGCACAAGAGACGGTTGGTATACCGGAGCCGCTTGATGGTGCGGTCCCGGTCGTTGATCACGGCCTGGGCGGCGGTGTGGAACTCGGGACGGAACGGGGGCTGGTCGGTCGGGGTCAGGTCGCTCATGGGAACCATTCTCCGTGCACCGCGGACATCGCGGATAGCGTTCTTTGCTCGTGTGAAGCACGTAAGCAAACGACGCTATCTACGATCGACCTAACGAGGGATACTAACACAATTTTCCCGAAAAGTCAAGTCTACAGGACCAAAAATTGGCTTAAAAATAGCCTTTTCTGGAACAGAAACCCCCGTCTTTTGGACGGGGGTTTCAATAATCCTCCTAACCTTTAGTTCTTCGCACCGGCTGCTGTGAGTTCAGCCTTGAGTGTAGCGTAAGGAACCGCACCACTGACCAACTTGCCGTTGATGAAGGTGGCTGGTGTACCGTTGACACCGGCGTCGTTGCCGGAAGCCATGTCGGCGCTCACGATCGCAGCTGTTTCACCGCTGTCCAAACACTTCTTGAAGTTGGCTTCGTTCAAGCCATTTTCTTTGGCCAAACGCGTATAGAGTTCCGTACCAAGCGATTGCTGGTTAGCGAAGAGCTTATCATGCATTTTCCAGAAAGCATCGTTCCCGCCCAGTTTTGCTGCACATTCAGAAGCTTCTGCGGCTTTCTGAGCTTGTGGGTGGAAAGACAATGGGAAGTGGCGATAAATGAAGCGGACGTCATTTGGGAACTCGTTGCGCATCTGCTCAAGCGCTGGTTCGATCTGACCACAGAAGGGACATTCGAAGTCAGAGTATTCGATCACCGTTACTTTCGCATCCTTTTTGCCAAGAATATGATCCGCATCCGTTACTTCCTTCACTGGACCGCCTGTTGGCTCTGGAGGCAGCGTCGTACCGTCCGTCGGCTGACCACCGGCTACGGTTGGATTCTGAGCCACCATGGCGCCTGTCGCCATCGAGCGACCGCTCATCATCATCCCAAACACCAAGACTAACGCCAACACCGACGAAATCGCAATTCCGACAAACAGACCGAGGTAGAATGTGGTCTTTGGACTAGAGTCCCACATCCCCTGATTTTTCGATTGATCCATAGAAAGATCTCAAAGTTCAGATCGTAATGAGTGAGTAAGCAGAGCAATTATACGAGAGTCCTACGGCGTTGTCGAGGTGGTTGAAGTCGCAGCCGCCGCTTCGGCGAGCGCTCCATCCAAAACTTTGGCCCAATCGACGTAAGCCATCGCGAACTGACGCTTGCTGTTCACGAAGAACGTCGGGGTCGCGTTGACATTGTTCGCAAATCCTTCACGAATACTTGCCGCAACCAATCCATCTTGCGCTTTTTGCTCCACACAGGCCTTGAATTGATCCTGATTCAACCCTTCCACCTTTTTCGCTAAGTTCACGAAGGCTTCAGTTTTGTTGGCCGCCTTCACCCAATCACGTGATTGGAAGAGCTGATCCTGATATTCCCAGAATTTCCCTTGAACCTGCGCACAACGGGCCGCATTCGCCGAAGGGCGAGCCACGGGATGCATCGTTTCGAGGGGGAAGTCTTTCCAAACGAAGCGAACGCGATCTTTGTAGGTCGAGATCACCTGACGCATAATGGAATACGAGGCGGCACAAGCCGGACACTCGAAATCTTCGTACATGTGAACCGTCACAGGTGCGGTTGCTGGCCCCATGACCGGGTCAGCCGCATCAGAAAAGCTCACGTTTTCGTTCCCGACTCCCGGCGTATCAGACGGAAGACGCGTGAGAAGCAGCACAAGACCGCCAAATAACGCGATTGTGACAGCGATAATGCCTACGATCAATCCGGTATTGGTATTAGAGGAAGAGTTCATAAGAGAAAGTTATACGGAAGAGGGTACCACGCGTGACGCACGCGAGACACACCACACCCCGAGCGCTAACAGCGGGATGGATAAATATTGGGTTGGCGTCAGTCCAAGATAGCGTACATCCTGAACACGGAAGAAATCTAAACAGATGCGCGTCACTCCCTCAATCAACATATACACACCCAACCAAAACCCGGGACGGCGAGGCTTGCGGTTTAACCAGAGAAAGAGCAGCCCCGTCGCGAACCCGATCAACGACAGATACAGGCCCAAATCATGTCGAACCTGACCGTCAGGATAGCGAACACCTAGGGTAAAATGCGTCAGCGTGCCTGGATGATCATGGATCAAGAAGCAACCGATGCGGCCAACGCCACACCCCAACGGCAAGCCCCAAATCAAGACATCCGCATATTCAAAGAAAGCAATCTTGCGACGATAGACCGTCCAGGCAAACACCCCTGCTGCTCCTAAAAAGCCTCCAAAGATCGCATAGCCCGGCGTCCGCGGATCAAGGGCGGCCAGTGGATGAGCTAAATAATAGCCAGGATTGTAGGCCAAGACATGAAAGATGCGGGAACCAACGAACGCCGCAATAAAAATCCAAAAGGCCAGATCGAGGACCACTCCGGCGTCTAACCCCTTCTGCTTCGCCCGTCGCCAAGCAATGTACGTGCCTAGCCCATATCCAAGAGCGACGATCGTCCCCCAGACTTGGAGCGAAATTCCGAACAATGGAAAAGTTGTAGCTCCGATATAGGGCAACATATTACAGGACGTTCAGTTCACGCAGCGCTCGGCGAAAATCTTCGAGCGTTTCCTTCGTATCTCGATCGCGTAATTCATAGTCGGTTTCGTGTACTAACCGATTCCGCACACGATGCGCTGGCCAAACGTCACGAATGCCGGGATATTTGTAGCCCGCCATCTTGAGCCGCTCCCCCATTGTTTCGCCCGGAAAGAGCATCGATTTCAAGACATTGTCGAGCAATTTATCTGCCTCGATCACGGCCATCTTCTGACCCAACCGTCCCTGCTTGGCCGAGTGCTCGATCTGCTCCCAGAGCTGTTTCACTTTTTGTGGCGAGAGCCCATTCAGTTCTGGCCGTTTCAGTTTTCGCAGCACCCCCGCCAACACGGCCGCTCCGACGAACAAGGCCAGACCAATCCCTATGATCGTCCCAATCGTACTCGCCGAACCGGCGCTCACCGGCTCAAAGGTCGTTGGAGCGCTTGGCGGTTGCAAGACGATTTGCAAGATGATCATGCGAGCTGTTCAAAGGCGTGGGCGGCGGCAAGTACCAGATCATCCCCCATCTGCGGACCAGTGAGCTGAAGACCGACCGGCAGCCCTTCGCTCAATCCACATGGAATCGAAATAGCCGGCAATCCAGCCACGCTCACAGAAACCGTAAAGACATCTTGAAGGTACATCGCGAGCGGATCCGCCGTCTTTTCTCCGAGTTTGAAGGCAACCGTTGGCGATGTTGGGGTCAACAAGAGATCGACCTGTTCAAACGCCTTGGCATAGGCCCGACGAATTTCGGCCTGAACTTGTCGGGCTTTGACGTAATAGGCATCAAAGTAGCCTTTGGAGAGCGCGTAGGTCCCAATCAGAATTCGACGGCGTACTTCATCCCCTAACCCTTTGGTACGCGAATCAAGATAGACATCCAAGAGCTGTGCAGCCTGCGAACGATTACCGTAGCGAATCCCATCGAAGCGGGCCATGTTGGAGGAAACTTCGCAGGGCATGATAATATAATATACCGCCAGCGCTTCATCCACATATGGCACATCGACTTCGACAAATTCAACACCTCGTCGTTCGTAGCGCTTCATCGCTGCCTCAAGCGCCGCTTTTACGCCGGGCTCGATACCACCCAAAGACCACGCTTGTTTGGGCAAACCGATCTTCAAGCGATCAATCCCCTCAGTCGGATCAAAGGTAAGAGGCTGCGTCGGACGTGTCGTCTGATCGTGCTCGTCCCGACCCTGGATGATCTCGAGCATAAGCGCCGCATCTTCGACGGTTTTCGTCATCGGACCAACCTGATCCAACGAGGAGGCCATCGCGATCGCTCCATAGCGTGAAACGCGGCCATAGGTAGGTTTGAATCCGACCACTCCACAAAAGGAGGCTGGCAAACGGACCGAGCCACCCGTATCCGTCCCGAGCGAACCCACACACAGATCGGCTGCCAAGGCCGCGCCATTCCCACCAGACGAACCACCCGAGACACGGGTCAAATCAAGTGGGTTCTTCGTCGGACCGTAGGCCGAGTTTTCGGTCGAGCCACCCATCCCAAATTCATCCAAGTTGGTTTTCCCAATAATAACCGCTCCCGCTTCGCGCAAGCGGGTTACAACCGTCGCGTCGTAGGGCGCGATATATTTGGAGAGGATATTGGATCCACCAGTCGTGCGCGTGCCTTTCGTGAGCAAGTTATCTTTCACCGCCACTGGCACTCCATCCAACACACTCAACCGCTCACCGCGCGAACGACGCTCATCCGATGCCTGCGCAGCCACCCGCGCCTCTTCCGGCATGAACGTGAGATAGGCGTTCAGGTCGTCATTCTGCGCTTCTGCACGCGTCAAATACTCTTCCACGAGCTCTTTGGAAGACAGATCCTTCTTTTCTAGCGCATCGGCCGCCGTTTTGATGGTCCAGTTTGGAGAAGACAAAGGCATAGCGATTAATCTTTTGGTTTGTCAAAAACGCCTGGCACGCGCAAGAGCTTGTCAGATCGGTCTGGAAAGGCAGCCTGCAAGTCCTGAAGGAGATCCGGAGCGGACGGGACAGGAATGTCCTGTCGCACGATGGCTTCAGCCGAAATCTCACGCTCCGCCGACGGAGGTACCTCAACGGACTGTAACCGACCGATATATTCCAAAATGCCCTCTAGTTGTGGCCGGAAGGTTTCGAACGTCTGTTCGTCCATCGACAGACGAGACAATTTTGCGAGGTGGAGTAGTTCATCCGTGGTCAGCGACATATGCCCCTACGGTATCGCATTGCCGATCGAAAGGCCAGTGTGTAGGATAGATCAAAATTCCTCCTAAAAACCTTCAATGAGCCTTCCTATTCGCATCCTCATTTTGATCATTCTGATCGCCTTTATCGCCTGGCGTGTCTGGAGTCGTTGGCAGGGAGCAAAACAATATGTCGAAGCCGAAGATGACACGCGCGTCGCGTGGAAAGAAGGCTTTCAAACCCTCCAAACGGATGCTCGCTTTTTAAAACTCAAGCAGTATGCCGAATCACAAATCAAACTCACGCTCGACGTTCCGACGAATGACGCTTACCGACTCGTCTACGCCACGGTGATGGATGAAAAAGGGACAAACTTCGCCCTGCAAGATATCGATCAAGGGACCTTCCTCATTATTTACGTAAAGGGTAAACAAGGACGAAAGCAATTCGCACTCGATCTTCGCGACCAATCAATGAGTGCCAATGATCTAGGTGTATTCGCTTTTCAAGCGGTTGTGCCGCCCTGGGCTGGATAGTTCCAAATCATGCCAGCCATTCAGAAACAATTTGGTCGGAAGAGTTTTTTCGCAGGAATCGTCATCATGGCTCTGGCCGGTGTTTTGACCGGGCTCACTGTGTATCGGATTATATATCAGACCGGCAAAATTTATCTCACCGTCCTCATTGCAGCTCCACCATTATTCTTCATAGGCCTCTATCAACTTTGGAAAAGCCTACGCACAAATGTGTGCAGTCAATGCAAACAGGAGCTTCGCTTTGGTACCGCAACTCTCTCCCTGAATGTTTCAGATTCAATTGATACACCTTCTCTCACAAAGCACATTGAAGCCGGACGAGTCGCAAAGCAACCGAATCCGCCTTATCTCAAGGTAGAATTTGAATTCTGTCCGGCATGTGTTTCGATCGGTACACTCCGTAGCAGCTTCGTGTCAGTCAACGGATCTTCCAAAGTCCTGCCTGAGCAGGAATTGCAAGGTCCCATCGTAAGAATAATAAAAGATAAACTCTTGTTGTAATAGGTACGGCCTCAAGCCGTTGAGAGAGCATCTCTCCTCTCTTCCTATGCCACGCCGTACCCTTTCCAGCCTGCATCCAGCGTTTTACAAGCTGGCTGTAACGCGTAAACAGCTCGCTCGTCGCCTCATCTGGCAGCTCGCCAAACACAGATACGCAACCGAGCGCCAGGGAAGCTCCCTTGAATACCGTGTCACTTCGCATCAGTCGTTACTTATACGCAAACTCGGAACGGTCGAACTACAATTACAGTATAATAAAGTTCACAATCTTAAACTTGCGATCCGCGAAATCGATGGCATCGTCATCAGGCCAGGTCAGACCCTCTCGCTCTGGCGCTTGATCGGTCCTGCAACGAAAGAACGTGGGTATATGGAAGGGCTGATCCTCTCAAATGGAGCATCCAAAGTCGGGATCGGTGGCGGCCTATGCCAGCTCGCAAATCTTGTCTATTGGATGGCGCTGCATTCACCGCTCGAAGTAACGGAACGGCACCATCACAGCTTTGATTTGTTTCCGGATTCAGGCCGCACCGTTCCATTCGGTACAGGCGCTGCCCTCTTCTATAATTACATGGATTTGCAGCTCCATAATCCAACTCAAAACATCTTTCAGCTCCATCTCTGGATGACAGATGATCACCTCAAGGGAGAAATTCGAACCGATCAAAAACCGACCCTGTCTTTTTCGATTCTTGAAAAAGAACATCGCTATCTGACCGACGGCACACAAAACTATCGCGCAAATGAAATCTGGCGCCAGACACGAAGTCGCGAGACAGGTAACGTGACAGACGAATCGCTCCTCTATAAGAATCGATCTCTCATGAAATATCAACCGCCAGAAGGGGCAGCTGTAGAACGAGTTACCTAAGCTTCCATTTTTTGCCGATTCGCAGCGATATCTTCTAAGAGCTGATTCCAATTTTGCACCGCTTTAGAGGAAGCGTTTTTGGCTCGTTCTTCGTCGAGCTTCAAATGAATCGATTCTACTAGCTGATCCAAGTGAAGGACCGGCAAGGATTTTGCCGAAGCCCAACGGATAAGGTCTAACGCTCTCGGAAAAATAGGCTCACCACTTGGCTGTTTAATTGCTGCCTTTACCGCGTCAATTGGATCGGAAGGAATGTGAGAAAGGTGATACACGAGCTCTTTCACGCTCTCAGCGGTAATCACTACGTGCATCAAAGGAGCAAATGCCTTCGAATCACTTAACGCTAATCGGCACAGATGATACTCAAGAGCCTGTATTTCACTAATAAACGTTTTTGCTTGTGCCCGTGCTTCAGACTCTGTCATCCCTTTACTTACCCATTCTTTTTCAACCAGTGAGGCGATGCGCTCACGAATGGCTTTATTACCAACCTGCTTCTTCCAATTTAAAAGAGCCGATAACTTGAGTTGCCACTCTTGGGAGATGGCATAGGCGGTAAGTTCATTGCGCAATCCGCGAAAGCAGATCGCCTGTTCGGAGTTCTCGTATTCCACTTTCATAACAGGATTAAACGCATGTTTATGGAGATCATGAAACAACTCATGACGCCTGACCGCGAATTGCAAAGGACCATCATCTGTTGCGCGCAACAAAATAACCCTCTCAATCGTTTCGCGTTCACGAAAAGGTAATACCGCGAGAACCTCTTCGTCGATCTGAATAGTCTTACCTCGAGTATTTTCTGGGAATTCTAACTCTTCCTCCCACATATGGCGGTCACGGATCGTGATTATGATCGCACCGAAAGGTGTTACTTCAATATCTTCAGGATTTATCCGTGACGGAAGAAACTCTACTAATCCACCGCTTATGCGATCTGCCGCAGACTCTACGCGGCGCAGCAACTCTTTTCTGCCTACGCGCTTAGTGATTGTGTATTGTCGGAGAAGTACATCTTGAATAAAGACAAGTCGTTTACGCTGATCTTCTGTAAGGCCCCGGTCTAGAAGAGCTTGAAAGCGCTGCTTAATTGAAGCCTCTTCAAGCCCCTGATCTTGAGAAGTTGCCCATAAAAGATCGTCCACCAACATCTCTCCAAATTTTGCGTGTTCTTTGTATCTCACTTGTTCAGCCGGAGATACAACGATCTCTCTTGCCGTACCAGAAAAAACGGTCTCAGGTGTTGCCTGTTTTATTTCTTGCTTCCAGGCGCGCTGTTGTTCAGTGAAACCAGACATAGGTAGGAGAATGAAGTATCTTTATGAACCTATTTTCTTCAAAAACGCCTCTTCATCCAAAATCGTCACGCCTAATTTTTGCGCTTTTTCATATTTCGACCCTGGCTCTGCACCGACCACTACGAACGACGTCTTTTTGGAGACACTTTCTCCCACATCTCCCCCAAGCGCGCGAATTCGCTCCTTAGCGGCTTCACGTCCGATCGAAACGAGCGACCCAGTTAGCACCCAGCTCGTGCCGCTCAGAGGCAAATTGGCACGGTCTTGAATGACGATGGCCTGTGGTTTGACGTGTGCGAGCAAACGTTCAAGACGAGCTTTTTCCTGAGGATCATTCAGAAATTCGACAATTGCTTCTGCTACCACGTCTCCAATCCCATCAATCTGCAGCAAGGCCGCCTGATCCGCCTGACGGAAACGCTCGATCGAACCGAAGGCCCGAGCCAAATCGAGCGCCGTTTCTGCCCCGACATGTCGAATTCCAAGACCCATCAAGAAGCGTTCAAGCGGCGGCTCACGGTGAACCTGGATCTCTGCCACCAATTTTTTGGCAGAGAGCTCCGCAAACCCTTCGAGCGGCTCCAAATCACCTGGCACGAGCTCATAGAGATCGGCCGGCTCACGAGCAAGGCCTTCTTGCAGAAGCTGTTCCACAATTTTATCGCCCAACCCGCGAATATCTAAGGCCGTACGGCTTGCGAAGTGGAGCAATCGCGCCATCTCTTGAGCAAAACAGTTCTTATTGGGACAGATCGTTGCAACCTCACCCTCGCGACGAAGAACGTCCGCTCCACACATCGGACACTGTTTCGGCATGCGAAAGGCTTTTTCTTTGCCCGTTCGAAGCTTAGGCAACACTTGAATCACTTTTGGAATGATGTCCCCGGCTTTTTCGACGATCACCGTATCCCCGATTTTGAGACCAAGACGCTTGATTTCATCCTCGTTATGCAAACTAGCGTGCGTCACGGTTGTTCCAGCTAAGGTTACCGCATCCATCACCGCTACAGGCGTCAGAGCACCCGTCCGCCCGACGGAGACGCGAATTTCACGCACCACGGTCGTCCCCTGTTCGGCGGCATACTTCCAAGCCATGGCACCACGCGGAGTCTTCCCAACCACGCCGAGACGCTCGAACAGTGCATCGTTATTCACGTTCACGACCAGACCATCGATCTGATAGGGCAACCGATCGCGCTTCTTGCCAATTTCTTCCATGAATTGCTCGACTCCTTCAAGCGTCGCACAAGCGCGTGTCAGCGGATTCCCTGGAATCCCAAACAACGTCATGAGCGCATGCGCCTGTTCGTGCTTCGTCAGACCGAAGTCACCAAACAGATGCCAGCCACTAAAAGACAAGCCACGCTCAGCAGCCAGCTTTGGATCAAGTTGGCGGATTCCTCCAGCAGCCGCATTCCGCGGATTCGCAAAGGGTTCCTCGCCGCGAGCAAGTAATACTTTATTTAACTTCTCAAGTTGCTTCCTTAATAAATAGACTTCTCCACGCAATTCGGTCCGGCCACGTAACGCATTTTTTACAAATCCCTTCAGCGGTTCAGGCCGTTCAAGCTTGTACGTTTTCGCAAATGCATCGACCTCCTGATCCGTTGGTCGTCGTAACTGCAGTGGTAACGCTTCAATCGTACGAATGTTATGCGTGACGTCCTCGCCGACGCGCCCATCGCCGCGCGTCGCCGCGTAGCTCAAACGCCCATCTTGGTAGACGATCGAGACGGCTAATCCGTCGAGTTTCACCTCAGCAAAAAAATCAAACACCGCACCAGGCTCAAGGCGCTTCAAACGATCCAACCATTGTTCCGCTTCTTCTCGGTTGAATACATCCTCCAACGAGCGCATGGGAACCTGGTGCGGAATCTTCACAAACCCCTCGAGCGGCTTCCCGGCCACCCGCTGTGTCGGTGAGTCGGGCGTCACTAAATCGGGATAATCCTGCTCCAATTTGAATAGCTCATGCTTCAAAGAATCCAATGCGGCCTCGCTGATCGAAAGCGCATCCAAAACATGGTATTCATAGCGGTATCGATCGATCTCCTGACGGAGAACGAGAATACGCTTGGCGGCTTCAGCGTGACTCAACATAGCTCCAGGAGTGTAGCAGACCGAGCTTTTTCGTAGAACTGAGGAAATTTGATAGAGTACACATATGAAATCTAGTTCACACATTCTATCGAGTATCAGTATCGGTTTGGGGCTTTTGGCCCTTGTTGTGTCCTGCCTAGCCCTAGCAAGAGCCAAGCGTCCAACCAACTCACCTGAAAACTCGTTACCAAGCGTCGACGTCTCACAGCAGTCCAATAGAGATCCGTCTCCAGTCGTCATATCGACGGATGATCTCCCAGATCTTCACACGCTCGGTTTTGTAGCTGAAGATTGTCCAAATCAAGAACCGGAAGTATATGTTCGTACTCAACAATTCATTTTATTCCACGAAGTGTGTGCCAATGCCGATGGCACCATCTGGAAATACGACATCACAGCCAATACGCTCCGAAAACAAGAGGTTCACTTGTTCCTGTTTGGAGGAGCTAACTTCCCTGGATCTAACTTTTCTTTCAATAAACGATATCAAATCGTCTTAGGGCCAAGAGAAGCGGATAATGAAGTACGAACGCTGCAGGTAAAAGATTTTTTCTCTGATATGGAAAAGGAAACTGATCCATTGCCTGCTTCCCTTACCTATCGAAACAATGATTCGGAATACTATGGAAGTCCGTATGGAATCATCACATGGACAGAAGACGGATGGGCTTACGCCGAGGTATATGGGGCTATGCCAAAAAGTACCTTCGGCGATCAACGATTTCCTTTGCTAAAGCAATTTGTTGATCTACACATGGAAGAAAACGGAGGAGTCAACGCCCTGCCCGTCCCTTCAGGAACCGAGTTGAATGCAACCACGACTATTCTTGTATCTACAAAGGATGCTATGACTTACTGTAACGGAGCGGACATGGATAGTGCTGGCTACCGACAGACGATCACAAAAAAGCAAGATCTACGCGTCCCTATGAACCAGACGGTTATCGAACGCGCACGTTCTGTCATAGCAGCAACCAGCGGTTCATGCGGAGGTGCAATCGATATTTCAAAAATAACTCTTAAGGACAAGGTTATTCATATCCCTCCCTTTGACGGCTGGGCCGGGGTATCCATCGCGATGTGCAGCTGCAAACCAACACTCGAAGTCAATGTACTCCACGTGCCAGGTATCGAACGGGTCGTATGGGACACGTTTTCCGAAACGCACTGAAATAAAACCAAAAAGACCCGAGGAGGGTCTTTTTGAATGGAACCAAGGAGTGGAATTGAACCATTTATTTCAACAGCTCGTCCCGGTCAATCCCATTCGAATGGAGATAATAGATGTTCGCTTTACCAAATTCCGTATCACTTTCTGTTTGGAAACGGATGGAATAACCGTTCGGACCGCCTTTATAGGCATAGAATTCACCAACTTTTGGTCCGGTTGGGACAAGTGGCAAGAACACCGTACCCGCCGCTTCGGCTTTTGACTGGAACCCATTGCTCGTAAGAACTTCCGTCTTTGTAGCGGCTTGGCCCAAGAGAACGCCATCCGTTGCGGGATAGGTCGCCTTTTCAAGCCAGTAGAGCTGGAGCGCTGAGCGGACGGTACTCATATTCGCCAAACGCTGCGCATCACGCGTCCGAGCTCGGGCACTATTCAAGGAAACGGCAGCGAAGGCAGCCAAAAGGCCAATCATAGCGAGTACAATCAGACCTTCCAGCAGGGTAAAACCAGGGCGACTTGTTCGAAAAAAGGACATAGAAAAAAGTTAGGCGGAGCGAGCTGGTACCTGACGCCAGACCTGAAGCAATCGCTCCGCGATCGAGTGAATGGTATGGTGTGGTTTAATAAAATAATCTTCGACGCCGTGCGCTCGACAGCGCTCAACATCTTCACGCGTTCCGAGACGAGTCAAGATATAGACAGGAACACGTGCCGTTGCCGCCTCTGCCCGAATCGCTTCTAACAACTGATAACCGTCCAGACGCGGCAAGACGAGTTCCATCACAACGAGATCAAATGGCTCACGAGATAAGAGTTCCCACCCTTCTTGACCATGTGCTGCGTGAACCACTTCAAAACCCGCTCGTCGCAGTTGACGAGTAGCGCAAGCGGCGAAAAACGGATCAGGTTCCGTGAGAAGTAAACGGGGGGAGTTCATACGCTATAGATGGACCAAGCCATTCCGTGCGGCGTCGACTGACCGATACAGGCTGCATATTCAACATGTGCCTGATCCGCGGCCCGTTCCCAGTCTTTCAATTCAGATACGGAGCGCAAGCAGACCGTTCCAGGATACCCGGCGAGCGTCAGATGGAACAGCTCTTCTCGTTCGCCTGTTTCCGATGAAGCAATCCAACGTTTCCCGGCTCGCCAATCCTCAGTCGCCTGGCTCACATGAGTCTCTGGCCAGTGTTTAAGTACATCGCCCTGTTCATCCAGCACAAAGACCAGTTTCCCTTGTTCAAAGAAGGTTTGGAAGGCGTCTGTCCAATCACGAACCGGATGCTCTGCTTCATCAGAGACAGCGGCTTCGGCCTGGCGAGATCGTGTCAGTTCGATGTTGGCATGCCGATGGTGCTGTTTATGATGTCGCACGTGAACTCCAGATTCACTCGAACGACGCGCCAAACGCATGTGCAGAGCCGGCATCCAAGCAGCTGGAACCGTTATTGCCTTCTGACGCGGATGAACAACCGCTCCGGCCGAAACGAGCGTAAGCGCCTGTTCACGCTCCACACGTTCAACCAAGGAACGGGCATAACGCGCCAAGGCATATGACGAGGAACGGGACTCATCCAGCGTTCGCAACCATCGATCGGCAACCGACGGGACAACATAGACAAAATCCAACCTCCATCCCTGTTCAACAGCTAACGCTTCGAGCGCCGAGCGAATATCTTGATCCCATGGATCGGTCAATCCGATACGCCAGTGCTTTGGTGCAACCTTCTGAGGAATAACTCGCCAAGCCAATACGGTCTCACATTCAAGTCCTGGCGGAAGAACTTGTTCCTCTATTTTAGGAACAAGAAGTGGCAAACCGCTCGCTTCCGTGAGCCAGTCGGCAAAACGGTCGGCCGGGATCAATCCCGTCCCCACCAACGCTTGCTCGAAGGATAATTCGTGACGCAATAGATCTTCGATGACTGGCACCGCCTGAGCGGACACTTCATGGCGACGCACCGCCTCCGCGAGGAGGTGTTCACGAACCAAGACGGGTACAGCGTGATTCGCCATGGGAAAAACTAGGCATCCACCTCGCGCATCGCGCAGCCGATTGCAACAGCATAGCGCGGCCCAAGCTCATCCAAAACAGGTCGCAGATCCGCTGGATAGACCACGCGCGCCCATGGATCACCCAAGTAGGTATTGATGTTCAATTCTTGCGTCAGATATTCGGATAAGCGCGGCAAGAGCGATGAACCACCCGTCAGAATGATTTTTTCAATACGTTTGTTGGCGCTCTCCCCGTCCTGCGATTGGTAAAGGTTGATCGAGTAACGAATCTCTTCGAGAATCGGTTTGATCAACACCCCAAGAATCGGCCGAAGATCGCCCGTTGGGGTGAAGCCCTGCATGGATTTGATGTCACGCTTCATGGTCTCTGCCTGATCGATCGGAATGCCGAGCGTTCGCGCGATCGTCTGGCTAATGGCGTTTCCACCGGTTCCGATCGAACGAATGACGAAGGGCACACCTTTTTCAACGACCATGACGTTGGTCCGAAGCGAACCGATATCGAGCAATAAAATCGTCGATTTATCCTTCCCAATAAGGGAACGAATCTCCGCAAACCCTTCCGTTTCTAAAGCGACCGCTTCGAGGCCAGCTAACTTGAACAGTTCTGTATACTTGCTCACCAACGATTTCGGCGCCGCCGAGACCAGAACGCGCGTCGACGCTTTGGCGACTTCGGTTTTTTCGATCTTGTCGATGACTTTCAAGTCCACGGCGGCTTCTTCAATTGGCCATGGCAACAATTTTTTCACCTGAGCAAACGCCAGATCTTTCACCTCCTTCTCTTCAATACTCGGCACGCTCAAGACCGTTGAGAATACAGACGATAACGGCAACGCCGCCGCTACCTTTTTGGTCGTTGCTCGCGCCTTCGCCAGCATTTGCTTCAAGATCTCAGCCGTTCCGGGTGCATCATTCAGCATGGATTTGTCCAAACTGTCCGATGGCATGTTGACGTAAGCATACGTTACCAGTCGAGCACGCCCTTTTTCGTTGCGTAACTCAACCAATTTCATCCCACCATAGCCAAGATCAAGGCCAAGATAACTACTCTTCTCTGGAGAGGAAAAAAGACCCATAGATAACGGGTAGAATAGCACAAGTTCCATGATGAATAAAAACCAACCGATTGATTGACATTTTTGCTCTTTTTTGCTATAAACAAGCGCTCACAACCCTCTGGTGGATTGTCCACACGAAGCGCGTCGTGAGCGTGGGGTAAACAATGTTCCAGAAGATCCGTTTCGTCCTCGCCGCCGCTCTCTTCACCCTCGCTTGCGTCTCCGCAGACGACAAGCCCACCACCACCGTCCAGGAGGGGTTCATCACCCCCATCGTGCCCCTGCCGGGAACGGACGCCATTCCGCCGACGGACGGCTGCAACCGGGGCGAGAACCGCGTAGGCCTCGTGGGAGTCAGCTTTCAGACCCCGTCGCTCCGATATCGGGCGTCCCCTGATACTCGACCGACACCCGCTCTGAGCAGTACCGCCAACGCGCCGTGGACCCCCGAGCTCGTTCGAGCGCCCATTAGTTACTACTGGGAGTACCGGGATCTCGAGATCACCACCTGGGGAACCAGCGTGGCCCAGCTCTGGCCGCTGCTCGAGGTCTACGAGAACACATCCCTGCACAACTTCCGCTACCCGACTGGCGGCTGGGGGTGGCTGACCGAAGAGCACCCGCTCTGGATGCGCTGGAAGCCGGGGCGGGACTCGTTCACCACGGACCGCTTCAGCAGCGCGCTCAGAACCTTGTACGGAGCTCACCAGTTCAGCTGGGGGACGGCGAGCGCGCAACGAGGAGGGTACCGACCGCCGTTCACCGGCATCTGGTCCGAACGCTGGCTCCTCCTTTGCGGGCAGGTTGAGCAGCCCGAGTGGGTGCTGCCCTATCTCAACATGCACTTGACGAAGTATCTGAAGGGGCGCTGGGTCGAAGGACTCACCCCCTCCGTCACCATCCGCCGACACCCGGCGGACGCGCGCTGCCCGCGCGTAACGTACAGCTGCCAAGAGCAGCTCGTGCCGCTGGTCATGGACCCCTGGGCGAACTGAAGATCATCCTCTAGCTCCACGAACCAGCGACATGTGTCGCCCTACTCGGTTCGTGGGGCGACGCATATCTACACAGATTTTTATACTCCGCGATCCATCGCTTCATTCGCTAACGCATCTGCCGCTTTGTTGTATTCACGACGTACATGACGATACGAGACGCGTGGAAGCTGACGTTCAAACGCTTTCAATTCAGCAAAAC
The DNA here is from genome assembly GCA_964567995.1 of uncultured Gammaproteobacteria bacterium. Taxonomy (GTDB): domain Bacteria; phylum Patescibacteriota; class Patescibacteriia; order 2-12-FULL-60-25; family 2-12-FULL-60-25; genus JAGOTP01. Next base: position 120,182 of record CAZMOB010000004.1, read on the forward strand.
GAACCTGTAAATCAGGATTTTTGACTCGATACTCACCGCGCGCTTGTTTGATCAATAATTCGCTATCGGCTACGACTTCAACGTGTTTTGCGCCTAAGACAACAGCTCGCTCCAAGCCGAGGATCACGGCTTTATACTCAGCCTGGTTGTTTGTTGCTTTCCCGAGAAACTTGGCATGCGTCTCCACCACTTCATTCGTATCGGCGTTTTCAATCACAACACCAATTCCAGCCGGGCCAGGATTCCCACGTGAGCCACCATCGGTACGGATAATCAAATTCATAGAGGTAATCAGGATTTACGTTTTGGCTGCGAAGTCTTTCATTACCAGCTGCACTTCTTTTCTGCCATTCCATTCATTCATGCTGACATGATACACGAGATCAACCCGCGAACCGACATGCAGCTCATCGATCCGATTCCCGAGCTTGAACCCAATCACTTTCCGCATCATACCCCGATCCGCCACCACCATTCGAAGATGTGCCTGCGTAGACCCGATTGTATCGACTTTTGTAACGAGCAAATTCTCCGAGCGAAATAGCGGCTTGGGATTCCCCTCTCCAAATGGTTCAAGGCGTTTAACCTCATCAATAAAGGCTTCATCGACTTGTGCCAAAGACAAATCAGCATCGATCAGGAGCGTTGGCGTCGGTCGACCGGATTGAAAGGCGTCTGCGGCATGGACATGTAAATCTTCAGCGATCTTTGGTAGATGCTCCGGATCGACCAACGCGAACCCACAAGCCTGCACGTGGCCACCGATGCGCGTTAATCGTCCTTCCCCAGCGAGACGCATGGCAGCTGTAATGTCATACGAACTAACCGACCGTCCCGAACCGATCCACGTCCCTTCATGCGATCCGACCACCACGGTAGGCCGAGCAAATCGTTCCAAGAATCGCCCCGCCACTAATCCAACCAATGCCGGTGACCAAGCCTCATCCCACAAAAATAAAGCCGATTTCTCCGGCTGATCCAACTCTTTCATCGTATACCGTTCCATGAGCTGCTTTTCCGCCTGCGCCATCATGACTTTCGTCGCATCCTGGCGTTCGCGATTGCAACGTTCAAGCTCTTTAGCCAGCGTTTGAGCTTCTTCCTGCGACTCAGCCAACAATAAGCGGAGCGCTAAACTCGCATGGTCCATCCGACCCGCCGCATTGATCCGCGGACCGATCGCAAACCCAATCGATTCGGTATCAATCGAACCGGGTGTCAGACTTGCCGCATCAATGAGAGCCAACAAGCCTGGACGACGCGTCTTATTGAGAACCTGCAACCCATACGTTTCTAGAACACGGTTTTCCCCGATCAACGGCACAACGTCCGTAATCGTTGCAATCGCAACCAAATCTAACAACCACTTTTCCCAACCAACGGGAATATCCAAGCCCTTACGACGCGCTTCATTCAATAGGGCTGTGGCAAATTTGAAAGCGACTCCTACTGCTGCCAATTTCTTGAACGGATAAGTCTCTTCTGGCAATCCCGGATGAATCAACCAGCCATCTGGCAGGATTTCTCCAAACTGATGATGATCAACCACGATCACATCCATCCCCGCTTTGCGAGCCAGCGCCACTTCTTCAACACAGGCAATTCCACAGTCGACGGTGATAAGCACCTTTGTTCCACGTTCTTCTAATTTGCCAATGGTCGCTTTATGAACGCCGTACCCCTCTTTATCACGATGAGGAATATAATAATCAACAACACTGTCCTTCCGCTCGCGACCTGTCAGCCGTTTCTCAATTTCATGCAAAGTCGAAATCAAGACTGTCGAGCCCGTAATTCCATCCGCATCATAATCCCCATGAACGGTAATTCGATCCCCTGCCTCCAACGCTGAAAAGACCCGAGCCATTGCCTGAGGTAAATGCCGAAACTGGGCCGGATCGTGCACGTGCGCACTCCAGGAAGGTGATAGGAACATCTCTGCCTCTTCAAAGGAGCGCACCCCACGCTGCCACAAGAGCGCCGCGACCAGAGGCGAAACACGGGGCTGCCAGGGCTCGATTTCGCTCACCGCCGGGGAAGGACGAAGGGACCAGGTATACGCAGACATGACGGACAGTGTGGCAATCGGGTAAGCAAATGGGAAGATATGATAAACTGAGGTAGATCTACGTATGTCTCATGAATGGAAAATTAGACTGAGTGAACCAAAAAGCAAAGAACAGCTGGCTCTTGCGGCTGAGTTCGAACGGCTTAGCCCTTATAAATTAGGAGATTTTTGTGATCGAAATAATCTGCGTCTACGTACAAAATTTAATCGATCTGGTGCGCTGCAAGTCACCGCTCATCGCGAAGTAGAGAATGATCGATTTGAATTACAGGAAACACTTTCTGCAGACAGCCTCCCCCGCTTCCTTCGGAAAGACCGACTACTCGAAGATGGACCTGAGGGGATAGAGTTTGTCTCACCAGCCAGAGATGGCGTCTGGGAGTTTATTGATCTAGAAGAGGAAAGAAAAAGAGAAACGCGGAAAATTGCTTGGCAAAATGAAATTATTGAACTCTGCAGAGTACGCTTCGCAAACCAGCCTATGTTTGATGGTTTTATCACTGGATACAGTTGGCATTATCATGCGATCGATTTAGTTCTGAAACTGGTTAATACCAAGTACAAGAAGCTAAGGCAGGCCTCTCTTGAACAGATTGGAAAACGCTACCGTCTCGAAGAAACCGATCTCCCCCCACTCAACACCTCACATCCGGCCTTTCGACTGATTCGTGCACTGGTGCTTGTAGATCATGTCCCGGTTTTTTCTGGAACAACGATTTTGAATTGGAACGACGACCCGTATCGTACAGCTATTGGTTGCAAAAGTGACCGTGCACGCGACTGGGTCATCTCCCTCATCCAGGAAGAGTTGGCGAAGAAGGTCTTCTTTCGATCAAGAGCATGGACAGAGAACGTGGAGGATCGAATGGGTCGCTACCCTATCGCTAGCTCGTACCTAAAAGAAGTAGATCAAATCTTAGATCGCGATATTCCAGAACATCTCGCTCAGCGAATCAAAGAGCTAGAAGCAAGCATTGAAGACGCAATAGACGCGATTCGTGTAAGTGTAAAACTCCCACCCATCAAACGACTTCCCAAGTCAGAAAACGGACCATATCGTACATAAAAATCCCATAACCAACACCTCTCTCAAGCGGCGCCCCACCAAAGACTAGGGACGTTGCTCGAACTAATTTTGGCGAGTTCCTTCTTCTTTAAAAACGACTTAAAAACTCGAGTACGCCGCGAGCAAAGGAATCACCATCAACAAAATCGTCGCAATGGCGAGCACTTTCATCCAAAAATTCAATCGTTCACGCTTCATAGGTTTCTAGGGTAGCAAATTAATTTCCACGACGTAAGACTTTGATGAACGTATCCGGCGGAATCTCGACGCCGCCGACCCCCATCGACAACATGCGCTCTTTGCCTTTCTTTTGTTTCTGTAAGAGCTTGGATTTGCGGGAATAGTCACCCCCAGACATCTTAGCCAACACGTCTTTGCGGAAGGGATTGATACGATCCGAAGCCAAAATCTTCGCCCCAATCAAGGCTTGCAGCTTGATCGCGAACTGAGCGCGAGGCAACTCTTCTTTTAGCGTTGCGATGATTTCGCGGCCACGTCGATCGGCTTCGGTTGAATGGAGCAAGGTCGCCAGCGCCTCAACCGGTTCTTCTGCCACATGAATATCCAAACGTACGACATCTGAGGCACGGAAATCCGAGAAATCGTAGTTCAGCGAAGCGTATCCAGCCGTTGCACTCTTCAATTTGTCATAAAAATCTACGATCACGGATGCGAGTGGCATGGAATAATGCAAGATCGCCCTTTGCAAATCGAGGTATTCTGTATTCTTGTATTCACCTCGTCGGTCTTGGACAAGCGCCATGACGTTGCCGATGTACTCCTTGGGACACACGATATCGACCGTCGCCCAAGGCTCACGCGTTTCGCCGATGCGAGACACTTCAGGAAAATCTGCTGGTGATTTCACGAATTTTTCTTCTCCATTCGTCAACGTCACTTCATATCCCACAGACGGCGTCGTGATGACGATATCCATGTCGAACTCACGGATGAGGCGCTGTTGCAGAATTTCCAAATGCAACATGCCGAGGAGTCCGCAACGGAATCCAAAGCCAAGGGCACTCGAATGCTCTGGATCAAAAGTGAGGGCTGCATCACTTAACTTGAGTTTCAAAATCGCATCGCGGAGTTTTTCATACTCAGAACCATCGGCTGGAAAGACGCCTGCGTAGACCATTGGACGCACTTCTCGATATCCAGGCAGCTGCTCGACCGTTGGATCACCCGTCAAAGAGACGGTGTCACCCACACGTACGGCTTGAATGTCTTTCAACCCGGTCACGAGATAACCAATCTCCCCTGTCTCTAAGCGGCCAGACTTCGTATGTTCTGGCTTCAGATAGCCGACTTCAAGCGCTTCACTGGTCGTCGACGTTGCCAAAAAGCGTACCTTACTCCGCTCCTGGAGTACACCATCCATACAACGAATATACGCGATAACTCCTTGGTAGTCGTCGTACTTTGAATCAAAAATAATCGCACGACCTTGCGCGTTCGGGTCCCCTTTTGGCACAGGCACATCGCGCACAATTCGTTCCAGAATTTCAGGCACGCCCTCCCCCGTCTTGCCAGAGGCACACAAAATCTCCTCGCGCTTGCAACCGATGAGTTGCATGAGCTCGTTCCCACGTCGTTCAACATCCGAGTTAGGAAGATCAACCTTGTTCAAAACCGGAATGATCGTGAGGTTCTGGTCGATCGCTAAATACAAGTTAGCGATCGTTTGCGCTTGCACACCTTGCGTCGAATCAACCAACAAAATCGCTCCCTCGACAGCCGCCAAGGACCGCGACACTTCGTACGTAAAATCGACGTGACCTGGCGTATCAATCAAGTTAAGTTCGTATTCAACGCCGTCCTTAGCCGTATATTTCATGCGTGCCGGCTGGAGCTTGATGGTAATCCCACGCTCCCGTTCCAGCTCCATCGTATCCAAGAGCTGTTCCTTCATGCGGCGCTTTTCGATCGTCCCTGTTAACTCCAACAAACGATCGGCCAAGGTGGATTTACCATGGTCGATGTGGGCAATGATGCAGAAATTCCGGATGCGAGATTGATCCATGTCTAAAACAAAAGAATGGCCTCAGTATGCGCAAAAAACGGGCTTTTGACAAGCAATCCGCTAAATGGCATTCAAGAAATTGTCTTTGTCCATCCCCTTTACCTGTAGCTGGCTCGGTACCCCTGCGGCCCAAGCCAGTCCTTTCATCGCAATGACTTGATGCCAAAGCATGTTAGCGACCCTTCGCTCAAGCGGAGTGAACGACGATTGGGCCGACTCGGCGACAGACTCTCCGCTGACACGGATGGCGCGTTCCAAAAACGTGAGATCGGTTCGGTCGTAGGCAACATGGTAGCGTGGAAAAAATGGATCTACCGCCACCAGAGACCACGGATCATTCGCTTGTGACTGAGCAAAAAAGAGATTATCGCCCCCTAATACATCCAAAGGAACACGTGTCCGTTGCGTATAACGGTCCATTCCCACAACGGCCTGTTGGAATGCCGCCAACCGCTCTGGATCTTGTTTGGCAAATGTCACCAACTCATCCAAGTGCGGAAAGATCTTCTGCCATGCTCCTTGCAAATCCGCCGATCGATCAAGGCCAACGCCTTCAAAAAACGCTCGGCGCAATTTTGTGATATCCGCCGCGTGCAGTGGGACCTTTCTCCACTCTTCCCCTATCCAAAAGTCACGCTTTTCTTGAGCTTGGAATTGGCGTTGCTGAGTCAATAGCATTGGAACTTGCTTCGGAATCGCCTGTACAGCAGCTGGAGTGATGCCTGTAATGAATTCATAGTGTTTCGAGGCTCCTTTCCAAAGCGCTTCCGAGACCGGAACATCTACGATCAAAGACCGTCGAGTCAGTATACGAGCCTCCGGCAACTCGTGAGGCAAAGCCTTCCACAATTGCTCTATATAAGCTCGCTCCTCTTCTAGGCGGACGCGACAAGCGGTCTGCAGCTCTTCAGCTGAGCTCTGTGGCTGAGATGAGATCAGATCCGTAAGGGCACTTATGGTTAAACCAAGATTCAACTTCAAGACCATATTCCGCTGTGCTGGATCTTCCAGTACAAGCACAAGATGCTCTGACCCAAGTCGCACGGGCTTGTACCCTTCGAACGCTTTTTCAGCCATGATCGCTGATCTGACAGCTGCAATAAAGGTTTGCTCAGCCATTCCAAAACGTGTCCTCAAAGGCTTCTCCGAAAGAAACTTCTCCTGAACCGATGGTTTATCCATACTCATAAAAGCTGCTCCTTATAATACACACCGCACGCCCCAATGAGAGGCGTGCGGTGTGGACAGTCTTTGGGTTGATCTAGGCTTTGAGAGCTGCATTGAGCACCTCACGAGCCGCTTTTACCACTGTTTCATAGACCTGTTTGGCCTGAGTCTCCACATTCTTGCGGGTAGTACGAGCGGCTTCCATCGAAGTCTTGAATTGAGTTTCTGCTGATTTCACGGAAGCTTTGTAAGCCTCATTCGCTGTCTTTGTAGCGGCACGGAAGTCTTTGTCGGCCTGTTCGCGCTGTTCGTTCGTACCCGTGCAACGCTGCTTCCAAGTGTTGAGAGCTGCTTCGATGGCGGTCTTACGAGTCGTGTTAGCCGCATCAACCGCCGCACGTCGAACGGTCAAGGCATTCGTCTGCGCAGAGCGGAAGGCCTGTACAGCGCTATCAATCGTGGATTGACGAACTTTGGTCGCTGCATCAACGGCGGCACGATAGGTCACGACCGCTTGTTTTTGCGCGTCTGTCAGAGTCTTTTTTTGAAGGTTTGCAGCCTGTTCGGCTCGGGTCTTTTCGCGGCGTGCGTCTTGAAGGGCGCGATTTTTCGTCAGTTTAGCTATTTGTTCAGCGCGAGTATGCTCGATGCGCAGTGCTTGTTCTTCACGAGTATTCGACAACCGAAGGGATCGTTCTGTGTACCGGTTTTCCAGATTGAGTTTGACCTCTTCAGTGCGATAGGTACAAGCCGCTGGGTTGATCACAACGCGAGTTGTCGTTGCAGATTCGGCCGCAAACAGCGCCAAGGGAGCTCCGCCTAGGACCGTCATGACGGCAAAAGATGAGACAAGTTTTTTGATCATAGGAATTTTTAGAGGAAGGAATGAGACAAGATGCAGGTGAAAGAAGAGGATCGTTACCCCTTCTCCTCTATGATACCGCCCACCCACAATTTCGTTACACGGTGGGTACGTTTTTGCTCTGGAACTTCTGTTTCAATTTCGAAAGCAATCTCGCTTCCGGAAGGCCTAATTGAATCGTCACTCCAAAAAAGATGATTCCCCCCGCGATCCCAGCAACCGCTCCTTGCAATAGGACCGCCCAGCTGTGCGTAAGTGGTGTGAGCCAGAACCCAATAGCATGCCTCATTCCGAAAGTCACCAGTGCTTGTAGCCCAAGCGCGAAGATCATCGTCATTACAAAGCGTACGAAAGATGTTGACCAAATACGCAACTGTTTTTTTCGAGATAAGAGGATGAGCAATAAAAGCACATTGGCTGAGGAACCTGCGACGATCGCCCACGCGAGACCATGGACACCGAATGATCGGTAGGTAGACCAGGCGACAACAACGGTCACGAGCTCAGACACGCAAGCAACCAAAAAGGGCAACCAAGCTTCTTGCAGGGCATAGAAAGCTCGCGTGAAGAGTTGAGATAAGGCTTGAGCTGGCAACGCGAAGGTCAACAAGGCAAAGACCTCGAGTGTTAGCTGCGTATCATTCCAATCGAATCGACCATCGCCGAGTACGACTCGTACAATTTGAGCACGCAACACCAAGAACAAGACACAGAGTGGAAGAATAAAATACAGAATGCGCCGAGCGGCCTGATGCAGGGTTTCTTGAAAGACGTCTTCTCGCTTGGCCCCAATTGCTTGAGACAAGGCAGGAAAGGCGGCGATCGCAAAGGAAACACCGATCAGTCCCAAAGGAAAGCTTTGTAAATTTCCAGCGAGGTTGAAAATCGACACAGATCCATCTGCGAGGGACGAAGCAAAGAATAAAATAATGACCAGGTTGATCTGCGTCACAGCGAGTCCAGCCGTACGTGGGATCATCAGCCGCAACATGCGTCGAACCGGTTCCGCCGCAATAGACGGCCAGGTCAACGACAACCGACCGATCGGCCGGACGGCTAGATATTGAACCAGTCCATGAGCAAACGCTCCTAACACGACCCCCCAGGCAAGACCAGACAACCCAAGCCAAGGCGCAAGCACGACGATCCCGACGACGATTCCAATGTTATAAAAAATCGGCGCAAAGGCGAACGCAAAGAACCGTTTTGTAGACTGCAACACACCGCCCATCACCGCCGAGATCCCAAGAAAGAGCGGCGACAAGAACATGATGCGTGTAAGCGTCGTTGTCAGTTCCTGTTTGGCTGGATCAAAGCCTGGAGCGAGCCAAGGAACAATCAGAGGCGCAGCAACAATCCCTGCCGTGCACGCGATGATCAGTGCCGTCCCGACGAGCGACAAGGTCTGGCTCGTGAAACGGATGGCCGCCTTAAGGTCGTAGCGTTCTCGTAACTCTGTAAAAAGCGGGATAAACCCGGCACTCAACGCACCCAATATTAATAGATTATATAAGACATCCGGCAAGCGAAAGGCGGCATAATAGGCATCCAGTTCGAGACCGGCTCCAAACGTTGTCGCAAGCAACCGATCACGCACGACGCCAAGCAACCGGGAAGCAAGAGACGCGATGCCGACGATCGCGGCGGCCGCCACCATCCCCTCGGTCTCACCGCTCCACAGGCGGCGAATGGATGAAAGAATACGCATGATTAAAAATTCCAATCATCCTCCGATGTACGAAAGGTCGCGTAATAGCCTTCCGCTTCCGGGGTTAGCTCAATGGGGGTCAAACGTGTCCCTTGCGGCGCCTCGCCTTCGATCGCTTCACCCGTGCCAGGAGAAAATTCGGCTTCATGCCAACGACAACGAAACGTCAGCGTGCCTTTCTTGTCTTTCAGTTCGACCGGTCCGCCCATGTGTGTGCAACGATTCACATACGCTTTGAGCACGCCTTGATCGTTGAAGACAATCGCCGCATGTGGTCCAAAACGAAAGGCTTTCGTTCGCCCGATGGGAATTTCATCCTGTTTGGCCACCAGAATTTTACGCTCCATACAATAATAGAATCCCGCCTCTAGACCCGGTCTTTTTTCTTAAAGAGTTTGCGTGCTCTTGCCTGCGCCTGTGCCTCGAAGTTTCCGAATTCATAGGTAAACGGAATCGAACGAAACGGACCGCGCACCAAAATAGCCGCCTCACTCCAGACCATTTTCGCCGCTGTTCGCATCATCCCCTCTTTACGATAGCGACGAGAGGAGATCGCGATTTTGTGACTCCGCAAAATACCAGCGCTGTACCCTGCTTTGCTCGCTCGACGCGCATAATCATGATCTTCCGCAAACACAACGGACTCATCGAAGCCTTTCAAGGCTTCGTGGACGGATCGCTTGGCAAGAATGCACGATCCAACGGCATGAGGCAGCACCGGCTGAACTGCATACGTGTATTTATTGTAGGCCTCATGCAACGCATGATCGAGCAACGTGCCGTCTTGAACATGCAGTGGACAAGTCGCCACATCAAGTTCACGAGCTGTGAATTCAAGAATCGTGTCCTGCAAAAAACAGGGATGGCGCAAAATAACATCCGCGTCAAAGAAAAAGAGGAGATCACCCGTCGCAACGGCCGCTCCTCGGTTCCGCCCTGGGCCCGGCATACCCCCATCAATCACCTTCGCCCCAGCCTGAGCCGCGATCTCCCGGGTCCGATCCGTCGAATGAGCATCCGCCACGATCAATTCAAAGTCTTGGTAGGTCTGCCCGCGGAGCGAGGCTAGGAGGATCGGCAAATAGGATTCCTCGTTTTTTGTGGGAATCACAATACTCAAGCGCATGACCCCTAGCCTAGCAGAAGCCAGGCCGTTTCGCTATCCAATGGCCGCTCCTAAAGGCTCATTTTGGCTTAAATAAGCGCTTGGGAGCGAAAGGGCTGCGGGAGCACGCGAACCCTACGCAGAAAGACGGGTCAGTGGGGCAGGAGGAACTGAGGATGGTGGGTCGGACGCAGGTGCAGGATGGGAATCGAGGGACCGGGGGTCGAATACTCGAGGACGGCACGGAAGAGCCCGTCTCGCCCTGGAAGAAGCCCTTCCCGAGCGAGAAAAAGCGATTGTCCCGGCGCAGGTACGGGCGTGTACCGGATCTCGACGGTGAGAAGCTCCTGTCCGCTGATCTCGAGCTCGAACAGCGGCGAGCTGAACCCGAAATTCACCGTAAAGTCGATCGGTTCCGTGCACCATTGCGCCTGAAAACGACGCGTAGCCAGCGCATGGATCTGGTCACGCCCAACGGGGGCGTTTCCGTGGAAGAAGATCCGAGACGAGAGCTCAGGCGGCCGATTGTCACGGGTCGTCGCGCAGATCACGAGCAGAGGTCGAGTAGGAGGTACGGGCTTCACCGTCGGCTGCGTGCAACAGACGATGAAAATGCTCACGCACCCGATCACCATGATCACGACGAAAGGAACTGCCAGACTGTACCTGAAGAACTCAACAATCACTTTACGCATCGGGGCCCCTCTAGGTTGTCCAGACGACACTCACCCATTGAGTGTGTCGCATGCACAGTCTCAATACCCTATTATTCTGTCAAATATATAAAGGTTATTTTTGCAAAATCTTCCAACTCGCAATCGCCGTCGCAATCGTCACATTCAATGATTCTTTGATCCCCTGCTGTGGAATATAAATCGAGGCCACACACCGCTCTAAGAGAGACGGCGGGATCCCGGTCGTTTCGGTCCCCAACAACAAGGCCATCGTCTGAGGAGGCTCGAAATCGGCTAGATTGATCGCTGTTGGCGTCAGCTCAAGAGCGTACACTGGGATCCCCTGCTCTTTCAAAGCAGCAAAGACAGACTCGATATCTGCATGGGCTTCAAACGGAACAGACATCTCCGCTCCCAACGCGACCTTGGAAATTTTTGGATCTGGCGGAAGCGGGGTATAGCCAGACAACCAAAGCTTGGTCACACCCAACGAATCCGCCGTCCGGAAGAGCGATCCGACGTTTTCACGGGAGCGAAGATTGTGCGCAAGGAGATGAAGACGGACGGACATAGCCTGAGAGTATAGAAAATATGCTTTACTGACCAGTTCCGTCGACACTCTCTCCAGTTTACGCTAAGCTCCGGCCATGAAATTTGGCGAACTTCTCCAAGGGACGATCACTCGCATCGATGACAAAGGACGTGGCGTGTTTGATTTCACCCTCACAGACGGTGGAATCCGGCCAGTCGCGGTCCCCTTCACTGCGATCGGTGACGTGATTGAAGCGCGGTTCGCCAAACGTGAAAGTGGCGCCTGGTATGCCAAATTAGAGCGAATTCTCGCCACCTCCGAAGATCGCGTTAACGCTCCCTGTCCGCATGCGGGCAGGTGTGGCGGGTGTCTGTGGCAACACATGGCGTATCCTGCCCAGCTCAAACTTAAACAAAGCATGATCAACCGCGCCTTCGAGGGAGCGGGACATATCGAACGAATCGAAACGATCGAACCATCTGGAGAAGTATTTTATTATCGCAACCGAATGGACTACGCCTTCGGCTGGAAAGGCGAACTCGGTCTTAAGGAACATGGTGCCTGGAACCGCTATCTTGATCTTACAAACTGCTTGCTCCTCGACGAAGAAACACCCAAAATTCTGGCATTCTTCCAGCGCTTTCGCGAGACGTTCAAACTCAACCCTTGGGATGCCAAAACCCATGAAGGTTTGCTACGCTACGTCGTCATTCGCCTCGGCAAAGAAACGGGTGAACGGATGATCATCTTAGTTGTGAAAGATGCAGCGCAAATCACTCAACCCATGCGGGACTTTTTGAAACAAGGACTCGCCGAACAAGCCACAACACTCTTGATTGGAGAAAATGCGTTGATGAGCGACCTGTCCTACGCTCAAACCTTCGAAATACTCCTTGGCAACCAAGCGCTTACCGAAGAAGTGAATAGCATCCGCTATGCCATTCATCCCAATTCGTTCTTCCAAACGAATACGCGTATGGCAGCCAAGCTCCAAACAACCGTCCTGGATTGGATTCAACCAAAACCCGGAATGACTGTGCTCGATTTGTATTGTGGTCTCGGTTTTTTCGGAATCGCCTGTGCCAAACGTGGTGCGACGGTCTTCGGACATGAACTCGACGCCAACGCGATCGAACTTGCCAAAGAGAATGCGACTCAAAACGGAGTCGGAGAGCTCTGCACCTTCACCGCCGGTCCCGCCGAAGATCAGTCTTGGAAAAAGATTGCCTGCGACACCCTCATCCTTGACCCACCACGTGCGGGACTTCATCCGAAAGCGCTTGAAGCCGTCATGGAAATGCAACCAAAAACGATCGTGTACGTTTCGTGTAATTTTCATCGTCTGGTTCAGGAGCTGAAGACATTGAAAACAGCTTATCGAATCGATCAACTAAAAGCACTGGATCTGTTCCCTCAGACGCCACATGTTGAAACGGTCGTTTTGTTGAAGCGGAAAGAATCTACAGCTGCATAGCCGCCATCGCTTCGATTTCCGCCAAGCATTCATCTGGAGAAAGATCAGCTCCTGTCAATTCATCTCTTCGTACAAACGGATAGGGACGATCATCGTACGCTTGATACGCTACGACAGCCGTGAGCCAGGACCACATCTGCTGAAACTGGCGAGTGTATTGAACCGGGCAATTTCGTTGATCTTGCTGCTCGAATCCAGCTGCACGATAGGATCCGAGCCTCTTTTCAACTGCATTTCGCACCTCAGGAACCAAAGCTCGAGAAAAAGCAAAAGCAGCTGTTGCACGATCTATGTGAAAATACGACGGGTCAATGGAAGAAAGTCTGGGATGCACAGCGCTCTCTGCAACCACAGAGAAAAAAGACGTAATACCAGCGTGCGTATTCAATTGCAATTGCGCTATATCTGCCTTCAGAGAAGGATGAGTCACGAATCGCTGAAAGTCAGCGTACGGCAAGGTGATGTCATATTCTAGACGGTATCGCTCGAACAACGCCTGAAGAAAACGTACACCAACATTTGCCAGATCTTCGATCACAGGCAAACTGAGCGCCGCAGTGGGGGTATGCCTGTGCGAAATTTTCTGAACAGTGTAAGCGAGGTTGAGAACGAAAAACGGACTCTTCGTCCCATCTGGAAAGTGTTCGCTCGTCAGACTGATCACTTCGAGAAGTCGCTGCTCGGCCGCACGCATACGCCCCATGATCGTCTCTTGCAAAGCATCCCAAAATTGATGATCGCGTGGCAATTTCTCCGTAATCTCATAGTGCGGCGAAGAAGCAAATAGACACCAAACATATTGCGTATAGAGCGTTGCAGCAGCGGATTTCAAGTCAAGCCATTCAGTTTCGGTTGCGGCACTCATATCCGGCGCGCATCCTTTGTTTTCAAGCAATCTTTTTCTATAGGCCAGAACCTGCGATCTACGGACCTCTGCCGGCTCATCCATGTGGGCTAATACGCCTGGTCGTTCGCTCATATACGCAGGCAGTGTAGTCCAAATGAATCATGGATGAAATACGTTGCCCATCCCCTCATCTGTGCTACTCTAGTCACATGTCAAAATCTAACCTGAAAAAGTCCGGTTTTGTGGTCCTCGCAGGCCGCTCCAACGTCGGCAAATCCACCCTGTTGAACGCGCTCGTGGGCAGCAAAGTCGCGATCATGAGTCCGAAGCCCCAAACGACCCGCCACCCGGTCCGTGGGATTTTCAACGATCCCCGTGGCCAGATCGTCTTTGTGGATACTCCAGGAGTCTTCTTGGGCAAAAAAGATGCTGTTTCCAAACGCTTGAACGAGTTCGTCAAAGAACAGTTGGAGGGTATCGAGGCCATCGTCTATGTGACCGATCCAACCCGCGCCCTTGGCCCTGAAGAAACATTCATTCAAGAACTCCTTCGAGCCGCCCATATTCCGATCATTGTCGCCATCAACAAGTCGGACCTCCCGACCTTACGCCGCCCAGCACTCGACTTGATGCGTGCCATTGATGTCGGACAAACGGCCACGATCGAGTGTTCTGCTATCAAAGACACGGGCCTCAAACCATTGCTCGATGCACTGTTTGAGATTTTGCCTGAAGGCGAAGCCTACTATCCCGAATTCCAACTAACGGATCTCGATCAAAAAACCTGGGTTGCCGAATTGATCCGCGAGAAAATCTTCCATCATCTAGAAGAAGAGCTTCCGTATGCCATCGCTGTCCATGTAGAAGAAGATGAGCGTCAAGACAACGGTGTGCGACATATCGAGGCCACGATCTTGTCGAGCGAAGAACGTTACAAGGGCATGATCATCGGCGCTAAAGGCAGCATGCTGAAGAAGATTGGAAGCGATGTTCGCAAAGAACTGGAGCTTGCCTCGGATCAAAAAATCTTCCTCGCCCTCACCGTCAAAGTTGATCCAAAGTGGCAAGTTCGTTTTGCTGGTCAAGCCAACGGGTGACATCTCTCGCTTGATCCAAGCGCCTTCTGTATTCTAGACATACTATGTCAGACCTTTCTTCCCAAACGGCCGAGGCCCCACTCGAACATTTCGAGCTGATCGAAGACGTCATCGCCCATATTCGGACCAAATTACCGGCCGAATCCGGCCCCAATTCCTGGAAAAACGTGTGTGAAGATATCTTGCATTGCCAATTGCCCACTGTTGAACCGCTACTCTTGCAAGAGTTAGAAACGGCGAAAGGAAATGCCACCGAAGAAGAAAAAATTCGTGGGTTGCTCCGCGCCGTCAGTTGGTACGCCCATCCCCCAAAAACGACTGAGGAGATCCTGACAGACCTCAGCCACGTACGACCAACCCATCCGAGCCCCCCAGATCAAAGCCGATTGGATACCATCCAAGCAGCACTCGAGCAGAAATTAGAAGGAAAAGAAGCCTTACCCGCCGCTGAAGCGATCGATGAACTCTTCGCAGAAGCGGCTCACGAAGATCAACGAGCCACCTTCCGCTTGGTTCGCGATCAAATCTATTATCAACTGCTTTACCCGCATTGGTTCGAAGTCGTAAAACGTTGGGCTGCTACTCAAACACCCTAACCGCAATTCATCGCCTATGCCGAAAGAACTGATGCTCGGTACGGCCGCGCCCGCCTTCAACACACAGGATCAACAGGGCAAAACTTGGACCCTCACCAACCTCCTCGAACAAGGTCCGGTATTTTTGGTCTTTTATCCCGGTGATCTGACGCCTGGCTGCACCGTCCAACTCTGCACGATTCGTGACGAATGGAGCACCTTCCAAAAGAATCAGGTCAACATCTTGGGCGTAAATCCTGGTGGACAGAAAGGTCATAAGCTCTTCGCCTCGCTTTACCATCTCCCCTTCCCGCTCCTTGTCGACGAAGACAAAGCGATCTGCAAAGCCTACGGGGTCATCACCAAAACGCTCGGTCTGGAGTTCGTAAAACGGACGGTGATCGGCATCGACAAAGGCGGGATCATCCGCTATATCAAAGAAGGGATGCCCAAGCCCGCCGAGCTCTTGAAAGAAGCGGCCAAGTGGGAAAAACAGTCGCGTCCTTAGCCTCTATTCATCTCTCTACTCTATGTCAAACGAAGTGAAACCTCTTGCGTATACCGCACTCGATGGAATCTCTGAAAAGACCCTGACAGTGCACCACGATAAACTCTACGCGGGATATGTCGCCAAAGCCAAAGAAATCGGCGAGAAATTGAGCGTCTTGTCTCACGGCGGAGACGTTTCAAGCGCTAACCAAAGCTACTCTGAGCTCCGCGCTTTGAAGGACGGAGAAACATTCGCTGTGAACGGGATCTACCTGCACGAATGGTATTTCGATACCTTGGGTGGAAACGGTCAGGCCTCTGGTCCGCTCGTTGAAAAGATTGCAGAACAATATGGCTCGCTTGAGAACTTCATTGCGTATTTCTCGGCAAACGGAATGGCTGCTCGTGGCTGGGTGGTTCTATGCTGGGACTTCCAGCAGCAAGCGCTCCGCATCTACAACGCCGACGCGCATAACCAAGGCGGTGTCTGGGGTTGCATGCCAATCCTTGTCCTCGATGTCTACGAACATGCCTATTTCATCGACTACGGCTCGGATCGCAAAGCGTACATCGCTCAGTGGTGGAAGAATCTGAACTGGGACAAAGCCAATGAGCTGTATGCAAAAGCCGTCGCTATGTCGAACGCTGCGTAGACTTATTCCCCCAGACTCTTTCCTCTATGATCCAAGTCGGCACACGAGCCCCTCATTTTTCGGACATCAAAGCGTATCAAGCCGGAAAAAGCGACTTCACCAAAGTCAGCTTGTCCGACTACAAAGGCAAATGGGTCGTATTCTTCTTCTATCCGCGTGACTTCACCTTCATTTGTCCGACTGAATTGAAGGGTTTTTCGCAACAAGAAGCGGAGTTCAAAAAATTGAACTGTGAAATCTTGGCAGCCTCGACTGATTCAGAATGGAGCCACAAAGCCTGGTTCGAACGTGATTTGCCAGACGTGAAATATCCGATCCTCGCCGACACCACCCACAGCGTCTCTCGCGATTACCAAGTCTTCAACGAAACAGACGGCTTAGCTGAACGCGGCCTCTTCATCATCGATCCAGAAGGCACAATCAAATATTCGTTGATTAGTTCAGGATCGGTCGGTCGCTCCGTCAAAGAAGTATTGCGTGTTGTGACCGCGCTTCAGAGTGGCGACCTCTGCCCGATCGAATGGACTCCAGGAGAAAAGACGTTAGGGAAAGCGTAAACAATGATAATGAACACACAAAAACACCGGGCGTTTGCCTGGTGTTTTTGTCTCTCAGAGATTCGATCCGTTGATCAAATCGTCAGTCGAGGTGGGCGAGCTGCGTGAGATTCACGTGTGCAGGCCCAATCCCCTAGTTGTGGTGGGAAGAGTGAGAAAAGGGGCGTGCGCTTAGTGATCAGCGATCCAGCGCAGCGATGGTCTCGCCGACGAACCGCACGGATGCATCGGGACAGAAGCTACGGAAGAACGTAAACCAGCCAGTCCCGGTCACATGGATCAGACCGATCTCGGGATGCTCGTACAACACCCGCTCGCCGGACTTGCCCGACGCATGGCTCCGTACTTCACAGCTGGTGTGCATGGTCCACTGAACCCGCAGGACGCTCCCACCAGACCAGTGGAGTTCACCGCATCCGAAGCAGTTAATCCGCGGAATATCCAGCACACTGAGCTTCTCCCAGAACATGCTCCAGAGTTCCGTGAAGTAACAGTTCAGCAGCGCCAGCTTCCAGCAGAGGAACTGACCTCTTATATCCTGTCGACCAAGCGCGAGCGTAGTCAGATTCACCTTCCTCAGGGTCACTCCATCGAAGGCGCCCTGAAAGCAGAGCGT
The DNA here is from genome assembly GCA_964567995.1 of uncultured Gammaproteobacteria bacterium. Taxonomy (GTDB): domain Bacteria; phylum Patescibacteriota; class Patescibacteriia; order 2-12-FULL-60-25; family 2-12-FULL-60-25; genus JAGOTP01. The sequence continues at coordinate 137,695 of CAZMOB010000004.1, forward strand.
GCAGCTCACAACGTCCGGGCAGGTAAGATCTTCGAGCTCTACCTCCAGGTGTTTTTCAGGATCGAAACCGTCCTCCACGAGCTCAGACAGTGGGTACTCACCACCGACGAAGAGGAGCACGCCATTGATACTGAGCTTGCAGTTGCGAATGATGATCGACTGGAAGGAGGCTTCGTACAGTTTCTCCAGGTCGATCACGAGTTCGGCAGCATCCGCCGGTCGATCGTCGGTGAGCTCGAGATCCTCCAGTACGAGCACACGACACGTCGCTCCAGACACAGCTCTGGTGAGAGCAGCGAGAATGCCGATACGCTCACGCTCGGGGCTCGACGGGTCGGAAGGAGTCTGGCCTACAGCTTGCATGCGATGTCTCCCAGGTTTTTCGTTGTGGACACGCGTAATCTAGTAATAGAATACTAGCAACGCGGCTGAAAATTAGCGCGTTGCCCAAAAAGAGTCAAATAGGCAAATAAGCGCTGGACCATTCCTGGTCGAGCGCTTATTTGATGGCGCGAGAAGTCCCGTCACGCCTGCGGGTAGAGAACATCGATCTGGAGGTCAGGGCCTAGACAAAAGCCCTTGATCCGCCAGATACTCTCTGAGACAGCGAATCGTCTTCGTACCCCAGGTCCGCAGGTCTTTGAGCTCAGGTGGATCCGTGTATCTCCAACCGACCCGTTTTGGATCGATCAGATCACCCAGCGTCCGAAACCCAGCTTCGTGCAGCACCTCCACATTGACGCGTCCGATCCCCTCATGATCGGCGAGCACCTCGACCGGCCACTGACGGGGATCGGCCGACAGGAGACCGTTGATGTGAACCGCGAGAGCAGCCAGCGCCTGTTCATTGAGACCAGCGATCCCAGCAAAGGCCGAGCCCTTCGCCCCAGCCCTCTCCAGCTGTTCCCAGACTTTTTGAACCATGTTCGGTGAAAGCATCCTTCATCACCTCCTCGACCAGAAGCTTTTCGGAAAAAGTCGTATCTGTCAACAAAACCTATCGGATCCAAAAAGAGACGCTCGGTATGATTCCGAGCGTCTCTTTTTCAAACCTATGCTATTACGCCGCCATCGCCATTGGACTCGCTTGCCCCGCCTTCTTCTTCAATCGCGCGTTGATCGTCTCTTCAAGAGCCGCCTTGTTCCAACCTACGATCACCTTGCCATCGATATCGACGACGGGAACACCCATTTGACCAGACAATTTTACCATTTCCTGAACGGACTTATGATCGGAAGTCACATCAATCTCTTCGAAGGCCAATTGCTTCTCTTTCAAGAAATCTTTGACCAAACGGCAGTAAGGGCACGTTGGAGTGGTATAGAGACGAATCGTCATAAAAGGACAAGCGTGTAAGAACTTGGCCTAAGTATACCACACCTCGGCGGACTAGCGACTCTGGGACTGTAGATATCTCGCCAGCGTTCGAACGCCCCAACCCGTACCACCATGTGGGGTATCTGGACGAGAATCGCGTTCCATAAAGGCAGGGCCAGCGATATCGAGGTGGGCCCAAGCGATAGAGTTTGGAACAAAGGCTTGGAGAAAGAGAGCGGCCGTGATGCTCCCCGCTGGTCGACCACCGATATTTTTCAGATCCGCTATCTTGGACTTGATAAGCTGGCGGTAAGGAGCGTAGAGCGGCAAACGACAGACAACCTCGCCCACCTCTTCACTCGCCTTCTGCAAATTCTGGGCGAGTTTGTCGTTATTGGAAAACAGAGCCGAGATTTCTTCGCCTAACGCGATGACCGCGGCACCTGTGAGCGTCGCGAGATCAATGAGTTCATCCGGTTTTACATGTTCTGTCGCATACGCCATCGCATCGGCCAACGTGAGGCGCCCTTCCGCATCTGTGTTCAAGACTTCGATCGTTTTGCCATTCATCGCTTTCACCACATCACCTGGGCGATAAGCCGTTCCCGACGGCATATTTTCCACCGCGATAAAAATGCCATGCACTTCGATCTGTGGAGCAAGCCCTGGCAGGGTTTGAAACAAGCCAAGAACAGCCGCCGCTCCCGCCATATCCGACTTCATCGTCATCATCCCGTCCGCCGTTTTAAGAGACAGACCACCGGAATCGAAGGTGACCGCTTTTCCGATAATGCAGATCTTCTTTTTGGCTTTGCCCTTGGGGCGATACTTCATGTGGACCAATTGCGGCTCATGAACCGATCCCTTTGCCACAGCGAGCGCCGCTCCCATTTCCAATCCTTCCATCCAAGCACGATCGAGCACCTCGACAGACAAACGAGCATCCTGAGCCACGACTCGTCGAGCGGCTTCGGCCATGTCAGCCGGGGCGAGATCAGACGAAGGCGTATTCACCAAGTCACGCGCCAAATGAACGCCTAAGACAACTGCCTCAGCCTGGGTCAACGCGACACGCGCAGATCGTTCCTCTTGGGCTAGGATATTCGCAAAACAAATATCTATGACATGAGACGTCTCGTGTTTGGCCGGTTCAGGACGATACGTATGAAAGCGATACCCCGCGAGCCAAGCGCCCTCCGCAGCAGCAGCCAACATTCTCGCAAAACTTTCCCCACGAGGACGACGCACACCGACTTCAGCAATAACCAAAGAAACGAATTGCCCTTGATCGGCCGCTTTCACCGTCTGCGCCAAGGCTTCGCGCCAGCCATCGACTGAAGGCACACCTTCGCCTACGCCGATACACAACAGTGCACGATATGGAGCATTTGCCGATAATAATGGCAGGAGCATTTTTTGGCCTTTCTGACCTTCGAATCCTCGTTGTGTTACATAATCTGAAAAAGCACAGCCCAGTTCCTTCTCCAGGATCGTAAGTGTTTTTGTAAGCGACTCCCCTCTGGCTACCAGCACAACCAACAGATCAGCGGTGAGCTTGGACCAGGGAAGGCGTGAGGTTCGAATGCGCATACCCTCATCTCACCCGGCAGGCGGCATTTGATCAAGAGCGCGCAAACGAATCGTGAGCAGATCGGCGACATCGGGCGGAAACAAGCCCTTCCAAGGAACTTCCTGGAACAGAAAGGCGTCGCCGTGTGTTGTGAGCGTGGCTGGATTGGTGCGATAGGCCGCGATGACGTTCTTTCGTTCCCACACAACTGGAATACCTGTTTGGCGCGCTTTTACATGCAGCGATTGCTCAGGATTGAACGCGATCGGATATTCAACCTGATTCAAGATCCCCCAATCACTGAAGGTATCACCTAAAGCGATCGAACCATCACGCAAAGAGCCTTGTTTTAACAGGGTTCGAACCAAGTCTTCTTTTTCGGTTTCCATTCGTCTCGCTTTTGATTGGTCACGGGCATAGACACGACGTTGATCAACCAAATAATCCGTTCCAAACCAATCCTGGAATTTCCACTCACGCGCCAGTTCTTGGACGATCGTTCGGGGAGATCCTCCAATCGCGACCAAATGATAGTTCTGAGCTTTGAGGACCGCTAGCAATTCCCGCGTGAAAACGTAAGCGCGACTTTTCTTTTTTCGCAGCACTTCATGCACCGCCAACGTCAGTTCACTATCGGATAACCCCATGATCGCTCGCCCTTCCCATTCGTGAATGAATTGAGACAGGTAAACATCATCATTCAACGACTGTTCTTGCCAGGTACGTCGATGCGCTTGGGACTCAACAAAATGGGCTGGCAACACTTGCTGAAAGCGCATCAGCTGTTCGATCAAATCGATATAGAGCGACCAACGATAGAGGGTGCCATCGAGATCGATAAACGCCAAACGCGGCGGACAGGTTGGCGTCAGCGCAGGAGCAGCCACAAGCCTCCAAGACAAGCGATTCCAAAGACAGCCATGAGTCCTAGCAAGCCACGGAGCTCCAGTGAACGAACTTCTGCATCATCTGAAACGGGACGGTCAAACAAGGCGACAATCCCCAACTCCAACGAAGCGACCGCTGACAACAAACACCACAAACAGAACGCTCCCAGCTCGCGCCACTGAACAAAAAAGAGGATGACCGATTCAACGACACCTACCACGATCAAGATCTGCATTAAGCGCCACAACCCTCTCCTCCGGCTGCCCCAGGCGACACGGACAAGCAGAAGCAACAGGATGGCCGCATAGAATAATACCCCCAAGAGCGGCCGAGGGATCGTCCCAAAGACATAGGCCCACTCAGACAGACGCACAATCTCACAGCCACTTGAGGCACCACAGACAACCGGTCGATGGGCGACATACGCGTAGAGGAGATAACTTGAAGCAAACAATCCTAAAAAGGCCGATTGGAGGGCGAAAAACCGTGAGATGATTGGCGAAGAAAGACGGGAAGCCATAGGTAATGATGTCAGCCTAACGCGTTTGGAAGCGTTCGACCATTCCTTCGAGCAATAGGAGCCAGGCAAAGCCCAAAGGGTGATTCAGATACGGCGTAGACACGTGCACAACGGCGAGAGCGACCAGTGACAAGACGAATACTCTTTTTTGTTCGATGGGTAAGGTACTTCGATAGATCCGGCGTCCCAACCGAATAAGCACGAACAGGATCAAGGGAATCCCTAACAGACCGAACTTGATCCAATGCTCCAACCACCCCCATTCAAAGGCATAGGTCGTATAGACGCCACCTGTCGACTGTACGACTCGAGGATCACGACTCGTATACGTCACCGTTGCGCCAAAGCCAGAGCCGAGCAACGGCTGCTCTTTGATTTTTTCCCACATGGCAGGCAACAGCTTCCAGCGACTAGCCGAAGCATCATCCCCGGCATTGATACGCGATTGCCAGGCATCCAACAACGAGGCATCCGAAGATGGAAGTGGAAAAAAACAGAGCGTCGCAATAATTGCAGAGGCAGCGGCCAACGTACCAAGGAATCGACCACCGAGTCGCATAACGCCCTTCACGCGATCCGTATGCCACGCGTAAACACAAGCTACCAGTCCGCTCACACCTAATCCCAAGAAAAAGCTTCGCGAGAGAGAAATGATGGTTTGCACCAAAAAGAGAACGGAAAACCCGGTCAAAACGAGCGCGAGACGACCGCGCTTAAAACGCTGGACGAGCAACAAGCCGGGCAGTAGCACTAAGCCGTAGATATGCGATTGGAAAAAGATCCTAAACACACTCCCACCCGCGCGTGTAATCTCCCCTACCCCTGTACGACGAACCCAGAAATAAATCGGTTCAAGAAACCAAGCCGGAAAGGCGTGACTGAAGAGATAGAACAACAGCAACGTTTTGGTGACGCTCCAAAAGAGTGCCGCTACAATCCAAGCAACCAATATTTGAAGTTCTTGCCTTGTTGCTCGACGAACCAAATCAAGAACGGGTAAGAGGAGAGCCAAAAACGCCCAAGCATTCGCATCTGCAAAGACGAATGGATTGTGACGCAGAAGACCATTGACGAGTGCCACTAACAGCAATGACCCGAGCACTGCATACTCTATTCGTCCACTCAGAGCTGTCTTCCAGGTTTTCCACTGACTCGCTCTGACCCAATTCAAGAACCAACCGGCAAAAAAAGCTCCGAATAACACGATTCGAAACGAGATTCCTCCATTATTTACTGGATCACCAAAGGCCTTGAACAGCGCCCCTTTTGATCCGATGACATATTCCGCTCCTAGGAGCGCCAACGCTTGAACTGGTCGAAACAATGCACATACAAACATCGCAAGCCCTAACAACAAACAGACGATCGTATTCAACTTTGGCTGAAAGACAACTAAAAAAGAAAGGAGCTCGATGAGCAGCAGGACGGCGAACGGGAACAAAATGGTCTTCAGATACAAAGGCAACGCTTCGTTCTTCAAGGTGCGAGCGGACGACAACCCGTGTTTTATGCGAATGATCTCTTCCGCTGCTTGATAGTTCCGTAGAGCCGTCGGCGCCCATCCTAGTTTTCGCCAGGGAAGTCGATAGACAAAGGAAGGCACCCAAGAACTATAGCCCGTCTTACGGGGTTCGACCGAGAAGAGCACGTCAGGCAAGCCGATCGCTTTTGAACCACGCCTGACCATCGTGAGCCACAAATCCCAATCCTGAAATTTTTTCAACGTCTCGTCGAAGCCTGGAAAGGCTGAACGTCGAAGCAGTGAGTTCATGTGCATGAAATTCGATTGCTCCAAACGCTCGGCACTAAATGGAACCAAGGAAAAATGCCAACCGAAATCGTAGGCGCTGTAGACGATATCCACTTTAGGGTGTGCTTCGAGCGTCTCTTCGAAACGAGCGAGCATTGTTGGCTGAAGGGTGGTATCCGCGTCCAGAAAGAGCAGATAGTCCCCCGTCGTTTGTCGAGCTCCTTCATTTCTGGCAGCTGGTGCTCCTCGATTCGTTTCGAAGCGAATGAAGCGGATCGGGAAGGAATATTTTTTTATTTCTTCCACTAGCTTCCCTGCCAATCCATCCGTCGATCCATCATCGACGATGACAACCTCATCCGGAAGGCGTGTCTGCTTACCCAAAGATGCCAAACACTGCAGACAAGCATCGGCGTGCTGATAGACAGGGATCACTACGGAAAGACGAGGCATAAATATTACAGATTCGCTAAGATCTCCCAACGTTTGGACCAGTCCCCTTCTGCCTGGACGCGAGCCCGGCCTCGCTCACCAAATTGGTGACGCAACACAGGATCCGTTACAAGTTTCTGAATCGCCTTCGTCAATTCCGCTCTGTTATCGGCATCGATGATAAAGCCCGTCTCTCCGTCAATCACGGTCTCAGGTGCACCGCCTTGATCGCCAACAATAACCGGCAATCCAGCTGCCGATGCCTCCAAACACACGATTCCATACCCTTCCAGGTCATCTCCTTCCGCACGCACAGGAAATACAAAGAGATCAGCCGCGGCATACCATGCATCACGCAACGTATCATCGACCGCACCTAAAACCGTCATGCGAGACCCTAGCGGCTGAGCAAGCCGTTCGATTCGCTCACGATCTGGCCCGTCCCCAAGGCTCACCGCTCGCACATGAGAAGGGAGTTGGGGCAAGACTTCGAGCAAACGATCGAGTCCTTTACGCGCCACGAGTCGACCCGCGTGAAGGAGGATGATCTCATCTGGGCCAATCCCAAGCTTTATTCGTGCTTCTTGCTTTGTCGGCAAGGCATGTGGCGCATAGCCAGGTGTCAGCACAATCGGTTCGATCCAGGGAAACAACCGTTTAGATTCAGCAGCCACAAACCGTGAATTGACACAGACCGCCATTGCTCGATGCACAATCCGTTTTGTAAGCCAGCGCTTCCAAAAAGATCGTTGCGATAAGTGAAGATCAAGTCCATGAAATAAAATCGTATACTTCGGACCACCACAGAAAGAAGCAAGCAAGGCAGCCGTACCGATCGGTAGAATATGGCTAACTAAGACCCGCGTAGCGGAATCCGTCCCCACTTCACGCATGATTCGTACAATTGGCCACCACGAAATAAGTCCCGAACCAAAAAAACGACGACGTTCGACCAGCTCGCCCGAATCCCCCAATTCATCAGGCACGATCACCCGCATCGCTCCCTTAGAGGCAGCAACGAGATCTGATAAATAGCGCGCCACACCACCTTTCAAAGGTGGATAATCATGCGTCACTAGAACCCAGCGACTATTCATACCAAGAGCACATCACGAACCCGCTTCTTCAGTCGCATCCGGTGGCGGGACCGGTCGACGACGTAAGAAACGCCAGATCGAAAGGAGATCCTCGACCAAACATAAGCGCACAGCGAAAAGGATCACCAGCGAAATGGCTCCGCCAAAAATCAACTGAGCAATAAACGGAAAATCTGCCGCCACGAAACGCGTCACTCCCCAAATCAACGCCGCACTCAAGAAACCGCGTATTAAAAAAGACAAGAACCAACCACGTTCTGGCAAATCATGCCGTGCGAACCACAATCCCAAAGCGAACAATAACCAGAAGGAAACCACTCCCGCGTACGCCGCACCCAATGGACCATATTTCGGAACAAGCACTAGATTCAATGCCACGTTCAAGACCATCGTGATCCCCATCGATGTGGTTTTTAACGCCGAACGACGAGTCGCATTTAAAAGCGAACCGATAGGAAAATCCAAGAAAATTGGTATGAGCACCCACGGCAAAACCAGCATCGGCGCAATCGCTCCTTCATAGGGTCGACCATAAAAGGTCAGGATGATCGGTTTCGCAAGCGCTGAGAGCAACGCTGACAACGGCACACTCACGAGCAACATGAGGCGCAGCCCGTTCTTCAAAGACTGTCGCAAGCCCGCCTGGTTTCCTGCTGCAAAATCCGAACTCATAGCCGGATAGAGCGCTGCCACAAAGGTTAATGGCAAGAATTGCAATGCGTATGTGAGTTTATAGGCGACGGCATATTGCCCGACCGAAGCATGCCCAAAATACTGACGAAGCAGGAGCGAATCAGTGTAGGAATAGACTTTCACGAATAATCCAGCCAAGCCGAAGGGAAGCGCCGCCAGTGCCAATGTTTTGACCGAAATACGCTCCTGCAGCTGCGGTGTCGCTCGACGTTTGATCGCCTGAAACAAACTCCAGGCAAGATTCCAGAGACTTCCCAATAGCAGAGCGCACACCAAGCCGATCACTCGCCCACCGAATTTCAAAACAATGATCGAAGCAAAGGCTGTCGTGACTTGGCAGATCAACATTCCAAACGCTTCGAAGCGGAGATCGCGCTTGCCGCGCAAGGCTCCGTAAAACAAGAGTGACAGGGAATCCGCCATCAAGACAAAACAGGCGATTGCAACTGCTACAAAGACATCGGGCTCCGCTTTCACAAACCAGGCATAGCCCAACGAACACGCGACAGCGATGGGTAGTAAGAACGCCTTCAAACGTAGCGCTTGCGCCAAATACGCACGACCCCGTGACTCATTTCCCGCCAATTCGCGGATAACGACCGGGGTCAAGCCAAGATCCGCCAGAACGACAAAGACCGAGGTAATGGAAACCGCGTAGAAATACTTCCCCGTCACGGTCGGCCCTACCAATCGGGCAATGACATAAAAGGCGAGAAACGAGACGATTTTTTGCCCAAGCGTTGCCGCCATGAGCCAAGCGGTATTGCGAGCGACCGTAGAAGACATGTCGCTACGGTATCAGAGTCGGCTAGCGTTCACAAAGAACCAAATCGCTGCCAAAAAACACAGGCCAAATGCCATCCAACGCGGGAGTTCCTGAAGGCTCATACGGGAGCCCCAGGATAGCAGACCTACCGGACGTAGCCCAATACTCGGACCACCGCCCACTGAAACGGATCCTGCGGCGCACGGCGGAACAATTCTCGGAAGGATTGGATTCCTTCACGCTCGGCGTTCAGATCACGTGGGAAACGGATCCGGTACATAAGCGTGTTCCAAGCCAAGTTTTCGGCTGGATTCTTAAAATCGGGATCATGTCCATAAATTGTCTTAAAGGTCGTCTGAGCTCGTTTCACTTGAGCGCGTTCGGCGGCCAAATTGCGGAATTGAGGGATCATCCCACGAGCCAAACGCTCCAAATCCATCGGGGAAATCTTGGCCGTCTTCATCGTCTCCAAGGCATCACGAACCAGGGCACGCCGCTCCCCCTCTCCCAACGCGAACGTACGCTCGGAAATACCGTAGGTAATAAAGTTCGACAAGGAAAGCTTATCCGCTTCCGTGGCTGAGACTTTCATCTCCTTTAAATCACGAATCACATTTGTCATCACGCGACCTTCACGCTCGAAGTCACGCGACCCTTGAGTGGCGCGAACCAAGGAAAGGATGTCCGAAGGATTCAGAATGGACACAATCTCAGGGATCGTTGTTTCGTTTGTAGGCGGAGTTGGAGTCGTGGTTGGTGGTGGCAGATCTGGAACGATAATGATAATCGGCTCAGAGACTGGTCGAGGAATCACAGGTGTTGTGGGTACACCAACCAAGAACGCAATCGGCGTCACAGCTCCACCGGCTCCTCCAGCACCAACGGCTCCACCGCCCGTATTTTGAGTTTGCACCTCATCTTCTGTAATAGACACAGCGACGCTCGACAAAGACAGAGCGCTATAGCCACCAGCCGTGGTAGAAGCCGTATGCAAGATCGAAACCGAACGATTTCCCGTATACACCGTATCGTTCACCGCTGTGACCGTAACCGTGACCGGCGTGCTGTAATTCGATTCTGTAAACGCAATGGTGGAGGTCGACAAACTAAGACCAGATCCAGCCGACAAAAGAACTTGAACCGTTGTGGTTGGAGCTGTCGACAAAACGACTGTATACGAGTCACTCGCACCCTCTGAGAGAGACAGGGAAGATTGAGAGAAGGTCACAGCTCCCGTATCGTTATCCGTGATGGTGTAAACCGTCGACGTATTCGACCCAATAATCGCGTAAGCTGGGCTCGACAACGTGACCGTGAGCGTCTCGTCAGGCTCATCAATCGAATCATCAACCACCGTCAGTGCGATCGTCGTACTCGTTTGACCAGCTGTGATCGTCGCAACGCCAGAGGTCAGCGTGTAATCCACGCCCGCTCCTTCGGCCGTTCCCGCCGTCACCGCATAGTTGACCGTTACGTCTTCAAAATGCTCTGTATTCAACAAGATACGAATTGATGTCGCAGTTACAGACTCAATTCCAGAACCTGTCGAAGATTGGAATGACAGATAATGCGGGGTGCTGTCTACGATAAAAGCGATCGCCCCGCTGTTCGCCGTCGTATAGGAAGACTCGACTGCATTCGGATCGATCGTTTTTACGCGCCAATAATACGAACCATTCGACAGCGTTTGGTCGTTCGTCCCAACCGTATAGGTTCCCGAACCTTGCGCCTGACCGACCTGAAAAGACGCGCCCCCTTGAGCCGCTAACGCACTCGTATAATCGACCACTGGTGAACTGAAGTCAGCCGTATCGTCAATCTGAATTCGATAGCGCACCGCATCAGCCACATCCGGATCAGAGAGACTGAATGTGAACAGTGGATTGGCCGTTCCGGTGGTTGAACCATTCACTAACGCCGTCGGACCGAGTGAAGCTGGCACGGACGGAGCCGTATTCAATTGCAACGTATAAATCGTTCCCGCTCCTCCGGGCGAGGCCCCACCCGTACCCGCCGCTCCAAGGGTCGTCGAAGACGTACCACTAAAAGACAAACCGGAATAACGCAGGGCAATTCGTCCTCCACCGCCACCACCAGCGCCTGTCCCTCCATCCGCTCCTCTGCCTCCATTTGCGCTAATCGATCCAGACCCGGCCAAGCTCCCAACTCTCAGGTTCACACTCCCTCCCGCCCCACCGCCACCACCAGCCCAGGCACCGCTATACACACCCTGCCCTCCATCTGCTCTGATCGCTCCATCCACCGTTAAGGTCCCCGATACAGTCAAATGGATAACCCCGCCTGCCCCTCCACCGGCTCCAGTATTCGTGAAATAGCCGCCTCCACCACTAGAACCATATAAGACTGGTTCCGTTGAAGAACCGTAGGTTGCCGTACTCCCTAAAACACCCGCCCCAAGACCAACCGATCCGTTTCCACCGACTCCGGCATGCGCCGCTCCAGCTCCGCTGTCTCCACTTCCACCACCTCCGGCTCCATAGCCACCAACGGATTGTCCACAAATCCCGGTCATTACATTCGGACCATAGCCATCAACCGCGCCCCTCGATCGAGGACAGCCACGAGATGACGCATTAATATTCGATTGAGCGTCGATGGAAAGCGCCGTCAATGAGGTTGACGAAACGCTGGCCGCAATCGTTGAACTTACAAGCGTAAGTGGAATACTGCGTGGCAAAAATAAGAACCCTCCGCTCGCGTCGACAACACCAGCATCCAAGGTGGCAAATGCGAGGTTACGCAAGGTGAGCGCCGATGAAATATCCCAGGTTGACCGTGCACCAGACTTTGACAAGACAAATGTTGTCGTCACATTGGTCCAAGCAGGGGCGATTAGGTTTACCGAAGTCGCAGCCGTAAACGTCATGACGGTATTCGTCGTCGATAATCCGGCATTCGAGGCTAAGGTAATTTCTGGGATTGAGGCCGTACAGGCCCACGTCACATTATCTAAACTCAACCATGCCGTTGAAGACACCGTCAAAGCAGCTGTCGAAGTGGAACAACCAAGCGATACCCCAGAAGAAATCACGAAGGCATCACGCGCATAATCTCCACCTGATGGAAAATCAAATGTATTGGTAATCGTCACCGTACCGGCTCCATCATCTACATAGCGGTTCAAAAAATAGGTCGTTCCAGCGGCTCCACTCACGCCATCTCCTGCGGCCCCTCCTGCACCCCCCTGCCCTGCAGCAGCCGTAATATTGGAAAGGGAAAAAGATGATGAACCGTAAAATACAGCCACCCTCCCTGCTGATCCGCCCCCGCCCCCCGCCCCCCCGGCGCCCCCACTTACAGAAATACTCCCACCCCCTGCGAGCGCCCCTGCATGAATCAAAATCGATCCACCCGCTCCTCCTCCACCTCCATTAAAAACGCCATCATATCCTCCGGCTGCTCCGCGAGCCGTGATCGCTCCATTCACGGTCAATGTTCCCGTCGAGGTTACATGGATCAACCCTCCACCCGCTCCACCAAACGCGGTCGTATAATATCCCGTTCCTCCCCCCGAACCGAGAAAATTTGGGAGCAGGGAATTTCCATACACAACAGCTCCGCCCGCCCTAGAAGGCCCACCCCCTCCACCTCGACCAGCATACGATCCCCCACCCCCGCCCTCTCCGGAGCCATCCCCACCCCGTCCGTACCCTCCTGTTTGAAAGCCACAGAAACCAGTAGCGACATCAACCCCATATCCATCTGCTCCATTCAGCGCAGCACGCCGACATCCTTTCTCTGAGGCGGACAATGCACCCGTAATCGTAATATTACGTGCTGTGATCTTTAGTCCATTTGGATCTTCACCCGTATGCGTCGTCGTCGCTCCTGCTTCAATCACAAAATCATCCATCGTCCCCAAAATCATCTGGCTCGAACTGCCCATCGTCATGACAGAACCCGCCTTAACGGTGACAGTCCCTCCACTTAAGTCCACTACTCCATTCCAAGTGGTGCTAACGGTCCCATCAATCTCTATCGCCGTACAACTATTGCTCGTCACATATGCTTGCGTGATAACGGTATCGCTAGAGATCGTACAGGTAGCCGCCTGAACGACTCGTCCATAGAGGAAAAAACTTAGCAAAAAGAGAAAAAGCGCACTAAATACAGACGAGAAGGACAAAGGTCTCATAAAGAAAAGGGAGCGGATACGCGTTACGACTTACCATAGCACAAAAAGTTGAACATAAAAACAAACACAGCTCCGGTATCCACCGGAGCTGTGTTTCGTCTTCGATTGATTTTGAGATTAACGCTTGGACCACTAAGGTTCGCGCGGTGACTCTTTTCTTCAGCCGCTTTCTGGCGGCTTCTCGGTATGAAAAATGCGTTCTGACCTTGCTTAAAAGGTAATACCTACTTGCCTTTCGGTCAAGTCCAACGAAATAAAGGGTTATTAGGCAATTTTCGCCAAGGCGTCTCCTTGGCGAAGCTT
>CAZMOB010000005.1:0-90253 GCA_964567995.1 uncultured Gammaproteobacteria bacterium
GTTTTGGCTGAAAATTGGAGTTTCGAGCGACTGTGGAGCGTACGTACTAACGCTTTGACCACTGTGGAGCACGGCGCGCTTTCTTCAAACCGAACTTCTTACGTTCCTTGGCACGTGGGTCACGTGTGAGGTTCCCGAGCTTCTTCAAGGTCTTGCGCCAAACTGGATTGAGCTCAATGAGCGCGCGTGAGAGACCAAGACGAACGGAGTCAGCCTGACCACGAACACCTCCACCCTCTGCTTCGGCTGAGATATCAACAGCGCCCTCCAAGCCAACCGCTTTCAGCGTATCGGTAATCAAGTTGCGAAGTTCGAGCGGACCAAAGTAATCGTTCAATGGACGTCCGTTGACCGTAATCTGTCCCGCTCCTTTTTTGAAGAGGCGGACTTTTGCGATGGAGGTCTTGCGACGACCAAGGGCATAGATGTACTCACCCGTTGGGGCGACCAACTCAGCCTTTGTCTCTTCGACGGCTGCCTCTTTGACAGGCGCTTTCTTCGCACGTGGCGCGCGAGGAGCTTTTGGTTTGACTTCTGTAGTCGTATCCATAGGTTATTTGACGATGATGAGACGAACCATGCGATCTGCCTGAGTCCGGTTCTTTGGCAGCATGTACTTCACGGCATGACGGAGAATTTCACCTGGCTTGTCGATCTGCAATTTGGCAACTGGCAAGCGCTTGATACCGCTTGGACGGTTGGAGGAACGGAACAAGACTTTTTGTTCCATTTTCTTTCCCGTGTATTCAAGCTTATCAGCATTGATGACACGCACCGTCGCACCGGAATCGATGTGTGGCGTGTAATCTGGTTTGTTCTTACCCATCAAGAGTTCGGCGATTTGGCAGGCCAAACGACCAACGACCTTGCCAGCGGCATCGACCGTCACGATCTCGCGAACAAACTTTTTGGTGGCTGGAGCTTTTTTGGTAATCGTAGGCATACCTTAGACAACAAGTTGAATTTGGGCCATTTCCGCGCCATCTCCTTTGCGGACACCCAGCTTAATAATGCGCGTGTAGCCACCTGGACGCGTTGCGTAGCGTGGACCGAGCTCTTCCAACACCTTATCCACGGCCGTTTCTGTCATAAGGACCTTCATCAATTGACGGCGGCTCATCAAAGACTTCACGCGACCGCGCGTAATAATCTTTTCAACCATTGGACGTACAGCCTTCGCTTTGGCAAGCGTGGTGTTGACGTGCTCATGGATCAGCACAGACGTGGCCAAGTTACGCAACAATGCGCGACGTGGGCCCGCCTTGCGATCGAGAGTTGTACCTGTTTTACGATGGCGCATAGTAGGTTAAATAGGGGGAGCTCCTAGGCAGCTTCCGTATAGGAGAGCTCTTTCAGAACATTGACGTAATCATTGAGAATACCGACACCTTGGTTGACTGCATCCACTGGATCAAGTGATCCGTCAGTTTCGACTTTCAAGATAAGCTTGTCGTAGTCGGTCTTGTCACCCACGCGAGTCGCTTCGACTTTGTACGAAACGTTGACGATGGGGCTGTAGAGGGCATCAATGGCGATCGTACCGAGTTCAAGTTTTTCCTTGACGCGTTCCTCGGTTGGACGATAGCCACGGCCTTTGCCGATCCAGACTTCCATGTCGAACGACGCGGAGTTATCAGTGAGTGTTGCGATGTGCAACTCTGGGTTCACGATCTCAACCAACGCATCCTTGGAGAAATCAGCGGCTGTAACAGCACGGCCGCCTTTGACCGATAACGAAAGCTTGACTGGTTCATCCGAGAAGACTTTAGCACGGAGCAATTTGAGGTTCAAAATGATCTCAAGGATATCTTCTTTGACATGCGGAGCGGTTGAAAACTCATGATCGACACCTTTGATGCGAACAGCGATGGCCGCCGCACCAGACAAGGAGGAGAGAAGCACGCGGCGCAATGCATTTCCCAGAGTCGTTCCGTAGCCTTGCGCACAAGGTTCAACAACCAATACCCCCTCATGTGGGCGGTCACCACGCATGAATTGAATTTTGTTGGGTAGCAAAAGGGGTTCCAACATAGGTAAGGAGGTAGGGTTAGTGACGCGAGTAGAACTCAACGATGAGCTTAACGTCGAAAGGAGTTTGCAAATCCTGACCAGCCGGAACAGCCGTTACCTGAGCAGCGTATTCAGCTGAACGCACCGAGACCCACGAAGAAGTTTCCCGTTTTGCCAAGACCTCTTCAATCCCCTTCCAGAGCCCCTTCTGACGCTTGTTCTCACGCAGCGAGATTATATCACCAACGCGGACGCGATACGAAGCGACGTTCACTTTTTTGCCATTCACGTTGAAATGGGCGTGTGAAACCGCCTGACGGGCGGCCGCACGGGTTTTGGCGAAGCCAGCACGATAGACCAAGTTATCCAAACGACGCTCGAGGAGCGAGATCAAGGTTTGACCGGAGTCACCACGCTTGGACACAGCCTCATCAAACAGGTTGCGGAACTGGCGTTCGCTGAGAGCATAAATACGCTTCGCTTTCTGCTTTTCGCGAAGCTGCTTGCCGTAGTCGGTAAGACGGGTGCGGCTGGTTGGACCATGGACACCTGGAGCGTAGGGACGACGAGCCAAGGCTTTGCTGTGAGCGGTGCGGTCCGAAAGTGGGATTCCTTCGCGGCGAGAATGTTTCGCCAAGATTTTTAACGTCTTCATAAAATAGATTCAGGTGACGTTTTAGACACGACGGGCACGCTTTGGGCGGCAACCGTTATGAGGGACTGGGGTGATGTCTTTGATCGTCAACACGTTCAAGCCATTGGCGTTCAAGGCACGGAGCGCTCCTTCGCGACCCTGACCAGGACCGGTGATATAGACATTCACATCCTTGAGTCCGACGTCTTTAATCTTTTCCGTCAAATCACGCACGATCACGGACGCGGCATAAGGAGTGGACTTTTTTGGACCACGGAACCCGGCCACACCCGCGCTGCACCAACCGAGAACGTTGCCGTTCATATCGGTGGCGCTCACGATCGTGTTGTTGTAGGTAGCCTGAATGTAAATCTTGCCCTGAGAAATCTGGGGGCGAGCTTTTTTGCTGGCGGTCTTCTTCGACTTGGACTTAACGGTCTTGTCTGCCTTGGCGGTTTTGGTCGCAGGCTCAGTAGAGGACGTCAAGTTCTTGGCTTCATCGGACATAGAATGTCGAGAGGTCTAGAATATGGGATTATGTCTTTTCAAGTTTGCGCTTACCGGAACCCATCGTTTTGCGGACGTTGCCGCGAACAGTACGGGAGTTGGTCACCGTGCGCTGACCACGAACCGGAAGGTTCTTGATGTGACGCGAACCGCGGTAGCTACCGATTTCTTTCAACCGCTTGATGTGTGAAAGGACTTCACGCTTGAGGTCACCCTCGACACGATAGTTCTTTTCCACTTCATCACGGAGCGTGTTGGCTTGCGCCTCGCTCAAGTCTTTGACACGAATGTCAGGCGAGACGTTGGTTGAAGCGAGAATCTTCTTGACCGTCGTCGGACCAATTCCGTAGATATAGGTCAGAGCGATTTCGATGCGCTTGGCGCTAGGGAGTGTGACACCTGCGATACGAGCCATAGTTAGCCTTGGCGTTGCTTATGTTTAGGATTCTTGGGACAGATAACATGCACCCGACCTTTGCGGCGGATGACCTGACAATCGCGGCACATGGATTTGACAGAGGACCGTACCTTCATAAAATGTGTATTTCGTGGGCTATAATCTATAGGTGATTCGACCTTTTGTCAAATCGTAGGGCGTCATTTCGACCTGAACTTCGTCGCCCGGCGTCAGGCGGATTCGGTTCATGCGCATTTTGCCTGAAAGATGGCATAGGATCACCTGGCCATTCTCCAGTTTGACACGGAAGTTGGTAGCGGGAAGATTTTCGATAACCGTGCCTTTGACAACAACGAAATCGCGGTTGGCAGCTGTTGGGTTACCGGCCATAGGAAAAACGTGAGAACATGGTGAAGAATGAGAGACAAAAGATAAGAATTTACGCTAAAAATACAGGATTCAGGTGGATGTGTCAACGGAAACTGGGGATGAATTCCCCGATTTTAGGCCGTTGGACCCGTCACCGTTGCCTTGATACGCCGCACACCAGCCGAAACCGCCTCTTCTTTTTGGATCTTGAAGGACCCAAGTTCGCCTGTATGGGTGACATGGGGACCACCGCAGATCTCCTTGCTAAAGTAGCCGCGAGCTTCGTCCCCCACCGAATACACCTTAATTTTTCCCTCAACCTGGGCATATTTGTCTTCGAAGTAGCCTAACGCTCCGGCCGTCTTCGCTTCTTCGGTCGTATGCTCGGAACAATTCACGGGGAAATCCTTGGAGATCGCCTCATTCACCTGGCGCTCGACCTCAGCCACTTCCACATCCGTCATCTTTTGCGGATGAGAGAAATCGAAGCGCAGGCGCTCAGCGGTGATATTCGAGCCCTTTTGCTGAACGTGATCACCAAGAACGTTTTTGAGGGCGCGGTGCAACAAGTGCGTCGCGGTGTGTAGACGGGTGGTTTCAGCGGATTGATCGGCGAGGCCACCCTTAAAGGCACCAGCGGAAGCAGTACGGGACAGTTCTTGATGTTTTTTGAATTCAGCTTCGAAGGCGTCACGATCGACTTTCAACCCTTTTTCGAGAGCGAACTCTTCGGTAAGTTCCCAGGGGAAACCATAGCTCGAAAAGAGCAAAAAGGCTTGTTCACCGGTCAGCGAACCACTCTGAATTAGACGCTCGGCTTCGCGTAGCCCCTTATCAAGTGTCTTAAGGAATTTCTCCTCTTCTTTCCAAAGCTCTGACAAAATAAGGTCCTTCTTTGTAACGAGTTCTGTATATTGATCGCCAAAGGTTTCTATAACTCGCGTCGCGATCGCAGCAACAAAATCCTTCATCCCAAAACGAAGACCTTCACGGATCGCCCGACGAAGTAGACGACGCACAACATAGCCCTGTCCAACATTGGATGGAACAACACCTCGTGGATCACCAATGATGAACGTTGCGGCGCGAATATGATCAGCAATAATCCGGAAGGAACGCGTTACTTGTTCATCTGAACCATACGTTTTCCCTGAGAGGAATTCGAGTTTTTCGAGGATGGATGTGAACGCCTCTGTCCGAAACACATCGGGATCATTGTTTACGGCGGCAAAGATCCGCTCAAGACCGCCACCGAAATCGACGTTTGGTTGAGGAAGTTTTTCAAAACCAGAGTCCGTCTTGCGATATTGCATGAAGACGTTGTTCCCGATTTCCAAGAATCGGCCGCAATCGCAGTTTACGTGACAAGGTTCGTTCGCCCATTGGGAAGCTTCGTGGAGTTTTCGTTCTGCACCAAAATCCCAGAACATTTCTGTGTCTGGCCCACCCGGCTCACCAACTGGCATCTTGGAGGGAACGCCTGCGCGCGACCACCAGTTCTTTTTCTCGCTGTAATAAAATATTCTTTGGCCGGGCTGGATACCGTCGCGTTCGGCGTTTTCTCCAACTTCGGCCGTGACTCCCTTCTTTGCAAAACAGTCCTGCCACAATTTCACCACTTCTTCGTCACGAGGAATGCCGAGTTCGTCGTTCCCGCGGAAAGCGGTCACATAAAAATGGGAAGGATCGAGCTTGAGTTCATCGAAGAGAAAGGAGAACATCCAGATCACCTGCTCTTGTTTAAAGTAATCACCCAGCGACCAGTTACCGATCATCTCGAAAAAGGTCGTATGACGGTTATCCCCTACCTCTTCGATATCTTGAGCGCGGAAACATTTTTGTGAATCTACAAGGCGCTTTCCTTGCGGATGCGGCTGACCAAGCAGATAAGGCACCATCGGCTGCATACCGGAGCCGGTGAAGAGCGTCGTTGGATCGTTCTCCGGCAAAAGCGACGCCGAAGGCAAGACGGC
The DNA here is from genome assembly GCA_964567995.1 of uncultured Gammaproteobacteria bacterium. Taxonomy (GTDB): domain Bacteria; phylum Patescibacteriota; class Patescibacteriia; order 2-12-FULL-60-25; family 2-12-FULL-60-25; genus JAGOTP01. Next base: position 5,891 of record CAZMOB010000005.1, read on the forward strand.
ATGGCCGCGCTCGGCAAAGAAGCGAAGATAGGCTGAACGTAGCTCAGAAAGGGTCATAACGAATCAGGGAACAGAGTAGAGGGTTTTTAGTTGCTGCGCAACACGGATGGTGTCGTCGGTCGAGGAGCTCCTTTTATCCCTTACTCTACTATTCTGTTTTAGCAGGGAGGAGATGGGGAGCGAAAAGACGCTGATTCAAGGATTCCGCTTGATTGACGAAGACTTTTAAGAGGGAGGCATCAAGCTCGGGGACAGTACCCTTTTTCCAAGCGAACATGAGGAAGGCCCGGAGGTCGTGGGGCATATCAGAAGGAACAACCAAGATATCACGACCGTCTTCGGTCCGAATGAAGGCATGGGATAATTTTTGTTCACACACCGAGCGTAAGTCTTTGTTGGCGACACGGATAGTCGCCTCCCCTTGAAGCACATGAAAGAATTCGCGATCCGTCCGCAGATGGGATAACTCAACGAAACGCAGCAAAACGGCCTGAGCGTCGGCGGCGGCGGCGGCATGAGAGATCAACGCACCGAATAATTCACGCACGACCTTTTTCTCTCCTAACCCGACCGAGGCCTCATTCGCAACCCGTTTGAGTAATTCCAACTTGCGATTCATCGAGCCAATGTAGGCGTAAGATTCGATCAATTCTGATTTTACACGGACATATTCGTCTTGAACTTGCTCCTGTTCACGTTCACGACCCTCGATCTGACGTTCGTAGGTGGTAAAGACCAGAAGTCCGGCTAACCCAAAGATGAAAATCGTTAATTCCTCTAAAGAAGTTTCTGACAGACCGAAGTAGCCTCGTGTATAGATGGATGGAGACAGAACAGCCAATGCGAAACAGAGCAAGTACACGAGATAGATCCATTCCAAACGGAGCGGACGCGTCAACATAGGCAAAACCGATTAAACAGAAGCGTCGAGTAAGATTCCTCCACCGAGACATTCGGCGCCTTGGTAGAACACGGCAGATTGACCAGGGGCTAACGCCCAGACTGGTTCCTGGAAGCGTAACGTGAGCGTACCGGGGTCGACAAGCGTCAAAAGCGCACGGGTTGGGGCTTGTCGATAGCGGATGGCAACCTCGACTTCACAGGACTCGCCCCGCTTTACGGGAAGAGCCCCCGTCCAGTGAAGATCTCCAACCTGGGCCGTGTGGGTCAAAAGTCGAGGATGGTCTCGGTTCGGGACGACGATCAGCTGGTTTTTGGAGCGATCCTTGGTAGCGACATACCAAACGGCCTGTCCATGAGACAATTTGAGGCCCTGACGTTGACCTATTGTGTAGGCATCCAGACCGTCATGCTGACCGAGCACTTCACCTTCGGTCGTAACGATCTCTCCAGGAGTTGGTGGGATACGTTTGCGGAGAAACTCATGAAAATTCAGCTTGCCAACGAAACAGATCCCTTGACTGTCCGGCTTGGTAGCAGTTGGAAGCTCGTGCTGCGCTGCCAATTCTCGGACTTCTGCTTTCTTCAAATGACCGACCGGAAAAAGCGTTTTTTGCAATGCGGCTTGCGAAACGCGATACAAAAAATAGGATTGATCTTTGGCTTCATCCAAGCCCTTCAAGAGATGTGCGGAACCGTCCGCATCGTGACGAACTTGGGCGTAATGGCCAGTGGCAACAAAATCGAACCCTAATTTCATGGCTTGTTCAAAAAAGAGGCCGAACTTGATCTCTTCATTGCACAAGACATCAGGATTTGGGGTCTCCCCTTTTTCATAGCCTTGGAAGAGACGATCCAATACTCGAGCGCGGTACTGTTCTTCAAAATCGAATGTGAGCAATGGAATTCCAAGCTTGGCCGCCACGCGTAAGGCATCTCGTCGTTCGCCACGCCACTGGCATTCACCAGTCCAGAGATCTTTGCTGTCGGACCAATTCTTGATGAACCCGCCCACGACTTCGTATCCTTGTTCAACCAAAAGCGCTGCGGAGAGACTGGAGTCGACTCCGCCGGACATGCCGACTAAAACGCGTTGTTTGAGTGGTTCAGACATGGATTACAAGAGAAGAGAGGTGATTCGCGGGAAGGAATAGCTCTTCACTTGCGAGGCAACTCGCGGCGCTCAGAACTGTTCCTTCCCGCGAATCCAGTTCTTTAGGGGACTACGTTTACTGAGTGACTGACTTTCTAGCTTCTTTGGCGGCTTTTCCGACGCGGACGGCGGCGAGGCCTTGCGTCACGCTGCCATTCTCAGCTTCTTGGACAGCGAGTTGGCCACAGGCGGCTTCGATGTCTTCACCGAAGGTGATGCGATGGGTCGCAGGGATGTGCAGATCGTGCAAACGACGAATGAAGACGTTACGATCAGCGCGAGCGGTACCTTGGAAGGCTTCGGTTTCGTGGTATTTGATCAGGTTGACGTGAAACAGACGACAATCTCGGCCGAGCCAACGGGCGAGAGCGATGGCGTCCTCTTCGCGATCGTTGATCCCCTTCAACAAAAGATACTCAAACATGATTTTGCGATTGGTTTTTTCCATGTAAACCTCAAGGGCCGCGCGGAGTTTAGCGAGCGGATAGGCTTTGTTGACGGGCATGATGCGCGAGCGAACTTCGTCGATCGCGGAATGGAGAGAGATCGCAAGGTTCACCTGATACGGCTCGTCCGCCAACCGAAGTATGCCCGGAACGACGCCACAAGTGGAAATGCTGATACGGCGTGCACCAATGTGTAAACCCTCTTCACTATTCATAAGCTTGATCGAACGCATGACCTCATCGTAGTTATGCATCGGCTCCCCCATACCCATAAAGACCACATTGCTGACTTTGGAGTCGTGTTTCTTCAACCACCGCTGAACCTGAACCACTTGCTCGACGATTTCTTCGGCTGTGAGATTGCGTTTCAAGCCCATGGTACCGGTTGCACAAAAGGTACAGGCCATCGCACAACCGACCTGCGAAGAGATACACACCGTGTCACGCTCGTCTTCGTGGCGCATGAGGACGGTTTCGATCTTTTTGCCGTCTTGGCAAGAGAATAGGGTTTTGACGGTATCACCTTGGGGACTCTCTTGGACCTGAACAATCGTCAGTTCATTCCAAGGAAATTCCTTGGCTGCCTCATCTCGTAAATTCTTGGGAAAGGTCGAAACCTCGTCCCACGACGAAGCCAGCGTATGGAAATACGCTTCTTTGACTTGTTTCAAACGGAAGGCGGGTTGCTTGCGTTCGGTGAGCCACTCGGCAAATCGGTTAAAATTCATGTGTACGCCAGGCCCACTGTGCCAGACGCTTAGCGGTCTGGAACTGCGCGTCCTTGGTTGGTGCTCCAAATACCACGATTAGGACATCTTTGCCAAGCTCTGGGGTCCCATCCGCCTGTTCCGGACGGAAGCGACCAACGAAGTTATACATGGATTCTTCTAAGTAGCCTGTCTTGCCACCGAGGACCCAAACGCCCGTATGAGGAGCCAAAAGCGGGTTGGTATTCTTGATTTTATGCACCTGGCCCAATGAAGCAATTCGGACCGAGTACGTCTCGACGGTAGCCGCACGGCGGATTTCAGGGAGATTGAAGGCGGCTTCAGCTAACAGGGCCATATCCTCGGCCGTAGTGGTGTTCTTAGGATTCATCCCGGAAGCATCGTAGAAGGCCGTATGAGTTGCCCCGGCGGCTTTGGCCACCTGATTCATGCGAGCTAAAAACGCCTTCATAGACAGACCGCTCACTCGTGCCAAGGCGGTGGCGGCATTATTCGCGCTGGCCGTGATGCTGGAATAGAACAGATCGCGGAGCGGAATTTTGGTGCCCACGCTCACCCGCAAACGACCGCCACCCACCTCGTCCGCCTTGGTCATCGTCACCAAGCGTTCCCAAGAACCGGGATTTTTCAAAAAAGCCATGGCGCCAGCGAGTTTCGTGAGACTCGCGGCTGTGTGGGGCTTGGTGGATTTGAATTCATATAACACTTGATGCGTCTTGGGCAACATGACGATCGCCGCTGCAAATTCATCATCCGTTGGAATAAAGGGTTCCCAATTTTCTGCTTTGGAGGCTGCAAAGACTCCTCCCGGAGCACAGAGCCCGGCAAGCAGAAGGAGCGAAACAACCAAGGAGCGCAAACGCATAGCACGTCTCAACGTGCCACAATTGTAACTGGGGTACCGACCGGCGTCCATTCGTAGACTTCTTTGGCACTGCCGACACCCATGCGCACACAGCCGTGACTCGCCTTCTTACCAAGATGCGCCTCCCCTTCTTTGCGTCCATTCGGCCATTCAGGTAACTCGTGAAATCCATGCCCACGGCCACTGAAATGCATCCAGTAGGGCATCCATAATTTCGCCGAACTGGACCAGGCGCGCGGGTGCTTTTGCAAAATCTTGAAGGTTCCGAGTGGTGTCGGCGTACGCGGCAATCCGCTCGAGATACGATGCGTTTTAATGGCAATACCCATCACCTGTTGCGTCAATTCTTGCTTAGCAATGTTTACCTGAAGAGATTTAGGAAGGAGATCGCGGATCGTCGAGGTTGGTGAATAGGCCTCCATCACCTCTTTTCCGTCGGCATAGGTATCGCCATCCGTATCTGGATTGAGCGGATCAGAACCGAACGCGAGCTCCAAACGGTCGGATAAACCATCACGATCAGCATCGACCTCGACGAGCGGACCTTTTCCGAGTGGATTGAAACGCTGATCAATTTCTATGCGATCACCGAACGTATCATCATCCGTATCCCGCTTCAGTGGGTCGGTTTTAAACACTTCTGTTTCCCAAGTATCAAAAAGACCATCTCCATCAGTATCAAGAGTGAGTGGCACCATCTGAGCAGATGCCACGGAACCAAGGGTACAACACGCAATACTAACGAACAAACAACAAAACCACCGCAGCCGCGAGGAAGAGACGGTAGACCACAAAAGGCGTGAAGCGCCGGTGAGAGACATAAGCAAGAAGAAAACGAATAGCGAAGACACCGGACAAGAGCGCAGCGAAAAACCCTACTACTAGCATAGACGGAGGGGCGGAGGACGTCGAACCGTTGCTCTCCATAATCCATTTCAGCAGACCATATCCACCTGCGGCAGCCGTGACAGGGATACTGAGTAAGAACGAGAAACGAGCAGCAGCCGAACGCGTTAACCCCATGAACAGACCGGCTGTGATCGTAATACCGGAACGGGAAGAGCCGGGCAGAAGCGCAATCGGCTGGGCAAGCGCCATGACCAGCGCTTGGGACCAACGAATGCGTGGGAGCTCGACCGGAGCTTCCACCCCGCTCTCTGCTCGTTCATGAGAAAGACGATCCGCTTGCCACAACACCAATCCCCATACAGCCAAATCGAGAGCCACCAACCAAGGTTTGCGACTCACACGTTCGAGCCAATCGCTCAGTACATACCCCAATACCAAGGCGGGCAAAGAACAGACAAACAACTGAACCAAGAGCGTTCGCGCTGACTCGGCCGTAGCTTGCGTTTTGGAAAAAAGATCTACGATCAGTTGCTTCAAAGACGCTCGAAAGAACCAAACAACTGCGAGCAACGTCCCCAAATTCAGCATCGCATCATACGACAACCCTTGATCCATCCAACCAAAGACCTTCGGCACCAAAATGAGATGGCCGCTCGAAGAGATGGGCAGAAATTCCGTGATTCCTTGAACAATTCCCAAAACAGCCGCTTGGATGATGGACATACGAACAACAGACTACTCGAAGCGAATACGTTGTCCAGGCGGAACAGGTTGGACGGTTGAAGCGTGGTTCGGGGTGGAATCAACCGGAGGAGGAGATGTATCACGCGGAGCATCAAACCGAACATCGGGAAAGGCCACAATTTCCGGCTGTGTCCTCAAAGGGCTAACTGGAGGCGGAACAGCTGGTGTAGCAGGCGGCGAGGAAGGTGATTGATTTGGAACTCTGCCTGCCGCCTGAGCTTGAGCTTCGCGCACTTTCCTTCCTCCCCGCTTTCTCCGGCGGCGTTTTTTCTCTTCTTCCCCTTCAGCATTCAAAGGATCGGTTGCGGAACGGACAGATGACTGTGCCGTTCTCGCCTGATTCGATGCGGATACAGGTTGACTAGGGGTTGGTGTCGGACGCAACAAGGCGGCCAACGAAAGATCATCCGATGAGCGACTCCCTTCTGTTTCACGCACGATTTTGACCGTCCCCCGTTCCTCGGGCACAGCCGGGGCAATCCGCGGATGTCCGACAGGCGCTTCAGGCACGCCCCCTTGTTCAGGTGGAGGCGGCGTTTTCAACACTTTCTTGATCTCAGACGAACTATGCTTTCGCTCCTCACGCACGATCGGCATACAGTCCGGACAATACATCGGCCGTGAGGCATCAAGCTGAATCGGCAAGTCCCATTTCTTGGAACAGCGGCTGCAGGTGTGCGAGAACATCGGCTTCTGCTTTTTTGGCTGCATCCCGGTTGATTTGGCAACGGCTGCCGTGATGGCCGCCATGCGCTCTGGTCGAATAACCAGATAATCCTGAGGCGGCGCAGCCACCTCTTCATCGACTGTCAGCCCTGTTGGGTCTTTTCTTGGTCCAAGCGCGGATGGCATCTGCGTTTCACGCTCCTCGTCGGTGAGAATTTTGGGATACTGAATCGGTCCAATAGCATCATCGTTATTCGAAGGAGGGGCTGGCGATGGGGCCGGAGTAGATGCGAGAGCTCCATCTCCCAGAGCCTTTGCCGCCGCCGGACCAAGACCCGCCGCCAATTCCATCCCGCTCCACTTTAATACCTTTTCTTCAATCACCGCCCGTGGCTCAGCATAGCGCTCACGACTGACAAAGATTACCTTTTGCTCGCTCTGCATGCGCTTGGCGATCGGTGGCAACGAATTGGCCGAAAACGGACGGGTTGCGACACCATCCACCATGAGTTTCAAGTAGAACTGGAACTTGGCCAGGTTCACCAAATCTTCTGGTAAGAACACCGGCGCAAATTCGGTCTCCATTGATGCGGCATCCTCACCTCCCACGCGCATCGCAATAATTGTTCCAACGTTTCCAAAAATGGCCGCTTTCACTTTTTCATCCAGCTGCTCGATATATTGATGCGCAACCATCAAGTTCAAGCGGTATTTACGCGCTTCGGACAAAATGGACGCAAATGATTCGTTGGCAAAGTTCTGAAACTCGTCAACAAATAGATAAAAATCACGACGATCAAGCTCAGACGGAATACTCTGACGCTCTTGCGCTGCCAACTGAATCTTCGTGATCAACATGCCCCCCAAAAGACGCATATTATCTTCTCCGATGCGTCCTTTGGATAAGTTGACGATCAAAATCTTCCCGTCGTCCATGATCCGACGCAGATTCAAGGTAGATTTGACCTGAGCAACAATGTTGCGAATAACGGAGGAAGACAAAAATTGTCCAACTTTGTTTTGAACAGGGGCGATGGCTTCGGTCGCGTACTTTTCAGACCAGGAGGTAAACTCCGCCACCCAAAACGTCTTCACGATCGGATCACGCAAATGGGCCACAACACGGGCTCGGTATTCCTTGTCGACTAAAATACGATTGATCCCAAGCAACGTCGCTCCTGGCATGTCCAAGAGAGCCAACACACAGTTCATCAAAATATACTCCATGCGCGGACTCCAGACATCCGGCCAGATCTTTTTAAAGACCCCCATCAATCCTGAAGCCACCAAGGGCTTTTGTTCATCCGATTCAGTTTCGAGAATGTTGAACCCCATCGGAAACTCCACGTCTGCCGGGTTGAAATAGACAACGTCGTTGATGCGATTGGGTGGAATGAAATCGATCAATTTCTCAGCCGTATCGCCGTGCGGATCGATGTAACAGCATCCGTGGCCCTTGTTAATATCGGACACGATGAAATTTTCCAGCACGGTCGTCTTTCCCATGCCGGTTTTTCCGATCACGTAGACGTGCCGTCGCCGATCATCGGTTTTGATCCCAAACTTACGCTTTTGATTACGGAAATTCGTCTCCGCAAAGAGCGTAATCTCCTGCTCGTGTTCGTGATCGTATTTGATAGGCATAGAAAAATCGGAAACGATCAATTAGCCCTCCAACTCAGCATCGGGAATCTCGAACGGCAGGTTCATCGGAGCGGTTGACTTCTTGGCCGTAATTTGACGTAGGCTTGGAGCTTTTACCTGAAGAAGAATTGGGAAATGCCAGAGCGTTGCCAGCTCTTCGGCCGACAAGAAGAAACGATTCACTCCCGCTCCATCGCGCGAACGATAGTATTCAAGCAAACGGCTCTTGCGTTTGTCGTTCCGACGATCTTTGAAGAACCAAATCGCCGAACTCATACCCGTCTTCTTGAAGTCAGGCTTCAAAGACAGCATATGAAAGGTGTTGGTCTGCTTGATGGCTCCAATAAATCCTTGAGCAATGCGCGCCTTACTGAAGACGGCTTTTTTCGCCATATAGATAAAACGAATCTTGCATTCAAAACCAATCTTTGACGCTTTGCGTTCCGTTGCCTCCAAAATATCACGCTCGATCGGACTCAAACGCATCACTTTTGGAAGGCCTTCATCTTTCTTTTCCGGCTTGGAAGGAAACAAGTTCAATCCAAAAGCGGACAATACCCCTTTGACAATGTCCATCGGGAATTGTGCGAGCTCGCTCATCAGGCTCTTCTTCGCCTCAACCTTTTCTCCCTTGAGTTTTTTGATCACCATTTCAGCACGCTTTCTAAAATTGTTTTGATCCGTCGGTAAAATCGAAATCTGCATCCAGCAATGCTCCCCTGGACCCAAACGGGATAGGACTTCTAAATACGCAGCCACCGGATCTTTGAATTCGCCAGACACCTTGTCCTCAAATTCACTATATACCTTCAATGAATAGGCATCTTCTCTCGTTGGAAGAAATTCACAGCCCCAGACATTCCAGTCCGGGTCGGGAAAGCGAGCATGCTCCGGCCCAGCCTGACGCGAATAGTCTTCGGCCATTTCAATTTCCGCATCCGGGTATTGGGCATACACCGCCGCCTCAACCAAATCACGGCTCCCCTTAAGACAACGAATGTAGAAAGACGTTTGCCCTTCTGTACACACGACTTCCATACTAATTGCGGCCTGGAAGGCTCCGTCACGCCACTCTTCTGCCCAGGAGATACTGGAGTGCGCCCCAGCTAATTGAGCAAATAAGTTTTCTGTGGCTTTCGGCGTCTGTTCGGACGTACTTGGAACCGTGATCCGTAACAAGACCCACTGTAATTTTCTCGCGAAGGACGTTTCGCGTGCATCTTTATATAAATCCAGCGCGATCATGATCGCGATACGCAGGATCAAAATCCACAATACGATACTGACCCACCCAGCCGCGAATAAGAGATACCCCATCGCTTTGAACGGGTCATCTCCAGCGACATTGAGGAAGGCTTCGAATGAAGCGATGAAAGAAGCGAACAGGTCGTCCATGCGCTCGTAGGATACCACATGCCTCTGAAGCAGAAAAACACCTTGCCTGTGCAAGGTGTTTTTCGTTCTTTTCCAAACCTATTTGCAGTCTTAAACCTTCTTCCCCTTTCCACGTGCCCAGTTGTCCCAAGTTACAAGCAAAGGAGAAGCAACGAAGATAGATGAGTAGGTTCCTACTGCGATCCCGATAATCAACGCCAAGGTGAATTCATGGAGCGATGCGCCACCAAAGAAGAAGATAGCGAACAAGGTCAACAACGTCGTGACAGACGTGTTGAACGAACGCATCGCCGTTTGACGGATCGACAGATCGACCACCGATTCAAATGTTCCAGAAGTTTTCTGCAAGTTCTCACGAAGACGGTCCATCACGACGATCGTATCCGTAATCGAATACCCCATGATCGTCAGAATGGCCGCAATGAATGGCGTGCCAATTTCAATCCCGTAGAAATGGCCGAGGACCGCAAAGACACCGAGCGGAACAATCACGTCATGGAAGGCAGACAGCAATGTCACGACCCCGTATTTCCAAGATTTGATCGGGAACGAGACTTTTCGGAAGGCATAGGCAACGTACACAAGAATCGCAAGGAGAATCACAATCAACCCTTGAATGGACTTTTTGCGAAGCTCATCTCCCAAGACCGGACCAATTGCATCGAAGCGTAATTCAGTCGAGCTTGTGTAGGTCGTTTGCAACTGATTCACCACCGCACGTGATTCGTTACCGTCCAAACTTCGCAAACGGAACTGGATATCCGTGTCTCCCACTGGTTGAGCCACAACGGAACCAACTTCCACATTTGGCGTTTTTTGGATTTCAGCAGCCGCCTCAGCTGGCGCAGGACGGTTTTCGAAACGCATGACGAGCAACGAACCACCCGTAAATTCAATGCCTTGACGCAATCCCCACACAGCTAACGCAGCAATCGAGGCAGCGATCACGAGTCCGGAGATCGTGTACCAAACCGCGCGCCAAGAAACAACAGAAAATGATTTCATAGGAGATTAGGCAAGATCACGAGGTTTGAGGAACCACCAGGCGAAGCGGCGCAGCGGCGTATGAGCCAACACGCGCAGAATAGTGCGAGTAGAAACGATCGCCGTGAACAAAGAGATCAACGTACCAACCGCCAAGGTCAGTGCGAATCCACGAATCGCCGAAGAGGAGAACCCGTAGAGCACGGCACTTGAAATCAAGACCGTCACGTGTCCATCGCGAATCGAAGGCCAGGCACGACGGAAGGCTTCTTCGAACGCTTCCAGCATCCCTTTTCCTGTTCGCCACTCTTCTTTCAGACGTTCGAAGATCAGCACGTTGGCATCAACCGCGATACCCATCGACAGAATGAACCCGGCGATGCCAGCCAATGTAAGCGTAATTGGAATCAGTTTAAACAAGGCCGCCGACAGAGCCGCATACAACACCAGTGCAATAATGGAGACAACCCCTGGTATGCGATACAGAGCGATCATGAAGAGCGCGACCAAGATAAATCCAGCTAAACCCGCATGCAACGAACGTGTGAGCGAATCCGCCCCAAGCGTTGGGCCAACCGTCTGTTGAGCGATCAGCTTAACAGGTACGGGCAAGGCGCCCGCCTGCAAACGACGCGCCAACAATTTAGCCTCATTGATATTGTAAGACCCGGAGATCACGGCTCGACCGCCAATAATTTCATTCTGCACCACCGGTTCAGAAATCGATTGACCGTCCAAGAAAATAGCGACTGGCTTGCCGATATTCTTCTTTGTCAGCTCTGCAAACAATCTCGAGCCTTCATCGTCGAATTGGAGCGCGACCTGAGCACCGCGCGTCTGTTGATCAAACTCCAAGCGAGCGGACTCCAATTGTTTTCCGGTCAACTGTGTGTTCTTCCACTGAGTCTGAGGAGGAACGATATCCTCTTTTACAAGTTTCTTCAGTTCAATGATGCGCGCATGAACGTCTTTCTGTTCACGCTCACCCTCTTTCCATACCAAGTGGAATCCGACTGGTGATTCAAGCACTTCAGAAACGGTGCCGCTGGCTTGAGAAAAAATTGCTCCTTCCAACTCAGAGAAAATATCCCCTGGGCCAATCCAACCCAGATCCCCTCCGGTCTCGCTCGCGCCCGGCTCCTGAGAATTCTGTTTGGCCAATTCAACGAAGTTCGCTGGAGTGATGCGTTGTTTAAGCTCTTGAATCTTGGCTTGTGCCTCTTCTTTTGTCAGTGTAGACAATCCAGGAATTGGCGCATCTTTGTAGCTCAACAGAAGATGATGCGCTTTCACTTCCGTTTTTCCGGTCTCCTTCGCTTCTTCCACTTTCGCAACGACATACGATTGAGCTCGTTCGATCACTTGTGGATAGACTGAACCGACCGCTGTATCATGCAATTCTTTAGCAATATCTGCATATTCCGGCTTAGTACTCAAGAAACCCAGATCGCCTTTGGTCGAAGACACGCTCGCGAGATCGGATTGTACCGCGAGAGCAGAAAAGTCGGCCCCCGGTTTCTTCGCCTCAGCAAGCAAACTTTCAGCTCGTGTAGCTGCTTCACGATTCTGCGTTGTGATGCGCTGCTGTTCTTCGGTAGTGAGTTCACGCGCCGTTTCGCTATTCAGCTCTTTGAATTCCAAGATAGGCGTCTCGCCAATCAATTTGATGGCTTGTGAAATATCCTTCACACCGGCGAGCTCAACAATGACACGCCAAGCCGAACCAGCTTGGATCGTCTGGATGAGTGGCTCAGATACGCCGAGTGCGTTTACCCGACGTTCGATGACATCACGGACGCCGTTCAAGGCTTCACGGCGCCCTGCTTGATCAACCCCTGAAAGATCTGCTTCGTATTCGAGACGTGTTCCGCCCTCCAAATCAAGACCGAGGACGAACGGGAGATTAATCGTTGGCAAAGTGGTGCCAACCAGGCTCCCTACTTTGCCCAAGGCCCAGTTCAAAGGCTTTGGATAGGCAATCGACCCAGCGACGAGGAACAAGACTAGCAACCAAGCTGCACGGCGCTTGGCTTTCGTAAAAGACGTTCGAGGAGAATCGCTCATAAACAGAGAGGTTTTTAAGATTGGGCAGAGTCTAACGGGGGCGTTTGATCACGTCCAGAGAGTTGCGGGACGATACGTGGGGGTAACCGACGAAGGAGAATCGCTTGCTGCGCCACCGTAAGCAAACTCATCGTAAGCCAGTAGAGCGTAAGTCCACCTGGCAACGAGAACCCGATCACGGCCGTCACGATCGGCATGAGATACAGCATTTGCTTGTTCATCATGGCTGCCATCCCTTCATCTTTGGCCCCTGGGGTCTTTTGGACTTCAGATGGAGGTGGGGTGATGGTTGCGGCTGGTGGCTTCATGAGCTGTCGACCCTGCCAGAATTGCACAGCAGCGGCGAGAATCGCCAAGACCGGGCTCGGCTTCGCCAAATCGATCAAGCCAAAGAACATCGTGTTCACGACCTGGGGATTCGGTACAAAAGAGTAGAGCAGGGTGAGACTTGTCCCCGCCAACCCAAGCGACAACGCACGGTAGAGTGCGATGAAGACCGGCAACTGAACGATCAACGGCAGACACGATGCAGCTGGATTCACTTTTTCTTTGGCGTAGAGCGCCATCAATTCTTTGGCTTGCGCCTCTTTGTCATCTTTCAAGCGGCTGCGGATCTCTTCGATGCGTGGTTGGAGATCTTGCATCGCTCGCTGCTGCTTGATCTGCTTAGCCGTGAACGGATAGAGAATCAACTTGATCAAAATCGTGAGGACAATGATCGCAATTCCAAACTCATGCCCAGGAATGATGTCGTATAACCAGATCAAGAGGTTCAAGATCGGTTGGAGGAAGATAACCGTGTAAAGATGGGAAAACATAGAGCAGAGGTAGCCGAGATCCTAGAGATTAGGCCACTTCTTGATTCGAAGATTGAAGTTCTGTATCAGTGGCGTTGGCTTCGGCGGCGGTTTCTGGAACATCTTCGTCAACACTTTCTTTCGCTAGAGCTTCGGTCGATCCTTCCGCTACTTCACTCGCTGCCGCGTTCTCGTTCGCTGGTTCTGAAAGCAGCTCACCCACCGTGGAATCAGCTACGACCTTGCCGCCCTGTTCAACGATCGTGATTTTCCAGTTAGTTAACTTGGCCGCGAGACGGACGTTCTGTCCACCTTTTCCAATCGCAAGCGACAGCTGATCGGGCTTCACTTGAACAATGGCGAGATGCTCGTCATCGCGCAATTCAACATTCTCGACTTTCGCGGGCGACAAGGCGGCCGCGATGAATTTGGATGCATCTTCGTGCCATTCGATGATATCAACCTTTTCTCCTGCCAATTCACGAATAATGGTTTGAATACGCGTCCCACGCTGACCGATACACGAACCAATTGGATCGATGGCGTCATCGCTCGTCGTGACGGCAACTTTCGTGCGACTCCCCGCTTCACGCGCAATCTCTTTCATTTCAACGGTACCGTTGGCGATTTCCGGAATTTCCTGGGCGAACAACGCACCGACCAAGGCAGGCGCAGCACGGGTCAAGCGAATTTCTGGTCCACGCGTCGACATCGACACTTCACGGAGTAAGGCCTTGATACGCGTTCCTGGGAAATAGCGCTCGGTTTCGATCTGATCTTCTGGCAAGAGGACACCTGTCGCACGACCAAGATCAATCAAGACAACGCGCCCTTCACGGCGTTGCACGGTCACGTTCATCAACTCCCCTTCACGGCCTTTGAAGTCATTGAAAATAACGCCGCGCTCGGCTTCACGAAGCTTTTGCAAGATCACTTGCTTAGCCGTCTGGGCAGCCATGCGACCAAAGGCGGCTGGCACGGTGAGCTCAACGCGCAATTCTTCGCCCACACGCGCATCGGACTTGATGTCACGCGCATCGGACAACATGACCATCGTCTTCGGGTTGAACTTGAATTCATCGCCCGTTACGGCATCAACCGCTGGAGCAACGACCTCTGGCTCTGGAGCTCGGTCACGACCGCGTTCCTCGCGCTCTTTCTTTTTTGGCGCATGGGCCGCGTCAAAGCGTTCAAAGTAGCCTTCATCCAACTTCATGTCCTCAACAACGAGTTTGACGTCAAACACCCGGATCCCACCGGTCATGCCATCGTATTTCTCCGGATCGAATTCGACCTGAATGTTCTGGTTCTTGTTGCCGAAATCTTTGCGATAGGCAGCGGACAATGCCGTTGCGACGGTCTCAAGGACCGATTCGTACGGGATATTCTTTTCATCCGCGATCTGACGCATTGCCTGAGAAATAGGACTGGCCATAGGGGTGGTGGTTCAGGTTTACACGTTTCCTCTGTATGTAACTCGGGGTCCTGTCGCGGCGCACCCCATGAGTGCTCGTTCCTGCGCGCTCATGGGGTCCCCGCTTTGCGCCACCCCTCGTGTTTTATAGAGTGGAAACGTGTAAACCTGATATTAAGTTGTAGTATATGGTGAAAAAAGTGACTCGCTTCCCAACCGGAAACGAGTCAACTCAGCCATTAGTATGAGGAAAAGAGGCGGAAAAGTCAAAAGGAACGCTGGGGAAAGCTCGTCACCAACAAGAGCTCGAATATTGACAAAAATGACTGTATTTGATTATCTGCCCGGTTCCGTGGTACTTTTTAGCGTGACGACGTGGTAGCGATCTTCGCCGCCCTCGCCTTTCTCAATCGTACCTTCCCACAATTTGCAGTCTCTATATAGCCTTCTTGTTGTAGAGTAGTTACCCATACTCCTCTCACTGTCACACCTCGCGTTGACCGATCGGTTTCGGTCCAGCGCTCGTCTCGAACGCGCCCAAAGGCGCACTCACAGGAGGCCTCGATGAACTTCATCAAGTGGCTCGCACTCGCATGCGCCTTCATGGCGGGATGCGTCGGCGACCCCCTGGTCGGCCCCAAGCCGGCCCGGCCCGACACATCGGTAACGCCCACGGAGGACGGTGGCACCCCCACCCCCGACGCGGACCAGTCCGACTCCAGCCCCGCCCCGGACGCGGTCGTCGACAACGACTCCCCGCCGGTGCACACGGACGTCGTGATGAACGACGCCACCCCGATCGAGAGCGACGCGACCGTCGCCGAGCCCTGCTGGCGGCGCATCTGCGGCCGGGTCCTCGTGATCACGGCCAACGACGAGACCTACGAGCAGGTCATCGACTGCCCGGAGGGATCGAACCAGATCGGCATCTCAGCACTGAACTGCGTCGCGACGTGCATGGGTGACGGGTGCTCCTGCACGGTCAAGGGATCCGATCCCCCGAACATGACCGCTCTGGTCACCAACGACCGAAGCATGGCAGCGCCCAGCGCCTGCAGTGACGAGTTCGAGATCAGCCGCATGCTGAACGGAACGGTGATGCCACCGAGTCGCGGTACGCCCGTCCGCTTCCGCAGGATGTCGCGGTGACGTGCGCAACAACAGAAGGCGAGCCCCCAAACGCAACCAACGCGCGCGGGGGCTTCTGTTTTATTAAGATCAACTTGAGTAGATAAAGAAATAAGCCCCTAGGGGCTTATTTCTTTATCTACTACTTCTCAGATTGATACTCCCTGAGTATACGACCCAGGGCCTAAAGGCTGTATTAATGGCATCGGGATAGCTACTGCTGCACTCATTCTTAAACGGCAGCAGACTTGGAATATTTGTTCTGATCGGATCAGTCGATCCAGGAGGCGTTGCAGAGTAGCAACCTCCGTAAGGATGAAGAGCGATAGGAGCAACCCCTGCACGGCTATCGGCAGGTCCTCCAGCACTATCTGGTGTCGCGCGACACTCTCCCGTACACCAGCCCCAGTTGTCGACGACCATCACTTTCGGAGTGAAGCGGCAGGTCTGGACCTGGTCGTCCCAACAGCCACCGGCTGGAGCAAGGTTGGCGACACAACGGTCACCAGGGGCACAGGTAGCGGCATCGGCTGGGTTACAGACACGATCCGGGTCACGTTCACAGCGAGAAGTGTTCTGACCAACCGCGCCACCTTGTTCACTTGCAACCGGTCGAGTGACTGCTTCTCGGCCATAGGCACTCGTGCGGCAAAGTGGAAGCGTCGTCGGTCCGCCACAGGTGTAGAGGTGAGTAAACTCGAAGTAGTTCTCTTCACAAGCTTCTGGCGAGTTGCCGAACATGGTGCGGATCTGACAGACATCCTTGTCGCCGGCACTTGATCGACAATGTTCATCTGTCGAACACATGACATTGGTCTTGTCACGACAGGTTCCAATTGATTTACAGCTGCCACCACCTGCTGGACAGTTATTGTCCGTCGTACAGGTGAGCCCTGTCGATTCTAGACGCTCGAACGGCATCGTGGATTGGCGCGACGTCGTGACACACTCCTTACGGACCGCACAGTACGGCTTGTGGTTCTTGATTTTTCCATCGGCGATCACCTGCTTCTGACCATCTCCCCAATCAATCGTTAAGGAACGAAGTGGCATCTGGTTATGCGCGGCCCACGCATAGAAGCGAAGTGTAGACTTGCCTTGCGACCCTGCTACCGAGATGAGGCCTTCAGATGAACCGTTGAGGGAGACTTTATTCAAGCCTTGAATGCCACACTTACCCGGAGTTGCACAGCTTTGGATATCTGGCGCAGCGAGGACTGGAGGACGTGGCAGGTACGTAGCGCTGTAAGTATCCGCTGCCGTATCGGCGCCTGGTTCGTTCAAGAGATATGGAAGCTTGTGCAGGCCTAATGTCACATCAGTTGGCAAACGAACGGCTGACGTCGGGTCAGAGGCCGCTCTTACCGATCCGTCTGATTGACGCACGTTATAGGCGATCAAGCCACAATACTGATCACTTGGGTTCGGACACAAATCAATACGTGGTACGTAGCCCTGTTCATGCGTACAGAGGTTGTTGTCGTTGTTCAGGTTTACACCTGGGGAACCAGCTTGTTGCAGAGTCGTATCGCTGATGCGACATTCAGCTGCCGGAACCCATGGATCGGTATCACGCGCACGAGCAGACACCGGCGCACAGCGACTCAATGGACCATCAGTCGCAGAATCAATCGTTGCACAATCCGTATCAGCACCACACACCTGCCCATCACGGTTTCCACCCGTACAGAGACCACGAGAAGTTACCGCACCACTCCGAGGATTATCAGCGCGAATACAGGCACCGATCAGAACGGACTGACTGTACGCCGGTTCCGCAATCGCTCCCGGATAACGGAAGACGTAGTCGATCTGCCGATAATCTGTGCCAAGATGGATCCCGCGTCCGGCCGTTGTATAGGATGGCGCTTCGTAGACGGCGCTCGCATTCTCCAAACGAGGATTTCCGGTGTTCGTAATCCAGTTTTGACCTCTAGCGAGTCCACGACAAACCGTATCTGGCCACAAACCACAGCCGCCTGCTTCAAAAGCACCTCCTCTCGTATCTACCACTGAAGACATCCGAAGCGAACGACTACTCGCGAACATACGCGCATCAAACATCGTTGGCGCATTTGATAAGTAGTAGTTGTCTGTCGTGAAAGAACAGTCCTCGGTCGTCGTACACTCACCATAGGCATAGCCCTCAGAATCTGGGTTAGTCGTGAACTCACGCATCTCAAATGGCGGCTTGCCAGGAACAGCAATCGTGTAACGTGGAACTACGACACGGCAACGACCAGGGGTCGCTCGAGTGATCGGTGCGCCCGGAGTTCGAGGAACACAGGACACCTGCATTCTCCGATCTCCCTGAGCCGTAATCGCGGCACCGGAAGCGGGCGCAATCTCTAAGCCGTTTACAATACGTTCTGGGCATTCCACGCTAGCTTCAACTGTCTCTCCCTGATCAGTTGGGGTACTACAGAGATTTCCTTGAAGACCTGCCGACCAAGCGAGGCCACCCCAGGCATTTCCCGCCATATTTCGACGGGCGGAGGCAGGGGTCCCTGGGCAACGGAACGCTCCAGCGGTCGCGGCTGCGGACTGGGCAACGCCAGGTGCAGTTCCATTGATCCACAGCTCACCTTCTTTTCTCCAACCAGGCTGCGTCAGACAAGGCAGGCTGCGCAAGTCTACCCCTCCCCCCGTGACCTGCATCGGCGCAAGGTGACAAGCCTCACGCAATTCACCTGACAAACACGTGAGACCCGCATTGATACCAGACAAAGCATTACACCGTTCAGAGGTAAACTCACCCGCTCCGGACGTAGCCAAACGACTCGTATCGCAGCGACCATTCGAACTGCATTCTGCAGAAGTGACTCCGTCCGCCCCGACTGTACATCTTAACCCTTTATTCGGACCGGCTAGACAAGCTGTTTCCCCATTATCTACCCGTCTCTCGTGATATCTATAGATATTATAGACACGCGCAAAAATGTTCGTCAGATAGGCCCACTTGTCTTTTGGCGCGGCATCGCTTGAGTAGTAGGTGCGATAACCACTCGCAAGGAAGGTTGGCGGATTCAGAGGAGAGTACCCTACGACTTCTTGGCCGGTCTGGAACAACGGATCGGTCCCCGGCGTACGTGTATTCAAGGCACTGGAGAATGGCGAGTAACGTGCGTTATACGTGATCCCCAACATCGGAATGGTGAAATTTCCATCTTTCCAGACGCGATCCGTGAAGGCTGCGTCCTGCTTCGAGTCACGGCTTACAACTTCGGCCAATTCGCGACAGACATCGCTGTATTCGACACGTGGATACATGTAGATGAAGTGTTCGTCCGTCGAAGCACCACCACACGCCGTCACCCAGAACCCAGCGAGCGTCCATTGGGTTGGAATGCGTCCGAAGTCGGTTCGCGGAAGCGGAGTTGGATCAGTGCCGTTCACTTTAGACTGGAAGACGGCGCGAACCGAGAAGTACGGTTTCGTTTGATCACACTTGGCGCTAAACGGACTTATTCGAAGCGCTTCGAACGTGCGAGGAACGACAAGTCCCGTTGCACGAATCGAGCCACCATCCTCTTCATTCACTCCCGCCGACAACCCAACGAACTTTGTCTTATTGTCCCCTTCCGTGGTGCGGTAGCCTGTTTCCCAGGTCTTGAAGTAGCAGTTCTGACCACGGTAGCCCGCCGTTGTCTCAAGACAACTTCCACGCAAGACATTCGGACGTTCTGCTACCGATGCAGCATCCACTACCAATTCTTCTGAAGAGCGTGTCAGGACACCTTTGAAATCCGCGTTAAACTTCTGTTGCCACTGGGTATCAACCCCATGAACTGCTTCGATATTTTGGTAATCGGGTGTCGAGAGACCATCCACCCAATCCTGGTTATAGCCACAGGACAGACGAGCCGTTGAGTTCGGTGTCCGAATCGGACTCAATCCAACGTAGCCAATGCTTTGATCAGAGATGGATTGAAGGATGTTGCTCTCCTGCGATTCTGGACGACCAAAATAGGCCGTTGCGAAGGCTGTTGGATTGATGCGGAAGAAGGTTTCCCAGTACTGACGAGCTCCGCGACCCGTGTTAATCAAGCGCAACGCAGCAAGGTCTTGGTTAAATCCACCGACCTCCTGGTCATCGTCTGTCGATTCACATTCATTTGTTACGTTCGCTCCTTCAGGGTCTCCGCCATCGATACGCGAACCCGGTTCATTACCCGGCTTCAGACTAGACCCGTCGGAGGTGTAGTTATCATTGAAGGCTAACCAACTAATTCTCCCAGAGTAGACACCCTCTGCACCAGAGCTCCTATAGAAGAAATCTCTATTCAAGGACACGGTTTTTGGCTTGCGCGCATTTGACAGACAGTAGTATTGACCAGAGTTCTGTGGAGGCAAGTAGCCCGAAGCCTGATCGTAATGATAAGGATCCTTATCCCCCTTGAGGAGGAGAGTCGGATTCCAGGTCAAACATGGGGTCATCCCCTGGGCTCGACCAATCGTGCGAGTGATATCACGCTCCAAACAGTTGCCGAAGGTACCGCGCACAAGGGTGATGGAACCTGTCGGCATACACTGGCCACCCATTTCTGGTGGTCCACATAACTGTTCGCTGTTGGCACTTTGGATAGCGTTGGTGCGTGCCCCAGAAGCAGCGCTCTCTGCGTCCGCTGGATCCGCGGTAACACCTGCGGCAGGCGTCGTTCCCCCATTGTTCCCCGCCGCGCTAAAGATCTTACTTGGAATACAGCCTTGACCATCACGTGGACCACCAACGCAGATTCCCGGTGGGCTGGCGTTCGAGAACGGGCTGTAGAACTTGCTCACCGCTGAACTTTCGTATTCAACACGCTTATAGGTACAACTACACTCTTCTCCGAATTCACAGGTCTGCGCCGAAGCGAAGCCAGCCAGACGACGAAGCGGCTTGGCCGGATTCTTGGACGTATCCCATTCGGTCGTAAAGGAAGCTGGGAACGGAGAATCCTGCTCTGGATGAGCGCGACATTCGGCTGGTGGATAGGCTTGCGTCAAGAAGACGTTGCTCGTCGGATCAGCCAGCGAGAACTTCTCGGCCACGTTATGGAAGTCGAGCAAATCAGAGTTGCTATGCACCGGCAGGTAACAATTGATGGATTTACCAGCCACTACCTCATTCGGCAGGTAGTACCCGATACGACCAGAACCCATATGTTTACAGAGGGCCAACGATGGATTCGCGATCAGCAACCCATCCGACGGATCGGCGTTACTTGGAGCTCCGACAGGAGTGAATTCACCCAATATTTTAGCCTGGTTCTTGGTCGGTCGGACCGCGTGATAGCGACTACCGGTAACACCAAGAAGTGGCGGCATCGCGACCGCAGCCGTCAAACGATAATCCTGTGACAAACGGAACGGGGCATCCGGCACCGTCTTCGCTCCATCGACGGCTACACGAACACTTTGCAAATCCATCACCTGGAAGGCGTCTGGAATGGCGTAGCCTGAGTAATCTTTCTGACCCAAGCCCAGCGTACGGCCCGCGTATTGCTTTGCATCCAACACCGCTCCCGCTGTCAGGATTGGCTCGGTTGAGGTCGAACGACGATCGACGTAACTTGCACAGAATTGATCCCCCGCTTGCCCAGTCGACTTATCGCACAAAGCCGGTACGCTACAGATTTCTTTATATTTATTGGTAGATGGATCGAGGACCGTTTCTGAACTACGGCAGCCCAACCACTGGGAACATTCACGATCAACCGAGACCTTTAACAACAAGTTCGCGTCGTTGGAGCGCTCCGGAGGAACCGTGTTGCAGGTGGCTCGTGTCAGAACGGAACGCGTACTCGTCGTATCCGTCGTCACATCTCCACCGGGTCCTCCCGAGAAGAACTGGTAGCTGATTCGTTCGGGACTATGATCCGCCGGAATACGGCAATCATCATCCGTCCGACACTGAGACGCACCTACCCAAGCTTCAGAGGTGACTACCTCATCAACTCCCCCACCACTTGTCAGTGGAACCGCCGTACGAAGAATCGTTGCACGAGTTCCCTCACACCGCCCTGGCATACGACACAGCGGATTATCTGGATTGTTGCGACAATCAACCGGTGTCACTGGGCGGAAGGCCTGTTCTTTATATTTCTCATAGGTCGCACGAGCATTGTAATTCAAGGCACCACTGCTCATATCGCGGAAGAGCACACAGCCACGGCCAAGGTCGACCGTTCCATTACAGCTCGACGTATCGAGACGATCATTCTTGATGTAGAAATACGACTTCCCAGAGCGTCGGGTCGGATCAGTCGTATCGCTCACGTCGCGTAGTTCAGTACATTCACCAGCCGCTTGCTCACACAATCCAACGTAGCTCTTGTAGGCCGTATCCCCTGAACGAGCGAGTCCGTAGGTGGCACCCCCTTCCAAAATATTCGGATAACACGGAGTCTCAGCCGAACCCTTCACATACCAGCCACCAAGACGCGTAACTGCTGGCCCAGCCCCACCCGAGAACGTTTCGCCCTCGCGGTATTCACACACGCTCGTGCCTGGATCACGGAAATATTCCTTGACCGACCCGTAAGAATACTCGGCACAGAAGGCTTCTGATGGCTTACACAGCGCCGTCTTGTAGCGCAAAATATCATCTTTGAAGTAGACCGTTTCGTACGGCTTTTCGACATCGAGCGTCTGACGGTCTGGCGACAACTTTGGCTTCCCGAACGCGCGACAGCTCATGTTCTGCGCGTTACACCGTTTGCTTGGATCATCGATCAGATACAGATAGCGATCAGCTGGCAAATCGATCACCGATGGCACGTAGCGAGTCGGATCAATCGGGTTCGGTTGCACGATACGCTGACCGTACGTTTCATCCGTATTCCGTGTATCAACGAAGGCCGTACAGCCAATCGCCGTTTCGCGACAGAGACGCGTAAAGCGACGGGCGTTGACACTCTGGTTTTGACGATTGGTATAGCTCTTACAATTCAACATGGCTTGTGGTTCATCCGCTCCATCCAAGCCTTGATCACACTGATTGGGCGTATTCCACGTATTATTACGGACGTAGACGACATCCTGCACACGCACAACCGAAACCTCATCGAAGTAGAAGCCGAAACCCGCACCACGCACGAGTGGACCCGTGAAGGTGAGGAGAGTGGAGGAGGTGTTCGGCGCTCCTTCAAACAAACCAATCGTGAAGCGTTGCCATTCAGGTGTCAGACGAACCGAACCGATCACCTGCTCGCCGCCTCCGTCTTCACGTGAGGTACGAACAACCAACGTCGTGGATGTAGCCGGAACTTTTGCCCAGAAGGTCGCACGATACAGTGAGGTTTCTGCCGATTCGAAGGTCCCACGTGTGCGCGCAATTCCAAGCGGACTCGTAACACTCCCCGGATCACCGACACGAAGCGAAACATCACCAACCAAGAGTGCTTCCGTCGACGTCGTCACCCCTGCCTCATCAAAACCAACCAGGTTATCTCGGAAGGTCTGGCTCAATACCACTTTTGTATCACCCGAATTCGCACCGGTGAACATGCGACAACTCGAGGCCTGGACATTACACGAGCGGCTTTCTGGCAAATACGCACCGTAGGTACATTCGGCTCGATCGTTGAAGCGACCGCCGGTACGCTCACAATCCGCGCGACTACTGCGTCCCAAGCGCAAATTCACACACTGACTACTGGAAAGCACCGTCTGCGAGAAGTAGCGATAGAAGATGCGACCCAAAGCATCGTAGAACTGGCGGCAATCTGGATCCGCTCCGGTTCTCCAGCTTGCTTCATTACACGTATCCGGCTCTTTGAAACTAATCTGGTCGGCCTGAATCTTGGTCAAAATACGTGGACCCAAGTCGAACGGACCTGTGTCTTTTTTGAGACTCCACGTACGCAATTGGTAGCCAACCGTATCAGCTCCTTCCCAGGTGAAGTACGTTTCCGAATCAGCGCCGGGCTTTTCACAGGCGCGAAGGTAGCTATAGGCCGCTGAACCACCATCGGTTCGACCTGTATCATCGACAGTCGTGAAGGTCTCACACCCAACATCTTGTTGCGTACACTGACCCGCCGTCCGAGGAATGAAATAGGTCGAGGTCGCCTCTTCTGGGTCACTGAAGCGTGGATCGACGTCTCTGACCAAGTCGAACGACGAGGCGGATTTGCGGTACTCGGAATAGCCGATACAGGCCGCCGGACAGAGATCATTCTCCGACAAAATAGCTGGCACCTCTTGTCCACCTTCTTGATCGCGATAGCCTTGGCAACCCGCATCCAGCTGATTACAGCTCTGGGCAAACGCCGTACACAGACTAGAACGTGTCGGATCGTTGGCCGGTTTTGTACACTGCAACTCTTCCGGTGCCACCTTCATGAAGACTGCTTGCAAACCGGAGGTAAAGGTCTCAAGGAAGGTTGTGGCAAAGTCTCCTTCTTCAAACTGAACACCATCCAAGAAGACATTATTCCCCGTAAAGAAGAAGTGCATCCAAGTCGAACTGGCGGGCAACGTGACCGAGTACTCGAAACGCTGCCACTCTTGTGATAGCTGTGGCGACAGAGACACCTGATAGGCCGGACCGATGGTCGTTCCAAGACCAGGCGATTTATACGTTCGACCAAGGATCACATCCGTCATCCCCTCGGAGCGTTTGTCCGACGTCGACGGATAGAGACGAGCCGATAACGTCGCTGTTCCGCCAGAAGAACGGGCATAGAACGAGAAGGAATAGGTACGACCACCAACCACCTGCACTGACTGCACAAGACTCGAAGCTGGACTATACGATAATCTAGCCGCTTTTTGACCGAGATACGGCGTTCCGTCCGCTTGAGCAAGCGTTAACCGAGGTTCCGTATCGAAGCGCTCTGGAGGGAAAGTGACCTGAGTCGTTTTCCGCCACGCCAAGGCATCTGTTGAGATCGTTGGATCTTCCGATTCAAATGAGCCATTGATAAGCAGGTTCAACGCACCCTTACCAGGCGTAAAGGCGTACAAACGGGTACAGCCCTCATCCCCCGCAGGACAGGCTTCAAAGCCTTTGTTCGTCGCCGGCTGACTTGGAGTCGCTGCTTTAAAGTAGAGTCGTTGTCCCGTTGACGTATTCGCCGCCCATTCGTTCACATCAGAGGTGCTCGTTGCTCGACTGCTCGCATACCAGAGACAGCCAGCATTTGAAGCGTCACACGCGGCACGATCAATCGTGTTCCGCAGATAACCTACCTCTTTATTCGCAGAATCGGTATAAATACGACAGCTCGCCGCATAGGCTGGACAAACATCCGCCTGGAAGCGATAGACCGAACGTTCAGCCATACAATACCCAAAGCCACCGGTACATTCGCCCTTATCATTGCGCGCCAGACAGGTCTGAATGTCCTGACATTCCTCTTTGCGGATCGGCAACTTGCTCGACACTAGCGTATCCGTATAACCCGTGAGCGTACATTGTTGTGGGAAAGAGGTGATGACCCAATTCGGATCAATCAAATGACACCATGGATGTGCCTCATCAATCTGACCCTGCGCATTACAGTCCGAAAAACTCTTCGCCACTTCCTGGAGCGTAATACAACCATCAGCCGTATCACAGCGTCGCTTGTTCGCTTCGCTATTAGCCGCGAGCTCAAACCCAATCGGCAGAATACGCATGAGACGCATCTTTTGAAGGTTGCCGGCACAGTAGGCTTGGGTATAACACTGCTCATCCTGGTTTTCACGTGTGCGCGTCTCCGGAATTAAGCGCCAATCCTCGTGCAAAAAGCCACGCTCCAACGCCTCACGCACCGTCACACCGCCCTCGCTCGTCTTCGAGCGAATTGCTTGAACCAACGATTGATCGAGAACGCAGTTCCAAGCTCCACGTTGCGCTGGCAAACACGTCTGCATCTGCGAGACAACATCATAATCAGCCACCTGCTGCGGTGGTGGATTTCTCAAATCAATATTGGCATTTCTCGCATCCGTCTTCCCGTAGATGGCGACCGAGTCCGGCCCAGAGAGATCTAAGGATCCGGAAGGAGTAAAAGAACCACCCAATCCCTTTTCAAAAATACGTTGCAAGAACTTCGAGGCCAGCGTGTTCAAGAAAATCGAACCGGTATACAGAGCCAATTGAACGGGCCCCGCATCCCACGCATTCGAGAGAATCGAGCCAACCAAAGCGGTCTGATCTGCCCCTGGCTTACGCACAACCTGTTCATTAGTCGCTTCTTGAACCACGGAGGCTGGTGTTCGTACATTCCCGGAAATCAAGCCCTCAACTGGACGGAACCCATTCCCCTCCTGACGCTGAGCGGCTGCGTCCGTCACCTGGCGCTGAACATCTGTCAAAAAGCGGTTGTAGACGTTGGTAATCGTTCCCAATTGACTGATGCCCGGATCAAAACTCTGCTCCAAATTACGCAGCACCTCTCCATCGCTCATCGTGCGATAGAGCGTGTCGTAGTTATCCAACACCGCTTGGAATTCACAGCGTGGTCGCGGACGATTGTAGCGATTCAACCCCAAATTCCCCGCACTCGGGGGCGTTGGGAAGAGCTGACTCCCCAGATCTCCCAAAGACACCTGCAAACGCAAGAGCGTACTCGGATCACGCGGCTGACAGAGGTTGAACCCGACTCCTCGGAAGAAACTGGAGTCGCTCAAGCTCGCCATGAATTCACCCGCCGCGTCACTTCCGACATTCGTCAGATATTCTCCAACCTTGCCATCAAAGAACAATTTTCCTTGCCCCTTGCCACCCGTCGCAATGTATTCCGCCGCATCATACGCCATCTGCCCCAAGAATAATTGAAGCGCATTCGTGAGCGCAATCACTCCGGCGCGGGTCAACTCCGTATAAATGTTCTTATACGTCTGGTTGGCCGCCTCCGGCAGGTTGCCTGCAATCGTCACCACCAAAGGCGATGTCCCCACAACTGGGACCGGCATCTCCTTCGTCATAGCCAAGGCTGGCTGGAGAGGCCCTAAAGACAGCGCTAGCCCCGTCACGAGGGTGACGAGGCCAAACGCGGCGCGACGGAAAGGACGCATGGATGCCATAGGACGCTAGGGGGTGGATTGAGGAGAGGAAGTTGAAGCAGGAGAACGAGCAGCTTGAATGCGCAAGGCTTCTTGATAGGACAGCACGTACGCCTGCATGAGCGCATCGTCCGGCAGGCTGGCTAGCTGATCCGGCGGGAGCAGTTGACGGGACCGAATGTATTCGCGCGTTTCAGCCGCCGTCATACTGCCCGGTGGTTTCGGATTCGAGAGGAATTCGTCGACACCCCCTTTGGCCGCCTGAGCCGCAATCTGCGCCGCCGTCAGATCGGCGCCGGCCGTCGCAACAAACGTAGAGGTTGACGCCTGAGGAAGCGCGGACTGCGCATCCAGACAATTTTTTCCTTGCGGACAGTTCGGATCCTGATTGCTGGCGATTTCTTCGGCATCCGAAGCTCCATCAGAATCGCTATCGGCCAGATACGAAGACGTCCGATAGACGTATTGCTCATCGTAATCAGAAATTCCATCACGGTCCGTATCCTTCAATCGCAATTCACGAATCTGTTTCTCTTCATCCTGATAGGTCTGTGTACGAATTTGAATCGCTCGCGCCAAATTTTGGCGTGACACTAAAAACGGTTTTCGTACCTGCGAACGCAACTGTGAGACACCTCCGAACAACAAAAAAACACAGCAGACACTGAGCAAGGTGAACGCGAGCTTCTGTTCCCGATTCAGTGTGGACCAACGATCACGCAAAAGGTTCGCCATAACAGGGTACAAGGTCGGAAACAGTATACCAGATTCACATCAGACAAGAAACGAGCGTCCGTGTGGATGGACCCTCCATCGTCATGGTATAATTTTCTCGTATGGCGCTCGCCTCTTTCTTTTCCGCTCCGCAAGATCCCGTGGTCGATCAATGGCAAGCCTTGAGCGAACAAGAAGGCGAACTTGGCGTAGATATTTTTCGGCAGGGGGACATTCTCCTTATTCGTTCAACCTTGGCCGGAGTCGAACCAGAAGATCTCGATGTCTCGATCGATGGAGACCTCCTCACCATTCGAGGGACACGCACGATGGGCCACGACGTCCACGATCAAGATTGGTTCCACCAAGAGTGTTATTGGGGCCCGTTCAGCCGCTCGATCGTTTTGCCGCTCGACGTCTATCCGGAACGAGCAGAAGCGAGCCTTCATTTGGGGGTTCTCACCCTTCGTCTTCCGATTCGGATGACCCATCGCCGCCTTGAGATTCGCCCCATGGATCAAATGATCGCTTCGTAGTAGGCTCGAGCGATCGTATTATGAAACAATTGCTCACCTGCTCCGTTCTAAAGGTCGAAGAACAAACCGTCCAAGTCCGCACGCCCGACGGCCAAACCCTGACCCTCCCCCTCTCATCCATTCACGGAACGCCTCTCGCAGAGGGCCAGATCCGACTGATGGGAGTCGTTGCTGAAGGCGGCCGTGTAGATGACAGTCTCTTCGCCAAAACTATTTTGAATGAGCTTCTCTCCCCCCGATCATGACCTCTCCCCGCAACATCCAACCAACCATTCTCATCGCCTCGCTCACCGTAGGCTGTTTATGCGCCCTTATTCTTGGAACCGTCGCCTGGAGCGCTCATGTCAGTAAAACGTATGACGGAAGAATCCTTCCCCACATTTCAGTAGCAGGGATTCCGATTGGCGGCTTGAACGAAGAAACAGCCGACACCACTCTTCGCGCCGAGCTGGGACCAGAAAAAGTGAAGAAGGTGAGCGTTCAAATCGAAGATAAAACCTACACCCTGACCGCGGATACACCAAGCGGCTCCTTCGTTGAACCCTCTTCAACCCTGGTGCGCAAGGCCTTTTCCATCGGGCGCTCCGCTAACCCCATCAAAAATATCTGGGACCGCACCCGCCTGTCCCTTTGGAGTAAAGCGGAGGTCCCCTTATCGGTGGACGTGGATGCAGAACGCCTGCGTAAATCTCTCGAACCTAAAATCGAGGATCTCCTACGAACACCACGTAATGCCACCCTTTCGATTCAACCTGAGACAAGCCAGATTACACTCTCCCCAGAACAAACAGGCATCTCTCTAGACTGGAACAAGGCAGCTGAACAGATCCAAACGCATATCAACCGTCGCGAACAAGGACCGGTCCGATTATCGTTACAAGAGAGCTCCGCAGATCTCACCACAAACGACCTTCAATCCGTTCGTCAAGAAGCAGAAATGTGGCTTTCAAAGCCCCTTCTAACGCTCTCTGCTGCTTCGACGACCGAAGCGACCTGGCAACTCACTACCAGCACGCTAGTCAGCTGGATCAACGTCACATCAAGCGAACCTCATAAGGCACGACTTGAACTCAACCCAACCGCCGCCGAACAAACATTTCACACCTGGCTCGGAACAAATGTACGCATCGCGCAAGACGGTCTGTTGGAGCTGGATGATCAAGGCAAACTCAAGACCTTTGTTCCTCCAAAAGATGGGCTTGGTCCGGATACAGAAAAAACCCTAGGAAATATTCAATCTGCTTGGGCAGAAGGAGCTACGAGTACGGAACTCGCGATTCGAACGGAACAACCAACCATTCGCGGGGATGCCGAACGACTTGGAATTCGTGAATTACTAGGCCGTGGCACCTCAGATTTCAGCGGCTCTCCCACGAACCGAAGGAAGAACATAAAGCTTGGCATGGAACGCGTTCACGGCACCATTCTTCCAGCCGGTGGAGAGTTCTCAATGCTGAATGCCTTAGGCGAAATTGACGGCGCTCATGGATGGCTACCCGAACTCGTCATCAAAGGCAATAAAACGCTCCCTGAATTCGGTGGCGGACTTTGTCAGATCGGCACAACTGCCTTTCGCGGCGCCATGAATACAGGTCTTGAGATTACGGAACGCCGTAATCATAGCTATCGCGTACGCTATTACGAACCCGCCGGAACCGATGCCACCATCTACGACCCGGCACCTGATTTCAAATTCAAGAACGATACAGCGCAAACCATTCTGATTACAGGCGAAATCCGGGGTGATATTGTCGAATTCTCTTTCTGGGGAACGAGCGATGGTCGGAAAGGCAGCATCAGCCCGTCCCGCATTAGCAATATCGTCTCTCCACCCCCAACGAAACTCATTGAAACCACCGATTTAGCACCGGGTGTAAGAAAATGCACAGAAACTGCTCATGCTGGCGCGACCGCTCAAATTGACTATATTGTTCAACACGCTGATGGCGAGAGCAAGAAAGTTACGTTCACCAGCGTCTATCGCCCTTGGCAGGCGGTCTGTCTGATTGGAGTTGCCGCCCTATCTGCTCCACCCGCTGACGCGGCCACCGTCGATCAAACAGGTATCAATAACCTCAACTAACACCTCAAAACCCTTGAAAAGGCGCTGATCCTTGACAAAAAACCGGTCTTGTAGTATCCTTCTTAGTTACACGAGGTCTTTAGCAATCCGCATCCACGACAAGCATGGAATCTTATTTTTAGGTGCGTGTGGGCTCCGGCTCGGACCATCCTATTGCAAGATTTCTTGGGTGCGGATTGCTTGAGGTCTGGTCTATCAAAAATACTCCCGCAGGAACCACTAGCCCCGCGCTATGTTCCTACGGGAGTTTTGTATCACGAACTAGTAGGCAAGCGGCGCTTCCTCACGTAAGCGCGATTCCCCAAAGTGAGCCATGTCTAAAACTGGGTCGCCCTCTCCATTTCTGGAAGCCAGAACGAAATTAGCATACATATGCTCGTCATTTGGGTACACATTCACTTTACAGGCCGATCCTGAGTCCGCCGGGTCCTCAAAGCCAACCCTTTTTCTTTGCTCCGGAATAAGACCAATGATTAAGTTTTTGTCTCCTTTATGGAAAGCTTTATCACCGCCCGAGATTGGCCCGTCAAAATACACCCCTCTATCAGGGGCTATTTTGAGTGCTGCGGCCTTTAGAATAAAAGGCATAAGTCTGAGGGTATTTGGATCTTCAAGAAAGAGCTTTTTT
The DNA here is from genome assembly GCA_964567995.1 of uncultured Gammaproteobacteria bacterium. GTDB lineage: Bacteria > Patescibacteriota > Patescibacteriia > 2-12-FULL-60-25 > 2-12-FULL-60-25 > JAGOTP01. The sequence continues at coordinate 36,606 of CAZMOB010000005.1, forward strand.
AGTTCGCCATTTTTTACAACCAGCGTTTCGTCATGATGCGTATGCCGTACATCATAAGAGATCGTGTGACGTGGAACAACAAATTGGACACGAAAAATGGCGAGCGTAGGATCCGTTGGGTGATTCAAGCATACCACTGAATCATATTTAATCGTTCCCCCAGAGCACCGTCTAAGACACTTACGAACGGACTCATTGAGAGATACATTCAACTGAGCGATCAACTTCCCCCAGAACTCCTGATCATCAGGGGCTCGCTTCAATACAAAGGAAGCGTGGTCGTATGCACCATGATCAGACTTTGCCGCAATTGGTTTGCCAGTAACTCTCCACGCTACTGCTTCAGCAACGAGTAAATCTGATGCACGTTCTACAAGCGCAACCTGATCGGGACTAAGTTCTGCAAATTCTCTTTTCGCCCCTTCCGTCTTGAATCGCTGTTGCCAAGGAATTCGCGGATCTTGCTCGACTCGAGCGACTGATGCAACCGCTACAACCGGTAACTCTGGTTGACGGACGGGTAGCGGCGGCATAGCTTCACGAACAGCACGACCCTGAGAAGCAACCGATTGCTCAGGTCTAGCCGCCTGACTAGCTTCGAGCATCTGGCTTTGCAACTCTTGAAGCAATGCCGCTTTTGTTTCAGCAGAAATCCCTCATTTGTTTGCACGAAGATACTCTAACATTTTACGTGCGACTTCTTCAGGAGAACGCGATGGAGCCTCTTGTTTTGGAGGCTGCGGATGCTCAGGAGGCATACTTTTCGTACGCATTCTAAGGCATAAACCGTCTATTGAGTAGCCTTCGCGATTCGTTCGATAGCCAGCACAAACGCCGCAACTCGATCTGGACACTGAAAACGTGTCGAATATTCACGAACCGCTTTCGCATTCGCCTCCATCTTCTCGTTCATCTTTTGATAGACTTCCGCTTCAGACCACTTTTCTGAATGCATGTTTTGATACCACTCGAAATAGGACACCGTGACACCGCCGGCGTTTGTCAGAATATCGGGAGCAACCGTTACTCCCAACTTCTGAAGAGCCACGTCTCCCTCTGGGGTCGTTGGTCCGTTGGCGAGCTCTAGGACTAGTTTCGTTTTTACGCGTGGTGCGATCTCACCCGTCAACTGATTTTCTAAGGCGGACGGTGCCAGTACGTCGCACTCGGTTGTAAGGAGCTCTTCCTGAGTGATCGTCTTCGATCCAGGGAGCCCTACGACCGTCCCTTCTTTGGCCTTAAATTGCTCCAAGGCGGGAATATCGAGCCCCTGCTCGCTCAGAATCGCTCCACGCGAATCAGACACCGCGATCACCTTCTGACCAGCTTCGTGGAATAAGCGAGCGATATGTTGACCGGCATTACCGAATCCTTGCACAACAACACGCCAGACGTGATCGGCTGGCAACAAATCGCGATAGACCTTCCAGACGGCAAACGCTCCACGCGCCGTTGCTTCCGCCCGACCCGCCGAACCACCTTGATCAAGGCTCTTCCCCGTCACAACCGCTGGGGAAGACTTCCCGACCAACTTGCTGTATTCCTCTGCAAATACATCCATCAAGCGAGAGGTCGTGTTCACGTCTGGGGCTGGAACATCCTTTTCAGGGCCAACAACTTCCACCATACGACGCACAAAGCCACGCATCACCTCCTCTCGCTCTTCTTGAGTGAGCGCTTTTGGATCAACAGAGACACCACCTTTCCCACCGCCATACGGAATATCCAACACCGCACATTTCATTGTCATCCAAAACGCCAGTGCCTGCACCTCATCAAGATCAACTTGCGGATGGAACCGAATCCCGCCTTTATACGGACCCCGTTGGTTATTCCATTGGACACGATATCCAGAGAAATATTTCGTTTCATTCCCCTGTTTCAGGGGAATGGTTACTTCCACCTTACGATCCGGATGACGAAGACGCTCCACAACTGCCTTATGCTCAGGAACCAGCGCCGCCGCCTTATCCAGCTGCTTCATGGCATTGTCGAGAACGGACATAGGCTAGTATAGTAATATAATAATATGAACGGAGCGGAGGCCGGGATGCTCGTGAACTCGCGAGCAGTGGATTTCGCGAAGCGACTTGAGAGCGAGTGAAGGAGCATCCCGGCCGCAGCGATACTTCTATTATTCGTGATCTTGAAGATATTTCTCTGCATCCAACGCCGCCATACATCCCGAACCAGCCGCTGTAATTGCTTGGCGGTAACGTGCATCCTGCACATCGCCCGACGCAAATAATCCAGGAATATTCGTAATGGTTGTTCCGGGGCGAATGTTGACGTACCCCTTTTCAGTAAACTCTAAGAGCCCTTTTACCAGATCTGTATTTGGTTCATGTCCAATCGCTGCGAAGACACCGTCAATCGCCCGTTCAGACATTTCACCTGTGACCGTATCTCGCAAAATGACACCTGTTACCTTCCCAGCAACGACATCTTTGATCTCCGTAATCTCAGAATTCCAGAGAACTGAAATCTTTGGATTATTCATGACGCGATCCTGCATGATCTTGGAGGCTCGGAAGGAATCACGACGATGAACAATCGTGACCGTTGTCGCGAAACGAGTCAGGAAGCTCGCTTCTTCCATCGCGCTATCCCCACCGCCCACAATCATCACATTCTTGTTTTTGAAGAAGAACCCGTCACACGTCGCACAGGCAGACACACCTTTGCCGTAGAGCGCCTTTTCAGACTCCAAACCTAAACGTCGAGCCGTCGCCCCCGTCGAAAGAATCACCGTTCGCGCGTAGTAGGTCTTCCCACTCGCCACCAATTCAAAGCCACCGTCTACCTGTTTGAGACTCTCCACACGATCTGAAACAACGTCTGTCGCAAACCGAACGGCCTGATCCTTCATGAGCTGCATGAGTTCTGGACCCATGACGCCCTTAGGAAACCCAGGGAAGTTCTCAACATCCGTCGTTGTCATGAGTTGACCACCCGGTTCAATGCCTTCAAACAAGATTGGCGTTAAGTTGGCGCGAGCGCAATAAATGGCCGCCGTCCAGCCGGCTGGACCGGAACCAATGATCGCGACGTTCCGGAAGTCCATAGGTTAAGCGATGTGCTTCGAAAGGTGGTCCATGAATGCCGCCTTCGGCATGCTGCCCATAAATCGATCGACTACCTGACCACCTTTGAACACCAGGAAGGTTGGGATTGAGGCGACTTCATATTTCTCGGCGATTGATCCGTGTTCATCCGCGTTCAATTTTCCGATCTTCAACTTGGATTCAGCAACCTCCGTGGCGATCTCTTCGATCATCGGGCTCATTGCACGGCACGGACCACACCATTCCGCCCAAATATCCACCAAGACAGGCGCCTCGGACTTCAAGACTTCTTGTTCAAAATTCGATTCAGTAAAGATATGTGCCATAGGATTCATCAGTGAAGACCTATTAGACAGGTCTATTGGCATGATAGGCATAGCGGGAACGCTAGGCAAGCAAACTTGACGAGTAAACGAAAAAGGCGTGAAGATAGGCGCCCGCACATTCGATGAGCTGGTTTAGCGAGAACCAGCGAGACGATCTCGACCCCTGTAACAGGAGATGCGACATCATGGGACATCAGGTGACGTTTCGTCCGATCGACCCGCGCTTTAAAAGACCGCACACCGTGTTCGCGCGCGGGGATGAAGCACGTCAGAGCGACTGCGTACTGGTTGGATGCGGCGACTGCCGTACCCTGATCATGAATGAAGAGCGAGAGCAGCTGGTAGCCCTTCTTCGTGAGAATGGAGTGACAGAAGAGGTTCTGAAACGACTCTGGAACCGGTACGTCCTGCCAGGCGGAGGCGTCAACCTGTCGCTCGAATTCCCTAACACAGCGCTCCACCGCGAGGTCGTCGGCTTCTACGTGAAGCATCAACTGCACGGCGGCGAAGTCGTGATCCTGATGGTGCACGACGGCTGCGGCAGGGTGCAGATCTGTCACCCGGGCATGACGTTCCGTCGAGTGGTGGACCTCACGATCGAAGCAGCACACGAGCTCCATATCGAACTGCACGCAACTGGCAGACCGGTCCGCGTACTCGTGATCGCCGACTTCCTCCAAGTTGAAGGTGAACTCGGGCGATACGTCCTGTGCGCAGACGTACCCGCCGTGACACCAAGCCAACCCCCAATCAAAGGCTAGATATGAGAGGCCTCTCCTCTCGTCCGGATCTCCTCCGGACACGGCCATGCGCATCTCGCGTGGCCAGTCTAGCCTCCCAACAAACACACCCGGTCAACGCCGGGTGTGTTTGAATCTTAGTTCTTTTGCGCGAACTAGCGAGTGAACTCGATCTTTCGTGCTTTCGATTCTTCCAGATAGGCCTCAAACCGATCGCCCAATTCAAGCTTGGTTTTTCCTTTGAAGGCGAGACCACATTCCTGACCGCCGCTGACTTCTTTAACGGCTGATTTACCGGATTGAAGCGTTTCCAGCACCCCTTCACCGATGGGATCCTGGCCGCGCCAGACACGAACCTTACAACCCGTGAGCAACTTCCCTTCTTTGACTTTTGCACCAACCACCATGCGTCCTGGTTCCGTACGGAAGATCCCAGCAACTTCAGCCTGACCAAGCGGTACAATCGTCGTCTCTTGCGGCAAGAGCGCATTCAAGCGCGCCAGAATATCATCGAACAATTCGTAAATAATCTTATATTTTCGGACATCCACGCCTTTTTCACGTGCGCTCACATCAACCGCTGTCGGAATGAGGACGTTAAATCCGTACACAACCGATGGCTTTGAGTTCGCGGCTCGTTCGACGTCGACCTCTGTCACGTTCCCCAACCCCTTTTGAATCACTTCAACGCCCACCAAATCGTGCGAGACTTTTTCGATCATCCCGAGTAAGGCTTCGAGCGAACCAAGCACATCGGTCTTCAAAATGACATTCAACATGATTTTCTTCTTCGCCTCATCACCTTGGACCGGCATGGCTTTGGTTGCCGTGAACGCATCCGCGACCTGGCGAGTTGGTTTAGTCTTCTTCTGTTCCAAATCGCTTGAGTTTTCTGGGACCTCAATCACGTCACCCACAACTGGTGGAACTTTGAAACCCAAAATTTTGACGGGCGTACCTGGTGGCGCTTCTTTGAGTTGCTGGCCATTCCAATCACGCATCGCACGAACACGGCCGTACGCAGCCCCAGCGATACCGAGACAATCGTTCACGCGGAGCGTTCCGTCTTGGACGATGACCGTCGCGACTGGACCTTCGCCTTTATTGACGTGCGCTTCGATGACGCTCCCCGCCGCGCGCGCTTCCGGACGAGCCATGATGCGCTCTGGCTCGATGTCAGCCACCAGCAAGATCGTATCAAGCAACGCGTCGATTCCAACGCCGGTTTTAGCGGAAATCTTGGCCAGTGGAACGGTTCCACCCCATTCCTCAACCGTAATTCCAATTTCGGCCAACTGACCTAACACACGGTTTGGATCCGCATCTGGTTTATCAATCTTGTTCAGCGCGACGACAAACGGCAATTTTGCGGCACGAATAATGTCAGCCGCTTCTTTGGTCTGAGGTTGAACACCGTCATCAGCCGCGACAACCAACACAGCCACGTCGGCAACCTTCGCACCACGTGAACGCATAACGGTAAAGGCTTCGTGACCTGGCGTATCAATGAAGGTGATCTTGCGATCGTTCTTTTCTACCTGATAGGCACCGATGTGCTGCGTAATACCACCGGATTCGCCTTCCATAACGTTCGTTTTGCGAATTGCATCGAGCGTGCGCGTCTTTCCATGGTCTACATGACCCATGATGACAACAACTGGTGGACGTGTAACAAGACCCTCTGTCGTAAGCTTCAAACGCTCTTTGATAATGTCTTTTTCTTCCAAGGCCTCTTTCCAATCCTCCTGTTTCGCATTCTCTTGAACAGCTTTAAACCCAAGCTCTTCTGCGATGATCGCCGCCGTTGTGAAGTCGATACGTTCGTTCTGAGAAGCCAAGATACCTGCCTTCATGAGCTGCTGGATAACTTTCGTGACTGGCAAACGCAAGAGACCGGCAAAATCACGTACCGCCAACACCGAAGGCATGATGACTTCTGTCTTTGGGCGGTTGTCCGCGATTGGCGTCGCTTGCTGAGCGAGAATCTGATTGCGCAGACGTTCGCGACGCACACTCTCCATCCATTTCTGGATGATCTGTTCGGCGACGCGATCGTCGACTTTGATCGCGCGTGCACCGATATCGAACCCCAGCTCAGGTAGTTTGGTGAGCATTTCATGCGGGGTGACACGGAGGCGACGGGCGAGTTCAGAGACGTTCATGGGCTTATTTTAGACAAAAATGAATAGGCCCAGAGTAGGCGCTTTTCCTCGAAACGTCAAGCCAGAAACTGGCGAATTTTCTCTTATTTTACAGCGAATACGAAGTGCCGGGTGGTCAGCTTTCCTAGGCGAGGCTGTTCCAGTTTTTCCACGAGCTTTCCCAAAAATGGCAGCACTTCTAAGACTTTCCCCAGTTTCAACAGATCTAAGCGGGCGGAAATCGGGCCATTCACTGGCAAAATTTCGATGGAAGAAAAACCGGCTTGTTTGAATAAAAACCACAACCCTTCATGCGTAAACCGCCAATAATCAGCGTACGAAGCGTGATCATTCGCAATCACGACCGGTCCGTTAGCCTGAAACTTGGTCTTACCATGGTAGCTCGTCATGAAGGGCGTGCTCAGCAGACAAACGCCGCCCGGTTTTAGAATTCGATACGCTTCGTCGATGCACTTCTGAGGAAATTGCACGTGTTCCAAGACCTCTAAACTAATCACAGATCCGACAGAGCCCGTTTGAATCTCCTTCAGATCCTGAACATCCGCATGAAAATCACACGGATTCTTTACGGTTTGGTCCGGTTGAAATCCACCGGCAGAATAGGCTTTTCCTTCAAATATTCCTTTGACAAAGCTCATCTCTTTGGCAAAACGGCCGCTCGTTCCCAAATCATAGATCGGCTCATGTGTCGCAACACGCTGCATAAGCTCGACAAACGTTGGGAAGAAAACATGAGAGGGAGAAAGCATACGGACTGGGGCTATTCTAGCCAGTGGAGGCGAAAAGCGTCCATCTTTTGCTTTTCTACGCGGCCCTTCGTACCATGGAGCCTAACTATACCTATGCTCACCGCTAAACTTTCGCGCGTTCGATTGGATCAAGCGATTGCACCCCATGCCTCAAAAGAACGAACGCTCGAGATCGGAGCGTATGGTCAAGCGGATTACACGAAATATTTTCCGAATCGAACGGGCGTAGACATCAAAGACGGCCCGGGAGTTGATCTCGTCGGCAGCGTATACGAACTTCCTTTTCCAGATGCGTCGTTTGATCGCATTCTTTGTTTGTCTGTTTTAGAGCATCTCGAAGAACCAAAGAAAGCGATCGCCGAGATGGCACGGGTACTCACCCCCGAGGGAAAAATCATTGTGTCCGTCCCCTTCTTATTTCCGATTCATGATGCGCCAGGTGATTATTGGCGTTTTACTCCCTACGGATTGAAATTGCTCTTCAAAGATTGGATGATTGAAGAATTAAAAGCAGAAACCACGACCGGTGAATCGGTCGCGTCACTTTTGCAACGGATCGGCTATCAAACACGTTGGAAGTTCAATCGAGTAATGAAAGGATTATTGTTCTTACTGGCAAAACTTATCGCAAGCTCTCCGAAATTGATCACCCACGTCTACGGCGATATCAATCGAAGCGCGCTTGTTCCAGAAGCGTTTGCAAGTGGGATCTTTTTGGTCGCGAAGAAACCGATTCAAACGAGTAAATAATAAAAGGCAGACCCTTATTTAGAAAAATCCCCCTAAAAATGGGAAGAGCCGAGCGCCGGAGTGGATCCGGGGCTCGGCTCTTTTGAGGCCAGAGGCTGCGTACACACGCTGCCTTGGAAGATGGGAGGGGCGAAGGGGCGGAGACGGTGGGAGGGTGGAAGCCGGTAGACCGGCTAGGCCGCGGGGGCGGCCTCGAGGCGCCGCATCAGCGCGTCGATGGCGCGGCGGGCGTTGAGGCCGTCGACCTTGAGGTGCTCGCGGCGGGCCGTGCGGTTGCGCTGCTCGTGGGGGTCGCGGAGGTTGGCCTCCAGGAGGGTGGCGAGGTCGGTCGAGTTGAGCGCGTCGTCGATCACGTCGAGGCTGGCGAGGGGGTGACGGTCGAACATCCCCTTGCTCTCCTCGACGAGGGTCCGGCTGCCCGTGTTGGGGAAGGTGACGGCGATGGCGTTGCCGCCCATCGCGGCCTTCTCGATGAGCGCGGTGGTGGTGACGCCGAGGACCACGTCCGCCGCGGCGATGAGGTCGTCGGCGGAGCCGTAGACCCCGCCGCTCGCGTCGATGACGATGCCGGAGGACAGCCGCTCGAAGGCGTGCTGCATGAGCTCGGCCTGCTCGGGGGCGTTGGCCTTGAGCCGCGGGTGGGGCCGGGCGAGGACGTAGGGCTGCATGCCCGTGCGTCGCATGAGCTCGTCGATCGCGGTGACGCACTCGTCGACGAAGGTGCCGGCGCCCTGGAGCTGCGACACCGGGAAGATGATCGGCCGCGCGGGGTCGAGTCCGAGCGCCGAGATCGCGCGCTGCTTGGCGGCCGTGGGGTCGAAGCTCGCGAAGCGATCGAGCGCCGGGAAGCCCGTGACGAACACGTCGTCGGGGGACATCCTCCAGCGCTCGATGAAGGCGACCCGCCCGACCGCGTCGTTGACGAGGAGGGTGTTCGGGCGCGGGAGCGCGTCCCAGCTCGGCGGGAGGTTGGTCCAGTTGTCGTGCACCGCGGTGGTGACGACGCTGGAGTTCCCGTCGAAGCGCGTGACGAGCTGCCGCCCGATGCTATCGCCGGAGTCGATGCTCGTCACGATGACCCGCGTGCTGGCGGGGAGGTACGAAACCGCCTGCTCGATGGTCTGGACGAAGACGCCATTGCGGCCCTGGATGTCGACCTGGGCGCCCGCGTCGGACGCGCTGTTGCCGCTCCCGATCAGGATGTGCTCGAGGCCGCGCTGGCGGGCCTCGTCGACCAGGGGAAGGATCGCCTTGCGGCCCCCCGTGTCCTGGCACAGAAACGCGAAAAAGGGTCCCTTGATGTTCATTACTTAGCCCTCCTAAGGGCAGAAACCTATCCGCAGAATGCGGCAACAGCCGACGTATTCGACTGTACCGACTCTTCTGATCGCCCGTCGACTTGCGACAAAACGACCGGCTTTCTTAACACAAATAAGGGGTATTCGTCAAGTGATCGTTCTCATTTCTCTTCTCCCCTCGCCTACGCTATGATCAGCTTCATATGTGTGGCATTGCTGGCTTTATTGGGCCAAAAAACCGCGATCTCCTGACCAAACTTGGGGAAGGGGTACATCACCGAGGCCCTGATCAAGAAGGGATCTACGAGGATGAGGGTCTCTCAGTCGCCCATAAACGACTAGCCATCATTGATCTCTCGACCGATGGCCGCCAACCGATGACGACCCCGGATGGCCGATTCGTGCTGGCCTACAACGGTGAGGTGTACAACTATCAGGAATTGCGTACCAAATACGCAAGCTTGGGCTGGAAATTTCAAACCAAAACGGATAGTGAGTGTTTTCTGGCCGCCGCCGCACTCGGACGTTTAGAACAAGATTTGGGCAGCTTTCATGGCATGTTTGCCTTTTGTCTTTGGGATACCCAGACTTGTCGCGCGTTTTTCGCACGTGATCGGATGGGAATAAAGCCACTCTTTTTTACACAGGCTGCTGATCGTTTCGGATTCGCCAGTGAACTTCACGCACTCTTATCACTCAAACCAAAAGGTGCCTGGCGTTTGAATAAACGGGCAAGGAGCATGTTCTTAGGGGTCGGGTATGTGCCTGGACCAGAAACGATGTTCGAAGGCATCGAACAGTTCCCGTGCGGCCAATTACTGTGTTACGAACAAGGTCGCTTGCGATCTATCACCTCTTTTACTCAATCAACTGAGTCAACGATCGCCTCATCCAAAGAAAACAAAGCCGATCAATTAAGAAACCTCGTTGATCGAGTTGTCGCCGATCAACTTGTCTCCGATCGGCCGGTTGGCGTCTTCTTATCCGGTGGCATGGATTCTTCTGCCATTCTAAGCTCAGTTCGAGCAGCCAATCCAGACGGCATCATTCGAACGTATACGACTCGCTTTGCAGCTGACGCCGGCGACCCCAAATTTAATTACGATGCCGACCTCGCACGTAAAACAGCTGAGCGTTTTCATTGCGAGCACAAAGAAATTACCGTTGGCCCAGAAGACATGATCGCGAATATCGAACGAATCGCGACCAGCCTGGGTCAGCCCAACTACAATCACTCGGTTGTGGCGCTCGATGCGGTTGCGCGTTTAGCGGCGAACGAAGTGGCCGTCGCTCTGTCCGGAGATGGAGGAGATGAGTTATTCGGCGGCTACGAACGCTACGCCCATCAGATTTTACTTGGAAAAATCGCCCGTATTCTCCCAGTACGCATGTTAGCGAGAGCCGTTGGGCCAAGTATATTTCATAAAAAACCAGAATTCTTTGATGCGCGTGAAGCCGTTCGTTTGCTCGCCTTCGGAACGGAATCGTTCAGCCATCTAACGGAGCTCTTTTCTGATGCCTGGGATAAAGTGCCACTTATCGAACGATGGGCAACCGTTCTTGCGGACATTGAAGAACCAAATTCCATTAAACGCCTCATGGCGCTCGATCGTGCGACTTGGTTACGTGACGAAGCGTTCGCTCGCATGGACCACGTCAGCATGCAACATGGACTTGAAGTCCGCGTTCCACTGATTGATGATACGCTCTGCCAATTCGCCTCTACACTGACACAAGATGAGCTCGTGACACGCAGCGAATCCAAACGCTTGATGCGCCAAGCCTTCAAAGATCGCTGTCTCCCTGAAGTCGTTCACGGCAAAAAGCGCGGGTGGTTTCCTCCCACCGCGAAGTGGCTTCGCACCGGACTCCGCAGCTGGTCTGAAGAAGTCCTTGAAGAAGCCTACGCAACCCAAGCCTGGATTAACGCGCCGCTCGTACGGAAACTCTACGCTCAACACCTTACTGGTGAACGCTATGGGCTACACGAACTCTGGACGATCATCGCCTACCAATGCTGGTGGCGCGCCTACCGCACCTATTTTACAGAATAGATTATTTTATCGCACAGGCCATCAATCCCCAGGCCCAGCGCTTACCCATCCAGCGACGTAAGCGAGCAGGTAAATATTTGAAGATCGGGAATTTTCCGACTGGCCAACCTTCGACTTCTCCTTGGAACGGCAGCACTTTCACCCAGGCCGAAGAAAAACCCGCGTTGCGATACATCTGCTCGAGCTGCTCTGGCGTGTACACCTTGGTCAGTGCATTTCCGTCTTTCTTTGAACCATCCGTGTAGCGGCTCACGAGACGCGTCGTATCCCCCTTGTATTTGAACAGTTTTCCCATGAAAATGCCTCGCAGCAAGATAAAGTTGAACCAGTAGGTCCAAGACGACTTGTTGTACCAATACGAAACGGTGACACCCATTGGCTTCAAAACGCGATGCACTTCGCGGAGAGCCTGCTCTGTATCTGGCATATGCATGTGACAACCCCAGGCCAGCGCAAAATCAAATGTATCTTTTTCAAACGACAAATGCTGCGCATCCATTTTCTCGAAACGCACATTCGTTAGACCTTTTAATTCAGCGTGTTTCTTGGATAAGCGAATCGCTTCTTCCGTGAGGTCGATACCGACCACTTCGGCCCCCTGTTCCGCCATCCCCACCGCCGACCAACCCGTTCCAACAGCGATGTCTAATACCTTCTTTCCCTTCAAGCTTTGGTACGGCACAAAGCGGGCCAGAATCGGCTCCCCCACTTCATGCGTCGCGCCAACCGTCCATTTACGCATTTTGCGCTCGACTTCTTTGAAGAAGGCGAGATCCGTCTGCTCGACTCGTCCGGTCAAATCATCTTTGGCCAAGCCAAGGGTAAAGGGGTTTTCGTTCCACCAACGTTCGACTTTTTCGTTCAAAGAAGAGGGGTCTTTTTCAGGGGAGGACATACAAAAGAAAGAAGATCAGCGAGATCATAGCAGGGCACCCACAATCACACCATATCAATAGGACCGCTTAATTCATGAGCGCGTGAAGCGTCTTATCGGTATGCAGCACGTTAGATCTTGGATGAACGAGAACGACATTTTCAAAGCCTTTTCCTTGCTTCACACGAAGACATTCGGCGATCAATACCTCACCCTCGGCTGAAACGAGCTCATCGCCATGAAATTTGAACAATCGGTATCCTTTATTCTTCATCCACTCCAATAGCGTCTTCGCGTCTCCCCCAAGCGAGGTCAGCCCATAAGGCCAAAGCTCCATCAGTAGCACTGGATGATCACGCTCGATCAGCGCCTCCCCTCCTCGCAGCACCTTCTGCTCCGCCCCTTGTGTATCAATTTTTATAAAATCCACGGTTGAGATGTTTTCCTCTTCCGCGACATCCATGAGGGTGCGGGTTGAAATCGCAATGGAATCCGTACCAGAACCGATATTCCTGGCACTCATCGAAGGATTTCCGAAGTTGGCCGCATCAAGAAAGATCTGTCCCGCTCCTTGTGTATCCGACAAAGCGAACTGGCATAGCTGCACATTCTTTCGTCGATTGCGCTGCATGTTAAGCGTGAACAGAGCGGCGTTATACGGTACGGGTTCGAAGCCATAGACGCGCACACGGTCATTTGGCATGACTTCTGATGCAATCAATGTCATGAATCCGATGTTCGCTCCAATATCCAACACCGTCCCACTTTGACGAGCCATACGTCGCATGAAAGTCGTTTCCACCGCGCTGTATTCACCCATCGTGAGCAGACTTGGAACGACTCCCAAATCCGCCGGATCAACTACAAGCGAAAAAGTCTCCATTTGCAACTCAACGATCCGTTTCGGACGAAGGGCCTGATACATTCGAGGAAGTTGCTTTTGTAACCACCTCAGATGGAACTTGTATGCTCCCACCGTGAGCAGTCGATACCCTCGTAACAACGGCTGACGCCAAGAAGACAAGATCATAGAAAATAGCATGACACTATCACGAAAGTTCGATTAATGCTAGTCTTTTTGCATGAAAGATACGATACGGAAGTTATTGTTGAAGCTCCAAACTGTCATGCGCACAGACCTCTTGTACGCAACTAAGGGCAGCTTCTGGCTGCTGCTCGGATCTGTTGGTGGATCATTCGCTTCGCTTATCGTTGCCGTCGTCTTTGCACGCTTCGTCCCGAAAGAAACCTATGGCAATTACAAATACGTTCTTTCAACCGTTGGGCTACTGAGTGCCTTTACATTCACAGGATTGAGCGATGCCATTGTACGCTCAGTCGCGCGCGGCTTCGATAAATCGTTAGGTCTCGGGTTCTGGAAGAATTGGCAATGGAGTGCACTCATGATCGTGGGACTCGTCGGACTTGGAGGCTGGTATCTGTTTCAAGGCAATCTCGAACTGGGGTTCGGCATGCTTTTTGCAGCAGCCTTTGCACCGCTCTTGAATAGCGCCGCACTCTTTCCAGCCCTCCTTCAAGGAAAAAAAGAGTTCCGGGTAAATACCCTGTACAACATTTGGCGCAGCTTGCTTCCTGCCCTTGTTTTGATCATAGTGGTGCTATTTACTCAGAATATTATCGCTTTGGTGGCGGCTTATTTCATCGCGAATAGCGCCGTTACACTTTTCTTGTATAGAAAGACGCAGAAAACATTTATTACCAACGATAAAATAGATCCTGAAATGCTGTCGTTTGGGAAACACTTGAGCCTGGTTGGCATTATTGGCGCCGTCTCACTGTACCTGGATCGTATCTTGATCTTCCATTACTTAGGCGCAGCAGAAACGGCCATTTATTCGTTTGCGATCGCCTTTCCGGAGCAATTAGACTCAGTTGTTTCGAATCTACAAACACTCGCTCTCCCCAAGTTTTCTGCACGCTCCAAAGAAGATATCCAAAAAACCTTATTTCGAAAAATTCTGATTGTTTTCCTAGCGCTTATTCCTGTCACGGGTCTCTATATCTTGGTCGCGCCAACCTTGTATCGTCTCTTCCTACCTCAATATATGGAGGCGGTTCCCTATACGATCGGCTATATTTTTGTCTTAATCGCAACTGGCACAGCACGACTGCCCATGGCTTTTTTAACATCCCAACATGCGATCAAAGAACGCTACATTATTGGAATATTTGCACCCATTTTGCGAATCGTACTTATGCTGGTCCTGATTCACACCTATGGCATCTGGGGCGTCATCTTCGCACGAGTTGTAACAAAGTACATCAATCTTCTTGTCGGACTTGTACTTGTACGACGTCTATAGGGCCTTTACCACCCGATCAATCGCTTGCAGCGTCTTTAATACATCTTCTAGATGTTCAAGGTGCAGCGAATTTGGGCCATCAACGGGTGCATTGTCTGGATCCTGATGGACTTCCATAAAGATCCCAGCAATTCCAACAGCTACAGCGGCACGGGCGAGAGGTGGAATCAAGGTACGGTCACCTCCGGACACGCCCGTTCCAGCGGAGGGGTACTGAACCGTGTGGGACGCATCAAAAATGATCGGATGACGTGTCGAACGCTTCATGACCTCCAGTCCACGCATGTCGACCACCACATTGTTATAGCCAAAACTAAACCCACGTTCAGTGATCAAGACACGGTCGTTCTTGGTTGCAAGCGCCTTTTTCAACATGTGGCCCGCATCATGCGGAGCGATGAATTGTCCTTTTTTGATATTTACCGCCATACCCGTCTCCGCAGCGGCTGTAATCAAATCTGTTTGACGACTAAGCAGAGCCGGGATCTGAATCAAGTCGATCGCTCCTCCGATTAGTTTCGCATCATGCGCATTATGAATGTCTGTCGTGACGGGGATGCCAAGTTCTTCTCGTATTTCAGCTAGAATCTTTACCCCCTCCTCCATCCCAATACCACGAAACCCGCTGGCCGATGTTCGATTCGCCTTGTCGTACGAAGCCTTGAAGACATAGCCGATCCCCAAACGCTGACAGATATCTTTGATCGCCCGCGCCATCATGAAGGCATGTTCACGCGATTCAAGTGAGTCTGGTCCGGCAATCAAGACGAACGGCAAATGGTTGCCGAAGCAGATGTTTCCGATCGAGACAGAATGAAAGTCCATAGGAATAGGGTTAGACGACTTTATGTTCGACGATGGCATGCATATGAATAATACCGGCGATCTCCTGCTTCTCGTTTACAACGAACAGCGAAGTGATCTTATACGTTTCCATTTCATGCAGCGCCGTCTGCAGCGAGTCGCTTGGCGCAATCCTTTTTGGTTTCGCATGCATATAGTTCTTAATCGGTGCGTCATAGGAAAACGTCCCGCTGACCAAAATACGTCGGATATCTCCATCGCTCAAAACGCCACACAACCGACCCCGAACATCCACAACTCCGATCACACCGAGTTTGGCATCATCCATCACTTGCAAGGCGTCTTTCAAGGATGTGTTTTGCCGAACCAGTGGCGTCTTCTTTTTGGGAAGCATCAGCTCTTTCACTTTCGTGAGACGTAAGCCCAAGGAACCTCCTGGATGGCTTTCAGCGAACTCTTTCGGGGAGATCCCTTTAGAAGCACTAACGCTTGACGCAAGATAATCACCGATCACAAGCGTCGCCATCGTACTCGCCATCGGGGCAATATTGAACGGTGAACCCTCTTCTTTGATCTTGTATGTGAGAACAGCCGTACCCGCCTTCCCCAAGGTCGAATTAGCATTGCCCGTAATTGCGATGATCGGAATCTGATAGCCACGAACACGTTGAACTAATTTGAGTAGCTCAGGGGTCTCGCCGCTATGCGATAAGGCGATCATCACATCCCCTTTTCCGATCAACCCAAGGTCTCCGTGGAACGCTTCCGCTGGATGCACGAACACAGCGGTAATATGCAGACTGATAAACGTAGCCGCTAACTTTACCCCAATATGACCGGATTTTCCGATTCCCGATAAGATAACCTTGCCGGAAGTTCCCGATAAGATGGCGAGCGCTTTCTGCCATTCCTTAGACGGATTCGTTTCGATCGACCGAATCGCCGATTGGGCATTATGGAGAAATTTGGCTAAAGATAGATCTTTCTTAGCAGACATGTCGACCAGTATGCAGATAAAGCCTCTTTTTGACAACTGATTTTTTGAAGACAGAGCCTGATTGTGCAAGCGCTCTCTGCCCGGTATGATCAACATCGAAATCTCGCCTAACCTATGCCAAAAAACCTCTTGTTCGTGTGCCAAACCTTTCAAGACACCTGCGGCTGGGGGCGGTTAGCAGGCTGGCTCGTCCGAGTCGCTATCGCTCAAGGATATCACGTCACCTGCGTAAGCGCGGATAAAGAAGGGGTACTCCCCACCGGAGCAATAGCTGGACCACGGATCTTTGATTCAAATGATTCTTTTGTCCCAAAACTCCGCTCGGCTCTAGGTTTTTGGCGCTGGTTCCGAACACAGCCGAAAGACGTAGTGGTGCATATTATTTCTGAACATCATTTTTGGTTAGCGCTTGGGATACGCCAACCCTCTATCGGCACTCTCCATGGAACGTATTCCCGAATCGAACAACATGGCTCTAAGCTGTATCAACTACTCTTTCGATTAGGCATGAATCGCTTACGTCGACTTGGCGCCGTCTCACACTACACACAACGACGCATGACCCAGGATTGGCGAGAGAAAACGACCGTTACTCAGCTTGGCGTCTCACCGCATTTACTTCAAGAACCATGGAAACCCGTTCAGTGGCAAACACAAGCCACACATAAGGTTCTCTGTGTTGGAGCAATTAAGCCACGAAAGGGCTGCCTCGAATTGGTTGAAGGATTCGGAGTGTATGCGAAGACACATCCAAACTCCGCTCTCACCTTTGTTGGAGACTATAACGAACACGATCCCTACATCCAACACATCAAAACCCGTATTCAAGCGCTCGGACTGACGAACAAAGTTCTCCTGACCGGATCAATTCCTTCAGAAGAACTGTACGGCTGGTATCGTTGGTGCGATCTCTATGCGATGACGAATATCGATCAAGGCGGTTCATTTGAAGGCTTTGGGTTAGTTTTCTTGGAAGCAAACCTATTTGGAAAACCCGTACTGGGAGTAAAAAACACGGGTGGAGAGGAGGCGATAAGCGCTGAGACAGGGGTCACGATCGACAACGTCCAACCACAAACCATCGCTGAAGGCTTGGAAAAGGCCTTGAGTCGAACTGATTGGAATTTCTCTCCTTGGCTCCAAGAACATACCTGGGAACGTTTCTTCTCAGAGTACGAAAAAATCTATAATGAAGTGCGAGCTTCTTAGCGAGTTGGTTAGGATCCAATTTCTGTAATAATCCGCCGGGCGGCTTCTGCCGGACCACCGATCGCTTCGGGCGGATGCGTGATCGGACGTCCAATAATAAGATAATCCACTCCTTGCGTGAGAGCCGCTTGAGGCGTGAGCGGTTTCTCATGCTGGTCAGCCGTCGCCCACGTTGGACGAATCCCTTGCATGGCAATGGGGATAGACGCAAAGCGGGCATCCTGCTTCAGGATTTGCAGTTCTTCCGGAGAAGAACAAATGAGCCCGTCCGCTCCCCCTTCAAGCGCGATCTCGGCAAAACGCACGACCACCTCCGCAAACGGCGCACCGTAGATACGCTCGCAGACTGGATCACTCGGCTGAAGCAACGTGCTGACGGCGAATAACAAGGCTGAACCCTTGGCCTTTGTCGCCATTGAGAGTGCTTCGGGTCCGACAGACGCATGAACCGTGAATCCCCAGCAGCCTAAGTTGGCTATAGATTTCGCCACCTTCACTAAAGCGTCTTTCGTATTCATCGCTTTCGCATCGTACAAAATACGGATCGATTCTTGTGGCCAGACTTCACGAATCACTTGCACCGCCTGCGGACCACCGACCACCAATTGCAGCTGAACACCCAATTTCACCGTGGTTATTCCTTGCGGACAGACAGCGCCTACTAGAGCTTGGAGATCTGGGATTGTCGCTACATCCGCCGCAACGATCACCCTCTGTTTATTCGTGATGTAATCAAACGATGTACTTTGCATACGTTCTTACTTTACTGGACCACAGAGAGAGAAACAAAAAACTCATAATCATTGACCATTCATAGAAAAACTGGTAGGAACAATGGTTCCCCCTCTCCGAATAAGAGGAGGAACGGTTCACCAGAAGCTCCGAAAGGATGTGTGGATGTCAACGGGAAAAAGACGATATCGCTACGTAATCTGCGACCAGGACAACACCCTGGTCGCGAGCGAGCGTCTGTGGGAGGAGGTCGACGAGGCCTACTACCTGCAGCTGCTCGGACCGGAGCGCTGGGCCACCTGGAAGCCCATCATGCTCAAGATGCGAAGTGACGGCATCCAGATGCCGGAACAGTTCGCACGTCTCAACACCACGTTCCAGTTCGAACATGATCCGACCGCGCTCAAGGAGGCACGGGAGGATGTCATGTTCGACATCTACCGGAAGAGCCTCAAGGCGCTCCCGGGAGCGAACGGGCTCCTCCATGCCCTGTACGCAGCAGACGTGACGATCGCGGTCGCCTCTGGGATGTCCCGACGAATCATCGAGACCGTGCGTGAGATCATGGGCTGGCAGGACCTGTACAGCCAGGTTGCCTCGACCCACGAGTGCGGACCGGGCAAGTCCAAGCCCGCCCCCGATGTCCTCTGGCTCGCGGCGGAGCGCCTCGGCTGCCGTGACCCCTCCCAGGTCCTCACGATCGGCAACGACGCGAAGGACTGGCAGGCATCGGTCGCAGCCGGCATGAGCTGCGTGATCGTACCCGACAGCGAGAACAGTCGGGCCGCCCTCCCCGATGACGCCGTCACCCGCGCGACCCTCCACGAGGTGCTACGCGACTTCTTCCTCCAACCGGCGGCTTGAGCTCTTCAGCCGCCACACCACGAGCCCTGCCCGCCCTGCGGACGGGGCTCGTACCTATTTTGACCCCCCGCACCAACTTCGCTACAGTTTTCATAGTATGTCACAGCAACGCACCATCATCGTGATCCCCGCGCGCATGGGATCAACGCGCTATCCTGGAAAACCGTTTGCCATGATCAAAGGCCAGACAATGATCGAACGTGTTTGGCGACTCGCTAAAGCTGTGCCAGGCGTTGATCGCGTGTCGATCGCAACCGATCATGAAGAAATCGCAACACACGCTCGTGGTTTTGGCGCGGACGTTATCATGACGGATGAAGCCTGTCCGACGGGGTCAGATCGCGTGCTCGATGCCGTCAAAAAAAGTGGCGACGATGCGGAGATTATTTTCAACTTTCAAGGAGATGCCGTTCTAACGCCTCCCTGGATCATCGAGGATATTTTACGAGAGATGCAACAAGATCCGTCCGTCCAGATCGCTTCCCCCATGGTGCGCCTACAAGGAGCTGCGTTGGCAAAATTCGTTGAAGCGAAAAAGAACGGTATCACAACCGGCACGTCAGTCGTGTTCGACCAGCACAAAAACGCGATGTACTTCAGTAAAGGACTCATCCCTTTCACACATCCGGGAAAAGAGATCACGGAAGTCTATAAGCACATTGGATTCTACGGCTATCGTCGAGCCACACTTGAGCGGTTTGTCGGATTCGCAGAGGGACGATTTGAGAAAGTGGAAAAACTCGAACAATTGCGTGCTCTAGAAAATGGGGTGGCTATTCGCATGGTTGAAGTGGATCCGCGGGGACGTACCCTTGTTTCGATCGACCGACCAGAAGATGTTCAAACCGCCGAAGAAGTCATCGAGCGCGAAGGCGAGCTCATCTAAGGTATGCTGATCTATCTCGCACGCCACGGAAACACATTTCAACCAGACGAACCAGCTCGCTGGGTTGGAGCACGAACGGATCTTCCCCTCACCAAGACTGGGTTGAACCAAGCAGAAGCGGTCGCGACGTTTTTAGCCAATCAACCGACTCCTCCAACATTCATCTATTCGGGACCACTTACACGACAAGTCACAATGGCAAGCATTGTACAAAAAGCACTTCCTACCTCTCCAGAAGTGGTGGTCACAGAAGCGTTGAATGAGCTTGATTACGGGTTATGGGAAAACAAAACAAACGAAGAGATCGATCTGACCTGGAAAGATGAGCAAGCTGCCTGGTCGAAACAAGGCGTGTGGCCTAAAGGTATTTTTGCGACTGAAGCAGAGGTATTTACGCAGCGTTTGCAGAGCTGGCTTGATACACTTGTACGTACACACGCTCAAGATGATGTGTGTTTTGCCGTTACCAGCAACGGCCCCCTACGCACGCTACGTACACGTATCGACGGATCTCTCGAAGGAAAGGTCAAAACAGGCCATCTCTGCTTGATCGAATACACAGATAGCCGATTTATTCTTCGTGAATGGAATATAAACCCAACCGTATGAAAACCATTTTCATCCATACCAACAATAAGCAGCTCTTGGGAGCAAAGCTTTCAGACTATTCAATTCGCCGAACACTCCGTCAGCCAAGCGAATATACGATTCAGATCATCAATGTCGATGATCTACCGGCTTTCAAAGACTTTGCCAACACGAGCTATCTTCGCCATGGCCACCGGGTTACCTATAACCCATTAGATTTGCAATCCTTTACATTGACCCGTTTTCTCCCCCCCGAGCTTATGAAGTACCAGGGGCAAGCGGTGGTCATGGATCCGGACATTTTCGCACTTGGAGATGTAGGAGCGCTATTCGACTTGCTAAAACCAGAATCAACCGTTCTCGCCTGCCCCAAAAAAAACGCATGGGACTCCAGCGTGATGGCCATGAATTGTGAGAAACTGCCACGTTGGAACACGCATCAAATCCTGACTGATTTACGAAACGGTGTTGATTATGCCGATTGGATGACGCTAAAAAACGTTGAGGGAGTTCAATCATTGTCTCGTCTCTGGAATAATCTTGATACACTTACCCCAGACACAAAACTCATCCATCTCACGAATCGCCTCACCCAACCCTGGAAGACTGGCTTACCGATTGACTTCCAAAGGAATCCTCTCCCAAAATTGTTTGGCTTCATTCCACGCGAACCACTCTATCGCCTCATGGGAAAGATGCCAACAACTTATCAAGCCCATCCAGACCAAAACATTCAACGCTGGTTCTGCAGATTGGTAAAAGATGCGCTACATGATCGGGCGATCACACAAACATTTGTTGAATCAGAGATCAGCAAAAGGCATGTTCGTCCGGATCTTTTGGAGTTTGTCGAGACGCTCACAGCTTGATCCCCCGTTCCGCCAAGAGGCGTGCGAGGGTTACTTTGATATCGCCCTCTCCTTCAAGTAAACGGTTGCGTCTTGCTTCAAGCACTTCAGGAGAAGACTGAGCGATATTCATCAAACGTGTTTTCAACCCTTCGGAGGTCGTTTCTTCAACCAAGTCAGCGAGATCATTTGTCACAAGCGCTTCACCAAAATCCAACGTCGTTTTCAAGTAAGCGACCGGCTTGCCAAGGATCGCCATGTCGTAGAGGAAGGTGGAATAGGTTCCGAGTACGACATCGACTTCGTCAAAGACACGCATGACATCCGTTTCGATCTGGATGCGCTCAATTGCTTCTGTAGGCAAACCATATTCTAACAATTGCTTCTTTCCATCCATGTCTGGTCGTGCTTTGAAGATCAGTTTGATGCCATCGGAAGCAAGCAACCGAAGGACACAGGCCGTCACTTCCGCTTTTGGTGCGTCTGTTTCATAGGGCAATAACACACACAATAGTCGTGCGCTGATATCTCGTATCTGAATAACCGGCAACGCCCCCTGACGGGGTTTCATCGGTCCACCGACGTCGATTCCTTGTTGGGTAAAGTAGGTTCCCAAGCGCAATAACTCACGCTTCCAGTAGTCGCTCCACACGAACAGCTTCGTTGGCGGGACAATCTTGGATACGTCTTTGGTCAACGCCAACCAACCGAGGTGATATTTGGTAAAGTGCCCGTGCTGGAAGGCGTAGGTCGGAATCTGTTCGGCCTGACAGGCAATGAGTATTTTATTATAATTTCGGACATCATCAATCGTGAAGAGAATACGCGTCCCCAGTACACGCAAGACACGTCTCATCCAGCCTATTTGTCCTGTAACCAAATCAGCCTGCACCAAAAACGTCGTCAGTAAGGCGCGTACCTGTTCGGCATAAGTCCCGAATGAAGAGAGATCGAGTCCTTGCGTGAAGGAACGTGCTTGAGCCCGCACTCCACGACCAACGAAACAACTCGCTAGACTTTCAAACGCTTTGAGAAATACGACTGGCCGCCCCCTCTTTTTCAAACGCTCGAATGTCCCTCGGCTTGGAACAGCGTGAACGAATTCCGCATAGGAAAGCTTGTGATCGCGTAAAAAACGATAGATTCCTTCCATGCGAAAATCAGACACGAGCTCGCCTTGAACTTTGTCAATCGTGTAGAGCAATACGTCTGGTCGACGGAGCATGAACCAGAGACAGGAGAAAAAACTCACGAGGAATAAAGCTCCATTCATCGCGCCATCTTTTACTCGTTGTTTAAACGAATCATCGGATACACTCCGAGGACGACCTTCCAATGCATAGAGGAAGGTATAAAACGCCTGGGTCTGCCCCCAGTGTAAAACTGGATATTCATCCGTAATCAATTTTTTCGCCAGAGCGGGCTGCGCCTCGACATAGCGATTTAACCGTTCGACCAGGGAACGGGCTTCAGAAAACGAGCTCATAGAGAAGGGGTAGAGAAAGAGGCTGGCTCAGGTTCTATCACAACCACCATCCCCGCGCCAAACCAAGATGGACAGAGGTGATTCAAGCCTGGAATCCCTTTATACAGAAATAATCGGCGTAAACGCATGCCAAGCGCCTTCACCCACCAACGCATATCTTTGACCGTCCAAAAACGGACATGCTCACCCGGATGCACGATCCATTGCGCTGGCATACGACCAAAGAGCAAACGAAGACGATACAGATAGTAGCCAGAGTTTGGAATGGAAACACACATTCCCTTGCGAACTTTTTTGCTCAAGGCAAGAAGTAATCGCTCCGGAGTCGGAAGATGTTCGATAATTTCAAAGGCGATCACATAATCAACCTCAGGTAGAGCTTCGATCGAAGCGAGATCATTTAGATCAGCTACCATCGTTTCGATCCCCCGTTCGGCAGCTAGTTCCAAGATTCCTGGATCTACATCGACACCGATGGTGCGCAGTGACTTCTGCTCCTTCATGTAAAGCAAAATAGCTCCATCTCCACATCCGATATCCAAAACAGTCGATCCAGGCTCAATCATTGAAAGAATCAAATCCGTACGCTCTTTTTGCCAATCGGATAACTTGGGAGCTTGACCGCGATCGCGCTCTTCCCAATACAGATCGTATCGGAGCTCTCCGCCTTCTGGAACCGTCGCTTTGGGATAGGTTGTAAGGCGCTTAGCGTCCTGTCTGAGCCTATAGATGACTTCCTTGATATTCATAAAAGCTGGATAAACTGGCTAGACTGTACTCACTCATTCATAAAACGACAAATCTGGCTCGCTCGAGCCGTCCACGTATACTGAGTCACATGTTGTTTTGCCGCCTCAGCACGCATTTCTGCTGCAAATGGATCACCAAGCGATGCCTGGATCGCGTGGGCCAAGGCGGAAGGATCGTCCGGCAGACACCACATAACCATGTTATCGCTCAAGATCTCTCGCAATGAAGGCAAATCAGACGCAACGATCGGCGTTCCGGAAGCCATGTACTCAAAGAGCTTCAAAGGAGATGTGTAATCTTTAGACAAGGGAAAACGAGCTGAATTCGGCAAGACCAAAATATCCGCTGCTTTCTGATAAAGCGGGATGCGGGCGTGATCGACATGGCCGGCACAAACAATGTTTTGCTGAGCTTTATACCGCTCACGGAAACGAGCCACGTCTTCCTGCGTACCACCCACGAACCAAATCCGTATCCGCTCCGGAAGATGGGCAGCGGCTTCCGCCAATACGTCTGCCCCTTTCCAATCGTATAGATGCCCGGTATAGAGAACAATCTGCGCATCAGCAGGCATATTCAACGCTTCACGACAGGCAGCCTTCGTCGGAAGGTCCGCGTATTCAGCTAGATCCACTCCATCTGGCGCCAACAAGAGACGTCCTGGATCAATCGATGATTCCTTCAACAAGGCCCTCCTTACACCTTCCGTAATATAGATGATCCCCGCCAGACGAGGGGCAACGTAGCGTGTGACCCAGCCAGGCGAGACTTTATGCGCCTCCCAAAAGATCTGTTTTCGACCTAACACATAAAGAATCAACGCCATGTGGATATCGCGTACATAGTAAGCCGTATCGCTGCGCTGACCAGCCGGATGCGACGCGGCTCTGTAGGAAAATACTAGGAGATGAAGCCAGAACCCTAGCTTGCCCCAGGTCACCGTATCCGGGGTTGGCAACACTTCAACCGAAAAAATCGGCGGAAGATGATAGTACGTAAATACATCTGTCGTAATCGGATTCTTTCGTTGCGGGACGAGCAACAGTACATCCAAGCCTTGCTTTACGAACTCAACACACATCTTCGTAACCTGTAATCCATTGGCTTTTTCGGTCGGCATTCTTCCCCCCTGACAGAAAAGAAGTGTCCGCACCGGGATCTGACCAGCGCTGATAGCAGCCACCTTTTGCACATGGGACTGCAGAGAATGCTCACGTTCAACCCACGCACGCAACTGTGCTCGGATCAGACTTCGCTCCTCGACAGAAAGAGCGAGAACCTTTTCAACGGCACATCGTAACTCATCCTGTGTAGCAAATTGCAACCAAGCCAACTCTGGAGCCAACCCATGCAAGATCCCCTTTGTCGCAGCGAGGACAATGCAGCCACTTGCTGCGGCTTCGAGGAGCGTCTTGTCCATCGAGCCCGGCGTGGCGTTCACAAAAATGTCTGCCTCGTGATATCGCTCTGCAACGTCCTCATGAGGAATAGCCCTATTTTCCCAGGAAATCGAGGAATTCAAGCGTGCTCGTACCGCCTCCTCTTCGATAACCGTATCCGCTTTCCCAACAATTTCGATCTTCAAAGTCCGTTCTTGAACCACAGGAGCTAGCGCATCCAATACCCAGGGCACGCGCTTCACGGGCGAGACCCGACCGAGCAGTAGCACACGCGCCGTCGATGAGGGAGTTTTATTGAAGGGAAACTGACGAACATCAATATGATGACCGATCGCGAGCGCACGACGTAAGGGATTTGATTCAGGCACCGCCGTTAAGACGTGATCAGCCCAGATAGACCCGATCCAAAACAATAGGCTTTTGACGGCATAGTGCGTGTACCAAAAGAGAACCTGCTTGCCGAGCAACTTCCACAACCAACCAGCAAGGACTAGATAAATCGCATCGCCTCGCACAAAGACGACGTCATACTCTCGACGACGACGCCAGGATTCAATCAAAAGTCTTTGCAGAACTGCCAATCGTGACCCTTTATCTTCAGAACGCAAAGGCACAACCGTTACATTGGACGGCAATGCGTATCTTCCAACTCGCAACGCACACACAGTGATAGTTACATATTCTTTGGCGCTTGCCTCCAACCATGCAACAAAAAATCCAAACAAAGGATCATCTAGATCCACCGCTTGTGCGCACACAAGTAAACGTTGTTTGGTTCGGGCTGACATAGTTCGGTCTTGTCTAAATCCGTTTACGCAATGCTTCACGAAACCCCCTCGGAAGACGCACATGAAAACGCGCTAAACCAGCGTTGATCGAACGCGCGAGATAAATCAAACGAATCGTCCAATAGCTTTTTCGACGGATGGCTGCCTGATTCTGCACGCTCGCCCAAGCGGCCGTCGCCTCAATACGCATCCCACTTCCCACAATCACGTATGCTCCCTCATGTAACGCCTGAAGAACAGCCTTTTCATCCAATGTGTCTACTTGGATTTCCAAACCAGGCCCCGGAAGGTGCGATGAACGATGAAGGTCGACTCCCGCCGTGACAAAAAGATTCTTCTCCCATTTTTTCGCGAGTTTATCACGATAGCTCCAAGCCTCGGGACGCGGAACACGCTTGCCATCATATTGACCATTCCAAATCTCGATGGCCTGTAAGTAAGGCTCTACCCCCTCCGGAGCTTGAAAATGGCTACGGTGTGGATGCGCGAACACAACGAACGCCCCTTTGGCCTGTGCACGCTGAACCAATTCTAGCGGTGACGATTGCGGATCAAGCACCTCTTTCAACCCAGCCACGATGATGTGTGCATTTGGAAAGGAAACTTCTAGACCTGGAATAAACAGGAACGATTCATCCGATAAACGACGACAATCTTCCATAAACGCCCGAACCTTCGCCTCAGTCAGCCAATCCGTATGCTCCGTAACACAGGCAAACTGTACGCCCTGAGCCAGAAGTAATTGTTTTAGTTCAACCAAAGAGACCTTCCCATCATACGAATAGGTGGAGTGCAGATGGAGGTACCCAAGGCAGGTCATAGGCTAGATGCTAACGGGTTCCCCTCGTTCGAGCAATGACATCAACAATCTCCCAAAAGAAGGGGGCTGGGTCGCGCCAAGACTCGACATCAAACACGACCCGTTGTGCGAATGAAGGCAAGCAAAGACGAAGAGCGGTAAACGCTTGAGGTATACGCCCTAAACGCAGACAGCTTAAGAAACATTTGAGGGTAGCGAGCAGGTGTACGGCACGGACATTCAATTCAGGAGAAGACTGTTCCATCGAAACAGGTTGTTTTATCGAATGCAGATACCACTGCCAGACGAAGGGCGAGCCAGCCACCAGCGTGAGAGCTAATGAGCCCCACCACCGACCGTTAATTTCCATCAAACGATAGGTCTGAGCAACTTCATCGTATTTCCATTCAACCATAGCCGGACCACTCCAGTTGAGCACCCGAAGTAATGATGAAGACCAATTCACCAGTTCCGTTGGGGCAGCCGTAGACAAACGCACGCTACTCGCCCCTCCATTAGGATGAATCCCCAACAATCGGTGATGTGAAAACCAGCCCTGAGGCTGACCATCCGTACAGACCGTAAACACTCCCACCTCCTCTCCGATGATACAGTCCTGTAAGAGAGGCGCCTCACCCATCGTCCTCTGAAATTCACTCACGCATAATTGAAGCTCTTTAAACGAGCTCACGCGGACCGCGGTGCCACGGACAGCCTTCCCCGAAGCAGACCACACACAAGAATGACGCGGTTTTACGATGATCGGATAGCGAAAATCTAGATCGGATAGCTGTACAACTTCAGGAATTGGTAACCCTAGTCTATTCGCCGCTTCCAATGTTTCTGCTTTATCGAACACCGCTTCGATACTTGAAAGAGAACCATACTCCCAAGCGAGAACGGCTCGTACCTCTCCCCCGCTCCGAGCGACTGGTAAAAAGGTGTCATCACTAAAAAAATAGGGGACGAGTTGCTGACCGGATCGCCGATATTCGGCTTCAGCAATGGCCCGTATGGCAGCGAGATACCCAGGAAGATCCTCTTTTGGATCAGGATAGACGAACGTCTCCGCGGCTGCACGTGAATGAAGGGTCAAGGCTGTGGCACGAGGAGCACCGACAATTACTCGCACCCCACGTCGCGCCAAATCACGAGACGCTGCCAACGCGCTTGAAAGCTGCCCGTCTAATACCAAGGCTGTAGCAAACGTCTGACTCATAACTCAGACGAAACGCGGACCGCGAGTTCTCCCATCGACAACACCTCCAATTTCCCCGCCTCACGCAAAGACTGAACAAATGAGAGGATCTCTTCTAATCCGCCCAACAGCCCTTCCGGATCTGAGGCTAAATTAAAAGGATGAAACCACAGGTGAAACACGCCGCTCTGTTTGATCGCCCGCCGAATCCCTGACTTGGCTTTTCTGACGCGCATCCAACGCGGAACGTATTTGGCCCAGCCACGTGCATGACCATAAAACCAGCTTCCGGGAAGATTGATCAACGCCTGCTCACGCCGTGGAAAGACGACGGGAGCCGTTGGAATAAAATAATCATCGATCATGTGAGCGAACTTTTTGAGAAGACGTGGAAAAGTGCGATACCAGTTTTCGTCCACGCCACGATAGACCGTAAAGCCGTGCTCACGTAGTACATCTAGATGATTCACGCGATTTTGCGGGAATACGTAGGCACGCGGTGTAACGCCAACCATCCGCGAAACACGCACCGCCTCTGCTACATCTGATGCAAAACTCTCACGCGAACACGTATCAGCATAAAAATGGGAAAAGGAGTGACTCCCAATCTCCTGCCTCGGCTCGCAAGCTTGGATCGCTTGCACGATATCGTCGCCATACCAGATCGGAGCATGCGCACGTGAACTCGCAGGATCGATCGAAAACCAATCGCGCGCGCCCGTCCAACCTGCTGGGCGCACGATCTCCGGATGAACCGATCCATCAGTTGCACGGGTACAGTCTTTTAAAAACAAATGTCCAACCACTGCCCAGGTCGCTCGAATCTGGTAGCGAGAAAATAACACCAACAACCGCTGAATGACTTCACGCGTCCGTTCATAGTCGGCTCGAAAATAGTCATCCCCACGCGTGCCCCAGGCGAGCTCTGTATCAATCGATAGAACAAAGGCAGGTTTCATAAAGAGAGTCCTTGCTTCCAATTTCGCACTTGTTCCGCTGCAGCTTCGTCGGCATTTAGAACTCCTTGTAGACGCGTTCCGCCCGCTCCGAAGCTCGCAATAATAGCAGCCGCCACTCCCGCTGCATCTTCTGCTTCTACAATCTTTGCCGCCCCCTTCGCAGCCAACCAACGAGCCGCTCCGGTATCCGACATCACAACAGGTACTCCGGTCAGAGCTGCTTCAACTGGCGCCACCCCCCAACCTTCATGCGAAGACAAAAAGGTGAACACATCGGCCTGAGAAAGATAGGAAGCGGGATGCGCTGAACCAACAAACTGAACACGTTCCTTAACCCCAAGACGAACGGCGAGTGCCTCCAAAGACGCACGCTCTGGACCATCGCCCACCAAAATCAATGTTGTATCTGCTCGCATTTTCAAGACTTCCACAAAGGCTTTCAACAACAAATTCACCCGTTTTACTGGCACGAGTCGTCCAACCCAAACAATCCGACCTGGCACAACCGCTCGTTCCAACTCACGGAATTCATCACGTGGCACAATTGCGAGCCAGTAGACAAAGGCTCGGACATGTTTTTTCAGCCAGTCATAACTCGCAGGATTCACTGTTCGTACAAGATCTGCCCGACGAATAAGCCAATGCCCTAGATGGCTTCGCACAGCCCACAGCGGTTCATCAATCGTTTTTGATCCATCGAACCAGCCTCCATGATCTTGGAGTTCTAATTTTGCGTGATGACACTTTGCTAATTGCCAGCCAATGAAACCTAATTCAGCGAGATCCTGAGTTGTGACCAAATCTGGTGAAACAGCTGGCTTACAGTTCCAAGCTCGCCATAGACGCTGAACCATCGTTTGGCCGCCTGTCCCACTCACTCGAATCCCGTTCGCCTCCCAACAACTTGTTTCGGCAGCCAACACCCAAACTTCTAACTCCGCTCCAGCCGCAGCCAGCTTCTTCCAACGCGTCGCCGTCAGCGAGCTCGGATCAAGACCCAAACGATCTCGACTGATCATGAGAACGCGTACTGTTTTAGACATCGAACTCATAGAACCGATTTGATCGCTGTGAGATATCTCGCTGCAACCTGAGAAAAGGCTTCGGGGACAATTGATTCCGTTCTGGCCGGAAGCGTTGTCAGAGCACTCGTCCAAGCGACGGTATCCGCATACGGAAGAATCCGAATCTGAACCGGATACAATGCCGCTGCCTCCGGATTTCCACCCTGATCGCTCAAGAAACAAGGTAATCCCGCACATGCCATCTCAACAGCCACATGTGGAAAGCCTTCATACAAAGAGGGCAGCAAAAAGACATCTGCCGCAACCGCCCACTCTTGAACCCACTGCCGCGACACACGGCCTTCAAAGCGTACACGTTCAGCGATGCCCAAATACTTAGTCAGCTCTTTCCAACGATGAAGTTCTGGACCTTCTCCTAAAAATACGAGCTGATACTCCCTCGGCAACTCTTTCAAAACCTGTAAGATAAAATCAATACGCTTCCATGGCGCGGCTCGCGCAACAGCTAAAAGGACCTTTGTTCCTTCTTCGATCTTGAACTGCATTCGTAGCTCTTCACGCGTGCGAGAAACGGAATCAACTTCAACTGTATTGTAAATGACGCGTTGACGTTCTTTTTGTACGCCCCAGGCATCTGACAACTTTTGAAGATACACACTCGGCGTCACAACTGCTTTGGCTCGACGAGCCACCCAGGCCTCAAGCGCAAAAATAAGCTTCCAAGGAAAACCCTTCTTCTCATCTAAAAATGCTGTGAGCGATTGGACTGATGTCGGATGCGCTCGCTGCATTCCCTCCCACGCAAAATCTCCCGGCACCCGGAGCACTGTCGGACGGCGCGCAAGCCAAGCTCCAATCGTTCCCGGCAGCCCTTCAGAAAACGGGCCTTGCAGGAACACAGCATCCGCACACGTAGCTAAGCGCTTCACCCGCCAGGCGTATCGAAGATAGCGTAAGAAGACACCACCCGATCGAGAAACGACCGTGACTGGCCAGCTTTCTCCAGAACGTGTCTGGCTATCTCCATAGGTTACAACAGAGACCTCAATCCCTCGCCTCGTCCATTCCGCGGCCAGCGCCGGAACAAACGTGGCCGGACCGCCGATCTCGGGCGGATAAATTCCCGCGGCAAGCAAGATCTTCATAGATCAGTCTTTTCGCTCCACTCGCAACAACTCTTCGTACATGTTTGTCATCTCTTCGGCGATCGTATGCCAATCGTAGCGATCCAAATATTTTAATCCATTACTGCGCAGCGCTTCTCGCTTCACAGGGTCTCCCAATAATTCAGCCAAGGCAGCCGCCAATGCCTCTACGTCCTCGCCAGGAACAAGACGGCCCGTTTCCCCATCTTGAATCACGTCTGGGATACCTCCAACGCGCGTCGCAACTGGTGGCGTCCCCGCCGCTTGCGCTTCAATAAAGACATTCCCCAGCCCCTCTGCGCGCGAAGCTCCCACAAACAACAGTCCAGACGCCATGAACGACGGCACCTGCTCATAGGGAACATTTCCGATCAGCTCGATCCGACCCTCCATCTTCAACTCACGGATCAGGCCCTTCAAAAAAGCTTCTTGATCCCCTCCTCCTCCAATCACAAATGTAATATCTGGAAAACGATCAGCGATCTTCGCAAAGGCACGAATTGAGGTATCCCAACCTTTATCGACATGCAAGCGACCAACGCCAACGATGCGCGGTAATTTTGCGACCGTGCGTCGAGCCTCATAGAACTTCTCTAATTCTGCCCCATTCGGAACAACGACCACATCCTTTGCTCCCAATCGTCGTGCGCGTTCTGCTAACGAATTGCTAATCGCTTGAATTTTTACCGGTGCC
Organism: uncultured Gammaproteobacteria bacterium; assembly: GCA_964567995.1. Taxonomy (GTDB): domain Bacteria; phylum Patescibacteriota; class Patescibacteriia; order 2-12-FULL-60-25; family 2-12-FULL-60-25; genus JAGOTP01. Next base: position 68,120 of record CAZMOB010000005.1, read on the forward strand.
AAATGAATCGCTTTGAACAACCAAAAAGGGAATTTCTTTTGGAAGCGCGGGGCGTCCATCGACCCATTTTGCAATGTCAGTAAACACGGCGTGCGCTTGTTCAAACAATGAAAAAGCCAAAGTGCAATGCCCGCAAAACTCTCCATGCCAGCGTGCACCAAATCAGGCTTCAAACGCCACGCCTTCCAAGCAGCAAGTGGAGCGTAGAGATATTTATCTACATAATGACCAAAACCAACTCGAATAATCCTGACGTTTCCATCCAGCTCTTCACGACTCATCGTGGGCACATGTCGGCCAGTGATCAGGGTAATCTCGTACCGATCAGCTAAGCGTTTCACCATCTCAACCGCATAGCGCTCACCTCCAGAGACGAACGGCGTGAAGAATGCAGAAAGAATAACAACACGAGGCTTCTGTTTCAGAGCGTCGCTCATACGGGGCGAGATAATTTTCCTTCTTGCTTAGCAGTAAGCTCCGCATACGTGTTGCGGACTTTTTGAATAAAGGCCAGATCCTCCTTTCGATCGTCTTGTGTATAGACGGAATCGGCTCGCCGCTCAACGAAGTCTGCAAAGCGTTTGCGGAATCCTTGATCGGCATGCTCCGTGCCATCACGAAGAATCAAGAAAGATTCTTTCTTGGAAAAGAGCTTCAAGATCAATCCAAGCAACGCCCCGTAGCTCGCCATCACGGACCACATGAAGCGATAATGATTCTTTTTATCCAGCTGAAGTGCTTTCCAGGTTCCAAGAATTGGCAAGAAAAACTTATCCATCTTCGAACCAATTCCTACACGGTACACCGTCACGTTATTCATGAACTCGACTGATTTTCGGCCAGGACCAAACTTACTTGTTACAACATGAAACTCCGTCTCTGGCATATCCTGCGCCAATTTCGCGAGCGCGAGTTCTGCCGGTCCAGAATCTGGATGATACGTCACCGAAAACACCAAAACCTTGCTCTCTGGCAAACCGATCTTCTGATAATGCGCGATCATGTCATCTAGCAATTGATCGAGCGAACGCGTTGGTTTCCAGCCGAGCAATTGTTTCGCAAGCGTCGTATCTGGACGACGGAAAAGGGGCGCGTCATCAATCCGTTCAAACTCAATCTTGGACGTCGATTTGGTTTTTTCAACGATCTTTTTTGCGAGATCAAGCACCGTGATTTCTTCTTCACTCCCGATATTCACCGGTCCCGTCACATCTGGTGGCGTTTGCATCATGCGGAACAAGCCCTCTACTTGATCCTCAACATGCAAAAAACAACGCGTCTGCGACCCATTCCCATAAATACGAATTGGTCGCTGGGCCAGCGCGTTGTAAATAAATATTGATGGAATACGTCCATCCGTCATCTGCGTATGTGGACCAGCGGTATTAAAGATGCGGACAATCTTGATCTTTACGCCGAATTTGCGGTGGTAATCCATGAAGAGCGTCTCCGCGATTCGCTTCCCTTCTTCATAGCACGCTCGAGCCGACAGCGTATTTGTCGTTCCAAGATCGGTTTCTTTGAACGGATGGCCCTTCATCTCGCCATAAATATCCGCCGACGAACACTGCAACACCACCGCATCGTTCTTCCGAGCCAACTCCAACACATTGATCACACCCAGCGTACAAGACTTTACCGTATGCACCGGATCAACTTGCAACGAAATACACGAGACCGGACACGCCGCATTGAAGATCCAGTCGATTTTTTCCGTAATCTCAAGCGGTTCGATAATATCCTGTTGAATGAACCGGAAATTCTTGTGAGACAAAACTGTTTGAATATTTTCCGTCGTTCGTGTCTTCATCAGGTTATCAACACAAATTACTCGGTGCCCCTCATTCAAAGCACGGGCGACGATCACCGAGCCCAAAGCCCCGGCTCCACCCGTTACGAGGATGGTTTTTTTATCCGCTGTTTTTGGGGAAAAATTGCTTAACATAGATCAAAAGACTGCTCTATTTGTAACATATCACGACACAAAATGCACGATTATTCAGTGACACTTAGAGGCATGGTAGCTTGTGATCTGAGTCATAAACCAAGTAGCATACCTCCGTGCCCCAACCCCACCTCGTTGTCGCGATTACCCAGGCTGTTCCCGGTGGAGCAACCAGTTTTGTGTTCGACTATGCTTTTTGGCTTAAACAAAAGGGTTTTCGTGTCACCGTCTTGGCGGGCGAAGGTCAGTGGCTCTTTGAACGCTGTCAGACCGTCGGTATCCCCTGCCTGCGCGTCCCGTTCATGCAACGCGAAATTCGCCCCTGGCTTGATATTCCTGCCATTTTTTCGCTCGCTCACCTTTTGCGTGAACTGAAGCCAGACGTCATTCATCTGAACAGCAGCAAAATGGGCGTGATCGGCAGCCTGTCCGCTAAGCTCGCTCGCGTCCCACGAGTCGTCTATTGTATCGGCGGTTGGGCCTTTCTTGAGTCTATTTCCACCTGGAAAAAATGGGTGTACACGATCGCTGAACGCTGGACGGCTGGTTTGAAAGATCAGATTATTTGTTTGCATCCAGGTGATACACAAGCGGCCAAACAACGAGGCATTCATCCGCGTGAAGCCATCACCATCATTCCAAATGGCGTCGATCTACCAGCCCTCGATCGGACAAGACTGAGCCGCGCCGAGGCCCGACAGATCCTCGGCATCTCGCAAGATCGCTTTGTTTTTGGAACCATCGCCAACTTTTATCCTACCAAAGGCCTGCCAGCGTATCTGCAAGCGTCCGCGCCCATCGTAACCACTTCCCCCTCCGCGAGTCTCGTCCTAATCGGAGACGGTCTCGAACGGCCATCCATCGAACAAGCAATTCAAACGAATGGGCTGGCTTCACAGACCCTCCTAGCCGGATCACAGGAGCAAGCGCACCGTTTTTTGTCGGCCTTCGATGTGTTCGTTTTGCCTTCCAACAAAGAAGGGATGCCTTTTTCGACGCTCGAAGCCATGGCCGCCCGACTCCCCTGCATTGTGACCGATGTCGGCGCTCATCGTTGGATGCTGGAAGGAACAGGGTCCTGGATCGTTCCACCTCAAAACAAAGAAGCGCTCCAACAAGCTTTGCGAGAAGCGCTCAAACAACGCGGACAGCTCGTCGACATCGGACAAGCTAATCGCAACGTCATCGAACAACGGTTTCCCCTTGAAACCACCTTCAAAGCTCACCTGAAGGCCTGCCTACCTCCAACCAGAATCTAAAACACCCAACGCCTATGAGCGTTGGGTGTTTTTACCTGTGAGCGTTTCGTACGTTCTTAGCTCGCAGGAACCGTCTCCACTTGAATACCACTATTTTCCTCTTGAACTGGCGCCGTAGACACCGCCTGACGAATCATTCCAACAATCTCAACCGGTAACGCTCGATAGAATTCCTCTAATAAGTCCGTATACCCAGCCGCCGTCAAACGTCGAGCGAAGTCCACATAGAATCTGAGATACTCCGTGGTCGTTCCCCGTTTGGAATAGCGGTCGATCAAGAGTTTCAACATTCCTTTATCTTTAACGAGGAAAGCGGCTTCCGAAACGGCTGGTAGCTCTTGCATCGTCAGCGAATACGGGAAGGCAACCGTTTGTGAAAGGAAAATTTCTTTCGGTCCGTTCACCTCATCGCGCTTGCGGAACAAAAGCGAAATGCCATAGGCCAAGTGCGCCTGGCCGAGTTCCGGATCCTGTTCCATCGCTTTCTTTTCGTAGGCCAATGCCTCTTCCGGCTTGTTCTGACGATACGAGAAGTCAGCCAAGGCGAAGAATAATTGCTGACGACGCGGACTTGTTTCAACCGCTCGCTGATAGAGCTGTGCCGCCGTCTCTGCATCAGCTGGATAGAGGACCGCGATCTCTTGATAGAACCGGGCAATCAAGAAGATCATATTCGTCGAACGCGGGTGACGCGCAAGCTCTTCTTGCGCCACTTTTTTAACGAGCGATACCAATTCTTCTCGCTTGGCGAAGTTCTTTAATCCAGGATCCTGGGCCAAATCCGTTAGATTCTTTGACATCAAGTAGGCTTGTTCATCTAAATAGGGGGTTGGAATCGCATTCGCCTGTTTGAAGAGTTCAAGCGCGAGATCATACCGAATCGGACGCAACTGGAACGCGCTGTTCGCTTGAATCATGGTTCGAGACGCCTGAAATGGGAGCACGGAATAGCGCCAAACGATGCCTAACGCGATCAACTGCAGAATAACGAATGAAATGACAGGAAAGGCATGCGACTTTCCCTGAGCTGGAGCCGGTAACTCCTTCAATTCAGTCCCCGGCATCTGGAACCCATGAGAAGATACGCCCACGACCAAGGCAAACATCAGATAACTCATCGTAAAGGCTGCCGGATGATCGAACACGAAGACGTTTTGCACGAAATACGCGACTGGCAAACCAACCAGTAACGCAAAGGAGATCGAATCCAGTCGCCCATCGCGATAGGCCCGATAGAGCGACCAGAAGAGCGCTGCATAGACCCCCACAAACCCGACCAAACCCACCAACCCCGTCATCGCGAGCACATCCATGATGGTGTTGTGTGAACGATCGAACCAAGTTTCGTATTGGCTATAGCGCAAAGAAGCCGGATTATACTTCAAATTGAAGAGGATATGGTAGCTGTCGAATCCCCAACCAACCAATGGGCGCTCTTTAAAGCCCTCCCACGCGATCCGCCACGCAATGAGACGAGGCTCTGGAATCACCGTAAACCCAGTCGTAATACGCTCAAAGGGAGAGTTCTTAATAACCGTCGTATTCCGGAAGGCGAACAGAATTCCATATAGCACAAAGACCCCAGCTACGGCCGCAATGACGCCTCGCTTGATACGACGATCTTTCACCGTCAACCCCACCACCACCCCAACCACGAGCAAGCCCATTGCGAGCCCAACCAACCCACCACGTGACTGCGTCAAAAAGAAGGCGATCAATTGAAACAGGATCGCACAAGCGTACATCGCCTTCGTTGAACGGGCAGAGGATTTCACAAGCAACCACAACGCGAAGAAGATGTTGAAGATCTGATACGAAGCCATGTAAATCGGGTTGTCCAACAATCCACCGATACGATCTGCCACTGGAAACAACAACAGTTTTGGAAATGGAATTTGTAGAATACTCACACACGCCATGATCACCGATAGAACGATTTCAAAATTCAGCAATCGGCGCCACTGCGGCCAGGTTTTGACCAACCCGGTTGCCATGAGGAACCAGGCCAAGAAGTGGAGCAACGTAAACAAGCCATTCATGCGCTCCTGATTCCCCCACCACGAACGGAGTGGATCAACGCTAAATAACGAGGAGAATCCAATGGCGACCAGATAGAATGCAATTGCCCCCACCAGCACATGACGACGCGGACGAACGCTCGGTTCCATCCAAGCCAAGGCCAGATATGCCGGAAAGGTCAGACCGATCAAAATCTGCAAGAAGATCAATTTCGAGAAAACGAATGGGAAAATGACGACCGGAATAAAGATCAACGGCATCAGCAAACCGGCATAAATACCCAAGAAAGCGATGGCGCGTAACCAAAAAACCATGGTTTTTCTATTCATAGATAGTCCAAACGGTAACATATGAGACGGCAAAACAAAAACTCCCCTTGCGGGGAGTTTTTGTTTCAACAAGCTAGAGATTAGCTGTTGCGGCTCACCTGCGTGGAACCGGTGACGTCCTGCAAGTACAGGTCGTCGGTCCAGTCACCCGAGGAGTTGGTACCACCGGCTGAGTCGGAGACATCCGACCAGACGAACGTACCAGCGATCACACCCGTACCGTTCAACGAGGAAGCGATGTTTGGGGCAGACAAGCTCACACCTGTACCAGCCAATGTGGTGGTAGCAGTCGTGAGGTAACCCGTGTAAACAAGGCCACTCGACTGAGTCGTGAACGAGGTGCTCACAACGTCACCAGAGACCGAGCCCACCACGTTATCCGCGCGGAGAGCGTAAGGCTGGTTGGAACCAGCGTCGATCACTTCTGGGTTCGTGAAGGAGACCACGACGTAGGTCGTCGTAGGAGCCGTCAAGGAACCTGTCTTCAGAGAACCACCCGTCGAAGCATTCACGACATCGTAGTCGTTCGTGTTCATTGGGATGTTGCCCTTCAAGACAGTGAAGTTGCTCAAGACCAAGCTGGAAACAGCACTGGTCGAGGTCGAAGCAGCCACACGGAAGGTGACCTTCTTCAAAGCGACTGGGCCAAGGGCATCAGCCTGAACATTGAAGCGGTACAACTCTGGTTGGCTACCTGGAACCAAGCTCTGCGATACAGCCACGCGGCTGATCGTTGGCTTCGTCGCGCGAACGACGAAACGGTTGCCGAACAAACCTTGACCCAAGATTGTAGCAGTGGTTGTCGCGATGTAAACGCGTTCACCAGAAGCCTGACCCGTTACGCGTACGTTGAATTTCTCAGCGTAAGCCGTGTCGTATTCTGGATCAGTCACGTTGTTCGAAGCGATACCCATGCTGATGACTCCACCAGTGCGGGCAGAGATGTCAGTCACACCAACGGAAGAGCTGGCCACAAGTGGGGCAAGCTTCGCCATCAGCTGAATAACAACGCTTCCGTCCTTAGGAACCACGATTGGGCTGGTAAGCTGGATGTCTTTCGACGAGCTTGCCACACCTGACAAACGGCTAGATCCACGCACAGCACCAGCGACAGCAACACCGACTTCACTGAACATGACGTTCAAACCGGTCGTCGTAGCGATGAGACGGTCGATCACCATGTCTTCGTATTGAGCTGTGACGCGATACTGAGCGAGACGCTGCCAGCTGTCATTCATCATGCCTGGGCGGCCGGCCACCAAGATGGTCGACTGTGGCATGTTGTCTGAGTTCAAGGCGACCGTACCAGCGCTCTGAACAGTCATGACGACTGTGGATGGAACGTTGGCTGGGCTCGCTGAACTCAAGTTGTTTGTAGCGGTGTTGCTAACAGTGATGGTGTTAGCGTCCTGATCCTGAGCCGTGACGGAGGTCACACCAACCGCAAAGCGGTCGCTGCTACCCGTAATCACGGAGTCAGCCGTACACTTGACCGTCAACACAGCTGTGGAACCACGAGCCACCGTCCAGTTAAGGTTGGTGAACGTCATGAGACCGCTGGAATCTGGCACACGAGACTGACCGACTTGGGTCGTACCGTTGTAGAGAGAACAAGCCGTTACAACACCTACGAAGTTAGCCGTGCTGTATGTACCAGGTGTAACTGGGTCAGCCGAACCAACAACTGTAACAGCCGTGACCAAGGAGTCACTCTGACCACCAGCCGTGAAGTTTACTCCAAGGGATGGGATATCCGCCTGGCGCTTCACGACGTTGGTGGAAGCTGGGGTACCAGCAATGGCAACCGCCAAGCTTCCGGCCTGAACCGTCATTTCGTTTCCGGTAATGACGGAGTTAGGCACGATATCAGAGAGCGCAACCTGTTCGTTCGTATCGATGACACGAACATCACCGGTCTGGAAGGCATTCAACGACGCACGGTATTTCTTGCCGACGAAGTCGGTGTTGTCCGTGTTGTAGAGATCAGCGACAACTTCGAAGTTGCGCGTCTGGCCAGCGTTGATGTAGACCGAGTTGTTGAAGACGAAGGTCGATGTAGCTGCACCTGGGGTCGTCGCGCCGGAAGCCGACGTTGGACCTTGGAGCACCTGACCGTTCGACATATCGCGGACACGGACGTTACGGATGTAATCGTTCGTACCGGACGTTACGAGACCACCGTTCGTCGAACCAACAGAGAGACGCAAGTTGCGGATCTCGAGGTTCGAGCTCTGGGAGGTCATTGCGAAACGCATCAAGACAACGTTGTTCTGACCCTTTGCGACGTTGGCCGTACTTGGACCATTGTACGCAATCGTCAACTGGCCACCCTGGGTGGTGACAGTGATGAAGCTAGAATCAACACCATCGAAGTTTCCATTGCTGGAAGTACAACCACTTGTGGAGGTACCGCTACAGACAAGCACACCGGATCCGTAGACACGGTCGATGGCCATGACGTCAGCAGAGTATTCGATGTAGGTCTTGATCGTATTGTTCGATCGACCCGTGACATCAGCCTTCAAAGAGAAGACGCGCGTCACTCCGTTTGGAATGTCGTAGCCTTCACCTGTGAAGTTCAACACGATCTGGTTGTTCGAACCGATACCAGCAGCTTCGGCGACAAGCGTCGAACCTTGGTAGAGTTTGAAGTTCTTAAGATCGGTGTTTGGCGTGTTTCCAGCTTGGTACAAGGTCACGCGGCGGACGCGAACATCGTTCGTGTTAGCCGTGAGTTTGAAGTTGGAGATTTCAGCCTGCACAGCGCCCACATTTGGGTTAGCTGGCTGGGTGCCCTTCTGAACGTCCAAACGAGCAGCGCTCGCTGTACCGATCACGAAGGCGTTACCACGAAGTGGGAACGAGCCGCTAATCGTTACAGCTGGAGTCGTCGTGGACGATCCGGCAACGATCACGGAAGCAGCATCCATAAGTTCGAAGGAGTGCTCACCACCAGAAGTGATGGAACCCTTCACGTCACCAACCAAGACGAGGGACCACGTCTGACCCGCTGGAACGGTCCAGTTCAAACCGTTGAAGTCAACAGTCTGGGTAACAGAGTTGATCGTGCGGCCCGTCGTGAGACGTGTGCCGTTCGCGTCGTAGAGGTAAACGTTGGAGAAGTCGTTGACTGCACCGACACCGACGCGGTGAACGCGAAGGCCCGTAATGCGGACATCAGCGGAACCGGCCGTGAAGTTGAACTTCGCGAGCTGGCTGCCGGAGCTCCCTTGAGGAAGCGTGGCGCGCGCTGGTGTGTCAGAAGCCAAGGCAACCATGAGGTTACCCGAGACTGGGGTGACGGAACCGCTGCGATAAATCGCATCGGACATCATGGCTTCGCGAGCAGTGACGTCACTGCCAGCTGGGTACATGATGGTTGTCTGAATGACGTTGGCGGCGTTGTACCAGTTCGCAGCAAACGCTGAGTCTGGGTTGAACTTGCGTTTCATGCCACCCATGACAACGTAACGAGCTGGGTCACCGGCGTACGACACGAGCGTGCCGTCTGGGTGAACAGCCGTCGAGAGGGAAGGACCAGTCGTGTAGTTCGTGAAGTAGGAATCTGGAACGTCGACAACGCGGCGGGCCCAAGCTGAGCCGTAGAGCGAAGTAGCGATTGATTCAGATTCGATCCAGCGAAGCACACCACCTGGAGCAATTGCGTACACCTTTGGATCCGTCGTGATCTTTACAAGCTTGGTGCCTGGGCGGATCGTGAGGTTTCCTCCGAGTGAAACTGCAGCCAATTCTGCATCCGTAATGGTCTTAACGGACGAGAAATCTGGGAACCACGAAAAGAACGTGGCTTCATTTGGGAACACATAGCGCTTCATGTCGGAGGCGTAGTAATACACCGTCGGACCGGAAGCTTTGATGAGGTCACCCGAGATGAGGGTGGCAGCGGACGCGCCGTGTGGCAACGCAAGCATACCAGTACCTACCGTCGAGAGAACCGTCGTCAACGAGACGAAGCTCGAGAGGATTCTTTTTGCAAGACTCATATGACCTGTTGGTCTTCGAGAAGCCGGATTTTCTTTGAGACAAAGAAAATGCCGGTAAAAGAAATGTCTGAGTAAGGGGCGTGGAACCTCTAACGGACGTTAGAGATCGACCTTTATGAACCACGCGTTGAATGAAAGGTGACAGGCCGGGATAAGGGAGTGAGCCCTGCACCCGCTCCGATCGGCATCCGTTCGGATGTAGATCGGAGCGGAAGGAGATCTGTGAAAGATCTCGGACCGCGGCGACAGGTTACTTCTTTTGACTACTTGTGGAGGACAGCGCTTGAGTCGTCGTTGGAGTAGACGTGGGCGGTGAAACGGTAGGTAACGGAGGAGAGCCTGTTGCCATCGTTGGCGAAACCGGACTGGTAGTAGAAGCTGTTGGAACAATCGGCGTGGAAGAGCTGCTCGCCGTTGGTTGCGGTGGCTGGACGATCGATTCCGCTGAACGTTCGGCGCTCGAGGCGGACTTTGAAGCTTCGATCAGCTTATCCCCCACCTCGCTCAACCGATCTTGGGACAGAAGTTCACGCGCTTCTGCCAAAGAGGCATGAGCGCTCAACAGATTAGCCACAGACGAAGTGGAGGCTCCAATCGTTGCGGCAGAGCTTGAAGCCGTGAAGGCGGTTGCGGTACCCGTTGCAGACAAGATACCTGCATCGGTCAGTTGTTGCATGGCACTCGTAATATGTTCCGAAACACCTTCGACCTTCTGACTTATAGACTGAATCAACTCTTCTTTGCTGACGAGCTTCTTTGACTCATCGTCTGTCTGCGAAACAATGATAACATTCACCGCTCGTACAGAGGCATTCACCGCTGCTGCTTCGACTTCTGCGACCTGTGAACGAGCATCCGGCGCGAGCGAGGCTTTGGCTTCTTTCAATCCGGCGACGGCATCGGTACTGGCTTTATCAATCAGTTTTGCAACCTCAACGCGCTCGGAGGGATTCTCTTCTGACACGTCTGTGAGTTGATTTTTAACGGTATCCAAATCACGTCGGAGAATTTCCGTTGCTTCTTTCAAGCGTTCTGGTTTCTTTCCGACGTCTGTTTGCGCAATCTTTTTGATTTCATCGACACGACGGTTCACGAACTCCCCTTTCAAACGGACCTTTTCGCGCTTATCGGTCGTGAGGACCAAACGCGTTTGCTCGGACACGAGTTTGACGGGAAACAACAAATCACCCGGAACGGATTGCTCAGCAGCCGAAACACTGACCATCGAACCACCGATGATCAGTCCAATCCCAGACAACGCAGCCGTGATTGGCCCACGCAACAAGGAGCGGGTGGAGGATGGAATCAAAGAACGAATGATCACGCGGAGACGCTCGCCTAAAGACAGCTGTACCACTTCTGCTCCACCGATTTCTTGCAACAACCCTTCACGCGTCTTGGCGACCCACGCCGAATCCGGCTGCACCGAGCGGAACTCGGTGAGCAGGCGACGGACACGGGACGTGCGAAGATCGCGCATAATGGGGTTAATCGGTGAAGGTCTGAAGAAGGGCGAGGGCTCGGTGATAGATCACGCGAACGTTGCCATGGGTCTTGTCGAGGGCTTGAGCGATCTCAGGAAACGAGAGCTCCTCGACCAACCGCAGCAACAGGACATCTTGGTAGTCCTCTTTGAGCTTTTTCATGTGACGCAGGAGAAGCGCTATTTCGGCCCGAGATTCTGTCTGGGCGTGGCCCCTCCCCTCATCTGAAAGCTCCTTCTCACCTACAGTAGTCGTCAGACCCTCCCCATCTGTTACAACCGGATCATTTAGGGAGTCCGTTGGACGACGCTTCTCACGGCGATAGGTATCGATGATCTTCCGACGGGCAATTTTATAGAGAAGTCCTCGAATGCTCTGGATCTCTTCGGTTCTCTGAGAGAGAATCCGCCAAATATCCAAAAAAACCTCTGAAACCAGGTCTTCGGCCCCTTCACGGTGAGAAACTTTGGCCAGGATAAAACGATACAACGGCTGGACATGCCGATCATACAGGCGAGCAAATGCCGTCCGGTCGCCTTCAGTTCGGATGCGAAAGACAAGATAGGCGTCGATCAGGGAAGACATGAGTGAAGAATAAACGCTAAATCTAGCGAAAAATACCCTACCTCTGACAGATCGAACAGAAAGACATAACTCTAGGAGATTAGAGAATAATGTAGCAAAAACGAGCCAAAACGCCAAGTCCCCCGGCTTTTTCCGAGGGACGTGAGGCAATGAAGACTTTTATGTTCAAAAATATTGATTTTAGGCTGCGTTAGCCGGAGTCACTAGTTCGAACGATTGGCCGCAGAGCTCTCGATAAAAGCGATCTAAGTCGTCGATTCGATCGACTGGATGGAAGGCTCGCTCGACATGGGCCCGGGTGGCTTCCCCCATCGCCTGCCGGTCAGCCGAAGAGAGCGAAACCAGCTCGATCAAACCACGAGCTAAATCGTCGACATCGTTCACACGAACCTTGATCACAGAGCTACCGAGGGCCTCCTGATTCTGCGGAAGAGCGGTCGCAACAGCTGGGCGAGCGAAGGCGCCCGCTTCCAACATGGCGAAGGATAGACCTTCCGTCAAAGTCGGAAAGACGTGGGCCATCGCATGAGCCTGAAGGGCGGCTAATTCCATCCCCCACCGTTCACCGAGAAGTTTCACGTTCGGCACACTCGATGCCAACTTGGATAGCCAAGACACATATGAGTCTGTCCAAACACCTCCACCCACAATCACAAGCGGAATGGTGGCGAAGAGATCAGGGCGTGATTCACGAACCTTGGCGTAGGCCTGAATCAACAAGTGGATGTGCTTATTAGGCACAAGCCGACCAGCAGAAATAAGATAGTGGTCTTTTTTTAATCCAAAAGCCGCCAAAGGCTCAGTCGGAACCTGGTTTTTTTCAATATCGAACGGATGAGAAATATAAACGGTCTGCGTCGAAAAACGCTTCAGACAATCACGTAACAAGGTCTGAGAAACAACAATCGTTTTATCGGGCACGTTGCACGAAATCCATTCGCCCAGGCGGAGGATTTTTTTGGCGAGCCAATTCCATTTGGCATGACCGGCATCGATACAGTGAAAGGTCACAACCAGCTTCGCTTTTGGATGGAGCAAGCGGGCGAGTGGAGCGAGGAGCGCAACACTCGACCCTTGCAAATGGATGACGTCGGGCTTGAGACGACGTGCATTCCAAAGAGCGGTCAGCGAATGGGTGATCGCATCCAAATGCTTGGTCCGGATTCCTGAACTAAAACGCTGCTCGACCCCGGCAGGAGCCTGGCCATTTCCGACATACCAACGCCGACCGTAGACCACGATATGATAGCCACGAGCCGCCAAGCCTGTCGCAATCGACGAGACATGACGCTCAATCCCACCGGAACGGGCCGGTAGGCCTTTTTGGCCAATCATGACAATCGTCAGTGGTTTTGACATAACCTGATACTTAACCACATTTTCCCCTATTTGTCAATCAATTTTGTGCATTTTTTAGCTAATTTAAAGCAAAAATAGCTTCATCTATGAACCCACATTCTGAATCCATTGGATGTCTGGCTCTGGAGTTCTCCACAGGATAGAGATCACATCCGCCTGATACTTGGACACAGAGGGTGCTTGAGATTGGAGCCAAACTTCGATCGCTCGAAACCAACGAAGGCGCTTCAGTCCGGTGACCGATTCTTCTGGATAGCCGAAAGCCGTTCCTCGACGGGTTTTTACCTCAACAAAGCGAATTTCTTGCTCCCGTTGAACGATGAGATCAATTTCTCCCAAACGACAGCGCCAATTCCGGACCAAAATGCGGAACCCCTGTGCTTCCAAGAAACGAGCGGCTAACTCCTCACCCCGTTTCCCGATCAATGCACGAGCAGTCGGCGGGACTACTTTTTGTGTTTGGGCTTTGGCAGCCATTTTTCGTAGGAAGCTTGCTGTGAAGCGGTGCGTTCTTGAAGAGGGATGGTGAGGCGTAGCTCACGAATGGGTCCGAAGAGCAACCAGCCGAAGAAGAGCACACCAAGCGGCAACCAGAGGCGCATCCCCAAGACAGGGACACCGGTCACAGTCATGAGCAACCAGATAATGCCGCAGATCCCCGCCCAGAGCAGCGTATGGCCGATCGTCGTGAAGGCATGCTTGCGTAGTTTAGAGTCTTGGCGAGGACGTAGGACAAATAATGTCAAAACACCGGCCGCCAACAACAGAATGAAGATGCCTCCGAAGATTATTTGAGCGATAAACTGTAAAGCGGGAGGATAGAGTGAGAACCAGTAGGAGAAAGACAGAAATCCAGGCATAGAGATGCGAGTGTAATGCCACAATCGTAAATAGGTCGTCAATGATGTGTAGACGGAAGCGCGACATGACCGACCTTCACGCGTGATTCACCCAATGGACGTTGGTAAGATAACGCGTAGTGGAATTCTCCCGCTTCAAACGCCTCTTGCGGGACCCAGCCATGACGTTGCCACAGACGATGCGCTTCCGCTTGCGGTAAGCGTCGGTCATCAGACGGACCAAGCACTGCACGACCCGGCATCCATTCGACGCAGAGAAGCTGACCGCCTGGTTTCGTTACGCGCCAGGCTTCTTGGATCAAGCCATCACGTTGCTCTGCCATGTACAGATTATCCACAACCAACGTGAGGTCAAGCGAAGCGTCTGGAATGCGAGCAGCCCCCACGACTTCGATATCGGACCAGACGGTTTGAATATTCCAAAATTGTTCGTGTCGAGCTGCTTTCTCAATCGCTTGCAATGCGACTCGTCGGATATCGACCGCGTAGACTTTTCCATCCGCTCCCACCATTTGCGCCGCGGGAAACACAAAATGCCCCGTGCTCCCACACCCAAGATCAGCGACCCAGGCGCCACGCCGCAACCCGATCCGTTCAAGTAATTTGAAAGGGTTCAAGACATCGGTCGAGCTCATCGCCTGCCGGATCATAGGCTACTGTCCCGCAGAAAAGACGGAACCGAGCGTTGCGTTCAACAGCGCATCCCACATGTCCGTCGCGACAATGAGACCAAGAATGATGAAAACGATACCGAGTAATTTATAGAAGAGACGAGACCCACCTAAGTGACGTTCAGCCCAATCAACTCCACCGAAAAAATCCAGAATGATCGCGGTCTTGATGACGAAAAAGACTCCAACAGCGGTGATCAGAATTCCGATCAAGATTTGAAAGAGCAGGCTCATAGATGGAATCAGTGTAGCACATTCTGGGGAGCTCGTACGCTCTGAATGGCATCTGCATAAATGCGATCGAGATCGGCCAGGTGCTTGGGCCACGTACGCGTCTCAAGAATTTTTCGACGAGCAGACGCCCCGCGACGGGCACGCTCCGCCTCTGGCGTACGCAGAAACCCACGCAGTGTCGCTACCCAATCTTTGACATCATTTGGTGTCACGAGCCAGCCTTCTTCCCCATCTTGAATCAGTTCCGGATTTCCACCGATCCGCGTCGCGATGCAGGGAATCCCATCCGCCATTCCTTCAAGCAAAGAAGTGGAGGCGTTTTCGTAGCAGATGGAAGGCATCACGAGCGCATCGGCTTTATTGCGAATCGCTGATAACGCATCGGGCGATTGAAAGCCCAGGAATTCGACGTTCTCTGCCTTTGCTTCGCGTACGATCGCTTGCAACGCCTCTTCGTCCGGACCACGCCCAGCAATTTTGACTCGCAATTCTGGAATTTGCACGGCGGCCTGTAAAAAAGAACCGATCCCTTTCTCTTTAGACAACCGTCCCGCGTACAAAATATAACCGCCCCCTCGCTCCGCCACGGCCGCTCCAACGCTGACCGGGTTCGGAGCGTAGATCAATTTACTCGCCGGCTCACCCCAATCCTCCATCTTCTCTTTCATGAAATGGGACGGACAGATAAAGGCTTGCATGGTTTTTTCGTACATTTGAAATAATTTTGTATAGCCCATCTCAAAGGCGACCAAGAGATTCCCTGGAAGTGAAGCGAAGACGCAGTTGTACTTGACGGCATTCAAGTATTTTCCCCCTTTGCAACGCTCACAGGGAGCCCCTTGCGTGAACATGCTATAGCTCGGACAGGCTAATTTATAGTCATGCAGAGTTTGAACACAGGGCAAACGGAATTGTCGAATCGGGCGGAGAATAGAAGTCGAAAGATGATGGTAAATATTGTGAACATGCACGATGTCTGGTTTATAGTCTCGCAAGAGATTCCGCATGCCTTGTTCCGCCTCACGATTCCAGACAAACTGCGCGGCTTTTTTGGCATCTTTCACTGGCCCCTGCCATTGGTTCAGCGTATTACGTGTAACAAAATGCTTCTCATCCCCATGTGCGGGCAGATTTTTGTCAGATAGCGTCGAAAAGGCATGAACATCATACCCCGCCTCCTGCTGCGCCTTCATCAAGCGATGGAAATAGACTTCTGCGCCACCGTGCAAATCAAAGAATTTATTGACGTGAAGAATCCGCATAGGTCTTGAGCCACCGGTCATATAAGTAAGCGTAGGTATCTGCCATTGTTTCACGCGAACCACGTGATTGCACGATCTGTTGCGCTTGCGTTGCACGCTTCACCGCGTCTGTTGGATGATCCAAGATCTGATTGATCGTCTTCGCCCATTCTTCTACCTGATCGACAGGAGCGAACTGAGCAGAGGAAGCGTCGAACCATTCACGGAAGACTGGTAGATCGCTGAGCAAAAGAGGAGTTGCGCTTGCGGCGGCTTCGAGAAGCGTGATTCCCTGACCCTCCCAACGCGAGGGAAAACACAAGAGGTCGGCCGTAGCCAAACGCTGTTTTATATCAGACACGACACCCAAAAACTTCACACGGGGCAACATGCCTAGCGACTCAGTCAGCCGTTCTAGGCGTTGACGATCCGGTCCGTCGCCACAGATCTCAAGCCGCCACGGACACTTTACCTGCGCCAAGGCTTTGAGCAATGTGTCTTGTCCTTTCTGCTTGGTGAGACGACCGATACATAACAAACGAGGAATATCGCTGAACGGACGAGGCGGGCGCTCTTCAATCTGCGAGAGGTCAATTCCATTCGGGATCACCGAAAGACGATGCAAGGGCACGCCAAATACAGAACGCACATGCTCTTTCACAACATGCGACACGCAAGCGATCTGGTCGGTTCGCTTGGCCATGAAAGAGCGCAGCAATCGGCGCTTCCAAGGATCATCCAGATCTTCGTTATGGATGGTCGAAATCCAGGGATGAATCCCCTTCCACCAGGCGACCATTCCCGCCCAAACATCACCGCCCAAATGCGTATGCAAGAGATCTGGCCGATGCGTACGAAATTCTTCCGTAAAAAACTTCAGGAGATCCATTTTGCTCGTGCCCTTCGGGCCTAGCACAACTTCGATGCCGAGTGAGCGAAATTCTTTCTCCATCGCTCCACCACCACCAGCAGCGATCAGACGGAAGTCATAGCGGTCCTTCAAACATGCGATCAAATCAAACACGACGCGTTCGGCGCCCGCTCGCTCCAACGCCCACAAGACTTGAGTAATACGTGGCTTAGGCATCGTGGGTAATCAAAAAATCCGGATCTTGGGCTCGTTCTCGCAGTAATAAGATACGACCACCAGCTAACAAAATCCCCACCGGTAACCACAATTTGGCAGACCAATAGGTTGTGTTGAAAATCTGATAAGAGAACGCTCCCAACATCGCAACGATCAAACAAGCGTAGGCCCGACGCTCCAAGGAATTCACTTTAAACGCTTGCCAGACTCGCCAGGTCCAGCGCCCTAGAACGAACAAAAGGATGGCAAAGGCACACAAACCAATTAC
The DNA here is from genome assembly GCA_964567995.1 of uncultured Gammaproteobacteria bacterium. Taxonomy (GTDB): domain Bacteria; phylum Patescibacteriota; class Patescibacteriia; order 2-12-FULL-60-25; family 2-12-FULL-60-25; genus JAGOTP01. The sequence goes on from CAZMOB010000005.1 coordinate 85,465, forward strand.
TCCAGTCTCTGCTCCTAACTTCTGAAGAATCCCATGCGAATCAAGCGGTGCCCCAAATTCATAAGAAAACAACCATGTAGCGCCCACGCGGTCGACAAACGTCCCCGCTCCAACACCAATCAATGGACTCGCGGTAAACAAGCTCCAAGCGATTCCCGTTAACATCGCTCGCGCGTCCGTCGAGCCTTGGATTTCGGTTCGGCTGGAAAATAGAACCATGTAGACCGCCAATGGCGAGAGGAGAATTACTCCACTCACCAGTGCACGAAGATGACGCTTCAATTCCTGTCGATAATTGAAGTAGATCAAACAAGCCGCCTGCAGAATGAGCGTGATCCAAGCCGAACGCGCAAACGTCAGGAGCGCGATGAGCGTCATGAAGGCGGACAAGCCATATAACAAGCGTTTTCCTCTTTTATCATTGGTCAGCTCAGCCGCGCATAATGCTAACGGCGCAACAAACACCAACCACTCCGCCAAGACATTATGATTGATCCCGATCGGAGAAACGCCAAAGATTGGCAAGGGACGGGCGCGATGTAACGCCGCATCAAACACGAACAATGAACGGAGCCCATCAAAAGCAAAGATTAAACCGGACGTGATTAAAACGCCGAGCGTCGTAAGCAAGCGACGCCGCGAACGAAGGAAATTCGCTGGCAACAACACCCAAGCGATATAAGAAAACAGCACCGGACGCAACGCATACTTTATGACAAATAACGGATTTGGGGCAGCGATCGAAAAGACAGATAAGACGTGAGCTAAAATCAGCAGCCCAAACGAAATTCCCAGTGGCAGCCAAGGCTTCCAGTCCGTTTGTTTACGCTTTTGCCAAATGAAGAGCAGACGGAACGCCCACGCTGCCAAGGCAATCAGCGCCACCAAATCGGATACGGGAATGTCGATCGATCCTCCAAAGACTCGTTCCCCCAACTGCACGGTTCCCGTGGATAACGACACAACCCATCCGATAAAGGGCGCAACAAACACTGCGGCATAAAAAACAACATACGGCGCCCGCCAAGCGATCAAAAGCACGATCAACGCTATCAAGCCAGACCACACGCTTAAGCCCAATCCAAGCGCCGTAAGACACGCCCCCACCAACACGCATAAAAATAACCCCCAGCCGATGCGTGGCCACAGCGATCGCGTCTCATTCAGGTGATCGAACATCGTTGCGATCTCCATTTGTCGAGGAACAACCAACGGCATGGCGACAGTTTACCACATACGCTACGGACCAATCAGATTTGGACTTCTCTTAAAAAACAAGGCCGCCCATCAACGAGTCGTTGATGGGCGGTTCCTCCTTGTTTCGAACAAGGTGCTCTAGCTACTGCCGCGCATGCTACGCGGCGAGCAGCTCTTCCTCGCGCTGGATGCGCGAAGGGATGATGCAGGCGAAGGTGTTCGCCCCGAACGCCGCCTGCGGCGTGAAGGGGTTGCCGTTGCTCATCGGCGCGAGCGTGATCATCGAGCCCGGCTTGATGCTGCCGTCGGGCTCGGTGATCGCGACGACGATCGCGTAGCCGCCCGCGTAGATGTCGCGGACGATGGGGGCGAGGCGGTTGTCGACCGTGCGCCCGTCGACGCGCAGGACGCTGTCCGAACCGAGCAGGTCGCGCAGGTTGCGCGCACCGGCCCGGTAGGCCATGAGCAGGTCGATCGGAATGCCGTTGCAGAAGAGCTTCACGTTCGCCCGACCACCCGTGATGGGCTGGTTGAGCGCGCCGCCCGGGGGCGAGGAGAGCGTGCCGCCGCGGAGGTTGTTGTAGGTCTGGATGACCATCGCCCCGCGACAGTTGTTCGCGACGGACCCGACGGTGACCCCCGCGTCGGCGTCGGCCACGCCGCTGCCGTTCTGGAGGAAGATCATGTGCTCGCCGGGGAAGAGCCCGCCGTCGGGCACGCCGGTGTCGACGACGGCCGCGTCGGTGAAGACGTCGGTGGCCGCGTCGGCCATGACGGTCACGCACGTGGTGCCCGAGCAGACGGTGCCCGAGGGGCACGCGTTCCCGCAGCGGCCGCAGTGCGCGTTGTTGTTGATGGTGACGGTCTCACACCCGTCGGTCGCGGCGCCGTTGCAGTCGCCGAAGTTGGTGTTGCAGGCGCCGTAGGTGCAGGCGCTGCTGACGCAGGCGACGCCCGTGGCATTGGCGCGGGCGGGGCAGACGACCCCGCACACGCCGCAGTTGTTGATGTCGCTCGTGGTGTTGATGCACGCACCGCCGCAAGCAGCGGTGCCCGTGGGGCACGGCGTGACGCAGGCGCCCGCGACGCAGGTCTGGCTGGACGCGCACGCGCGGCCGCAGGCGCCGCAGTTGGCGGTGTTCGTGCGGAGATCGGTGCAGGTGTTCCCGCAGGCCACCTGGCCCGAGGGGCACAACCGGCAGGCGCCGGACTGGCAGACCTCGCTCGGCGTGCAGACGAAGAAGCCGCTGTAGAAGCCGCAGTCGCCACAGTTAAAGCGGTCGGTCGCGGGGTCGATGCAGACGGGGGTGTAGGAGCCGCAGTCGATGCGCCCGGGCGGGCAGACCGGGGTGATCGGCCCGGTGCAGGCGCCGTTCGTGCAGCTCTGGCCCGAGGGGCAGGAGCGGCCGCAGGCGCCGCAGCTCGTGGTGCTGTTGGTGAGGTTGGTCTCGCAGCCGTCGAAGGTGTAGCCGTTGCAGTCGCCCCAGCCGGTGTTGCAGGCGAACCCGCAGCGGCTGGAGACGCAGACGGCGCTGGCGTTCGCGGGCACGGGGCACGCGTTGCGGCAGGCGCCGCAGTGGAGCGGGTCCGACACGAGCTCGCGCTCGCAGCCGTTCCGCACCACGTTGTCGCAGTCGCCGAAGCCTGTGCTGCAGGTGTTGCCGCAGACGCCCCCCATGCAGGTGGCGTGCGCGTGAACGTTGGCCTCACAGACGTTGGCGCAGGCGCCGCAGTTGGCGAGGTCGGTCTGGAGGTTGATGCAGGTCGCGCCGCCGGGGCACGACGTGAGGCTCACGCCTCCGTCGCCCGGCGTGCACAGGAACTGGCACGCGCCGTTGGCGCAGACCTGGTCGCGCTGGCACGCGTTGCCGCAGCGACCGCAGGCGCTCTCGGTGGAGTTGAGGTTGATCTCGCAGCCGTTCGAGGCGTCGCGGTCGCAGTCGGCGTAGCCCGACATGCAGGTGTAGCCGCAGGCGCCGGAGGCGCAGACGGCGATGGCGTTCGCGGGCGCGGAGCAGGTCCGGCCGCAGGCGCCGCAGTTCGCGAGGGTCGTGCGCGTGTCGGTCTCGCAGCCGTCGCCGATGGTGGCGTTGCAGTTGGCGAAGCCGTTGGCGCACTGGAGCCCGCAGCGGCTCGCGATGCACACCGGGATGCTGTTGGTGCCGATCGGCGCGGAGCAGGTCCGGCCGCAGGCGCCGCAGTGGTTCGTGGTGATGCGCGTGTCGGTCTCGCAGCCGTTCGTCGCGTTGCCGTCGCAGTCCATCATGCCGATGAGGCACATGGGCGAGGCGTCGGCGCTCGCGTCGGGGGTGGGCATCGCGTCGGCCGGGAGGGCGTCAGGCGGCGTCACCACGTCGGTGGACACGCTCGCGTCCAGGCACTGGCACGGGCCGAAGCCGGAGCGGTCGGGCAGGCACGTCTGAGCGCTCCGCGCACCGCCGATGCAGACGCACTCGCGCGTCTCGTTGAGGGCGCATACGAACGTCGGCCCCGCGTCGGGCGGCGGCGGGAGCGCACGGCACGTCCACTCGCCGGAGGCGAAGAGGACGCACTGCTGACCCGTCGCGCACGGCGCGCAGTTTGAGACGCAGCGGCCGGTTGAGGGCGCGCAGGTCTCGTTGAAGGCGCACACCGGGCAGGTGGGCGTCACGTCCGCGAGGACGTCGGGGGTGGGCATCGCGTCGACGACCGGGAGGTCGGGCGGCGCCAGGTCGGCGGGGACGTCGGTGCTCGCGTCGGGGGTGACCCCGAGGCACTCGCACGCGCCCCACGTCCCATTGACGCAGTTCCGGATCCCGACCGGGGAGGTGCCGCAGTTGCGCGCGCACAGCTCCGGGGGGTCCAGCTCGACCGAGCAGGCCTTGCCGCCGCGGTCGGGCTGAGTGTTGAGATCGGACGCCGGCACGTCCCCGCCCACGACGGGCAGTCCGATGCCGGGAACGTCCGGCCCGCAGCCATCCGTGAGGGCGGCGGCGAGCATGCCTACGATGAGAAGACCCTGGTTGCGCTTCATGGCGCACCTCCTGAATGGAGCGGCGTCACGACATGTGACCGACCCGCATTGAGACCGCTGTCTGTGAACTATCCACGAACCTATTCTTCAGACCATCCTGATCATCGCTTTCTTTTATATCTTCGCGATGTCTTTCCTTTCTCTTGCTTGTTCCGCAAGTTGTCGAAGGACCATGTACGAAAAAGAACCAGTGAGAGGAGCTTGTGGCTTTCCAATGGTTCCGCAGGTACAACGTTCCGCCGACGCGCCCATGATAGGCCGAGCGAGGAACGCGGTTTTATACCATATTCTAAGATAAATGTCAATAAAACTGTCTAATTTAGCTAAAAGCCTACATTATTCAAAATGCATCCAAACGCAAAGCACCCCGGATCTATGATCCGGGGTGCTTTCCCTTGAAACGAAATGGCTTCGTTTGAACCTCAGAAAAGTGACCGCAATGAAACGTCTGACTTTGACGAACTCTTGTAAACAAGAATTTTCGACCGTCGGGTGAAGATAATTCGCCGTAGCGTTTTATCAATTTTCTCCCTAGAAAGGAGGTGATCCATGCGCAGCTTCCGCTACACATGCCTTGTT
>CAZMOB010000006.1:0-72153 GCA_964567995.1 uncultured Gammaproteobacteria bacterium
CTATTTTCGCTTACCGGACTATCACCGTCTTTGGTTCCACTTTCCAGTGGATTCAACTAACAGATATTCGCTCCATATGCTCTACATGGGTCAAGCATGTTCCGTCCAACAACCCCAATTATAACGTCGGCCCAGGCCCTCCCTCACACCCGCGGTAAAACTTGCGTCCTACTCGGTGCGTGAGTTAATTATAATGGTTTCGGCTGTTCCCCTTTCGCTCGCCACTACTGAGGGAATACTTTTCGTTTCTTTTCCTCTAGGTACTGAGATGTTTCACTTCCCTAGGTTCCCACCATACCGCCTATGTGTTCAGCGGCAGGTCCCTGGTCATTACCAGGGGGGTTTCCCCATTCAGAAATCTCCGGATCAAAGGCTGTTTGCCGCCTCCCCGAAGCTTATCGCAGGCTACCACGTCTTTCATCGGCTTCTACTGCCAAGCCATCCACCGTATGCCCTTACGTACTTTGACCATCCAGTTCCTGATCTTGCGATCAGAAAAAACAGAATGGCGAAATTGCAATGATGTTGCTGCTGTACACAGCCAACATCCAATGCCTTGCACGTATAACATACTGATATGCTATACGTTTTTGTTTTTTTGTCTAAAAGACAGTCCGTCTCGCTCGTCGCGAGGCGGACACAGAGCAGATTCGAGAAGTCTCGGAGCTAGTCTGTGCCCGGCTCAACAAAAAGGCGCTTGACCCGAGGGGCAAGCGCACATGATGACGGAGTCATCGTGCGCTCTTGCGTGCTCGGTGTCTCCATTGCTCCCCTAGTAAATCCGTAGGTCGTGGGAGGTGGTGCTTTTCTTGTGAAGTGCCAGTATCATATAGAAGTCATTTTCCTCTGTCAAGAATCTTGGCCTAACCCATTCACCCATGCACAAAATACGTATTTTTAGCGTCGGTTCTCCCCACGAAGACTGGCAACGCGAGGCTATCCACAGCTTTTGCACACGATTGGGGCCATTCGCCCAGCTCGAAGTGAAAGAAATTGCCGATGGAGCCAGCGGATCCGCCAAGCCGGACCCGAACCGTGTGAAGGAGAAAGAGGCAGAAGGCTTACAAAAAGCGCTTGGAGACACTCCTTATATTGCGCTCGATGAGCGCGGGAAGAATCTGTCGTCGGAAGAATGGGGCGGATTACTGAAAGAAACAGCGGAAACCGGGCAGATCATTGGCTTTGTGATTGGGGGTGCGTGGGGGTTAGACGAACGTATTCGGAAAGGAGCGTTGAAGACTGTTTCATTCGGCAAACAAACCGCGCCGCATATTCTTGCGAGGATTTTATTATTAGAGCAGTTGTATCGTGCCGAGACGATTTTGAAGGGGAAGGAGTATCATAAATGATGCTAGACCATGCCAAACCCTCCTTACAAAGAAGAAATTCTTAGACAGCGGCTCGATCGCATTAAAAAACGTGTTCAAATTTTGCGTGAACGAGCAATCCGACTCTCAGAACAACGGGATCAGATTCAGATAAAAGCGACACGTAAACGACTTTTCCTATGAAGAATGCGTATCGTCGGCATGAAGCTGATTCAAACTCAGAAACAAGAGTGGAGCATCCATCTACCGTTCCGAACGGCATTTCGGTAGACATAAAAAATACCCAGAGCGCGATTGAACAGACGGTGCGAATCCTAGGACGAAAACCTATCAGTGCAAAAGAGCTCGCTGAAGCAGTTGACGTTACCACAGACGCCATTCTTCTTCCAGATTCAGAAGGAACCGCCTCGGACGAGACAGAAGAGGCTATCTATGACGAATTGTCACAACTCGCCCATGAAATACAGAGGATGGAAGACAAGGTGAAACCATCATTCGAAGAGCCGGTTGAATTTGTAAATGTTTTGACAACTAGACGACATTCGTTAGAGCCGTTTTTCCGTTTCATTGAAACATTCAAACAAAAAAATGGGGACCTGCTTAGGCTACAAGAGATCACTATTCAACATCTTGGACCAATTTATGGATCATTGATTCTTGAATCAGGGTATTTAGAGCGAGCTGCACGCATGGAGGAATTTCTTAGAACGCAGAAGATTCAAACCATTCCTTTATTTCAAGAAGCCTTATCTGTTGCAGAGCTGGTGAGCATCTGTGAAATCTTCCAAACTCCAGAGCGTCTATCTACATTACTACAGAGCATCTCCGCCTTTGAGCAAACCGGTTTAGAACTTACGGCAAAGACTCCTCTTCTCAAGATAAATACCACTTCATTCAATCGATCGTCTGGCGAAGCTCATGCACAGGTGACACTGGATTTCTGGCTACAGGACCCAGTAAAAACAAAACGCAACGCCCGCATTACTCGTGAATTTCGTTTTACTAACAGAGAAGATTCTACTGGAGAACGTGAGCGGTTCACAAACGTGAACTACGATTATTTTGTGCTACCGGATGATTTACAGAAACAGGGAGTTGCGAAAAAGACCCTTCAACAGAGCGTTGCCTGGTATCTGGAACAAAAGACTCATGGAACAGAGGTGAGGAATATGGAATTACACGCAAATATCGATGTCGGTGGGTATGCTTGGGCATGTTATGGATTTGGATGGAACGAGGAACAAATGAGTGCCGCCCTTGCAAAAGAGCTACACACTTCCGGCAGGATTACTCCCGAAAATCCAAAGGAGCTTTGGGAACAGGCGCAGACAAACTTTGTCGAGCAGCTACTTCCCTTTGCTCAATGGGCGCTTGAAGAAGCAGAGGACGCATCTGCTCTTTCGAATGAGGAGCGGGATTCTTACAGTCAGATACGAAAGGAACTAGATGACATTCGATCAGATCTCACTTCGGCCCAATGCCGCACGCTCGTAACACCTCAGCGCTTAGCAAACGTAGGAAAATCCGGACCTTTTTTCATTCAAGAAAGTGGGCAATGGAAGATTGCTCGGGATCCGGGAAGTAGGAAAAAGATGCATATTGGAAAAATTCTCTTGCTCGGCAGCAGTTGGCGGGGCAGACTTCCACTCACCCCTTCAAATGCGGATGAACGGGCTCGACTCAATCTTCTTAAACAGCGTCTCGATTTATCTCATGAAACATAAACCTGATTTTCCTGGAAGCATGATGGGTCGTTCCTTTAACACCCAAGGACAAAGCGTTGGCGATACTAGTTTTCATGCCGAATTCGTAATTGATCAAGAGGTTGTCTTTCAGGGAATTGAGGAAGTTGTTATAGCGCAAACAGAAGGTGTTCTTGAGGAAGCGTTACAAAAGGATCAAACGGAGCTCGTTGTTACACTGGTCACTCGATTGTTACAAGAATACCCTAATCACCCACGGGCGATTCACTGGCAGACTCTTTTACCAAAAACTTGAATGCACCTATTTTCCCATTCTCCCACCCTCCTCCGCCCTGGCAGCATGACGTTTTTTACGGGGCCGATGTTTTGCGGGAAAACGCTTGAGCTAATTCGGCATCTGCAGATTTTTGAACAGCAGCAGGTTCCGCTCATTTGTTTACGGCCAGCGACCGATACCCGTACGAACAAGCTCCAATCGAAATCAGGACTCACGCTTGATGGAGAGATCGTAGAGGTGACAGATCTGGAAAAAATCAAAGCACTTGTTCGTGATAAATGGGTGATCGGCGTTGATGAAGTGAATTTTTTTACACCCGAGCTTGTGCCTATCTTGGTCGATGAACTGCGAAAAGGAAAAACCATTCTTTTATCTGGAATCGATACAAATTTCCGGGCTGAGCTGTTTCCGACAACACAAGCGATCCTTGCCATTCCGGAAGTGATCATTCAGCGGTCACGCTCCGTCTGCAGCGTTTGTCGACAACACAATGCGACGCGCACGCAACGGCTTCGGAATGGAAAACCGGTTCCAAAGGAGGATCCGATGGTGCTTGTCGAAGGCAGTGCAGAGAGCGTGACATACGAAGCACGCTGTTTGGAACACTACGAGTTAGGCTAAGTGCATCCCCTTCCACCAATCATCCATTGCATTGAGGACGCTGTTAAATCCAGCGGCAAATTCTGCAATATCGGCTTCTTCTTTGAGAGATATCTGAATTGCATTTTGCAACAAATCACGATGACCGACTTCAAAATCGAGAATGTGCAGCGCAAACCAATCACTCATAGTGAGTGCATATGGTCCTCTTTGGTTTTACATAAGGGTAGAATCTTGCCCGATCCACCCGGTTGTAATACGGCTGATTGGATTGGTTGAACTTGATTCGTGAGTTTCGCATACAGGTTCAATGCCGGGCCAACCAACATCGTCAACTCAGGAACTGCCGTCGCCTCAAGGGCATACGCCTGACCAACGGCAAACCACGGATGATGTTTCATCCCTTCCTTCGTGGTTTCGAGAAATTTCTTCGTCACTTCATTGCTTACAACTCGCCTTGCATCGATGCCCAAATCCGTCTGTAATTTTGTTTTCAATAATTCGACGTGTGGAATTCCAGCTGTCACCGAACCAGCTTCCTGACCCCAATTGCGTTCAAGCTCTTTGTGAATGGGATGGTCTGTTGGGAACCAAGCAGCGGCCGCTTGAAGATACGAGATGATTTCTTCTGGAAGACGGACATACTGACGAATCGCTTGTACTAATTCTAACGTTGAACCCATTTGTGATACATGCAAAAACAATGGATTATTGAGTAGAAACGCTCGTGAAAGCATGTCCTCGTTCAACGAACGGAACGATTTAGCGAGGGTCATAGAATGGCGATGCGAAATCCAAACCCACGTAACCGATCTTCTGAAACAGGAACAAGTCGTTGATGATTCGGGGGAATAAGTTGATGCGGAAGCGGGGTAACACGGAGCATCTGTTCAAAAACATCTGAACCACAGAGACCCGTTTCAATGAACTGAATCAAGTACCGCGAGTCAGCAAAGAACCAACGGCTGTAGCGCTGAAGTTGTTGGCCTGAAAATCCGATCTCACGTAAGAGACGTCCGCCGATCATCGCGGCTTCATATTCATAGTCGAAAACGGTTTGTACCTCCTCTTCTGTTAACGTATGCGGTTTCCAATCTGGAGTCGGCCGACCATCAAGTGAGGAAAGTGCATGATAGATGAGTTTCGCTGATCGCATCATCGCATCTGTAGGCATGAGCAATTGCTGCATGTGTCCGAATACGTGTGCCGCGTTCCAAGCGAGGAGATCTAGATTCGAATGTGGGAATAGCACCAAGTTCACACCTTCAAAAATTGCGATATATCTCCCAAATGAATCTGACGGAGGGTCTTTGAAGGAAATGCATACGCCGTATTTTCGTAACGTGGCGTACAGCTTCTCAAGTTCTTGCGCTGAGCAGACAGAGTTCATACTTGAAGAGACAATGGAATATGGATCAGCTCGTACAAATCGAATGAAACCCGAGCTCTGCCTTCAGAACCGGAACGTGAAGCAACTTTCTGAAGACAGTATCGGTGACGTACCCATAATTGCTCAAGCAGATCGAGACGACCGAGCGTATCGGAGAAGCCGATAAACAAACGTCCAGTTGGAACAAGGAAGTGTTTTGCTTCGCTGATATAACGCTCGATAGAACGATAGCCTTCATCAAAAACACTTCGCTCTAACACATTCGTTGGCTGCCGATCAGCGAACGGAACATTCCAGAACAGCACATCAAAGCGCCCATCGCTCATACTCAACGCCGAAAAGACATCACTCCATCGAACTTCGATCTTATGCTCAAGCGCATGTGCACGAACGTTCAATTGCGCATTCCGAACGGCTTCAGGGTTTACATCCACCGCAAGGACGCATGACGCTCCACGATCGATCGCCGCTAACGCAACTGCGCCCGTACCGGTTCCAATCTCCAATACGCGATTCCCCGGCAAAATAGGAAGCTCTTCTGCAAAAAATGCCGTGTCTTCAAAGAAGGCAGGTGAGAAAACCTGAGGGAGAACTCGAATGGAACGCCCTCTCATCATTACTTGTGAGACGAAGTGCGTCTGGCTTTCTTCAAGACGTTTCAAGGTCTCATCTGAGAGTTGTGCGTGCTGAGTCTTAGACATACGTGAAGACTTCATCCTTCCACGTTTTCTCATTATTTCCCATGAATAACATACGTAAAATATGACTTTCTTAGCAGAAAGTTTATGTTACTAGGTAAAAATGATATACTTTATTTTGACACTATATGCCTCTCCTTGATGAACTCCGTAGTCTTGGCCTGAACAAAACAGAAGCCAGCGCCTACCTCTTCCTTCTTGAGAATGGAGCTTCCTCTCCGTCACAAATCGCCAAAGGCGCTGGGATGCTCCGCACGAATACCTATCACGTGATCCAAAGCTTAATGGCCCAAAATTTGGTTCAGCCTGCTCCTTCTGGAAAGCGGCAAGTGTATATTGCCCGTGACCCAGAGTCGCTGTACCAGTCGATCGAGACCAAAAAACAAGCGATCACACGCATCATTCCAGACTTGCGTGGGCTGTATACAACCCAAAAACATAAACCAAAAATTCAGTTTTACGATGGACTGGACCAAATCACCCAAGCCTATTGGCGATCGCTCGAAGCAAAAGAGATTTTCGCCATTGGCTCAACCAATACACTTGATGCTGTTCTCCCCGAACTCTACAAGCGTTACGTGGATGAAGTGAAAGATCGTCAGATCGTCTTCCGTGATCTGCTTACACACTCTTCACAAACCAAAACTGGTCCTTACATGAAAAGCATCCTGAAAGGGATGTACGAATTAAAGTATTTGCCGAAAAAACACGGAGATATTCCGACCGATTTACTCATTTGGAATGATACGATTGCGCATATCACCTTGGAGGAGCCTTATTTCGCGACCGTGATTACCAGCCCATTGCTCGCGAAGACGATGCGGACGCTGTTTTGGATGTTGTGGGAGACGGTGCCAGTGCACTAACCAAAGTGAACAGTGAGTTTATATCCAAAGTGGGTTGCGATGTGTACCAAAAAATTGAATTACCAAAGCCCTGCTCTACGCACCGCTCTCCCCCGAGAGACGATGCGCGAACAGGGCTTTCCATCTCACGGGAGCGCCGCGAGAAGCAGATGGTGTGCCGGGAGCGTTTGGTTCGCCATTTCGAGATACGTGATCGGTCGACCTTGCGCGCTCGAGAAGGTGAGGAGCACACGCGGGAACGTCCGAGCCACATCCGCCGGAAGATGACGTGCTGGACCGAGCGTGCGACCGACCGTTGTAATCGGTGCTGGACCGAGCAGGAAGTCGGGTCGACGCTGGGCGAGCATGAACCCTTCGATGGGATGAGCGGGGCGGAGACCCCGCTCGCCGATGCCTTGCCTTGCCTCGGCAAGTGTCACTTCGCGCGCGAGACACACGAAGGTAAGACGAACCTGGCGAGGTCCGTAGAGCCGATGACGTCGAGGGCAGTACTCTGGAGCAAAGCGAAGGAAGTCCCGATCAGGATGGACGTTCTTGCAGCCCTGAAGCTGCATCGCCTCGTGCCAGTGATAGGTCGGGACCCAGACCTTGGTGAACTTCGGCCGCAGTTCACGCAGCTCCGTCACCATCCTACGGAGAGCAGTCGGATCTTCGAGCAGGCGACCGACATTCCGCAGTTCCGATGGATACTCCTCTCGAATCTGAGCGCGCAGCGCATCGACGAACACATCCCCGAATGAAGGCGACGATCTACCCATGATGTTCTCTCCTCTGCCGAATACAACCTCACACACAGCCAATTTGGCTCGGTTTACCTTACGGAAAAAATCTATAAGCGTAAATAACTATTTACTGCCTCCAGTTTCCTATAAAGGAAAACCTCCGTTATCGCGGAGGTTTTACGTGGTGGGCGGAGAGAGACTTGAACTCTCATGCCTTGCGGCGCCAGCTCCTAAGGCTGGTGTGTCTGCCAATTTCACCATCCGCCCGGACGGTTGTTCGACTGCCCAAGACTACGGCTTCGGGAGGAGAAAATCAACCAGAACTAGGCAATTCCTAACTCATCTCCTAGAGTAGGGAGGGAGGGCTCGCCAAATGGTCTATCTACTTGACTTTTTTGGCTTAATCATGCTACAAACGTGGGTTAATTCTTCACTTCCTATGTCTAAATTTCTCACTGCAATCTTCACAGCGTTGCTGGTCGTGGTCGTTGGGCTTCCGCTCAGTGCCCAGGCGGCTCGCGTTAATACCCTCGTCAAAGGGTCTGGTTCGGCGATTTATTGGGCAGCTGATAACGGAAAGAAATACACCTTTCCGAATATCGAAACCTTTTACACCTGGTTCAGTTCAACCGATCTGAAAGCAGTGAAAAAAATCACCGACAAAGAACTGAAGTCGATCCCAACCGCTGGCAATGTTACCTATCGTGGTGGCGCCAAGTTGGTGAAGTTTCCAAACGAAGCGGCTGTCTACGCCGTGTCGCGTTATGGCATTCTTCGACCCATTCAAAGCGGTGACATCGCTGCCCAGATTTACGGAACGAGCTGGACAGGCTGGGTTCAAACCCTGCCTTGGTCTGTGCGTGGTGATTATCGCATCGGTTCAACGATTCGCGCCGCTTACGAATACTCCGCGAGCCAAGAATACAATGGTGTCAAAACACCAACAGACAACTTAGAACGCGTGGTCTCTGGTCCGGCTCCGTTCAATCCGAACCCAGCATCAACCTTTACCGGAACGCTTGGACTCGCGCTCACGAACCGCTTGTACGCCCCAGACCGCGCTCAGTTCACGGCAACTGTCGCCAACGCCAATCGTGATGCCAGCCAAATCACGATCCAGATCAAAAACGAAACACGAAATGAGATCATCCAGACGTGCTACGCGAGCTACACCTGTAGTACGACTTGGTACGTTGATACGGTTGCAACTCAAGAGATTGTTGCTATCGCCAAAGATGCAGCTGGGTACAGCCTCGGCTCGAACCGCGTGTCCATACAGGGCTTGAACACCAATTCCAGCTATTCGAACTATGGGTACCCCTATCCATACGCGAACAACACCTATCCGTATTACAACAGTTACAACACACCTTACTATGGAACGCTTGGGACCGTGACGCTCAGCCTCTCGAGTGCGAACGTCTACACCAACGAACAAATCACGGCTTACGCAGAAGTCCGAAATTCCACCGTCAGCACCGATCGTTTGACGACCGAAATTTATGTCGACGGCACCCGCATCGGCAGCTGCCCGAGCACGACTACCTGTTCTCTGACCTTCAACAACGCCACTGCCAACGTCACACGCCAAGTCTATGCACGCGTCATCGATGCGGCTGGTAATGCGACGGAAAGCGCCCGCCAATCCATCTACGTCAGCGATCGCACCGGCTACTACGGCACCTATCCGTACGGCAGCTCCCAAAGCTCGTTCTGGGCCGACGCACGCTTAACTGCGGAATGGACCAACGATCGTCGTCTCCGTCTCACGGGAAGCATCGTGACGGCAAATCGCTCGGCTCAGTACGTCACATTCTCAATCGTTGATCGCTTCACAAACCAAGTCTTGAAAAACTGCAATGGCTTCGATTCTTGCAGCATCGATGTTCAAACTACGACCAATACTTTCGAGACCAACCGTTACGCGGTAATCGCCAAAGATTGGAATGGAGATCAATTGAACTACGTCTACGCTCCAACAATCGGCAGCAATCCATATAGCTATAACAACACCTATAATCCATACGGATACAACGGCTATTCTTACGGCTACCCGGTTGTCACGACGGTCATCTCGCGCTCTGGTTCAAGCTGGTGGGCGCCAACCTTCGCACTTCAAGGCAACGTCTCCGGGGTTTCGAATCTGAGCAACACCCGACTTGAGATCTACGTGGTCGACAGCACCTACAGCAACCCACGTTTGATCAACACCTGCTACGCCGTTTCGACCTGTACGACCCAAGATACGCCGAACCTGAGCTATGGTTCCGCGAACTACTACACGGTCTTCGTCGATAGCTACGGCACACAGATCAAATCGGTCATCCAAGGTTCATAAGAAAACCATCCACACGGTTATTCACACCCCAAAGCCTTCGCTCTGGGGTGTGATTTTTTCATACCAGTCTAGAACTTTGCTTCAATCTAAACGACAAACGGCAAGAACGCGCGTATACTGAAGATCATATGTACAAACGCTTTTTGACAGCTGCTTTTCTGATGCTGAGCTTGGCCGTAAGTCCGTTCTTGGCGCCATCTGCCAAGGCCGTCGTTGCCAACACGCTCGTGAAGATCGATGGCAACAGCACCGTCTATTGGTACGCCGCTGACGGACGACGCTACGTCTTTCCTAATCCACGCACCTTCTACAGCTGGTTCAGCCCAGAAGATCTTGGTCGGGTCGTCACAATCAGCCCACAAGAACTCGGCTCCATGCAGATCGGCGGCAATGTGACCTATCGCCCAGGCGTTCGCTTGGTCAAAGTGACGACCGACCCACGCGTCTACGCCGTTAGTCGCTATGGCACGCTCCGCTGGATCACGAGCGAAGCTTTAGCTCAGCAGTTATACGGCCAAAACTGGGCTCAACAAGTCGATGACGTTCCAGATGACTACTTCACCAACTACCGTGTTGGCGACCCAATCTATACGTCCAGCCAATTCAACATCCAGTTTGAGCTCGGTCAGGCCCGTAGCCCAAGTGAGAACACCGCATCAAATGGAAACTGGCCGAATCCACCAAGTGATCCATATAGCTCCATTTCAGGCACCGTGAATTTAACGCTTAGCAATCAGAACCCTTACGTCGGCGAAACCGTGAATTTCGTGGCTCGTCTTGATAATTCAAGCAATAGTGCGTCCGATATCACCCTTTCGATCTTCTCGGTCACGGGCGAAACGCTTCGCGTCTGTACAAACAGCGTTTATTGCAGCTACGACTGGTCGGTGAGCTCAAATTTGTCTGGATACAGCCGAGCATACTTTGCCCGTGCAACCCATCGCAACGGCCAAACCCGCGATTCGAACAGCGTCACTCTTCAAGTCCGTGGCGTGGCTTCCACGAGCGGCCGACCGACCATTAGTACGAACATCTCGTCACCTCGTATCGGCGACACAGTCACTCTGACCGCCAGTGTGAATGACATCGTTGCGACAGATGGAACGCTTTCCATTATCGCCCCAAACAATAGTGTGCTTCAGAACTGTTCTCGCACCGCTTATTGCAGCTACAGCTTTGTGATGACCGAGACCATTGCAAACAACCTGCGAAGCAACGGCGGAAGTTACCTCTACTACTCCCGCTATACCTACCCAAGTGGCAGCCGGACCGATTCAGCCGATAGCGCTCGCGTCTACGCTCCTGATACGAACGTTTCACAGGTAGCAACCTCGATGACGCTCAGCTTGAGCCGTTCCGATATACGCGCCGGTGAAAACTTCACGGTAACAGCGACGATCAACCCACAGACGACGGGCGCCCCGTACTACACGATCCGTATCTACGATCAGTGGAACGTGCTCCAGCACACCTGTGAACGTGTTCGTACCTGTGTCTTGCAGCAGACCATGTCACAGACGTATGACACCAGCCGCACCTACTACGCCAATGCCACCGCCGATACCGGTCATTCCATTAGCTCGGGCAACGCAACCATTCAAGTCCTTCAGACAAATCAGAACACGAATGGCTATCTTGGATCCAGTCAACCGGGTCTCGCCCTCGCTCCCAACCCGGGCTATATCACTGCCAGCCCACTGACCATTTACTCGGGTACGACGCTTACCATTAGCTCCGACTTACAATATCCCGTCCCCTCGAACCTCAACGGGATCGTCATCAAGCTGTACCAATTGGATGGGGTGCTTCTGAGAACCTGTACGAATGTTGCGACCTGTTCCGTCTCTAAAGTCGTAACCAATGACATCTCAGATACGCTCGATGCAACTCTCCGCTTCAAAGCGCGCGTAGAAGACGCGTGGGGATCCTATTACGAAACCGCTCCGTTCTCTGTCCTCGTCCGTCCGGCACAACGAACATCAAATCCTCTTACAAGCAGCATTCTCTCGGCCGGTATCGACTACTCCTACGTTCACTCGTACCAAGCGTTTACTCTTACGGCCCAGCTCAATAACACGACGGTGCCGACTCAAAACATAAAGATCTCCTGGTTTGAAGCCAGCACCGATCGACTCATTAGCTACTGCGAAGGGATCAATCCTTGTACATACACTACTTCCTATCCTGCCTCTGGCGGTCAATCACAAACGGTTTCTTTCTATGCCAAAGCCGTTGATCGAACGGGCACGTATATGGGAGCTGTACAGAGCACGCCTGTCACCATTACTATCAATCCATAGAACAAAGCCTCAAATAGAAAACCACCCTTTCGGGTGGTTTTCTATTTCTAGTAAATTCTACTGTTCTTATTTCGCACGCTCAACGTACTCCCCTGTCTCGGTGTTCACGACCACCTCTTCGCCCTGCTGGATGAACATCGGTACACGTACTTTAATGCCACCTTCCAAAACCGCTTCTTTTGTGACGTTCCCACCAGCGGTATTCCCCGCCACCGTGTCCATCGCTTCGATGACTTTGAAGTTCATCTTACGTGGCAACTCAAGTGAAACTGGACGCTCTTCAAACAAGGCAACGTGTACATCCAAGCCTTCGCGCAGGTATACCCCCTGTTCCCCGACATCTTCGTCCGACATCGTCACCTGTTCGTAAGAAGCCTTATCCATGAAGGTGTACCCCGTGTTGTCGTGGAAGAGGTACTGCATGGTCCGATGCTCAACCTCGACGGTCGTGATGCTGTCGGACATTTTATAGGTGACCTCGAGCATTTTGCCGGACTGCACGTTCTTGATACGGGTGCGCACGAACGCTGCACCCTTACCCGGGTTCACATGCTGAAATTCATTCACGACCCAAAGACCTTGCTGGTCCTGGATCACGATGCCTTTTTTGATGTCTGAGGGAGAAGCCATAGAAAAAGATAAGTGACGAAACTTGGCCCAGTTTGGCCCAAAATGAGGTTTTCGTCAATCCGAAGAAAAGAGGACTGATCTTATTCACAACTCACTACAAATAAGAAGAGTATACTAAGGCTTGTATGAAAAAACTCCTCTTTGTGTTCGTCGCGCTCCTCGCCCTCGTCGGCGCCTGGGCCGGCCGATCCGCCTTAGCCTCAAGCTACGAATGGATCACCTATGCTCTACTCTACCCAAGTGACGTCATCCATGGTGGACAAGAGCTGAAGATCTCACGAGACGTGAATACCTCAGGATCGTACCTTGAGTACCGTTCTGCCTACTTCCAATTTTCAACAACGACCTTCAGCGAAGGGTCTTGGAATGAGTGGACCGATTGCCGCGTCAGCTCAACTGTCAGCGGAACAGAGCATGACGTGTGTTATCCGATCGTATCCACCAGCACAGCGCCAATGGCGACTTCCACGCTCTGGGTTCGTGTTTCGACAAACTTCGCTGGCTGTGGAACCTACACCCCTACTCCGGATATTGCGAACTGCGGATACTCGACAACGACTTCCGTTCTCTACACACCATAATTCACCATTCTCCAAAAGAACGGCTCCAGGCCGTTCTTTTGTTTTTGCCTCAGAAGCGTTCACGAATCGGGATAGGCATAATGTCGGAAATGGATTTTGTTCCAGACAACGCCATTACGAGGCGATCCACTCCGAAAGCAATTCCCGCCGCGTCCCCCATCTTGGGTAAACACTCGATAAAACGGTCATCGATCGGCCAGATATCTTTCCCTAAAGACTTGCGGAGTGCTTGTTCCTCTTCAAAACGAGCACGCTGCTCAATCGGATTTGAGAGTTCAGCAAACCCATTTGCCAGTTCAAGGTCACCGAAATAGAGTTCCGTGCGCAGTGCATAGTGCGCATCGCGAGGATCCTTGCGCGCCAACGCCGCCATAGAGGCGGGGTAGTTATAGAGAAACGTTGGTTGGATCGTCGTCTTCGTCTTATCGGTCCAGCCGAGATACGGCTCGACTTCGGTCAAAAAGATACGGAAGAACAGGTCATCCCAGGTGTCCGTTTCTCCCACCGGCATCCCTCGTTCTTTCACGAAAGAGGCTAAGGCTCCTTTGTTGTCCAAGACTGTATCAAGTTCAATGTTCGCGTATTGCTTCATCGCCTCGGCAACCGTGAGACGTCGGAACGCACGCTCCATCCAGACACGATCCTGAATTCCAGCTGCGCCCACCTCCATCGCGAACCATTGCTTCGCAACCGCTTTCACTAACCCTTCCGTATCTTGAAACAGCTCTTCGAGTCCCGCGTCACGGCGATACCATTCGATCATTAAGAATTCGACGTCGTGAGTCCCATCCCATGGTTCGCTATTTCGGAAACAGGGTCCAAGATCGTAGATCTTCTCGAACCCGGCCGCGAGCAGTTTTTTCATCGCATACTCGGGCGACGTGATCAACGCGCCTCGATGTTTCGTTCCATTCTGCTCTTCGATCTCCGACCAAAGAGGTTCGAGATAGGGTTCTTGGCCTGGGAGACCAACTAAGCGCGGTGTATGAAATTCAACGAAATCCTGATCGTCAAAATAGCGACGAACAAGTTTCGTGATCTGGGAACGTGCAAGCAGCGAAGACGGTTTCATGCTCGATATCCTATAGAATAAGGACCGTCCCGTCGACTTAGGGACGTCCGATATAGCGTTCTCGATCACTCTCTATTTCAACAAAGCGTACAAGATGGAGTACACTCGTCTCATCTATTCTTTCTCTCCTCTATTTGTATGAATCTCAACTGGCCAGCTATTTTTCTTGCAACCATTCTTCAGTTTGCGTTTGGTTTTGTTTGGTACACGCCTATCTTCGGCAAACTATGGGGGAAGATCCACGGCTTCGATCAGGTCTCGAAGGAAAAACAACAGGAGATGATGAAACAGATGGGACCATTGTTTGCTGTTCAGATTCTTGGAACGATTGTCACGAGTGCCGTCCTATCACTCTTCGTCAATAACTTCGTGTCCGGCTGGCATGCATTTGGAATCGCGGGCTTCTCTTGGCTTGGCTTCATTGTCCCAACACAAGTGAGCGCCGTTATTTTTGGAGGAACGCAACCTAAGTGGATTGCAAAGAAAATCGCTATC
The DNA here is from genome assembly GCA_964567995.1 of uncultured Gammaproteobacteria bacterium. Classification (GTDB taxonomy): domain Bacteria; phylum Patescibacteriota; class Patescibacteriia; order 2-12-FULL-60-25; family 2-12-FULL-60-25; genus JAGOTP01. The sequence continues at coordinate 15,001 of CAZMOB010000006.1, forward strand.
ATGGCCTTCGGCTCACTCGGCTGCATGATGATTGCCGCCACGGTGTTCTCCTTTATGGCGTAAGCAGACAGTCGAAGGCGTGTGCAAGAAGCTTGATAGCGAGAGCGAGTTTGCTCTGGATACATCTATTTCTGAGCAATGTATATTCCTTCACGTCGTTCAAAACGAAAGACACCGCCTTTTTCTTTGAGCTTAGCCTTGAGATAGCCTTCAAGCGAAGCAAGTGTGTGACGCTGCATGATCCGCTCAGATCCATTCCATGACAAAACGTATTCTATGAGCAATGAGAGATGCCGTTCCTGGATCACGAGCGCGTCCGGATGATCGACCCAACGAACAGAAGAAAAAAAGGGTGAAAACTCCTTCTCTCCCTCTTTTCCAAAAATACGATATTCAGAAGCGTTTCGAACGGATCCAAAGTCCGCATCAAATTCTGCAAAGAGGTCGTACATTTCTTTTAAGTGGTCTGCACCCGTCGTAGAAGCAAACAAATATCCATCCGGTTTCAGAATACGAGAGGCTTCTTCTAGAAATTGTGCGGGATGTTTCAAGTGATAGAGCACATGATTCGCGACAACCGCCGTCATCGTCGCGCTCTCTTGGGAAAAGCGATCGTCGCCATTTTGGACGTGAAACGTAAATCCTGGATACTCCCCACAGGTCGTGCGAGCCCCTTCAATCATTCCCGGAGAACTGTCTGTCACGGTCACATCCCAACGACAGGTTTTTACCGCCTCCACATTTCTCCACCAAAGATCCCCTTTTCCTGCCCCAAATTCGATGACTCGCGCATCCACTGGCAGCACATCTCTCATCTGCGCATACGCCCAACAATACCAATCCTCTTTTTGCTCGCCACATTCCCTATTTAATCGAATACGCGCCGACAGCTTATCGACCGTGCCGTACTGTTTTTGGATCCAGGGAGCTTCTTTCATAGACTGTCGTTTCTACAGAATAGAAAAGAATGGCCCTTTTTAAAAGGCCATTCTTTTCAGGAGTCACGATTAGCGAACCAAGTATGGGAGCAACGCCATGAAACGTGCACGCTTGATGGCGAGGGCCAACTTGCGCTGGTGCCAACCACAGACGCCGGAACGCTTGCGAGGGACGATCTTTCCAAAGGAGGAAAGGTAGCGGCGCAGGGTGTTGGTGTCTTTGTAGTTCACTTCTGAGGTGTTGATCTGGCAGAAGTGACAAGTGCGGGACTTGGCAAGCTTGTTCGTCTTGTTGTTCATCATAGAGATAGGTGCACGACGGGTCGGAACAGCGGGAACGCGTGCGGGGTGAAATGAGTAATGAGGGATCTACCTACGACCTAAAAGGGAATGTCTTCGATGCGGATTTCCTGGTCAGACACGGCGTGATCGATTGGATCGTTCACAGCGGACTGGGTCAGAGGAGGACCGGAGGACATGCGGGTTGGAGCAGCGGAAGAAGCGGAGCTCACCGATGGCGCAGAGGAACTTGGCATGCGAGGAGCGCCGTCACTTGAGCTACCGCGATCAAGCATGATCATGTTCTCCGCGACGATTTCGGTCCGCATGCGCTTCTGGCCATCTTGCGCTTCCCATTCTCGGGTTTGAATCCGGCCTTCCAAAAAAATCTTCTTTCCTTTGGTCAAATACTGCTGACAGATTTCGGCGAGTTTGCCCCAAGCCACGATATTGTGGAACTCGGTGCGAACTTGTTTGGCCCCCTGCGTATCCGTCCACTGGGCATTGGTTGCGATCCCGAAGGAGGCAACGGTCTGTCCGGAAGGCGTGGTTCGCACTTCTGGATCGCGGGTCACGTTTCCGATGAGCTGTGCGCGGTTAAGGTCCATAGGAAAGAAAAAGGAGATTAGACTTTGTCCGCCTCGGCTGGAGCTTCGGCCTTCTTTTCGCCGTCTGTCGCAGCCACTTCTCCGTCCTTGGACTTGTCGTCCTTGGCTTCGCCTTCTTTATCTTTCTCTCCTTCTTTGACCTCTTCCTTGGCTTCGGCCTTTTCACGGCGGCGCGCGCGCTCTTCTTCGACGTTGATTTCAGCGAACTGAACGAGTTCGAACTTCTGATCTTCGACGGATGTCTCAGACGAGGTGATCATGTGGCGCAAGATGTCGTTCGAGATGCGCAGGTTCTCTTCGATTTTGGCGACGGAAGCTTGCTCAGCCGTGAAAACGACAGCAACATAGTAGCCGTAGCGCTGCTTTTTGATTTGGTAGGCCAAGTGGAGCTTGCCGAGACGCTTGGTGAGCTCAACGGTCGCACCGTACTTGGTAATGAGGTTCGAGATTTTGGTCTCGACATCGCCGACTTCGGTTTCAACAACCGTCGCTGGAATGATGTAAAGCAACTCGTAGCGAGCAGCCATACTCTTGGTAACACGTCCCTTATTCAGGGATTTTAGCGCTTAAATAGGCTAAAATTGGCCGGTTACAGTTAAGAATGAAGTGCCGCTAGACTAGAGAATTTGAGGGGATTTGTCAATGCAATGAACCTATAGATAGGCTTCGAGAGGTGCCGCTCCAAGTACATAGCCGGTGGGGTAAGCCCTGACTCGTAACTCAGCGAGATGATCAATCTTCGCCTGTAAATTGTCATCAGACGGGATGACCCCCCCATCCATTGAACGCCATCTGGCACGCTCTCGCTCAATTCGGAGCGCTTGATGCCGAATGTGGTATTCAACCTGCAGCTCATTGACCTGATCAGGCTTCTCGCCTCGTGAAGGGTACAATGACGCCAACCGCCGAGTCGCCTGTTTAAGATGAATGAAAGTAGGATCATCGGGCTTGAGTGTTCCAATACACTCTTTTATGGCTACCTCGTGAGCAAAACTTTCCACAGAATGCTGTTCTCGAACACGCACCTCATCCAGCTGAACCTCAATAAAATGGACCAATGAACGAATCGTCAAAAGCGCTTTATGAGCTTCAACCGGCTCCTGGCTTTTGTTTACTGACAGCGACAACAAACTTATCAGTTCCTTTACGACTCTCCTATGCAATGTGATCGCCTCGTCAAGCGTCCATTTGGTCTTTCTTGACTCCATATAAACGGTCATTTCTGTTGCGAGCTGATGGAGCCGGCTTATGGCAGATTGGCGCTGAAGTTGATCTACGTCAGACGCGCGTTCACCTGAAGGTTTTTTTCGCGTCACGCCCGGCTCTGCTCGTACCACTCCGAGCCTATGACTGGCCTCACCATAAGGAAGCTCTAATTCACGCAGCTTTTTCTGCACCTGATCATATTCAGCAACTAAGGAAGCGAATGACTGCTTACCATACGTACCCCACGTCTGGCCCGACTCCCTTAAATACGTGATCTTTTGCGGATATCTCTTGTACTGGTCCCAGTCGCTCTCCTTTATTTGAAAAAATCTGAGACGCGCCTCAATGGCGACGCGTAAGATCGCCAATCGACTGTGATAGGCTTCATACCGCTCTTGCACAAACAAGTGCCTTTCCCGCTTACCATCGCCTACATCTTTAGACATCGTATCCGTTTCTTGGATATTACGATGCACTTCCCGCAAACGCGCCTCATCTTCACGTCTACGCGTAATCTGTTCTCGAGATACATTTGGAACCTCCGGATCAGATAGAAATTGATCCTCCGGTTCGGAGCCTGATACTCGCTCAGGTAGCGGATGTTCGACGGTAGAAGGTACACGCGCGGTCGGCATAACTGGAGGGAGTATACCGCGCTTGGCTGCACTAGGCTATGATCAGCAGCATGTCTACCTTTCTTGTATTCGGAACCAATCCAGCGCTCTCGCTGGCTGAGGCACAGGCTGTCTATCCAGAGGCCGGATTTCGGACGATCGGGAGTTCGGCTGTCGGCACAACGTCTGACCCGACAAGCGTCGTCGAACGGCTAGGTGGAACCGTCAAAGCGGGTCGCATTCTGTTAGAACTCACTCCGAACCAAGATCTGATCGAGGGAATCGTTGAGTTAATTCGAACGCATCCTCGAGCTCGTAAAATCGTGTTCTCACTGACGGTCTTCGGCAAAAACAGCAAACTGAGCTCCAAACTCCCGATCGAACTCAAACGGAAACTCCAAGAAGAAGGCACGCCCGCTCGTTGGTTTGCGGATGCAGATGGGCAGGTGACTCCCGCAGCCGTGAAAAAAGCGGGTTTGATCGACGAAGGCTACGATATTTGTCTGTTCGCGAATGAATCTTCGATTTCGATCGGCTTCACCGAAGCCGTTCAAGATCCAGATGCCTGGACGCTCCGCGATATGGGTCGCCCGTTTCGTGATGCCGAAAACGGCATGTTGCCACCTAAGCTGGCTCGCGTATTGGTGAATTTGGCTGGAGCCGATACCGGACGCCATCTGCTCGATCCTTTCTGCGGCAGCGGTACAATCCCGATGGAAGCAGCCCTCATGGGTTACCGGCGCATCACGGGCTCGGACAACGATCCGCAGCAAGTGAAAGATACGGAGGGGAATATGCGTTGGCTGGCGGATCGTGGACTCATTCCGTACGAAGGGCTGAAGGATCTGCGTTTTGTTGTCTCAGCCGCCGCGTTTGCCCATACACGCGTGTCTGCACCGGTAGAAGTGATTGTGACGGAAGGTTATCTCGGAACGCCACTTAGAGGGAATGAACCACGAGCGTGGCTAGAGGAAGAAGCGCAAGGGATCGAGAAGATTTGGAAGGAGTCACTACCTACCTTTGCCCGTCTCCAACCTTCTGGAGGAATCTTAGTTGGTATCTGGCCCGAGTTAACCTCAGCTTATGCACAGGTCCAAGTTGATGCGATGGAAGCCGCTAAACAGACGGGCTATGAATTCATTGGACCTGAAAATCTCGTGTATTCACGGCCAGAACAGTACGTCCGGCGAAAAATTGTTGTACTACGAAAGAAATAAAACATTGGTAGAAGACCAAAACTGATAGAATGAGACTATATGCAAGGATCCATGGACAGGCCCCTTACTGGCTTTTCAGGCGACCCGAGGAGAAAACATCCGATTGCCGATGAAGGCGAACAAACGGGCGTCAGAAAACGTAAAGATGTTATTCCCGATCCAGCAAAACTCGAAGCTCTCGTTGGAAACGTATTACCCGGTCTCCGAGAAACAGAGCAAGAGGGCCGGGCTCATCTCCCAGAAGGAATGTCCGTAGAACAAGCTGGTGGGGCCTTATTGCAAGCGATGGGAGATCGAAGCAACCTATCAACGCTACGCATTCCTCGCGGAGTAGATCGTAATGCCGAGGCAAAAGCGCTTGCTCAAGCTCATGCAGCAGAAGTAGAGCGTCTCAGAGAAGAAAGACTGGCTTTTTTAGAGGCAGCTGAAGGTGCGGCGCAATTACTTGAAGAAGTTGGAGCCAAGCTTGCTCGTATGCAAGCGCAGAAGGTCACCCCCCAAACTTGGAACGCTCACCAAAGAGCGCTTCTCGAAGCTCAGCAAGAAGCAGATTTAGCCGGGGCTACGCTTAACGAAGCGATACGGACAGCACAACAGAAGGCGCATGAAGCCAGCCTCGACCACGAAAGACTCCATCAGCTGAGAGCTGACAATGTAGCCACTGATGAGCTAGTTACGGTGTTTAATGCGAAGAAGCTGGATGAACGTCCGATTCCCCAGGAAGATCAAGTAGCACTCACTAAGTTGCGTCTAGAGATCGCCGGGGTACAAACCGTGTCCGCGCATGAGAGAGCAGGAATGCATGAAGGCACCCCACTTACACCCGCTCAGCGAGAAGAACTTGCGGCTGGGAAACTGAGACGAGAAGAGGAACGACGAAAAAAGAAGGCAAACACCGCATCTGAAGCCTAGAAAAAGAAAATAACAGAGAGCCCCTTGGCTCTCTGTTATTTTCTACATTACGGATAAATCTGTTTCCCGTCTTCATCGTAGACAAAAATTGCTTGAACGGGACATGATTGCGCCGCGAGCAAAATCGTCTCTGCGTCAGCACCATTCTGGTCAACGATATAGGCCTTGTTTTCTTCGTCCAGCTGAAACACTCCCGGCGCAACCGTGACACAGGGCGCCGCACCAATACAAATATCACGATCGACTTCGACTTTGGAGATCTTCAAGACCTTCTTAGTAGGAGCAGGAACACCAGTCGTCGGAAGAGCGGACTGAGCAGGAGTTGCCGATAAAGACGAATGTGCTGGCGCGGAGGGCAAAGCTGAACCTGGAAGTGGCTGCGTGTGGTTGGAATCCATAGAGCTAGACGGTCGTAAAGGTAACTGATTGGATACTCGGCGCTTTTTCTCGGACCAATCCCTCAATTCCCTCTTTGTAAGAATCGACGCAAGCACAGTCGCTACAAAAACCTTTCAATTCGATCGCGCACTCGTTGTCGGTCGCCGACACAACCCGCACCGCCCGGCCAGCCGCGGCCAACATAGGTACTAAGTCTTTCAATGAATCTTCAATTGTAGTTTGGATGATCTGGTTATTTGGCTCCATAGTATTTTTCCATATAGAAACGAAGAAGCTGCTCGGCTTCCGGGATACACGATGGATCACCCGTACCGATCTTCGTTTTCGCCTGCAGCTTATCAAACGTATCCGCCCCTTCCAAGACCGCTTCTTCGATGTCCTTGTCCGTGATCTTGAGCACCTTGTCGATAATGCGACCCTCTTCCACCTGAATGCGGCTGTGCTGACCGGATTTGCGGAAATAATCGTTGATGGCGCTACGCAGAGCTTTATCACCTAAGACCGAACAATGAATCTTGCGGGCTGGCAAGCCGCCTAAGCGTTGCATGATGTCTTGTGGACGCAGAGCGAGCGCTTCTTCAACGGTCAGCCCTCCATTTTCCGTCACCATGACGGACAGCATCGACGTCGACGCGATCGCCGAACCGCAGCCAAAGGTTTTCCACTTCAGATCCGTGATTCGTTCAACCCCCTGCGGATCTTTACTGATCCGCAACCAAATCTTCATCGAGTCACCGCAGGCCGGTGAACCAACGAGGCCAAGATAGGCGTCCGCATACGGTGTTTCATCTTCCAAGAAATTTTGCGGATGAAAAAAATGACTCTTCACCTCATCGGTATAGAACCAGCCTTTGTCTTTCGTTGTCGCGACCACATCGCCTTTGCGGGCGTCATCTGTAGGAGCGGCGATGGGGGTTGAGTGTATTTGTGAGTCGTTATTCATAGATTCGTGGTCGTTCGGAAGAAGGAAGTTCCTTAATTAAAATACTTCATATCAAGATTCACAGGACTCATCTTCCGCAAACGCTCGACGACGCCAGGCATGACTGCGATAACTCGGTCAACATCCGATTCACTTGTGCTGTGGCCAAGGGTGAAACGGATCGAGCCGTGAGCGGCTTCGTAGGATAAACCGGTCGCAAGAATCACGTGGGATGGATCAAGGGACGTAGAGGCACAAGCCGATCCAGTCGATGCCATGATACTTTCTGCATCAAGATAGAGAACCGCCGCTTCGCCTTCGATATCAAGGAATGAGACATTGACACTGTTTGGCAAACGCTCGGTCGGGTGGCCGTTCAAACGGGCCTTCGGAATCTTGAGTAAACCTTCCACCAATCGATCGCGGAGAACTGTGAGACGGGCAGATTCCACTTCCCGTTCGGCTTGAGCTAACTCGAACGCTTTCGCCAATCCGATAATGGCCGGAACATTTTCCGTACCAGAGCGAATATTCCGTTCCTGTCCCCCGCCACGAACCAGCGGCTCAACCTTCACGCCACGCCGCACGTACAACAAGCCAATCCCTTTTGGTCCGTACATTTTGGAACCATTCAGCGTCAGTAGGTCTGTATGGAGCAGTTCCACGTTCAAATCCAAATACTCCGCTGCCTGGCAGGCATCCGAGTGGAAATACGGATAGGGTGTCGTGTGCGTTTTGCGCCAGACGAGCAAGGCTCGACCAATGTCGGCGATTGGTTGAATGGTTCCGATTTCATTGTTGGCCAACATAATGCTCACGAGAACCGTTCGCTCGTTCAATGCTGCTTCGACATCTGTAACTGACACTTGCCCTTCACGATTGACTGGTACGATCGTAAGTTCAATGTCGCCGATTTTCTGCGCATGCAACAGAGGCTCTAAAACGGCATGGTGCTCAATCGAGCTCGTAATGACATGCGGTTTTACGTCTGGTCCGTATTTTGCGACCAATGCTTTTTTGGCTGCCCGAGGAACACCGATCACCGCCAAGTTATCTGATTCTGTTCCACCGGACGTAAACAAAATCTCTTCTTCATGACCGTGGAGCAAACTGGCAATCGTTTTGCGCGCCTGACTCACCGCTTTCTTGGCTTCCAGTCCGACGGAATGGAACGATGAAGGGTTGCCGTAGGTCTCGCTGAAATATGGCAGCATCACTTCAAGCACCCGCGGATCAAGCGGGGTTGTAGAAGCGTTATCAAGATAAATCACGTGAGACATAGAAAGTTATACGGATGGTTGCAGAATATCGGCGAGGGTCGTTTCACGCACGGTCTCAAGCACGCGACGCTGTAGCACATTCCAGAACGAACGACTGGAACAGGCGCCTTCCGCTGGACAAGTGCCAGGCGCCTGCTGGCAACCCACTAAGTGAATTGGTCCTTCGAGTGCCGTCAGAATTTCTTCGGCTGTGATCTGACTCGGCGGACGGGTGAGTGTGTAACCTCCACCCGGCCCAGTCTTTCCTTTGATGAGTTGGGCTTTTTTTAAGGCGCTCGCGATTTCTTCCAAATAGCCATGAGACAGCTGTTTTTCACGAGCAATCTCAACCAGCGTCAGATGTCGTTTGCCTTCACCATATTCCAATGCCAATTCAGCCATCAGAATGAGACCGGCATGGCTCCGTTCGGAGACGTGAAACAGGGACGGCATAATTTCCTGGTATGAGACCAGGAATATACCTTTAACCGTGCTGAAAAGGCAAGCCGTTTCAACCAATAAACTGTTGCCTTAGAAAACGAATGGCCGGCACCCCCTGATCCTCGTAAGGGGGTGCCGGCTTGGGGTCGCTCCGGAGTTGCCGGGGGCGACCGGGTTTTAGTTCTTGCCCGCGCGGCGCTGGAGTTCCAGCAGAGTCGGCTCGGGGGTAGACGCGTGGATAAGCTGTGCTTGCACGACTTCGTTGGAGGGGAAGCCCTGCGCGAGCATGCGGCTCAGCTCGCAGGTCGGCCGGAGACCGGTGGTCAAGGGACGAACCGTGACCCTGACGTTTCGACCTACACCGTCCACCAGCACTTCGTACCCGTGATCAGAGAGCTCCCCGATCCGCAGGACGACCGGACCAGAACCCCGACCGATCCGCCGCTCCAACACCGCATAGAGCACGATGATGAAGGTGGGGATGACCTCGGCCAGTCCGACCGACTGCACGTCGTTCGCTGTCTGCTGGAGCCTGATGTAGAACTCCAGTTGATCGTTCGCCGGGCGGCGAGCGAGGTCGTCCGGCCGAAGAGCACCGGGAGCGACGCAGAGGCTCACCGACCGGAACGCCCTGTCGACGAGCGCGAGGTCCTGCTTGGTCGGCTTGAAAGCGACCAAAGCACCGTCGTCGTAGACGACAACTGGACCGTCCGCCCCACCACTGAACTCCTCCAGGTTCGTGTCCCACGTTCCTGCAAACTTGAATCGCGCCATTTCACTACCTCTTCTCCACCACCTTGGTGGCACAAACGGACCGTGGCCACAGCTTGCCTCAAAAATAATAAAATGTCTACTTTTAGTATTTACGTCCTTCAATAAAGCTGCTTGTCAAAACGAAAATCACCCCCGAAAGGGTGACGTTCGCCTCTATGTATCTGTTTGTTGATTGTCATTCCTCCATGCTTGATGGGGAACGTAACGCTATGTGAGCGGCAAGGGCTTACGGGACGAACGCTGCCGTAAAACCGTGAATGAACGAGCTCTGCATCCGAAGACCGAGCAAGGAACAAAGCACTGAATAACGGGCAGTCTCGTCCGCGTAAGCCTTGCATCTATTACTACGAGGCAAGCGTGCGATTGGGTGCAATAGCCGCTTACAGCGCCCTCACGCCTTATTTCTTCGCAACAAAGTCGAGCTTCAACGTCGTGTCCTGGTCAACGTTCGCCAAGAACGGAAGATTTGGAACGGTCACTCCGAAGTCTGGGTAGTGAACCTTGGTCTGGGCGCTCCCTTTAATTTCATCGTTCGAGACGAAGGTCGCCGTCCCATCAAAGGTCACTTCTTTCGTCACACCGGACACTTTGAGATCACCGGTCGCCTTGAAGGTGAATGGCTGACCGATCGTTGCTGAAGCAGGAGCTCCCGTCACACTCTTTGGCATGAACTCAATGAATTCGTTCGCGTCATTCTCCGTTTTCAAGATCATGCGACGAATGGCGTTGTTACGCTGTTCGCTGTCTGTCACGAACGTGCGAGCGTTGATACGGATTGTATCGAATTCAGCCGTCGTTAAGTTAGCTGGATCGGCTTTCAATGCCCCCGAGATCTGACTCGTGGTTCCCAACACCGTGATATGCGTGCCACGCAAGTCCTCTTCTAAGGAAAAAGACGCGGTCGATTCTGCCGGAACGATGTGATACCGACCATCCGCCACTGGCTGAGTCATTGTGGTCCCAGAAGCCATCATCGCCCCCTCACCGTTGGCTCCAGATGGATTCATCATGCGACCCTCTTCCATCACCGTAGAAGGCGCTTTGGTCGGAGAGATTACATACGCATAGACCCCCGCACCACCCAACAAAATCACGATTGCCGCTGCAAGCGCATAGGACGCACCTTTAGACATAGAAAAACGGGTACAAAAAATAAGAGCGAAACACTGTCACGTCATCTATACGAGTAGAGCGACGGCTTTGGTGCAACTTCAGACGAAGACTAGGAACCCAGCAAACCCGATAACGGTCCGCAATTCTTTTCGGCAGCTTCCATCGCCGCGTACAAACTTCCTTTGAGTGGCTGGAGTGATTCCCAAGTTTCTGGACTCTTCCAAAAGTTCAACTGGACAGTTCGTTCTGTAGAATTTTCAGAGATCGCTTTCACTTTACAGGTATTGAACGCCGACACGACCTCGGGCCAATCAACAAAGATGATTCCTGGTACTGGAGGAACGATCCCATCTGTTGGCGCATATGCGTGAAGTTTGCGAATCAACACATGCTCGTCCATTCGGATCCCTTCAATCGTGACACGCTTCTCACCGAAGGCAGCATCGTACGTCATACTCATTGCCATACAGGGCACGGCCCCATTCTCAGCGGCGCAGATTGTCAGCCAATCAAATACAACCGGGATGGTTGTTGTCGCCTTATCTACGCCTACATACTCCAAAACCGCCTCACTCACGGTTGGATTAGCAGGCTTCGGGAAACGGAGCGTCCCGATTTGAACGAAGTCCGTCGGCAAAAACCGTTCTGCCGCTTCAGGCGAAGAAAATTGGTTGCCAAGCGTTATTGCCCCCTTTGTTCCATAAAGACGAAACATCTGTATACCATAGGCGAACAGAGCGGCTGTTCCCAAGATAACCAGAACTCCTAAGATCGAAAAAACGTAGACAATCGCGGGCACGGAAGATGATTTGCGCGGCGAGGAAGAGACAGGATCCATATGCATTCAGTATACCAGAGCTCCTAAAACGACGAATGCCCGGACAGGGAGTTGGCAGTCGCCGACCCGTTCCGGGCATTTTCTCCTACGTACCATTTGCCTCAGGAGGAAGAGGACCCATCGGCGTCCGATCATGGTACGATCCATAATCCAGCCAATGACGCCCCTTCGCGCCCAAACGGTAACCTTTCCCGCTCAGGCTCCCACGATCTACCCAGGCGGAATCGAGCATACCAGCCCCCTCCAAGATGGTCAGCCACTTTTCGAGGTGGCCCACCTCCGGGAAAAGAGTCTTGAGCAATTCATTCTTCGCCACCGCGTAGATCTCGGTAGGCAGATAGTAGGTTTTCTTCAGACTATCGCCCTCCAGCCACGCGACCGTCAGGAGAATCTGCGAGGTCCGTACCGGCATCAGTCGCTTGTACAGCCACACCTCCTGAACGAGCACTCCGATCCCCACCCCTACCAGAAAGACGACGAAATACAACATCTCGAACTCCCATCGGTTTCCTCATGGACGAGCCCAAGAGGATGCTGGAGCCTAGCAAATGTCTGGAGGTCTGTCTAAAAGACTAACTCATCCGTAGCGTGTTTTTCTGAAAAATGAAATATCCAAGCCCTATAATCAAAGTTGGCATGAATGTAACAGCGATCAAAAAACTTCCGGCGAGCCATTGATTGGAAGGATACCTACCCCAGCCTGAACTGAGCAAGAAGAAGCCAATTTCTAACGTGATACTTACCACGGCGATGGTTAAGGCGAATAACCAGATCAGTTTCTTGGATGAGACTGGTCCAAAAAGGAGTTTTATCTGGCCTAGACACAGGATCCCTAGATAGCTTATTAAAAAACCGATCAACGCCAACCAAGATTGCTGGAAAGGGTTGAATATTCCCAGAGAGGAAGTCCAACGTAACAGAAAACCTATCAGAGCAAATAACCCACCTCCAATTCCAAAAGCCGCTAGACTTACCAGCAACGCTTTTCCAAAGATTGTTGGAAGATGGGCCGATCGAGAATCCATAAGAACCGTCTATTTCCCAAACCACTCACTCCGCCACGCCTGCATTTGTTGAATTTCTTTGGTCTGAGCCGTGACAATGTCATTCGCTAAGGCTTTGAGTTCCGGTCGGCTTGAACTCGTCAGCACCGCTTTCGCCATTTCGATCGCCCCCTGATGATGAATGATCATTTCTTCTAGAAATGTTTCATCAAAGGCATCTCCGGTCTTGCCCTGGAGACCGGCCATCATACTATGCATCATACCAGCCATATCCATCGTAGATGACGTATTGGCCATTGAAGAGGTGGCATTCGAGTTCGTCGTCTGATGCATGGAATGATCCATATCCGTCATGGTCTGATTGGAATTTGGTACGACAACCGGAGCCATCACTGGCTGCTTGAAGCTTACTCGCCCGATCCCGAGACCGACCAATAACGCTACGACAGCAACAACGACTAGTTGAGTTGATTGATTCATATGAAGAGAGTATCTCATAGACGACTCGATTCCGGAACCGCTACACTCTGAGGAGTATGCCTGGCTCAAAAGGAGAATTTTCGTGGATCTTTTTTATCCCAACCGTGATCCTGTTAGGACTCAGCGTATTTTTTCTTGTGAAAAATATCTGGGTCATGACGCACTTTCAACGCACGACAGGGAAAATTACAGACTTCGACTCAAGTACGATCAAAGGCGGTCAAACTGTGTATCAAACAAAGGTCGAATACCAAACGCCAGACGGGACAACGCATGAAGCCGGTTCTCTGACCCGTTCGAACTCCGTTTCTGCCAAGATCGGTGATCCGGTAACAATCTACTATAACTCAAAAAAACCCGAGGAAGCGCGGGTTCATACCTTCCGTGACACGTGGCTGCACATCTTGATTCTGGGAGGAATCGGCAGCCTCCTGTTCATTATTTGGTTTGGGATTTTGATGGGCCCGCCCTCAACCCCTACTCCGACCACACCGCCAACTCGTTCCCGCTTGGATCAGTAAATTGAAAACGCCGTCCACCAGGGAAAGAGAAGATATCGCGTGTGATCACTCCCCCGTTCGCTTCGACCAACGTTTTTGTTTTTTCTAGCTGATTGGAATACATCACAACGAGCGGACTCTCCCCAATGGCTGAACTCGTTGAGAACCCACCTTCAGCCAAACCAGGATCTTTAAAAGACGCATAGTCTGGACCATAGTCCGTGAACTGCCAGCCGAACACCGTCGAGTAAAACATTTTGGTCGCTGCAAGATCGGTGGTTCCAAATTCGATGTAGGTGATTGAATGATGTGTATTCATAGATATTGACTAAGGTATCACAAGCGCTTGTTTCTCGGCTCGGCTGAGGCGCTTGAGCGCCGCTTCTCGTTTACGCGCCGCTGACTCCGAAGCAACCATTTCTCGCCAGACACAGATAACGGGCAATCGTCCACGTGTGTATTTGGCACCTTGTCCGGCATTATGACAGGCCACGCGTTTTTCGACGTCAGTTGAAATACCTATATAAAAGGTGTCATCCGCACAACGTAAGAGATAAACCGACCAAGTAGACATACTTTATATGGTAGGGAATACATTTAGATGAGTCGAGTATTTTCAAAAGCTGAAATTATCTTGTATCTCTGAGCTGCTCTTTCAGTGGATCAAATGTGCTGAATTCAATTCCGTCTGAAGAGACATTATCCAGGTTCAGTCGTCCACGCAGATGTGCCTCCTCGTGTTGAATGAGTCGCGCGTTGAATCCATCGAATTTCTCTGATCTCATCACACCGTCTGCATCCATCCATTCCATCACGATCCAATCCGGTCTCTCGACATCCGCCGCTAAAATGCCCGCACTCATGCATAGCTCTTTATAAAAATTCGTCGTATCTGATTTTTGCGTAATCTAATGATGTCGGACAGCTTCAATCTTTGTCTTATTTCTTTGGACATAGGCTTGTTACTCAAGATACCACTCACGAAATGCATAATAAAACTGACCTAGTCGTGCAGAGAGTGTTCTGATAACGTCCGCTTATGAAGCAGCAAATTTTTGTCATTCACGGCGGAAACGCTTCCCCTACCTATGAAGAATACTTGGAGTATTTACGTAACAAACAGGTAACCCTCGAAGGGCTCGCTTCAAAGGATTGGAAGCATTTTTTACAGCAAGAACTGGGAGACACGTATGCGGTATGGCAGCCTACGATGCCCAATCGGCAGTACGCACGATATCTGGAATGGAAAATTTGGTTTGAAAAGTACGCTCCCTTCTTAAATGATGGCGTGATTCTCATCGGTCATTCGTTAGGCGGAATCTTTCTTGCAAAATATCTTTCAGAAGAACTCTTTCCTAAAAAGATTCGGGCAACGCTGCTTGTCGCAGCCCCTTATAATCGTGGCGCAGAACCCATGGCCGACTTCTTACTACCAGAGTCTCTGGCAAGGATGGAACAGCAGGCTGGTGAACTATGCTTCTATCACAGCCAAGATGATCCGATCGTGCCCTTCCTACATGTTGAAGACTATCGTCGAGCGTTGCCCACAGCAAACGTACTCTCTTTCAAAGATCGAGGGCATTTTATTGACGAGGCGTTTCCTGAAATAACGGAGAAGATGCGGAGTTTAACGTTATAATACAACCGACCCATGTGGGTCGGTTGTATTATAACAAGGGATACGAGGCACCATTCGAAGTTACTCAGGGATTCGCTTATCAGATTTAAACTAACCTTCTTAGTGTAAAGGCTTCTTCTTTTCTTGTCGGTACAAAAGCCAGAATAGACTACTAATGATCCCACAAACTACAAAAGAATATATAAACACCTTTAAACTAAGAGATGAGTCTAAGGCACTTACTAGAATAATAGGGAAGAAGAAAATCCATGGAAGGACTATTCCGTATTGGTAACTTGCTCGAGATCGAACGCTGGAAAAAGGCAGCTTGAAAGCAAGGAAAACAAATAATGCGATTAATATGAGCGCAGATATAATAGGATTCCTCAAAATGAGATCTTGCATAATTCTAATCACTATAGTCGAAGTTTGAGCTTTTACAAATTATAGATAGCTTCGTTTTGATTTCCCTTTTCCTTTCAAACAAAAAATCCGCTCAACTGAACGGATTTTTTGATGGCGGAGAGGGAGGGATTCGAACCCTCGATACCCTTGTGGGGTATACCGGATTTCGAGTCCGGCTCATTCGACCACTCTGACACCTCTCCGTGCTCGGCTTATGGCACTGACCACCCGTTCACCTGGTTGCTACCAGGTTCACTTGGGTCTGCGCCATGCCTGCGCTTTGCTTCGCAAGACAGACAAGAAACCGTATATAACCAACAAATAAGAAACAATTGCGCCACCGCATCCTAATTGATTGCCGACGAGTCAGCAAGCAGTTAGGACGGCCTGGCGTTCGTGGAGGAACGAACCCGAGGCCGTGGAGCAAGAAAAACGTGCAAGAAAAAGGCCGACCCTACGGGGACTAGGTGCGGGCCTTATCGAGCTCGCGAGCGAAGCGGCTCTGCATGATGCGGTGCAGATTGAGCAAGCCGTAGCAGACGGAGAGTGACGGGAGGCGAGGATCACCCACTCCTTCGCTTCCAAAACTATTGACGACACGCCTGAGGAGCTCTTCGTTGGCATCGAGGCGCTGCTGAACCGCCGAACCGGACTGGGTAATACCTCAGAAAGCACATGCATCGGTAAACGCGATCACCGAACCACACAGGAACTTGCGCAGAGCGTCGCACTTCGCGATGGCGTTGATCGCGAGTACCTCCTGCGCCGAGATGTCGGACACAGGAACGGAAACAGGGACAGGACTCTTGGGTGCTACGGGCGTGGCCTTTGGTTCATCGCCACACTTACGAGCATCGTGTCCAGCGTGGCCACAGATGGAACAGTGGCGAGTCCTACGTTTCAGAAGTTCACCTCCAGCAGTAACAGGATGTTTGACGACCGCCGGTTTCGGAGCACTGTCAGGAACAGCGTCTTCAAAGCTACGAATAGGATCATCACCAGAGCAGACAGGAAGCAGGTCAAGAGACTTCTGGAGTCCGATGGCCACAGAACGGCCCAGACGAGTAGTGCGGAGTATCCGAGGCTGATCCGTCCGTTCGAGCCAACGGTAGTTCTTGCCACACAGCCCGTCGTCCCCGGCGAGCTTGGCAACCACCTTGTTCGAGTCCGGGTGCTTGTTCCGATATCCACGAAGGCAGAACGTATCGGGATAGGTCAGCCAACAAGCGACGACCAAATCGTCGGTCGAGAAGGGGTCCGTCTCCCGGCTGAGAGCCACAGCCACCAGCAAAATCATCTGGCGGATGGTCAGATCATCCGTCGTGAGAACCCCCGTACCGGCGGTCTCATCGGCTCCGCGCTCTGCATCAACTCCACACGTCATCTTCTTGGCCATGAAATCACCTCCGGGACATGCCCATAAAAAACGCTGGCGAAATTGCCAGTAGCCCTAGTTAATCAATTTGGAATATATTATGCAAGTTTGCGCACGTTCGGCTTGGCGGTGATCACCAACCAGATAAAGATCCAAAATAAGAGCGCCAGATCATTTTTGAAATACGGGACATCAACTAAACCATGCACGAGAATCGCCAGGAGAGGCGCGAGTAAAACGAGAACTGATAGATAGCTCCTGGAAGACGCCTGCGACTTCTCAACGACCGTTCGCAATGTCGTCTTGATCCACGTCACAACAATGCCGATAAACGCAAACACTCCCAAAAGTCCTGTCTCCGTCCAAAAATTAAAGAGAATCGTATGCGGATATTGAAAGATCTCGATGAACCGTGCTTTGTGATACTCATCAAATACTTTCGGATACCCACCGAACCCCGCACCCAAAAACCAGCGGTCCTTAAGCATCGCCCAGCTTTCGCGCCAGATAAAGAGCCGCACTTTGCCGGACCAACCTTGGAACGTCGCTTCTTTGATTAACGCCTCACGAACGGATGGAGCCACGAACAGTCCGACACCTCCCAGAATTACTCCGGCGAGAACAAGATATCTTCCCCAACGAAGCCCCAACAACGATAACGTCACGACGAAGCCTAGCGCGAGCATTCCACCATCACTCTTTGCCGCGACTAAGGCGAACACGCTCAACAGCAGTGTAGCGATCGGCAAGATTCGTTCTTTCCAAGATGTTCGTTCTTCAAACTGTTTCGCTAAACGTGCGGCGACCAAGGCCGCGATCGGCGTCACGAACAGAGCGACCGCATTCGGAAAACCAAACGGTCCGACCGCGCGACGACCAGCCGCGATCGAAATATTCCACGGATGTGGGATCCCCCAGTTCCCAAAAAATCCGATCAGCGCCCAGACCGAAACGACGCTCACGGCGGCCATCATCCCGTGCTCCATGCGTTTGCGATCTCCCGGTTGGTCCAACAGGGCGCACAAACTAATGAGTACAAGGAGTGGTTCGAGAACGTACGCGCGCCAGAGTCCGAGGCCAGTCCAGAGAGAAGGAGCGATAAAGACCGCGATCAGCGTCGTTATAATCCATGCAACCAATGGCCAACGCCAGGCTCGCAGCAGCTGATGGGCGCGGGCGAGACCTGTTCGCTTCGTCACGAGAATAGTTCCAACCACGAAGACGCCAATCAGCACTTCCAGTAGGGTCGACGGTAAGCCTGCAACCCGAAAGCGAACAAGATAGGTGATCGATAAAAGGGGTAGCGCAAACGCGAACCAGCGTAGCAGTGAGCGAACAGACAGAGAACTCATAGTCGCTTTCAGCCTACCACGCGCAAGGCCGCATTCGCCAAATTCCTGGCAACACTTTAGGATGGATGGAATCTCGTATGTCATTCAGTCGCCAGCCACACCAAGGATCCTCCGGTACCCAGCGCCGGTCGTTTGGGCATGGTCGTGGACCAACTCCGCCGGCCGCGCGTTTTCCAGCGAAACCCTACTATCCGCCAAGCGGACCGACAACTCCCGTGCCTCCGCCCCGACGCAAACCTCTGCCCGAAGGTTTGATTGAAAAACTCTGTTACGAAAACGACACGCTCAAACCAAAACCGGATTGTCGCGCCGTCCTCATCGACTATTGCATCCTCGAAGATGACTTCGACATCGATGAAGCCGAAGACGCCGTCGACAAGGCCTTGCGTGAACGCAATCTCTGGAACGAACCACGCTTAGAAGATATCCTTTACGGCAATGACGAAGACGCGAGCGCTCCTTCCGCTGATCCGCAAGTTCCTGAAATTGGAAACCTTGGCGCATGAGCTGTACCTCGCTCATCTGCCGCATGTTCCCGTCTTTGCGAAGAAAACGTTTCGTGAGTTTATCGCGACCGAAGAACACCATCGTCGCCTCTTTGAAAAACTCTATCGTAAAATCGGTGGGGTAAATGATCATCCACGCTTCCCCGTCTCTGTGTTTTTGATGAAACACGTCGCACGACTGGTTCGCATCGGCGGCTTCCGCGCGATTTGTCGTTTTGAGTGCTCCATCGAACAACGGGCGATTCGTGATTACACGCAGGCTTTGCAATTCGTGAAACAACGTCACGTACGCACAGCGCTGAAACAGGTGTTGCGTGATGGACGTTCTCATCCATCCCTTGAAGCCTTGTTACAGCGTTTCCAAAAGGACGAGGAACACCATGTAAAGACGATGGAACAGACGCTGCGTAAAAAGATATCCACTGTTACACGTTGACGAGCGTGTCACGACTCAGCACAATCGCTGCATCGGTCAGTCTACTCAATGCAGTGAATCACACGATTCGTGCATTGAGTGGACGGAGCGAAACGCCCGCGTCCAATTCGTTCATTGTCGTTTCCATGCTTGACGACAATGGAATGGCAACATCCCTCGACTTCGGTTGAGGGATGTTGTGTTTTGGATGAAAAAAGAAATTGAGTTTCCTCAAGAACGCAAAACGCCCGCATCGTGAAGTGTGCTTCGTCGTCCGCCAGTAAAGGCGGACTTCGAGCACCGACGATGTCGGGCGTGGGCGAGCTCTCGGCAACTTGCACCGTTCCGAGAGATAGAGGTTTTTGGCATGAGGCCCAGTGCAGTGGGCCCGCGCTTGCGCGAGTTGGGTGAAGGAACGCTTCGGAGCTCCGTCAGGGCATGGCGGAGATCGGGATGACGTGGTGCCAGGGCACCACGCGGCAGTGCTGGTCTCTCGCCGCGACGGCGAGCGCATCGGGCGTCGCGAGAAGCGGCGGGTCCTGGTACCCGAAGCACTCGGGCGTGCAGGGAATGCGTCCCTCGATCTTGCGGCAGTCGCGGTCGAGGTCGCCGGTGCGGGTCTCGACCACACGCTGGAGGGTGGGCTGAGCGACCGTGCTGTCATTCGCCGCCGAGGTCTCGATGGTCATTGGCCTCAAGACCGGCAGAGCGGCGATCGTCGGGACGTTGGCACCGTCGACCACGTGAGCCTGTTGAATGCGGCTGGGGAGATGAACCGCCACGCCGAGAGCGCCCATTGCGAGAACTCCCAGAAGAACGGCGGCGGCGATCGTTGAGAACTTCTTGAAGGTGGGATTCTTGCTCTCCTCCACCTCCTGAGAAACCATCCTGCTGATCTTGACGACGATGAGCGTCATGATCGCCAGGGCGAAAGTGAGGAGGAGCCACTCAGCGAAGCCCAGCCCCCAGACGGTGTAGACGAACTGTCCGACTGGACGAACGACGCTGGTTGTCGCGCCATGCACCGCATCGTAGCTCTCCGCCACCGACTTCGGACCAATGAGGCTCCCGAACGGCCCGAGCTCGCTGGACCACCAGTTGAAGCCACGGAGTCCTTCTGGAGCACCGCCGGCCAGGCCGAAGTGGAGGTAGATCGAGAAGCCTCCCACCACAGTGACGACCGTGACGATCGGTGGCCCGGCTTCTTTGCCGACGTTGTGCTTCTCCAACACCGCCTGCAGAAATACCGCGAAGAAGGCGAGAAAGGACGAGCAGAGGAAGGCAGCCGCGCTCGGAAAGAAGAGTCCGTGGTGGATGACGAGGAGCTGCGCAGCCAGAACCTTCAGGCCGACGATCCCCATCGCGACCACGATGCGCTGCTTGAAGATCTGCGTCGCGTTACGCAGGACATCGTCGCCGTTCTCCTTGGCGGTCTTGAGCTCCTCCTGGACGATGTCCTTGAAGACCTGACCGATGATGATGCCCGCCTTGAGGAGTTGGCGCAGGAAAGTGAGGATATTCTCCCCCTTGGCTACCTGAGAAAGCGTCGCCGGTGTGGTCCAGATCGCCAGCACCATCGGCATGAGGAGCAGGGCGACGGGAAGGAGACACACGCTGATCAGGTAGGGAAGGACTTGTTCGTAGGTGTAGGGACCGTTGTCGTGACGACCCACGATCCCGTAGAGCAGGGCGAACCCTTCGACGACGCTGAAGATCCAGCCCCACTTGAGAACGACGACCGGGCTACGGTCATTCGCTCCGTAGCTGGCCACCCAGAGATTGAACGCCGTCTGCCTGGTCTGCACTTCCTGACGGGCAGCGACGAGAGCCGCGTGATTACTGGGGGTGTGTCGATAGGCGGTCTTGTGGGTCTGAGCTTCGAGCTGAGCCACCAGCCGCCGGGCGGCGTCGACATGCTGCCGCTGTTTGCGGTACTCCAGCGCACCGACGCTCTTGACCGGCCAGGCGTAGCGCTTGACGGCCGTGATACCGAACGCACAGAGCAGGAAGACGAAGAACGATCCCGGCGTCGTGAGGATCAGTCGCTTCGCGAAGTAGGTGTAGATGAGGAAGAGGACCTCACTCCAGATACAGAACTGCCAGAAGTCGACGAGCTTGTCGGCCCAGACCACGGCCTGGTGCCGATAGCCGAAGCCGATGTCCTCGCCGACGTTGACGAGGGCGATTTGGGTCTCCGCAACCCCGGCCTTTTCGAAGGCCTTGATCGCGGACTTGAGCACCCCGGTCACTCCCGAGGTGATCACCGCTACCAGCTCGCCAACAGCGGCGGCTGGATTGAGTTCCGGTGCTTTGTCAGCCATGTTCTCCCTCAGCTTCCCGTACCCGTCGTTGCAGGAACGGGGGCAGTGTTGTTGATGTTCGTGGGACGAATCCTCGGACGAATGGGCACGCGCTCGATCTGAGGAGGCACAACCCGAGGGATGCTCGGATCTTCACCCACCGAGCTGCGGATCAGCACGGCGATCACGAAGAGCACGAGCAGGACAACGACCCCGATGACGACCGTCGGCCCCTTGCCGCTGAACGGCAACGGAACAGCGTCATATGGATTCTGCTTCTCGAGGTACTCCCCGAGTTCCTGCTGACGGGCAGCGGCGAGCTCTTCGTCATCCGGGGCAGGCTCTTCGTCAGCCTCAGGCTTCTTCGAGTCGGCCTTCTTGACAGACGATGCGAGGCGCCGTTCCAGGAGGAGGAGTGCGAGATCCTGGGCAGGCATGTCCGTATCAGTTTCGGCGTCGTGGGCATCCACGTCCAGCGGCTCTTCGAGCGCAGACATGAACTCCTCGACAGCCAAATCCTTCTTGACGCTCGCCCCGATGAGCAGTCTCGACTGTTCGGGCTTTCGGGCCTGGTAGGCCGCGAGCAGCTTCTTGAGGCACTCTCCGCGTTCGCGGGTCGGCACCTCAGCACTCCGCTCCATCTCTGCGATCTTGGCGTTGATGCTCATCTGCACGGCTCCTTTCGCCGCTGTGGAAGATGTTCCGTCATCTTTGGTTTTGCTGTCGTCGAAGATCTCATCGAGAAACTTCTCTGCTGAATCATACGCATCTGGACCGATGATCGTACGACGCTCCTTCTGGGTCATCTTCTCGCCCGCAGCCTTGAGCTCGCGATTCCTGACCTTCATCTTGCGACCCCAGTCTTCGAGCAAGGTATTCGCACGAATACGGGTACCATTCACCAGACCGACAAATCCGACGTCCACACCGATTCCCAACGCCAAGGTATGGATGTTGAGAAACTCCTTCGGAATATCGATGCGATGTTCGATCTCCTTGAGGAGCAGTGCCAGAAGATCGAGAATGTAACCAGCCACCTCCCAGGGTTTGAGGTCCCAGCCAAAACGCTTATTGAACCGATGAACAGAATTCCAGGCAACGGCTGCCATGAAAGCGGGCAGGTCTCCGTTGGCAAGATCCTCTGCCCTCGCTCCGATCACCCAGTGACCGATACGTCCAAAAGTCGTCCGATAAATGCCAGCATACTTAGTATTGAACAAGAGATCGGTCAAGGGTTCGAATGCCATTTTCTCTGCGCTCCTTTGCACTCCGAGGTCGTGCTGTCTGTCTTCGGCCCGTGAACCCTTACTAGGATTCTAAACCAGAACAAGCCTAACCCCTCAGGGCTGGCTGAATTTTCCTTTTCTTTGACAATCCATACTCAGATTGTCGAAAGGGCCTGTTGTTCTCCTCCAAAAACAGGCACTCCCAGTGCGGAGAACTCCGAATCCTCACATAATTCCGTCTTTTTGTCAATCAAAGAAGAGGCTCGGCCCATCCCTGACGTATGAAAATTTTTGGCTCATTTAAAGCAAAATATGCCTAAAACAACACCATGCGCCGGTTGGCGCATGGTGTCTAATCCCACAACTCTTGTCGGCTCTTAGCCAGCGGCCAAGGTCGACAGCTGCTTGATGACGAAGTTGGAAATCGCGAACCCAGCCACGATGATCACCATACCGATTACGGCATTCTTGATCATGTCGCGAGCCTCATCGACTTGCTTCGGGTTGCCACCAGCCGTCATCCACTTGAAACCCGCGTACAACACATAGAACAACAAGATGATACCAAGGAAGCCAAGGATCACGTTGATGATACGACCGATAATGACAGGCAATTCGGCTTGGGTTGTTCCCAAACCAGCGCCACCTTGAACCCCGCTGATACCTTCTGCACCTAGGGCGCGATCGAAGGGATTTCCACCGACGGCACGAGGAGCGGTTTGAGCAGACGCGATCAACGGAGCAAATGCCAGGGCACTGACCGCGATCGAGGAAACGATTCGCTTGATCTGAATCATAGAAAGGTTAAGTGAAAGACCTAGAATAGTTGTGGGAGGTCGAGACAATGATAGCGCACTTTCCAACAGATTTCATCCACACCTAGTACCCGATGCGGCATTCGACTGTACAGAACTCGGCTTCACAGCGCGCGCGGACGCGTAATGCTTGGTCTTCGGTATCAATTGCCGGAGCAGCGGCACCAGCCATACCACGCGGCAGAGTCCCATCGCAGATCTGTAGCAAACATCCGTTGGCACAGATACGACAGGCATCGCGCGTCGGGTTCAAGTACGCCACTTCGCGATCGAGAGTTCCACACATGGAAGTCCGGTACGCGGTTGGACCAACCGCGCCTGGACCACCGACCACACCGCCGCCCGTTACGGGACGTTCCGTTGGAGCTCCGGCTGCACACTGTGATTGACCTGCCACTGGTCGCGGATCCGTTGGCGTCCCCGCCGTACAGATACGTGAGCCACACGCGGTGATACAGGCATTCTCTGTGACAGGAGCCGTGAGACCGAAGGCTGTTGGCGTGCGTCCACAGTCAGCAACACAGGTACTCATCGGCAATGGATTGCCGTAACAACACGGACGAGTTGCTCCATCCATGAGCTGATCGACTGTCGGAGAACCGCCAGACGCTCCGCCACTCCCCGCTTCATCACTCAAGTTCGTCCCCGAGATACCGGAGATCTCGCCTAAACGACGCAGTACAAAGTTCGAAACCGCAAAGGAGCAAGCGATGATCGCGACCCCAATGACCGCGTTTCGAATGATCGTCTGGGCTTGATCGACATCTTTTCCACTGCTCGCCGTCATCCAAACGAAGCCGCCGTAAAGGATATATCCCAACAAGATAACTCCTAAGAAGCCGAACAGGATATTCAGCACACGACCCATGAGTGTTGCTAAACACGCGCTCGCTGAACCACTACAAGCTGTTGATAATCCTGCTGCGCGACCCGAGGCGCTCAGACCGGTCGAGGCATCGTTCACGCGCGCCGACAACAAACCAGGCACCAAGAGGGCGAGACACGACACTGGAACGATCCAGCGCGCAAGAGAAGAGCGCATAAGAAGAGGTTAGAAGTCACTCGAAGTTGCCACGAGCAAGTTATTGATCACGTACGTCGTAATAGCCCACGCGGACAAAATAATCGCCAAACCGATAATGCCCGAAATAATATATTTGCGAGCCTCATCGGTCTTTTCGGTACTGCCGCCTGAGACCATATATTTGAACCCGCCCATCAAGATGATGACCAATGAGATGATGAACAAGAAGCCGAGGGCGACATTGATCAAACGACTCATGGTTGAACGCGGATCACCCGTGTTCAATTTCAACTCGTCCCCAACGGCACTCGCTCCCAAATCATCTGCAGTGAGGCCTCCGCCTTGGGCAAGCACCGGGGCCGCCACACACGTCGCAAGCAAAAGCGAAGCGGCGAAACTGACAACATATTTCATGCGTTTCGTCATGTTTCCTCACCTCCTTTCTGATTCGAACGATGTGACATAGAGCGCGACTCTTCATGTGAAACGAAAAGTCACGACCAGTATACCACATCTCTACTTATCTTCGCGGCGCCGTAAAGGTGCAGTAACCACCAGACTGTGGACGTCGGGTTTGAGAGGGTGACTCTGCACCCGCACACCAAACAGCAACCTTCCCTTCCATCGCTGGACAACCGACCTCTGACACGGTGGAAGCCCGTGAAGGGTTAGACCAATAGCTGATACAACGACTGCAGCCTGGATTCGTGGTGTTGTAATTCGAGAGCGTACAAATATCTGCGCCCGTGATTCCGCCACCGGTGATTTCCGTTGCACGTGGGTTACACGTCTCGCGACAACTCGTCGACCAAAGATGGACTAAGGCTGGGATACAACTTGTGTTAATCCCTGGGAAACGACCTTCCAAACTTCTCACACCGGTTTCAAGACAGGTTCGACAGGCCGCAGCTGGATCGGGAACATCGCGCGTCGCTGCTGGGAAACTGCGGCCCCACGTCGTAACGAGACCACCCAAATCACTCACACCCGCCGGACATGCTCCACCTGCACCCGTGCAGCTCGCTGGATCGGCTCCATAGTAGGTGCGACACGCCGCTCCCGGTGTACCTGGTTCCGGCAAAGGAATATCTGAGGGTTGACCCGAAGCGCTTTGCGAAGAGCGACCCGTTGCCCGTGTCGTTCCACCCGGTTGAAGCACTGAATCATCCAAAGCATCCTGCGAACGATCGACTTCTCCGATCTCTCCTGTCTGGAGCTGATCGGACACTTGGACGATCAAAGACACGGCGAGATAGGCGAACAGGACAACGACTAAACCGATGACCGCGTTCACGATAGCCCCCTGTCCCTTTTGCACCATCTTAGGATCACCTGCGGAAGTTAGATATTGAAACCCGCCGTAGACAAACACCCCTAAAAAGAAAATGCCCGATAACCCGACCAAAATCCGCACAATATTTCCAATGACTTGTGGGACCGTCATCTGACCACCAAACGGATCCGGAAAGGTGACGCGGGGAACGGGGGCGGTTCGAGAAGATTGAGCTGGACGGTTAGGAGGTGTATCGCCGCTTCCAGCCGGATTCGTTGAGCCAGTCGTTCCTGAGTTCTGTTGATTCGGCTGACACACTGGGGCTGGCTCAGTCACACATTCGGCTCCAAGCTCACCGCAGACAGCCGTACATCGATCAGTGCATAAAGCTGTCGCCGCGGAGAGCGACGAGTCATTCGAAAAACTACACACCGTTCTGGGTTCGTCACGACGAATCGGCGTCGTTGTTGCTCGACAACTAAAGGCACAGCGGCCACCGGTTGCGCATCGTGCACCATCGGCACACTCCATCCCACGGGCACCACATACCT
Source organism: uncultured Gammaproteobacteria bacterium (assembly GCA_964567995.1). Classification (GTDB taxonomy): domain Bacteria; phylum Patescibacteriota; class Patescibacteriia; order 2-12-FULL-60-25; family 2-12-FULL-60-25; genus JAGOTP01. The sequence continues at coordinate 41,365 of CAZMOB010000006.1, forward strand.
GCTGACAACGATTTAAACATTGATCGGTATCGGCGGGAGCCGTTGGACGTTCAACGCATGTTCCCAAATCCTCAGCTGATACCGTTGTTGGTCGGGTGCAAACAATGTCGCATTTGTTGCCTCCGGCATCCGCTCGGCAAGCGGTTCGAGTCGTTGGCTGCAATCCACGACGTGTACATTCACTCGCGAGCGCTGAAGCGGAACACGGGGCGCTCGCGTTACAAGCCGTAGCCGTATGAATTGTCGCAGTTGGACCATAGAGACAGCTGAATCGGCAGAACCCAACCGTTCCCGCCGCTGCTCCTGAACGAGCCGGTGGAACACAACTCGGAGCTGCCGCTCCAGTCGCACACGCAATACTTGCAACTCCGGGCGGACGGGCCGCATTATACGCGTTACATGTGGTCGTACACGTCGAAGCACAGCCAGTCGCCACGGATCCTTCACAGGTCGGCGGCGCTTCTGGCTTACAATTACAGGGTGAACAGGCACGTGGAGCCGTGGCACTACAAGTACTCGGTTGAGAGGCATCCACAGTTGCGCGCGGCGACGTTAAACGTCCACAAGTAGTCGCACAAAAACTGGCGCACTCCGCATTCGACGTACAAGAGGTGAGCGAACCGGTGAGTGGCGGCGCGATATAGGTCGCGGTACAAGCGATACTACATTCATTCGCGAGAACGGGTGAGCCCAAGAACAACGAGCTCGCCAAGGCGAAGAACGACCCTACAGCGAGGCAAAAAGAACGCACGGACATAGAATGTCTCTATTCTATACGATCCGTCGTCGGCTGTCAGTCAAAGGTTGTTACTAACGAGTCCAGGTACATTCCGCACTCACTGGCAAGCCCGTCAAATAGCGGTTCAATTCTGTTTGAACAGTCTGACACTCGCGCTCAGTACTCCGTCCCGTACAGGTGAAAGCACTTTCGTTGAAGGTCCCGCTGGCAGGGGGTGCTTGGCAAGCATCTCGCACTTGTCTTACCTGTTCAGCCGAAGCCAAGCTGCTGATCAACCCGGCGGCAATCGAGGGTCGGCAGGTACACGCGCCCTGTACGCCCGCCGTATCACGCGTAACCGCACCTCCAGCTGGAGCCACCGGGGCAACCGGGGCCTCTGCTCCCGGAGCGGCCGGTGCCGAACCGGCTGGAGACTGTCCTCCAAGTGGCGCACAACACAAAACCTCGGCCGACTGACCCGGACACCCACGAGTGATACAGGCATTGCGGTTCGTACGTTCTGCGACCGCCGTTTGGCGGCAGGCCCAATCGGGACTCGTGAGATCCTGAGCCTCATTCCGACCAATGTGTCCGTGTGTAACGGCATACTCAACACAGGTCGCCAAACGAGAGGATCCACCAGACGTAGTCCCCGATCCACTTTCCGACGCTCCTCCACCAATATCATTCAAGAACCCTAGCACCACACTGCTGATCGTGTAGGAGAAGAAAATCAGCACCAATCCGATCGATGCATTTCTTAGGATATTCTGCGCTGCTGTAACTTTTTTTGGATCACCCGAAGACAGAATCCACTGGATTCCACCATAGATAAAGATGAGGAGCGCAGCCGAACCAACTATTCCCAGTAACCCCTTGATCACTCGTCCAACTAACCCAGCGATCGAATCAACACCTCTAATCGGATTCTGTAACCGAGCGCTGTCCGCTGCTGCGTTTGTTTGCGTATTCCCTCTCGATGTAGGAGTGGTCGCAGGCGCTTGTTGACCAGGCACAAGACAGGTTGGTGCAGATCCACCGCAAAAACGACCGGTCGGAGCGGGCTGCTGGGTGCTGGCCGAACGACAGGATTCTTCACAAAAACTGCCGCACACCGTACCTGGCGCCTGTGCATCTCGCCCTTGAGGATTACAACTGCGTTCTTGTTGCGAAGCCCCGATCGAACATTCAAAAATACATTGCTTGGTTGTTCCAACTCCGACCACGGCGCAACGAGCCGCCCCTGAACCAGCGGTCACACATTGCCCATCTCGAAAGGACCGGCCACAGGTTCGTTGGCAAGGTTCGGCACAATCCTGATCCGTCAGACAGGAAATAGGCGTCACTTGCGCCTGACACGTAAATCGACAGGTTCCTGAACCAGCTTGAGCTCCGGCAGAGGGTGGAGTCGTTGGCGTGGTTGGCGCGGGCGTCGTCTGCGCCAAAGTAGCGCCAGACAAACAACTCAGCCCAACTCCCATAAAGAGAGCAAGTGAAGCAAATCGGATGAAGAAGCGTAGCATAGGAAGAATCAGCCGCGGATAAACACACCTACCAAAAAGTTCACGAGCGTGTAGCCAAAAAACATGAAGAACAGCCCTTTCAGCGCTTTTCCAATGCGATCTTCGGCCGATTTGACGCTCGAGGCATCACCCGCGATCAGATATTCGACCCCGGCGTAAATGAAGACGATCAGCAACAAGACACCGGCGAGACCGAAGAGAAACCGAACAAGATTCAATCCGACTTGAATCATATCCGAGAACTGACACCCTCCGTTTTCAATACAGGCGGGCAAGATGAGGCGTGTCAGACCACCGGAATCGGCACTGATGTTGGCCGCTCCGACGACAGAGCTTTCTGGCAATCCAGTACTCGGTGCGCTTGGAGCAGAAGGAGTTGGAGCAGCGCCCCCCGAGGTTGGATTCGTGGTCGCACCTGGCGCACCCGTGTCTGGCGCCGCGGGTTCATTACATAAAAGCAAGGGACGGATTCCCAGATCAGGCGGACAACAGCGAATTGTCTCATCTCCCGGGCAGCCACCTGAGACGCAGCGTTCCCCTTGCTGCGTAGAACAAATACGTTTGCAAAGCCAGGTCTCACGTGGAGCATTCAATGCCGTTGCCGCACTTTGCACGAGTGACTCGTTCGCTGGATCTCTTTGGATCGCTCGACGAACACACTCACCCGCCCCCAAACTCGCCGCCTCTCTCGCGGAGGCCGTAACAGCCGATTGTACGCGACTGCGACGATCACCGGTCCCACTAACCGCTCCGTCCGGAGCCGAAGTAAACCCTTCAATCGCGCGCTCGACGGGTACATCCTGACAAGCGGGAACTGTCTGACCCGTCTGTAGCGTTCGCTGACACGATCCATAACAATCCGTTGGCGTTCCACGCGCCCCCGTCGCTCCCGTCGTATTCAAACACGCCTGCACACACGAGCGACACACATCGACTTGTGAAGTGACACAGCGTGGAGCCGGACTTGCTGTCCGACACAGCACGTTATTCGCCTGCCCCGTCAACGGAACACGTAAATTGCGGGTGTTACAGACATTCGTCTGACATTCCGTCGTACAAGCCACATCCCCCGCTGCTCCCATCTCACAGGCGACCGGTGTACGAGTCGTTGCCAAACAGGAACAGCCCGTACACACGCGAAACCCATCTCGCCCAGCTCGCGTCGAACAAGTCGGCTCCCCAGCGGCTGTCCACCCTTGCGCCTGACATTGCTGACGACAATCCGACACACAGTCCGCGCTTGTTGTACACGAAGACGCAGCACCAGCTGCGTCGTTATACACGATATTACATTGAAAGCCGCAGCTTGCCGCATCCACTGTCGGACCAATCAACGACCCTCCCAAAACAGCTACCGCTGCTACGAGTCCGATCCCAAGCGTCCGTTGTACCGATCGAAAAAGAGCGAGCATAGAGAATTCCTCTCTATGATATCTGATTCAGCGCCCGATTGGAACCTAGGGAGTGTTACTGAATGGTTTGTGCAATGCGTGCGACGGCATTTCGCATCGAGGTCGCGAGCTCTACACGCGGGTTCAGTGTATCGGCAATCAGTGTGGAGAACGCTTCTGTCACTGAATTTGGATCATTTCCCTTGTACCAAGAGATAGCCGTCAGGACCTGCGAGGCAAAGACTCCAATTTGTTCATCATCCAACTGAGGAGCGAGCTGCGCCTTGCGTGCCGCGGGACGCTTGATGAAATCCAGCACCAACTTGGAAGACTCCGGCTTGATGAGATAGTTCAAGAAATGCCAAGCCGTATCCGTATTCTGTGATTTCTTCGCCACCGTCCAATACCAGTAGTTGGCCATATTCTTTTCGACTGTTTCGGAGACTTGTGGCAATTTGGCGATGCCTAAGTTCAACTTAGGTGCACGCGCGTTGATCGTAGCGAGATCGTAAGCGTAGCCGAAATAAAATGCGGTCTTCCCTTGTGTAAAGGCATCCAACGAATCCGGCTGAGCCGCATTCCAGGTATACGTCGCTTTGTTTGGGTTTGCGAAGTCCGTATAGAACGCCAAGGCGGAATAGGCTGGCGGCTCCTGACGCAGGTTCGAAAGTTCAGACGGCATGAGCTGGAAGGTGGGTAATCCCGCTTCATTGGCCATCTTTGCTCCGTTCTGGACCATCAACACCGTTAAGATGTCTGTCGCACGCGCGATATTGTTCGCTGTCCCTAACGCGACCGCCATCTGTGCAAAACCTTGCTGATCCGGATTCAGCTTCACGATCTTTTCAACTTGCGCCTGAAAATCAATCCAACTGGTGGCTGGCTCCAAAATACCGGCAGCATTCAAAAGATCCTTGTTGTAATACATGGCGAGCGTATCCAGTGAAACCGGCACACCTACGATCCTATCTTGAATATCGGTCGGAACTCCCGGCACCGGTGGAACCAAACTCACCCGACGAATCGTGTCCTGAGCCACGGCATCCGCGAACTGATTTCGATAGTCGCGTAATGAAATGGTGGGCTCCTCAACCAAGGACCATGCTCGATCGGCCCCAAAGGCCCCGGAAACCGTCACCGAACCGATCTTCACGGTCTTCGGCATCGCTTGAATCTTCGAAAGGTATTTGCCCGTCCAGTCGTTGTGGATCAAGAAAATATCCGGACCGCGATCATCGGCGAATCCTTCCAACAACTTTTGTTCGTATTCCTCCAATCGCAATCGACGATACGTGATTTGTACGTTCGGATGGGCTTTCTGATAGAGCGCGATAATCGGTTGATAGGCATCAACATCATCCACCACCCCCCACATCTCAAGCGCAACTGGCTTGGAAGCTTCAGCTGCGTCTGGCGATGGCGCTTTACTCCCACACCCAGCCCCCAAGAGCATCAGTCCCGACACAACGGCTGTGAAACGAAGAAAGAACGAGGAACGAGACATAGATTTATGTGAAGTGTAACATGCCTCTCTTCGACCGCCCATTAATTGACAAAATCAGCCAAATAGAGCCACACTCTTGGACTGCTCTTTCGACGGACACAGCCACCCAGAGAAAAGGAATCAACCACGTATGGGATCATACGATGAACAGCGCCGCCTTCAAGACAGGCTGGATAAAGCGCTCGGCGTCACAAGCCAGCGGTATCCGGCTATGCTGACGAGCATCATCACGGCCAGCGTGGCCGTGGTCAGCCTTCACTTCAACCTCCTGTCAGAAGCCGTGCTCCTCGAGGGACTCCTACTGATGGGGGCGGTCATCGCTCTCCTATTTCACGTGAGGTGGATCAGCGGGGAACATCGTTACCTGATCCCGCTGGACGATCAGGGCAAGCCGATGGGTCAACCATTCCGGACGACTGATCGGTTCTTTACCCCCTTCGATGCGCGGCAGCGTGTCCTCATCCTCGGGCTCACACCCAGCGAAGAGCTCCGGCTGCGCATCGATGTGGAACGCCCCTTCGAAGGCGCCCCCTACCGCATGTGTCGCTTCGAGGCTCGACTGCTCATCGGCGACTGCTGCCGAGCGCTCAGCCCGAATGAGCTGGACCAGTTCGTCCGCTGGGTGATCACAGGCCTGGAAGAAGCCGACCATAAGCACTGGAACAGTGCAGAGGACATCGACTTCTTTAGTAGCACCGATCAACCTCTGTTTATAAGGTTACGAGAGATGACCTTCCAGAAGCGCGAGAGCAACCCCTAGACTACGCCACCCACCGGAGACGCCGCCGCTACTCGGCCGCTTCCTTAGGGTGGCGTCTTCCGTTTACTCGGCTTATCGCTTTTATGTTCCTCCAATTCTGAAATAACACACATCCCCATCCTGCATCACATAGTCTTTGCCTTCGACACGCGTCAGCCCTTTCGCACGACATCCCGCTTCTCCCCCGTTATCCAAATAATCTTTCCAGTTCGTCACTTCGACGCGAATAAAATTCTTTTCAAAATCGCCGTGAATTTTTCCAGCCGCCTGAGGCGCTTTCAACCCACGCGTAATTGTCCAAGCGCGAGCTTCGTCGGCCCCACTGGTGAGAAACGTGATCAATCCAAGCAGTTCATATGAAGCCAAAATCAATCGATCGAGTCCGGATGAGACTTGTCCCATCGCTTCCAAATATTCCTTCGCTTCATCTGGCGACATCGAAGCCAGTTCAGCTTCCATCTTCACACACACAGGTACAAACGCACCTTTGATTCCCTGAACACGCTCTTTCCAGGACCCGTCCTGTAACTGCGATTCACTCACGTTCACGACGTAGAGCATCGGCTTCATTGTCAGAAACGTGAACGGCTTCAAAATCGCACGCTCTTCGTCCGTCCATTCAAAGTCACGTAGCATTCTTCCTTCATTCAATTCCGCTAACGCTTTTTTCAACACGGCCACTTCTGCTTCCAACACTTTATTCGCTCCCGACTTCATCTGCTTCTCCGCGTTCTGTAATCGTTTTGAGACACTGTCCAAATCAGCGATCGCGAGTTCAGTATTAATCGTTTCCGCATCGCGCAACGGATTCACTGATCCATCCACGTGCAGAATATTTGAATCTTCAAAGGCACGGACCACCTGGGCGATCGCATCCGTTTCACGAATGTGTGCCAGGAATTTGTTTCCTAAGCCCTGGCCCTCCGACGCACCTTTCACGAGTCCGGCGATGTCGACGAACTCAATCACGGTTGGAACAACCTTGGCGCTCTTATCGAATTCCGCGAGGCGCTTGAGGCGTTCATCCGGCACTTCAACTACTCCGACATTCGGATCAATCGTACAGAAAGGGTAGTTCGCGCAATCCACCTGTTTCTTGGTGACAGCACTAAACAACGTGGACTTCCCCACGTTCGGTAATCCAACGATTCCAATTTGGAGTGACATAGACGGAGGCATCCTAAGGGGAATCGTTCGAAAAGGCAACGTGCGTACCCGCCAAAAAATCAAGCACAGCTTATGCACCGAAGCAGCATTGACAGCCCTCCTGCAGGAAGCAGATCCTTCTTCTTTGGAGGCATGTGTCATGGCACTGAATGCTTCAAGAGACCGTTCGGATGATTGGGACTTCGCACGCGACAGATCCCAGCCCTGCCTGGGCGACCTGATCGCCGCGCTCTATCCCAAGAGCAACCGTCCCTCAACTGCGGCGGATGTACCCACCGCACTGGAGCGCCCCAACGCGCTCCCCGATGCCCGGCTCGACGAGCCGCATCACCCCCTTCCTCAGCAGGCGGCTGCCTAACGACCGCCGCTCCCCGCCCACGGGCCGCCCCTTCTGGCCTCGTGGGCGGTACCGTTTTAAAACACTATCTCCTTTCTCAGCTCATTTTGACTTCTTCTCGTTTTTCTCGTACGCTCAAAACCACTTTTTTCCCTATTTTATGCCTGAAATTGTTGTCACCCCACTCCCGAAATCCGAAGTGAAACTCGAATTCACCGTGAGCGTTGAGGAAACGCGTCCGTATTTGGAAGAGGCCGTCAAAGAGCTCTCTGTCGCGCGTCCGGTGGCCGGCTTCCGCCCAGGTAAATTGCCCTTTGCTGATGGGTTGCGTATGTATGGCCCAATGGCCGTGCTCGAAGCCTCACTTGAGCGCATCATTCGTGCCGCCTACGTTCGCGCCATTGTCGACAAACAACTCTCACCCGTCGGCTCGCCTAACGTGAACGTCGATCAGATCGTTCCCGATCAACCGATCAAATTCACGATCATCGCTCCCATTGAACCAGTCGTCACAAAACTCCCTGACGTCAAAGACTGCTCAGTCGAACGTAAAGTCACGACGATCGACGAATCGCAAATCGATAACACCATCGAACAGATTCGCAAGATGCGCCGGAGCGAAGCAGCTGTTGATCGTGCAGCGACCGCTGATGACCTGGTCGTGATTGACCTCGAAATGAAGAAGGATAATGTCATCATCGACGGTGGCGCTGGCACGGATTATCGTGTCTACCTTTCAGAAGAGCACTACATTCCTGGCTTCTCCAAAGAACTGGTCGGCATCAAAGCCGGTGAAGAACGAAATTTCACCCTTCCTTTCCCAAAGGAGCACTACCAAAAACACATTGCTGGTCACGACATCAACTTCAACGCCAAAGCCAAACAAGTCTTTGAATTGACGTTGCCAGAAGTGAACGAAGAATTCTCAAAGACCGTCGGCGCGACCGATGTCACCGACCTCCGCAAAAAGATTCGCGAGAACATGGAACAAGAAGCTAACCAGAAATCGGATGAAGCCGCCGAGATCGCACTCTTGGAACAACTCACCAACCAAGCGACCTTCACGGACATCCCTGAGATCTTGGTCAACGAAGAAGTCCGCCGTATGATCGGCGAACTGCAACAAGGCATCGACCAGCAAGGCATGAAATGGGAAGACTACTTGTCCTCAGTCAAGAAATCCGTCGATGATTTGAAAATCGAATTCGCTCCGCAAGCTATTCGCCGCATCAAGTCCGCCGTCCTGATCAAAGCCTTCGCCAAAGAAGCCGGCGTCGAAGTGAAAGACGAAGACGTCGACCAAGAAATCGATGCGATTCTGACCTCGCTCCGCAAAGGCGATAACGAGGCTCGCGAACGCGTAAGCTCACCTGACTATCGCGATTACGTCATGGTCCAAATGCGCAACCGCAAAGCACTGGAATGGTTGAAAGATAAGTGCGTGAAGGCAGCGACGGGCGAGAAAAAGGAGAAGGTCGCGAAAGAAAAGAAATAGTGGGCGGAGAATACACCACAAAAAAACGCCCGATGTTCCTCCTTGGGGGACACGGGCGTTTTTTGACTTTTATTATTTTATCCAGTAAAAATGGGTTGTTCTTTTTGCCTTCAAAACGTCCAACTGATCACAAGGGGTAATTCGATGCAACCGGAAACGTCCAGAGAATTTACGGAGGAAGATCTTCCGATCAGGAATGCGCTCCAACTCCTGAGAGCAGCGTTCGGAAGCTGTTCCGAAGCAGAGCTGAAGCTCCTGCTCAAGGACAAGAGCCTTCAGGAGTCCGTGAGATCGGCTGTCAACGGCGCCTTCGATGGCCGACCGAGTCGGGGCATGATCAACGATCTCTTCACCCCCGCGAAGATGCAGCTCGACCTCATGAGCGACTTCAACTTCGAAGGACGCTGCGGGCTCGATTCTCGCTTCTTCGACGCAGCACGTGCCAATACTCCGCCTTGGCCTAAAGGTGAATTCTCGGCTCTGGTGCTCGTCCCCACCCTGAGAGAGACGAGACACAAGTCGAGTCTCCAGAGGACGTTTCAAGCACTGATGCGGTCCCTCGGTCTGAAAAACCACGAGGTCTACCGAGCGTCCGATCGAAAGAGCCTGAAGCTAGCCGATAACATCCCGCCCCTGGTCGAAGGCCTCACCTGGCATCAGCTCGACCTCGGCTGCCGTCCAAACTCGCGCTGGAGAGAGATCATGACCGAAGGGAATCTCCCCCACCTCGCCGTTCTGGCTGCAGCCGTTATGCATCCGCACTGGCTGAGGAAGATGTTCCGCTACGAGGGGGTAACGAGTGCCATGCTCCCCGGGCTCACCTGGTTCGACCGCGAGCGGCCACATGAGGGTCATCAACTGCTCCAACTGAGCTTCGATCGGGCGCTGGATCAACCCGATCTCTGGTACGGATCTGCAGATCTCTATGATCGTCCCGAGCAACGACAAGCCTGCGTCCCGAGAGAGATCCTCACCTAGCCGCACCTGCGGCGTGTCCCCCTGGAGGAGACGCGTCCCTCCCAGGTGCGGCTCTTCCATTTCAAGAATCGGTGCATGACAAGTGCCTTTGAGTTCAGTAGAGTGTTTCTATATGTATTTTGGCGCTCACGTTTCCGTCTCAGGCGGTTTGCAAAATGGTCCGATCAATGCCGGGGAACTCGGCTGCGAAGTCTTTCAATTCTTTTCACGTTCCCCTCAAGGCGGACCAGCTCCCAAAATCACCGAAGAGATGCTCGCCGCGTTTAAAGAAAGCTGCCAAACCTACGACCTCAGAGAGTGGGTCATCCATGCACCGTACTACATCAACTTCGCCAACGCCGAAGAGCGCATCCGCAAAAATTCCATTCGCATCATCCGCGAAGAACTAGAGCGCGGTAGCGTGCTCGGTGCGAAATACGTCATGTTCCATCCAGGCAGCGCCAAAGATGTCGGTGAGAAACTCGGCCAGCAATACGTTATCGGCGGCATCAAAGAAATTTACGAAAAATACACAGGGACCACCGAATTACTGATTGAAATCTCTGCGGGTGCCGGAGCCGTCATCGGTGATCAATTCGAGGAGGTTGCTGCGCTCTTAGACGGGGTCGGCGAGAAAAAACTCGGCGTCTGTTTTGATACCGCTCACGCCTTCGCCAGCGGCTACGATCTCCGAACTGAAGAGGCGGTGCATACAACTTTCAAAACCTTCGACGATCTGATCGGCCTCAACCGCCTCAAAATGAGCCACTGCAACGATTCCAAAGTCGAGCTCGGCGCCCGCAAAGATCGTCACGAACACCTAGGCAAAGGCTTCATCGGACTCGATGGGTTCAAAGCAATCGTGAATCACCCCAAACTCGCCCATCTCAACCTCTATCTCGAAACCGAACCAGACGAATTCCGCGAAGAAGACTTGGCTCTTCTCAAAAAGTTCCGAGGCAAGAAAAAATAGCCGCTATGCGCATTCAGGTTCGAATTATTCCCAACGCCCATTCGAACGAGATCGTCGGCAAAGAATCTGGCGTCTACAAAATTCGCCTCGCTGCACCACCAATTGATGGTCGTGCTAATGAGACGCTCATTCGCTTTCTGGCTGATCGACTTGAGATTGCTCCCTCTCTGATTTCCATTGTAAAAGGCCACACCAGCAAACACAAAACGCTCGAAATCCCCCTGCCGCCAGAAGAGGTCACAGCCGCCCTTTCACCAGCCGCTTTTTGTTAATCAAACCAAAAACCCTCCCCATGCTTCGTGGTGGAGGGTTTTGTGGTTCGGGGCACTATTCTACGGAATGAACTGCCCTCTAGGAGAAATGACGTAAGCAAAAATCAAGGCTGAGACAAGATATTTTCCAACCACTACTGCCCAAAACCATTTAGATGAAACAATGCGTTTGACAGCGATCATAGCAACAAGGGTAAAGATTCTTGCTCCCGACAACGCCTGCTTGTTGCGTGCATGACACTTACTCCTTCGGCACCGGATCCTCGCCTCCTGGATGCCAAGGATGACACCGTCCGAGCCGAGCGATCGTCAGACCGACTCCTTTCAGGAGGCCAAACCTCTGGATCGCTCCTTCGGAATACTCAGAACACGTCGGATGAAATCGACAGACACCATTCGGAAAAAACACTCGCATGAATCCATGATCGGGCGACAGCGTCGCCCGATAGATTCGCAAGAGCCAAATAAACGGGTAGCGGACAAAGCGGAACACAAATTCAAAGCTACTTCTTACGCAAGCTTACGCCTTCTGGTTTTTAAAGACGACGGACGTTTTTTTCTTGGCTTTCGGCTTCCGTTTCGGAATCGGTTTGAGTGCTGCCTCCGGCATCTTTTCAAAGGCTTTTAAAATGGCTGTCTTGATCTCTTCGAACGGCGCGTCTCGCGCTTCTGGTCGCGCAATCAACAAAATATCTTGCTTTTCGGGCCAAGAGGGCTGCACCAAGCGGATCGCTTCGCGCAAACGGCGCTTCGTTCGATTCCGGTCATGCGCCCGCTTGTAGATCTTCGTGGAAACAACAAATCCAATCCGGGTTGGCGCATCCGAAGCGCGAAAACGTAACGTAAAAAAGGGGCCGTACACGACGCGCCCCTTCTGGGACAGCAGGGCGAAGTCCCGCATGCGGCGGAGCCGATGGGTCTTCGCTAACATAGCTGCGCTCGCTTATTTGCCTGGGCGAAGAGCGATGGCTTTGCGGCCTTTCGCACGACGACGAGACAAAACCTCACGACCACCACGGGTCGCCATACGCTCACGGAAACCGTGGACACGGGCGCGGCGGGCCTTCTTTGGCTGATATGTTCGCTTCGTTGCCATAGGGAATGACCGGGACTATACGAGAAACCGACTTTTTTGGCAAGGTTTGGCGAATCTTCGCGGAAAGAGCCGATTCGTCATAGACTGGAGGTATTCTTCGTTCCCTTTTTACTATGGAAATCTCCTCTCCTCGCTCCTTGCCCGAACTCGCCCGATTCATTCGCCCCTGGGCCTTCGTGGCAGCCGTTCTCGTGGCGCTCGTGTTCCACTTTTTCTTGTCCCATGGCGTCATGGGCTGGCCGCTTGCGTTATTCGCCCTCAGCATCACGGGCGGTATCTTATTCATCACCCACACGGCACAAAGTGTACGGAATCGGTGGGCGCTTCTGTTTCTCATTCCGTTGTTAGCCGCCTGCTTCAGCGCCGTCCTCTATTCAAGCGATGTCATTAAAGGGGTAGCCTTTGTCACGATTGCCGGCAGTTTGGCCGCTCTTGCCTATTGGTTAACCGCTCCGCCGGTCGATTGGCGAAAAGGCATACCACTTTGGAAGCCAGCTGTGTTTTTGGAAGCAGCCCTCCCCTTCCGAGGTTATCAACTCCTGTTCACGGAATCTGGGGGCACCCGTAGCGTTAACAGCAAGCTTCTTTTGCAAATCGGCATCGGACTTCTCATCGCAGGTCCGGTCCTCCTGATTTTTCTTGCACTCTTCTTGGAAGGCGATCGCTACTTCCAACAGGTCATGAGTAACTGGATCACCTTGGATTTCTTGACGGATAACGTGGTTCGCCTCTTTTTCGACGTCCTAATCGTCTTTTTTGGCCTTGGGTTCTTCTGGAGAATCGTCCGTCGGTCTCGCGAAGAGACTCCGATCAAGGAGCCAAAAACGCCCTTTCAAGAGATTATCGCGACCCGGAGTTTCTTGTTTGCTATCGCTGGTCTCTTCGTCCTGTTCGCGGGCTTTCAAGTCTTTTATCTCTTCCAAGGATCTGGCTATATTCTGGCTCAAGATAAAACCTACGCCGAGTATGCCGTCTCCGGCTATCAACAATTATGCGTCGCCGCAGCCTTTGCGTTCGCTATTCTACTTGCGATCTACCGGTTAACTCATATGGAGGATCGCTGGATTCGCGGGACCAGCACGGTTATTGCGGTCACATCTATTATTAGTACGTTGTCTGCGGGGAAGAGACTTTGGCTGTATGTCGATGCCTACGGGCTTACGCTCAGCCGCTCCTGGGGGATGCAGTTTTTGATCTTGGTCATTCTCCTGTTCGTTGTACTGATCATCAGTCTCAGAAAACGCTGGAACAGTTACCAACTGACGAGTATCGGGAGCGTATTAACGCTCGGACTGTTGTCGCTGACGCTTCTGTTCAATCAAGAAGCGTTCGTCGCTCGTTACAATCTGGCACGACATGCTGAACGAAAAGGGCCGGCTCTAGATGTGGGGTACCTCGCGACCCAACTCAGTCCTGATGCAGTCCCCGCGCTCGCCGAAGCACTCGCTTCAGCTACCTGGCAGGATGAGCGGACGAATACGAGCAACTATGATCTAAGCGATGGTCTACTAACCGGTGTCGGGGCTCGGCAGAAAGTCTACATATACTGGCAGAATATAACGTTGCGGGACTTAAAAGAACGCGATGCCCGCCATGTAACGCTTTCCGATCTACGAGCCCAACGCGCGATCACCGAGACAATAGATCTCGCGAACTAGCAAGCTGTTAGAGTCGAATAAAACAGCCCCCTGTCAATCCGGGGCGCTGTTTTTGTCATAGCCGCTTTAGGGCTGTTTCCTTCTTGCTTTACAAAAAATGTGCTACATTATCCACACTTCATCCACAGATTTGACAGGTATCCACACGGCTGAAATCATCCAGTTCATTCACTCATCGCCTGCTCTCTTTTTCCTTTCTTCTACACGCCTATGGACCACCAAACGACTTGGCAATCCGCCCTCGGAGAACTTGAGCTCACGCTCTCAAAGGCGAATTTCACGACGTGGTTCAAAGACACCTTCATCAGTTCGCTTGAGAATGGAAAAGCGGTGATCGCCGTCCCAAATACCTTCACGAAGGCTTGGTTTGAAAAAAAATACCACGAAGCCATTGTAAAAGCGCTCCGTTCCGCCACAAATCACGGCGTTCGAGAGGTGACCTACCGTGTCGAGGTTAAAAACACGACCGTTCTCCCGATTGAACACATCGCTCAGGAAGCCATGGCGGAATATGTGCCGAATATGGTTGAACAAGCGGCAATCGGAAACGAGGTGAGCGTCCCAGCAGACACCCATCAGACCGATATTGGTCTCAATCCTCGCTATCTCTTCCAACAGTTCATCGTCGGAAAGAGCAACGAACTCGCTCACGCGGCTTCCATGGCCGTCGCTGCCAAGCCGGGCCAGGTCTACAATCCGCTCTTTTTGTATGGTGGTGTCGGAATGGGCAAAACCCACCTCCTGCAAGCGATCGGCCACCATATTTTGACCACTCAACCACAGCTCAAGGTGGTCTACGTGACCTGTGAACGCTTCACGAATGAGTTCATCCAAGCCGTGCGGAGTGGACGCGTGGGTGAATTCAAAAATCAGTATCGAACAGCCGACGCGCTTCTGATCGACGATATTCAATTCTTAACCGGCAAGGAACAGACGCAGGAAGAGTTTTTTCACACCTTCAACACGCTGCATCAAAATAACAAGCAAATCATCATCGCTTCCGATCGTCCGCCACGCGACATTCAAACGCTCGAAAGCCGTCTTCAGTCCCGCTTCGAGTGGGGCATGATGGCTGATATTTCAAAACCAGATTTCGAAACCCGGGTCGCCATTCTCCAAGCCAAGTCGCGCGAAAAGCAGTACGCTCTCAGTACCGATTTGCATCATTTGATCGCCGGCGCCATCCAATCTAACGTCCGCGAACTCGAAGGCGCACTCAACAAAATCATCGCGTATCACCAGTTCAAGAACCTTCTTCCGAGCACCGAGTCCGTCCAAACGCTTCTTCAAAGCTTCGGCCCGACCATCGCGAAGCGCACCGTGACGCCACGCAGCCTCATCGAGATCGTGACCGCCTATTACGACATTCGTCTCGACGACATCTTGGGCAAAAGTCGCGAGCAACGCTTCGCTCTCCCTCGGCAGATCGCGATGTACTTGCTCCGCGAAGAAACCAAGTGTTCCTACCCTTCGATCGGCCACCACATTGGCGGACGCGACCACACAACCGCGATGCATGCTTGCGACAAGATTGGTGGGCTCGTGAAATGTGACGACCAGTTGAAACGAGATCTGGGAGTCATCCGAGAGAGATTGTATTCGACCAGCAACGCCTAACGAAAAGAGACCCGCGGGTCTCTTTTCGATTCAGCTTGAGAATGGATGCTGTCAATTGTTCGATTCCTGCAAAGACCGCCACATAATTTCGAACTGTTCTTTGTGCATTTGAATGATACTTTGGTTTTCAATCACGATCGCAAAAATCGGTGGAATGATTTGATGGACCACGACGCGTTGCGGCGTAATGACCAAATTCGTGGTGAGCTGTGTTTCTTTGGGGAGGATGCGGATCCTTTCGTTCAATGTCCGTTGGATCCGCTGATGTTCCCGAGCGATCGCGGAGTCCTGAGCTAACATACGGATGTTGATATTCAGTTTGGCGCGGCGGCGTAAGAAGTCCAAAAAGTAATCCGGGTCTTGTTCCAACCATCGTTTGAGGTCGCTCAGAATCAGGTAGTCTTCGTGCGGTCGGATATCACGAATCAACCCTTCATATACGGCCTTGACCGCCTCGAGTCCCTCGTAATATTTGAGAGAGCTTCCATCACCGGTGAAGTTATAGAGTGCTTCGAGATCTGGCAGAGCTCGTTGCAGCTTCTCGCGTTGTTGATTCAATAGTCGTTCAATTCCGGCCGGTGACTCAACGACATACAATTTCTTAAATCCGCGCATCTCGATATTCATAAGACCGCGTTTTTGAAGCTCTTCGACGACCGAGTAGATCGTCGTGCGTTTGATCTGCGTGTGTTTGGCTAACGTTAAAATGGTCGTTGGCCCAAGTGACAGTGCTTCCAAATAAATAACCGCCTCGGTTTCACGAAGACCGATTTCCATGAGTAATCGTAAAAGCTGCGCTTTGGTCACAAGTTATGTCGTATTTTTCGACAACACTAGTATAGCTCTATTTCCTATCTTATCAACAGTTTGTTCTTTCTATCCACAGAGTTGTCGACAGATATGACAGAACATGAGGGTACTTCTACTCTGCCGTTCGGAGGCAGTGATGACATCTTCACAAGGCATGTTTCATGTTCACACGGAAAGGTGTGAGACCAGTCATGACCGTTACTTCTGAGGACCTGCTCCGATTCCTAGAACAAACGGCTCCCGGAGCACCCCACCAGACGTTCGGTGAACATCTCAAGCAATGGAGGCGTGAGCAGGGGTACGAACCGTCCGCTTTCGCCCGTCGCGTGGGGGTGTCGGCTCAGACGGTCCATCGTTGGGAACAAGGCTTTTCGCCCCGAGCGAAACAGAAGACCGCGCTGCGCCACTTCATCAACGAGGTATCTGCTCGCTCGCCCCCTTCATCTCCACTAAGCTCCTCGACTGTCCTCGATGTGCACCGATCCACCCGACTCGAACTTGTTCTGGGCCTGACGCAAGGTCACACCAGTGCCTCGATCCAGGCGCTCATCCGACACATCTTGGCCCATCCAGACGTAGAACTCCTGTCCCTCAGCCTCAAATGAGGTCTAACGCCCATCCCACCAGCGGCACGCTCCGCCTCTTCGGATGGGTGTGTTGCTATCTGAGCGCTTTTCTCGACTTATCCCCGACTTCATCCCCAGTCTTTCCCGCCAGGTGGATATCTTTATCCCCGTCCGTCCCCAACTGATCCCCCAAGCTACCCACCTGTTCACAACTATCCGCATAACCCGGTGGACTCGCTGGGTGTAACCCGGGGACACATCCGCCCCACCTTTTCCATCCCCAATCGTCCCCAGTGAGTCCCGGGCTTAGTCCCAGAGAGGTGGGATAACTACTCATTGTTTTTTGGCTTGATTGAGACGTCGTTTGGCTTTTCCCCACCATCCACACCCCTTACGGTTACTATCATTGTCTTATGCTATATATAACTCTAAGATAACCGACATATGGTTTGTACCTGCACCCAAGAGAACTTGCTCCAAGGACTCTCTCTCGTCGGACACATCGCTGGGAAGAACGCGAACCTCCCGATTCTTGCCAACGTTCTGATCCAAGCCGAGAGCGGTCAACTTCGGATCTCGACCACCAATCTTGAGATGGCGATCTCCGTCATTGTCCGAGGACGCGTCGATCAACCGGGTGAGTACACCGTTCCAGCGAAGCTCTTCCAAGAGTACGTTTCTCTTTTGGGGGAAGGAAAGGTTGAACTGAGTTTGACGACTGATGGGTTAGAGATTAAAGCGGACGGGAAAGTCACAAACATCAAAGGCATCGCCGCCACGGAATTCCCACTCATTCCCAAGCTGACGAAAGGCGGAGCCTATCAACTCGAAGCTGAACCGTTGCGCCAAGCATTGCAGCAAGTCGGCTTCTCCGTGTCTGCTTCGGACTCGCGACCCGAGCTCGCGGGAGTCGCTTGCTACTTCCATACCGCCGGAGGGCCCGGCACCCTCATGCTCGCCGCGACCGACTCGTATCGGTTGTCAGAGCGCAGATTAAATTTGGTGACCGGTGGAAATCAAGCTGAGGCGAAATGCATCGTTCCCGCTCGCGCTGTGCAGGAAATCGCCCGTATCTTGGCCAGTTATAAAGATGACGTCGCCATGCCAGAAAAGATTGACTGGGCCATGGCCGAAAATCAATTGGCGGTGTCGTTCGGTTCGGTCGAGCTTGTCTCGCGTTTGATCGAAGGTTCGTTCCCAGACTACAAACGCATCATTCCAACCCAGTTCCGAACACATTGCCGTGTGAAGCGGACGGAATTGATGCGGGCGATTCGTGCTTCGTCCTTGTTTTCGCGCCAAGGTATCTATGATGTGAAATTGGAGATGACAACCGACGGAGCGCTCACCGTTTCTTCCTCCGATACGGGAACGGGTGCTCATCGTGCAACGCTCCAAGCGGTCGTTGAAGGTGAGTCCAACAAAGTAACGCTCAATTTTAAGTACGTAAACGACGGTCTGGCGGCGATGGATACCGATCAGGTTACTCTGAGCGTTATCGACTCGATGAACGCTGTGGTGGTCCGTCCAGAGGGTCGAGAAGGATTTCAATATATTGTGATGCCGATTCGGCAATAAGGAGCCGATCGCACCCGCTGATCTATGTCGTTTAAGGGTCCAGAAAGCGCACCTCTGAGCTTGGAAGGAGAGCCGTTTGATATTTCAGAGGACATCAATAAGATTATGAATGGGGACAGTAAGGCGAAATCAGTTCTCCTAAGTCGGTATGTAAATGAGCAAGACTACAGACCCTCGTTGAAATTGGTTTTGGACTATACGACGCTCGCTTTTGCCAACTGGGTAAAACATTTTGTGAGTAACGGTCCTGAAGGGCAAACGCGAACGGCAGCGATTCGCGCTACGGAGAAACAAGCGAAAGAAGCGGCGAATGTTTTTGCGTCGGGTGTTGATTGGATTCAAAAAGAAGATTGATCGTAAAAAAGAAGCGCGGGCCCGGGAGGTGCGAGAGTGGATCTCGTTCCTACCGGGCCCGTTGAAGCTCCACGCGTCACTGGTTGCTGGCGTCGGCGCGGGGCGAGCCCGCGTCCGTGAAGCCGCCCACGCGGGCGCAGGCCTCGCGGCTCTGACCGACGTCGCAGCACACGCCGGGGATCAGCCCATCCGCGCCTGCGTCCACCGAGATGTTGCAGATCGTCTCTTGCGTCTCGTCGACGCAGTCGTGGACCGCGACGAGGGTGCCGTTGGCCAGTCGCCTGCAGGGGTTGCGGATGTGCCCGTCCCCGAGCGGTTCGACGGCAGCGCAGGCGCCGGCTGCGAAAAGGAGGCAGATGAAAGGCAATCGCGAGATCATGGCGAATTCGTCCTTCTGGGCGGTGCCCATGGGTGGAAATTGCGGAGGTCGTGATCACACAGCTTTTGGCTGTGCGTTGAGTGACGTGGAGTTGTAGCCGGATCGTTGTCGATCCGACAGAGAGCAGAAGAGGTGCGAATCCCGTGGTTACGGCGTTTTTCACGCGTGCGGGACCCACTAGTATGCCTAAATTCTAGAAAAAGTCAATGTCTCGTTCCAAATTTCCATCAAATACGTGATAGAGGCTTGGAACGGGTGAGGCAGCGCGGATGGAGTGATGCGCTGCCCCAGCGTCGTCCGGCCTGGCGGCCGGGCTTCCCCAGTGAGTGATTCGGGGCGTTTGAGGTGGGTGAAAGTGCGGTGTCGAGTCAGGCCTTCTCGATGAGGACGGGGTGGGTGGCATCCGGTTGGAGGACGATGTACCACTTCGCTGATGACCAGCCTCCCCAGGGACGCTTCATCACGAGCCGCAGCGTCCCTGGGCCATTACACCCACCGAAACGGTTATGCCTCTCTTCGGTGATCGACAGCGTCCCATCGATCATCTTGACCCGTTGCAGGATCCATCGGAACGTCTCGTTGTCCGAAATCGGTGTCTTCCCACAGAGGAGTGTTCTCATGGCGTTTGAGATCTCCATGCGTTCGACGAGGTGCAGGTCGGGTGCTACCTGCCATCGACCGAGGGCCACGGCGATCGCCTCATAGACCGTTCGGTTGTAGAGATTGGTGTGTTCCGGATCCGACGGTCCAGCGTAACCAACCCCACTCAGCCTGTGACGGTACTCCACGACGAGCCGACTGACCGCGTCTGCTGCGTACTCGTAGACGATGGGGAGTTCGAACGAACGGTGCGTGAGCTCACTGGGAGTCTCTACGCGAACCGCGAGCAGGAGTTCGAGAAGCTCGATGTAGCTCACGATCATCGTTTCAACCCCCATTACCCCTCCGCTAATGGTAAGGCGATAGGCGTTGTCCGGGTAGCCGTTCTTCGTGTCTGGTTCGGCATGAAGAACCGAGAAGGTACGAATTCCAGATGCGCCGGGGGATGCCATGGTGACACGTCGCTTTCTGATGTGAGATGGTTGGGTTTTAGGAACGAAATAGCGATCCCGTAGGATCGCATATCTCGTCTACCCGGTCAATATTTCAATACAAGACTATGGATTTCCGGTCTCGTTGTTCAGAAGCGCGTTCACGTTGGTAATGCCTGTGTCCGTCGGTGGTGTGCCGGGTTGGCCGGTTGGAGCAGAACTGCCAGTTGTCAGATAGTTGATCGCAACACTCGCTTCACCTTTATTTCCAATGTCATCAATGGCGGTGATCGTCAGGGTGTGTCGTCCAGCGACCAGATCTTGTGGCAAGATGACGCTGAAATTTGCACCATTCGCGTTGCCAATCGTTTGGCCATTCAAGAACACCTCGTATTGTTGGATGGTTCGCGGCGTAGTGGCCGAGACCTGAACGCCCAAGACGCGATTGCTCACTGATTCCTCATTGGCGGGAGTGAGAATCGAAACGACGGGTTGCATCTCAGGTGTATGTTGCACATCTGTCTCTGTTGGTGGCGGACCGAATTGGGTACTCGTACTCTTACTTACCCAGAGCTGCACGGCCCGTTCCCAATTTTCATATTGTGGGTCAGAGGCGGGGTTGTTGGGTGAAGCGCCGGTTGGATCATCTTTGTCGATGTAGTGAAGAATTTCATGCGGTGCGTAGAACGTCCGTTCTTCGACCAGTTCGGGTGGCGTGAGATCGGTTGCGAGATAACCGCTCGTTTTTACCACGCGTACTTTTTGCATAATGGCGGTTCCAAGCAGGGCCGGTTTGTCGGTGGTGGCTGCCTCGGGCGCTTTGAAGCGTTCGACTGGCATCGACTTCATGACCTGTTTCATATACCCACCCCAAATCGGAGCAGCCACGACGGATCCGTCTGCACCACGACTCATCTCTTTTCCATCGCTGTTGCCTACCCAAACGACCGTCGCCAAGTTTGGCGTGAATCCGACGGTCCAAGCGTCGTTAAAGTTGTTGGTGGTTCCGGTTTTTGCGGCCACGGGACGATCGGGTAAGGTGAGGTAGTTTCGGGCAGCCGCACTGAAGACGAGCGAACGGGCTTGATTATCGGACATCACATCCGCGAGCAAACGAGCGGCTTGTGAGTCGAGGACACGAGTCCCTTCACTCGGTTTCCATTCCTGAAGAACCGTTCCATCGTGATCTTCCACTTTCAAAATCGAACTGACGGGCATTCTCACACCATCGTTTGCGAAGGCAGCGAAGGTCGAAGCATGTTCGATCGGTCGCACTTCACCCGCTCCAAGCGCCAGAGACAATCCAAAATTACTGCGGTCACTGAGCGTTGTGTAGCCAAGACGTTCGGTGAAATCCAAGACGCGTCCGAGCCCTACGAGGTAGAGGGTTTTGACGGCCGGGGTATTCAGCGAATTCTGAAGCGACATGCGCATGCTGAGTGGCCCGCGTTGTTTGAAGTCATAATCGCGAGGGCTGTAGTTTCCGCTGTCCGTTCTAAAGACCGTATCGACATCCCAGAGCATCGTCTGTGGCAGGTACCCACGAGCAAACGCTAACGCGTAGACGATTGGTTTGAAGCTCGAACCTGGCTGACGTGCTCCGTCTAAGATCACGTTGAATTTTCCCTTGATTTCATCGTTGTCGAAGTCTTTTGAGCCAACCATCGCGAGCACCTGTCCCGTTTTTGGATCGAGTGAAACAAGGGCGGCGTTGGTAAACTTGTATGCCTTTCCTCGGGCGTCTACCCCTTTCACAACTTCTTGTTCGGCGACTTGCTGCTTCGCCCAATCGAGCGTCGTGATGACTTTGAAGCCACCCTCTTCACTTCGTTTTAAGCCATAGGCTTCTTCGAGTTGCCGCCGTACTTCGAGTACAAAATGCGGTGCTTTGAGAGAGTCATAGGTTTTTGGTTTTAACTTGTCGAGTGTCTTGATGGCTTTGGCTGCCTCGGCCTCGTCTTTTGTGATGTAGCCTTCCTCGGCCATCATATCCAACACGTAATGCTGACGCACGACTAAGCGCGAACGGTTGTCACCGCGCGTTCCGGTGCCATAGGGAGAATAGCGGTCCGGTGCTTGAGGAACCGAGGCGAGCAAGGCTGATTCGTCGAGACTAAGCTCTTTGGCTGGTTTTCCAAAATAGGTTTGAGAAGCGGACTCGATTCCGTAGATGGTTGAGCCATACGGAATTTCATTCAGATAGAGCTGTAGGATTTGGTCCTTTGAAAAGGTCCGCTCGATTTGCAGCGCGAGAATGAACTCCTTTGCTTTGCGCATGAGGGAGCGCTCGTTCGTCAGAATCGCATTTTTTACGAGCTGTTGGGTAAGCGTCGATGTCCCGCGAACAGATGTACCGGTTAAGATGCTGTTCCCGAAGGCGCGTATTAATCCTTTCCAATAGACGCCATGATGCGTATAGAAATTTCGATCCTCAATCGCGATCGTCGCATGCTGCATGTTCGGTGGAATGTCCTGAATTTTTACGAGGGTGCGTTTTTCATCGCCATGCAACTCGTAAAGTAACTGAGTTCCGGTTCGATCATAGATTTTGGTCGATTGAGGGATCTCTTGGCTAGATAAGGTGTCCGGATCCGGCAAATCACGACTGACCCAAGCCAAGAAAATCGTCAGACTGAAGACCCCGATAGCCCCGATGCCAATCAAAGCGAGGAGTGCTTTCTTGAGGAACCGCCAAACACGCCCTTTTCGGTCGGGACGCACAGGATTGGGGCCGGTTTTGGGATTCGGGCGGATCACGGATAGGATTCGGGAAAGGGGCATAACGATAATTTGGCTTAATGAAGCGTAAAAATAGTGTACTTCCGTTGACAAAAACCTGCAAATATGCTATGGTGTTGTCCTCCAAGAGCCCGAACAGGGCTTTTGTTGTATCCAGACTATGACAACGAATTCTTCGCCGGATGGTGGTAAACGCTCGCTCAACCAGCTCGTGGTATCCGCCTGTCTCGTCCTGTTCTTTGTCATCTCCCCAGTCAGTTCAGCAGAAGCTCAGACGGTTCCCGTTGGTTCAATCTCCGATACGTCGGTCGTGGTTACGAACTCTGAAGTAACGGAGCTCCTCGACGAGCCTGACATGCGTTCCGAAATCGGCGAACCAGCCGTGATCGAGATTGTGCGCCCAGACCGTCTGCCAACCCTCAAGACCTACACGATCAGTGTGACGGGCTATAATTCTGAAGCCGGTCAAACGGATGATTCCCCGTTCACCACCGCCGATGGTTCGACGGTCCGTGACGGAATTATCGCCGCCAACTTCTTGCCCTTCAATACGAAAGTTCGTTTCCCAGAACTCTTCGGTGACCGTGTCTTTGAAGTTCATGACCGCATGAACCCGCGCTACAACTTGCGCGCGGACGTCTGGATGACCAACAAAAGCGACGCCCTCAAATTCGGCCTGAAGCGCAACGTAAAGATCGAAGTCATCGAACTGGGCGACAACACCAAAACCCAATGGAAGCGCATCGCTCAAGAAAACGCCTTGAAGCGCGCCGCAAAATAACCCTGCCCTCCGGCAAGGATTGAAACCCCTCCATTTGGAGGGGTTTCTCGTCCCCGCTTCACGAACGCCCAGCCCTTTGCTACTATCCGAGCGCGTTTTGAGGCTTGTATTGCTCCCTGTCCCCCTTGCGGAGCGCAGCGGAGCAAAGCGCAGGCCGCGAGCGTAGTGGAGTGTTTTGACTGCGAGCGGAGCGAGCAACTGGAGGCGTGACGCAGACCCAAGTGAGCCTGGTAGCAACCAGGTGAACGGGTGGTCAGCGTCACAAGCCGAAGGGGCGTGGTAGCCAAGTGGTAAGGCACGGGTCTGCAAAACCTGTATTCGTGGGTTCGATTCCCACTCACGCCTCCAACAAAACTCCTACTGTCCAGGTAGGAGTTTTGTTATACTCTCTGTATGAGCGAGCGACCGTCTTTTAAAGTGAATACAAAGAAGTCTCGATTGTATGAGTTAGGTACGGCAACGCTTCTTGCGGCAATGAACGTCTCTTCAGATGAACGCATGGAGGCTGCACGCGCTCGACAAGAACAGCACACGCAAGAAGCCATTCGACGAACGCAGGTTGCTCCAGAAGAAAGACGGACCGATCCCGTAGAGCGTCGCTTTCATCCATCTCGCACACGACCAATACTCGCTCATCTGCGAGAAGAAAAGGTTTTTCTTGAAAGAGAAATGTGGGCGACTACAGCCAGTTCACAAGCGTTTCATCGTCTCGGAGCTGAATTAGCCGATTCTCCGGAAACAAATCAACTACTTGATCAGCGTGAAGTGCGTCTGATGGTCCCTGCCAGCGGGGAACTTCTTTCTCCTCTAGAGATGGGCTTTCAATTGGCGGAACGCTCACCGGTTCTTGAGCGGCTACAAATGACGGGAACAGAAATCGATGAAACGCTTTTTGTGCAGTGGGAACAGCGACTACGAGAGATGGCGGAAGCGATTGAGGGAATAGAGGATCTGACGGTTCGTGTCGAAGAGCATCCGGAATATGCTGCCCAGCCAGCGAATCGGCCTCGAAAGAAGATTGTTACTTGGAATTACCGAGCGGAAAACGGTCGTCGTGTGCTATTTCAGCTTGAGCTTGAACTTGGCATGAGTGGAGAGCGCTATATGCGGCCAGAGCTAGCCAATCAAGCGGATCTCCTCATTTTGCATGATATAAATCGAGGACCGAGCGACTCATTCGCCACAGCTTCTGCCGGGGACCTCTTCACTGTATTGACCGAATCAACAACACAGACTGGTCGTCGTCCTAGATACGTTGTTATTGAACAATCTCCGCTTGAGCCTTATTCCCTAAATGGGATCGGACGAGTCCGGCTGAATATACAAGGTGAGCGGTACGGATGTGGTGAGAATCACCTCGCTCCAGATCGGCATAATGCTCCGGCGTATGGTCTTGACCGTCCTCCCCGCTCTTCGATTTTAGTTATTGAGCTGCAGACAGAACTTCTTCAAGTTCTCGGCCGACCTGAGAACCGATTGCTGGCGGAGGTATATACAGCTCTTCTTGTTCCTGCGGAGTTCGAACGGCGCTTGGTTTTGGACGAAGAGGGATTTACTCACCAAGTCCGAATGGCTCAGAGAGCGCTGCATACAGTTTCAAATAGGATGGTAAAACAAGCGTTCCGCGAGGCGGCCCGGCACCTGACGCTTCAGGAGGCGAGTAGTTCAGCTCTCACGGAAGATGCAGAGCTGCGTCGGGCCTACCAAACACTTCGGCCCTCGCTTTTGGCTTTTGCGCGAGAATAAACGTCAAGGCTTTACAGAGCTGGGTGATGTGGGGGTCTCTGCATAAGGCAGAGACCCCTTTTCTTTACAGCCATTTGATGCATGGATACCATATCCAGGAAATTCATTTTTAAAATATTCCTTTGTCTATGGGAAGAGAATCTGGTTCTTTCGGAATGGAGAAGTCTTCAGCAAGTCAAGTGGTGTTTGTGACTGCCCTCTTGGGAACGCTTGGATCCTTGGAGGCATGTACCGCTGCAAGGACGGGCGCGGGTACACGAGAGACAGATCCTTCCATGCAGAGAGTGACGGGCCGTGTGGAGGATCTTGCTCCTGGGGTATTGTTTGAACGCCATCACCGTATCATTGATCGAACTCCACTTGACGCTCACATGAGAGGGATTAGGATCTTGTCGGAGACGGCGGATCGGGGACGGATGGCGCAACATGGGCATGTCTTTTCTACAAGGTCAGCAGATGGTGTATCGGATATGCATGAATCCATGTCGATTTATGACGGAGCTCCCTTGTCTGAGTTTTTCAGTCGGCCCGAAGTGCTAAGAACGCTCATCGATCTCAGATTTCGTTCATTTTCGCTACGTTATAATGCTCCTCTATCGGTAGTTGGTTCTACGGCTGAACGAGGAGTGAATCTCGTTGCACGTCGCGCTTCTGCGGACCAAGCGCTGGTGGAAGAGGATCAAGGACGTCTTCGGGTGCAGCATGTTGTGGTTGATTCATCTGTGGCTATGGCTACGGCTGAGCAAGCGGTTGAAGCTGGACTGTGGGAACTGGTTGGTCAGAGCGCTCGCGCAGACGCCACCGCTGGTGAGGTAGTTACAACTGAAGAAGGACGATTGTTGAGCGAAGATGGTCAGATGGTAGAAGGGCTTGGCTATCGTCTCTCAATACAAGCGGGTTACCTCCGGTTGCGAGATTGTCACGTGACAACTGATCAGGATGATAACGGTTGGCGGGCTCATATTTCGACCGACGTTATTCGATCGGTAGTGGATGCGGAGTAAGCGAGGGTGGATGGATAGAAAGCACCCGACTAGCTCGGGTGCTTTTGTTTATAGGCCGTGCTACCCTTTTTTCATGTCACGCCGCCTCTTCATTTTAGACGCCAATGCCCTGCTTCATCGTGCCTGGCATGCCCTGCCGCCGTTGAGCTCCCCGACCGGACAGATCGTGAACGCGGTTTATGGCGTTGTGAACGTTATGTTAAAGCTGATGGAGGAGCAGAAACCGGATGCGTTCGTGGCCTGTTGGGATACAAAGGCGCCAACCTTTCGACATGACGCCTATGAAGCGTACAAGGCGCAGCGTGTGAAGCAACCGGACGAACTGTATGCGCAGATCCCGCTCATTCAGCGAGCGCTCACTTTGCTCGGTGTCGAGTCATTTTCATTGGATGGATTTGAGGCGGATGATCTGATTGGAACGATCGCGGTGGGTGCGGCGAAAGATGATTGGGACGTCACGATCGTGACGGGCGATCGCGATGCATTGCAGCTCATTCGAAAAAACATTTCTGTACTGACCTTCAAAAAAGGGGTGAGCGAAACGTTGTTGTATGACGAAAAAATGTTGCACGAAGTGTTTGGGTTAACACCAGAACAATTTTTGGAATATAAAATCTTGCGCGGCGATCCGTCCGATAATATTCCAGGAGTGAAAGGAATTGGCGAAAAAGGCGCGACCGAACTCTTGCAGACATATCAATCGTTGGAAGGCATCATGCAAGCGGCTCACGATACCAGTTCGAAGTTAAGTCCGTCTCTGCGACAGAAGCTGTTAACAGCTGAATCTGAATTGCCAGGCTTGCGTGATCTCGTGACGATTCATACAACCGTTCCTTTGTCGTGGACGCTCGAATTGTTAGCAGATCATCCGCTTGATGTAGATGCTTGGCGGTCCTTCTTACAAGAGATGGGCTTTGCGACCTTGTTGAAGCGGTCATTTGGAAAAACAGGTAGCGATAAAAAACGTGTAACTAGTTCTGTTCCAAAATCGGTTGATCAAGACATGCAAGCAGAGATCCATTCAGGCAAAGAGAAAAAATCGACGACCTATACGTCTTCTATTTTGGTCGAAGAAGTTGCAAAAGATGAAACGGACGCCAAGAAAAAAATTGCGCTTTTCAGTGAATCTCCTGCGTTAACCGTTTTGGTATTAGAAGAGGCAGCAGATTCTTTGTTTGGAAACGAAGCCTATGGAATCGCGATCGCTGATCAACGACGCTGTTTGGTGTTGCGTCAGACCGAGTTGAAAACGGCTAGCATTCAAACCGCTCTGAACGAGCTTTTCACGAGCGAGAAGCAGTTGATCGCGCATGATGCGAAGGCGGCGATGCATGGATTGAAAAAGCTTGGACTCACCCCGCCGAACGCCTGGGAGGCGGATGTACTGCTCGCTGGCTATCTATTAAGCGCTGGCGATCGAGTATTCACTTTAAATGATCTAGCCGCTCGCTATGAATTGAACGTTCTCTCGGAACGTCCATCCCCTTCCGCGATGGCGAGTCTGATTCAAGCGTTAAATGAACGACAGAAAACCGAATTGAAAGACGCTGGACTAGAAACAGTTCTCCATGAGTTTGAGCTCCCATTAATTCCGGTGCTGTATCGCATGGAATGTCACGGTATTTTGATCGATCGTGCGTATCTCGGGGATCTATCGGTTGAGCTTGGAAATGAAAAACGTCGCCTTGAAAAAGCCATGCAAGACAGTGCTGGAACCACCTTCAATCCGGCCTCGCCAAGCCAGTTGGCGGATGTGTTATTCACGCATCTCAAGCTTTCAACCAAGGGTATCAAAAAGGGAAAAACCGGCTATTCAACAGCAGCCGCTGAACTTGATAAATTGCGCGGACAACATCCGCTCATCGAGCAGGTCGAAGAGTATCGCGAAGTTAGTAAGTTGCTGTCGACGTATGTAGAGACATTGCCAACTATGACGGACACCGAAGGGCGCATTCACACGACGTTCCATCAAGCTGTCGCCGCAACGGGGCGTTTGTCCTCGATGGATCCAAACGTACAAAATATTCCGATCCGCACTGAAATGGGCCGCCGAATTCGCCATGCTTTCATTGCTTCACCGGGCTACACGCTGCTTTCCTGCGATTATTCGCAAATTGAATTACGCGTCGTCGCAGCACTCGCGAATGATAAGCGTATGAAGGAAGCGTTCGAATCGGGACAAGATATTCACACCGACACCGCTGCTGCGATTTGGGAGATTTCGCATGAGTCTGTCACGAAAGAGCAACGACGCATTGCGAAGGCGATCAACTTTGGTATTATTTTTGGCCAGGGTCCGCACGGACTCTCACAAGTTGCAGGAATTAGTTACGCCGATGCTAAGAAATTTATCGAGACATATTTCACAATTTACCAAGGCGTAAAAGTCTTCATGGAGGCAACCAAGGAATTTGTGCGAAAGAATGGGTATGCCGAAACGCTTTTTGGTCGCCGTCGTCAGTTTCCGGATATTCAGTCTCCCCTGCCACAGTTGCGCGCGCAGGCTGAACGCATGGCAATCAATATGCCAGTGCAAGGCACCGATGCAGATCTCATGAAGCTCGCGATGATCGAAGTCGATGCGCTGTTGCCCACTTTGTCAGCCAAGAGCCGCTTGTTGTTGCAAGTGCATGATGAATTGGTTCTCGAAGTCCCACCGGAGGACGTGACGCATGTGGCGACAACGATCAAGCACACGATGGAAAAGATTCGAGATATCGGCGTGCCGATTTTAGTTGAAGCAAAGACCGGCATGCGTTGGGATGAAATGACGCCGCTGCAGGTGTAGTGTGTTTGTATGTTGATTGCCTGCATCGGACCGGATCTTTTCCGTGCGCTCGAAAAAGCGCGTGAGTTAGAGACGGCTTTTCGACAGAAATACGATGCGGAAGGATCGAGTTGCGAACAACTGCACCAAGAAGGAACGGAATTGATTGATGAAGTTGTTGAACGAGTAAACACGGTCAGCTTGTTTACACCACGTCGTTTTTTGCGCGTACGAGATCTGTTAAAGAATTGTCCAAAAGGTCGTGTGGCAGCGCTTGAAAAGGCGCTTTCCGTTGATCCGGACAATGTCATTGTAGTGACGGTTGAAAGTGATCTTCCGCCTGAGGCGACACTTGCTATCGTTTCGAAGTTACCTAAATGGGTTCGCTATGATTTCCCTCGTCTAGATGCGCGTGCATTTGGAACCTGGATCCGAGAACGAGCTCTAGCGCTTGGGTGTACGCTCACTGATGCGCAAACCGCCCTTATTTTTGAACAAGCCGCTGGTGACACGTGGCAGGCCGCGCTTGGCATCCTTCAGGCAGCTGCAGGCGTCACGAACGACGAACAGAAGCGAGTTTCTACTGGATCTCTGCCAGAGCGAAGCTTGTTCGATTGGGCGTATGCCTATGTGAAACAAGATCCGACCTGGCGCTTGGCGCTAGAAGAGCTAGGAACAGAAGCGCTCTATCCATTTTTATCTCAACTGCGAAGTTATCAGCGCGTGAAAAACGGCCAAGAAGCGAGCCTGCCTTCCTTTGTTGCACGAAAATTGAAAGGAATACGAACGACAGATTCGGAGGAGCAATTCGTCCGATTATTGGAAGCGGTTATGCTGCAGCGTCAGGGGTATTTGAGAGAAGATGAGCTGTCAACCTTTCTTTGAAAGAACAAGAATCCGAAAAGACCAGGAAAACAAAAATCCATCCTCGCTATGAGGATGGATTTTTGCATGCCCTATTTCTTATTGACGAGTTTGAACGCGCTCGCGACTTTTCGCTTGGCGTTGTTCGTGTGAAGAATGTGAGTTTTTGCTGCCTTCGCAAGAATTTGCTGAAGCTTTCCGAGTGTTTCTTTGGCTTCGGCGGTTTTGCCGTCTTTGACTAAATCGGTCAACGAACGGGTCAAATGCTTCATGTGAGTCTTCAAACGAAGATTCTTGGCAGCACGCTTGTGGTTCTTGCGAAGATCTTTGATGGCAGCTTGCTTGATTGGCATAGGAAGATGTCGCGAAGGATACTTAAAATCGTCTCAACCGTCAACTATGCTATACTTGGCGCGTGCTATGTTGGGTGAGATCGTCATTCGCATGTGCCCCTTAGAAGGAACGGGCACCAAGCGAAAAAAATAGCGGAATTTAACATTGTGCGACACATATAGGGAGACGTAGTCAATGACCTTAAAATCGACGATAGATTCCTTCAAGGAATGGTTTGTTTGACAGGTTGAGCTGTCCCCTTTACGCTTATCAGCGATGAGGAACGTGTATACAAGCATTTTACGACACATGTCCCCATAGTTCAATGGGAAGAACGAGGGCGTCCTAAGCCCTATACAGAGGTTCGAA
>CAZMOB010000007.1:0-1553 GCA_964567995.1 uncultured Gammaproteobacteria bacterium
GCTTCACACAAACCAGCGGTTGTCGCAATTTCTTTTCCAAAGTTACGCGAGAACTCCAAATAGCCTACGCCTGAATGATCTTTGGCTAACGCTTCTATCTCTGCGATCGATCCATCAGTGCTGCCGTCGTCTACAAACAAAATACTCCAGTCATAGCCTTCACAGCCACGCAGAACGCGCTCGACCGCTGCATAGAGGGGACGAATATTCTGCTCTTCATTGAAGACCGGGATGACCAGGGTGAGCGATTTCTTCATACACGACGAAGTTCCGGGAGAATACAGGCGAAAGCGGCGACACATGACACACTCGCGACGAGGAGACCATTTTGGATGATCTGATCAAGCGATGCATGGCGTCCCAACGTGAGGAGAGCGAGGCCCAACGTACCGAAGGCTGCCACAAAAAGCAACCGCTTGAGACGAAGTGCTAAACCGAGCGATACGGCTGCATTTGTAAGGGAAACAAGGAAGAAGGTTCCGCCAAGCCAGGGTAAGAGCGAGGCGTAGGCCGCGTAGCGCGGGCCCATCAATAAACCTGTGAAAAAACCTGGGACCAGGATGAATAGGAGTAGGACCCCGCCTCCGACCAAACCAACTAAGCCTATCCCCTTCAAGAACGCTTTCGTACGAGCAGCACGATCTCCGTGTAAGCGAATGGACGAGATCAGAACCGTGATCAACGGGGCCGTCGTGAAGAACGTAATCTTGGCGATCGTCGCAATTCCGCTATACATCCCCGCAATATCCGGAGCGAAATAGCGCTTCACGATGAGCACATCGACCGTGTACAGAATGGTGACATACGCCATCGTCAACCCAACCAAGAGGACGTAGCGCAACTCTTTCCAAATACGTGGCCAAGGAAGGGTTACTTTTGTTTCTGTCGAAGACCCCAAGCCCTTACGTGTCTGAAAAAAGACAAAACAGAGAGCGATGATCTGCGCCAACACAACTCCGGCAATCGCTCCAAACGTCCGAAACCCTAAGGCAACCAACAAAACCGCAAACGTGAGACGCCCACCCGCCACCAAGACATTGGCGAAGGACACCGAGACAAATCGACCCTGTCCTTGGAGATACCCAACGCGAATCGTGTAGAAGGAAGTCGCGACCAAGAGCATGGCGACCGCAAAGAAAGGGGTCACGCTCGTGAACTGGAGCGCCTTTGTCAGCGAGGAAGCGAAGAGGACCAGCCCCAAGAACGAAATTCCCAGCATCACGAACGCGGACTTCTGAAGGAGGGCGATCACTGCCGTGCACTCCCCTTTTTCCTCACAATTCACCGACGCATGGACGGCGGCCAAGGTAAACGCCCCTAAGACCGTTGAAAGCTGCGTGATCAGCGAGAACAGTGCCTGAACATCTCCGAAATCGGCCAACGACAAGCGCGCCGCTAACACGGGATGAAACAAATAATTCAAAAAGGCGACCAACATTGAGCCGGAAAAATACAACGCAGACTTGCGAAGATACGGGTCCGCTATGAGGCGGCGCGGGGAAGGAAAAGAGAGCATCAGAGAGAACGTAAGTCGCGGGACCATAGCATGGATC